>NZ_VFUZ01000020.1 GCF_006658505.1 Mesorhizobium sp. B2-4-15
CATCGACAATCCGTTCGGCACGAGATTGTCACCCATGTCTTAGGTACGCTCTGTCACCCATGTCTCCGGGCCGTACAATTGAAAAGATGGTGCCCAGAGGCGGATTCGAACCACCGACACGCGGATTTTCAGTCCGCTGCTCTACCAACTGAGCTATCTGGGCCTGTTCCGGCTAACGAATGACTCGCGCTCCGGATTTCACTGGAAGCGCCATGGGCGCCCCTTGAAAGCGCGTGGGTTATAGCATGGGAATCCGGCCTGTCCAGCGCCTAGATGTGGATTTTCCGTAGGAAAAGAAATGCGCTTCGATAGGTCGGTTTCAATGCCATGCGCCTGCCTGTCTGGCTTGCCAGTCGTCGCGGAAATCGAACGGCCTCATGCCGCCAACAGCTCGGGGATTTGTTGAAGGCGTTGAGGGGGCCGGCGGAGCGATCCCTATTTCGGCTCGTCGGCGTCGGGGTCCTCCTCGTCGTCGCGGGCGGAGATGACATAGGTGCCCTTCAGCCAGCGGTTGAGGTCGATGTCCTTGCAGCGCTTCGAGCAGAATGGATAGGTCTCGCGCGCCGACGGCTTGCCGCATTCTGGGCAAGGGCGCTTGGGCCGCAGCGGCGTCACCTTGTCGTCGAGGCTCATGGCCGCGCGGACTGCCAGTTTTGATGGGTCTTGAAACCCTCGCCGGAAAGCAGTGCCACCGTCTCATAGAGCGGCAGGCCGACGATGTTGGTGTAGGAGCCGACGAGCTTGACCACAAAGGCGCCGGCGAGGCCCTGGACGGCATAGCCGCCGGCCTTGCCGCGCCATTCGCCCGAGGCGACATAGGCATCGATCTCCTCGCGCGGCAGCCGTTTGAAACGCACCCGCGTCTCGACCAGCCGCTGGCGCAGCTTGCCGCCCGGCGTGATCAGGCAGATGCCGGAATAGACCCGGTGCGAGCGGCCGGACAACAGCCCGAGGCAATTGGCGGCATCGTCCAGTGTTTCGGCCTTGGGCAGGATGCGCCGTCCGACCGCGACCACCGTGTCTGCGGCCAGCACGAAGCTTGGCGCATAGTCCGTCTCGGTCTTCAGCGAGGCAAGCGCCTTCTCGGCCTTTTCCTGGCACAGCCGCTTGGCCAGTGAGCGCGGATGCTCGGCACGCAGCGGTGTTTCGTCGACATCGGCGGGCAGCACACGGTCCGGCTCGATGCCGGCCTGCTGCAAGAGTTCGATGCGGCGCGGGGAACCCGAGGCAAGCACCAGCTTCTGCAAAATGCTCATTGCGTTCCGGCCGGGCCTTGATTTTACTTGAAACGGTAGGTGATGCGGCCCTTGGTCAGGTCGTATGGCGTCATCTCGACCAGAACCTTGTCGCCGGTCAGCACGCGGATGCGGTTCTTGCGCATGCGGCCGGCCGTATGGGCGATGATCTCGTGTTCGTTTTCGAGCTTCACCCTGAACATCGCGTTGGGCAACAATTCCGTCACGACACCAGGAAACTCGAGGACTTCTTCCTTCGGCATTCGATACCTTTGCTTGGATGGCAGTTCCGGCGCCTAGAGCACGATGCCGAAAAGTGTGGAGCGGTTTTCGGACGACATCATGCTCTACTTCTTTGACCTGGAGGCGGATTCGGATTTCAGGTCGAACAGACCCGAAATCATCCGACTCCAGCCGGAATTTCGGCGGAACCTATATGATAATCGTGCGCTTGTGAACACGCTTAATCCGTCGCGTTTTTTGCTTCTGGAAGCAAAAAACGTCGGCTTATGCGCGCCTTCAGCCGCTCGCGGACATCGCGATAGACCGCCATGATCTGTTCGCGCGTGCCGCCGGCATCGGTCGGGTCCGGCGTCGGCCAATATTCGACCTCGACGGCCAGCGAGCGGGTGAGCTCGAGCGCGGCGTGGTGCGCCTCCGGCGCCAGCGTCACGATCAGGTCGAAATAGTCGTCCTCGAGATCGTCCAATGTCCTTGGGTGACGCTCGCCCAGCGACAGGCCTTCCTCGGCAAGCACGGCATCGACGAACGGGTCACGCTCGCCGGCGCGCACGCCGGCCGAGGCGACGAAAATGGTGGCGGGCAGCATCCGGCGCGCCAACTGCTCGGCCATCGGCGAGCGCACGGCATTCATGCCGCACAGGAACAGAATCGAGCGGGGCAGGGCGCCGGGTGCCAGGATCAGCCCCGCCAGTGCAGCACGCAGACCAGCGTGAACAGCCGGCGCGCCGTATCGAAGTCGATGTCGATCTTGCCGGCGAGCCGGTCCATCAGCGTCTGCGAGCCCTCATTGTGCAGTCCGCGGCGGCCCATGTCGATGGCCTCGATATGGCTCGGCGTCGAGGAGCGGATGGCGTCGTAATAGCTTTCGCAGATCATGTAGTAATCCTTGACGATGCGCCGGAGCGGCGTCAGCGACAGGATATGGGTGACGACCCCGGTGCCGTCCTCGCGCGCCACGGCAAAGACCAGGCGCTGCTCGGCCAGCGACAGCTTTAGCCGGTAGGGGCCTGTGCCGCCGTCATTGACGGGCCGGAAACTGTTCTCCTCGATCAGGTCGAAGATCGCCACCGCCCGCTCATGCTCGACATCGGGCGTCGAACGGCCGATCGATTCATCGAGTTCGACATCGATCAGTTTTGCGCGGGTTTGATCGGAGCCCGTCATATCAGCCTACATGTTCAACCGTATGGCGACGGAGCGGCCATGCGCGTCGAGCCCTTCCGCCTTGGCGAGCGCGATCGCCGCCGGCGCCAGAACGCGCAACTGCTCCGGTCCAAGTCTGAGCACCGAGGTGCGCTTGACGAAGTCGAGCACCGACAGGCCCGACGAGAACCGCGCCGAGCGTGCGGTCGGCAGCACGTGATTGGAGCCGCCGACATAGTCGCCGATGGCTTCCGGTGTATGGCGGCCGAGAAAAACGGCGCCGGCATTGCGCATCCGCGACAGGAAGCCTTCGGCATCGTCGATAGCCAACTCGACATGCTCGGCCGCGATGCGGTCGACCAGCGGCAGTGCGGCCTCGATGGTCGGAACTTCGATCACCGCGCCGAAATCACGCCAGCTCGCCGCGGCCGTCTCGCCGCGCGGCAGGCTCTGCAACTGGCGCTCGACCGCCCGTTCGACCGCCTTGCCGAAGGCCGGATCGTCGGTGATCAGGATCGATTGTGCCGACACATCATGTTCGGCCTGGGCCAGCAGATCGGCCGCGATCCAGTCCGGATCGTTGTCGCCATCGGCCACCACGAGTACTTCCGAGGGGCCGGCGATCATGTCGATACCGACCGTGCCGAATACCTGCCGCTTGGCCGCCGCCACATAGGCATTGCCAGGGCCGACCACCTTGGCCACCGGACGGATCGTTTCGGTGCCATAGGCAAGGGCCGCGATCGCCTGCGCGCCGCCGACGCGGTAGATTTCGGAAACGCCGGATATATCGGCCGCCACCAGCACCAGCGGCGGGATGGCGCCGCCGGAGGCAGGCACGCAGATGGCGATGCGTTCGACGCCGGCAACCTTGGCCGGTATGGCGTTCATCAGCACCGAACTCGGATAGCTTGCGGTGCCCCCCGGCACGTAGAGGCCGACAGCCTCGATCGCCGTCCAGCGCCAGCCGAGTTCGACGCCGGCGGCATCCGTATAGCGATTGTCCTTTGGAAGCTGCTGCTCGTGATAGGCGCGTATCCGGTCACGCGCGAATTCGAGCGCCTTGATCGTCCCCGCATCGGCGCCATCATAGGCGCTGGCGATTTCGGTCTTCGATACGGCAATGCCGACGCTTCTGAGGTCGGCGCGGTCGAATCGCTTGGAATAGTCGATCAGCGCCGCGTCGCCCTCGGCGCGCACCCGCGCGATGATCTCGCGCACCGCGGCCTCGACATCGGCGGACACTTCCCGCTTGGTCAGAAGGAAGGCGGCGAAACGCTGCTCGAAATCGGCGTCGGAGTGGCGAAGCGTGATGGCCATGAGACGCTCAGGCCCTGTGCACGGGACGTGACGTGGCTTCCCACGCGCCGCCGATGTCGGCAAGGCGGGCCTCGATGCACTCGACATCGAGCATGATGGTGCCGCCGCCTGAAAAGATCAGCTCGACGATGCCCGCGGGCTTGCTGATCTCGATGAAGCTGATGGCCAGCAGGGACAGAACCTCGGTTGGCTTGTCGCGGGCAATGCCGTTGGTCTTGGCGCCCAGCACCCGGTCGAAATGCAGCACCGCCTGGCGCCGCTCGTTATGCTGGCGAAACAGGCCCGACTTCGCCTCCCAGACGAAGCGGTTCATGGTCAACACGAAACGTTTGGCCGCGGGCAGATATTCGAGGTCCGAAACCTTCATCACGGCATCCTGGACATGGGCCGAGACGATGCCCAGGTCCTGGTCGTCGAGCGCGATAAGCTTGAGGGCATTCATGCGGATTTCGCACCTGAAAGTTGACTGTTCAGCCTTCTGTTAGAGCATGATCCCGAAAAGTGGAAACCGGTTTTTGGCAAAGATCATGCTCAGACAAAACAGGCTCTAGGCGGTCTTTTCGAAGCACGCAACCGCGATAGGGGTTCTGCGCCAGGACAATCGCTTCAGGTTTGCACCGCTACTCGTCGCCCTGCCGGGCACTTCTCCCCGTATAGAGACGGGGAGAAGGACGCCCCCCGATCGCGGATGCCGGCAGGCAGATAAGGGGGCGGTGCCGACTCGACAATTGCCCATTGGACGCCGACTTGAAGCGGCTGCCTTGGGGTTCTAAGCGGAAATCCGCTCGATCACCGCGCCGCAATTAGACAGCTTTTCCTCCAGCCGCTCGAAGCCGCGGTCAAGATGATAGACGCGGTTGACCGTGGTCTCGCCTTCGGCCGCCAGTCCGGCAATGACCAGCGACACCGAGGCGCGAAGATCGGTCGCCATCACCGGCGCACCCTTCAGTTTCGGAACGCCGTCGACGATCGCCGTCTGGCCGGAAAGCGTGATGTGGGCGCCGAGCCGGGCCAGTTCCTGGACATGCATGAAGCGGTTCTCGAAGATGGTCTCGGTGATGCGCGACTTGCCCTTGGCCATGGTCATCAGGCCCATGAACTGCGCCTGCAGGTCGGTCGGGAAAGCCGGGAAGGGCGCCGTCGTCACGTCGACCGGCGAAATGCCGGCGCCGTTGCGCTTGACGCGGATGCCGGAATTGGTCTGCGTGATCTCGGCGCCGGTCTGTGAAATCACATCAAGCGCGGTCTGCAAAAGTTCGGGACGCGCGCCTTCGAGCACGACGTCGCCGCCGGTCATGGCGACCGCCATGGCGTAGGTTCCGGTCTCGATGCGGTCGGGGATGACGCGTACGCGTGCGCCCGACAGCGCCTCGACGCCATCGACGGTGATAACAGGCGTGCCGGCGCCGGAAATTTTCGCGCCCATGGCGTTGAGGCATTCGGCGAGGTTGACGATCTCGGGCTCGCAGGCGGCGTTTTCGAGCACCGTTTCGCCCTTGGCCAGCGAGGCCGCCATCATCAGCACATGGGTGGCGCCGACCGACACCTTCGGGAAAACATAGCGGTTGCCGACAAGGCGGCCATTGCGGGTCTTGGCGATGACGTAGCCGGTGTCGACGTCGATATCCGCGCCCAGCGCCTGCAGGCCTTCGAGGAACAGGTCGACCGGGCGGGTGCCGATGGCGCATCCGCCTGGCAGCGACACCTTGGCCTCGCCCATGCGGGCCAGCAGCGGCCCGATCACCCAGAACGACGCCCGCATCTTCGACACCAGCTCGTAAGGCGCCGTGGTGTCGACGATGTTGCGGGCCGAGAAGTTGATGGTGCGCGAATAGCCCTCATTCTGCTTCTCGCGGCGGCCATTGACGGAATAATCGACGCCGTGATTGCCGAGGATGCGGATCAGCTGCTCGACATCGGCCAGATGCGGCACGTTTTCCAAGGTCAGCGTGTCGTCGGTCAAAAGCGAGGCGATCATCAAGGGCAGGGCGGCATTTTTCGCGCCCGATATCGGAATGCTTCCGGCAAGCTCGTTGCCGCCGACAATTCTGATGCGATCCATTGGAGAACGTCCCTCTCGGCCAAAAAGGCCGGTTCAATCGTTTGAGTGTCGGCCCGTCTAGACCATCGGTTGGCTTGGTTCAAGAAATAGCATTTCGCCCATCCCAAGCTAAGAGTGGCCGATTTGAGTTAATCTTTTTGCATTTCCTTGGAAGCTGTGAGCCCGTCCGGCCGCTGGTCGGCCTCGCCGGTGCGGCGCGAGCGCGACTGCGCCTTGCGTTTCTGCAGATTGGCGCGCAACTGCTCGGCAAGCCGGGTTTTGCGGTCCGTGTCGCTGTTTTTCGATGGAATTGTCTTGCCGCTCATCGTCCCGTCCCGGCCGGCGCCCGACCAAACCGACATTCAGGGATAGCCAAGAATGTGGCGCCGCCATGTCATTGAAAGCTATCCGGCAAAGGCTTTCACAGAAGCGTTGTTCTTGGCCTTGCGCTTGCCGGTTCGATATGGCAGAAGCCCCGCCATCGGCGGCTGCGGTAGCTCAGTGGTAGAGCACTCCCTTGGTAAGGGAGAGGTCGAGAGTTCAATCCTCTCTCGCAGCACCAGCCTATCTCCGAATCTCGAATTTTATCTGCCTTGACGCCTGGCGTGCGTCGGACAAGCGCTGTTTGGCGCTCCGCGACATGGCTGCCTCCCTTATCGCACCGCCCAACTCGGTCGTTTTCGCGGGCTGACGGCTTGTCGGGCGCTCGGGTCGATGGCTAAATAAACGCTCACAGGGGAAGGGAGCATGGCACTTCACCTTTCGGCGGATGCCCCGGCTTCAGTCGCGGCTGCGCCGCAAAAATATCTCTTTGGCCCGTTCATCGACTTTTTCATGCTTGGCGGAAGCGCGCTTCTGATCCTGCCGGTCCTGTATTTCGTGCCGCTCAGATACGAAGCTGCTGTGACGCTGACGATGTTCTTGCTTTCCCATCTCATAAACCAGCCGCACTTCGGTCATTCGTATCAGATCTTCTATCGCAATTTCGCGCGCAAGGTGCGCGGCGACGGCTACAGCCGCAATCTGCAGATCCGCTATATTTTGGCGGGCATCGTCGTCCCGCTGGCGATGATTGCCTTCTTTGCCTATGGTTCATTGACGGGGAACACCCGGCTGCTCGGCTATGCGACCAACGCGATGGGCTTTTTCGTGGGCTGGCACTACGTCAAGCAGGGCTATGGCATGCTGATGGTCGATGCCGTGCTGAAGCGCAAATTCTTCAGCGATCAGGACAAGAAGGTGTTGCTGTTCAACGGCTATGCCGTGTGGCTGTTCGCATGGCTGCAGACCAACATGGTGATCACCCAGAGGCAGTTCTGGGGTTTGGACTACTACACCTTCGCGGTCCCGCCATGGCTTATCACCATCGCCATGTCGATCGCCGCCGCCTCCTCGGCGGCTACCGCCGTGATGTTCATCAATCGCTGGCGCAGGCATGGTGGCGCGCTGCCGTATAACGGCGTCGTCGCCTATGTCGTGTCCCTCTATGCCTGGATACTGTTCGTGACTTGGAACCCGCTCTGGCTGCTCGTCGTGCCGGCGATGCATTCCTTGCAGTATCTGGCGGTGGTCTGGCGCTATCAGACCAATGTCGAGCGCGACCGCGCCGATGCCGTCGAGAAGCCGGCTTTGAAGCTCCTGTCCATTCTTGGACCGCTGTACAGGCTGCGCGTGCTGGCGTTCATCATCGTGGGCGCAATTCTGGGAGCGCTCGGTTTCTGGCTGGTGCCGATGGCGCTGGTCGACCTCATTCCCTACGACAAGGCAGTGCTCGGCTCGTCGCTCTTCCTCTTCATCGCCTGGATATTCATCAACGTGCACCACTACTTCCTGGACAATGTGATGTGGCGGCGCGGCAATCCGGAAGTCTCGAAATATCTGTTTCGCTGAAGCAGGTTCATTCCGGGCAACCGCCCCTGCGGGACAGCCTTTCGGGCACGAACACGATTCGTTAACCAAGATGCTGTTCATCGGCGTGTCGAGGACTGATGTCCCGTCTGCGTGGTCAAGCCTGCTTGTCAGGTCGAGAGCGTCGAAAGAAGGCTCCGCATCGGCGAAGACGTCAAATCGCCCGAAACAAGAACAATGTGTAAGGCATGAACGTGATCGAAAGCGAACAAAACGCACCCGGCGCCTCCCCTCGTTGGACATGGCTGCCGGCCATTGCGGTCGCGTTCCTTTGCATGTGCGCCACCACTGCATTCGCGGAGACGCGCGCCCTGAAGATCCAACATCTCCATACGGGCGAGAAGGCCGAGATCGTCTTCAAGCGCGATGGACGCTACGATCAGGCGGGATTGAAGAAGATCAATTTCATGCTGCGCGACTGGCGCCGCAACGAGCCGACCAGGATGGATCCGCGTCTGCTCGACCTCGTCTGGCAGGCTTATCGGGCCAGCGGCTCGACGGCCTATATCCATGTGGTCAGCGCCTATCGTTCGCCGGCGACCAACGCCATGCTGCGCGGCCGCTCGAAGGGCGTGGCCCGGGAAAGCCAGCACATGGTTGGCCGCGCGATGGACTTCTTCCTGCCGGATGTGCCGCTGAAGAAACTGCGCGACATCGGCCTCAAGATGCAGGGCGGCGGCGTCGGTTATTATCCGACATCCGGTTCGCCTTTCATCCATATGGATGTCGGCAATGTGCGGCATTGGCCGGGCATCAGCCGCCAGGAACTCGCCAGGGTCTTCCCGAACGGCAACACGCTGCATGTGCCGAGCGATGGCAAGCCGCTGCCCGGCTACGAGCAGGCGTTTGCCGCCTATAAATCGCGCAAGGCCGCCGGCACGCCCAACATCGAACTGGCAAGCGCCGACAGCGGCCAGCGCAGACCGGCGCGTGGCCTGCTGGCGACGCTTCTGGGCAGTCGCGGCGCGGACGAGGCGGATGATGTCGCGGAAGCGGTGCCGGCGCCGCGCAAGCCGGCCAAATCCGTTGAAACCAAATCCGTTGAACCGAAGTCCGTTGAAACCAGGCCGGCCGGACAGGGTATCACCATCGTGCCGCCGGAGGCAGCCCAGCGGGCGGATATCCAGATGGCTTCCACCGGTCCGGCTGAAGAAGCGCCAGTCGAGCAGCAGGCGAAAACGCCTGAAGCGATCGTCATGGCGATGGCGCCCGGCGCGGTGCCTCTGCCGGCCTTCGCACCGCGCACCGAGTCTAGGGCGAGTGTTCCGATCCCCGAAACGCCGACCCGCGAGACCGTGCCGTTCACAACAGCCAGCGCTTCCGCGGCTCGGGCCGAACTGTCGGCTGCCAAGCCGGCGGCAGCCAATGCCGAAATTTCCTTGGGCAACACGAATGCCGCTGCCGCAACCGCCGCGCCGGACCTCAACATCCCCTTGCCGACGTGGCGGCCGCGGACAAGCGCCGCGCCTCGGCCGGAGGCCGGATCCGGCGATGTCATCGCTGCCTTGCTGGCCGGGCATCATGCCGATGACGGCCTCGATGGACTGGCCGGCCAGCGGCTGCCGGTCCCCGCGTCGAAACCCGAAGAGCGCGTCGGGGCGAGCCCCAAGGCCGACCGTGTCCAGCCGCGCGGCGATGCCGAAGCACCGCCTGTCATTGTGCCCGCTGCGTCGGCCGGCGGGCCGCTCGGGGCTGGCCGCGGGATCGCCGGCAAGGTGGGGTCGACACCGGCGCCTGTCATCGCAGCCAATTTCATCCGCACGGCGCCGGAGCAGGTCTATCTCGACGGATTCCGGCCGCGAGGACGGACGTCCGATCACCGCCGCTTCACCGGTTCCGCGGTGCAGTTCCTGCCCATCGCCAGCTTCAAATAGGTCGACGAACGCACCCGTTGGAGGTGGCATGCATATATGTGCGCGATACCGGACCGCTGCGATCCGATCTTCGCCTGCTTCGAAGTGATGGCGCAAGCCATCGCCATGTGCAACGTGTCGGCATTTGCGCCGGTGGCTCGCCTGTGATCCAAGGCGGCACTGGATGCGGGTCACCCCTGCGGTTGGAGCGCTGAATGACCCTAATCACACGCCGCGGGCTTTTGAAAACCGCCGCCGTCGCTGGCACGAGCGGTGTCGGACTTGCCGCGATCGGCAGGCTTGGCAGTCTGGCCGCCGCCAGCGCCGAACCGGTGGTGCTGCAGACGGCGAAAATCCAGGCGAAGCTGATGGACGTCGGCCCGACCAGGAATGTGCTGACCTATGGCAGCGCCGGCATGCCGCCGGTGCTCAGGATGAAAAAGGGCGAACCCTTCGCCGCGCGTCTGATCAACGCCATCGACGATCCGACAACGATCCATTGGCATGGCATCCGCCTGCCGAACACGATGGATGGCGTGCCGTTCCTGGTCCAGCCTTACGTCTACACCGGCGATCATTTCGACTACGCCTTTACCCCACCCGACGCCGGCACCTTCTGGTACCACCCGCATTGCAACACGCTGGAGCAGATGGGCCACGGCCTGACCGGCGTGATCGTGGTCGAGAACCCGAACGATCCGAAATTCGACGCCGAATTTGTCCTCAATCTGCGCGACTGGCGTCTCGGCGACGACGGCCAGTTCATCGACCAGTTCCGGCCACGCGATGCCGCCAGAACCGGCACCTACGGCACGGTGCGCACCGCCAACTGGCTCGACCAGCCGCAATATGACGCGCCGGCCGGCGGGCTGGTGCGGCTGCGCGTCGCCATCACCGATGTCACCCGCATCTACGCCTTTCGTGTCGATGGCGCGGAGGCTGATGTCATGGCGCTCGACGGCAATCCGGTGCCGCAGCGTTTTTCGCCCGATGCATTGCTGCTTGGCCCGGGACAGCGCATGGAACTCGCCATCCGCATGCCGGACGAGGAAGGCGCTGTCGTCAGCCTGCGGGATGTCAGGGGCACCAAGCCCAAAATCCTGACGACCCTGCGCGCGATGGGCGGCTCGCTCAAGCGAGACATACGCGATCTTGCGCCGCTGGAGGTCAATCCGGTGGCGGATGTCGATCTGACCAGCGCCCAGCATATTTCCCTGGCGCTCAGCGCCACGGCCGAAAACATTCCGAGCAACGGTATCTGCGGTTCGCTCGGCTACGGTTTCTGGGCGATCAACAAGGTGCCGTGGCCAGGCGATACGCCGGATCCGACCGCGCCGCTGGCAGAACTGAAGCTCGGCCAGAGCTATGTCATCGACATGGAGAACCTGACGCCGCAATCGCATCCGATGCATCTGCACGGTATGAGCTTCAAGGTGCTGTCGTCGTCGACGCGCCCGGTTCAGCCGCTGATTTCGGACACCTACCTCATCCAGCCCAATGAGAAGGTGAGCCTGGGCTTCGTCGCCGACAATCCGGGCGACTGGCTGCTGCACTGCCACATCATCGAGCACCAGAAATCGGGCATGACGAGCTACCTAAGGGTGGTTTGAAGCCAAGCCCCGTTGCCAGGTCGCATCGTTGGCGAGCTACTTGCGCAGCTCCGCTTCGATCTCGTCGAGCACCTTGTCCTTGCCGATGCCGGTGAGGAAGGCGAGGCCCTTGATGACCGGCTTGGTCACCGAAGCGGAGATCGGGGTGGTGGAGACGATGAAGTCGACGCCGTCGGCAAGGCCCGGTACTTCGGTCGCCTTTGCCTGCTGGGCGTTGAAGGTCAGGCCGCGCTTCTTCATGGCCTCGGTGACGGCGACATTGACCGCGGTCGAGGTGGCAATGCCCGTGCCGCAGGCAAAGAGAATTGTTTTCTGTCTGGACATCTCTTGCTTCTCCTTGGTATCAGCCGAGCACGGCACGCACGTCGTCAAGCGTCCTGGCCGACCTCAAGCCGTCCAATGCTTCTGGATTCTGGATGGTGGCCATCACGGATTGCAGCGCTTCAATCTGCTTGTCCTTGTCATTGATGGCAAGGAGGAAGACGAAGCCGACGGGCAGCTTCTCGTCGGGGTCTTCCATGTTGGCGAAGGTCACCGGCTTTCTCAGCGTGCCCATGGCGATGCCGGGTTTCAGCACATGTTCCGGATCGGTGTGCGGCACCGCGACATTGTCGGCACGTTCCAGCGGCAGTCCCGTCGGGGTGGTTCTTTCGCGATGGACGACCGCGTCGGCATAGGAGCTTTTGACATAGCCAAGGGCCTCGAGCCGGCCGGCCAGGATGCGGATGATCTCCTCATTGGTCGAGGCATCGGATCCGAGCACGATCGCTTCGGGATCCAGAAGCTGCATGAGGCCGTCGGACATGTCTTGCTCCGTTATGGATCGTGCGCCCGCGAAGGGGCGCACGACCGGTTCAAATTGAAGCCGTGTTGGCGTTCAGGCCGTGCCTTCTGCCGGCTCGTCCTCGGCGCCTGCTGCCCGTTCCCAGCCGAGCGTGTTGCGGCGGTAGAGGACGAACAGCGCTGCGATGACCACCGCGATCACGATGATGCCGACAAGGCCAAGTCCCTGGATCGCTTCGATGATTACATAGGGGACCCACAGGAAGCCATCGACCACCGAGGTGATCTGCAGCGCGTCCGCCGGGAGCTTGAAGCCCGACGCGACGGCCGCGCTGGTGAACAGCGGGGCCAGCGCGTTGGCGACGTAGAAGCCGATCGCCAGCGTCACCGTGCCGATCACCACCATGCGGAACACGTTGCCTTTCACCAGAGGCGCGGTCATGGCGACGATGAACGGGATGACCGCCAGGTCGGCGAACAGGATGACGCGATTGCCCGGCAGGATCACCGACAGGATGATCGCGATCGGCACCAGGATCAGCGACGACGAGATCGCGGCGGGGTGGCCGATCAGGATCGCCGAATCGAGGCCGACGAGCAGCTCGCGATCGCCGGTGCGCTTGCGCACGAACTCCTGCGCCGCGTCGGAAACCGGAAGCAGGCCTTCCATCAGGATCTTCACCATGCGCGGCAGGAGCAGCATCACAGCCGCCAGCGTCATGCCGGTGCCCAGCACCTTGGCCAGCACCGTGCCGAGATCGCCTGCATTGTAGAAGGCGATGGCGCCGAGCACGAGGCCGATAATCAGGCCGAGCACCACCGGCTCACCGAACACGCCGAAGCGGCGCTCGATGGTGTCGGTGTTGATGTTGATGCGGTTGATGCCGGGAATGCGGTCCATGATCCAGTTCAGAATGATGGCGATCGGCAGGATCTGCGCCGAGGCGAGATGCGGCACCGAAATGCCGGGCACGCCGTAGAATTGCTGCACCGCGCGCGCCGACCAGTCGGCGAAGAGCAGCGAGAGCGCTGCGACAAGGGCGGCAATGGCAATGCCGTAGGCCAGATTGTTGGTGGCGGCGACGACGAGGGAGCCGACAAAGGCGAAGTGCCAGAAATTCCAGACGTCGACGTTGAGCGTACGCGTCATGCGCGTCAGCAAAAGCACGATGTTGACCACGATGCCGACCGGGATGACCCACAGGCCGACCGAGGAACCGAAGGCGATCGCGGCCGCCGAGGGCCAGCCGACATCGATGATGTCGCGGTGGATGCCGGTGTTGGTGACGATGGCCTTGGCGACGTCGCCGATCGACGTGAACATCAGGCCAAGCACAAGATTGATACCAATGAAAGCGACGCCGATCGTGACAGCGGCGCGAAAGGCCTTGCTGACCCTGGCACCCAGGACCACGGCTATGGCGAAAATGACGATCGGCAGCAGAATTGTCGCGCCGAGCGTGTCGATGGCCCCCTTGAGGCCAGCGAGAACAGTATCCATTCTTCCTCCCCCCGGAGCCCGAGCCTATGCCTCGCGATGCTCCTTGATCTCATCCAACGCCCTGCCGCCACCTCGGCGCAAAGGCACTCCCCAAATTGCTCCGGACGAATGCTCTCCGATCGATCGTCTCGATGAACATTTGCCTTTGTCAGCAAACGAATGTTTTATTCAGATTGTTCACAACGATGTCAATTGGCAACCCTTTGGGCCAATCGACCAATGCGAAGCCGCTTTTCCCCGGCCAATTTCGGCTGGAATTGCCGGCCGGAGCCGGTTTCGTTGGCACAGGTGGCCGGTCCCTGCTAATCCGGCGAGCAATCAAGAAGCTGTGGACGTCCCTGCATGACCAATGTCGCCCTGACCGGCCTTGCCCGTGATCTCGCCAGCCGCGCCGCCGAGGGCCGTCCGGTGCGCATCGGTGTCATCGGTTCGGGCGAAATGGGCACCGACCTGGTCACGCAAGGCATGCTGATGCCGGGCATTTCGGTTTGCGCCATCTCCACCCGCCGCCCGCACACGGCGCGTGACGCCATCCGCATCGCCTATGGCGACGAGGCGATGGCGGTGGAGGCCGACACCGCATCGAAAGTCACCGGTGCCATCGAGAGCGGTAGGATCGCCATCACCTCCAACGAGATGCTGGTCACCAATCCGTTGATCGACGTCGTCATCGACGCCACCGGCAAGCCCGGCGTCGCCGCCGATTTCGACCTGATGGCGATGGAGCATGGCAAGCATCTGGTGATGATGAATGTCGAGGCCGACGTCACCATCGGCTGCTATCTCAAGCAGCAGGCCGACCGGCTTGGCGTCGTCTATTCGGTCGGCGCTGGCGACGAGCCGTCGAGCTGCATGGAGCTGATCGAGTTCGCTTCCGCCCTTGGCCTGACGATCGTCTCGGCCGGTAAGGGCAAGAACAACCCGCTCAACCGCGACGCCGTGCCCGACGACTATCGCGAGGAAGCGATCCGTCGCAACATGAACCCGCGCATGCTGGTCGAGTTCGTCGACGGCTCCAAGACCATGGTCGAGATGTGCGCCATCGCCAACGCCACCGGCCTGGAACCCGACGTGCCCGGCATGCATGGTCCCAAGGCCGACCGCGACGACCTCGTCAAAGTGCTGATTCCGCGCGAGGATGGCGGGCTCCTCACCAAAAAGGGCGTCGTCGATTACACCATCGGCAAGGGCGTGGCGCCCGGTGTCTTCGTCATTGTCGAGGCGACGCATCCGCGCATCATCGAGCGCATGGACGATCTGCATATCGGCCATGGTCCCTATTACAGCCTGTTCCGGCCTTATCATTTGACGTCGCTGGAAGTGCCGCTGACCGCCGCCCGCATCGTGCTTTTCGGCAAGCCAGACATGGTGCCGCTGCCAAGGCCCGTCGCCGAAGTCTGTGCCGTCGCCAAGCGGGACCTGGCTCCCGGCGAGACCTTCGATGCGATCGGCGAGACCTGCTACCGGTCCTGGACCATGACCGTCGGAGAAGCCCGCGCCCGGTGCGCCGTGCCGGTCGGCCTGCTCGAGGGCGGCAAGGTGTTGAAGCCGGTTGGCAAAGGCGAACTGCTGACCACCGACAATGCGGCCCCCGACCAGACGACGAGGCTGTTCGCCTTGCGCCGGCTGCAGGATGAGATGCTTTATGGAAAATAGGTCGTTGTGGCGCCGTCATGACAAATGCACTACATTGTAGTGGCAGATGTCGCTGAGGATCGGCCAATGAATCTCCAGATCAGAGACCCGCGTGCCCGTGAACTGGCACAGCGGCTTGCCGCCAAACGCAAGATTTCGATGACCGAAGCGGTCATCGAAGCGCTTGAGTCTGAATTGAGACGGGAAAGCGGACGCGTTCCCCTGGCGAAGCGGTTGGCTGCCATCGCCGATGACCTTAAAGCCAAGGCCGGCCATGGCGGCCGGCCTGTGAGCAAGGATGAGATCGACGACATGTGGGGACACCCCTGATGTTCGTCGACACCTCCGTTGTCGTGGCAATTCTTTCGGGAGAAGGGGATGCCGCCGAGTGGAGCAACCGGATCGCGGCCGCACCTCTCAAGATTACGTCCGCGCTGGTGGTCCTGGAAGCGGCGATGCGCCTCTCCACCATGCTTGCTATCGAGCCGGTGGTCGCGGAAGTGGCGATAGAAGCCTTTCTGCGCGAGGCCGAAATCGAAATCGTGCCGATCGATGCCAGCGACGCCAAACTCGCGATCAGGGCATTTTCAGACTACGGAAAAGGACGTGGGCACCCCGCGCAGTTGAACCTTGCCGATTGCCTGTCCTATGCTTGCGCAAAGAACCATCGCTCGGTCTTGCTCTACAAAGGCAACGACTTTTCGCACACCGATCTCGCTTGACGGGATATCGGCGCTACTTCCCCAACTCGATTGACCGCAGCCGCGCTGCTTCGACAGCCCGGGTGAGCAGATTGGTCAGCCGGTCTTCGCCCATCAGCACACCAAGCGCGGCCGCTGTCGTCCCGTTCGGGCTGGTCACTTGCTGGCGGAGCACGCCCGGTTCCTCCTGGCTTTCGGCGGCAAGCGAGGCGGCGCCATAGACTGTCTGCATGGCGAGCAGCCTGGCGGTTGCCGCCGGCAGGCCGGCCTTTTCAGCGGCCACCGTGAGCGCCTCGATGAAATGGAAGATATAGGCCGGTCCCGATCCGGACACGGCGGTCACCGCATCCATCAGGCCTTCGTCATCGATGGTGGCGACCTCGCCGCTGGCCGACAGCAGGTCGGCGACGAAACGCTTGGCATCGTCGGAAACCAGGGGATTGGAAAACACCACCATCATGCCCTTGCCGATCGCCGCGGGCGTGTTGGGCATGCACCGCACGATCGGCGCACGCTTGCCCAGGATCTCCTCGAAGGTGGCGACCGGCGTGCCTGCGGCGATGCTGACGAAAGTGGTGCGGCCGTCGCCGAAACGCTTGTAGGCGGTGGTGGCGTCGCGGATCACCTGCGGCTTCACCGCGATGACGACGAGATCAGGCACGGCGTCGGCTGGAATGCCGCCGGCATCCGCTGCCGTGCTGCAGCCGAGAGCTGCGGCACGGTTGCGCAAATCGGTATTGGGCTCGACCACGAAGACCGCCGAAGGCCCCAGCTTGCCGGATTTCAGCCAGCCGCTGAGCATGGCGTAACCCATATTGCCGCAGCCGGCGAGAACGAGCCTGATCGTCATGGAAACCCTCCGAAGGAAGGCTCTGACATAGACGTTCGCGTCTCAGCGGGGAAGCCCTGTCAGGACGGACGGGATGATCGCGCGCCGCGAGCCTCGGTCGTGTGCTGGGAGCCATAGGCGGGAAAGCTTAACGTGCCATTCCGAGGCCCGAATGCGCTGCAATTCCAGTGCTCGAGGTTATGAAAAGCCTATGCACCGGCCTGCCAAAGTTAACCTTTTGTTTCCTATGCTTGTTTAGCGTGGCTTAACGAATGGCCGACCGCCGCTGCCAGGCGGCCAAAGAGTGAAGCTCCAAGAAATGGTCGACAGGGAAAACCGTGAAGACTGGAGGCGCGAGCGTTCATTGCTGGCGCTCGGCCAGGCCATACGCGGTGAGGACGGCAAGGACGCGTCCCTGGTCTCGATAGGGGACCGGGCGGATCCGGCATGGCGCGAAGACGCCGCCACGCGCCATCGCCTGGCCCGTTCACGGCGGGAGACGCGGACGGACCCGACACTGTCGGCCCTCGAAACAGAGCGGCTCCGGCGGGACGGACAGCCGAGAGCGACTGCACAGCACGACGACCTCGTGTCGATGCGCGAACTGGAGCGTGAGGCCGCCGCCAAGCGCACCGTCTATGAACAGTTCCTGCTGCGCGCCAAGGAACCCGGCGAACAGAAAGACATCAACACCGCCAACATGAATGTGATCTCCAAGGCCTTCGCGCCGCTCGAGGCGAAAGGCCCGTCACGGGCCGTGATGGCGCTTGCGGGCCGGCTCCTGGGTTTTGCCTCCGGTGTCGGCCGTGCGCTGATGGCGAGGCTGCGCAATGCCATGTCCCGCAAGCCATCCGACGAGGCTGACGACGGCATTTCCAGCGCGTTAGCCGCTTTTGGTGAAAACGCTCGGGCGGCGGATGCCGCCATGCCCTCCGGCCACCCGAATCTGGATTCGGTCTTCATGCCTCGGCCAGTGGTGTCGGACTATCCGCGGCCGTCTTTCCCCCCGGGCTTCGATACGACTTATTCCAGGCCGATGGGGCCGCCGTCGCGGTCACCCCTGCTGCCGCTGCCGGTCTATCCGGCTCCGCCGCCCTATCCCCATGCACAGCAGGCGGGGTATCCGCGGATGCGGCCGTGGCAGGCGCCATCGCCGGCAGGCTACCCCTACACTCAGGCCATGGCGGCGCCCTATGCCGGGCACATACCGTATCCACCGCAGCCCCCCGCATCGCCGCAACCATCGGCCTACCCGGTGCAGCCGCCGGTGGAACCCTCGCAAGTCGAGGAAGGTGCCGAACAGGCGCCGATCGACGAAATTCGCGCCAGCCTGCGGGAGTTCCGCGATGCGGTCCGCGAACTCGCCGAGAGCCGCGCCCGCCGCCGCTACTTCTGAGCCACAAGATAGGTTGCCGAGGCCGAACAAAACCATCCTGGTTTCGCGTAAACGGCATGGGAAGGCGCTTTGACGGGATTGCGTGCCGGAATTTTCGTGACAATGCCGCGCTGCATGTTGCCGGCGCCGCATCGTGTTTTCTGAACGCGGCGTTGGGTGAAACGATGTTGAGGGTGGTTCATGGTTGAAGTGATCGACGGAAAAAGCGTTGCCGAAGACGTGGTGCGGACGGTGAAGACCCTGACCGCCGAGCTGGTCGCCAAAGGCAACGCCAAACCCGGTCTGGCCGTGGTCATCGTCGGCGAGGATCCGGCGAGCCAGGTCTATGTCGCCTCCAAATCCCGCACCGCCAAGGAATGCGGTTTCCATTCGCTGCAACACACGCTGCCGGCCGAGACTTCCCAGGACGCACTGCTGCGGATCATCGCCGAACTCAACGCCGATCCGGCCATCAACGGCATTCTGGTGCAGCTTCCGCTGCCTGCCCATATCGACGCTGGCAAGATCATCCAGGCCATCGCGCCACAGAAGGATGTCGATGGCTTCCATTTCATCAATGTCGGCAAGCTCGGCACCGGCGAACTCGACACCGCCTTTGTTCCCTGCACGCCCGCCGGCTCGATGCTCCTGATCGAGCGCGTGCGCGGCAAGGATTTGTCCGGCCTCACCGCCGTCGTCGTCGGCCGTTCCAACATCGTCGGCAAGCCGATGGCCAATCTCCTGCTTGCCGCTAACTGCACCGTCACCATTGCCCACAGCCGCACCAAGGACCTCCCGGCGCTTGCCCGCACGGCCGACATACTTGTCGCCGCCGTTGGTCGCCCGGAAATGATCAGGGGCGATTGGGTCAAGCCCGGCGCCACCGTCATCGATGTCGGCATCAACCGCATTCCCGCGCCGGAAAAGGGCGAGGGCAAGTCGCGCCTCGTCGGCGATGTCGCCTATGCCGAAGCGGCCAAGGCGGCAGGCGCCATCACGCCGGTGCCAGGTGGAGTCGGGCCGATGACCATTGCCATGCTGATGGCCAATACGTTAGCTTCGGCCTACCTTTCGGCCGGGTTGAAACGGCCCTCCTTCTGAGCCTGGGTTGACCCTGAAAGCCGCAGCTTTGCCTAACCCCACAATTTCCCCGGAACGGCCGGTCACGAATGATCCCGTTCAGGGTGGCCGGCATTTCGCCTTCCTGTTGGTCGACAAGTTTTCCATGTTCTCGCTGGCGGCCGCGATCGACACGTTCCGTTCGGCGAACCGGCTGCTTGGCCGCGATTTCTACGGCTGGACCACGGTGTCGGCCGACGGCGATCCGGTGATGGCGTCCAACGGCCTGCCGCTCAAGATCGACTACAGCGTCGCCGACCTGCCGCCGGTCGACATCCTCTTCGTCTCGGTCGGCCTGACGACGGAATTCCCCGGCAAGAGCAAAGTCCTGGCGGCGTTGCGCAGCTGGGGGCGGCGCGGCAATGCGCTTGGCGCGCTGTCGGTTGGTTCCTACCTTTTGGCCGAGGCCGGGCAGCTCGACGGTTACCGCTGCACCATCCATTGGGAGAACCGCGCCGGCTTCATGGAGCGCTTCCCCGACATCAACTGCACCGGCAATGTCTTCGAGATCGACCGCAAGCGCTACACCTGCGCCGGCGGCACCACCTCGATCGACCTGATGCTGGAGATCGTGCGCGGCGATTTCGGCTCCAACCTCGCCAATGGCGTCGCCAACCAGTTCCAGCACGAGCGCATCCGTTCGGCCGGCGACCGCCAGCGCGTCGGACCTGAACGCGATCTGACAGGCAAATCGGAAAAGCTGCGGCGCATCGTCGAACTGATGGCGGACCACCTCGACGAACCGCTGTCGGCGGTGCAACTCGCCAAGTCGGCCGGCCTTTCGGTGCGCCAGGTGGAGCGCCTGTTCCTGCGCCATCTCAATGTCACGCCCGGCCGCTACTATATGCGGCTGCGGCTGGAGCGGGCACGTGAATTGCTGCGCCAGACCAACATGCCGATCCTCGATGTGGCAATCGCGACAGGCTTCACCTCGCATTCCTATTTTGCCCAGAGCTACCGGCTGCAGTTTGGCAGGCCGCCCTCGGAAGAGCGCCGCACCACCTATTGAGCCACCGCTCGGTCGACAGGGCGCGTGCGGGCTTGTATCCCGGGACGCGCTCAAATAGCTTCGGCCGGCGGACGGGGCTACTCAGGAGATGGCGATGGCGGGACTTGCACGGAGCGTCGCTGCGGCGATCCTCCTTTTGTCGATGACGACGTTCGGCTTTGCGGCGAACAAGGTCATCATCATTCTCGACGCTTCCGGGTCGATGTGGGCGCAGATCGACGGCAAGCCCAAGCTCGAAATCGCCCGTGAATCGCTGAGGACCGTGCTTCAATCGGTTCCCGCCGAAGACGAGATAGGCTTCATGGCCTATGGCCACCGCGAAAAGGGCAGCTGCGATGACATCCAGCTGATCGTGCCGCCTCAGGCGGGCTCGGCAAGCGCCATCACGGCCGCCGCCGACAGCCTGAAATTCCTTGGCAAGACGCCGCTGACGGCGGCCGTCAAGCAGGCGGCCGAAGCCCTGAGATACACCGAGGACAAGGCGACCGTCGTCCTTATCACCGATGGGCTGGAGACCTGCGGCGGCGATCCTTGTGCGCTTGGCAAGGAGTTGAAGGCGTCAGGTGTCGATTTCACCGCCGACGTCGTCGGCTTCGGCCTGACCGCTGACGAAGGCAAGCAGATTGCTTGCCTCGCCGACAACACGGGCGGCAAGTACATCCAAGCCTCCGACGAGAAGGCGCTGCAGGAAGCCTTGGTCCAAACCGTCGCGGCGCCGGCGCCCGAACCAGCACCCGCCCCCGCTCCGGCACCGGCGCGGGCAAAGCTCGAGTTCAATTTCATGCCGACCGTGGTGCTGGCCGAGGGCGGCGATCCCGTCACAGACGGCAATGCCTGGGAAGTCTACAAGGCCAAATCAGACGGCACGCGCGGCGACAACATCACCACCGAATACGGCGACTACAAAGCCAACCTGGAACCGGGCGACTACGTCATCGTGGCGCGCGACGGCGAGGCCAAGGTGGAGCAGAAGATCAAGATCGAAGCAGGCCAGGCCTACAAGCCGGTTTTCACCTTGAATGCCGGCACGCTCATCCTGCATCCGCGTCCCAGCCAGGGAGCCGAGGTGGCCAACGGGGCGGCTGTCGTGATCGCCTATCCGGGCGTCGACAACCCCCCGACCTACTATGGAGAGACGAAAGCCGTATTGCCCGCCGGCGACCAGAAAGTGACTGTCACGATCGGACAGGGCGTGGTCACCGAAACGATTCCGCTTGCTGCGGGCAGGGTGGTCGACAAGGACATTATCGTTGGCGTCGGCCATGTCGTTGCCAACGCATATTATACAGTCGGCGGCGACAAGGCCGACGGTTCAGGCATCGGCTTCAAGGTGCTCAAGGCCAAGAAGAAGATCGATGGCACCCGCGAGGAGGTCACCTATGCCTATGGCCCCGACAGCAAGTTCGACCTGTCGCCCGATGACTATGTGCTGGTCGCCACGGTTGACCTCGCCGTCGTCGAGCAGCCCTTCAGCATCAAGGCCGGCGACAATCAGGACGTGAAGGTGACGCTCGATGCGGGTGTGCTGGCCATGACCGCCCCCGGTGCCTATTCGGTCGAGGTGCTGTCGTCGAAAAAGGATATCGAGGGCAAGCGCAAGTCACTCGGCCTGAGTTATGGCGACACCTGGCAGCAGACCGTTCCGGCCGGCGACTATGTGGTTGTCCGTCACATGTCCGACGAAGGCCACGACAAGGAAATGCCGGTGACGGTGAAAGCCGGCGAACGCGCCGAGATCACGGTCCAGCCGTGATGCCGTTTTCCGCTGGTCGTAAAAAGGACGGCTTCGAGCCGCCCTTTTGCGTATGAACTCAGGCGGTCCCGAACGCGCTGGCGCCGTGATCGGCGCGGCCCACCAGCTGCCGCAAGCCGGCGAAAAGCTCGCGTCCGAAGCCGAACTCGTTGCCGATGAGGTCGGCTTCGGCGGCGCGGCGCAGCGCGAATTCCGTCCCCGGCACCAGCACCTCCAGCGTTCCGGCATCGGCGTCGAGGCGGATGATGTCGCCGTCATGGATCCTGGCGATCGGCCCGTCCTCGACCGCCTCCGGCGTCACATGGATCGCCGCCGGCACCTTGCCGGAAGCGCCAGACATCCGTCCGTCGGTCACCAGCGCGACGCGCTGGCCGCGATCCTGCAAGATGCCGAGCACGGTGGTCAGCTTGTGCAGTTCCGGCATGCCGTTGGCCTTCGGCCCCTGGAAGCGGATGACGGCAATGAAATCGCCGGTCAGCGTGCCAGCCTTGAAGGCGTCGTTCAGGCCCTGCTGGCTGTCGAACACCTTGGCCGGCGCCTCGATGATGCGCCGTTCCGGCTTGACCGCGGAGGTCTTGATCACGGCGTGGCCGAGATTGCCCGAAAGCACCTTCAGGCCGCCCGTCGGCTGGAACGCTTTCTTGAACGGCGCCAGCACCTTTTCATCGCCGCTGGCGCGCGGCGCGGCTTCACGCACCACGCTTCCCTCGGCACCGAGCTTTGCCTCGACCGCATAGGGCCGCAAGCCTTCGCCCCACACCGTCTGCACGTCCTCGTGCAGCACGCCCTCGTCGAGCAATTCGCGGATCAGGAAGCCGAGGCCACCGGCGGCATGGAAATGGTTCACGTCGGCAAGGCCGTTCGGATAGACGCGTGCCAAAAGCGGCACTGCTTCCGAGAGGTCTGAAATATCCTGCCAGGTCAGCGCGATGCCGGCTGCAGCCGCCATGGCGATCAAGTGGATCGTGTGATTGGTCGAGCCGCCGGTGGCGTGCAGGCCGACGACGCCGTTGACGACGGAACGTTCGTCGATCATGCGCCCGGCCGGCGTATACGCATTGCCGAGCGCGGTGATCGCCAGCGCCCGCTTCGTCGCCTCGCGGGTCAAGGCTTCGCGCAACGGCGTGCCGGGATTGACGAAGGAGGCGCCGGGCGTGTGCAGGCCCATGATCTCCATCAGCATCTGGTTGGAATTCGCCGTCCCGTAGAAAGTGCAGGTGCCCGGCCCATGATAGGATTTGGACTCCGCCTCGAGCAGTTCGGGCCGTCCGACCTTGCCTTCGGTATAGAGCTGGCGGACCTTGGCTTTCTCGTCATTGGGCAGGCCGGTCGTCATCGGCCCCGCCGGAATGAAAACCGCCGGCAAATGGCCGAAGGTCAGTGCCGCGATCACCAGTCCGGGCACGATCTTGTCGCAGACGCCGAGATAGACGGCGGCATCGAACATGTTGTGCGACAGGCCGATCGCGGCGGCCATGGCAATCACGTCGCGCGAAAATAGCGACAACTCCATGCCGGGCTGGCCTTGTGTGACGCCATCGCACATTGCAGGCACGCCGCCGGCCACCTGGGCGATGCCGCCGGCCTCGCGCGCGGCCTCCTTGATCAGGGCCGGGTAGGTCTCGAACGGCTGATGCGCCGACAGCATGTCGTTGTAGGAGGTGATGATGCCGAGATTGGGCACCTTGTCGGCGCCGAGCGCCAGCTTTTCCGAAGGGCTGCAGACCGCAAAGCCATGGGCAAGGTTGCCGCAGGACAGCACCGACCGGTTGGCGGTCTGGTTCGCTGCGCCGGCGATACGGCCGAGATAGGCCTCGCGGCCCGCCTTCGAACGTTGGCGGATGCGTTCCGTGATGGCTTCGATGTCGCGTCTTGCGGTCATGGCGGTCGGTCCTTTCAGACGAGGTCCCGGAAACATCCTCCCGCGGTTTGCCGGGACCACAGTAAACGTGAAATCAGGGCGCCCAGAAAACCTCTACGGGTCTGGGGGCGGCGTCGAGTACGGCTCGGACCGGCTTTCGCGGCCCGGGCGCGACAGCGCCGTCGAAAGCGGTGCGCTTATCCTCGCCTTCTATGTGCAGCGCGATGAAACCGGCGTCGATGATGCGCGCCAGCGAGAGCGTCAGTCGTGGCTCGCCGGCACTTGCCGCGTGAACCGGCAGGATGATCCGGTCGGATGCCGGATCGAGCAACCTCGGCAGACCGTCGGCATCGGGAAAGAACGAGGCGGTGTGGCCGTCCGGCCCCATGCCGAGCACCACGACATCGAGCGGCCAGGGCAGGGAGCGCAATGCCGCATCGTCGGATGCCGCCGCAGCCTCGATGCCGGCGGCCTCATGATAGAGCGGCACGAAACGCGCCGCTTTGGCCGCGTTCTGCAACAGATTGGCGGCCACCAGCCCGGCATTGGAGCGGGGCGAGGAGGCCGGCACGAAGCGCTCGTCGACCAGCGTCACGATCACCTTGTCCCAGGCGATCGGCGCCGCCGAAAGTGCGGCGAAGAATTTCGCCGGCGTCGTGCCGCCGGAGACAGCCAGCAATGCCGTGCCGCGCTCGGCCATCGCCTTGGTCAGGTGGTCGGCAACGCGACCGGCCAGCGCCGCAGCCAGTGCCGGGCGGTCGGGAAAGGCGTTCCAGTTGTAGCTGGTGCTGTTCAATTGCTCTCGTGCCATGTCCGCCCGTCGCGTTCGATCAGTGCTATCGAGGCCGATGGCCCCCAGGTGCCTGCCGTATAGCCCTGTGCTTCCTGCCTGGCGCTTTCCCAGGCGTTCTGGATCGGGTCGATCCATTTCCACGCCGCCTCGACCTCGTCGCGGCGCATGAACAGCGTCTGGTTGCCACGGATGACATCCATGATCAGCCGCTCATAGGCGTCGGGCGCGCGGCCGTCGAAGGATTGCGCAAAGCTCATGTCGAGCGAGATCTGGCGCAGCCGCATGCCGCCCGGACCCGGATCCTTGATCATGATGAACTGCTTGACGCCTTCGTCCGGCTGCAGCCGGATGACCAGCTGGTTGGCGAAGATGGGGCCGGCACTGTCGCCGAAGATCGAATAGGGGATCGGCTTGAACTCGATGACGATTTCCGAGACGCGGGTCGCCAGCCGCTTGCCGGTCCTGAGATAGAAGGGAACGCCGGCCCAGCGCCAGTTGCCGATTTCGGCCCTGATGGCGACGAAGGTCTCGGTGTTGCTGTCCTTGCCGAGTTCCTCGACATATCCTTTGACCGGACCGCCGGCGGACGCGCCGGCGCGATACTGGCCGCGTACCGTGTGTTTCGGCGCTTCGTTGCCGTTGATGCGTTTGAGCGCCCTCAGGACCTTCAGCTTCTCGTCGCGCACGGCGTCCGCGTCCATCGAGGACGGCGTTTCCATGGCAACCAGGCACAGGAGCTGCAGCATGTGGTTCTGCACCATGTCGCGCAGCGCGCCGGCCTTGTCGTAGTAGGTGACGCGGTCCTCCAGTCCCACGGTCTCGGCGACGGTGATCTGCACATGATCGATCTGGGCGGAATTCCACAAAGGCTCGTACAGCGCATTGGCGAAGCGCAGCGCCATCAGGTTCTGCACCGTCTCCTTGCCGAGATAGTGATCGATGCGGAAGATCTGGCTTTCGTGGAAATCGTCGCCCACGGCGTCGTTGAGCGCGCGCGCCGAGGCAAGGTCGCGGCCGATCGGCTTCTCCAGCACGATGCGCGAGTTCGGCGTGATCAGCTTGTGCTCCTTGAGCTGGTGCGAGATATCGCCGAACAGCGCCGGCGCCACCGCCAGATAGAAGGCGCGGATGCAGTCGCTGTCGCCGATCGCCTTCTTCAGCTTGTCGAAGCCGGCGCCGGTGGTCGCGTCCGCCGCGACGTAGGTTAGCCTAGCCAGGAATGTTGCCAGTTCCTTCGGGTCGATGTCTGCTGGCTTCACATGGTCCGAGATCGCCTGCTTGGCAAAGGCCCGGAATTCCTCGTCGCTCATTTTCGAGCGCGACGTGCCGATGATGCGCGTCGGCTCGGAGAATTGATGGTCGCGCTGGCGATAGTAGAGCGACGGCAGGAGCTTGCGCTCCGACAGGTCGCCGGTACCGCCGAAGATGATGAAGTCGAAAGGGTCGACGGGGATGATCTGGCTGGTCATGGTCTGTCCGCTTTGACGCCGCTCGCGAGTATGCGGCTGATATATTCTAATCGATTTAAATTTTCCAGTGCCATGGTGTCACATCAAGGACCGATCGCTGGATAATGCGTGGGTCCACATGTGCGCTTGACACTGGCGACAGCCGGAGGCTTGTCGGTGAACGAAGACTCCAGAAGCTTTCGCAGTTGCAGCATAGAACGTGAATGTGACGAAAGCTAAGGGGGAAATCTCGCGGTGTGGACCGCATCTGCCGTCAGCCTGTTGTGCAAGCTGTGGAATGATCTCGAGGATATCAATGAGCGGGAAAAGCATGCGTCTGGAAAACAAGGTTGCCGTCATCACCGGTGCGGCCTCGGGCTTTGGCGAAGGCATGGCCAGGCGCTTTGCCGAGGAGGGCGCCAGGGTCGTTGTCGCCGATCTCAACGCCAAGGGGGCGGAGCGCGTCGCCGGCGAGATCGGCGAGGCGGCGATCTGGACGCAGACCGACGTTTCGCTGCGCTCTGAATTCGACGAGATGGTCTATGCCGCCAAAAGCGCCTTCGGCCGTATCGATATCATGGTCAACAATGCCGGATTCACGCATCGCAATAGCGACATGCTCAAGGTTGACGAGGAAACCTTCGACCTGATCACGGCCGTCAACATGAAGGCGATCTACCATGCCGCCCTTGCGGTGGTGCCGATCATGGAGCGGCAAGGTGGCGGCGTCATCCTGACCACGGCCTCCACCGCGGGGCTGCGGCCACGGCCCGGTCTCACCTGGTACAATGCCTCGAAGGGTTGGGCCATCACCGCCACCAAGTCGATGGCTGTGGAACTCGCGCCGAAGAACATCCGCGTCAACTGCCTCTGCCCGGTCGCCGGCGAGACGGGCATGCTGGAGAAGTTCATGGGCGTCGATACGCCCGAAATCCGCGAGACATTCCGCGCCTCGATTCCGCTCGGCCGGCTGTCGACGCCGCTCGATATCGCCAATGCGGCACTGTGGCTGGCATCGGACGAAGCCGCTTTCATCACCGGCGTGGCGCTGGAGGTCGATGGCGGCCGCTGCATCTGAAGCGCATCTTCGACAAGCCAGGCAATGGCAATCGTCGATTTGACCGCAACCGGCCTCGATTTGACTTGAGGTTCCCGCGGCCTAGAGTTCTTCCCGAGGCCAGGGGCCGGTGCGATGAACGCGAGATTGCGGAAAGTTCGCGAAAACCTGCGGCAGCGCGTCAGGGCCTACAGGGCGAGGCGCGCCCGCGCGAAAAGCAAGGCGACCTTCATCGGCGTTACCGGCAGTTCGGGAAAATCGACCGTCACGGCGCTGCTTGGGCATATATTGGCCGCCCACGGGCCGACCTATGCGCGAGTTTTCGCCAACACCATCAAGTCGCTGGTCAGCACGCTCTACAAGCGCATGAAGCGAGCGGGCGAGGTCGATTATGTCGTTTTCGAAGCTGGGGCCTTTGGCATCGATACGATCCGGCCAATGGCGGAAATGCTGCAGCCGCATGTGGCTATCGTCACCATGGTTCGCCTTGAGCATTTTGCCAGTTTCAGGACCCTGGAAAACATTGCCGTCGAAAAACGTGCATTGGTCGAGGCGTTGCGGCCGGACGGCCTTGCCGTCCTCAATGCCGACGACCCCCTGGTGGCCGGCATGGCTGAAGGCGCCAGATGCCGTGTCGTCACCTTCGGCAGGTCGCAACTGGCCGATTATCGTGTGACAGACATTCACGCCGCCTATCCGGATCGGCTGACGCTTTCGATCCATTGGCGCGGAGGCGTACTTGAGCTTCAAACGCCATTTCCAGCCGAGCACTTCTGGTTGCCGACCGCTGCTGCCGTGGCGACGGCGCTCGAACTCGGTGTTCCGCCGGACAAGATTGCCACCCAGATGGCGACGTTCCAGCCATTGGCAAATCGCTGTGCCGTGCTTGTCACCGAAGGCGGTCCGCAATTCGTTGTCGATGCCGCCAAGGCACCCTGGCATTCGATCAATCTTGCCTTGGATGTGATGGCCAAGGCGAGTGCTGGCCGAAAACGCATCGTGCTTGGCCAGATTTCGGATTATTCCGGCTCGACCAAGAAATACGCCTACGCCTACCAAACCGCGCGGGAAATCGCCGATCAGGTGATCTACGCCGGTGACAATGCGCATCGCTCCGGGGCGGGGCAGGCTGACCGCGACAGCGGCCGATTTGTCGAGCTTCGCACGGCGAAGGAAGTCTCCGACCACATCAAGCGCACGGCGGTGCCGGGTGAGCTGATTCTCCTCAAAAGCTCTTCAAACCTTCACCTGGAGCGCGTGGCGCTCGCCTGGACGCATGATGTCAGATGCTGGATTCCCGTCTGCGGCAAGCGGGAGGGCTGCGATACTTGCGGCCTGTACGAAGTTCCTTTCGAGCAGCATGGCGAGCATGTCAGGCAACGCAGGCGCGCCAAAAGATGGCAGCGGCTGCGACGCATGTTCGGCGGCAGGTCGTCGTAGTCCCGGCAGCTGAGGCCGGCCTCGGCTGCACATGCGCAAGTCCGTTACGCGCCGGTCTTGATATAGCTCTTGTAGACCCAGCCGGTCTTGCCGTTATAGACGATCTGGCACCACTTCTTGCAGCTCATCACCTGCACCGAGGTCTTGGCGGGCACCGTGACGATGGCGGCTGCATTCTTCTTCGGACTGCTGCGCATGGTCACTGGCCGGAGAATTCGCCCGGTGCCGGCCGCAGCTGCCTTGTGCGGCTTGGCCTTGTCCTTGCCGCCATTATCCTCGGCCGCCGCCGGCTGCTGTTCCGGTACTTGCGGCTGAACCTCCGGAATGGCGGCAGTCTGTGCGCCATCGGGATTGCTGGCTGCCGCCGGTGCTGGCGCGGCAACCTTGGCCAGCTCGGTGGCGGCATCGTTGTCGGCCGACGGTTGAGCAAACGCCGCCACGGCGGCTGGTTTGTCCGTCGGCTGCTCGGTCTTGCCTGCGGTCGGGCCGGTGGAAGCCGGGGCGGGAGCCGATACGGTTTTTGCCTGCGAGCCGGTCCAGCGAGGGTCATTGGCCGCAAGCGCGGGAATGGCGGCCTCGGCGACAGCCACGGCCGGTGAAACCTGATTGGCCTTGTGCGCCGCCCGCGGCACCGCTGCCGCGGCCACTGTCGTTCCCGATGGGGCGATCTTCGTCGTTTTCACGGGGGTGGCCGGAATCGTCTGTTCAGTGCTGGCGACCGCTTGCCGCTCGCTAGCCGGCAATGCCAGCCAGAGCGCGACCGCAGCCACGCCAAGCAGCGCGGCGGTGCCGATCGCGGCAATCACCAGATGAGAATTCGAACGGACTTCCTGCCAAAAGGACGGACGCATGTCATAGCCGAACTGCATGGCAAAGCGCCGACGTTCCGGAGCACCGAAACTGAAGGGCTCTTTCACTCTTGCCACCTCCATAAGCGGGCCGGTGTTCTCTCGATCAAATCCCGCAAATCATGCGTCTGATCAGCATCGGTCCCAAAACACGCGGGAAGGCCCGCAACAATCCCCGAACAATCGCCCAGATGCGGACCTTTCGCCCGCGATTGTGGCATCAGTGCGCCATTATGAGAGATTCTGCGCTTTTGCCGGGAATTCCGCAATGTCCCGCCCGGGCAACAAATATTACATGGATATTACAATATTATACGGGATCGTGATCGCACGGGGTCGTGGCGATCCCAAGCGCACGGCGTCGAAACGGGTTCAGTCGACGCCCTTTAAACCCTATTTTCGTGAATGTCGTTCGCCCGAAAAGCGGGTCGCTTTCGGGCGACATGCATCAGATCCTGTCGCGCAGCGCGAACCAGTTGAGCGCCAGGAAAAGCAGCGGCGCGCGCAAACGGCGGCCGCCGGGAAATGGCGGAATTTTCAGGTCCTCGATCAGTTTCAGCCGGTCGCGGTTGCCGGCGACGGTCTCCGCGTAGAGCTTGCCGAAGAAGTTCGACAGCGTGACGCCGTGGCCGGAATAGCCGCCGGCCGAGATCACATTCGGCATCACTTCGCGCACAAACGGTTTTCTCGGCATTGTGATGCCGACATAGCCGCCCCAGCCATGGGTGATCTCGACATCACTCAGCGCCGGATAGAGTTCGGCGATCTGACGGCGGATATGGATGTGGATATCTTTTGGGTCGTTGACGCCATAAACCTCGCGTCCGCCGAAAAGCAGCCGGCCGTCCGCCGACTTGCGGAAATAGCGTACGACGAAGCGCGAATCATCGACCGACTCGCCGCCTGGCAGAACTTCTGAATCCGCTCCCAAGGGCACTGTCGCGCCGATGAACGACCCGATCGGCATGATGTGCGCGGCGCTCACCGGCTCGAGCGTACCGCCATAAGCATTGACGGCGATCAGGCATTTCTGAGCGCTCACCGTACCTCTCGGCGTCGAAACCTTGACCTTGCCGCCAGCGGAAATGATGCCGGTCGAAGATGTCCCTTCGAAGAGCCGCGCGCCTGTCTTTGCCGCCACCCGCGCCGTGCCGATCACCAGCTTCATGGGATGGATATGGCCGGTGCCGGTATCGCGCGTGCCGCCAAAATAGGCGGTCGAGCCCAGCCGCTCCGCCGTTTCCTTGGCATCCATGAACGAGATGTGCGGGTAGGAGAAACGTTTGGCCATGATCTCGGCATGCGCCTTGTAGTCGTCGACATAGCGCGGCTTGTGCGCCACCGAAAGCTGGCCCGGCACGTAATCGATCTCGATCTGGTTGGCGGCGGCGAATTCAAGCAGATGCGCCTTCGCCTCCTCGGCGAGATCGAACAGCGCCTTGGCGCGGGACAAGCCGTATTCAGCCTCGAGATCCTCGGCCCAGGCGCGCTGCCCAGTGCCAAGCTGACCGCCATTGCGCCCGGACGCGCCATCGCCGAAGCGGTGAGCTTCGATCAGGACGACATTGGTCCCTGCCTTGGCCAGATGCGTCGCCGCCGACAGACCAGTGAAACCGCCGCCGATGATGACCACGTCACAGGTCCGGTCACCGTCCAGCGCCGGATATTCAGGCCGTGGCCCGGCCGTATCCTCATACCAGGAGCGGCCGGGAGAAATCGGGGATTGGTAGGGCATGATGCTCACGGTAGGGCAGTAGGGCAGTAGGGCAGTAGGGCAGTAGGTAGAGCTATTCCGGCGACAATTTGCGGATCAGAAGCCGCAAGAGCGTTCCCACGCTCTCACTCCGAGTCATCAACGGTTCGGTTGCCTCATGGGAGGTGATCCCGACGCGCCGTGCGATCAGCAAATGGGTCTCCAATTCCTTGAGCGATCCCTGCGCAATCCTGAGAAATTGCTGATAGGAAGCTCGGCTTTCTCGCCCATAACCCTCGGCGATATTGGCAGGCACGGAAGTGGCTGCCCTGCGCAGCTGAGCTGTCAATCCATAGAGCTCTTCTTTCGGCCAGGCTTTTGTCGTTTCGTAGATTGAGACGGCAAGATCCATGGCTTGCTGCCAGACGACCAAATCTCTGTATGATTCGATCTTCGCCATAGTCTTCCCCTACTGCCCTACTGACTTACTCCCCTATTCCCTAAACGTTCAGCAGCAGATATTCCCTCTCCCACGGACTGATCACCTCCATGAAGGTCTCGAATTCCGCCCGCTTGATCGCGGCGTAGGTGGCGGCGAAGGACTTGCCCAGGATCGCGCCGAGTTCTTCGTCGCCTTCGAACAGGTCGACGGCTTCGAGCAGGCTGCGCGGCAGGTCGATCTCGTCGGCATTGGCGGTGGTCAGCACCGGCGGTTCGGCCTTGATCTTGTTGGTGATGCCGATCAGTCCGCAGGCAAGCGAAGCCGCCAGGGCCAGGTAGGGATTGGCGTCGGAGGACGGGATGCGGTTTTCAACGCGTCGCGCCGCCGGGTCGGAACGCGGTACGCGGAACGCCGTGGTGCGGTTGTCATAACCCCATTTGTTGTTGACCGGAGCCGAGGCCGCCTGTGTCAGCCGGCGATAGGAATTGACATAGGGCGCGAACATCACCAGCGCGTTCGGCACATGCTTCTGCATGCCGCCGATGAAATGGAAGAAGTCCTCGGTTTCCGAGCCGTCCTCGGCCGAAAAGATGTTCCGGCCCGTCTTCTTGTCGATGATCGACTGATGGATATGCATGGCCGAGCCCGGCTGGCCCTGGATCGGCTTGGCCATGAAGGTCGCATAGATCTCATGCTTGAGCGCCGCCTCGCGAATGGTGCGCTTGAACATGAACACCTGGTCGGCAAGCTCGACGGGATCGCCGTGGCGCAGGTTGATCTCAAGTTGGCCCGCACCCTCTTCATGGATGAGCGTATCGATCTCCAGGCCTTGTCCTTCGGAGAAATGGTAGATGTCGTCGATCAGTTCGTCGAATTCGTTGACGCCGGCGATCGAATAGCCGGCGCCGCCGCCGATCGCGCGCCCCGAACGGCCGACAGGTGGGGTCAGCGGATAATCCGGATCCGGATTCTTGCGCACGAGATAGAATTCGATCTCGGGCGCTACCACCGGTTTCAGCCCGAGCTTGTCATAGGCGGCAATGACGCGCTTCAGCACGTTGCGCGGCGTGAACTCCACCGAGCGGCCATCCTGATGCACGAGGTCGCAGATGACGGCGGCCGTCGGATCCTCTTCCCAAGGCACCACCGTCAGCGTCGACAGGTCCGGCATCAGTTTGAGGTCGCCGTCATCCTCGGGATAGTGGAAGCCGTTGCCGTCCTCGGGATAGCCGCCGGAAATCGTCGTCATGAAGACGGCCGAAGGCAGGGCCAGCGAGGTGTTGGAGGTGAATTTCTTCGACGGCATCATCTTGCCGCGTGCGACACCCGCCTGGTCAGGCGTGATGCATTCGATATCCTCGATGCCGCGCCATTCAAGCCAGGCGCTGACTTCCTTCCAGTTCTTGACGCCACGTTGATTTTTTACGAAGGCAGGCGTGCGGACACGTCCTCCGCGGCTCGACGGACGGACTTCCTTTTTTGCAGGCGGCATCATTCACCAGATAGAGTTGCGGATTTCGGAGTATAGCCGTGGCCAGCGATGGAAGGGAAGGGGAGCCATTGCCGGCATTTGCCGCCGCGGTTGAAAATCGCCCTCGGGTCGGCTTAGATTCGGCTTGTCCTTGAGTCCAGGAAGTCGGCGATGCGAACCAGCAGCGAAGTAACCACGATAGGCTTCGACGCCGACGATACGCTTTGGCAGAACGAACAATTCTTCCGCATGACGGAGAAGCGCTTCGCCGCCATGCTTGCCGATCATGGCGAGGAGAAGCAGATTTCAGCCCGATTGCTCGAGGCCGAACGGCGCAACCTTGCCGTTTATGGTTTCGGCATCAAGGGATTTACTCTGTCGATGATCGAGACGGCGATCGAGGTCACCGATGGGCGCGTGCCGGCTGCGGTCATATCGGAAATTCTCGATGCCGGCCGTGAGATGCTGAACCATCCGATCGAGCCCTTGCCGCACGCGCGCGAGACGGTGGAGAAGCTCGCCGGCACATTCCGCCTCGTGCTGATCACCAAGGGCGACCTCTTCGACCAGGAGCGCAAGCTGGCCGGGTCCGGCCTCGGCGATCTGTTCGACGCGGTCGAGATCGTCAGCGACAAGAGTGCCGCGACCTATGCGCGCCTCTTCAGCCGCCACGGTGACGGTCCCGCGAAGAGCATGATGGTCGGCAATTCGCTGAAGTCGGACGTGGTGCCGGCCATCGAGGCCGGCGGCTGGGGTGTCCATGTGCCGCACGAACTGACCTGGGTGCTCGAGCATGTCGAGGCGCCCGTCGCCGAGCCGCGGTTCCGTCAGATAGCCGATCTTGGACTGTTGCCCGCACTGGTCGAAAGCATCGGGAAATCGGGCTGATCGCCGCCTCAACTCTTGTTTTTGCGCAATTCCGTACGGAAAAACCGTTGCGCACTTTTCTCCGGAATTGCTCTACCGGCTGATCAGGCGATCGATCACCGGTTGCAGCCGCTCAGGCGTGATCGGCTTGGCGACCACCACATCGACGACGCTCGACAGGCCCAGGCTCTCGGGCGTGCCATTCTTGGTTGAAAGCAGGATCACGGGAGGAAGCGATTTGCCCGAAGTCCGCCGCAACGTTTCGATGCCGGACATCAGGTTGTCGCAGTCCCTGTTGTCGGAGCCGCCGTCCAGCACAATCACGCCGGGCACGAGCGACCGCAAGGTCCTCGCCGCCGTATCGGGCGATTCCGAGATCGGTCTGAGCCCGGAACGCTCGACAATCTTCGATACCACCACTCGGTTGATCGGCGATTTCCCGACAACGAGCACTTGCGAGCGATCGCGGATAGTCTCGGCGCTGGAATGCCGGCTAATCTGATTCGGATGTTTTGTGGTCTCGCCCTCACGATTCACTGGGCACCCAAGTCGGCCAAGTTCGCCCCCATTTCAATGCAGAGTTGAAATCTGAGGACAATTGGCGTGAGATCGTGGCTCGTGTCAAGTTGAAATAAAAGGCCTCTGCTTTGCCCCTAAAAACAATGGACTCAAGCAACAGTACTGTACTGAACTGTCCAGAATCTGATTGCGTAAAAATAAAATTCACCTGCGCACATTGTGCGCAGGTGAAGGGTCGGTTCGAACGATTTCCGATCAGCCATGGCTCTGCTGTGTCACGATCACCGGGATCAGCAGATCGCCCCAATTGCCGTCGCCGCCATGGTGCCTTGCCGAGCGCACCAGCTCCACCGAGACGCCCGCCTCGACTGCCTTCATCACCGACTGGTTGAGTCTGTGCAGATCGTTGGCGAGCATGCGGATCGTCGCCTGCTGGTCGACGCTCATCGTGGTCGATTGCTCTTCCGCCCGTTCCTTGACGCGGCTTATCGATGCCATTGGTCTTCTCCTGTCCTTGAAGCCCTGTAGGGCGTTTCCTCGGTGTTTTCTGATCCGCTATTCCGCGGCCGGTTTGAACTGTGCGTGCTCGGTCGATTCATGCATGGCGGTGGTCGACGACTTGCCGCCGGTGATCGCCATCGACACCGCATCGAAATAGCCGGTGCCGACCTCGCGCTGGTGCTTGGTCGCGGTGTAGCCATTGGCCTCCGCGGCGAACTCGGCTTCCTGCAGTTCGGAATAGGCAGCCATCTGCCTCGCCTTGTAGCCGCGCGCCAGTTCGAACATGCCGTAGTTGAGCTGGTGGAAGCCGGCCAGCGTGATGAACTGGAACTTGTAGCCCATGGCGCCGAGCTCCCTCTGGAACTTGGCGATCGTCGCGTCGTCGAGATTCTTCTTCCAGTTGAACGATGGCGAGCAATTATAGGCCAGCAGCTTGCCCGGATGGTGCTTGCGCACGCCCTCGGCGAACTTTTTGGCCTGTGCCAGGTCGGGCTTCGAGGTCTCGCACCAGATCAGGTCCGCATGGGGCGCATAGGCGACGGCCCGCGCGATGCAGGGCTCGATACCGTTCCTGACCTGGTAGAAGCCTTCCACCGTGCGCCCGGCGTCATAGTCGACGAAGGGCTGATCGCGCTCGTCGATGTCGGAAGTCAGAAGCTTGGCGGCTTCGGCGTCGGTGCGCGCCACGACCAGCGTCGGCGTGCCCATGACGTCGGCGGCCAGCCGCGCGGCGTTGAGGTTGCGGATGTGCGCCGCGGTCGGGATCAACACCTTGCCGCCGAGATGGCCGCACTTCTTTTCCGACGCCAGCTGGTCCTCATAGTGGACACCGGCGGCACCCGCCTCGATGAACGCCTTCATGATCTCGAAAGCGTTGAGCGGCCCGCCGAAGCCGGCTTCGGCGTCGGCGACGATAGGCGCGAACCAGGTCTCGACCGAAAGCCCGTTGCCTTCGGAGGTTTCGATCTGGTCGGCGCGCTGCAGCGTGCGGTTGATGCGCTTGACGAGCTCCGGCGCGGCATTGGCCGGATAAAGCGACTGGTCGGGATACATCGCCGAGGCTGTGTTGGCGTCGGCGGCGACCTGCCAGCCAGACAGATAGATTGCCTTCAGCCCGGCGCGCACCTGCTGCATGGCCTGGTTGCCCGACATGGCGCCGAGCGCGTTGACGAAGTCTTCCTCATGGATGAGCTTCCACAGCCGGTTGGCTCCCATTTCGGCGAGGCTCTGGCGGATCTGCACCGACCCGCGCAGCCGCTTCACGTCCTCCGGCGAATAGGGACGTTCGATGCCGTCGAAGCGACCTTCCGGCGCCGAGGGGACAAGGTTGTAAATATCAGTCATGGTCACTCCGAAAGATTGCTGCACGCTGTCCGCATGCCGATTGGCTTCGGCATCGGTATGTGACTAAGTTTACATTGCGGCGCAAAATGAGCCAGAAAAATCGGGAAGCTTAGCCGGATATAAGGGAAAATCTGTATTGTGTTTGACACGAACGCGCTGTAAATTTGTCAACACTGTAAAAGGCGGCAGGCTGAGAACTTCGCGGCTATCGTGTAAATTTATGTCAAGGGCATGTGATGGCTGACCAGAAGATTTTCGCCGGACCGCGCATCCGCCGTATCCGCAACGCCAAGGGCCTGACCCAGACGGCGATGGCCGAGGGGCTCGGCATCTCGCCCTCCTATCTCAACCTGATCGAGCGCAACCAGCGGCCGCTGACGGTGCAGCTTATCCTCAAGCTGGCGTCCGTCTACAAGGTCGACCCACACGAGCTGCAGGGCGAGGCAAGGGGATCGGTCGCGGCCTTGAAGGAGGTCTTCACCGATCCGCTGCTGGTCGGCGAGTTGCCTGGAGACCAGGAACTGATCGAGCTTGCGGAGGCGGCGCCCAACGCCTCGGCCGCGGTGATAAAACTATTCCGTGCCTATCGCGAGCAGGCCGAGCGGCTGTCCGACCTCAACGAGCTTCTGGCGCGGGAGGGGCGGGCGACGGCGCTTTCCGGCGCCCGCTTGCCGATCGACGAGGTGCATGAGACCTTCGAGCGGCGACCGAACCATTTCGCCGGGCTCGAGGAGGAGGCCGAGGCGTTCACCGCGGTGCTCGATCCCGGTGACGACCTGTTCGGTGCGCTCAAGGCCTGGCTGAAGCGCGAATACGGCATCGTGGTCAAGGTGCTGCCGGTCGCCACCATGCCCAACTGGCGCCGCCGCTATGATCGCCATTCGCAACGCCTGTTCCTGTCCGAGCGGCTGTCACCGTTCGACCAGTTGCGGGAAGTAGCGACGGAGGCCTGCCTGATCCGCATGACGGTCGCGGTCGCCGGCGAAATCCAGGCGCTCAAACTGACCACGGACGAAGCCCGCAGGCTCGCCCGTTTCGAGCTCGGCCGTTATGCCGCGCATGCGTTGATGATGCCCTACCAGGCCTTTCACGCGGCCGCCATTCGCGCTCGCTATGACATCGACGTCCTGCGCTCGCGTTTTGGCGTCTCCTTCGAACAGGCGGCGAACCGGCTCACCATGCTGCAGCGGCAAGGCACGCCAGGCGTGCCGTTCTTCATGCTTGAGGTCGACAATGCCGGGAACCGCTTTCGTAGAGCCGGCAGCCAGGGCTTTCCGCACAGCCGCTTCGGCGGCGGCTGCCCCAAGCTGCCCGTGCATGCCGCCTTCACCCAGCCGGGCCAGGTCTTCGTCGAGGCGGTGGAAATGCCTGACGGCGCCGAGTTTCTGTGCATTGCCCGCACGCTGGAAGGCCCGCAGGGCGCGTTCTCCGAGCGTCCGCGCCGCACCGCTCTGCTGCTCGGTTGCGACATCGGCTTTCGCGACGACATCGTCTATGGCGCGGCACTGCCCGGCTCGGCTGCCGGGAAGTCGGGCCCAGGCACTGTCGTGGCGACGCCTGTCGGGCCCGCCTGCCGGCTCTGCGAACGCGTCGGCTGTCTGGCGCGTGCCGAACCGCCGGTGACACGTCCGCTCGGCCTCGACGAGATGGTGACCGGCCTGAGTGCCTTCGACTTCCAGTAACGCGGTGGATTCCGATAGAGCGGTCGTGAGGTGCCACAATCGTCCCCGGGCTCTGGATCACGCCCGGCCCGCGCGTTTGCGTTACGCGAACGGAGTACATTTTGGTCGTCCCCTGGCGCATCGTCCCGTCCACAAAAACTCGACAGTCGCGGCCCATGACAGACGCAGCATCATCACGGAGCCTTGTTGCATCGACCGCCTCGCGGCGCGAGGAGCGCATCGGCTTCCTGCTGGTGTTCCTGTCGGCGCTGATGTGGAGTTTCGGCGGCACAATCGCCCGCTTCATCACTGCCGGCGATACCTGGACGGTGGTGTTCTGGCGCTCCGTGTGGGCCGCCGCCTTCCTGCTCTGCTTCATGGTCTGGCGTGACGGTTGGCGCGGCATGCTGAAATCATTCCGCGACATGGGCCTGCCCGGCCTTGCGGTCGGGTTCTGCTTCGCCATCGCGTCGACCGCCTTCGTCGTGGCTCTCGCCTATACCACCGTCGCCAACATCCTTTTGATGCAGGCCGGCGTGCCGCTTCTGGCGGCGCTGTTTGCCTGGGCTCTGTTTCGCGAACGGGTTGGTGTCGTGACCTGGGTGGCGATCGCCGCCGTTATCGCCGGCGTCGCCATCATGGTGTCGGAATCGCTCGATGGCGCGGTATCGCCCATAGGCGACGGGCTGGCGTTGCTGATCGCATTCATGTTCTCGATCGCCACAGTCATCACCCGGCGGTTCTCCAGTGTGCGCATGACGCCGGCGACCTGTCTCGGCACGATTCTGGCCGCGGGCTTTGCCGCCTCACAGGCCTCGACCTTCTCGGTCTCGCCCGGTGACATGGGTTTTCTGTTCGCCTTCGGCGTGGTCAATCTCGGCATTGGCCTCGCCTTCTTCGCCACCGGCGCTCGGCTGATCCCGGCGGCAATCGCGGCACTGCTCGGCACATTCGAGCCTATTCTTGGGCCGATATGGGTATGGCTCATCCATTCCGAAGTGCCGTCCGGACGTACCATCATCGGCGGTGCGGTGGTGGTCACGGCACTGCTTGTCCATATCGGGCTTGAATTCAAGCGCCAGGCACGGCCGCAACGGGCAGGGGTTACCGGAGTGCCGTCGCCTAATTGATGCCGGCACCGATGCTTTGCCATTGACAACGTTGCTGCCGCCCGGGCAGGCTGTGAACACGGCAACAACAAGACAGGCGTATCTTGCCAAGTCTCCCCGGCAACCCGATCGAGACCGGACCATATTTCTGTATTTCTGTCCGCGCGGTGGCGAAAGCTTCTGACGGCGCCGTGATTCCCTCCAGTCCGAGACGATTCCTGGGCTGCGTCGGGCGCGCCGATTGGCGCTTGTTGTCCCCTGGAAAGCTCAATAGTCTGAAGCAAATGCCCGGCCGCGCGCACGCCGCGACGAGTCGGCGATGGAACACTCACCAAAGGAGAATAGCATGATCCGCAAAGCGCTATGGCTTTCGGCGACCTCGGTATTTCTGGCGCTTTTGACGCCCGCGGGGCACGCCGAGGACCGCGTCGTCAATGTCTTCAACTGGTCCGACTATATCGACCCGACGATCATCGACGACTTCACCAAGAAGACCGGCATCAAGGTCGTCTACGACACGTTCGATTCCAACGAGATACTGGAAACCAAACTGCTTGCCGGCGGCAGCGGTTATGACGTCGTCGTGCCGAGCGGCAATTTCCTTGCCCGCCAGATCCAGGCCGGCGTGTTCCAGAAGCTCGACAAGTCGAAACTGCCGAACCTCTCCAATATGTGGGACACGGTTTCGGAACGGACCGCCAAATACGATCCGGGCAACGAGTATTCGATCAACTATATGTGGGGCACGGTCGGCATCGGCTACAACATCAAGAAGGTGCAGGCGGCACTTGGCACCGACAAGATCGACAGCTGGGATGTGTTCTTCAATCCCGAGAGCTTGGCCAAGCTGAAGGACTGCGGTGTCTACGTGCTGGATTCGCCGGCCGACATCATTCCGGCGGCGCTGAAATATGTCGGCCTCGACCCGAACAGCACCTCGCCCGATGACATCGCCAAGGCCGAGGACGCCTTGATGAAGGTCCGCCCCTTTATCAGGAAATTCCACTCGTCCGAGTACATCAATGCCTTGGCCAATGGCGACATTTGCCTGGCCATCGGCTGGTCCGGCGACGTCTTCCAGGCGCGCAACCGCGCCAACGATGCCAAGCAGGGCGTGGAGATCGGCTATTCCGTGCCGAAGGAAGGCGCCCAGATGTGGTTCGACCAGATGGCGATCCCGGCCGATGCGCCGCATGTCGCCGAGGCGCATGAATTCCTCAACTACATGATGACGCCGGACGTGATCGCCAAATCGTCGAACGCCGTGCTCTACGCCAACGGCAACAAGGCGTCGCAGCAATTCGTCGACAAGGCGCTGCTGAGCGACCCGGCCGTCTATCCGGACGACGCGACGTTGCAGAAGCTCTATACCGTCTCGCCATACGATCCCAAGACCCAGCGCGTCATCACGCGTACCTGGACCAAGATCGTCACCGGCCAGTAAGTCATGGGATACGGCCCCGGCAGCCAACTGCCGGGGCCGCCTTTCCTTTGGGGAATTTTGAAGCACGGAGTTGGAAATGAAATCGCTTGGCAGCATCCGCAGGGATTTCGCGCCATGGAACGACCCGAGCGCCAAGCCATACATCCAGTTCGACAACGTCACCAAGAAGTTCGGTGACTTCACCGCCGTCAACAATTTGTCACTGACCATTTTCGAGCGCGAATTTTTCGCCCTGCTCGGCGCGTCGGGTTGCGGAAAGTCGACGTTGCTCAGGATGCTTGCCGGTTTCGAGGAACCCTCGGCCGGCCGCATCCTGCTCGATGGTCAGGATCTGCGCGGCATTCCGCCCTATCGCCGACCGGTCAACATGATGTTCCAGTCCTATGCCCTGTTCCCGCACATGACGGTGGAGAACAACATTGCCTTTGGCCTGAAGCAGGAGGGCATGCCGAAGGCCGATATCGAAAAGCGCGTCGCCGAGATGCTGAAGCTGGTCAAGCTCGAGCAGTTCGCCAAGCGCAAGCCGCACCAGCTCTCCGGTGGCCAGCGCCAGCGCGTCGCGCTCGCCCGCTCGGTCGCCAAGCGGCCGAAGGTGCTGCTGCTCGACGAGCCGCTCGGCGCTCTCGACAAGAAGTTGCGCGAGGAAACCCAGTTCGAACTGATGGACTTGCAGCAGGAGCTTGGCCTGACCTTCGTCGTCGTCACCCACGACCAGGAAGAAGCGATGACCATGGCCGACCGCATCGCCATCATGGACAAGGGCGAAGTGATGCAGGTCGCGACGCCGGCGGAGGTTTACGAGGCCCCGACGTCGCGCTTCGTGGCGCATTTCGTTGGCAACGTGAACATGTTCGAAGGCAAGGTTGCCGAGCGGACCGACAAGACAACACGCATCACCGGCACGACCGGAGCCCAGATCGTCGTCGAGAATGGCGCCGCCGCCGCGACAGGCGCCGACATCATCTTCGCCATCAGACCTGAGAAGATCAGGGTGTCGTCGAAGAAGCCGGCCGACGCCCTCAACGCATTGGAGGGCGAAGTCTACGACATCGCCTATCTCGGCGACATGACCGTCTATCACGTCAGGCTGGATGACGGGCAGCTCGTGCGGGCAAGCGCCTTGAACGCGGCGCGCGTGAGCGAGGATCCGCTGACCTGGAACGACCGCGCCTGGGTGTCCTTCCGGCCCGACGCCGGCGTCGTCCTGACACGGTAGGGGCTGATATGTCCAACATCGCTGTCACCAACGCCGCCACGCCATCCGCCGCCGGCCAGCCTTTCGGGGCACGGCTGGCCGCCGGTTTCGTCAACCGGCTCGTCATCATCGTCCCCTATCTCTGGCTGCTGTTCTTCTTCCTCATCCCCTTCGTCATCGTCTTCAAGATTTCGCTGTCGCAGACGGCGATCGCCATGCCGCCCTACACGCCCGTGCTCGACTTCAGCGACGGCGTTTCCGGCTTCTTCGCCGGGTTCCGTGACCTGAACTTCGACAATTATGTCTGGCTGACGCAGGACGCGCTCTATTTCAAGGCCTATGTCACCAGCCTGATCATCGCCGCCATTTCGACCGTGCTGACGCTGCTGGTCGGCTATCCCATCGCCTACGGCATGGCGCGTGCGCCGGCCACCATCCGCCCGACATTGCTGATGCTGGTCATCCTGCCGTTCTGGACGTCGTTCCTGATCCGCGTCTACGCCTGGATCGGCATCCTGAAGCCCGAAGGCCTGCTCAACCAGCTGCTCTTGTCCCTGCACATCATCAACCAGCCGCTGGTGATCCTCAACACTTACACGGCGATCTTCATCGGCATCGTCTATTCCTATCTGCCGTTCATGGTGCTGCCGCTCTATTCGTCGCTGGAAAAGATGGACTATTCGCTGATCGAGGCGGCCAAGGATCTCGGCTGCCCGCCGACATCAGCCTTCTGGAAGATCACCTTCCCGCTTTCATTGCCGGGCGTCATCGCCGGCTGCCTGCTGGTGTTCATCCCCGCTGTCGGCGAGTTCGTCATTCCCGACCTGCTTGGCGGGTCGCAGACGCTGATGATCGGCAAGACCTTGTGGAACGAGTTCTTCGCCAACCGTGACTGGCCGGTATCTTCGGCCGTCGCCGTCATTCTGCTGTTGCTGCTGACCGTGCCGATCATGCTTTTCCAACGAGCGCAGGCGCGTGCCCAGGAGCAGGATAAATGAACGCCACCTGGAGCCGCTTCAACGTCACCTCGATCGTGCTTGGCTTTGCCTTCCTGTACCTGCCGATCGTGCTGCTCATCGTCTTCTCCTTCAACGAATCCAAGCTCGTCACCGTCTGGGGCGGCTTCTCGACCAAATGGTACGTGTCGCTGTTCCACAATCAGGGCCTGATGGATGCCACCTGGGTCACGGCGCGCGTCGGTGTCATTTCGGCGACGGTGGCGACCGTGCTCGGCACGCTGGCGGCACTGACCTTGACGCGCTACACGCGGTTCAGGGGCAGGGTACTGTTTTCCGGTATGGTCTTCGCGCCGCTCGTCATGCCGGAGGTGATCACCGGCCTGTCGCTGCTGCTGCTCTTCGTTGCCGTCGGTCTCGATCGCGGTTTCCTCACGGTGACGCTGGCCCACATCACGCTCACAATGTGCTTCGTGGCGGTCGTCGTGCAATCGCGCCTGGTTTCCTTCGACCGTTCGCTGGAGGAGGCGGCGATGGATCTCGGCGCCACGCCGGCGAAGACCTTCTTCCAGATCACGCTGCCGGTCATCATGCCCGCGATCGTCTCCGGCTGGATGCTGGCCTTTACGCTGTCGCTCGATGATCTGGTTATCGCCAGCTTCACCTCCGGGCCGGGCGCCACCACGCTGCCGATGAAGATCTACAGCCAGGTCCGCCTCGGCGTGACGCCGGAGATCAATGCCGCCTGCACGATCCTGATCGCCGTCGTCGCGGTCGGCGTCATCATCGCCTCGATCGCCAACAAGCGGCGTGAGGTGCAGCGCCAGCTCGACGAGCGGGCCGCGCAGCGCGGGTGAGGGAGACGGAAGCCGAGGCTGGAGCCGTTCACCGTTTCATGGAAACAGCGAACCGCTCCGACTTTTTTGTTTTGACGCAATTCCAGGAAACCCGCTTCGCACGTTTCCTGGAATTGTCCTATTCGCCAGAGACGCCACGGCTTATCGGTGAAATGAACGGGGTGCTCCACGTTCCGCCGACGAAGAAGGACGACTGGTTCGGCCCCTGCTGGCCGTTCTTCTGCGCCGCCTGGTCAGGCTGGATGACGCCGCCGGACAACGCCAGCCCGCGCCCCGCATAGGAGGCGATGCCGGAAAGCCAGATCTTGTATTTCGCCGAATTGGCCTCGGCCTTGTCCAGCCTCGCCACGCCTCTCGAAATGGTTGCCTTCACTTCGGCGCCGTCGATCGGCAGCGTCCCGTCCGAGACGTCGTCCAGCGCGAAGAAGCCGCCCTGTTCGGTATGCTTGAGAAAGGCCGGCAGGTTGAATTTGCTGAGCGCGCCGGGGCCGAAGGTCGCCGTCACCGAGCCGTCGGCGTTTTCGAAGATGGAATCCCAGGTCCTGCCCGGTCCCTTGAGGATGACCGAAACGGTGCCCGTGCCGACCGGAACCAGCCGGGTCATCCCGGCCGCCGTGCCGAACGCGCCGCCATCGACATCGGAAGCAAGCAGCCGGATCTCGACCTGGGTGCCTTCGGGCTTGCGGTCGAAACGAAGGCTGCTCTGGATGTTGCCGCCAAAGGCCGAGGCATCGGAAATGTCGAAGACGGAAAGACCATCCTTGACCTGGGCGGTGGCGGCCACATCGGCAAGCTGGATGCTGCCGGCTGTGGCATGTGCGGCCGAGAGCCTGAGATCGAGGTTGACCCGGTCGGCAAAACTCGTGTCGGCATCACTAGGTCCAGCTCCGCTCGCCGGCCCCAGCGGCGTGAAGGCGGACAGGAATGATCTGAGATCGAGCGTGTCGAAGGCGAGTGTGCCGGAGATCACCGGCTGTGCATCGCCAAGCGACAGGTCCAGCGCGCCCATACCGGGATTGTTGTCCAGCGCCAGCGCGGTATTTTCGAACTTGACGCGTCCGGCCGACGCCGTGACCTTGCTCGAAATGCTGACGGAGCCGATCGCCGCGCTTGGCGCGATGCCAGCCTGCGACCATTCCAGCACGCGGCGCAGCGAGGGTGCTGCGAACTTCACCTGGCCGTCGAAATAGCCGTTCTCGGACATGCTGGCCATGCCGTCGAAGGAGAAGGTGGCGGGCGCGGCCTTGAAAGACAAGGTGAGCGGCGCCGTGCCGCCGGCAAACAGCACCAGCGGCTTCGGCGAAGCGGCATCCACGGTCACGCTTTCGCCGCGCCAGATCCCGGTTGCCGACAGTGTCGCGTTGCTGTTCATCGCCGCCCAGCTGGCCTGGCCATTAAGGCTGCTCAGGATTTCCACGTCCTTGCCGTTGACCGAAGCCACCATGCGCCCATCCCTGAACTCCACCGTGCCGAAGGCATCGGCCGGCAGCTTGTCGAGGTCAGGCTTGGCGGGGTTGGCATTGACGACGCCGCGGGCGGTGTCGATGGAGCGCGCGATGCGGCCGCCGGTCGGTGCTGTGGGCAGGAACAGGCCGTTTTCCGTGCGCTGGACCCGGATCGTCGGCCGCACCAGCCGCGCCGTGGAGAACGCCACATCGCCCTGCAACGCCGCCATGGCCGAGAGGTCGACCTCGACCCGTTCGGCCTCGACGACTGGCGGCGCATCGGTGTCCGTCCACTTTGACAGCGTCACATCGGTCAGGATCGCGCGGAATTTCGGCCAGACCTCGATGCGCGGTGAGCCGTCAATGGCAACCCGGAATCCACTCCAGGCGCTCATCTCCCAGGCGATGCGGTCGCGCACGATGCGCGTCGAGGCGATCAGCGGCAGGGCGGCGACCACCAGAGCGATGACGATCACGGCAGCGCCGATCGCCCATACTCCACGGCGGATCAAGGATGATGGCATATCGCCCCGTATGCTTCCATTCCGATAAAATCATCCGACGGGTGTAACCCCTGTCGTCACCACGACTCCTGTCGTCACCACGACTCCCCGTCGTCACCACGACTTCCCGTCGTCACTACGACTTAGGGCTGACGCATTTCAAGTCTTTATGGCCCGGCGATGGCATTTGCGCACACCTAGCGGTATCAGCCGAACAAAATCTTGCTCTGCTGCGCTGCGATATGCATAAGCGATGACGACCCTGGGAGGATCGATCATGGCTGCCGAAGTACCGCTCTGGACCCCGACGCAAGACCAGATTGACGCTTCGCCATTGACTGCTTTCATGAAGGCCGCGGAGGCGAAAGCCGGCACCGCATTCGCCTCCTATGCCGACCTTCACGGCTGGTCGGTCGAGAACCGCGAGGCATTCTGGAGCCTGGTCTGGGACTTCTGCGGAGTCGTTGGCAACAAGGGCACCGGTGGGGACGAACGCATACTTGTCGATGGCGACAGGATGCCTGGCGCCGCCTTCTTCCCCGATGCGTCGCTGAATTTCGCCGAGAACCTTTTGAAGACGACCGGCGCGGCCGAGGCGATCGTCTTTCGCGGGGAGGACAAGGTCGAGCGGCGGCTGTCCTGGAGCGAACTGCATGGCCTGGTCTCGCGCCTGCAGCAGCTTTTCGTCTCGCTCAAGGTAAAGAAGGGCGACCGCATCGCCGCGATGATGCCCAACATGCCCGAAACCGTCGCCGCCATGCTGGCCGCGGCCTCGATCGGCGCGGTGTGGTCATCCTGTTCCCCTGATTTCGGCGAGCAGGGCGTGCTCGACCGCTTCGGCCAGATCGAGCCTGTGCTCTTCATCGCGCCGGACGGCTACTGGTACAATGGCAAGGCGATCGAGGTCGCCGACAAGGTCGCGGCGGTCGCGGCCAAGCTCGCCAGTGTCCGCAAGGTTCTGCTCGTCGACTATCTCGGCACCTCGGCCGACGTGGCCGACACCATCGACAAGGCCGTGGCGATGGAAGAGGCGCTGTCGCCCTTCGCCGCCAAGGCCGTCACCTTCGAGCGGCTGCCGTTTTCGCATCCGCTCTACATCCTGTTCTCGTCGGGAACCACCGGCATTCCCAAATGCATCGTCCATTCGGCAGGCGGCACGCTGATCCAGCATGTCAAGGAACACCGCCTGCATGCCGGTCTCTTGGATGGCGACCGCTTCTTCTACTTCACCACCTGCGGCTGGATGATGTGGAACTGGCTGGTGTCGGGCCTCGCTTCCGGTGCGACGCTGCTGCTCTATGACGGCTCGCCCTTCTATCCCGACGGCAACGTTCTGTTCGACTTCGCCGATGCCGAGAAGATGACCTTTTTCGGCACCTCGGCCAAATTCATCGATTCGGTGCGCAAGGCCGGCCTCAAGCCGATCCGCAGCCATGATCTGTTGAGCGTGCGCAGCATCTCTTCCACCGGTTCGCCGCTGTCGCCCGAGGATTTCCGCTTCGTCTACGACGGCATCAAGAAGGACGTGCATCTGGCTTCGGTTTCCGGCGGCACCGACATCGTCTCCTGCTTCGTGCTCGGCGTACCGACCCAGCCGGTCTGGACCGGCGAGATCCAGGGGCCGGGCCTTGGCCTCGCCGTCGACGTCTGGAATGACGACGGCAAGCCGGTCAGGCAGGAGAAGGGCGAACTGGTCTGCACCAAGGCGTTCCCGTCCATGCCGATCGGCTTCTGGAACGACCCCGACGGCAAGAAATACCAGGCGGCCTATTTCGAGCGTTTCGACAATGTCTGGTGCCATGGCGATTTCGCCGAATGGACGGCGCATGGCGGCATGATCATCCATGGCCGCTCGGATGCCACGCTCAATCCGGGCGGCGTGCGCATCGGCACGGCCGAGATCTACAACCAGGTCGAGCAGATGCCGGAGATCCTGGAGGCGCTGTGCATCGGCCAGGATTTCGACAATGACGTGCGCGTCGTGCTGTTCGTGCGGCTGGCCGCCGGCGTGCAACTGGACGAAGACCTGGAAAAACGCATCCGCGCCAAGATCCGCGGCGGCGCGAGCCCTCGCCATGTCCCGGCCAGGATCGTCGCCGTCACAGACATTCCGCGCACCAAGTCGGGCAAGATCACCGAACTCGCCGTGCGCGACGTGGTGCATGGCCGCGCCATCAAGAACAAGGAAGCGCTCGCCAACCCGGAAGCGCTGGAACTGTTCAGGAACCTGCCTCAGCTTGCCGAATGAGCCCAGCCGGCATGGTTAATGAAATATGGCGTGCGAATTTACCTAGATTTCACGAGTGGTACACATTCGTAAATTTTCCGCGGCGCCGGTAAGGACTTGTTAAGGCCCGACGCCGATAGTCGCACGTAACTTGAGGGAGAAATCCCGTTCCTCGGCCCCCGGAGGACTGAATTCGCTCAAGCCCCGTTGTGACAGCAATCCAATCTTTAAGGCGTCCTCCAGGGCGCCTTTTTCTTTTGGACTTTGCTATTCCGCGAGCACCCGGGTGGAGGGAAAAGCGACCTCCACCAGCGTGCCTTCGCCAGGCGTCGAATTGATGGTGAAGCGGGCGCGGTTTGCTTCCACCATTGCCTTGGTCAGCGGCAGGCCAAGGCCGGTGCCGTCGCCGCGGCCGCGCTTCAGGGCGTTGATCTGCTTGAACGGTTTCAGCGCCTGCTCGATCTCGGCCGGGCTCATGCCGATGCCGGTGTCGCGCACCCGCATCACGACGTCGCCCGAGGTCTCGTAGGCGGTCGAGACGATCACCTGGCCGCCAGCCTGAGTGTAGCGGATGGCGTTCGACAAGATGTTGAGCGCGATCTGGCGCACGCTGCGCAGGTCCGCCACCACTTCCGGCAGCCGCGAGGCGAAGCTGGAGCGGATGATGACGCGTTCGCGGTTGGCCTGCGGCTGCATCATAGCCACCGTCTCGGCCAGCGTGTCGTTGAGCGAAACGGCCTCGTAGGCCATCTCCTGCTGGCCGGCCTCGATCTTGGAGATATCCAGGAGGTCGTTGACCAGATCAAGCACATGGTTGCCCGAGCGGTTGATGTCGCGCAGATAGTCGCGGTAGCGGTCATTGGCGACCGGCCCGAACTTCTCGTCGACCATCAGTTCTGAAAAGCCGATGATGGCGTTGAGCGGCGTGCGGATCTCGTGGCTGATGCGGGCGAGGAAGTCGGTCTTCTGCGAGGAGGCGCGCTCGGCCACCGCACGCGCTTGGGTGAGATCCTCTTCGGCCCGCTTCCACTGCGTGATGTCGCGCACCACGGCACAGAAGCCGCTGTCGTTGGGCAGCCGGCCGATGGTCATGAACAGCGGGATGAAGCGGCCCTGCGCTTCGCGTCCGATCACCTCGCGGCCGTCATTCAAGACGCTCGCCACGCCGGGCTCGGACAGTCCGCTCAGATAGTCGCGCGCCGCGCGCTGGCTTTCGATTGCAAACAGCGAGGCGAACGGCTTGCCGGTCACCTCGTCGCTGTCGAAGCCGAACAGCGCCTCGGCCGGGCGGCTGATCGAGCGGATGGTGCCGTCACTGCCGATCAGCACGACGCCGTCGGTGGCGGTGTCGATGATGGTGCGCATCTCGGCGATGCGTGCCTTGAGCTCGGAAATGTCGGGCTGCGTCTGTTGCTCGCCGACCACGTGCAGGGCCGCCGGCGCCTCGTCCTCGCCGGAACGGCGCACGACCAGCATCAGTGCCTTGCCGTCGCGCCAGGGAACCGAGCGCAGGATGGCGTCGATCGGGAATTCGTGTCCGTCGCGCGTCCTCAGCCGGAGCGCATGGTCACTGCCGTCGGAGGCGCCGTCATCCGCATAGGGATCGGCAAACAGCGCGCCCAGGCCGCCGGCATCCTCAAGGTCCTCGAGCGCGGCGTAACCGGTCAGGTTCAGGAACTCCTCGTTGGCATAGTGCAACTGGTCGCCCGAATGGATGAGCAGGGGCACCGGCAGCTTACCGAGCAGCAAGGTATCGGGAGCCTTGTTGTCATCTCCGACGGAAAAGGCGGACGGCAAGAACCCGCTGGCTTTGAGTGGCGGCACCTGCAAGCGTGGCCGTTCCATCGCATTGTCCGCAGCGCCGCTTGCGCCGTCGGTTGCACCGGCGGCGGGCGCAACGGCCTGCTCGTCGGGTGAGGCGGCTTCCTCGCCGTTTTTCCAATCCTCATTGTCCTCGGCATCGCGAAAATCATCCGAGGTCATGCTGTCATCATCGACAGCCTCGGCCTTGGCAGCGATCGGTCCGCCGCCGGTCGCGAGGGCCTCGGAGATTTTAGGTTCCGCCGCCGGATCGGCAACCGGTGGCTGATCGCTGTTATCGGCGACAGGACCGGCTTCGTCACCCCGGCCGGCATAGTCAAGCAGCGAGCCTGCTTGATTGGGCAAGCTGCTGGCGGGCTTCCGATCCGTCGCTTCGTCTGGCCGCGCACCGTCAAGCCGTGCCAAGTCCTCTTGATCCCCGGCATCGGTCTCGGATGGCTCGGCCGGTTCTGTATCGGGTTTCGACGCAACCTCGCCTGCGTCCATGGTCGGCGCTTCGGTCTCCGGCGTCGGGACATCTGCTATTTCGGCCGGGGGTTCAGCGGGCATCTTGGCCGCCGGTTCATCCGAGCCAGGCCTTTCCGCTTGCGGAGGCTCGGCCGGCGAACTGTCCTTCTTCAGCCGTTCGCCGATCTCGCGAAAGGCGCTGCGTTCCAGCGTCGACAATCCCTTGTCGTTGGCCGGCTGCCGGTGTTCGGCCAGCCGGATGACCTTGTCGGCGAAGCGCCGTTCCGGTTTCGGCACGATGGTCAGCGCCGGCACCTCGCCCTTGAACGGGTCCGCAGCGTTCGGCTCCTCGGCCTTGGGCTCTTCGGTGGCAGGTTCGACGGCTGACGGCTTTGACGCCGCGGCGGCCTCGCCATTGGGCAACAGTGCCATGCCGATCGCTTCCGGATCGACGACCGCGTCGCCGGTCCGCGCGACGCCGAAGCCGCGGAAGCCTTCGAAAGCGCGGCTGCGGCCATAGACAGGCAAAGCCGCGAGGTCGACGGGGATCTTCATGTCGGTGCCGACGACCGGCCACAGCACGGAGCGGCCGGACCAGGTGTCGCGTCGCTCCAGAAGGCCGGCGATCTCGCCCGACGCGTCAAGACCGAAGGCCGCCGCGACATCCCTGAAGCGCCGGCCGATCACGTCGGCGGCCTGCTTGCCGACAATGTCGGCGAATTCCGGCGACAGCGCGCTGAACCTGCCCTCGGCGTCGGTGCGCCAGACGAAGCGCATCGGCGCCACCGAACGGTCTATCGTGCGGGCGGCTGGGGTTGCGGTTTGGGCGGAAGGGGAGGCGGCCTGGATGTCGTCCGGCCCCTTCCTTTCCTCGTAAGCTCCGGCGACGGCTTGTCTGGTCCCGGTCTCCGGGGCCGGCGTGGCGGGCTCGGGCGGATGATCGTCCTCGCCCGCATGGAAATACCAATGATCGTGCTGTGGAGACGTGCCGCCGTTCGCCGGCTGGTCGCTGTTTGCCGCCACCGGTCCGGCCGGGCCTGCAACTTCGGTCGGCTTGGGAGGGTCCTCGGCGATGGCTTCAGAAGGGGTGGGTTCCTGCCTGGCCGTTTCTGCCTGTGGATCCGCGGCCCGCTCCTTGTCCGCATCTGGCCGGGATTGTACGGCGGGGGCACCCGTCGCCGCGTCGGAAGGCTCGTGCGCCGGCGTTCCGTCTGCGACATCGGCGTCCTCGAGCCGATCCTCGTCGATCACTACCAGCAGATGCCGCTCCGGCGTCAGCCGGGCGAGACCGGCCGGGTAGGAGGTCTTGCTGCCCGGAACCAGGCGCTTGACGATGCGGTCGCCCTCGGCAGCCACATCGGCCACCAGGGCCGCCAGCGTCGCGGGCTGGATGCCAAGCGCCGAAAATCCTTCGGAGGCCGCCTCGACATTGCCCTTGGCATCGACGAAGGCGATGAAATGGCCGTCTTCGGTGAAGCCACTGATCGCCCGGCTGGCGATCTCGGCAACACTTCGCGAGCCTGTCTGTCCCGCCGGCACCACCAGCATGATCGCCTTTTCGTCATCGGGCAGCGTCACGGCACTTGCAAGAAAGCCGACAGCGCGGCTGGTCATGCCGGTTGCCAGCCGCACCATGATGGCGCGATCGTTGCCGATCTCAGGAAAGCAACTGGTCGCCATCACCTGACGGCGGGCGATCAGCGGCAGCCGCGCCGAGGCGCCGATGATCGCCTCGATGTCGGGGTAGCCGAACACGGCGGCGCCCGGCCCATTGGCCCAGATCACCTGCTCCAGGTCCACCGACAGGATCGCGATCGCGTCGCCGGCGGCAAACCGCTCGCGGACCGCGTCGAGGACGGCGACGTCGAGGAAGGAGTATTCGGACGGCATGCGCTTGGCGGACCCTCACGGAGCGGCGAATTTGCAGTTAACGCTTTGTTAATAAAAGCCGCAGGCGCGAAGGTCCACAAGCCAGAACGTGCAAAGGCTGGAATCTGGGCTTTTGGTTAACGGGGCAAAACAATTTTTTGTGCACTGCAACAAAGATATTGCAATGCACAAAAATTGCCTTTATATTGCCATCATACATGAACGAGACGGCTTTCTGTCAAAGCCGCTGCCCGCTGAAAAGGATGGAAAATGTCCAGGACCAAGACCGCCGAGACGATCGAAAACGTTGAATTCCCGAGCTTCGACGCTTCCAAGGCCACCGACCAGATGCGCGCTTTCGCCGAGAAGGGCGTCGAGCAGTCGAAAGAGGCCTATGCCAAGCTCAAGACCGGCGCCGAAGAGACCCAGAAGGCCCTGGAGTCGACCTACGAGACCGCCAAGACCGTTTCGAGCGACTTGTCGCTCAAGGCCATCGCCACGTTGCGCGCCAACGCCGAAGCCGGCTTCTCGCATCTCGAAGCCCTGATTGGGGCCAAGTCGCTGTCGGAAGTCGTCGAGCTGCAGACCGCCTTCCTGCGCCAGCGCGTCGAGATGACCGTCGAGCAGGCCAAGGACTTCCAGGCCGTCGCCTCCAAGGCGGCCGAGGACGTCTCCAAGCCGATCAAGACCGCCTTCGAGAAGGCCGTGAAGGACATTAAGGCTGCCTAATATTTACGCATGATCGGGAGATGCAACGAAAGGTCGCATTTCCCCCCGGTATGATCAAGCGTATGATGGCAGCCATCAACGAATACCCGGCGGGTGGAACCTCCTCCCTTCACCTCCGGGGTGACCAGCCAGCTCCTCCTCCCGCTGGCTTGTAACAGGAAAAGGCCGGCACCTCCTCCCGCCGGCCTTTTTCTTTGCCTTGTGCACGTTGTGCCGCTGTGGGGAAGTGGTCTTTGCTTTGCAAAAGCCTTGAATTAAAATCCATAAGCCCGTAAGGACGCATCGCCGAACGACAGAGCGGATCAAGTGGGACGGGTTCCTGCAGGGGTTTGCTCAGGCAAGTGTGCCGTTGTAGCTCAGCTGGTTAGAGCGCCGGATTGTGGATCCGGAGGTCGCTGGTTCGATCCCAGCCAACGGTACCATCGGGTTACTCCTAATAAATCATTGACATTATTATATAATCCTCGCTTGGCGACTTGGATGTCACGGCTGGTTTTCTTCAACAGGCGGGGGATCGTTTCCACCCGAATCATCGAAGACGGTTTTCGACGAGCGACTGCGGTCCAACAGATGACTGCGCTGATCTGCTCGCGGCAGCAGTCAGCTGCCATCGACAGCGCCGCCGCCACCTAACCTGACCGCGAAATTCTTGGAAGAAATTCTTGGCGAAATAGAATGCATCGTTGAGATCGGAACCGTTGTTGAAGTGCCACGTTCAATCGGCGGCGGCTGGCCCTTCAACAGGAGAAGTTTATGCGTAACATTCTGATCGCTCTGGCTGCAGTGTCCGCACTGGCGACACCGAACCTCGCGCAATCGGCGACCGCTACGACGACTGGAACGTATGTCACCGCAAAGCCTACCGATATTCTGAGCTACAACCTGATCGGGCTTAATATCGTAAATGGCGCGAACGAGACCGTCGGGGAAATCAAGGATCTCCTCATCTCCGATGGCGCGCTTGCCGGCTACATCGTTTCGGTGGGCGGCTTCCTCGGCGTTGGAGAGCATTACGTGATCGTTTCGCCGGCTGCTGTGAAGGTCAATTACTCCGAGAACGACAAAAAGTGGACGGCCACCATGGACGCCACCAAAGACCAGCTAAAGGCTGCGCCGGAGTTCAAGTACGAAGGCCGCTGGAGCAAGTAGGCTTTTCCTGCGGCGCCGGACGCACATTCCGGCCCCTGCGGCTCGATCAGAAAACCGCGTTATTGTTCTCAGCCCAACCTCTCTTTGCGCGACCGCTCACAGTCATTCCCGGTTGCGAACGAGGCACATCGACAAGGAGACCTTTTATGACCACGGCCAAGAAGACATCATCTGAAAAGAAAAACGAAGCAATGCGCTTGGCGGAGACGACCGACGTATCGCCGAAGCAGGCTGACGATCTCATTCGCAAGCACGGCGGTGACAAGAAGAAGGTTGAAAAGGAAGCCAAGAATTTCAAGGCCGAAGGATAGGCTCTAGCGCGCATCTTGGCCGACTGCGGCGTTACCTGCGAATGGCCGCCTTGATCGCGGCCACGTCGATTTTCTTCATTTCCATCGTGGCCTCGAACGCGTCTTGGCCTGATCGCTGCCTGCAGGGATCTGATTCGAGTCGTGCTTTCCGCTCGCCGGCTTAGTTACACCGGAACACGAAGCACCCAGGGCGCGTTTCTGTTCAGTAGCCGATTGGGCTGTTCTGGAGAACTATCACATGAGCTTGGGCACAATTCTCATCATCATCTTGATCCTTGCATTGCTGGGCGGATTCAGCGGCCTGGGAGGCGGTCCGTTCTACGGGACCGGCTATTATGGCGGAGGCGGTCTCGGGCTGTTGCTGATTATCATAATTATCCTCGTGGTCCTGGGCCGCATCTGACCAGCAGCGCCCAGCGGGCGGCATAGGTGGACGAGTGAAACGCACCTCGGGCGCCCGTTTGGCCCCCGGGGAACAAAGCAGACCACGGAAACTTCTAGCCACACGGGACGCACGCCTGGGCAGGCCACAAGTGCAAGCCTGGCGGGTCGAGGAGAAGTGATGAACAATGAGCCTGTAGAGGCGCCAGTTCCCCGCAAGGGCATGCCAAGTCCCCGGCTCGACGAGGTCGAATTCAAGAGGCGGTACCGGGAGCAATTTTTCGATCCGGCGTTTCAACCGCATGAGGCGGCAATCGATGAACTCGCCGAAGTCGCCTGGCAGGCCTATAGGGAGTCCAGGAAGAGTCCGGTGACCCGCAAGGCAGGCGCGGAATTTGCTGATCCTGGTTACGACCTGTCGGTCGAATGGCTTTCCGCGCGTGATGCCATTCGCAATGCCCAGGAAAGATATGAGGATAGGGCGCGAACGCCGACCATCCTCATCGTCAACGGATCGTCGCGCAGTGAGCATACCTGTCCGGGCGAAATGTCGAAAAGCTTCCGGTTGGCCGAAATCGCAAGGTCAACTATCCAAAACGAAGCCCGGCTGGACGCCGAGATTTTGGATTTGTCTCGTCTCGCTTCAGAATACGGCCGCAACATTCACCCCTGCAAGGCATGTTTCTCGACCGCGGCGGCGCTGTGCCATTGGCCTTGTTCATGCTATCCCAATCATTCTCTCGGCCAGACCCAGGACTGGATGAACGACATCTATCCGCTTTGGGTCGCCGCGCACGGTGTCATGGTCATCACGCCAGTGAATTGGTACCAGGTTTCCTCGCCCGTGAAGCTCATGATGGACCGGCTTGTGTGTGCGGACGGAGGCAACCCCGACCCAACGCTCACGCACGGCAAGGACGCTACCGAGGCAAAGAAGGTCGAGATGAGCGGCTGGGACTACCCGCGTCATCTTGCGGGCCGGCTGTTTTCCGTCGTGGTCCACGGCGATGTCGAAGGTGTCGAAAATGTGCGACGGTCATTGTCCGATTGGCTCTGCTTCATGAAACTTTCGCCGGCGGGAGCCTATGCCGAACTTGATCGCTATATCGGCTATTGGAAGCCGTATGCGACCAGCCATCAGGAACTCGATGCCAACGAGGCTGTGCAAGAAGAGGTGCGCAATGCCGCGCGAGCCCTCGCCGAGGCCGTCGCGGAGCGCAGGGCGGGCCGACTGAAGCCGATCGGATCGAGCCTCAAAAACCCGCACCCTAAATGACTTGCGGACGTCCAGGGCGTATTGAGGCGTCTTTCTTCCGGTATCCTGCTGCCGCCAGTGCCTCGGGCCGCCAGTGCCTTGGGGCGCGGTTCTCAGGCGAACAGACCGGTGGCCGCACCCCTGCACGAAAACAGGACATTGAGCCACGCGGGACGCTATCTTGGCTCGTTGTTCATGCTCAGATAGGTGGGATCGAATTCGGCGATCCCTGCCAGCCGGTCCCAGTCCGAAATCGTCACCGTGTGATTTGACCAAGCGACGACTTCTAGCCGCCTTAGGGAAGCGATCACCCGGTTCATGTGCACAACAGACAGGCCCAACACATCGGCCATCTCGGCTTGCGAGAGAGGCAGGCTGAAGCTCATGCCCTCAGTACGATTGACTACGCGCAGCCGCACGAAGAGCTCGCAGATCAGATGAGCGAGGTGCGAAGTCTTGGATCGTCGTCCCATCGCCACGATCCACTCGCGATGGATCGCGCCATCAATAAGCGTGTCCAGCCACAAAAGGCGCGTCAGGTGAGGAGCCCGTTCGGTAAGCATCTTCAGCTTGCCGTGGTCGGCAAAGGCCACGCGGCAAGGCGAAAGGGCGATGATGCCGTGATCCATGGTTTTCAAGAGAAATGCATGGAGATCGACAAAGTCACCGGTCACCTGCAATGAAGTGATCTGACGTCCGCCGTTCTCCAGCACCTTGTAGCGCGCCGCAAAGCCATCCAATATCAAGGTGCTGTAGGCGGGGCGGGATCCGGCGGCAACGATGTCCTGACCGACGGCGAAGTCCCGACCCGTGGATATGATGCCGGCCAGGAGGGTCTTTTCCTCATTGGAAAGGTCGTCATGTTGGCCGAGCTGCAGATAAAGGGGGTCAAGCATCATCTTTAGCCTCGATCGAACGCATAGGCCGCTGATGCGGATCGGGCACAACGGATGGGCGGGAGCTGAAAGGCGCCCCCTGTCAGAGATACCACATTCTTCGAATCTGCGCGTCTTCAAATGCTTGTCCCAGACGGTGTAGGACGGAGCACGCCCGGTTTGGGCTTACGGGAACTTTTCCGGACGCCCGACGTTGGCGGCACCATGACAATTTTCTATTTCGACGTGGAAGAGAATGGCAACCTGGCGCGAGACCGGCACGGCATCGATTGCGCCGACTTCGATCATGCCAAGAAAGAAGCCATCCGAGCGATCGTGGACATGACGCGCGATGCCTTACCGGACGGGGATCACCACGAATTACGGGTGACGGTCCGTGACAGATCCGGAGCCGTAGTGGTTGGAGTTACACTTAATTTCGATGCACGGGGCGCTGATCGGCAGTGATGCGGGGGCAATGTTACGAGACGAAATGCATGCGCCGATGCTGTTGCCGGCCAAGCGTCGCGGCTCCGGAGAGGCCGGATCCAGCTTGAAAGTGTCGGAGAGCGAAGGCGCCCATAGGGGAAGTCCAAGAGCGATAGGACTCCCTCGGCCCGATATGGACAACTCAAACCCGCCGGCCGCCACCGTGGCGGACCTTGCCCGATCCCGCCGGAACGGTGCCGTCAGGTATTCTTGCTATTTATCGCCCTTCGTTTTCAGTGCGTCGCCCAAATCCCGCTTGTCGGGATCCTGCAGGTTTTCGCCGCTGGCATCCCTGTCGATATCGGGGTCGTCCTTTGCCGGACGATATCCGCGAGGACGGTTTTCCGGCGGGCCTTCCCAGCACGATTTCTCATTCGTGGTGCCTTGTGCAGCGTTACGCGAGCCTGTCATGATCAAGCCTCCTTGGTCGTGATGTTCGGGCATGTCTTTGAGCTGGTCCTTCGTCCATGTCGTGACGGCGTGCACTTCTCCGTCTTCGTCACGCATGAAGTCCAATTGGCTGGCAGGAACAGCGACAGGTTTGGCGCCGATGCCCAGAAAACCGCCGACATCGATGACGATTTCGGTTGCCGGGCCGGTACCATGGACGTGCGAGACGGAACCGATTTTTTCGTCGTCAGGACCGTAAACAGCGGCGTCTTCGAGAATTGTCGGCGTCAATTCGCTGGCGCTGAGCCGGACGTGATTGGTGTGATCCATAGTCGTGCCTCCTCACGGGTTGATTTTTCGTAATCCCGTGAATGGTCATCCGTTCCATACAAAATCCAGGAAACGTTCATCGGCAACCGAGACCCGTTACGGACCAGATGACGTCACGCGCCACACCGTATTGCCGACATCGTCCGCTATGAGCAGCGCCCCCGACTTGTCGATCGCCACACCAACCGGCCGCCCTCTCGCTTCGCCCTTGTCGTTTAGAAAACCCGTGACGACGTCCTGCGCTATTCCATTTGGGTGACCGCCGCTGAACGGCACGAAGACAACCTTGTACCCATTGAAGCGAGCGCGGTCCCAACTGCCGTGCTCGCCGATGAAGGCGCCCCCGCGATAGGATTGCGGCAGGCTGGTCCCGGTGTAGAAAGCCAGTCCAAGCGGCGCGACATGGGAACTCAACGCGTAGTCGGGCGGAATTGCCTTTGCAACCAGATCCGGCCGCTGCGGCATGACGCGCGGGTCGACATGTTGTCCGTAATAGCTGTAGGGCCAGCCATAGAACGCACCATCCTTCACCGATGTCAGGTAATCCGGGACCAGGTTCGGACCGAGTTCGTCCCGCTCGTTGATGACCGCCCAGAGCGCTCCGCTCTCAGGCTCAAGCGACAGACCATTGGGATTGCGCAGTCCGCTGGCGAAGATACGCGAACGGCCCGTCGCCCGGTCGACTTCCCAGATCGCGGCGCGGTCCTTCTCGGCCTGGATGCCGTTCTCGGTGATGTTGCTGTTCGAACCGACGCCGACATAGAGCAGCGAGCCGTCGCGGCTGGCGACCAGGCTTTTCGTCCAATGGTGATCGATCGGTCCGCCCGGCAGCTCCGTCAGCACCGTCCCCGGCGCTGTGATCTTGGTGTCGCCCGGTTGATAGGGATAACGCAAGATCGCGTCGGTGTCGGCGACGTAAAGATCGTTGCCCACCAGCGCGACGCCGAATGGCGAGTTCAGATGGTCGAGGAATACGCCCTGATACTCCGGCACGCCGTCGCCATTGGCGTCGCGCAATAAGGTGATGCGATTGCTCGGGCCGGTGTCGCCGCCCGAGGTCGTGAGCGATTCGATCCAGCCCATCACCAGATCCTTCGGCCGTTTGATCGATGGCGCGGGCGGTGCCTTGGATTCCACGACCAGAATGTCGCCATTGGGCAGCATATAAAGCGAGCGCGGGTGCTGAAGCCCCTTGGCCAGCGCCTTGATCTGCAAGCCTTGGGCTACGGTTGGTTTCTCGTCGTTCTTCCATCCCACCACGGAGGCAAGATGCATCGGCGGGAACAGATACTGGTTTATGTCAGGCAGTTTCGGGTTCGCACCGATCTGCGTGCTCGGGTCGGTGTTGTCGTCGCTGCAGCCGGCGGCACCAAAGGCCGTGGCGCACAGAAGCGCTGCCATCGTCAATTTGAAGGCTCGATCACAGTGTCTCATCGGCCACTCCCACATGATGGCGATAGACCAGGGCCCAACCGAGCCAGCCTGTAACAATCAGGATAAATACGACCAGCGTCGACAGGATCAGCCCTGTCGGCACGACCGAGGTCCATGCGTCGCGCGTGTGAACGAGCATGTTGAAGAAGGCCAGGATGAGCGCAACAAGGTTGCCGGCCATGTGCAGCCAGGCGACCGGTTGTGCCCGGATCTCGCGCTCGCCGATGAAATCGACGAGACCTGCAATGGCCGCCAGGATACCGATAATAACACCTATGGTGACCAGCCAGGCCGAGAAGTCGGCCCACATCATCTCTGCCGTCCGCCAGTAGGTCATGTCGGTGAGAAACGTTCCGACGAAGCAGGCTATCGGAATCGTGACCAACATTGGATGAATTGGATGGCCGGCAATTCTGGCCGTCGATCTCGGGTTTTCCCTGTCCATTTTGGAGTTCCTTCCCGCCAGCTGGCGCTCGGAAAACAACCGGACGATTGTGAGAAAGTTCCCCTGCAATTTGCCCATTCACTGGAAGGTGAAATGAGGCCTTGCCGGATCAACGGCCAGGGCACCTACTGGTTGGTGACCTCTTCTAATCGACGGCGCCACAATTCGAGATCAGCGCCGGCTTTTCATACCCCGAGCGCAATCTATCCTTGGCCAGGTCATTTGCGGGCCTTTCGCCGCTTCCCTATCCGGCTACATGTTGCTCGCCGGCCGGGATGGTGGCCGTGGGCGGTAGGATGGCACCTGGCGTGGCTTTACCGGGACATCGGAGAGCGAGTTTCGAATCGGCCTGACAGGTTTTGGTGAAGCAGCGGCACGCCGGCGCAACACAGCGGCCGACAATCGCTCAAGCAGCTCTCTAACTTCCATCGGACTGATCTCCTCCCAAGAGAGCCCCCCGCTTGGTCCTACCTACCATCTGAAACCAACATGTGCATTAAACTTTGACATATCCGGCCTCGAACCGCGTCGCCGGCGTTTCGTCGCTTGCGAAAGGGCGAGCACATCCGTCTCCCGGGCACGCCGCTGCATTGCGACCAGTCGATTTGTTGCAGACTGATGGGGTCAAAAATTTGTGACTGCCGGCGTGGCGCCGGAACCATCCCTATGACGCGCCGTTAGCTCACACGCGCGTTTCAGCAAATTCGGCGAGGGGATGCCGCAGGTCTTTTCCAAGAGCGCCAATGGTGTCGCCCGCTTCGTGGTTTGGGCCACATGCGCGGCGTTGCTTCTAGCCATCGTGATCGGCATCGCCCTGCCGCGTTCAGGCTTCGTGACCGGCGTGGGCCAGGCGGTGGCTCAACCCGTCCCGTTCAGCCACAAGCACCATGTCGGCCAACTCGGGCTCGACTGCCGGTACTGTCACAACGGCGTCGAGACCTCGTCATCGGCCGGGCTGCCGGCCACCGAAGTCTGCATGACGTGCCATTCGCAGCTGTTCACCAACGCAGACATGCTGGCACCGGTGCGGGCGAGCCTGGCATCAGGGCATCCGCTCGAATGGCAGCGCGTCAACAGCGTTCCCGACTTCGTCTACTTCAATCATTCGATTCACATCGCCAAGGGCGTCGCCTGCGAGACATGCCATGGCGAGGTCGACGACATGCCGCTGACCGCGCGGGCGCATTCGCTGAACATGGGCTGGTGCCTCGATTGCCATCGCGATCCCCAGCCCAATCTGCGGCCACCGCAGGACGTGTTCCTGATGCATTGGAAGCCGCCTGACGACATCGCGCGGATCAGACGCTCACTGATCAGTTTGCTCGACATCCACCCCGAAACGATGACGGATTGCTATGTCTGCCATCGCTGATATCAGGCCAATTCCGACCGCCGGGATCGCCGCCTTGCGCGAGCAACTTTCGAGCGGCCATGACATGTGGCGGAGCCTCGACGAGATTGCCCGCACAGCTGAATTCCTGCGCTTCGTCGAAGCCGAATTCCCGGCATTGGCCGACCGCCTCCCAAGCCGCCTCGACCGGCGCACGATGCTGAAAGTGATGGGCGCTTCGCTGTCGCTTGCCGGGCTTACCGCCTGCAGCAAGGCGCGGAGCATCGTTCCCTATGTGCGTCAGCCTGAAAATGTCGTTCCCGGCAAGCCACGCTATTATGCAACGACGCTTTCAAGCGACGGCTTCGGCATCGGCGCCGTCGTGGAAAGCCATGAGGGACGCCCGACCAAGGTCGAGGGAAATCCCGACCACCCAGCCTCGCGCGGTGCCACCGATGCCATCATGCAGGCGGCTGTGCTCACCCTGTTTGATCCCGACCGCTCCCGCACGCCGCTGAAAGATGGCGAGCCGGCGGCCTACGGCGATTTCCTCGGGGATATGGCGGCGCTCGCTTCCAGGCTGGCTGGGTCGGGCGGCCTGGGCGCGGCCGTGCTGATGGAAGCGACGACGTCGCCGACAGCGAAGGTCCAGGTCGAAGCCCTGCGGGCACAATATCCGCGGTTGAAGATCTTCCGTCACGATCCACTTGCAACGACTGCTGGCGCTCAGGCATCGATGGCACTGTTCGGTAAAGCGTTGATGCCCGTCTACCGTTTCGACCGCGCGGAGACGATCTTCAGCCTCGACGCGGATTTCCTGGGGGAGGGGCCTGGCCGGCTTGCCTATGCGCGCGATTTCGCCGCGCGGCGGCGGGTGCGCGCCCCAAACGACAGCATGAACCGGCTCTATGCGGTGGAATCGACGCCGACCATCACGGGAGCGGCCGCCGATCATCGTCTCGCAATGCGGCCGAGCGAAATCGAGGCTGTTGCGGCTGCACTGGATGCTGTGCTGGGCGATCAAGCAAATTCGACGCCTTCTATTGTCGATCCTGCATGGATGGCGGCGCTGACGCAGGATTTGCGGGCGGCGGGCGCCAAGGCGCTGGTCGTGCCCGGCTCGCATCAAAGCGCCTTCGTGCATGCCTGCGCTCTTGCCGCCAATGCAAAGCTTGGATCCGTCGGCAGCACGGTGGAATTCATCGAGTCGCCGGATGAGGTTCGCTCCGACGGCGATCTGGCGGCACTCTGCAGCGCGATCGCCGACCACTCGGTCGATACGGTCGTGGTGCTCGGCGCAAACCCGTTGCACACCGCGCCGTCCGATCTCGACGTCCATAATTTGTTCTCCGAATTGAAGCTGCTCCTCCACTTCGGCCTTTACAGGGACGAAACGGCCCTTCATGCCCACTGGCACGCGCCGGCCGCGCATGAGCTCGAAAGCTGGAGCGATAGTCGTGCCTATGACGGCACCGCCTCGATCGTGCAGCCGCTTATCGAACCGCTTTTCGGCGGCAAGACCATTCATGAGATTCTCGCTGCTCTCAGTGGCCGCTTCGATGCCGATGCGCTGGCGCTGGTCCGCCAGACCTGGAAAGCCCTCGACGACACAGCCTGGCGCAAGGCCCTGCGCGACGGCGTTGTGCCGGACAGCGCGTCCAAGCCAGTGCCGATCACAATGGCGCCGGATCTGGGCGGGTTGCAGCACCACCCGGTGACCGCGAACGGCTTCGATATCCGTTTCGTTGCCGATCCATGGCTGCGCGACGGGCGCTACGCCAACGCCTCCTGGCTGCAGGAGCTGCCTCGGCCGCTGACCAAACTCGTCTGGGGAAACGCAGCCTTGATGTCGCCCGCGAGCGCCGAGCGGCTGAAGCTCGAGAACGGCGGGATCATAAACATCGCGCAAGGCACCTCCAACATAGATGCCCCGATCTGGATCACGCCGGGGCACCCGGACGACACGGTGACGCTTTCCCTTGGCTTTGGGCGCAAGATCGGCTCGGTCGCGACGCTTGCTCATGGCTACGATGCATTTCGGTTGCGGACCAGCGGCGCGAATTGGGTAGCCGCTGGCGCCACGATCGTCGCTCGCGAGGGCAAGGCGGAGGTCATCACCACACAGCACCACCAGGCGATGGAAGGCCGTGCCATCATCCGGCACACTTCGCTCGATGGTTTCCGTGAGAACCCAGGCTTTGTCCGTGAGGGCGTTCCGCGCATGCCGACGGAGTCGCTCTACCCCGACTGGAACTATGACGAAGAGGCCTGGGCCATGGCGATCGACCTGTCGGCCTGCATCGGCTGCATGGCCTGCGTGTCCGCCTGCCAGTCCGAGAATAACATCGCGACTGTCGGCCCGGACGAATGCGCGCGCGGCCACGAGATGCACTGGCTGCGTATCGATCGCTACTATTCCGGACCGATCGATACGCCTGATCTGTTCTTCCAGCCTGTGCCTTGCATGCATTGCGAGAAGGCGCCATGCGAGGTGGTCTGTCCGGTCAACGCGACCGTGCACACCCATGACGGCTTGAACGCACAAGTCTACAACAGGTGCATCGGCACCCGCTACTGTTCGCAGAACTGCCCGTACAAGGTTCGGCGCTTCAATTTCCTCGACCACCAATCTTTCGACAAGGACGAGGCCGGCCCCGAGCAGGCCGTGCACAATCCGAACGTCACCGTGCGCTCGCGCGGCGTGATGGAAAAATGCACCTATTGCGTCCAGCGGATCAGCGCCAGGCGCATCCAGGCACAGATCGAAAACCGCGACATTGTAGACGGCGAGGTCGTGACGGCCTGCCAGCAGGCCTGCCCGACACGAGCCATAACCTTCGGCGACCAGAACAAGAGGGCCGCCAAGGTCGTCCAGGAGAAAAGCGCGCCGCATAATTATGCGCTGCTCGAAGAGCTCAACACCAGGCCGCGCACCACCTATCTCGGCAAGATCAGGAACAGCAACCCTAAGCTTGCTCAGCTGGGCGAGAAGACCGATGGCTGAGGCGGCCGCCAGGAGCACGGCCGTGCTGCGCGGCCGTCATGATTTTCCCGAAATCAGCGGGCGCATCGGCGCGATCGTGCTGGATGGCCGGCTGCCGCGCCATTTCTGGACAGCGTTCTTTTTCTGCTTTCTCCTGGTGCTCGTCTTCCTTTACTCCATCACCTACCTGATCTCGGTCGGCGTCGGTGCCTATGGCATCGACATCCCTGTCGCCTGGGGCACGATGATCTCGAATTTCGTCTGGTGGATCGGCATCGGTCATGCCGGCACATTGATTTCGGCCGTGCTGCTGTTGCTGCGCCAGCCATGGCGTGCCTCGATCAACCGCTTCGCCGAGGCAATGACGCTGTTTGCGGTCGCCATGGCCGGTCTCTTCCCGATCCTGCATCTGGGACGGCCTTGGTTCTTCTACTGGCTGCTGCCGTTGCCAAACACGCATATGCATTGGCCGCAGTGGCGAAGTCCGCTTGTGTGGGATTTCGCGGCGATCTCTACCTACGCCACCGTCTCTCTGCTCTTCTGGTACATGGGGCTGCTGCCCGACCTTGCCGTGCTGCGCGACAGGGCGAAGTCGCGCGCCGGGCAGCTCTTCTACGGCATATTGGCGCTTGGCTGGCGCGGCTCGGCCTTCCACTGGGCGCGCTATCAGACGGTCTATTTCCTGATGGCGGCATTGGCCACGCCCTTGGTCGTTTCGGTGCACTCGATCGTCGCGCTCGATTTCACCTTCGCAATCACGCCCGGCTATCACTCCACGATCTTCCCTCCCTATTTCGTCGCCGGTGCCTTGCTCTCCGGTTTCGCCATGGTGCTCACCATCGCCATTCCGCTGCGCTGGGCTTTTTCGGTCGAGGACCTGATCACGCTCAAGCACATGGACAATGCCGGCAAGCTGATGATCGCCGCGGGCATGATCGTCATCTACGGCTACGCGTCGGAAGCCTTCTTCGCTTGGTATTCGGGCGAGCCCTACGAGCGCGCGATGATGTGGCAGCGCGCCTTCGGCCCCTACGCGCCGCTGTTTTGGGTGATGCTGGCCTGCAATTGCGGCGCGCTGCAATTGCTCTGGTTCCGGCGCGTGCGCCTCAACATGCCGCTGCTGTTCGCGATCGCGCTGGTCATCAACATCGGCATGTGGCTCGAGCGCTACATCATCGTCGTCACCGGGCCGAGCCGTGATTACCTGCCATCGTCATGGGGCGAGCAGTCGTTGACCTGGCTCGATTTCGGCATCCTGTTCGGTTCGGTCGGCACTTTCTTCGCGCTCGTCTTCCTGTTCATTCGCATTCTCCCTGCCATCACCATCTTCGAGGTCGAGGAACTGGCCGAGGAAAAGGCACAGGCGACATGAGCCTGCACGGCATCATCGCGGTGTTCGCCGATCCCGAAGCGCTGACCGAAGCGGCATGCACGATGCGCGCGCGCGGCTACCGGCGCATGGATGCCTTCTCGCCCTTCTCGGTGCGCGGGCTGGCCGAAATACTCGGCATGCCAAAATCGCGCCTGCCCTGGGTCGTTCTTGGCGGCGGCATTCTGGGCGCGGTTTTGGTCTACGCACTGATCCTCTACTCGGTCGAGATCGACTATCCCGTCAATGTCGGCGGCCGGCCGCTGCATTCCTGGCCGGCCTTCGCCGTTATCGCCTTCGAGGCTGCGATACTGGGAGCGGCCCTAGCCGGTTTTGTCGGCATGCTCAGCGCCAACCGGCTGCCGCGATATTACCATCCAGTGTTCAACGCCGGCAGCTTCAGCTATGCGCGCGGCGGCAAGTTCTACCTCTTCATCGAGGCCGCCGATCCGAAATTCCGCAAAGGGGTGACCAAAGGCCAACTGACGCGGCTGGGCGCGCAAAGCGTCGAGGAGGTGGAAGCGTGAAGGCGCGGTTCGCCCTGCTTCTGGCTGCCATGCTCATCGCCGGCTGCCGCCAGGACATGGAAGACCAGCCGCGCTACAATCCGCTCGCGAAAAGTGACCAATTCGCCGACGGCATGTCGGCGCGAATGCCGGCCAAGGGAACGGTCGCGCGCGACGCCGACCTCTCGTCGGTGCCCGATACTTTCCCCTATCCGATCACGATGGCGCTGCTGCAACGCGGCCGGCAGCGTTTTGACATCTTCTGTTCGCCTTGCCATGGCCGCACCGGCGACGGCCACGGTATGATCGTCCAGCGCGGTTTTCCGGCGCCACCTTCCTATCACCAGGACGCCCTGCGCAAGGCAACCGACAGACACATCTACGATGTCATCACGGACGGCTATGGTGCGATGTATTCCTATGCCGCGCGTGTGGCGCCTGCCGATCGCTGGGCGATCGTCGCCTATGTCAGGGCCTTGCAGTATTCGCGGGACGCGCCCGTTGCCGGGCTTCCCGAACGCCTGCGCGCCCGGCTCGAGGCGGAGGCGGCGCGATGATGCGGTTTGCCGTCGATCGTTGTACAGGGTTGGCGCTGGCCGCCGCGGCAGCAGGATTGCTGTCCTGCGGGGCAGAAGGGATTGCCGATGTCCGGGCGATGCTGGCTGCCTGGCTCACCACGGCGCTTTTCCTGCTCGGCTTGCCACTTGGCGCGCTGACCATATTGACGGTGCATGGGCTGACCGGCGGGCGGTGGGGCGAGGCGGTCCGCCAGCCGCTGCGCGCGTTGGTGGCGACACTGCCGCTGGGCCTGCTTTTTCTCCTGCCGGTGCTGCTCCGGCTCGACCTCGTCTTTCCCTGGGCAAGCACCGATGGGGCAGCGCTGCCCGAGACGGTGCGCGAGAAACTGGCCTATCTGAACGTCCCGTTTTTCCTGCTGCGTTTCGCGGTCTGTGCCGCGATCTGGCTTTCGTTGGCGTGGCTTGTGCTCGGCTGGACAGCGGAGGACGAAAGCAGGGATCGTCGGGATGCGGGCAAAGGTTGCGCCGTCGGGCTGATTGTCCACGGTGTGGCGGTCACGGTCTTCGCCATCGACTGGATGCTGTCCCTCGAGCCGGAGTTCACCTCGACCATCTACGCCTTCCTGGAAGCAGCCTCGGAAGTGGTGGGCGCCTTCGCCCTTGCCATGATCATGCTCGCGGCAAAGCGCGCCATCGAGATCCTGCCTGGCGGCGAGGAGGACGTGGCACTGAGCGAAGACGTCGCCAACATGGCGTTCGGTTTCATGCTGATGTGGGCCTATCTCGCCTTCATGCAGTGGCTGGTGATCTGGGGCGGCGACCTGCCGGAGGAGATCCACTGGTATGTCATCCGCAGCAGCCATGGCTGGCAGTATCTGCTCTGGCTTCTGATCGCGGGTCAGTTCGCCCTGCCGCTGGCCGCTTTCCTCAGCCGGGATGTAAAGCGCAGCCATGCAGGTCTGCTCGGGCTCGCCGGCATCGTGCTTGCCGGTCACTTCATCGATATTTTCTGGCGGATCCGGCCGGCGCTTTTCAATGGCGGTGCGCAGGAGCTTTGGTGCGATCTGGCAGCGATGGCGGGCGCCGGCGGACTCTGGCTGGCGCTGCTGTTCTTCTTGGCTGAGCGACCCGACGTGATCGCTCTCTGGCGGCGGAGGCCTGCACATGGCTAAGGTCGCCCGCCACCCCGAAAAACGCGATGTATGGCCGCGCGCGCTGCTCGGTTTTGGTGCCGGGCTGCTGTTGTTTTTGGCCGTAGCTGCAATCGCCATCAGGCTCGTCTTCGACACATCGCCATTTTGGCCGTCGCCTGGCGCTTCGACATTGTCCAATCAGGCAAGTCCGGCATTGCAGCCGGCGCCGGAAAGCGATCTCGCCGGTTTCCGAGCGCAAGAGGATCGGGAATTGCAGGAACTTGGCTGGGTCGATCGCGCCGTCGGCATTGCCCGCATACCGATCGACGAGGCGATGTCGGCGCTCGCCAGCCATGGCCTGCCCGATTGGGGCCAGCATGCAGCAACGACCGGCGGCGGCAATTGTCCATTGCTTGCAGAGGGCGTGCCGCGCACGCCGCAGGCGGATCGCTGCCGTGGATCGGCATCGGGCAATGGCGGGGGTGGTCCATGAAAGGCTGGCTTGTTGCACTGGGTCTGCTCATCGCCATGCCGGCCATCGCGGCCGAGCGCCCGACCTTCGATCCGCAAATCGGCGCGCAACTCGACCTTGGCCGGTCGCTTCGCGATGTGGCCGGGAAACAGCGAACGCTCGGCGAAACGCTCGGCGGGCGCCCCGCGCTGCTTATCTTCGGCTACGACAAATGCCCCAATCTTTGCGGCGTCACCCAACAAGCGGTTGCCTCGGACCTGAAGAAAATATCGCTCAGTCCGGCAAGCTACCTTGCGCTGTTCGTCTCCATTCATGCCGCCGAAACAATTGGCGATGCCGCCGACATGCAGGCCGCGATCGCGCCTGTAGCTGGCGATGGACTGTCTTCGTGGCGGTTCCTCACCAGTGCCGACGGCGCCGGCGCGGCTCTTGCCGCGCAAGCCGGCATTGCCTTCGACCGACGCGCCGGCATCGACCAGTTCGTTCATCCGATCGCCATCATTGCGCTGACGCCGGCAGGCCGTATAGCGCAGGTGCTGCCGGCACTGACCTTCACGCCGCGCGATCTCGAACTGGCACTGGTCGAGGCGTCCGCGGGCAAGCTTGGCTCGATTGCCGACCATGTCTTTTTGCTTTGTGCCGGCTTCGACACGTCGAGAGGCCAGTACACGCCGGCGATCTGGGCTGTCCTGAAGGTGGCGGGCATCGCGACGGTTCTTGGACTCGCAATGACGATCCTGCGGCTGATGCGCGGGAGGCGCGCATGAGCTTCGGCATTCCGTTTTTTCCGCAGCAAGCGTCGTCCGCCGCGGGCAGCGTCGATGCGCTGTTCTATACGTTGCTCGCCTTTGCCATCGCGCTTGGTCTCTCGCTCACCTTTCTCGTGGTCGGCTATGCCGTCAAATACCGCGTCGGTTCGCCTGCCGGCCGCACCGGGGAGCGAGCGCGCAGCCTGCCCCTGGAATTGACCTGGACCATCGCCAGCCTGGTCATCGCCTTCATCTTTTTCGGCTGGGGCGCCGTGCTGTTTGTCCGCCGCGACCATCCGCCGCCGAATGCCATAGAGATCGCCGGCCTCGGCAAGCAGTGGATGTGGGAGTTTCGCCATCCCGGCGGCCAGCGCGAGATCAACGAATTGCACGTGCCGGTCGGCAGAGCCGTGGTGGTGTCGCTGGCATCGCAGGATGTCATCCACTCGTTTTTCGTTCCCGCCTTCAGGGTCAAGCAGGACGCCGTGCCGGGGCGCACCACCCATGTCTGGTTCATCGCCACGGAACCAGGCCGTTACCATCTGTTCTGCGCCCAGTATTGCGGCACGCAGCACTCCGAAATGGGCGGCTGGGTGACCGCGATGGCGCCGGAGCAGTATGCCTCCTGGCTGGAGAGCCAAGGCGAGGGGGAAACGCTGGCAGCGAGCGGCGAAAAGCTGTTCCAAGCGCTTGGCTGTTCGGGCTGCCACGGTAATTCGAGCAAGGTCAGGGCGCCTTCGCTTGCGGGTATTTTCGGCCGGCCGGTGGCGTTGGCCAACCAGCAGACGGTGATCGCCGACGAACGCTATCTGCGCGATTCCATCCTTGTCCCCAACAAGGAGATCGCCGCCGGCTACGAACCGGTGATGCCGAGTTTCGACGGGTTGGTCGACGAGGGGGAACTGCAGATGCTGCTCGCCTATCTCAAGTCGCTTTCACCTCGGGAGCCGGCAAAAAACGAGGCAGTCCGATGAGCGTTTCCGCAGCGGCCGCAAACTATCTGGGCGAAGGCAGTGGCCCGCGCGCCTGGTTGTTGACGACGGACCATAAGCGGGTGGCCTGGCTCTACCTCGTTTCGCTGACCGCTTTCTTCTTCCTTGGCGGCGCCTTCGCCGTCCTGATCCGCATCGAACTTGCGACGCCGGCCGGCGATCTCGTCTCCGATGATGTCTACAACAGGCTGTTTTCGCTGCACGGCATCATCATGGTCTGGTTCTTCCTGGTGCCGTCGATTCCGGCGACGCTCGGCAATTTCCTGCTGCCGCTGATGATCGGCGCGCGCGATCTTGCCTTCCCGCGCCTCAACCTTGCCAGCTGGTATGTGTTCATTTTTGGCAGCTTCTTCGCCCTGTTCTCCGTCGTTGCCGGCGGCGTCGACACTGGCTGGACCTTCTACACGCCGCTGTCGACGCTCTATGCCAACGGGTTCGTCTCGTCCGCCGCCCTTGGCGTCTTCATCGTCGGGTTTTCGACGATCATGACCGGCATCAATTTCATCGTCACCGTGCACACGCTGCGCGCGCCGGGCCTCACCTGGTTCCGGCTGCCGATCTTCGTCTGGACGATGTATGCGACGGCCCTGGTAATGGTGCTGGCGACGCCGGTGCTCGCCGCGTCGCTGATCCTGATCGTTCTGGAGCGCGTCTTCGGCATCGGCATCTTCAACCCCAGGCTTGGTGGCGATCCGCTGCTCTTCCAGCACCTGTTCTGGTTCTACTCGCATCCGGCGGTCTACATCATGATCCTGCCCGGCATGGGTGTCGTGTCGGAAGTGTTGCCCTGCTTCAGCCGCCGGCCGCTGTTCGGCTACAAGGCGGTCGCTCTGTCCTCGATGGCGATTGCCGTCTTCGGCTTCCTGGTCTGGGGCCATCATATGTTCGTCAGCGGGCAATCGGCCTATGCCGGCGTGGTGTTTTCGTTCCTGTCGTTCTGCGTCGCCATCCCATCCGCGATCAAGGTTTTCAACTGGAGCCTGACATTGCGCAAGGGCGAGATCAGCTTCGAGACTTCGATGCTCTATGCGCTGTTTTTCCTGGCGCTGTTCACTTTCGGCGGCTTGGCCGGCCTGTTCCTGGCGGCTCTGGCCATCGACGAGCATGTCCATGACACCTACTTCGTCGTCGCCCATTTCCACTATATCATGGTCGGCGGCATGGTGACCGCCTATATGGCCGGCCTGCATTTCTGGTGGCCGAAGCTCACCGGCCGCATGTATTCCGAGACCTGGGGGCGCATCGCGGCGACAGTCACGTTTCTCGGTTTCAACCTCACCTTCTTCCCGCAATATGTCCTGGGTTTCCTCGGCATGCCGCGGCGCTACCACACCTACCCGCCGGAGTTCCAATTCTGGCACGTGCTGTCGTCGGGGGGCGCCGTCGTGCTGGCCATCGGCTATCTCTTGCCGCTGTTCTATCTCACCTGGTCGCTGTTTCGCGGCGCGCGGGCCCCGGACAATCCATGGCAGGCAACCGGCTTGGAGTGGCAGACGAGTTCGCCGCCGCCGCCGCACAATTTCGAGACGATGCCGGTGGTGACGCGGCCGGCTTACGCCTACGACATGAAGGGGCTGGAGCATGAACGCTTCAGCCCGCATCTGGAGGCGGGCCAGTGAGTGGCCAGACGCAGAGCATCGCCTTCGACAAGGCATCTCGCGAGAAGGCAGCCGACATCTTGGCCATGTGGGTTTTCATCGGCTCCGAGGCGATGCTATTTGGCGCCATTTTCCTGGTTTTTCTCATCGCGCATATGAATTATGGCGCTGCCTTCGCAGCAGCATCCAAACATCTGTCGCTTCGGCTCGGCACGTTGAACACAGCCATATTGATCACCAGCAGCTTTACCATGGCGCTGGCGCATATGTATTCGGCGGACGGTCGCTGGCGCGCGGCAATCTGGTCGCTGGCGGCGACCTCTCTGCTCGGACTTGGTTTCCTGGCCGTCAAGGCGGTCGAATACAGCAAGGAGTTCAGCGACGGGCTGGCGCCCGTTCTCGGCGCGCCGTTCAGCTATACCGGACCGGACCCCGTTCACGCCGAATTCTTCTTCGGCCTCTATTTCGCGATGACCTTCCTGCATGCCCTGCATCTGATTGCGGGCATTCTCGCTATCGCCGGGGTGCTTGCGTTGTGGTCTCATGCCAATCCAGCCGGCAGGGCTCGCCGGATACAAGCCGTCGGTCTTTACTGGCATTTCGTCGACATCGTCTGGGTCTTCCTGTTTCCGATCCTCTATCTGATCAACCGAGGGTGACGGAACGATGGGCGAAATTCGAAAACTTTCTTTCGCTTATGCCGGACTTCTGACCCTGCTGGGGCTGACCGTGGGTTCGTCCTTTGTCGATCTCGGCGGGTTCAATTCCGCTATCAACCTCGCGATAGCAGCCGCCAAGACAGCGGTGATTGCGCTGTCGTTCATGCATTTGACAAGCAAAGGTCTTCCGAGGCTCGTCGTCGCGGCTGTCGGGCTGTGGCTGGTAATTCTGTTTGGGCTGACTTTGGTCGGGCAATAGCCGCGAGTATGAGGCCAACCATATCGGCGGCAACTTCACGCCATCCCGTGCGTTGGGCTGGAAACCCAGGGATTTGCCCGATGTCACTTACCGCCTTTGCTCTCAACTGCACTTTGAAAAACTCCGACGGCACCGAGAAATCATCGACCGACCGGCTGCTGGCGGATTTGCTGGCGGCGATGGTACCGCACGGCGTGAAGGGCGAGATCGTCCGCGCGCTCGATCATGACATCAAGCCGGGTGTGCTGTCGGACATGGGCAAGGATGACGACTGGCCAAAACTACGCAGGAAGATCATCGATGCCGATATCTTCATTCTTGGCCTGCCGATTTGGCTCGGCCAGCCGTCGAGCGTCGCCAAGCGCGTTCTCGAACGCATGGACGCGTTTCTGTCCGAGACCGACAACAGAAGCCGGATGCCGGCAGCCGGCAAGGTGGCGCTGGTTGCGATCGTCGGCAACGAGGATGGCGCACATGCTTGCCATGCTGCTTGTTTCCAGGCGCTGAACGATGTTGGTTTCACGGTACCCGCCAATGGCGGCATCTATTGGGTTGGTGAAGCGATGGGCGACACCAACTATGTCGACCTGCCGGGGACGCCGAAGGCCGTCGTCGAGATGATCGAGATGGCCGCGTCGAACGCGGCCCATCTGGCCAAGCTGCTCAAGGCCGAAAATTATCCAGGAGTGGCGGGCTGAACTCGCCCCACTCGCGGCGGATGCCGTCCGCAGCGGAAATGGCGGCCAGACTGGCCGGCCTTGCCTTCATTCCTCGTCGAACCGCCGGCCCTCCCTGGACGGGTCACGTCCGATCGCGCGTTCCTCGTCGTCATCCGGCAAGGCTTCATCGCTGTTCTGGTAGGCGTTGTCGTCGTCTTCTTCCGGCAACTCGCCGTCCTTCTCGATGTCGGACGGCTCGTCATCATCGTCCGAAACGCTGTCGGGAAGAATCTTTGCGCCTTTAATGGCATCCCAGTCCTGTTGCGCGATTGACGGAGCGTCCGTCTGGTCCTTTTCGGCTCGTTTGTCGCGAGGGGCCATCTTCATCCTCCAATCCTGCGCCTTTCGGTGCGCGCCCCGGCGCCTTGCGCCGGGGCAAAATCAGGCATCACGCGGCTTGCTGCAACGCACGCTCATTGACGCCGCCCTCGCCAAGTTCGGTCAAGGCTTCGTCGGTCGCCACCTCCTCTTCCAACGTCTGGTTGAGGAGCTGGACGATATCCTTCTTGCCGAGCTGCTCGGCCCAGGCGATCAGCGTGCCATAGCGGGCGATCTCATAGTGCTCCACGGCCTGCGCGGCGCCCACGAGGCCGGCGTCAAGCGCTGGAGCGCCGCCATAATCCTCGAGGATCTCCGCCCCCTCTTCGAGAATGCCGTCAATGGCCGGACATGCCTTGCCCCGCGCCGGTTTGTCGAGAAGGTCGAATATCTGCTCGAGACGATCGACCTGGCCCTCGGTTTCCGTCCGGTGCTTTTCGAACGCCGCTGCCACCTCCTCGGCCTCGGCGCCCTTGGCCATTTTCGGCAGCGCTTTCAGTATTTTCTTTTCGGCGTAGTAGATGTCCTTGAGGCCATCGAGGAACAGGGCTTCAAGCCCCTTCGTTTCCGCTTTCGTCGTTCTCTTGGCAGTCGCCATGATTGGTCTCCCATGGATCGTGTTGAGGCCTTCACCTGGCGGGTGAAGTCCTTCGTTAACCTGCGACCGTGCGGGTTGTTCCGGCTCAAATCACAAAGAAACGCAATGGCTGTTCGCCTTCGACGAGAACGCGAGAAGGTCGGGCTGTTTGCTTTCAAACGCCAGGTCGCGTGGCGAATTCTTCGGAGAGAATGCGCAGACCTTCCTCGTATTTGGCGGTCGAGGCACCCGTTTGGCGGACCTGCCATAGGTTATCGTTGAGGTCCGCCCGTTTGACCGGTAATGCCAATCTGTTCGACGCGGCCCTGCGCACGAAAGCGGCGTCGTCCTCGCCATCCCGTTTCGTCAATGCGTCGACGGCCGAAACAATCGCAGGACTAAAGCCTGCCTCTTCCAGGTGGTGCGGTGTCCAGCCTTCGCCCTTTTCCAGGACATCGTGCAGATAGGCGACGATCTTCTGATCAAGCGTTTCGACTGCATCCGCAACGCGTCTGCAATGTTCGATATATGGCCGCCCGGACTTGTCGGTCTGCGCCTGGTGCGCTTCCTCGGCGATTTTCGCCGCTCGAAAAAGCATGCTCATCTCTGCCTCCATCAATAGATCTGTTCGAACGTGCACTGCCGCGGGGCCTTGTCCGGCCGCCACCGCAACAGCTTGGTTCCATGCCGGAACCGATTGCCGGTGACATGGTCGAACCGGACCTCGACCACAAGTTCCGGCCGCACCGCCTCCCACTCGCCGCTGCGCTCCGTACTCCAGCGGCTCGGGCCGCCCGGCGCTTTCCCGGTAAAACCAGCACCGCCGCGCAGCTTTTCGAGCTTTCTGGTGAGTCCAGCCCGGTCGTCCCTGGCGATCGTTGATGTGAAGCCGACATGGTCGAGCTCGCCTTGGTCGTTGTAAAGGCCGAGCAGGAGGGAGCCGACCTCCCTGCTGCCGGTCAGATAGCGGAACCCGCCGACCACGCAGTCGGCCGTGCGCAGCCGTTTCACCTTGATCATCGCGCGTTCGCCCGGCCGGTAGGGCTCAGCGCGCGGTTTTGCAACGACGCCGTCGGTCGAGCCGTGGCTGGTTTCTTGCAGCCAACGTGCGGCGACCGGTGCATCGGTGGTGCAGGGCGACAGCCGTAATGCGGCGCGCGCCGCCCCGGCTATGAAGTCTTGGAGGACAGCGCGTCGCTCTGTCAGCGGATGGTCGAGCAAGATATTGCCGCCCGGCGCGACCAGAATGTCGAATACGATGAACCGGGCAGGAGTTTCCACGCTCAGTTTGCGGATTCGGCTTTCAGCCGGATGCAAGCGCATTTGCAGCGCGTCAAAGGAAGGACGTCCGTCGATTTCGATCGTGATTTCACCATCGACAACGAAATCGTGGGCTTCGATCTCGCCGAGCATCGCCACCAGCTCCGGAAAATACCGGCCAAGCGGCTTACCCGATTTCGCGCGCAGATCGACAGTCTCCGCGTTTTTGAAAGCAAGGCAGCGAAAGCCATCCCATTTCGGCTCGTACTGCCAAGCACCGTCGTCGCGCGGAAGCGTGTCGGCAGCCTTGGCTTCCATTGGAGGCGTGTCCAGAGGCAGGGTAAACGGGTTTTTGACGGCGACTACCATCGTTCTTCCCTGTCGTGGTGCGGCAGATCGATCCCGCAGCAGATCCAGCCTAGCCGCTGGCCCGATCCGTAATTGTAATGGGGTGTGAGATCCGAGGGGTCATCGAACGTTCCGATATGCAGGGCAATTTCACTCGGCGATGCGTCGTAAGCCAATGTGATGGGAGATCCGCAATCGCGGCAAAAACCTCTTTGCGCGATCGGCGATGACCGGCGGTGGAATGGTTTGTCCTTGAGCCACCAAAGGCTGGCCGACGGCACCCAGCCCAGCACCGCGAAGGCGCTGCCGGTCGCGCGGCGGCACATATCGCAATGGCAGTAATGGACACGCGGCTGGGATGTGACGCGGTAACGAATGTTGCCGCATAGACATCCTCCATTTCGTTCCGCATCTGTCATTTGGATCCTGTCGTTTCGAGGGTCGTTGCAGCGGAACGTCCGACGCAGGATGTGGTTTCGACGAGAGGAACGAGTTCGAACGCATAGCGTTGTCCGGCACCAACCCAAGCTGGAGCGCCGGATTTGAACAGGGTTTTGCCATCGCGCGCAGACCGACCTGCCGCCAATTTCGTATTGCGCGGGCGCGGCGCGGATTTTTTCGAAATCAGTGTGCCTTGATGTCGGCGCCGGGCTTGGCATACGGCCCCTTGGGCGACCGATGTGTCCATCTCTGTGTCGACATGCAGCGGCTGTTCGCGGAACCCTCGCAATGGGCAACGCCGTGGATTTCCCGCGTCCTTCCTCGCATCGTCGAGCTTGTTGAAAGACGAGCTGCCGAGACGGTTTTCACCCGTTTCCTGCCGGCACAAAAACCGGGGCATGGCGTCGGTTCATGGAAGCGCTACTATGAACGGTGGGCGTCAATGACGATCGACCACGTCGGCCCCGAAATGATCAAGCTTCTGCCCGAACTGGCGATCCATTGCCCGCCAGCGGTCGTCGTCGACAAGCACGTCTATTCGCCATGGCCGGAGGGCAATCTTCAAGCGCTGCTTTCAAAGCGCCGGATCGATACGCTCGTCGTAACCGGCGGCGAGACGGATGTCTGCGTCCTGGCCACCGTCCTTGGCGCGATCGACATCGGCTATCGCGTCGTGCTGGTAACAGACGCGCTGTGCAGCTCTTCGGACGCGACGCACGATGCGCTCATGACAGTCTATCACCAGAGGTTCGCACAGCAGGTTGAAACCGTTGAAATGGAAACGGTCTTGTCGAGTTGGAGCTGAAACTCCAAGGCCGACGCGTCCAGATCGATCAAGGCGATGCCGAGTTGGTATTCCCCGTTTTTGGATCGCACGGTGCCGTCGCTGTCAGGCCGACGCCGCGATCTCGGAGGCGAAGTCGCGGTAAGACCGCAGGGAGCGTCCCAGGAGCTTGGTGAGGCGTTCGACGTCGCCCGCATCGGGCACCATGCCTTCGGTGATGAAGCGCTCGGCCATCAGGCGCATATCCAGCGCCATCCAACTCGGCATGAACTGGCGAAAGTTCCGCTCGAAGCCGGCGGTATCGTTGCCGGGGAAGGCGATCGTGCGGCCTAGCACTTCGGTCCAGATGGCAGCGACGTCTTCGCCGGTCAGCGTGTCGGGACCGACGACGTTGATACGATCGAGCGGAAGCGGCATGGAGGCCCGTTCGCGGCGGACCAGCTCGATCGCCGCGATCTCGCCGACATCGCGTATATCGACCATCGCCAGGCCCTTGCTGCCGATCGGCATCGGGTAAATGCCATGGCCGGTGATCACGTCCTTGATGGCAACGTCGTTGTTGATGAAGTAGGCCGGGCGCAGGATCGTGGCGTTGAGGCCCATCTGCTCGATCGTCCGCTCGACGCCGAATTTACCCGCGAAGTGGGGCACGTTCGCATAAAGGTCACTATGGATCACCGAGAGGTAGACGATCCGCTCGATGCCGGCTTCACGAGCCACGTTGAGCGCAACCAGCGCCTGTGTGAACTCGTCGGCAACCATGCCGTTGAGCAGGAACAGCGTCGAGACGCCGGATATTGCACTTCGCAGCGAATCGACGTCGAGTAGATCGCCCCGCACGACGGTGACGCCCGCTGGGACTTTGGCCTTTGCGGGATCGCGGACAAGTGCTCGCACGTCGGCACCGCGCCCGACGAGTTGCGCGACGACTTGGCTGCCGACATTGCCGGTAGCGCCGATGACGAGGATGGTCATGAGACTTCTCCGTGTTGGGTTTGATTGACGATCTGAATATGAGTGCTCCACCGCTCTTGCGGCGTTGGACGACCTGCCGGCTGATGCAGGCAATGTTGCTTCCTGGCCGGGGCGCCCTCAAGGTAAGAGGATCGGATTTGGACCGATCCTGCGAGTGCTATAGTCTGCGTGCGCCTGCGCCGCCTCCGCCAGCCGGTAGCGATGAAGCTCGATTTCCCCGAAGATGCCGTCCCTCCACTGATCAAAGACTTCGGTGGCCGCCTGGGCCAGCATTGAGCCTTTCACGATCGCGGCGGCGCTCGCCTGGCCGATCTTGACGTCGCGCGCGGCGAGTGCCTGCTGATCGATATCCGGAGGGCCTGAAGAAGCGCCGATGGTGAAAATTGCTCCACCATTCCGAACCGCGCCAGCCGAGGCCGCAAACGTTGCCCTGCCGACGAATTCGTAGACGACGTCGACGCCTTTGGGGGCGATGGCGCGAATCCGGTCAGGAAGGTTGGCCTGATCGGACGCAAGGGCATGATCCGCGTCGGCCGAAATGCGCCCAAGTTTGGCACTTGAGCCAACGGCGATGACGATCGCGCCCAACGCTTTGGCCCAGCGCGCAACCAACGAGCCGACGCCACCCGTTGCGCCCTGAACGAGAACCGTGTCGCCCGGCCGCACTTCATGCAGCCTTTTGACGGCCAGCCACGCCGTTATGCCTTTCGTCAGTAATCCCGCCGCGATTTCGGCAGGCACGTCGTCCGGCAGATGCACAAGAGGCGCGACGTCGATAAGCCGCTCGCTGGCATAGGCGCCGGGTGCAAAGAAATAGGCAATTCGATCGCCGACCTTGAAGCCCTCCGTCTCTGGGCCCGTCTGCGCGACAACGCCGGCGGCCTCGACTCCGGGTACGAAGGGTAACTCCGTTCGAAAGGCTCCCGAACGGAACATCGTGTCGATGAAATTCACGCCGATCGCGTCCTGGCGAAGCTTGACCTGACCTCGACCGGGGGCACCGACCGCATCCTCCTCAAGAACGAGAACCGACGGGTCTCCAGTGCGGCGTATACGGATGACAGCAGACATGGCGTTTGTCCTTGTGATCTCGATTTCCTATCGAGGCAGGTGGCCCAGTTGCCGCAGACCGGTCATCCAGTCCTCGGTGTGCCATGTGCGAACGATCTTGCCGTTCTCGATTTCGTGGATGTCGACAGCCTGGATATTCATCGATTGGCCGGTTGCGGGCAGACCGGCAAAAATCTGGCGCTGCGTTCCAGTGATGGTCGATCGCACGACGACTTTGTTTCCTTCTTGAATAACGTCATCGATCTTGATGTCGAAATCGGGGAATGCTCCCACAAGCATCGCCATAGCCGCTTTTGCGGCTTCGGGACCGTGTGGAGTGCCCGGTGGCGACGGGATGTCGACCCAGCTCGACGCCAGTAAGCTCTCAAGCAGTTTTGCATCATGGCGTGCAAACGCTTGGTACCATTGCGATGCGATGTGTTTCGGGTCGTTGGACAGGGGCGCCGCGCTCGCCTGAGCAGCGAGCAACGACCCTGCGATCAATGCGATAAGAGACTTCATGCCTTCCCCCGTCAGGCTTGCGGGAGCGGAGCGATCGCGCCCAACTGCTGCATGGCGGAGTAGAGGTTGGCGACGCCCCAGTGCTCGGTAATCTTGCCATTGACGACGCGCATCGCATCGACGGTCTCGAAGCTGACCTTCTTGCCGGTGCCGGCGACGCCGAGGAAGTTTCCCCGATGCGTGCCATGATATGTCTTGAAGGTGGTGACCACGTCACCGTCGATGCGCTGCCAATGGATTTCTGGCGTGAAATCCGGGAACGCCTCGCGCAAGCGCTTGTAGAGGACGAGGACGCCGGCCTTGTCGCGGGTGCCGCCGGGCTGAGGTGTATGATCGAAGAAGTCGTCCGAAAAAAGTTCATTGAACAGAGCCCAATTCCCTCCGCCTTGCACCTCTTCGGTGTTACGGCGAACGATGTCCTTGGCACTGCGGTTGAGATTGTCGGTCACTGGAATCTCCTCGATTTAGCGTTCAGAGCTGTCACGGGCCTTCGCCCCATCGGCGCCTGCGGCAACGCAAGCCAAGCCTGAAACCCGAACATGATTCCACCATCGGCGCGCCACTGGGTCATATTGCTGTTCCTCACCGATGCCGACGTGCCGGCCATGTTCGATGGGAAAGATCTACGCCCGCTGCATTTCCCAGAAAACCGGCATAATATCGGTTGTTACGTTCGAGGAATTCGATATGCGCTCAGGGCTTGGTATGCCGACCCTTGACCAGCTGAGGATCCTTTTGACCGTCGTCGAAGTCGGGAGTTTTGCCGGCGCGGCGCGTCTGTTTCACCAAGGCATGCCACGCTTGCATTGCCACGAGCCGACGCGCGGCAGACTGTCTGTCAGCGCCGATGCGCGTCGAGGCTAAGGCGGCCAGCGCCGAAGGCGACGACCTGAAGAAGTCCACCGGCAATGGCAATGTTCTTGAAGAAGTGAGGAAACCCGTGTTGATCCGCCAGGTTGGAATGAAACGCGGTCGCGATCGTGAACAGTGCGGCGACGATGCGCGCACGATAGCCTGCGATGAGCGTCGCGAAGCTCGGGGCACCCGCAGCTACAGTCGAAATGATCGCTGCATCCGGACTTCCTTTTGCCCCTCTCGCTTTCGCCATCGCGGTAACGATAAAAGTTGCGGGTAGCCTCTCGCCGGAAAGGAGGAAAAGCGAGCCGATGAGAGTGCGGCCGACGATAGGGCTTCTGTTGTTCCCCACTTGCGGTTGTTTATGCCTCGCTTGATTGATGCTAGGCGAACAGCTTTCAGCCTATGGGCGCTATTCCGCGGGCGGGGATCGGAGCAAAGCGATCAGAGCGAGGCAGCCGACCGTGGAAAATCCGATCACGACAAAGCCGTCGATATAAGACAGCAGGTTGGATTGCGTTTGCACGACGCGTGCCAGAAGAGCCGCGGCCCGCGCATTGGTTTCATCTGGCCCCACCGACCGGGTGGTGACCGCGGCCCTGTATTGGTCGAGTCGTTGGTCGGTGAGATAGGAGCCAGCGGCTACGTGGAGGCCAATCAGGTTCGAATGGAACTGCTCGCGCACCCTGAGGAACGTCCCAATGAAGGCAACGCCGAGCTCCCCGCCGAAGAGCCGGAACGTTTGCAGGAAAGCGCCGAAAGTAAAGGCGTCGCCGCGATAAATGTGTCTGGTGGAGAACCAGATCAGGGATATGAAACCAAGCGACTGGCCAATTGCCTGCACGATCTGGGACGGAAGGAAGTCGTCGCTTGCCCAATCCTGCGTGAGGCCAGTGGCCATGAAACACGCCACGCCGATCAGCACGAAACCCGCCGCGAGGGGAAGCCGGGCGTCGACATGCTTAAGCAGTTTGCCGATCAAGGGGGCAAGCACAAGCTGAGGGGCCGCGATCCATAACAGCACGTCGCCCGTCTGAAGCGATTTGAAGCCCTGCACCGTCGCCAGATATTGCGGAATGATCAGCGCCGTTGAAAGCAGGACAAACCTGAACGCGATCAAAAGCGCGGCCAGGAGCGGAATGTTCCCGGATACGACGAAGCGCAGATTGATCAGCGGCTGATCATGGCGAAGCTCATGGATGACGAAGGCGATGACCAGCAGAAATCCGGCCAGGAGCAGCCCGCAAATCAGTCCCGAGTTCAGCCAATCGAGCCGGTTGCCTTGATCGAGCGCGGCATAGAGCAAGCTGAATCCGACACTGGCATAGACTAGGCCGAACCAGTCGGCCCCTCGCAGGTAGTCGCGATTGATCGGCTCCCGTGGGATGCCAAACCAGACGCATAGCATCATCAGCGGCGTGATTATGGCGTTCTGCCAGAAAATCCAACGCCATGACAGATTCTCGATAAACCACCCCTCGATCGAGGCCGAGATGTTCAGTGACAACTCGGTGTTCATCGCATAGGCGGCAATGCCGTAGACCGCTAGGTGCGCCGGCAGATTGCGCAGAACGAAGCTGAGCGTCAGTGGAATGAATGTTCCCGAAGACAGTCCGCCCAGAAAATAGAACGTGAGGAAGATGGGTAGGTTCGCGGAGTAGGGAATGAACACTGACAGGAGGGTAAAGGCCGCGGTGGCCCCCAGAAGGACGCGCCGCACACCAAAAGTGCCGCCGAGCCACACCGCGACCGGTCCCATCATCATCTGGCCGACGGTCAGCGCGGTGCTGATCCACGCGCCTTCGTCAACACCGGCGTGGAGGGCGCCGCGAATGTCGGCAAGCCCGAAGGTCGTGATACGCCCGGCAAGCGTGGAAATGATCGAGCCGATCAGCACAGCGAGGATACCGATATAAGGCCGGGTGCAAACAGCGGGAGTGGACGATGCGTTCCCGTGGGGTGCGAGAGACGGTGAGGTCGAGACCGATCGTGACAAGCCGAAGCTGACGTCCGTCATGGCAGGCCGTCCGCCGCCGCCCGGCCGTCCTCGCTTGCGCCGCCCGTGTCGACAGTCGCGGTCACCGACATCCCCGGACGCAGGAGCTCGAGCTGCGAACTGTCGTGATCGAGGATAATTTTCACCGGAATGCGCTGCACCACCTTGGTGAAATTGCCTGTCGCGTTGTCGGGCGGCAGCAGGCTGAATCTCGATCCGGTGGCGGGTGACCAGCTCTCGACGCGACCCTTTAGAACGACGCCGGGAACGCTGTCGATTGTCACCGTTGCCAGCTGCCCGGCGCGGACACGCGTCAATTGCGTTTCCTTGTAGTTCGCCACGACCCACAGGTCGGGAAGTGGCACTATCGAGATCACCTGGGTGCCGATACCCACATACTGCCCAGGCCGCACCTGGCGCAGGCCCACCATCCCGTCGACGGGTGCGAGAATCCTGGTATGACCAAGATTGAAGCGCGCCAGCGCCAAAGCGGCCTGCTGGGCCTTCAGGGTCGCTTCGGCCTGCTGTTGCTGCGTATCGAGCACCTTCAACTGCTGGCGCTGCTGATCGAGCTGCGCGTGGTTGAGATCAAGCGTCGCGGTAGCTCGGCTGTAGCTGTTCAGCGCCTGCTCCGCGGCTTGATGCGAGACGGCGTCCGTGGTGAGAAGAGACTGATAGCGCTTCGAATCCCGCTCGTAGCGCCACACATCCGACTCTGTTGCGGCGATGGTGGCTTCCGCCTGACGAATGAAGGCCTGTTGCAGGATTTTCTGATTTTCGATGTTGGCGATCGCCGCCTTGCCGGCCTCGACATTCGCTTCGGACTGATCCACCAGCGCGCTGTAGTCATCGTCTTCGATCTGGACGAGAAGGTCGCCCGCCTTCACGCGCTGGAAATCCTTGACCGCAACGGAGCGCACATAGCCGCTCACCCTGGCCGCAAGCGGCGTTATGTCCGATTCAAGATACGCGTCGTCGGTGCTCTGTGTCCTGGCGGAGCCGATCCAGACGTTCCAATTCATGGTGAAAAGGAACACCAGGCCTGCGGCCAGCAGGAGGACGGCAACGCGAAGGGGCAGAGTTTTGCTGCTGGCAGACATTGGCAAGTGGACCATCACTACATTTTCAGGATGATGAACTGATCATTGGTCGAGTCGGTCTTTCTCGCAGTTTGGCGACTTGCGCGGCAGGTGACCGCCGGCACGTGATTGCCCCAGCCATTGCGGATGAAGGCAAGCACGTCTCTTGACCCCTAGAGCCGGATGATTTCAGGTCGAGTCGACCTGAAATCTGAATCCGCCTCTAAATCAAAAAGTTAGAGCATGATGTCGTCCGAAAACCGCTTCACACTTTTCGGCATCATGCTCTAGGCAAACGCCTCTCCACTTGGGTCGAGGCGGCAATGGAATGGAAATGAGAGGACGACCTCAGAGTACCGAAAGAAGCCCTCCGTCCACGAAAAGCGCAATGCCGGTGATGTAGCTCGACAGATCCGAGCCCAGGAAGGCGACTGCATCACCTATCTCGGAGGGTTGACCAAGACGACGGAGCGGGGTGCGTTTGCGAAAGCCTTCGGACGCCTCGGCGATGCCGGGACTGGTCCGAAGCAGCACCGTGTCGATGGTCCCCGGAGCCACCGCGTTCACGCGGATGCCATCGGGACCGAGCGCGTCCGCCAGGGATTTCGCCATCAAGACGACGCCACCCTTGCTGGTGGAATACGCGACGGTGATTCCGGCCCCGTGGATTCCGCCCATGCTGGCCATCAGCACGATGCTACCGCCCTTGCCCTTCGCCTTCATCTGACGCGCTGCTGCCTGCGATCCGAACAGTACACCGTCGAGATTCACCGACATCAGCCGTCGGTAGTCATCTTCCGCCACGTCGGGTCCGTCTGCCTTGAGCGTGATTCCCGCGTTGGCGACCATGACGTCAACGCCGCCGAACGCATCGGCCGCGTCAATCAGCGCATCATTGTCTGCCCGCTTGCTGACGTCGGCTTTCACGAAAAGACTGGACACGCCCAGCTTTTCGATCTCGACCGCGGTTGGCGCGCCACCTTCGCGTGGTGTCTCGGTCACGTCGGAGACAATCACGGCCTTCGCGCCGTGTTCTGCCGCCTTGAGGGCAATTGCTCGGCCAATGCCGCTAGACGCGCCGGTGACGACAACCACTTTGCCCTTCAATATGTCGCTCATACGATTCTCCTGGGTTCCTTGCCTGATAGGCCGTCGACTTGCATTGGAATGCCTTGAAGGCATTGGCTTCCGGATTGGCGGTGAGCTGCTCCTGGAATTTCGCAAATCCGCGACTTCCCAGTGCTCGGCGAGCTTGCCGTCCGCGATTTGGTAGAACACCCCGCGAGCGACGTTCGACGCCGCATGGCTGCTTGCCGAGCGTGGCGCTCATGTCGCGGTGGGTGTGGATTCGTCGCAAGGCACAAATCCGAAGTTCACCCACCCATCGACCCAGATGCTCCCGCCAATTTCTGCAGCTCGGACCCATACCACGCAGAGATGGCGCGGTACTCAGTTCCCTGAGGGGTCTTCCAATCCCGAAACCACTCATCAATCATTGCCCGCGAGGTGTTAGGTATAGCGCCGGCCTGAATCAGACGTCTTATGGCAGTCTCATGAGCTACCTGGGAGAGGCCGCCCACGGCGTCCACGACGAACATCGCCTCATAGCCATCGCGGAGGGCATCGATGATTTGATATGCGAGACAGATTTCCGTCCAGAGTGCTGCGAAGACCAAGCGCTTCCGGCCTATTTTTTCGACGGCGGAGCGAATATTGACGTCTTCCCACGCGTCCATAGTCGAACGATCGATAGCAGTTGTTCCGGGTAACTCGCCCGCGATGGCCTGGACCGTGGGGCTGTTTACTTTGCCGCCAACCCCCACAGTACTTAGAATTACCGGTACGCCAAATGCCTTCGCAGCCCTGATCAGGAATCTGACATTCAGTTCGATAAGCGCCGAACTCGTTTCGGATCGGACTGCTCTGAGCATTTCGGGTTGGTAGTCAACCAGCAACAGGGCACATTCAGCAAACTTCCATACTCCTTTTGAAGGAGGTTCCTGTGCCTGAGCAAAGGAGGCGGAACTGAGTGATGCTCCAACTGTGACCAGTGATGCTCCAGCCATGGCCCCAGCGCCGCGGAGGATTCCTCGCCTGCTCGTCCACTTGGACATGACGTCATTTTCGTTCATCGATGCGCTCCACAGGGGGATCGGATCATGACCTTCGCTCCGGTGTTGGTTGCATCTCTAGGATTTGCCGCAGTCATCGCTCGCGAACAGCCGGATAAGGTCGCGAGCGACGTTCGACGTAATCGACAAGCCATCCGCTCAGGCGATCGATGCTTCCGCCCGCCACCACGATGCGGCGTCCGCTACGCGAACTATTCGAATTGATCGAACTCGCACGTCAAAACTATGCGGCTGTTCCAGAGAGCCGACTGCTGACATTCATTCACCATCTGGCGCGCCATCCTGGCTGCGACCGTCAGGATGAGGATGGTTCATGCTCGACCCGGCAACGCCCGCGATATCAATGCGCGTCGGCAAATCCGAACGAAATGGGATGACTGACGTTGCAGCGCTGGTTGGCCGGATTTTTATCAGCGGCGTTTTCATCATCTCGGGGATCAGCAAGCTTGGCGCGCCGACTGCAACCACGGCCTTCATCAGTTCCGTCGGTCTGCCGTTTCCGCAATTGGGGCTAGCGATAGGGATCGTCATCGAGACAGTCGTGACGGTGGCATTTTTGGTCGGCTACCGCACGCGTATGATGGCCGCGATTATTGTAGTCTATTGCTTCGCCACCGCCATCTTCTTCCATAACGCCTGGTCTGATGTGAATCAGTTGATGCATTTTTGGAAAAACATGACCATGGCTGGCGGTTTGATGCAGGTCATGGCCTTCGGTGCGGGCCGCTATAGCCTCGATGCATTTCGCAACTGGAAGTTTGGCGGCGCGACCGGTTCGCCGAACTCAATCGAGGCGAGCCACCTTTGAGGAGGCTACTCACTGCACCCCATGTCGTCGCTAGTATGCTCGTGTCGTAAAACGATGGGAGCGGCGGCGTCAGTCGATGCAAAGGCCGGCAAAGTGCCACCATTCATGCCATGCGATTGGCGCATGAACTGATTGATCAGGAACGACGCCGCGGGGCCAGGAGGCATGTCCGTTCGGTGAATCGCAAAGAAGCGATAATGGCCGCCTTTGAAGTCCGGCATGTCCAGCAGCACGAGCCTGCCGGAGGCGAGGTCCTCAACGATCATCGGTTCTGGCATCGTACCCCAGCCTATGCCTTCGCGAAGCAGCATATGTTTGGTGGCAAGATCCGCTACACGCCAAGTGTGGGTGGCCATGACGCCGAGATCCGAACCTGCGGTCAGCGGCGAGCGATCGGTAAGGACCAACTGAACATGATGGCGCCCGGCGCCGAGTGCGTTGACGCCCAGTGCCAGCGGATGAGAGGGCGCGGCGACCGGAACAAGGTGAACACAGCCGACACCGATGCGCTCCAGACCGTCGATTTCGACGTCTGGAGGGCCGCGAACGCCGATCATCGAAGTCCGATCGAGTACGAGTTGGGTCACGGCGCCAAGAGCCTCGGCTCTCAGCCGGAGCGGGACCGTTGGGAACTCATCGTGGAAATTCCTCAGGGCTTCAACCACGCGGGCGGCGGGTAGCATCACGTCGAGGGCGACGTGGACTTCTGATTCGATGCCTTGATGAAGGCCCTTGGCCTTCGCGCGTAATCGGTTAAAGCCCAATGCCACGTCGCGGGCCGCCGTCAGCAACGCGCGGCCATCGCTGGTGAGCTGGGGGCGGCGGGTGGAATCCCGCTCGAAAAGCATGACGCCCAGTTGCGCCTCCAGATTGGTGATTGTGTAACTGATGACGGATGTCGCCCGGTTTAGCTGCCGCGCTGCTCCGGCGAAACTGCCCACGTCGACAACCGCGAGAAACACCCGCAATTGGTCGAAAGTCGGCGTCCCCGGATCAGACATATCGATTTCCTCCCAACGCACGAATGAGCATTTGCTAATCAACCGGGCAAATACTCGCATTTTGGCGTACAGAGTCAACCGGGTCTGGTTTTGCAGGGTCCATAACAAGCGCGATAAGGAATGACGCACGCAATGTCGGGTCCGGCCCGATTGGCAGCGCCCTCGCAATTCAGTTCGCCAAGCACCGAATCGAGGTCAGGCTGGCCAACAGCCGCCGCCCCTCCACCCTGACGGATCTGGCCGTGATTTAAGCACGAGCATCACGCCAGTCGAGGGAGATTGTGGCTGAGGCCGTTCCCGGCGCGTAGGTGGTCAACGCCATCAACACCATCCCGGCGGCCAGGCTGGCGGCATATCCCAAGCAGGCCGGCGGGCGCCGAGTGGTCGTTCTTCCGGCTATGAGGCAGTCGCAAAATCCCAGGCAGCCAAGCTGGTCGAAAGCCTCGGCTTTGCCCCACTCGACCTCGGCATTGCTGTGCCAAGGCGGAGTTACCCGAAACGCGAATTCCATCGGTTCAGGGCCGCGCGCCGATCAAGACGGAATTGGCGTCCGAGTGCCGTATCTCCCATTAAGTCGAACCCGTGAACGGCCCCGGGATAGACATGACATTCTACGGGTACTCCCGCTCGCGAAGCGCGCATGAGGAAGTTCACACCCTCTTCAAGGAAGAGGTCCAGGGCGCCGATGGCCAGAAACAGGGGCGGGAAGCCGTCAAGGCTTCTGGTCAGGCTCGGAGAAAAATAGCCCACCCGATCGTCATCTGCCGAATAGGCTCCTTTCATAGCCGACCACCCGAAGCGATTGTCTTGCGCTGTCCAGACAAATCCGCCGGTCGTCGGATTGGGCTGAACGTCTTGGTCGGACCCCGTCCGGCAATCAAGCATCGGATAGATCAGCATGGCGCCTGCCGGCAGAAACTCCTTACGATCGCGTGCCAGAAGCGTCGTCGCTGCAGCCAGTCCCCCGCCAGCGCTGTCTCCCATGATAGTGATCCGTCGCGGGTCCACTCCGAGCGAAGCTGAATTTTCGAAGAGCCAGCGAAGCCCGGCATAGCAATCCTCGATCGGGCCGGGGAATGGCGTCTCTGGCGCCAGCCTGTACTCCACCGACACCACAACCGCCGTATTCTCTATCGCCATTTGCCAATTCAGACCGTCGATCGAGGCCGCGGAACCTAAGACATAACCGCCGCCATGAATGTTCAGGATTGCTGGCTTTTGTCCCGCACCAGGCGGCGCATAAATGCGCAGTTGAACAGGAGGCGCCCCGTTCATGCCCGCGGTTACAGCGAGCCGAGGCTGCTCGATCGCCATGCCCTGTTGCTCGAAGTACTGTTGCGCGGTTGCTCGCGCGTCTGCGAGACTGGCGGCGCTAAGACCAATGCTGGGCCCATTTGCGAGAAACGGACGCAGTTCAGGGTCAACCAGACTCTCTCCGCTCATGTTCAAAAACCTCTCACTGACAGCCGCAATGGTAACGTCGCCAGTCGCTTCAGCCAGTCCGATAGCATCGAACGCCGTGTTCCATGCTTCCGGCATGTGAGTTGCTTCGCCTTCGAATTCCTGCGGCCGCAGCGGCGAAATCGAGCGGCCGACCACCATTGAACCGCGGATGGGACGGGATTCGCCGCTTCGCTACATGCCTACCGGATAGAACGTCGTCATCGACGGAATCTGACTGGCATGGGAGGCCTCATCCAAGTCAGTGTCGATCAAGATCCGGCAGCCGAAGGAATAGGTAGCGGGCGGTGACCCTGTGACCTTTGCTGACCGTTCCAGATCGCAGTCGAGGGATTTGACCATGATGGATGATTTCGATGGCAAAGTGGTCTTGGTGACCGGTGCAGGCTCAGGCATCGGACGCGAAGCGGCGTTGGAGTTTGCTGCTCGTGGCGGCATTGTTTTTGGCGCGGACCTGAACGAGCAAGGCCTTGCAGAGACCCGGCGTCTTATCTTGGAGGCAGGCGGCAGAGCGGAAGTCGGCCGCGTCGATGTATCCTCGGAGGATGATGTCTCGGCCTTTGTCGCGCGCATCGATGCTGAAGCGGGCCGTCTGGACGCCGCTTTCAACAATGCAGGAATTACTGGTGGCGCGCACCGGATCGAGGATTATCCCACGGATGACTTCGACCGCGTTCTACGGATCAACCTCCGAAGCGTCTTTCTCTGCATGAAGCATGAGCTACCGCTGCTGAAGCGGAGCGGCGGCGGTGTCATCTGCAATACGGCTTCGGTCGCCGCGCTCACCGGCCCCGGCGGAATGTGCGCCTACGCAGCATCAAAACACGGCATTCATGGGCTGACACGAGTCGCGGCGATGGAGAACGCCGCACATGGAATTCGAGTGAATGCCCTCGCGCCGGGTTGGACCGAGACGCCGATGGTCCTCACCGCAAGTGCTCAAAATCCATCCTTCGCCGCGCAGACGACCAACGCGATTCCGGCCAAGCGAGGCGGCAAGCCAAGCGAAATCGCACAAGCCGCCGTTTGGTTGTGCTCAAGTGCCTCGAGCTATGTATTCGGGCAAATGTTGATCGTTGATGGAGGCATGACCATCGGTGGATTCGAGTTCTAATCCCGAAACTTTGCTCCTCCGAGAACGACACCGAAATATGGAGACTGGATGATGCGCCTTGACGTCTGCAAACACTGTATCTCGGTTGAGCCGGAGGGGATGACAGACCTGTCTCGGGGATTTCTTACCCGTGAGGTAAGCCGGGGCGTTTTCATGTTGACCAACGGGAATTATCAGTCACTTCTCGTTACGACGGGCGAAGGCGTCGTTTTGGTCGACGCCCCCGAGCCGCTCGTTCAGTACATCGAGCCCGCCGTAAGTGACGTGACGGACGAGCCGATAAAGACACTGGTCTACTCTCACGGGCACTCCGACCATATTGGTGGGGCGTATCTTCTCCAACGCCCTGGCCTGGAGATTATTGCGGAAGAGCGGGTCGCGAAGTTTATTGCCGACAAACACGATGGCCGTCGTCTTCCTCCGACCCGCGTATTCACGGATCAGACGACGTTGCAAATCGGGTCGAGAACGATCGATCTGAAGCGGGATGAATTTCATTCCCCCGAAGGTGACCTCATCATCTTTCTGCCGAAGGAAAAAGTGATGATGGCGGTCGATCTCATCGCCCCGGGATGGGTTCCACTGCTCGATTTTGACATCACCGCCAACATGTTCGTGTATCTTGGCGTGTTTGACAGAATTCTATCCTATGACTTCGAGGCGTTCATTTCCGGCCACACCGCCGATGTTGGGCACCGTCGTGACGTCGAACTCACAAAAGCCTACGCCTTTGATGTCTATGAAACCGTGAAGCGCGTGCATGGCGAGATTAATATGAAAGAGCTTCTCGCAGAGGAGCGCGACAATGAGCAAGCCGGGATCAAGCGGTTGATTGAGGAAGTCACCGCAAAGGCTGCCGCTGACGTGAAGACGCGATGGTTGAACGGTCCCATGAAAGGCGTCGATCTTTGGACGGAAAGCCACTGCCGCGCGATGCTCCTCTATGTCCGTTGGAGTGACTAGCCCTCCCGAAGCCCAACTGAAGCCGCCCACAAGCGAGCGCGCGGCTGACCGTACCGACTTCCGAAAATGATCGAGTTTCGACATCTTTGCCATTTCATCGCCGCGGCCGAGCATCGCAAGGTTGCCACGGCCCTCGAAGACGGCGCGGGCGCTTCGCGCGAATGTGAGCTCCATGGAAGGCTTCGGATTCGTGGCGTCCATGTACGCCACGAAGTGTGGGTCTGGAGTGAAGAACGCCGTCTGGCCTTTCGCATTGCGCCGGTCGGGGCAGTGCGCGTAGGAGGCGATGAGTTCGTGGATGGCGAGGCGATCTGCGCTTTTTTGGGTAATACAAATTGAAAATTGCGCCCTCATGTTTCACAACAGGCCGGTAGACCGGGGATGGTTTCGCAGCCTGCGGGTCGCTCACGGTCCTCGAGACGAGAATTCTAGAGACGTTCAACAATGACCCAGCACGTACAAAACGCTCGAATTCTCATGTACAGCCACGATACGTTCGGGCTCGGCCACTTGCAGCGCTGCCGGACGATCGCGCATTCGCTGGTCGAGGATTTCCGCGGACTTCAGGTGCTTATCATTTCGGGTGCGACCATCGCCGGCGCTTTCGACTACCGCGCCCGTGTCGACTTCGTGAAGATCCCCAGCGTCATCAAGCTGCGCAACGGCGAATACACCTCGCTGGAAAAGGATATCGATCTGCATGAGACGCTAAGGATGCGCCAGTCGATCATCCGCCACACAGCCGAGAGCTTCCGGCCGGATATCTTCATCGTCGACAAGGAACCGCTCGGCCTGCGCGGTGAGATCGAGGACACGCTGTCCTATCTGAAGACGCGGGGTACCACGCTCGTGCTTGGCCTGCGCGAGGTGATGGATGCGCCGCATCTGCTCGAGGCGGAGTGGGCACGCAGGGATGTGATGCGCAAGATAGGCCTGTTCTACGACAAGGTCTGGGCCTATGGTCCGCCGGATTTCTACGATCCGCTGACCGGCCTGGATGTGCCGCCGGCTGTCAGGGCAAAGATGAGCTTCGTCGGGTTCCTGCAACGGAGCCTGCCGCGGAACGAGTTGCCCGGCCACCGGCCGGAGGGCGACTATATCCTCGTCACCACCGGCGGCGGCGGTGACGGCGCCGAACTGATCCACGACGTCATCGATGCCTACCAGCAGGATCCGCAATTGCAGCACCGGGCGCTGATCGTGCTTGGCCCCTACATGCCGGCGCGCAAGCGCAACAAGCTGCTCAAGAAGGGGGCCAGGATCCCCTACATCAAGATCATCGAGTTCGACAACCGCATGGAAGACCTGATTGCCGGCGCCAAGGCGGTGGTGGCGATGGGCGGTTACAACACCTATTGCGAGATCCTGTCTTTCGACAAGCCGGCGCTGATCGTGCCGCGCGTCGAGCCCCGTGAGGAACAACTGATCCGCGCTCGGCGCGCGGCCGAACTCGGCCTCATCGAGATGCTCTTGCCGGAAGAAGCCAAGGATTCGCAGCGGTTTGCCGATGCACTGATGGTGCTGCCGGACCGGCCCCGCCCATCACAGAGCAATCCGCATCTGACGCTGGAAGGGCTGCCTCATATTTCCGCAATCGTCGCGGAACTGCTCGACCGGCGGGCCGGCCATCACCTTTCGGTCATTGAAGGAATGAACTGAGTTGCGATATCGCAAGATCGTCGTGGTTCTGAAGGGCTATCCGCGGCTGTCTGAAACCTTCATCGCGCAGGAACTGCTCGGTCTGGAGCGTGCGGGGTTCGACCTGATACTCGTCGCGCTCAGGCGGCCGACCGACGCAAAACGCCACCCCGTGCATGACGAGATCAAAGCGCCCGTCCATTATCTGCCGGAATATCTGCATGAAGAGCCACTGCGTGTGGCCCGCTCGCTGTTTGCCCATCTGCTGCGGCCGGGCTTCTGGCGCGCGCTCGGATCGCTGGCCAGCGACATCCGCCGCGACTTTACGCGCAATCGCGTGCGCCGCTTCGGGCAAGCGCTTGTGCTGGCGGCGGAATGGCCGGAAGACGCGGAATGGTTGCATGCGCATTTCGCGCACACGCCGGCATCGGTGACGCGCTATGCCAGCCAGCTTCGTAGCCTGCCTTGGAGCTGCTCAGCCCATGCCAAGGACATCTGGACTTCGGCGGACTGGGATCTAGCTGGCAAGCTTTCCTCGGCGCGCTGGACGGTCACCTGCACGAAAACCGGTTTCGACCGTCTGAAAGAACTCGCTAACGGCAAATCGTCCGTGCATCTGAGCTACCATGGGCTCGACCTTGATCGCTTCGGCAGTTTCGGCGAAGCACGAAAACAGTATGACGGCTCCGCGCCGGGCGAACCGGTCGTCATTCTAAGTGTCGGGCGCGCCGTTGAAAAGAAAGGTTACGACACCTTGCTGGAGGCTCTTGCTCTCTTGCCTGGCGATTTGGCGTGGCGTTTCGAGCATATCGGCAACGGCGACGAACTGAAACGGCTGAGGGCGCTGGCGCAAAAGCATGGACTGGATGGTCGGGTCTCCTGGAAAGGCGCGCTTGCGCAGGAGGAGGTGCTTGAGCACTACCGCCGTGCCGACATCTTCGCCCTGGCCTGCAGGATCACCGCAAACGGCGACCGGGACGGTCTGCCGAACGTTCTGGTGGAGGCGGCCAGCCAGCGGCTTGCCTGCGTGTCGACCGATATTTCCGGCGTGCCGGAGCTCTTATCGCCTGACGAAACCGGGCTGCTGGTTCCGACGGAAGATCCAGTTGCCCTGGCAAAGGCGCTGGAGCGCCTGATCCGTGATCCCGTGCTGCGCGCCCGCCTCGGCGACGCCGCCGAGCGGCGCGTGCGCGGCAATTTCGATCATATGGCAAGCATTGGACAGCTCAAGGAACTGTTCGAGCGTGAGTGGCGGGCCGCCGATTGAAGCGCGTCTTCCTCTATGTCCAGCACCTGCTCGGTATCGGCCATCTCGCGCGCTCCAGCCGCATCGCGGCGGCTCTGGTCGATGACGGGTTTGACGTAACCGTCGTGACCGGCGGAGCGCCGATCGCGGGGTTTCCGGGACCGGGAGTAAAATCTGTAACCTTGCCACCTGTCACTTCCGGTGATGAAGGATTTTCCGGACTGGTCGACCTGCAAGGCAAACCGGTCGATGAGGATTTCAAGAAGCGGCGTGCGGAGATGCTGCTGCAGGCATTCCGGGATTGCAGGCCTGATATCGTCATTGTCGAGGCGTTTCCCTTTGGACGCCGGCAGATGCGTTTCGAACTCTTGCCGTTGATCGAGGCCATCGACGCGACGTCGCCCAGACCGCTGCTGGCGACGTCGGTCCGTGACATCCTTCAGGAGCGCGTCAAGCCGGGCCGCAACGAGGAAACGGTCGATCTCATCAACAGGCATTTCGACCTGGTTTTGGTCCACGGCGATCCGGCTTTCGCAACCCTCGACAAGACATTTCCACTGGCTGGGGCGATCAGGGCCGAGATCACCTACACAGGGCTCGTCGCCGCGCCGCCGTCGCCCGCGGCCTCCGAGCGCTTCGATGTTCTTGTGTCGGTTGGCGGCGGGGCTGCCGGAAAGAGCCTTGTCAGATCCACCGTCGCAGCGGCGCGGAATGCCGAGAATGGTTGGAAATGGTGCCTGATCACCGGCCCGAACCTGCCGAAAGACGAATTCGACGCGATCGCTGGCGATGCCACGCCGGGCCTGTCCATTTTCCGGTTCCGCGAGGATTTCGCCAGCCTGCTAACCGGCGCCCGCCTGTCGGTCTCGCAGGCGGGTTACAACACGGTCTGCGATGTCCTGCGCGCGGGTTGTCGCTCCCTGCTCGTTCCATTTGCAGCCGGCGGTGAAACCGAACAAACGGTTCGCGCCCTGATGCTCGAAGAACTCGGCCTTGCGACGGTGCTGATGGAAAAGGACCTAACGCCTGAAAGTTTGACGCAAGCGATCGAACAGGCGCTTTTGGCACCGACGCCAACCGCGCATCGTCTCGATCTAGAAGGCGCGCGTCACTCGGCGCAAATCCTGCGCGAGCGGTATCGAACAGTTCCCTGAAAATGGAGCCTGGTTTCGGAAATGTACATGATGAAACAGGCGATTGGTCCTAACGCGCGTCGCGTCGGGTGAGATTAGTGCGGCGCGCTTCAAGTCCTTGTTTTTATGCAGGTCGTCCCAAAACCGCTACGCACTTTTGGGCGAAACGCATTAAACAGTTCCAATCAGCATGAAGCGCGTATAATTTTTTGTCGGTAGTTCGCCGGCGAACCGCACCTCCCGCAGCGCCGCCATTGCTTCGAAGGCTGCAAGTGAAGCCACGCAGTTGATATGCGTAGGCTCGCTGAAATAGTCGTTGGATTGCAGCAGCACATTCGTGCCCCGCGGAAGCAGATCAAGCCAGGCGCGCAGATCGGCTATGTGTTCGCAGCTCGTATTGACGATCAGGTCGGAGCGCCCGGCCGCATAGTCGAGGGCGTACATATCCGCCGTCAACGCCCGGAAACGGTCGCCGGCTTCCCGGTTAAGGGTCCGGGCGACCGGCGCGACTTCGGGATCGATGTCGATACTATCGACCGCCGCGATGTCGAAACGGGCATCGTTGAAAAGCATTGCCGGCAATACGCCGTACCATCCACCCAGAACCCATATGCGCCCGAACCGGCCGCCGCAGCTTTCGACCAGCCTGTCGAGCGCCCACATCTTGCAGGCGACCTGCTTGTGGTTGAAGGCGTTGGCGATATCGGCGTTCGGATGCTTGGTGATGACGCGCGCCAGCCCTGCCACGAGAGGGTGGTTGACATAGGCGGCAATCCCCCGCGTGAGGTCCAGGGCCTGCTCATGCCCGTTCATGCCGGCATTGCGTGGTTGCGTGACATCCATCATAGTTGTCTTCTATGTTGGGATTTGGGGCGACACAACGCAATCTTGCCTCCAGTAATGCTGTTTGGTTCGCGGACGTGACTGTGCCGCAAGACGCTTCGCCCTTGGCCGGTGCCGGAGAGAGCCTGTTGCGTCGGTTCGGACCATCGGCGTCCGCCGGCGGCAGGACAATCCCCCGGGGCTCGCTGGCGGCGAAGACATCGCCGATAACGCCGCTCGCCAGCAGGTGCTTTTACATCCGTCCGTCCAACTGAAGGCCCACAGTCGCATATGGAACCCAGCCTAGCCCGCTATATCTGGACGCACACCAAGAAGCAGCAGGTCTGGATATTGATCATCGTCCTGCTTTCGATGATCCCGTATTTCATGTCCTTCGACCTGCCGAAGCTGATCGTCAACGGCCCTATCCAAGGTCGCGGCTTCGAGCAACCGGGCGCGACGCGGCCATTCATGAGGCTACACTATAACCTGCCGTTCATTGGCGACGTTCAGTTCTTCTCCGGTTTTCAACTCGACCGCAAGGAGACGCTGTTTGCCCTGAGCCTCGTGTTCCTCCTTCTGGTCATCATCAACGGCCTGTTCAAACTCTACATCAACACCTACAAGGGCCGCCTCGGCGAACGCATGCTGCGGCGTATCCGCTTCGATCTGGTCGATCTCGTGCTGCGGTTTCCGCCGCGTTACTTCAAGCGGGTGAAATCCGCCGAAGTGGCGACCATGGTGAAGGACGAGGTGGAGCCGCTGGGCGGCTTCATCGGCGACGCCTTCCTGCAGCCGGTACTGCTGGGCGGCCAGGCGCTGACGGCCATGCTGTTCATCATGGTCCAGAACGCCTGGCTCGGAATGATAGCGGTCGTGATCGTGGTGATCCAGATCGTGCTCATTCCGCGAATGCGGCGGCGGCTGATCGTGCTCGGGCGCCGGCGACAGCTGACGGCGCGTGCACTTTCGGGCCGGGTCGGCGAAATCGTCGACGGCATCGGCGCGGTTCATATCCACGATACATCGAACTACGAGCGCGCCGACATCGCTGCCCGGCTTGGGCTCATCTTCAAGATACGCTTCGATCTTTACCAATGGAAATTCATGGTGAAGTTCCTCAACAATATTCTCGCGCAGGTCACGCCCTTCCTGTTCTACATGATCGGCGGATATCTGGTGATCGAGGGGCGGCTGGATGTCGGCCAGCTCGTGGCGGTGATCAGCGCCTACAAGGACCTGCCCGGACCGATGAAGGAACTGATCGACTGGGATCAGGACCGGCAGGATGTCCAGGTCAAGTATCAGCAGGTCGTTGAACAGTTCACCGTCGAGGGTGTCATTGCGCCGAGAATCGAGGCATTGACGATCGAAGATCCACCTCCGATGACCGGCCCGCTGTCGGCGATCAGTCTGTCCATGGCGGACGATGGCGGTGCAATGCTCCTCGACCGTATCTCGCTCCAGATCAACCCGGGTGAGACGGTGGCGCTGGTCAGTACCGCAACGGGTGGGGCGGAGGCGCTGGCAGAAGCCTTCGCGCGACTGGACTGGCCGGACAGCGGAAGGGTCGCTTCGGGAGCCGACGACCTGCTCGAAATCCCCGAAGCGGTGACCGGCAGGCGCATGTCCTATGCCTCGTCGGATGTTTTCCTGTTCCAGGCAAGCCTCCGCGACAACCTGCTCTACGGGTTGAAGCATGCGCCGCTGACATCGGTGACCTATGACGGCACCGCGGCCGACCAGCGCCGCTGGGATATCGAGGAAGCGCGCCGGTCGGGCAATCCGGATATTGATATCCAAAGCGACTGGATCGACTATGCTTCCGCCGGTGCTACCGGCCCGCACGACCTCTTTGAAGTCGTGCGGCGGGTGCTCGACGCGGTTGTTCTGTCGCGCGACATTCTGGATCTTGGCTTGCGCTCTTCGGCCGACCTGACGCGTCACAAGGGGTTTGCCGGGCGGATCGTGGAACTGCGTGCGACGTTGCGAACCCGGCTGGAACGCGAAGGCCTGAGCGGCCTGGTGGTTCCTTTCGAACCGGGCGCCTACAACAAGGAAGCAACGATCGGCCAAAACCTGCTCTTCGGCGCCGCCGCCGGTCCCGAACTGGCCGACCGGGCTCTGGCGGCCAATCCGTATTTCGCTTCCGTGCTGAGGCAAGCCGGCCTCGACCGCACGCTCTACGAAATGGGCATGGAGATCGCAGAGCAGGCGATCGAACTGTTTGCCGACCTGCCGCCCGATCACCAGTTCTTCCAGCAGCTCGCCTTCATGAGCGCCGAAGAGATCCCCGCCTACGAAACCTTGCTGCAACGGCTCAAGAACCGTCCCTACGAGGCGGTTTCGGAGGCCGACCGCGCCATGATCGTCACCCTGAGCTTTGCCTATATCGAGCCCCGGCACCGCTTCGGCCTGCTGAGCGACGAGCTGATGAGCAAGATCGTCGCTGCGCGCAATTTATTCTACGAAAACCTACCGCCCGAGCTGCAAAATGCGGTCGAACGGTACGATCCTGCCAAATACATTGCCGCGGCTACCGTCATGGACAATGTGCTGTTCGGCCGTGTGGGCAACAATCATCCCGACGCGCCGGACCGCATACGCTCCATCGTCTATGACATCCTTGACGAACTGGGGCTTTATTCCGAACTTCTTGATGTCGGCCTGGACTTCAACGTCGGCTCCGGCGGCAGGCGTCTGACTAGTGGCCAGCGACAGAAGCTCGACGTCGCCCGGGCCCTGCTCAAGCGTCCCGATTTTCTCATTCTCAACCGGCCGCTGTCGGCGCTCGACCAGCGTGTGCAGGACAAGGTGCTGCGAAACGTGATCGAGGAAGCCAGACGCGACGGCCGTTCGCCGGCAATCGTGTGCGTCGTGACGAATCCGGCAATGGCAACGATGTTCGATCGCGTTGTCGTGTTCGACTCGGGTCGTTTGGCGGAAGACGGAACTCACGAGACACTTTTGGCGGGGAACGGTGTCTTCAAGGAGCTGCTGTCATAGAGCATTGGACATTCAGATGGGATCATTCCGCCGGTGGGAACTTGCCGCAAGGTCAAGGGGTTCAGGTTTCCGGCTGATCGGGCTCGCCACCTTTCGCGTGGTTCGTCTCGCCATCCGGAACAGAATTGATTCCATCTGGGTGCCGTTTGATCTAGTCTCGCAAACGTGAATTTGGGAAGGTTGCGACGATGCTGCTCAAGGATGAGGTTGGGATGCTGCAACGCGTCCCCTTGTTCTCCGGCATAGAGCCGACAAAGCTCAAGCTGCTTGCGTTCACATCCGACCGCGTCAGCTACGGCGCCGGCCAGATCCTTTTCCGGCAGGGCGACGAAGGGGACGCCGCCTATGTCATCCTCTCAGGCCGGGCGGATATTCTGGTCGATTCCGACAGCGGGCCGATAAAGGTTGCCGAAATGGTGCCAAATTCGATCGTTGGCGAGATCGCCATATTGTGCAACAGTTCTCGCACTGCCACCGTCAGAGCCGCGAGTCCGCTGGAGGTCCTGAGAATCCGCAAGGATCATTTCCTGAGGCTTATGAAGGAGTACCCGGAAATGACCATCGAGGTGTTGCGGGTTCTTGCCGATCGCCTAAGCCATACGACCGCGGATCTGATCGACGCACGAAGCGCCAAGTAACGAGTGACGTGCGCTTAATCCTCGCCATCGTGACGGCACTGGCTGCCATCTGCGACTGGACTGCGAAGGGCTAGCATGGACGACGACGTTTTCCTGGTCAGGTTTTGGGGTGTGCGCGGCAGCATCGCGGTATCGGGGCCAGAATTCTCTCGCTATGGCGGCAATACGATCTGCATTGAGATGCGATGCGGCAAGCATACGCTTCTGTTCGACGCGGGCTCCGGCCTGCGGCCCGCTGGCGGGGCACTTCGGGCGTCGGGCGTGACCGATTTCGACCTGTTCTTCACCCATTGCCACTACGATCACATCATCGGGCTGCCGGCTTTCAAGCCGATATACGACCCGAGCGTCAAGATTACGCTTTGGTCCGGACATCTCGCAGGACGCATGACGACCCGGCAGATGGTCGATGCATTCATACGGCCACCATGGTTTCCGGTGAAACTCGATATCTGCAAGGCAAGCCTCGACTGCCGCGATTTCGTGTCCGGAGACGTGCTCCGGCCGCGTGAAGGAGTGGTGGTGCGGACCGGCAGTCTCACCCACCCGGGCGGCTGCATAGGCTACCGGGTCGAATGGGGCGGCCGTGTCGTGGCGGTGATCACGGACACCGAGCATCAGCCGGACAAACTCGATCAGGCGGTGCTCGGCCTGATCGAAGATGCCGACCTTGTCATTTACGATTGCACCTACACCGAGGAGGAAATGGAACGCCGCCGCGGCAACGGGCACTCGACATGGCAACAGGGCGTCAAGCTCTGCGAGGCGGCCGGTGCGCGGGGGCTTGCGCTGTTTCATCACGATCCGTCACGCACCGACGAGGAACTGGACGAGATGGAGAGACTGGCCAAGGACAGGTTTGCCGGCGCATTTGCCGCGCGGGATGGCCAGACGCTTGAATTTCCAGTCGCATCGCACAAAGGACGCTGAGCTATTTTCCTTTGCCGGCGCCGCGCCCGATCAATGTCCTGATCGGAAGCCATGCACAGGCCTCGGCCTGTGCGGTGACCGTGAACAGCCGTTCGAGGAAAAGCCAGGCCGATTCATCATGCACGAGATGGTGGGTAAGCAGGCCGACCGGCTCGCCGCCGTCGAATGCATGCTGCAATTGCGCGATGATAGCCTGAACCAATAGGCCATGATCGCGGCAACCGCGCGTGCCATGCCAGTCCATGATGTCGACATTGCTGTTGATGACCGCCAGCGAAGCCGGCTTCGGCGGCCCATAGACCGACAATGCCGCAAATCCTATCGATCCAAGGTCGGGTATCAAGCCGGCGTCGATCCTGTTCCAGGGTGGCACCAGCATCGGAACGGCACGTGCGCCATGCAGGCCGGTTACGCGCGACAGACCGCGAGCCAGATCATCGAGCACCACCCCGCGTGGCCGATGTGGGCCGAGCTCCTGCTTTTTCTGATTCTCGGGCGCATGATTTCGGTGCGCCCAGCCATGGATGGCGACCATGGCATGCGGCGCCTCGTCAAGCCGGGCGACAAGCTTCCCGTCGGTCAGCGCCGGAATGACGGCCAGGGTGACCGGAACCGCGAATTCACCGGTGAGGTCGAGCAGCCGATCAAGCGCAGGCGTCGGATCCACGGCGTCATCGTCGCGCAGCCAGAACTCTGCCTTACGGTTCGCCCGTCGCCGGCACGCCAGTTCTTCCACCAAGGGTCGCCAGATCTGATCGGAAGTCATGAAACCGGGACCGTCGCAAGAAGCTCGGCCAGACGCGCCGCCGCGGCACCGAGGGAGCGCTCTTCGAGGATGAAACGCCTGGCTTCCACGGCCATGATGGTTCTCTCGTCGTTGCGGGTCAGGAGCCTTTCAATGGCGGAAGCGAACGCCGCCACGTCGCCCGGCGGGGTCAGAAACCCGGCCTTGCCATGCCGCACGACCTCCGGCACGCCGGCGATGTCCTGCGCCACCACCGGCAGGCCGGCGGCCTGTGCTTCAAGATAGGCAACGCCATAGGCCTCGCCGAAACCCGGCCAGACATAAATTCCCCCACTGTAGAGGACATCCGGCACGGCGGCGGGCTCGATCGCCCCAAGCCATTCGATACGGTCGACGGGCAAGCCGGCGAATTGCGCTTTGACCTCTTCACGGGCAGGCCCATCCCCGACGACCGACAGCGTCCAGGATAGGTGGCCGATTGAACCGAGCGCTTGCGCCAGCATGCGATAGCTGTCGACTTTGTCGCCCGGGCGCATCATGGCGACGGTTACGAGGCGCGTCGGACAACCCCGTGCCGGCGTTTCCCGGAATACCGATGTGTCGATGAAGGGCGAAAGCATGCCGAGCGTGGCGCCGGGTATCGCATCCGCCAGTCCCTGACGATCCCGTTGCGTGAAGCAGATGTTCAGCGCCGCCTGTTCGACGGCTCGCGCCACCAACGCTTGCGTATCGGCCCACAGACCGGCGTTGCGCCGCCTCGAATAGGAAGCTTCCGCTGTCACATAGGGAACAGCAAAGGCCGATGCCAGCTCGGGCCCGATGAGGTCGGGCGCCTTGTAATACGGATGATAGGAGAACCAGAGATCGGGCTTGCCGTCACGATCCCAAAGCCTTGTCAGCCGCGCGGCTTCCTCTCGGGCCTCGATCTTGAACGCATCGAAACTTTTCGGCTCCGGTTCGCGTAGATAGAAGCGCAGTTCGGATGCCAGTTCGACGCTATGCCCTCCATGCTCCAGCGCCTTGACCAGCGCCCGTGCCATCTGGCGGTCGCCGGAGGCAACAGGATGATGGGGGGACTTCAGCGGCGCGTGGAAGGCAATTCGCATCGCCGGACCCTATCATCGGAAAGCCGGCGCAAGTCAATTTCGAAGCACGATCGACTTCACCTTCAAGCAGAGGAATGTGCTATCTGATGCTCATGGAAACAGCTGCCGCGTCCGACCCGTTTGTCGCTTCTCTGCCGGTCTTCGCGAAGTTCGAAAGCGCTGCCTATATCGACAATTATCGGCCTCTCCCCGATGGCTGGGCTCTGGCCACCGCCGACATCGTCGGCTCGACCAAGGCGATCGAGGCAGGGCGCTATAAAACCGTCAATATGGCCGGCGCCAGCGTCATTTCGGCGCTGCTCAATGCACTGGGTCGGCAAGACCTTCCCTTCGTCTTCGGCGGCGACGGCGCGCTCGTCGCGTTTCCCGGCTCGGCGCTGGAGGTCACCCGCAACGCGCTGGCTGCTGTCCAGAGATGGGTGGCGGACGAACTGGACCTGACCTTGCGCGCCGCAATCGTGCCGATAAAGGATATAAGAGCGCAAGGCCTCGACGTTCGCGTGGCGAGGTTCCAAGCCTCAGAAGCGGTCTTGTTTGCCATGTTCGCCGGCGGTGGCGGCAGTTGGGCGGAAACCGAGATGAAAGCGGGGCGCTATCGCATCGATCCCGCGCCGGCCGGCGCGCGGCCGGATCTGACCGGTCTCTCCTGCCGCTGGAACCCGATCGAAGCCCGGCATGGCGAAATCGTCTCGATCATAGCCGTACCGGGGCCGTCGCGCGACTTGCGCGGTTTTCAGTTTCTGGCCTCCGATATCATCGCCCTTACCGGCAGCCAGGAACGCGATGGCCACCCGGTGCCGCTGAACGGGCCGAGCTACAGTTTTCCGCCCGCCGGCCTCGATATCGAGGCGCGCGCCATGGCGCCGGCAGGATGGCGGTGGCTGCCGAAGCTGTGGATATTGTTCCTGATGACACTCACGGCGGTCAGCGATAGATATGGCTGGACGATCGGCAGTTTCGATCCGAAGATCTACAAACGCGACGTGGCCAGCAATTCGGATTTCCGGAAGTTCGACGACGGCTTGAAGATGACCGTCGACGTTGACGCGGATGTGTCGCAACGGATCGAGAACCGGCTGAAACAGGCGGAAGAGGCGGGCATCTGCAACTATGGCCTGCACCGCCAGAAATCGGCCTTGATGACATGCCTCGTCGCCTCGCCGCTGCAGCGCGATCACCTTCATTTCATCGATGGCGCGGCCGGCGGCTATGCGATGGCTGCCGCAAACCTGAAGGCGAAGGTGCCGGTTTGATGACGGCTTGCGGAAATCGATCTTCCGCAATATGCCTCGGCCATTGTTCTTGGGACCAAGTGAGGGTCTCCATGGGAACGGACAGCCTGTGCGAATGACGGGAAAGCAGATTTTTGGACGCCTCACGATCGATATATGACCGACTTCTAAACCGGATTTCGACGCGCGCCGCGCAAGTCGGCGTTATCGGACTGGGCTATGTCGGGTTGCCCCTGGCGGTTGCGATCGCACGCGCCGGCTTCCCGGTTTCCGGCTTCGACATCGAAGCCCAGAAGGTCGAGAGCCTGAACAACGGCCAATCCTATATCGAGGCGGTGACGTCGACAGCCCTTGCCAGCCAGGTGGCGAGCGGACGGTTCCGCGCCACCGCGGATTTTGCCGAGCTGGCCGTCTGCGATGTCATCATCATCTGCGTTCCGACACCGCTGACGAAACACCGTGAGCCGGATCTCTCTTTTGTCAGGAACACGGCAGGCACGATCGCGAAACATCTGCGTCTCGGCCAGATGATCGTGCTGGAATCGACCACCTATCCCGGCACCACCGACGACGTGATCAAGCCCATACTGGAAGAAACCGGCTTGCGGTCGAAGACGGATTTCTTCCTCGGCTTCTCGCCCGAACGCGAGGATCCCGGCAATCGCAGCTTTGAAGTCGCGACGATCCCCAAGGTCGTGGCAGGCGACGGCATGGAAGCGGCGACGCTCGTGCAGGCTTTCTACCAAAGCGTGGTCAAGACCGTCGTTCCGGTTTCCACCACGGCCACGGCCGAGGCGGTCAAGCTGACGGAAAACATCTTCCGCTCGGTCAACATAGCCCTCGTCAACGAGCTGAAGGTCGTGCTCGGCGCGATGGGCATCGACATTTGGGAGGTGATCGAGGCGGCAAAGAGCAAGCCCTTCGGCTACATGCCTTTCTATCCTGGCCCCGGACTTGGCGGGCACTGCGTTCCGATCGATCCGTTCTACCTGACGTGGAAGGCGCGCGAATACGAACTGCCGACCCGCTTCATCGAGCTGGCGGCAGAGATCAACACGGCCATGCCGCGTCATGTGGTCGATGAACTGGCGAAGGCGCTGGACCGGCGCTGCGGCAAGGCGCTCAGCCGCTCCCGCATTCTCATCATCGGGCTCGCCTATAAGAAGAATGTGCCCGACATCCGCGAAAGCCCCTCATTGCGGCTCATTGAACTCATCGAGGAATGGGGCGGCAAGGCGGAATTCCACGACCCGCATGTGACCGAGATCCCGACCACACGGGAGCATATGGCGATCAAGGGGCGCCGCTCGGTCGAATTGACAGAGGCGGCCTTGAAGCATTTCGATGCTGTCGTCATCGCAACCGACCACGACGCGATCGACTATCGGACGATCGCTGATCACGCCCTTCTGATCGTCGACACACGCAATGTTTTTGGCCGCCTCGAGCTGGCCCGAGAGACGGTGGTGAAGGCCTGAGGGCGTCTTAGCCGGCGAATTTTTTGCCCGATGTCGGGATCGTGATTGCACTCCGCCGGCAGCTTCGCCACATATGCCGCAGGATATAGGTGCAGTTACGCTTGGCTCCTGGCCGCAAGGACAGTCATCCGGGAAATTCTCACCGCTTTCGCCGCCGTAGTCGGTCCTGTTGACTTCCGGGTCTTATCTTTGGGTCGTCGGCAGACTGTGATATGGCGGATCAAAGGATAATGGGTTCGTTTTCGACAGGTTTCGAGATAGCATGAGCACAGCACAAGCAGAAATTTCCACTATTCTCATGGATAAGGTTGCCGATTGGCTGACCCAGTCGGCGCTGGCGGGCAATGATCTTGAAACGTTGATAAAAGGCTTTTGCGAACGGCTGGCTGCTGCCGGCCTGCCGTTGAAGCGGGTGCATTTGAGCTTTTCGATGCTTCATCCGCTTTATGACGCGCTTGGCTTCACCTGGCTTCGCGGTCAGGGCATGGAAGTGGAAGGCTTTCGCAATAAGGCCGGCGCGCCGTCTGACAGATTCCTGACCAGCCCATACTATCATCTGCTCAGCAACAAGCTCGAACATCTGCGACGTCGGCTCGATCCGTCGGTGCCGTCGGAGTTTCCTGTTTTCGATGAACTCAGGCTTATGGGCGTCACCGATTACATGGCTTTCGTCCATCCCTTCAGCGGCAACGCCAGTCAGGGCATGCTGGGGTCTTGGTCCACCGACAGTGCCGCAGGCTTCAGCGACAGCATGATTTCGGCGCTGCTGCGCATCCAGAGCCATCTCGCGATCGCAACCAAGATGGCGGTGCTCACCAAGCTCGCCGACAACATGATGACCACTTATCTCGGCGGCGACGCCGGCAGGCGCGTGCTGGACGGTCAGATCAGGCGAGGCGAGGGCGATACAATTCGGGCCGCACTGGTGATGGCCGATATGCGTGGGTCGTCCAGGCTTGCCGAAACCTCGGGCCGCGAAATCTATATCGACACGCTGAACCAATTTTTCGATGCCGTTGCTGCACCTTTCAATCGCAGGGGCGGGCAGATCATGAGTTTCATAGGTGACGGCTTCATTGCCGTCTACCCTTGCGAAAGACACCGCTCGCAGTCCGAGGTCGCCTGCCAAGCCGCTCTTGCGGCCGCGCACAAGGCCTCAGCGCGCATGATGGATCTCAACCTGCGCAGAAAGGAGCGGGGGTTGAGCGACATACAGTTTGGTATCGGCCTGCATATCGGTAATGTGATGTTCGGCAATGTCGGGCTTACCGACCGACTCACATTCTCTGTCTTCGGCTCGGCTGTAAACGAGGTCCAGCGCCTCCAGACCCTGACCAAGAAATATCCGCACAGCGTTCTCGCCAGCGAAGACTTTGCCGGCTACTGCGGCGCCAACAGTTGGTTGACGCTCGGCAAGGAGGAACTGCCGGGCATCAAGCATAGGCTGACGGTGCTTGCACCCGATCTGTCGGGTGCTCTTGCCCTCGATGAGGACGGTGCGCTGGAGACGATTTACGACCGAATGTCGGACGCCGAGCAGGTCATGCTGCTTCATCGCGATGCCGCGCGGATGCCGACGGGCGACCCCAGGAAGATCCAGTAGCCGCAATCTGATCCGAACGCCTTTGGCATGTGGTCCGGTCACGGTTCCGCCAGGGAACTGGCGATCGTTTCGAATCCAAGTTGCTCTAGGCTGGCAATGCGATAGTCTCGTTTACTGGCCCTGCCGCCCGGCAGGCCGCCAGAGTGGGCCTGGTGCGCATGAATTCGGGTGTTGATCTGCTGCGGATCGAAGATGTTGGCATCTCTTTTGCCATTATCGGGGGACCGTTGCGTGCCGTCAGGCGCGCGAATCTTCGCGTCCTGCCCGGCAGGGTTACCGCGCTTGTGGGCGAGTCAGGTTCCGGAAAATCGGTTCTCAGCCAGGCAGTGATGGGCATTTTGCCGAACACTGCCCATGTTCACGGCCGTATCCTGTTTTCCGATCCTGAAAAGCCCGGCACGACGCAGGATATCCTGCAGATGTCGCGTGATGGACCGGAAATCCGGGCGTTGAGAGGCAGCCGCATCGGCAAGATCTTTCAGGAGCCGATGACATCGCTGTCGCCGCTGCACACGATCGGCAACCAGGTCAACGAATCCCTGCAAATTCATACGCCTCTAGGTCGGGCGGAGCGCAAGGCGCGGACCGAGGAAATGCTCAGCCTTGTCGGCTTTCCCAATCCCAAGCGCGCCTACGACATGTATCCCTTTGAACTTTCAGGAGGATTGCGTCAACGCGCCATGATCGCCATGGCTCTTATCTGCCGGCCTGCCCTGTTGATCGCCGATGAGCCGACGACGGCACTGGACGTCACCATCCAGGCGCAAATCCTGCAATTGCTGCGCGGGCTTCAGACCAAGCTGAACATGGCGATGCTGCTGATCACGCACGACCTCGGCGTGGTCGCCAATGTCGCCGACGAGGTGGTGGTCATGTACCACGGCGAGATCATGGAAGCGGGACCTGTCGAGGCGATATTCCGCCGCCCGGGTCACCCTTACCTGAAGGGTCTGATGGCAGCCGTTCCGCATTTCGACCTGAAGCCCGGCGAAAGGCTGAAGGCGCTTCGCGAGGTGCCGGTGAATGTCGGGAACCTGCTCGGCAAGCAGCCGGCGCCAGCATCGAAAGGGCCGGACGACATCCTGTTGTCGGTGAGGGATCTGAAAAAGGTCTTCACCATCCGCAAGTCCGGATGGTTCGGCGGGGATCATCAAGCCTCTGTTCGCGCCGTGGACGGCGTGAGCTTCGATATCAGGCGGGGAGAGTGTCTCGGTCTGGTCGGCGAAAGCGGCTCCGGCAAGACCACCGTCAGCAAGATCCTCATGCGGGCCGTCACCCCCAGCGGCGGCTCTGTGACCTTCAATGGCCGCGATGGGCCGATCGACGTCTTGGAGGCCGAGGAGGACGCGTTGCGCACGCTGCGCGCGAAAATCCAGATGATCTTCCAGGACCCGGTTTCGTCGCTTTCACCCCGCATGACGGTGGAGAATATTTTGAGCGAGCCGCTGGAAATCCATCAACGTGGCAATGCCGCGTCCCGTCTCGCCACGGTCAAGAGCCTGATGCAGGCAATCGGGCTCGATCCGCGCTTCATCAAGCGCTATCCGCACAGTTTCTCCGGCGGGCAGCGTCAGCGTATCGGCATCGCGCGCGCGTTGGCGCTGGGGCCTGAACTCCTGATCTGCGACGAGCCGGTTTCGGCGCTCGATGTCTCTGTCCAGGCACAGATCCTGAACCTTCTGAAGGACCTGCAGAAGGAACTGGGCCTGACCTATCTGTTCATATCCCACAACCTGGCGGTGGTGGACTACATGGCGGACCGCATCGCGGTGATGTGCGGCGGGCGTATCGTCGAGCTTGCGCCGCGCGAAATCCTGCTCAGGAAACCGGTCCACCCCTACACGCGCTCACTGGTCGCCGCGGTGCCTTTCCCCGATCTCGACAGGCCGATGGATTTCAAGACGCTGAAGCTCGGCGGCGCGTCCGACACCAGCGCTTGGGGACCGCAATTCCGCGACGAGGGCGAGGAGGATATGCTGTCGCCGCTCGATCTTGGCGGCGGCCACCTCGTGCTGGCCCGTCGTTCGGCCGATGTCAGCGAGCTGCGCCATTGATCAGCCGGCGCACCGTTCTTGGGCTCATGGCTTCGGCATTTCTGCCGAGCACGTCGCGCGCCGGCGATCTGGAGCCGGAATTCCTTCAGCCGCAATTGAAGGCCAGGGCGCTGCCGGCACTCGCCGAGCGCTTGCCCAAGAGCCCGCGCGCGTTGAACCTCGCCGCGATGGGCCGGCAGCCCGGCCAGTATGGCGGCACGCTGCGCACGATCATCGGTAGCCAGAAAGATATCCGGCTGATGACGATCTATGGATATGCTCGCCTGGTCGGCTATGACGAAAAGCTTAAACTGCAAGCCGACATTCTCGAAAGTTTCAACGTATCGGATGGTCGCGACTTCACTTTCAAGATACGGGAAGGACATAAATGGTCTGACGGCAGCCTGCTGACGCCGGAGGATTTTCGCTATTGCTGGGAAGATGTCTGGCTGAACAATGAGCTTTCGCAAGGCGGGCTCCCCCCGGCCCTGCTGGCCGACGGCAAGCCGCCACGCTTCGAGATCGTCGATCCATTAACGGTCCGCTATAGTTGGGACGCTCCCAATCCCGATTTCCTGCCCAAGCTCGCCGCTGCTTCGCCGCTATCGCTTGTCCTGCCGGCCGCCTATCTCAAGCAGTTCCACAGAAAATACCAGGATCCATTCCGGCTAGCCGGCCTGATGAAGGAGAACCGGGCCAAGAAATGGACGCTCCTGCATATCCGAATGTCGCGGCAATATCGCCCGGAGAACCCGGAACTGCCGACGCTCGATCCCTGGCAGAACCGAACCAGGCCGCCGGCTGAGCAGTTCGTCTTCGAGCGAAATCCGTTCTTCCATCGAATGGATGAGAATGGCCGGCAACTGCCATATATCGACCGGGTTGTCATGAATGTCAGTTCGTCGGAGATCATTTCAGCCAAGACCGGTGCGGGCGAGAGCGACCTGCAATGCATGGGAATTGACTTCACCGATTATGCCTTCCTGAGGGATGCGGAGAAGCGCTACCCGGTGAAGATGCATCTCTGGAAACGCACACAGGGCTCGCGGCTGGCGCTGCTGCCCAATCTGAATTGTTCCGACCAGGTGTGGCGTGGCCTTCTTCGTGACGTGCGCGTGCGCCGCGCACTTTCACTCGCTGTGGACAGGCGCGAGATCAATATGGCCGTGTTCTACGGATTGGCGCAGGAAAGTGCCGATACGGTCCTGCCGGAAAGCCCGCTCTACCGGCCGGAATTCGCGAAGGCCTGGGTCGCCCATGATCCTGACCTGGCCAATGCCCTTCTCGACGAGGTCGGGCTTCAGACGCGTGGCGATGACGGCCTGCGGATACTTCCCGATGGACGCCCGGCGCAGATCATAGTGGAAACGGCCGGCGAAAGTACGCTGGAAACCGACGCGCTCGAGCTCATCACCGATCACTGGCGCAAGGTCGGCATCGCCCTGTTCATCCGGACTTCGCAGCGCGACATATTCCGCAGCCGCGCGCTTGGCGGCCAGATCATGATGTCGATATGGTCGGGCATCGACAATGGCGTGCCGACCGCCGACATGAACCCGTACCAGTTGGCCCCCACCACCGACGACCAGTTGCAATGGCCGCTCTGGGGTGCCCACTACTTGTCTCACGGCACGCTCGGTGAAGCGCCCGATCTTCCAGCCGTGGTCGATTTGATGGCTCTGCTGAAGCGCTGGAACGCATCGACCGAAGCCACGGAACGCGCCGAAATCTGGAATTCGATGCTGTCGATCTACACTGACCAGGTGTTTTCGATCGGCACGGTGAACGGAACGTCTCAGCCGATTCTGGCGTCCTCGCGGCTGCGCAATCTGCCTGACAAGGCGCTCTACGGCTACGACCCGACAGCATATTTCGGTGTCTACATGCCGGATGCATTCTGGCTTGGAGAGTCCTGAGCGTGCTTCGATATATTGTCTGGCGCATCGCCGTAATGGTTCCAACGCTGCTGGTCATATCGGCGCTGGTGTTCACCATCATCGAACTCCCCCCGGGCGACTATTTCGACAGCTACGTTGCCGAGCTTAAGGCTCAAGGCGAAGCGGTGGATTCCGACCGCATCGAGATGATGCGGAAGGAATATGGTTTCGACAAGCCGCCGGTCATTCGCTACTTCTACTGGGTAGGCGGGATGCTGCACGGCGATTTCGGTTATTCCTTCGAATATGAGCTGCCGGTCCGCGACGTCGTCGGGGACCGAATGTGGCTCACCGTGCTGGTCTCGTTCGTCACGATCATCTTCACCTGGCTCATCGCCTTTCCGATCGGCATGTACTCCGCCACCCATCAATATAGCTGGGGCGACTACGGCCTGACTTTCTTCGGCCTTCTCGGCCTTGCCATTCCGAACTTCATGTTGGCGCTGATCCTGATGTATTTCGCCAACATCTGGTTCGGCACGTCCATCGGCCATCTCATGGACCAGCAATATCTCGGCGAGCCCATGAGCTGGGCCAAGGCGAAGTCGATCCTCGCCCATCTCTGGATCCCGGTCTTGATCATCGGCACCGGGGGCACGGCCAGCATGATCCGGCGGCTGCGGGCCAATCTGCTCGATGAACTACACAAGCAATATGTCGTGACCGCGCGCGCCAAAGGCCTTCATCCCTTCAAGGCGCTGGTCAAATATCCGCTGCGCATGGCGCTCAATTTCTTCATTTCAGACATCGGCTCTATCCTGCCGGCCATCATCTCCGGTGCCGAAATCACGGCGATCGTGCTGTCTTTGGAAACGACCGGGCCGATGCTGATCAAGGCGCTGCAAAGCCAGGACATGTACCTGGCAGGGTCGTTCCTGATGTTCCTCGCCTTCCTGACGGTCATCGGCGTGCTGATTTCCGACCTGGCGCTGGCGCTGCTCGATCCACGAATTCGTTTGCAGGGCGGCAGCACCAAATGAACACGCAATCGCCGCTGCCTGCTCCGGGTGCTCCACTGCAACACTACGTTTCCATAGCGCCCTTTGACCTGCAGTCGGTCGAGGCGATGACTCCGGAGCAGTCGAAGGTCTTTCAGGCGTCGCAGTTGCGGCTGATGTGGTGGAAATTCCGACGGCACCGGCTTGCCCTTATGTCAGGCATATTCCTGGTAGCGCTTTATTTCAGCATACTGATCTGCGAGTTCCTGGCGCCCTACAATCTGCATACGCGCAACATGGATTATATCTATTCGCCGCCGCAGCGGGTGCACCTGTTCCACAACGGCCAGTTCATCGGGCCGTTCGTCTACGGCCGCCAGATGATGCTGGACATGGACACGCTCAAGCGGAACTACGTCGACAAACAGGATGATGTTCAGCGGATCCGTTTCTTCTGCAAGGGCGACAGTTACCGGCTCTGGGGCCTGATCGAAGGTGACAGGCATTTTGCCTGCCCTGCCGAAAACGGCCAGCTCTTTCTGGCCGGCACTGACAGGCTGGGCCGCGATGTGTTCTCGCGCATCATCTATGGCGCGCGCATTTCACTGACAATCGGCCTCGTCGGCATCAGTTTCAGCTTCCTGCTCGGCATAGTCATCGGAGGACTGGCCGGCTATCACGGCGGCATCTTCGACCTGATCGTTCAACGGATAATCGAAGTTCTGCAATCGATCCCCAGCATTCCGCTATGGCTGGCTCTGGCGGCGATCATGCCGATAACCTGGAGTCCGATCCTGATCTATTTCGGCATCACCGTCATCCTCGGGCTGCTCCACTGGACCGGACTGGCGCGGGCCGTGCGTTCAAAGCTTCTAGCCTTGCGTGAGGAGGATTACGTTCTGGCCGCGCAGTTGATGGGCGCCAGCAGCAGCCGCATTATCCGGCGGCACCTCATTCCCGGCTTCATGTCGCATCTGATCGCGACGGCGACGATCTCCATCCCCGGAATGATCCTGGGCGAGACGGCGCTGAGCTTCCTCGGGCTCGGCCTGAGGGCGCCGACAACCAGCTGGGGCATCCTGCTGACCGAGGCGCGCAGCGTCAATGTGATCGCGTTCTATCCATGGCTGCTTTTGCCAATGCTCCCGGTCATTCTCGTCATCTTGGCGTTCAACTTCCTCGGGGACGGCTTGCGGGACGCCGCGGATCCCTACAAGTGACATCGCTAATCCGCCGCGCGTCGTGCCGCCACTCCACCCGGTATGATCCTTGTAGGCAGCCTGTTCGGTTCATTGCAGTGTTCGTCGTTCGCCTCTATATGCGGCGAGGCTCGATCCGGGTTTAATACGTCGCGCCCGGCTTTCACCCGCGAACCGTTCGCGGGCATTGCCGATCCTTTGAGCTGGTTCAGGAACACAACGCATATGAGTCGCCTCGAGAGTTTCATCCGCAGGATGACTGCACAGCGCGACATTCTCAATCAAGTCTGCGCGGAGGTGGCGAAGATAGAGGGTCCCGTGCTCGAACTCGGCCTGGGCAATGGCCGGACGTACCATCACCTGCGCGAGCGCCTGCCCGGACGTCGGATCGTGGCGTTCGACCGCGCGCTAGCCGCGCACTCCAGTTCAATTCCCGAAGCTGAAAACCTCGTGCTCGGCGAAATACGTGAGACGGCGGGCAGGTTCATTGGCATCGACGCCGCTCTTGTCCATGCCGACATCGGCACCGGCTATCAAGACCGCGATGCGGTGACCGCTACCTGGCTTCCCGATCTGACCGCGCGCCTGCTTCGCATCGGCGGCATCGCGGTCAGCGGCACGCCGCTCGATCACCCGCTGTTGCAACGCCTCACGCCGCCGCCTTCGGTACCCGCCGATCGCTATTTTATCTGCAGGCGCGTGTAAGGACCGAGGCGACCCAAGCCCTCAGGGGATCGTATATATCGCTATTTCCCGCTCAATGCCGCGCAGCGAGACCTCGTGGGGCACGGGCGTCAGCGCGTTCCTGTGCAACAGATCGGCGGTGAGAGTATCGTCGACCACCGCACGAGTGGCGAAGATCGCCTGTGCATTGGCAAGGTTCTGCACCCGCGAGGCTATGTTGACCGTCTGGCCGAAATAGTCCTGTCGCTCGTTCATGGACACGGCGATGCAGGGGCCGGCATGGACTCCGATCTTGAGCAGCAGGTCCTCGCGCCCGCTCTTTTCGTTGAGCGCACGCATGGCTTCGCGAATCCTGAGGGCCGCGGCAATCGCACGATCAGGCGTCGCGAAGGTCGCCATCACCGCATCACCGATCGTCTTCACCACGGCGCCTGCCTCGGCCGCGACGATCTCGTGCAGAACCTGGAAATGCTCGCGCACGAGATCGAAGGCCGAAAGATCACCCACCCGCTCGTAAAGCGCCGTCGATCCGCGCAGGTCGGTGAACAGGAAGGTCAGGCTGGTGATCTTCAGGCGTTGGTCGATGTCGAGCGTGTCCGTGCGGTAGAGATCGCGGAACGTCTGGTGGGTGAGCAGGCGCTTGGCGGTGAGGAAGGGCCGGCGTTTGCCGAGCAAATCATGCAATGCCTTGCCGGCGATGAAGACCGTCGGCAGCACGCGGGTGTCGGTCCTGTTTTCCAGCGAAATGCGCAACGGGCCGGGTTGCATCTCCAGCGTCTGGCTCTGGACATGATCGCGGTCGAAGACCAAAGAAAGGCTGCGGCGCTCCTTTGTTGGTTCACCCTTCCCGTCGATGAACTGCACTGAATGGGTGACCGGCTCGAAGACGATGACGAATTCGGGCGGCAGCTGTACGGGCAGAACCGCCTTTTCACCGGGCGCAAGCTCGATATCCTCCAGCGAGATCTCTTCCATCTTTTTCGCGAAATCCTTATCCGGCAGATCGACGCCGGATGCCCAGTAGATCTGGCGGAAATATTCCATCAACGGCAGCTCGTGTGGATTGTGGGCGGCAATCCTGCGTATGCGGGGACTGACGGTGAATGTCACCTCGACCATCTCGTCGAGCGTCGGCGAATATCCCTCGGAACACAGCGTGCAGGTGTATTCGTCCTTCTGCAGGGTCTTTAGCGTGGCGTTGGTGTCGAGCACGCCGCCGCAGCCTGGGCACAGGACGTTCCAGGAAATGTCGAAGATGCCCACCCGCGCCGCATGCAGAAAGGCGCTTATGGCGCGCTCCTCGTCGAGGCCATGCTTGCCGGCGAAGGCCGGCACATTGATGCGGCAAAGTTCGCGGTCCTCGGCCTCGGCGATGGTTCGCTCGATCGCGTCGATTGCCCTTGGATCGACATCGGTCGATTGCCGCAGAAGCGAGAACAGATCCTGAGCTTCGTTCATCGTGCAGGCTCCGGAAAATGCGCCCCAAGGCGTGTTGACCGGACCGCTCTTTGGTCCGAGGGCCCATTTTACCTCGAAACGTGCCGCACGGCCATTCGAATAGACAGGCCTGGTGACAGTTCAATTTCCATTCGGCCGATTCTCACCGGCCGCAAGCGGCACGATGACGGTCCATTGGCATTCATCTTTGAGACTGTCGCACTCATCTGTTGCAGAGACGGCTGGATTTTCAGGTGACGTCCGGTGCATCGTGGCGGGCCGATTGCCCACGCCGGGAACACCATGACCAGCACGACCTCGCCATCCTCCGAGAAAATCCAGCCGCTGCTCCGATCCGTCCGGCCAAGCGATGCGGAGGCGCTTTGCGCCATCTTCAACATGCCGGGCTTCCGCTGGGGCACGTTCAGGATGCCCTTCGAGAGGGTGGAGCAGGTGGAGCGGCGCATCGCCAAGTCCGGCCAGGAAACCACCTGGATCGTCGCGGAGCTGGACGGCAAGGTCGTCGGCCATGGCAGCTTGGTCGTGCAGGGTTCGCCGCGCCGTTCGCATATCGGCGAGATCAATATCGGCCTTGACGATGGCTTTGTCGGCAAGGGCATCGGCTCTGCCATTCTCGGCGCGCTGCTTGACGTGGCCGACAATTGGAGGGCCCTGAAGCGGGTCGAATTGGCCGTCTACGCCGACAACGAACCGGCCATCCGTCTCTACACAAGCCACGGCTTCGAGGTCGAAGGTCGGCATGTGAAGGCCGGTTTTACCGACGGACAGTACCACGACCTCCTGAGCATGGCCCGGCTGCGGTTCTAGGCCCCGCTGTTTCCCTTGGCGTTTGCATCACAAGCGGCTAGACGGAACCAATGACCGCCGCCTTTGACCGAACCCCTGCGCCTCCGGCGGAAATTCTGGCTGTGCTGTCGCTGCTCTGCCCGGAAGTCGTGCGTGACATCGAGCATAACTGGAATGCACCGGTTTCCGACTATGCCCGCCATCTGTGGCGGCCGGTGGCAAGGCCTGCATCCGGCCCGGCGATCGCTGCCCGCTCGATCTTGCGTGAAGTCCTGCATCAGCGCCTCGGTGCGGTCATGCAACCTGAGGAGATCGGCAAGGTCCTCGACGAGTTCGAGCACAGACCGGTGATTCAGTCCGGCCTGCACTGCCTGCTTCTGATGGACCGGATCACCTTCGATGCCCTGCTGCTTGCCTGGCTCGGCGCGGTCGAAAACGGACTGTCCGCCTTTGTCGGCTTCATGGGAACGACGATGACCATGGAGACGATTGGCCGGGAGGGGCCGGGATGGCTCGATGTCGGCGACGACAAGGTCAACCTGTTTGGCATGGGGCGCCACAAACTGTGCCGCAAAAGCGCCTGCGTGGCCGGTCCCGTCACCCTCAACAAGCGCGGGCTCGAAGCAGTGGGCGATGAAACGGATGCCAGCCGCTGGCTGGGCACGTTGCTTGCCAGTCAGGACAAGGTGTTTGGAACCGCCGCCGATGCGCTGACAGCCCTCAACGAGGATCTGTTCGCCAATTGGGATCGTTCCGGCATGGCCCTGCCGGTTTTCATCGACGACCGGCTCGCCGGCGCTGCCATGGCGCGGCATCTGGACTCCGACGACAACCTTCTTTCCAGGCTGCTCATCGAGCCCGCGAGACGCCAGCGTCTCGACCATGCCTTGCAAGAGGCCGCATCGAGCCCATTTGGCAGATTCCTGCCCAATGCGACGGACTATTTCTGGGGCATCCGCGAGGAGCGCGTGCGCAAGCTCGTCCTCGATAACGGTCACCTGATCGAGCCTGAACGACCGCATGGTCTTTGCATCCCGTTCGAGCGGCCGCATCTCAGGCAGGCGCTGCTGGACGGCGTGCTGCTGCCGAACTTGTTCCTGATGTTCCTCGTCCTTGCCATATTGCCGCGCGTGCGGGTTGTGGGTGGCCTGAGGCAGATTGGTTATGTAGCGCTTTTCCACTCGATCCTGCTGGCCGTGCTGGATGAAAACGCGCCGGAAGAGCGCGATCTGGCCGCGGAGCTGCAGGTTCGGGAAAATGCCTGGGGCATGGGGGTCATCGATGAAAAGATCTCGGTCCGCGAACAGCTTGCCGCCCTGCCGGAAGGGGCGCTCTTCCCGGACCTGCTCCGGCAATACCGTTCGCGGACATTCGCCGAGACGACCGACGACCTGAAACTGGTTCGCGAAAACCCCCGATGGTGCAAGGTCGGCCGGGCAGTGATGAAGGCGACCTGAGCCTCAAGGCCTCATCTGGACATGACCTCGCCTGTCACTGCACGATTCCGGCCTTGCGGAGCCCGTCCACCACGAGCTCGAAATCGGCAGGGTTCTTGTAGGGCAAGATCTTGCGGCGGTATTCCAGCGAATAGTCGGGATTGACGCGGAGTACCTCCTGCCATGCCGCGCGGGCCTCGTCGAACCGGCCCAGATGGCCGTAGCTGGCAGCTAGAAGCGCGCGCGAGACGTCGCTGATAGGGTTGCGGCTTAACCGCTGCTGCAACAAGTCGACGGCCGTTTCGTACTTTTCCAGCTGAAACCACGCCAACGCCTGGAAATGCAGGAGCACGTCTGGAAAATAGGGGTTCAAGGCCGTGCCGCGCTCGAACCACTGTAGCGCCTCCTCGGATCTGCCCGAATAGTGGAGCGCCTCGCCGAGACTTACGTACGCTTCGGCGAAGTTCGGATTGAGGACTATCGCGCGCTCAGCCTCGCTGATGGCTCCGTCGTGCCGACGTGTGTAAAGGTAGACCAGACCGAGCGCCCAATGTGCCAAGGGGTCGCCATCATCCACTGCTACCGCCCGCGTCGCAATCTCGGCAGCTTGCTCCATCGATCTCGGCGGCGAGGCACTCCACCTGTTCAAATAGTCGAGCCCATGAGTGAGAGCCAGAAAGGCGTGCGCCGAAGCGAAATTCGGGTCCAGTTCCACGGCACGTTTCAGAACGTCACGGGCGGCAATATTCGTTTCCTTCGTCAGCCGGTGCCACAGCTCCCGGCCTCGCAGGAAACAATCATAAGCCTCCACGTTGTGGGCGTGCTCGGGCGCCAGCCGCTGCCGGTCGCCATCCGTCAAATTGACCGCGAGCGCGCCGACGATGTGCTGCGTCACGTCATCCTGAACGGCGAAGATATCGGTCAGGTCGCGATCGAACCGCTCCGCCCAAAGATGGCCGCCCGAGGTTGCATCGATGAGCTGCGCGGTGATGCGCACCCTGTTGCCCGACTTGCGTACGCTGCCCTCCAGCACGTGCCGGACGCCGAGCTTCGTGCCCACCTCCTGCACATGGACGTTCTGGCCCTTGAAGGTGAACGACGAATTGCGGGCTACGACGAATAACTGCGACAGCTTCGAGAGCGCCGTAATGATATCTTCCGAGATACCATCGGCGAAGTAGTCCTGCTCGGCGTCGCCGCTCATGTTGGCGAACGGCAGGACCGCGATCGACAGCTTCGGCGGCGCTGCCGCCTCAGGCCGGACCGCCGCGGTATCCGAAGTCGCGGGCACCTTGGCCCCGGCGGTGCCGACCTGCAGCGAATAGATCCGGATGGGCTCGGCGATGTTCTTGAGCTTGGTATTGCCGAGATCGCTAACGGAGAGGTCGAGCCTCGCCTTGACCTGGCGATAGGCATCTTCTGACAGGCAAATGGCGCCCGGCGCCGCGACGCCCTCCAGACGCGAGGCGATGTTGACCCCGTCGCCCATCAGATCGCCGTCGCTTTCCTCGACTACATCCCCCAGATGGATGCCGATCCGGAATTCGATACGGCGATCCTGTGACACGCCGGCATTGCGCTCGACCATGCCGTTCTGCACCTCGACGGCACAGCGCACAGCATCCACCACGCTGCGAAACTCGACCAGCGCCCCATCGCCTGTGCGCTTGATGACGCGTCCGTTATGCACGGCGATAGTCGGATCGATCAGGTCGCTGCGCAGTGCCCGCAGCCTTGCCAAGGTACGATCTTCGTCCGCGCTTGCGAGTCTGCTGTATCCGACCACATCCGCAGCCAGGATTGCGACGAGTTTACGGTTCTCGCTCATGATCCGTCTCCTCATCTCCATGATAGCAGGAAGACTGAGCCAGGAGGGAACTTTCGCAAAATGGCAGCCACCCAGCCGCCCGATCCGCAGCGCTCCGCCGCCGGATCCATACGGATCGTTCGATGCCATTTGCACTGCCGCTTGCCGGCCGACGGCGATCGGTTCATCCTTGTGAAGACCGTGGCGGTGAAGTGCGCAGCGAGATCATGCCGTCACGGCCCATAGTGAGGTCTTGTTCTATGGAGTGTTCGGGCTGCGGATTCGAGATTGAGGGCGGTTACGCCTTCTGTCCGAGGTGTGGCAGGCGCCAGCCCGTGCCATGCGCCAGTTGCGGCTATCCCTGCGCGCCTGATTTCGAGTTCTGTCCGAAATGTGGGGCAAGCGTCGGTGCGCACGCAAAAGGCGTCGAACGGCCTGCTCCGACACCAAGCCGGACCATTGTGCCGCCTTCTCGAACCCCGTCGCTGCTTTCGAACATCGAAAGCGAAGAAGGGCTGCATCCTGTCTCCGACGCCGATCGCCGGACGGTGACGGTGCTGTTCGCCGACCTTTGCGGCTTCACGACACTCAGTGAGCAGCTCGACCCCGAGGTCATGCAAACGCTGCAGAACGAACTGTTCAAGGAATTGACGGCGGCCGTGCGAAACTTTGGTGGTTTCGTCGACAAGTTCATCGGCGATGCACTGCTCGCTCTGTTCGGTGCACCGGTCGCGCATGAGGACGATCCGGAACGTGCGCTTCGCGCGGCTCTCGACATGATCGCCCGGACGGCGCGGCTCGGCGAAAGCGCTCCTCATTCCGGCTCGCCTCTGTTGCTCCACATCGGCATAAACACGGGTCCGGTCGTCACCGGCGGATTGGGCATCGGCACCGCCAAATCCTATTCGGTGACCGGCGACACCGTGAATACGGCGCAACGACTGCAATCGCTGGCCGCACCGGGTGAGGTGCTGGTAGGCGAGCTCACCCACAGGTTGACCCGGCATGCCTTCTCTTACGAGTCGCTCGGTGATGTCATGTTTCGCGGCAAGGCTGGAAGTGTGCTCGTCCATCGACTGGATGCACCGCTTGCGGCGCCGCGTGCAGCGCGTGGGCTCGAGGCGCTCGGCCTCAGTGCGCCGATCATAGGTCGTGGCGCGGAGCTCAATAGAATGCTGGCGAGCCTTGACCAGGCGTGCGGCGGCTCGGCCCAACTTGTCCGCCTCGTCGGCGAAGCCGGTATCGGGAAATCGCGGCTGGTCAAGGAGTTCGTCGCCCGCGTCGGCGACGAGGATCGTTTTCGCAATGTCGCTGTGCGGCAGGCCACGTGCTCACCGCTGGGCGAACAATCATTTGGCGCCTTGGGCGCAGTGGTGCGCAGCGCTGCCGGGATGATGCAAAACGACAGTGGCGATGAAATGCGCGGCAAGCTTGCAGGCTTGCTCGGCGATCTCGGCCTGCAGGGCGAGGAGGCGAAGCGGCTGATGCCGTTGCTCTACCATGTGCTTGGCCTTGGCGACCCCGATGCCACCTTGCAGCATGTGGAGCCAGAGCAGTTGCGGCGGCAAATTCTCTACGCGGTCCGCACAATCATCGAACGGCGGCTTGCGTTGTCGCCGCTGTTGATTGTCGTCGAAGACCTGCACTGGGCCGACGCCGTGTCGCTCGAGGCGCTACGTTTCGTGATGGACAGGTTGGAACGTACGCGCTTGATGTTGCTGGTCACGCATCGTCCAGCATCGGACCACGGCCAGCTCGACTCAAGTCGGGTCAGTCACACAGCGCTCAGGCTTTCGCCGCTCAACAATAATGACGGACGCACCCTGCTGGCGGCGCTTTTCGGCGAGAGTTGGGTAAACTCCGCAGGCGGGCTTCTCGACCAGATCCTCGAGCGCGCGGGCGGCAACCCCCTTTTTGTAGAGGAGATCGTTCGCGGCCTTATCGATCGCGGTGTACTGATGCGCGAGGGCCAGCAATGGCGGACTGTGGCGGGCGAAGTCACAACCGGCATTCCCGCCACTATCCAGGCAATGTTGCTTGCTCGCGTCGACCGGCTGCCCCAAGAGGTGCGCCGGTTGGCCCAGGAAGCTGCTGTAATCGGCCCGCGCTTCGATGCCACACTTCTGAAATCCGTGACAGCCGAGCCCGGCCGGCTGGAAACCGGCTGCGAACTGCTTTGCGATGCGGAAATCATTGAGGAAGTTGCCGGATCAGGCTCGGTCTCGTCGCAAAGCTACCGCTTTACGCAAACGCTGCTGCAGGACGTGATTTACCAGAATCTGCTCCTGCAACGCCGGACCGACATCCACGGGCGGGTCGGTGCTGCCTTGGAGCAACTGTGCGGCGACAAGCCGGAACGGCTCGAGGATTTGACCGTGCTCGGTCATCATTTCGCACAGAGCGCCGAGCGGGAGAAGGGCGCGCATTACCTGCAGGCAGCCGGCGATCGCGCCCGCATGATATATGCCAACGACGACGCCCTTCGTTTCTACGAGCGAGCGCTGACTGCGTTGGGTACGATCGGGCAGGCACCGCTCAAACTGGCTATTGCAGAGCGCATTGCCGATCTGAGCGGCCCACTAGGCCGCCGCGAGATCGCGCACCACCACTACGAGACGGTGTTGCACGCATACCGCGAGTCGGCCAATCGTATCGCTTCGGCACGAGTCTTGCGCAAGATCGGTCGGCTGCTCTGGGACGTCGGCAAGCGGGACAACGCAGAATCCCGCTATGCTGAAGCGGCAGCGCTCCTCGATGGGGCGGATGCGCCGGTCGAGCAGGCGCATCTCTGGCAAGAACGTGGCCGACAGGCGTTCCGTAGCGGAGATAACGCTCTCGCGGCAAAATGGGCAGACGCGGCGCTGGATTGCGTACGCAATCTGACGACGGAGCATGTCTCCGAGGCAGGGCGTGATGCCACTCTTGTGACCGCCGAGGCACTCAATACCAAGGCTGTTGCGTTGGCTCGCCTTGGACGAAACCATGAAGCCGTGCGTCAGGTTGAGCGTAGCATTGAATTGGCCGAAGCCGCCGGCCTGCCGGGCGCTGCCTGCCGCGGCTATACCAATCTCGGCGTGCTTTACACGACCATCGATCCGGCACAGGCGATGGAGGTCTGTCGGCGCGGTCTTGAAGTGGCGCGTCGTATTGGTGATTTGGGTTTCCAGGCGCGCCTCCTCGCCAATCTGGCGGTCGCTTGTTGTACTTTCACGGATCGCTGTCCAACGGAGGGCGTGCCTGCTGCCGAGAAGGCCATCGAGATCGACCGGGCGCTCGATCAGCGTGAGCACCTGCCGGTGCCGTTGATCGTGCTTGGGCAGATCCATCAGTGCAACAGCCGCCCGGAGCTGGCGGTTGGGTTATTCCACGAAGCACTGGACGTAGCCCGCGAAACGGGCGACCCCCAACTGCTGTTTCCGTGCTATGATGGCCTCGCAACGCTTAATCTCGACCTCGACAATCTGATCGAGGCCGAACGCTACTTTTCCCTGGCGCAGGGTATATGCGCCCAGCACGGGCTCGACCCGGAAGCGCTTGTGGTGCTGCCTTTTCTCGACTAGCCGGGGTTGGAGGTTGCAAATGTCCGCGCAGAGTGACTTGGTGCCGCTTCAACCGGGCGACCGTGCGCCGAATGTTGTACTCGATGCCATTACCCAGGAAGGCAAGATCGCGCTGGACGACTTTCGCGGACAAAAACCCGTGCTGGTCGGCCTGTTTCGAGGTCTGCATTGTGCGTTTTGCCGGCGCCATATCGCCGCCCAGGCGCGGCTCGATCCGGAGCTGCGCGAAAGGGGCGTGGGGAGCCTGACGGTGGTCAACACGCCCATCGAGCGGGCACGTCTCTATTTCCGCTACCACCCGATGCCGAACCTGCTCGCGGCCTCCGACCCTGAGCGCGCTTCACATCGTGCCTTTGGACTGCCCAATCTCGAATTCACCCAAGACGAAACGAGCTGGCCCTACAAGGTTTCGATGGCAACGGCGATGGCTATGCGGGTCGATATGCCAGGCGAGATGCCCGGTCCAATGGATCCTTTTGCAGCCAGCGCATTCCTCGACAAGAAGGACCATTACGAAGTGACCGAAGCCGACGAGCAGATGATGGCAACGGGACACGGACAACTGATCGGTCAGTTCCTGCTGGACCGGCAGGGCATCGTTCGCTGGAGCTTCACGGAGGTTCCAGAGGGTGGGCGATACATGTTTGGGGCGCCAAGCCCTCGGGAGCTGATGTCAGCCGTGTCCCAAGTCGCCCAATAGACTTGCGAACGCGGTAAACGGCGGGAGCTGAACAAAGCTGAAGCAATTCAGATGTTGGGCTCGACAAGCCAGACTTCACCGTTCATTCGAGTGCGGCCTCCAGAATGGCGACAAAGTCATCGAGCGAGCGGTCGCCGCGAATCTCGATGCGGGGGAGGTCGATCGGATCGCTGTCGAGGTTCGCCGGACCGTGCCTGCCGCCGAAGCCGGTTCGATAGCCGCACTCCCTGGCCAGCCGGCCAAGCCGCCGGTCGGTGACGGAGAAAGGCGCCGCGAACGTCGTCGTTGGCCGGCCGGTCCATCGCTCGATGAACATGCGGGAGCGCAAAAGTTCGGCGGCCAGGTCGGAGCTCGACAGACCGTCGATGGCGCGATGCGTCGCCATATGGCTTCCGAAGAACGCAC
>NZ_VFUZ01000021.1 GCF_006658505.1 Mesorhizobium sp. B2-4-15
CGCCATGATCAGGGACCAAAAACCATGGCAACCCGCTTGAAATCCAAGACAGTCGCTCTCCCCGTATAGTGACGGGGGCGCTTTCCCCGAACATTTCGTCAATCTCTTATGGCGAAGTAGATAGCGCGATCCCCTTTTGTTCCGATTCTGCTTGGCGATCGCGCGCGCTCGCGCTACCTCTGGCACGTGACAGAGCAGCCGCGCCTTGCAGACCAGAATGCCGCCATTGCCCTGCCCGAGCCATTCGTAAAATGGTTCGGCGAGAAGGGCTGGTCGCCGCGCGCCCATCAGATCGAACTCCTGGCGAAGGCCCAGAGCGGACAGTCGGTGCTGCTGATCGCCCCGACCGGCGCCGGCAAGACGCTGGCAGGCTTCCTGCCGTCGCTGACCGAACTGGCCGTCAGGCCAAGGCGAAAACCAGGGCACGCGCATCGCGGCATCCATACGCTCTACATTTCGCCGCTGAAGGCGCTGGCCGTCGACATCGAGCGCAATCTCGGCAAGCCGGTGGAAGAGATCGGGCTGCCCGTCACTATCGAGACGCGCACCGGCGACACGCCTTCGCACAAGCGCCAGCGGCAGAAACTCGTGCCGCCCGACATCCTGCTCACCACGCCAGAGCAACTGGCGCTGCTGATCGCGGCTCCCGATGCCAGGCGCTTCTTCGAGGACCTGCGCTATGTCGTGCTCGACGAACTGCATTCGCTGGTGACCTCCAAGCGCGGCCATCTCCTGGCACTCGGCCTGGCGCGGCTGCGCAGCTTTGTTCCTGGCCTGCAGACGATCGGCCTGTCGGCGACGGTCGCCGAACCGGATGAGTTACGGCGCTGGCTGGTCAGCCAGAACCCACCCAGCGCAATGGCCGAATTGATCGTCGTCACCGGCGGTGCGAAGCCCGAAATATCGATCCTCGATTCGGAAGAGCACGTGCCCTGGGCCGGACATTCGGCTCGTTATGCGACGCCGGAAATCTACCGCGAAATCAAGCGCCACAAGACGACCTTGCTATTCGTCAACACGCGCAGCCAAGCGGAGCTGCTGTTCCAGGAATTGTGGCGCGCCAACGAAGACACGTTGCCGATCGCGCTCCACCACGGCTCGCTCGATGTTGCGCAGCGCCGGCGCGTCGAAAAGGCAATGGGCGACAATGCGTTGCGCGCCATCGTCGCCACCTCCACGCTCGACCTTGGCATCGACTGGGGCGATGTCGATCTGGTCGTGCATGTCGGCGCGCCGAAAGGGGCAAGCCGCCTGGCGCAGCGCATCGGCCGCGCCAATCACCGCATGGACGAACCGTCGAAGGCAATCCTCATCCCAGCCAATCGCTTCGAGGTGCTGGAGTGCCGGGCAGCGCTGGACGCCAACTATCTTGGCGCGCAGGACACGCCGCCGCTGGTCAATGGCGGGCTCGATGTGCTGGCACAGCATGTGCTGGGCTGTGCCTGTGGCGCACCGTTCAGTGCCGATGCGCTGTTCGAGGAGATCCGGACTGCCGCGCCTTACGCCGATCTTGATCGCCAGACATTCGACCGCGTCATCGATTTCGTCGCCACCGGCGGCTATGCTTTGAAGAACTACGAGCGCTACGCCCGCATCCGCCTGAACAAGGAGGGACTATGGCGGGTATCCAATCCGCGCGTCGCCCAGCAATACAGGCTGAATGTCGGCACCATCATCGAGGTGCCGGCGCTCAACGTGCGGTATGTCCAGGCCGGCAGCAAGGGTTCGGCGTCGCGCGGCGGCCGGGTTCTGGGCAAGATCGAGGAGGCTTTCCTCGAAACCCTGACCCATGGCGACACCTTTATGTTTGCCGGCAAAATTCTGCGTTTCGAGGGCATCCGCGAAAGCGAATGCTTCGTGTCCAACGCGCCCGGCAGTGATGCCAAGGTGCCCTATTATGGCGGCGGCAAGTTTCCGCTTTCGACATACCTTGCCGAGCAGGTCCGCATCATGCTGGACGACCCGCAGCGTTGGAAGCAACTGCCTGAACAGGTAGCCGATTGGCTGAGATACCAGGCAGAGAAATCGGTGCTGCCCAAACGCGGCGACCTGCTGATCGAGACTTTTCCGCGTGGCAACCGCTACTATCTGGTCGCCTACCCATTCGAGGGCAGGCTCGCCCACCAGACGCTAGGCATGCTGCTCACCCGTCGGCTCGACCGGGCGGGTGCCAGGCCGCTGGGCTTTGTGGCCACCGACTATGCGTTGGCAATATGGTCGCTGGGCGACATGGGCGCGATGTTCAAAGCCCGCAAGCCGTCTCTCGGCGCGCTGTTCGACCAGGACATGCTGGGCGACGATCTGGAGGCCTGGCTCGCCGACAGCTGGCTTCTCAAACGCACCTTCCGCAATTGCGCCCTGATCTCAGGGCTGATCGAAAAACGGCATCCGGGCCAGGAGAAGAGCGGTCGCCAGGTCACCGTCTCCACCGACCTGATCTATGACGTGCTGCGCAGCCACGAGCCCGACCACATCCTGCTTCAGGCAACGCGCGCGGACGCGGCTGCCGGTCTGCTGGATGTCAGTAGACTTGCGGACATGCTCTCGCGCATCCAAGGTCGAATCATGCATAAGAATCTGGAGCAGATTTCGCCGCTCGCGGTGCCGATCATGCTTGAGATCGGCAAGATGCCGGTGAACGGCGAAGCCGATGAAACGCTTTTGATGGATGCGGCGACACTGGTCGAGGAGGCCATGGGACCGGGAATGAGTGAGGCATGAATTTTTCGCTGGCGCGTGCATCGCTGATTGCCGAGGCCGACCTTGTCGGCATCGCCGGCGAGCGTGCGGTCTGCGATCCGCGCGGCGTGCTCTACTTCCCGGAACTCAAGCTGCTGGCGGTCTCCGATCTGCATCTGGAAAAGGGGTCGTCTCTGGCAAGGCGCGGTACGCTGATCCCGCCCTACGACACCGGTGCGACCTTGCTGCGGCTGCAGGCGGTGATTGCCGACTATCAGCCGTCGATCGTCATCAGCCTGGGCGACTCCTTTCACGATGGCGGCGGCGCCGGGCGCATGCATGCCAGCTTCCGCGAGCGGCTGGAAGCGCTGATGGCCGGTCGCCAATGGTTCTGGGTCGCCGGCAATCACGACCCGGAAGCGCCGGCCGACCTGCCCGGCGAAACCGTGCGGGAACTTGCCATCGGCGCGCTGCTGTTTCGGCACGAACCGTCGAAGGTGCGCCTCGAGGGCGAGATCGCGGGCCATCTCCACCCTTGCGCCCGCATCGTGCAGCGCGGGCGCTCGGTGCGCAGGCGCTGCTTCGCCGGCGATGGCGGCCGCATGATCATGCCGGCCTTCGGTGCCTATACCGGCTCGCTCAACGTGCTCGACCGCGCCTATGGCGGGCTGTTCCGCCTGGAATCGCTGATGGCCTATATGCTTGGCACCGACCGCATCTTCGCCATCTCTGGCTCGATGTTGCACCCCGGCTGAGCTCAACGTCCGTAGTACAAGGTTACCGTGTGCTTGGCTTCGGCGAAGAACAGCCAGCGCTCGACCAGCATGCCGGCGAATTGAGCAACGGCGGCGAGCGCCGAAAGCACCGCCGCCAAGGGCCACGGAAAGGCGAAGGCGGCAACCAGCAACAGGATGGGTAAAGCGAAGGCCAGCGCCTGCGTGATCCGGCGCAGCTTCGCGCTGTGCTTGCGCGCGATGCGAAAGCCCATTTCCTTGAGCAGGTAGTTTTCTTCGGTGTGCGGCCATTCCAGTGTCCGCACCGTGCCGCCGGCAAGCCCGGTTGCGGTGTTGGCGGTGGTCGCGGTTTCCAGCCGGTCGTTGTAACGCCAGGTTGCCAGTTTCCAGATCCAGCCAAGCAGGACGAGCGGCACGGAAAATGCCAGAAAGATGTTCGAGCCCAGGGCAAAGCCTTGCAGCACCGCGTTCAGAAGCACGCTGCCGCTCATCGCCGAGAAGATGAGGTAACCGGGCAAGGTGTAGGGGCTGTGCCAGTGGGCGATGGGTTTCAGCGAGGCATAGATCATGCCTGTCATACAGACCGTGACGATGGCGCCAATGGCGGCCAGAACCCCGGCGGCCGCCACCCAGCTGTCGAGGCGGCCAAGAATGACCCAGCCGATGCCGAACAGTCCTGCCGGGATGAAGGTGGCCACCGAGGCAACACCTTCACGCGACAGCCAGGAGCTGCGCCATTGCGAGAACGCCCGCCAGGCCCGCTCCGGCCGGCCGAGATGGCCGGTCGAGGACAACAGGCCGGCGCTGATCAGGCCGAGCGCCAGCCCCATGCCGACGAACCCCAGCCAGAAGTCTGGCGAGACGAGGCCGGCCGCGCCAAGCACGCCAAGCAGCGCGAGCAGACCATAGCCGGCGCCGGTGGCGGTGGTGAAGAAAACGACGGAGAAGGCGGGATGCATGGGCTAATTCGAAAGCATGCGGTCGACCCAGCCGAGAAAGCCGCCTTCGGCCCGCACCGGCTCCAGCGCCTTTGCGGGCACCGATGCGGCGCGTTGCGTGTGGGCGCGCGGCGGCAGGTATTTGTTGGTCGGGTGATAGCCCATCTCCGGCATCAGGTCGACGCCGCCACGCTCCGTCACCAGTAACGAAATCGCCGAAGCGGGATCGCCAAGATCGCCGAAATGCCGGGCGCTGGTCGGACAGGCGGCGACGCAGGCCGGCACGCGGTCCTGCTCGGCCAGATTGTCGTTATAGATGCGGTCGACGCAGAGCGTGCATTTCTTCATGACGCCGACATCGGTGTCGAATTCGCGCGCACCATAGGGGCAAGCCCAGCTGCACAGTTTGCAGCCGATGCACTTGTCCTCGTCGACCAGCACGATGCCGTCCGAGGCCCGCTTGTAGGAGGCGCCGGTCGGACAGACGGTTACGCAGGCCGGCATCTCGCAATGCAGGCAGGAGCGCGGGAAGTTCACCGTGCGCCCGCCCATTTCAGTGATGTGCTCATAGCTGTGCACGCGGTTGAACCAAACGCCGTCGACATGGCCGCCATAAGGGTCGATGTCGGTCAGCGGCGCCATATGCCCGCCGGTATTCCATTCCTTGCAGGCGGTGACGCAGGCCTGGCAGCCGACACAGGTGTCAAGATCGATAACCAAGCCGAGCTTTTTGTCGGTGTGGGTGGGAAGGCAAGTCATTCCGCAGCCTCTCTTGCCCGGCGAAAATCGGCGCCGAAGCTCAGCTTGTCGGGCAAAGGCTCGAAATGCGGCGGCTGGTGAAAACGCTCGAACTGGGGCTCGGTGAAACCGGCTTCCTCCGCCGCGCATTTGACGATGCGTACGCGCAGGTCGAACCAGGCCGCCTGGCCGGTAACGGGATCCGAGTTCGAATAGCATTTGCCACTGGCGTCGGCCGATGTCTGGTCGCCGATGATGTGATTGAGCAGGAAGCCGCGATTGCTCTCGGCGGCATCGTCCTTAAGCCCCCAGCTGCCGCGCCTTTTGCCGATGGCGTTCCAGGTCCAGACCGTGCTTTCGTTCACCCCGTCGATCAGCTTGATCTGCCCCTTGACCCTGCCATTGATGCTTTCGATCCACACCCAGTCGTCGTCGACAAGACCGAGGCTGGTGCCGGTCCGGTGATGCACGAACAGCCGGTTCTGGCTGGTGATCTGCCGTAGCCACGCATTCTGCGAACCCCAGGAGTGATACATGTGCATGGGCCGCTGCGTCAGCGCGTGCAGCGGATATTTTTTAAGATCGACGACCGCTTCCTCGAAGGGCGTGTACCAGAGCGGCAGCGGGTCCATGTAGGTCTCGATGCGCTGGCGTTCGGCCTCCGGTGGCTGCATCCGCCCATGGCCGCGCGCGGCCAGTCGAAAGCGCTGCAGCGGTTCGGAATAGAGCTGGAAGATGATCGGCTCCGCCTCGGTGATAAAGCCCATCCGCACCGCGAAATCGAGATAGGAGCGGTTGGCCATCTTGTAATAGCGCTGGTCGTCGGCAAAGTCGTGGTGCCAGAAGCCGCCATTGTCGATGTAGCGCTGCAACTGGTTCGGATTGGCCTCGCCCTTGCCGATCGAGGTCCCGTCCTTGCCGCGCCAGCCGGCCAGCGGGCCGATGCCCGGCGTGCGCTCGTGGTTGACGATATATTCGGCATAGTCCGCATACTTGGCCGATCCGTCGTCGTTGACGAAACCCGGCAGACCGAGCCGCGCGCCGAGCTCGATCAGCACCGACTGGAACGGCCTGACGTCGCGGTCCGGCTCGACGACGGGATGGCGGATGGCATCGCCCGGCCCGTCGGCATGGCTGATTGGCCGGTCAAGCAGGCTGATGCAGTCATGGCGCTCGAGATAGGTGGTGTCGGGCAGAACGAGGTCGGCGAACGGCACGGTCTCGGAATAATAGGCGTCGGAATAGATGATGAACGGGATCTTGTAGTTGCCGGTCCCATCTTGGTCAGTCAGCATATGAATCGTCTCGACGGTATTCATCGAGGAATTCCAGGCCATGTTCGACATGTACATCATCAGCGTGTCGATCGGGTAGGGATCGCCCGCCCAGGCATTGCGGATGACGGTGTGCATCAGGCCGTGCGCGGCCAGCGGCGCGTCCCACGAATAGGCCTTGTCGATGCGCAGCGGCGTGCCGGCTTCATCGACCAGCAGGTCATCCGGCCCACAGACAAAGCCAAGCGGCATGCCGTCGAGCGGCGTCATCGGCTTGACGGTCTTGCCGGCGGGTTTTGGGCCCGGCGGCGCCGATCTGGGGTAGGGCGGCTTGAAACGAAAGCCGCCGGGAACATCCACAGTGCCGAGCAGCACCTGCAGCAGGTGGATGGCGCGGCAGGTGTGAAAGCCGTTCGTATGAGCGGAGATGCCGCGCATGGCATGCATGGAAACAGGCCGCCCCTTGATGGTCTCGTGTCGGCGCCCCGCCCAATCGGTCCACGCGACCGGCAGTTCGATCGTCTGCTCGAACGCGACATGGGCGAGTTCGGCGGCGATCCGGCGGATCGTATCGGCGGGAATGCCGCAACGCTCCGCGACCGCGTCCGGTGCATAGCTCTCATCGAGGTAGCGGTCGGCGATCAGCTGGAACACCGGCACGCAGCGGCGGCCGTCGACTTCGAAGCTGCCGGTCAGCGCCGGCTTCGCCTCCGGGTCGATTGCCTTGACGGAGGCTTTCGCCACCCTGTCCCAGGCCAGCGGATTGCCGTCGGCGTCGCGCACGAACAGCCCGTCATCGGCGGCGTCAGTCTCCTGGATGACGAGCATGTGGGCGTTGGTGTAATGCAGGAGATAGTCGAGGTCGACGCGCCCGGCCTTCATGAGTTCATGGATGAGCGCGAAGACGAACAGGCCGTCGGTGCCGGGCCGGATGCCGATCCAGTCGTCCGCAATGGCATTGTAGCCGGTCCGGCATGGATTGATCGACACAACCTTGGCGCCGCGCGCCTTGAGCTTGCCGAGGCCGATCTTGATCGGGTTGGAATCATGGTCCTCGGCGACGCCGAACAGCATGAAGTACTTCGTGTTGTCCCAGTCGGGCTCGCCGAACTCCCAGAACGAGCCGCCGATCGAGTAGAGCCCCCCGGCCGCCATGTTGACCGAACAGAAGCCGCCATGGGCGGCGAAGTTCGGCGTGCCGAACTGGCTGGCCCACCAGCCGGTCAAGGATTGCGACTGGTCGCGCCCGGTGAAGAAGGCGAGCCTTTTCGGGTCGGTCCGGCGAATGGCCGAGAGTCGCGCGGTCGCGATCGAAAAGGCTTCTTCCCACTCGATCTCCCGGAACTCGCCCGAGCCCCGTGGCCCGCTCCGGAGCAGCGGCTTCCTCAGCCGGGCCGGGCTGTAGTGCTGCATGATGCCGGAACTGCCCTTGCCGCAGATCACGCCGCGATTGACCGGATGGTCATTGTTGCCGTTGATGTAGCGGACCTTACCGTCCTTGACGTGCACGTCGATGCCGCAGCGGCAGGCGCACATATAGCAGGTCGTCTTGGCGATGCGGTCGGAAACGCTTGGCGAGGTGTCGACGCCGTCGCCTTCATCGGGCGCGCGGGTGTCGGCAAGCGGGCGTTGCGATGGTGCGGAATTCGCCCCGCGCGGCGGTCCGTGCATCATGATCCCGCCGTATCCACACGGTTCGCGGACTTGGCCCGTGTCTTCGGCCCGGGACCACGCATGTAATGCTCTTCCGGGTGATAGCCATCGCCGGCCAGCCGCCGCCGGATGCCACGGGCCCAATGGGCAAGCAGGGATCTGAACCGCCCGATCATTTTATCAGCTGCTATTCGATGGCCAATTTTTTCTAACTTCGATCAAAAAAGTAGAATAAAGCTATCGATCCGTCTAATCAGTTGTTCTTGTAAATTCGATCGATATTGGTTCTTAATGCCCCCATGACCCTGGATCAGTTGCGCATTTTCGTCGCCGTCGCCGAGCGCGGCCACATGACCAAGGCGGCGGAGCTTTTGGGCATTTCCCAGTCCGCCGCATCGGCCGCCATCCGTGCGCTTGAAGAGCAGCACGGCGTCCATCTGTTCAACCGCGTCGGCCGCAACATCGAACTTGCCCAGACCGGCCACCGGTTCCTGCCCGAGGCCAAGGCCGTTCTGGAGCGGGCCGCCGCCGCCCGCAACGTGCTGGAACATGTCTCGCAGACGGTCGCCGGCAGTCTCTCAATCGCCGCCAGCCTGACCATCGCCAGCTACTGGCTGCCGCGCCGGCTGGCGTCCTTCCACGAGGCCTACCCCGCGGTGAGGCTGAGCGTCAGCATCGGCAATACAAGGCAGGTCGAGGCCAGCGTGCTGGATGGAACCGCCGATCTCGGCCTGGTCGAGGGGCGCACTGAGTCCGACATATTGCGCCGCGCCAAGGTCGATACCGATCGGTTGATGCTTGTGGTCGCCAGTTCGCATCCCGAGATCGCCGAAACCGCGCCGGGACGCCCCGACATCAGGGGCCTGCGCTGGATCATCCGCGAGGGCGGTTCGGGCACGCGCGAAGTGCTGGAGGATTTGGCGCGCCGTGAGGGGATTTCGCTCGCCGACTTGCAGGTGTTCCTGGTGCTGCCCAGCAACGAGGCGGTTCGCCAGGCGGTCGAGGCGGGGGCCGGCGCCACCATCATCTCGGAACTTGTCGTCGGACGCGCCGTCGCCGAAGGCAGTCTGAGAGCCGTGCCGATCGAACTGCCAAAGCGCGACTTCGCCATGATCACCCATCGCGATCGCCAGGCAAGCCTGGCCCAGATGGCGCTCAAGGCGCATCTCGGCGCGGAAACCGCGGGAAGCAGGTCGGCTTAGAGCAATTCCAGGAAAAGTGCGTAGCGGTTTTCCGTCCGGAATTGCGTCAAAACAAAGTGTAGCAATCCAGGAAAGGGCCGTTGCGGCTCCCGTCTGGAATTGCGTGGAAACAAAGACGATTCAGCCGAACTTCCGTTGGGCATCCAAAGCCAGGCCAAGGCCGACCGAGCCGAACATGTCGCCTTCGATGACGGAAGCCTGCGGCACCAGCGACAGGATTTCCCGTCTTGCCAGCGGGATCGCGGTCGATCCGCCGGTGAGGAACACCGCCGTGATGTCCGCCGGCTTGACCTGCGCGTCGCGGAAGGTCTGGCCGACCGTTTCGGTGATCCGCTCGATATCCCTGGCGATCGTGGCGTTCAGCCCCTCGCGCGTGATCTCGGCGGCGAACGCGGCGCCCGGCAGCGTCACGGCGACTTCCGCCGACGACCTGTCGGTCAGCTCTATCTTGGCCTTTTCGACCAATGCCGCCAGCGCGTGCCCATAGCGATGCTCGACGATGTGGATGAAGCGGTCGACCAGATCGGCGCGTTCGGCCTCGTAGCGGATCTGGCGCAGATGCGTCATCGCCTTGGCGGTATAAACCAGGTTGATGCGCTGCCATGTGGCGAGATCGATGAAATAGCTTGCCGGCAGATTGCGCTTGCCGTCCTTGGTCGGGGTCAAATAGCCGAGCCTCGGCATCACATGGGCGATGCTAAGCAGCCGGTCGAAGTCGGTGCCTCCGATATGGACGCCACGGCTGGCCAGTATATCGTCCTTGCGGTCGAATGACCGGGCGCGCTGCGGCGAGACCTTGACGATCGAGAAGTCCGACGTGCCGCCGCCCATGTCGATGATCAGCGCCAGTTCCTCGCGCGTCACCTTCTGTTCGTAGTCGAGCGCCGCGGCGATCGGCTCGAATTGGAAAGCGATATGCTTGAAGCCTTGCGCGTGGGCAGCAGCTTCGAGCTCGCTCTGCGCCTTCGCATCGGCCTTGGCATCGTCATCGACGAATTGTACCGGCCGGCCGAGCACCACGCTCTCGACCGCACCGCCGGCGTGTTCCTGCAGCCTTTTCCTGAGATGACCGATGAACAGGCCGACGATCTCCATGAAGCCGATCGAGCGCGCCTTGATGCGGGTCTTTTCGTGCGCGAGCGAGCTGCCAAGCACGCTCTTCAGCGAGCGCATCAATCGGCCTTCGACCGCATCCGTGTAATTGGCGATGGCCTGGCGGCCGTAGCCGATGCGGCCGTCCTCGAAGTTGAAGAAGACGGCACTCGGCAAGGTGACCTGGCCGTCCTCAAGAGGAACGAGGTGCGGCTGTCCGCTGCTGACCACGCCGACGGTGGAGTTTGACGTGCCGAAATCAATGCCGGCGAATGCTGGTCGCATCGCAGCCTCCTGTCATTGGCGGGCAGCGTATCGGCGCTCGCGGGAGAGGTGCGCGCCTTGGTTTCGGGCGACCGAACCACTCTGCCGGATTGAATTGTGCGTGTATGCCCGTCGGGCGGGGAGGTGCGGTCTATAGCATGGCGCGAGAAAGGGAAACCCCTTTTGGCGTCTCAGTCCTTGCGGAAGAGCAGCCTGCCGAGCCAGCCCGTTATCATGGCCAGCGATATGGCGAAGACGCCATAGAGGAAAGAGTAGTCGTGGGCGACGCGGAAGATCGACTGCTCGAAACCGGACTTGCGGATTTCCAGCTGGGCCGAGCTTTCCTTGATGAACAGGCCGCTCTTGAACAGGAAGGCGCGCGCCTTGTGGGTGCCGACCGGAACATTCGGCGCCAGCCGAACTGTGGCGCGGAACAGGTTCTGCGACAGGAACTGCACGCCGCCGACATTCTCGCTGTAGAGGCCGGTCGCCGATTTGCGCTCGCGCAAGGCCGCGGTGAATTCCTCGATCGTGGCCGGGCTATCGCCGGCGTCCGCGGGCTGCATGTAGAGATTGGAGGCGCCGAGCGACAGCTGCCTGTAGCTGTTCGGTTCGGTGATGTCCTGCAGCGGTCGTGTCGTCGCAACCGAATAGGAGACCGGCACGTTCTCGAAGGTCTCGGATTCCAGATTGATCCAAACACCGAGCACCCGGTCCTTGCGGCGTACCACTACCGGCTTGGGTGGCCCTTCAAGCACGACGATGACATCGTAGCGACCCTGGCGCGCAACCAGCGGATCGGGGTTTTCCAGCGAACCGAAGATGGTCAGGTCGGCGCCGGAAAAGCCGGCGGTGATGGAGACATTGTCCGTAGAAAGGCCGATCTGAATGCTTTCTATCGGTGGCGTCTGTGCTCTCGCCGGCGTGGTTGGCGCAAGCAAGGACAGGAAGATGGCGGTTGCGAGCGTCCCCAACCCCCTCATCAGTTGAGACCCGCGCCGGACAGCGAATAGAGATTGGGCGGCGTCACGAACAGATCGATGGCAAGCCGGATTGCCACGGCCAGCACCAGCAAAGCCAGCAGCGCCCTCAATTGCTCGCCGCGCAGCCTCTGGCCGGCCTTGGCGCCATATTGCGCGCCGGCCACGCCGCCGGCCATCAGCAGGAAGGCCAGCATCACATCGACGGTTTGGTTGGTGGTTGCGTGGACCAGCGTCGTGTAGGCGGAGGTGAAGATGATCTGGAACAGCGAAGTGCCGATAACGACGTTGGTGGGCACTTTGAGCAGATAGATCAGCGCCGGCACCATGATGAAACCGCCGCCGACACCCATGATGGACGACAGGAAGCCGATGCCGGCACCAAGGCCAAGCACCGGGATGACGCTGACGAACAGTTTCGACGCCCTGAAGCGCATCTTCAGCGGCAGGCGGTGGATCCAATTGTGCTGGCCGGATTTCTTCAGCACCGGCGCCGCGCCACTGCGCGTGGCGCGCAGGGCATTGACGCTTTCGACCAGCATCAGACCGCCGACGGTGCCGAGCAGCACGACATAAAGCAGCGAGATGAACAGGTCGAGCTGACCAAGCCTGCGCAGCAAACCGAAGACAAAGATGCCGCCGGTGGAGCCGACGATGCCGCCCGCCAGGAGCACCCCACCGAGCTTGAAGTCGAGCGTCCCCCGCTTCATGTGCGACAGCGCGCCGGAGAAGGATGAGGCGATGACCTGGTTGGCGCCGGTGGCGACCGCGATCGCCGGGGGGATGTTGTAGAAGATCAGCAGCGGTGTGATGAGAAAGCCGCCGCCGACGCCGAACATGCCCGACAGGAAGCCCACCGCGGCCCCCATGGCCAGCAGCACGAAGACGTTGACGGAAATTTCCGCAATCGGGAGATAGATGCCCACCCGTCAGTCTCGATCAGTTTGCCTGTCGGCCAATGCTGCCGCGGCTGGCAGTCTCGCACCGAAAAGCCAATTTTTTCTTGCGCCGAAACGGTGGTGGGGTCAAACCCCGCCACCGTGCCGAAACAAAAAATATCTCAATCAGTTAACAGGCAAATGTGTGGCAGGGGCATCGCGGAAACGACGCTTCTTCCGTTATTTGCGCGCCAGCAGTGCCCTGACCAGTTTTTCATCGACGGCACCGGTCGCCGGCAGCTTGTTGTCGGTCTGGAAAGCGATGATAGCGTTCTTGGTCTTGTCGCCCATGACGCCATCGGCGCCGCCGGCATCATAGCCGTTCTTGTTGAGGATCAGTTGGATGTTCTTGACCGCCTTCTTCATATCGATGCCGGCGGTCGTCTGCGGCGTGCCCTCCTGCCAGGATTCGGGAATGTCGGCCGAATTGGCCGCCGCGTTGAGTGGCTTGGCCTTCCACAATTCGGTCGCGGCACGGGCGCGCTCCAGCTGTTCGGGCCGCAGCGCATTGGCTATCTCGTCGCGTTTGGTAGCCGCATCCTTGTCGCCGGTCTTGGCGACCAGCGCGAACCATTTGTAGGACTCCTCGAGGTTCTGCTTCATGCCGACGCCCTTGGCGGCGAGGATGCCGAGATTGAACTGGCTGTCCTTGACGCCGAGGTCGGCGGCCTCCTGGAACCAGTGCGCGGCCGATTCATTGTCGGTCACCCCATCCGCGGCCATGGCGAACAGCACGGCCAGATTGTGCATGGCGCTGGCGTTGCCCTGCTCGGCGGCGAGCTGGTACCAGGTCTTCGACTTCTTGATGTCGCGGGCGACGCCGATGCCCTTCTCGTAGAAATTGCCGATGCGGTATTCGGCCGGCGCGAAGCCCAGTTCAGCCGACTTCTCATACCATTTGGCGGCCGCCGCCATGTCTTCCTTGACGCCGCGCGACTCCGCGTAGCGCGAGCCGATCTCGAACAGCGCCTTGGCGTCGCCGCCAGCGGCGGCATCGCGCAGCGCGGCCGGGCCGGCATCGGCCGGGATGTCGAACTTGGCCGTCGCTGGCGTCGGCGCAACGGCGGCATCCTTAGCGGGGCTGTCGTTGGTCGCCATTGGCATGGCCGGCTGCGAAGCGGTATCCGTCCCTTGCGCGCCGCTGGCGACAGCGGCCGGCGCTGAAGCCGTAGCCTCCGGGGCCATGGAAACGGGCGCGGTTGGCGCCGGAGCGGCCGAAGCCATCGCCTCGGGGGCGTTGGCGCTCGGGCCGGAAGACGTGGCCGAAGCCGCGGACGCCGCCGGCGCCGTATTCGCCATCGCGTCCGTGTCTGACGGCATGGCGAGCGCGGTCTGCGCGACCATCTCATTCTTGCTTGCCGGAACGGAGGGATCGGCTTGCCTGACGGGGCGGGCAGGCGCGCTGTCCGTTGTCGCCGGCTGGGTTTCGATCTTCGGCTGGCTCGCCATGTCGACGGATGCCGTCTGCACTGGTTGCGCGGTGATGATCGGGGTCGCGTCGTTATTTGCCACCTGGGCCGGATCCGAGAGAAACGCCTTGCCGAGCTGCAGGCCGGCAAGCGCCAGCATGATCGCTGCCGCAGCCATCAGGATCGGCTTGCGCCGCGCCTTGAGCAGGTCGCCGATTCTCAGTGCCTTCACCGGTCCTTTCATGGTCGACTGGCGCTTCAAGGCATCCGCCTCGGCTGCGGCGGCCTGGGCGGCCCGCCGGGCGGCCGCGATGAAATCCGATTTCGCGGCATCGCTTTCACTGGGCCTTGCCGGTTGCGCCCGCTCGTCGCGCACACGCTTCATGATGGCATTAAGGTCGGGTGCGCCGGAGCCGGGTTCCAGCGGGCGGTTGGCCACTTTCGGGTCGAGCGGCTCGTCGAGATCAATACTCGGGATCTCGGCGCTCGGCGCCGAGCCAGCCAGCGGCGGAACATCCGCCGTCTTCTTGCTCTTGAAGGCGCGTGCCAGCCCACCGAACAACGATTTGCGGCCAGCCGGCTGATCCTTCTCGGCGATGGTGTCGGAACCGAGTGCGGCCATGGCGGCGGCGGCGGCGGCTTCCGCCGGCGTGCGGGCGCCCGGCCCACGTGGCAGCCGCGTATCGGCATGCACCACCGGCTCGCCGGGGAAACCAGGTTCACCGCGCGATATGGCCGCGGCACGCGCGTCGAGATCGGCCAAGTCACCGCTCAGCGGCAGCGGTTCGTCAATGTTCATCGACGGCGCGTTCACGGTCATCTTGGGCCGCCGTGCGCCCCGCCAGCCGCTCGTATCCACCGGCGCGGTATCCAGGAGCTCGCTTACCGCTTCGGACGGTTCGCTGGTTTCCAGCGAACCCAGCCTGTCGACAATCTTGAGCAGCGTATCGTGGATGGCCTCGAATGTGCGCGAATTGCGCTCGTCGGAACGGCGCGTCAGACTTTCCAGTGTCTTCAGGTCCTGGGCGAGGCCTGAAACCGCCGTCGTGTTGGCGTTCGAACCGGCCAATGACCGCACCGCGTTCTCGGCTGCTTCGCGTGCCGCGCCGAGAATGGAATCGCGGGTTCCCGCCAGCGCCTTCTCGATTTCGTCGAGGCGGGGGCTGATGTCTTCGAATTCTGGCAGCGGCGTGCTGGGCTTGGACAGGTGAGCCGACAGGCCGGCGACCTGCGCCTCCAGGCTGCGGATCAGCGCCGGATCGATGCCGGCCACCTGCGCCGCCGACGCGTCCAGCCGGCTTGAAATGTCCTCGAGCCGGCTTTCCAGTCCACGGATCGCCGCTTCGCCGGCAGGATCGGGAACGCGCGTTTCCATGCGCTGGGCGAGTGCGGTGAAGCGGGCGTCGATGGCTTCCATGATGCCGGCGCTGTCGATCTGCGGAATCATGCGCTGGTCAAGCCGGTCGGCAACTTCGTCCAGCCGGCGTTCGAGATCGCGAAACAGCATGTTGCCCTGTTCGATGGCGTCGCCCTGGCGGCGTTCCATCATGCCGGACAGCACGTCGAAGCGTTGCTCCAGCCCATGGAAGATATAGTCGGCGTCCGGCATGGCCGGCGCCTGGTCGATCTTGTCGGCGATGAGCGTGATCTGTTTGGCCAGCCGTTCCATCGCCTGTTCGGGCAGGTTGGCGCGACCGGCCAATTCGTCGACCCGGTTGGACAGCGTGCTCAGGCGATCCATGACCGCGTTGCCGGGGCGGTCCTGCGCCACTTCCTCGATCTGCCGGGCGAGCGAGTCGATACGCTTCTCGATGCGCTCGAAAGCTTCATGGTCGACCGAATTGGCCTGTGCCGCGACGGTCGAGGCGACGATGGCACGGGAAATCTCGTCCAGCCGCTCGTCGATCATGGCAAGCGTGTCGCCGCCGCGATTGTCCTGCTGGCTGGCGAAGTGATCGACGGCGCCGGCAAGTGTGCGGACCTTTTCCTCCAGCGAGCGTAGCGACAGCGATTCCGGCAGGTTGTTGACGGCATTGCTGATCTGCTCCAGCCGGCCGGTCAGGGCCGCAAGGGCGGGATCGTCCGAGCGTTTGCGCTGGTCGGCATCGACCCTGTCTTCGAAAGCCGTCCAGCGGCGGTCGAAATCGTCCCAGCGGCGGTCGACCTTCTGCACGCTCTCCTCGCGCGCCAGCGTATCGAGCGCGGTCTTGACCTGCTCGAGCTCCAGCCGCAGCAGGTTGACGCTTCTGTCGTCGCTCTTTTCCGACAGCGACTTGATGGCGCCGGAAAGCCGTTCGAATTCGATGCCGAGTTCGGCGCTGCCCTTGCCCGATGCGCCGGGCCTGGCGTTCGACTGGAAGGCGCGGTCGATATCCTTGCGCAGCGCATCGAATTCGCGCTGCAGCCCTGCCGTCATCTGGTGGCGCAGCTCCTCGCGCATGCCGCGCAGTTCGCCGGCGATCTTGCCGACCATGGCGACGCTGTCTTCCTGGCCGCGGACGCGGTCGATGTCGCGGGCGATGGCCTGGTAGTTCTGGTCGAAGGAGGGGGCAGGCGCCGGATTCTGAGGGCGCGGGGCCGGCTGCGGTTCCTCGTACCAGCGCTGCTGGCCGGTTGGCTGGGCGGCTGGATAATGGGGGTCGGCGGCGGGATAGCGTGGCTCGGTCGCGGGATAGCGCGGGTCGGCGCCGTATTGGCGGGAAGCGGGACTCGCCGTCACCTCCTCGCGCGTCTGCCCCAGTCGCTGTTCCAGCGTCTCCAGCGAGCGGTTCAGTTGCTCGAGCGTGGTCTGTGGCCTGCGCTGCCTGCCGGCGTTGAGTGTATCGAGGTAGGACCGCTTGCTGTTCATCGGTGCGTCCGTCTTTCAGATTGGCCGGTTTGCGACCAGCTCTCCAAGTCCCTGCCGGAACGAAGGCGACCGCGCTTCCATGCCACGGTGGAAGACAAGCTTCCCGGGTTTCACCCGCGCTCCGAAAAACCGTGAGAAATTCGATACAGGATAAACACGGGTAGCCGACACGCGCACATTTCGCCCAACGTGGTAAACAACGCGTTAACCAAGCTTAAGAAGTTGCAAGGAAGTTGGCTGTCGCTGCCCGCAGTGCGGCATAAAGCACCGATCACAGAACGCCCTTGCGTCATGAGGCGGCTATCGGTATAGAATTGACGTAAACGTAAAGGGCGCCTTGAAGCGTGCTGTTTGCGATTTTGTTTGTCGAAACCACGGCTGGAAGCACGCCCCCGCTTCCAGTCAGGCGACGCATGGTCCGGGACCGCGACGCCACCAACGGGGAAAGCCAGTGACCATGAAGCTTATCTCGGCCGGCGAGACCGCGGCCAATACCAACAATATACCTGTCGAAGCCGGCGAGGATCTCGCCCGCATCGGCGAAATGGCCAAGAAATACGGCGTGACGCTGCGCACGCTGCGCTTCTACGAGGACAAAGGCCTGCTCAACCCGCAGCGTGACGGTTCGACCCGCCTCTACACGCGCCGCGACAAGGCCCGGCTGAAGCTGATCCTGCTCGGCCGCAAGGTCGGGTTCTCGCTGCGCGACGTCAAGCAGATGATGGACCTTTACGATCCGACCGGTTCCAACACCAAGCAGTTGCGTCTGGCGCTGGACAAGTCGGAGAAGCAGCTTGCCCGCCTGCAGAAGCAGCGGGCGCTGATCGACGACGCCATCAACGAACTGAGCGGCTCGATGACGGCGGTGCGCCAGATGTTGGCCGAACGGACCACGCCGCAGGCGAGCGTCGCCAGCTAAGGCAATTCCAGAAACGGTGTGAAGCGACTTTCCGTCCGCTTCCGATTAGCTGATCCCGACGATCAAAGCCGCGTGGCCGTGCCGCGCGGCTTTTTTGTTTTCCTTGTCAGATTTGGTTTCCTTGTCAGACCGCACCCTGACCTCGCGAGATGTTGGCCGCTGGCCGGCATCATACCGCCCCGCCAGGCTCATTGCTTCTCAGAGTGCGGAAATCTTGTCGCAGCGAAAAAATTGACGTTTACGCAAACGTCAATTTTTGCTATCCCCGGCTCCAACACGGGTCCGTATGCTGCCCTGACATGACTTCGGGGCTTCCGGACCAGGTCCGCAGGGTGGAGAAAAGCATGCCGATATACAGGGCTCCGGTCCAGGATACGCTGTTCGTACTCAACGAAGTGCTGGGCTATCAGCGCTATTCGAACCTTCCCGGATTTTCCGACGCCACGCCCGATGTGCTGGAGGCGATCCTCGCCGAGGGCGCCAAGCTCGCCGAGAACGTCATGCATCCGCTCAACCGTGTCGGCGACATGGAAGGCTGCGTGCGTCACGACGACGGCTCGGTGACGACGCCCAAGGGTTTCAAGGAAGCGTTCGGCCAGTATCGCGAAGGTGGCTGGATGGGGCTCGCGGCACCGGCCGAGTTTGGCGGCCAGGGGCTGCCCTACATGGTGCACCAGGCTGTCTCCGAATACATGGTGTCGGCCAACATGGCGCTGATGATGTATCCGGGACTGACGCAGGGCGCGATCGCCGCCATCATCACCCATGGCACTGACGAGCAGAAGGCCAAGTGGTTGCCGAAGCTGGTCGAGGGCGCGTGGACCGGAACCATGAACCTGACCGAGCCGCATTGCGGCACCGATCTTGGTTTGCTGCGCACCAAGGCAGCGCCGAATGGCGACGGCACCTACAAGCTCTCTGGTCAGAAGATCTTCATCTCGGCCGGCGAGCACGACATGTCGGACAACATCGTCCATCTGGTGCTGGCCCGCATCGAGGGCGCGCCGGAAGGCGTCAAGGGCATTTCGCTGTTCATCGTGCCGAAGCTCAAGCTCGACGCATCGGGCAATCCGGGCGAACGGAACACGCTCTCCTGCGGCTCGATCGAGGAGAAGATGGGCATCCACGGCAATTCGACCTGCGTCATGAATTATGACGAGGCTGAGGGCACACTACTCGGCGAGGTGAATGGCGGCCTGAAGGCCATGTTCACCATGATGAACGAGGCGCGGCTCGGTGTCGCCCTGCAGGGGCTGTCGATCTCCGAGGTTGCCTATCAGAATGCCGTTTCCTATGCCAAGGACCGTTTGCAGGGCCGTTCGCTGTCGGGGCCGAAGGCTCCGGACAAGAAGGCTGACCCGATCATCGTTCACCCCGATATCCGCCGCAGCCTGATGACCATGAAGGCGTTCAACGAGGCCGGCCGAGCGCTGGCGCTGTGGACGGCGATCAAGTCCGACATCGCGCATCGGTCTCCCGACGACAAGGACCGGCAGGCCGCCGAGGACTACACCGGCCTGATGACGCCGGTGGTCAAGGGCGTGTTCACCGACAAGGGCTTCGACCATGCCGTCATGGCGCAGCAGGTGTTCGGCGGCCATGGCTATATCGAAGAGCACGGCATGAGCCAGTTCGTGCGCGATGCCCGTATCGCCATGATCTATGAAGGCGCCAACGGCATCCAGGCGCTTGACCTCGTCGGCCGCAAGCTCGGCCTGAATGGCGGCCGCGCAGTGCAGGCCTTCTTCAAGGAGGTCGGCGAATTCTGCGAGGAAAACCGTGCCGACGAGAAGATGGCGCCGTTCACCAAGGCGTTGAAGAAGGGCCTCAACGATCTGCAGGCGGCGACCATGTGGCTGCTGCAGAATGGGATGGCCAAGCCCGACAATGCCGGTGCCGCCTCGACAGACTACATGCATCTCTTCGGCCTTGTGGCGCTGGGTTACATGTGGGCGCAGATGGCCAAGACGGCACAGGCCAAGACGGGCGCCAATGGTTCCCAATCTTTGCATGAAGATAAAGGGGCCTTTTACGACAACAAGGTCGTGACGGCGCGTTTCTTCATGGAGCGGATCATGCCAGAAACATCGGCGCATCTCGCCCGTATTTCGAGTGGTGCGGATACGCTGATGGCTCTCCCGGCGGAAGCGTTCTAGAAATGGCTGGCGTCCCCCTCCCCCTTGAGGGGAGGGTGGCCCAAAGGGCCGGGAGGGGTCGCGCGTGCCTGATGTGCCTGGGAGGAGTATCATCGTATGACCAACCCTGCGGAAATCCTGAACCTCCCCAAACCCGCCTGGGCGGCGGACGAGGTCGGCATGCTCTATGACATGGCCTCCCGCTTCATGGCCGAGGAGATCGCGCCGCGTTACGACGAGTTCGAGAAGAATGAGATGGTCGACCGCGAAAGCTGGCTGAAGGCCGGGGCGGCCGGCCTGCTCTGCGCCTCGATGCCGGAGGAATATGGCGGTTCCGGCGGCACCTTCGCGCATGAGAGCGCCATCATCGAGGCGATCGGCCATGTCGGCGTCGACGGTTTCGGCATCGGCCTGCACAATTCGATCGTTGCCCCTTACATCCTCCACTACGGTTCGGAAGAGCAGAAGAAGAAGTGGCTGCCGAAGCTGGCGACCGGCGAGTTGATCGGCGCCATCGCCATGACCGAGCCGGGCGCCGGCTCCGACCTGCAAGGCGTCAAGACGCGGGCCGAGAAGGACGGCAACCAATACAGGATCAATGGCTCCAAGACTTTTATCACCAACGGCCAGCTTGCCAACTTCATCATCGTCGTCACCAAGACCGACCCGGAAAAGGGCGCCAAGGGCACGTCGCTGATCGTTGTCGAGACCGACGAGGTCGAGGGCTTCCAGCGCGGTCGCAACCTCGACAAGATCGGGCTGAAGGCCAACGACACGTCGGAGTTGTTCTTCAACGACGTGCGCGTGCCGACCTCAAATCTGCTCGGCCACGAGGAGGGACAGGGTTTCATCCAGCTGATGCAGCAATTGCCGCAGGAGCGGTTGCAGATCGGAACCGGGGCGATCGCCATGATCGAGCGGGCGCTGGCGCTGACCATCGACTACGTCAAGGAGCGCAAGGCCTTCGGCAAGGCCATCATCGACTTCCAGAACACCCAGTTCAAGCTGGCCGAGCTCAAGACCGAAGCCACGATCGGCCGCGTCTTCTACAATGATTGCGTGACCCGCCACATCAATAGTGGCCTCGATCCGGTGACGGCCTCGATGGCCAAGTACTGGCTGAGCGACCTGCAGGGAAAAGTCGTCGACGAATGCCTTCAATTGCACGGTGGCTATGGCTACATGAATGAATATCCGATCGCCCGAATGTTCCGCGACGCTCGCGTCCAGCGCATCTACGGCGGCACCAACGAGATCATGAAATTGCTGATCGGACGCTCGCTCTGATGCATGTCGCCCAGAAGTAGATCGACATGCATCAGTCTGAAGCCGTTCGATAAACCCAAGGAGCAAGAGAATGAGTGACGCTTATGTCTATGACGCCGTGCGCACGCCGCGCGGCAAGGGCAAGAAGGACGGATCGCTGCATGAGGTGCCGGCGGTGCGGCTTGCCGCCAAGACGCTGGAAGCGCTGCGCGACCGCAATGGGCTGGACACAGGCACGGTCGACGACATCATCTTCGGCTGCGTCGACCCGGTCGGCGAGGCGGGTTCGGTCATTCCGCGCGCCGCCGCCTTCGAGGCCGGCTACGACACCAAGGCGCCCGGCATGCAGATTTCGCGCTTCTGCGCCTCGGGGCTTGACGCCATCAATTTCGGCGCCGCCAAGATCGCGCAAGGCGCTGACGAGATCGTCATTGCCGGCGGCGTCGAATCCATGTCGCGCGTCGGTATGGGCGCCTCCGGCGGCGCATGGTTCATGGACCCTTCGGTCGGCCTGCCCGGCTGGTTCGTGCCGCAAGGCATCTCGGCCGACCTGATCGCCACCAAATACGGCTTCAGCCGCGACGACGTCGACGCCTATGCGGTCGAGAGCCAGAAGCGCGCCGCCAAATCCTGGGCGGACGGCCGCTTCAAGAACTCGGTCATCCCGATCAAGGACCAGAACGGCCTGACCATTCTCGACCATGACGAGCACATGCGGCCTTCGACCGACATGCAGTCGCTGGCCTCGCTCAACCCGTCCTTCGTCATGCCCGGCGAAATGGGCGGCTTCGATGCCGTCGCCGTGCAGAAGCATCCGGAAGTGGAAGAGGTCAACCATGTCCACCATGCCGGCAACTCGTCCGGCATCGTCGACGGCGCGGCGGCCGTGCTGCTCGGCTCCAAGAAGGCCGGCAAGGCGATGGGCCTCAAGCCGCGCGCGCGTATCCGCACCTTCGCCAATATCGGTTCGGAGCCGGTGCTGATGCTGACCGGCCCGGTCGACGTCACCGAGAAGCTGTTGAAGCGCGCCAAGATGAAGCTGTCCGACATCGACCTGTTCGAGCTCAACGAGGCCTTCGCCTCGGTGGTGCTGCGCTACATGCAGGCATTTGACATCGATCACGACAGGATCAACGTCAATGGCGGCGCCATCGCCATGGGCCATCCGCTCGGCGCCACTGGTGCCATGATCTTCGGCACCGTGCTGGACGAACTCGAGCGCCGCGACCTGAATACCGCGCTGGTCACGCTGTGCATCGGTGCCGGCATGGGCACCGCAACGATCATTGAACGCGTCTGACGGGGAGAGAACAATGAGCTACATTAATTTCACCCTCGATATCGACGCCGACGGCATTGCGCTGGTCACCTGGAACATGCCGGACCGCTCGATGAACGTCTTCACCGAAGAGGTGATGCGCGAGTTGAACGCCATCATCGACAAGGTGGCGGGCGATGCCGCCATCAAGGGCGCGGTGATCACCTCCGGCAAGGACACTTTCTCCGGCGGCGCCGACATAACCATGCTGCAGAAGATGCTGACCACCTTCGCCGCCGAGAAGGGCAAGGATGTCGAAAAGGCCACCAAGGCGCTGTTCGAAAATGCCGGCTACATGACCGGCCTGTTCCGCAAGCTGGAAACCTCCGGCAAGCCTTGGGTTTCGGCGATCAACGGCACCTGCATGGGCGGCGCCTTCGAGATGTCGCTCGCTTGCCATGGTCGCGTCGCCGCTGATTCCGACAAGGTCAGGATGGCGCTTCCCGAAGTGAAGATCGGCATCTTCCCCGGTGCCGGTGGCACCCAGCGCGTGCCGCGGCTGACCGATCAGCAGCAGGCGTTGCAGATGCTGACCTCCGGCCAGAACCTGTCGCCGCAGAAAGCCAAATCGATGGGCCTGATCCATGAGATCGCAGAACCGGCCAAGCTGGTCGAGGTGGCCAAGGCGATGATCAGGAACGGTCTTAAGCCGGTGGCGCCGTGGGACGAGAAGGGCTTCAAGCTGCCCGGTGGCCAGATCTATTCGCCCGCCGGATTCAATCTGTGGCCGCCGGCCATCGCCATTCTGCGTCGCGAGACCTATGGCAATTATCCGGCCGCCGCCGCGATCCTGAAATGCGTCTATGAGGGCCTGCTGGTGCCGTTCGACACCGCCTTGCGGATCGAACAGCGCTATTTCACCGAGATCATGCAGACCAAGGAAGCGGCGGCGATGATCCGCTCGCTGTTCGTCTCTCTGCAGGAACTGAACAAGGGCGCGCGTCGCCCGGCCGGCGTGCCGGAAACCAAATTCAAGAAGATCGGCGTCCTCGGCGCCGGCTTCATGGGCGCCGGCATCGCCTATGTCACCGCCAAGGCCGGCATCCCGGTGGTGCTGCTCGACCGCGACATGGAGTCGGCTGAGAAGGGCAAGGCGCATTCCGAGAGCCTGGTTTCGGATCAGGTGAAAAAGGGGCGCGCCAAGCCGGAAGAGAGGGACAAGCTCTTGTCGCTGATCAAGCCCACCGCAGACTATGCCGACCTCGCGGGCTGCGACCTGGTGGTGGAAGCCGTGTTCGAGGATTCGGCGGTCAAGAAGGCGGCCACGGAACAGGCGGAAGCGGTGCTGAAGTCGTCGGCGATCTTCGCCTCCAACACGTCCACCATCCCGATCACCGCGCTGGCCAAGAATTCGGCACGGCCGAAGAATTTCATCGGCATCCACTTCTTCTCGCCGGTCGACAAGATGATGCTGGTCGAGATCATTCTCGGCAAGAAGACCGGCGACAAGGCGTTGGCGACCGCGATCGATTTCGTACGCGCCATCAAGAAGACGCCGATCGTCGTCAACGACACGCGTGGCTTCTACGTCAATCGCTGCGTGTTGCGCTACATGTCGGAAGCCTACAAGATGCTGATCGAAGGCGTGCCAGCACCAATGATCGAGAACGCCGCCAAGGCCGCCGGCATGCCGGTGGGCCCGCTGGCGCTGACCGACGAGACGGCTATCGACCTTGCCCAGAAGATCATGAAGCAGACCATCAGGGACCTCGGCGACAAGGCGGTCGACCCCAAGCAGATGGCGCTGATCAACACCATGGTCGACGATCATGGCCGCTTCGGCCGCAAGAATGGCAAGGGCTTCTACGACTATCCGGCCAAGCCCGCGAAGAAGAAGCTGTGGCCAGGTCTCAAGGACCTCTATCCGCAGATGAAGCCGGAGAAGGTCGACTATGAGGAACTGAAGGAGCGCCTGCTCGTCACCATCGCGCTGGAAGCGGCACGCGTGATGGAAGAGGGCATCGTCACCGATCCGCGCGAGGCCGATGTCGGCTCGATCCTGGCCTTCGGCTTCGCGCCTTACACCGGCGGTGCGCTGTCCTATATCGACGGCATCGGCGCCAAACGCTTCGTCAAGATCGCCAAGGGTCTGCAGAAGAAGTATGGCGCCGAGTTCAAGGCGCCCAAGCTGCTGATCGATATGGCCGAGAAGGGCGAGACCTTCTACGAACGCTTCGATCCCTACGCCAAGGGCGACGTCAAGCAAGCCGCCTGACACGAGAGATGTATGTCTGGGCGCGTATGGCGCGCATGCTGGCCACGGCGCGCAGTCGTGGCCCCTATGTCATGGGTAGCGAAAGCCGGCTGGCCTTTCGCTGCCTGCCGACCGACATCGATTTCAACGTCCATCTCAACAATGCGCGTTACATGATGCTGGCCGATCTTGGCCGCATTGACTTGTTCGTCCGCGCCGGCCGGATCGGATTGGCGGGAAAGAACGGCTGGGCGCCGATGATGGGCGGCCTGCAGGCGGTCTACGCGCGCGAGATCAGGCTGTGGCGCCGCTTCGAAGTGGTGTCTTCGATCGAGACCTGGGAGGGCAGCCAGGTCATCGGCAAGCACCGTTTCGTCCTCGACAATGGCGAGACGGCCGCCTTGATCCTGACGACCGCCGGCGTCTACGACCGCAAGGCTCGCCGCTTCCTCGACATCGAAGAGGTTGTCGCGGCGCTCGGCCGCGCCGCGGACCCGCGACCGCCGACGCAGGCGGAACGGATTTTCATGACTTCGCATCAGGGTCTGCGCGGCCTCGCCAAGGCGGCCAATTGATCACCGCAAGCCAATTTCCACGGCCGGCGGCAAGGTTCGGCGCGCTGGCGGGTAGTGTCTCAGTTTGAAATTGCCGATCACGTCGGCGGGGCGCTTCTGGCCTTAAGGTCCGGTTGGCATCTAGTGGTGAAAATCTGACGGTACCCGTGGCAAAGGAGCCGATTGGGTGGCAAGCCGCCGTTCAGCGCCCTATGCGAGCACGAAATTCGGCAGTCGAATTGGTGCGTGGAAACGGTTGGGAAGGCAACTGTACACCGAGAAAGGCACAAAGCGGCCCCCACCCTTCAGAGACTTGATAAGTGAGAAGGCGTTCAGGCGGCAACGTTGATTTCACGGTAGCGTTATGTGCTTCATAGACAGCGATTGCGTGATCACGGTCATCAAATCGACCGCCAAAGACACTGTTTCCAATCACCGCCACACCAAAGGACTGTGGATCATTGGTAGCAGCATCCATCGTGAACCCTATCGTTTGCGCCACGCTGTCATACCAGGCTTCTGGCTCACGAACTGTCAGAATAACCTTTGCATCAGGGCAGTGATCACTCAGTTCGCGCCAAAAATGCGCCGTTGGCCAATCGACCGCGGATAGATAGCCGGCATACGCGGCATCCCAACTCGGAAGTTGTCCCTGGCCAGCGGCGCGCCACAGCGCCTTCTGCTCGGGATTGGCGTGGACATCAGCCATGTGATGACACGGCCCGAACCCAAGATGCTCCAACGCGAGCTTCAGCGAATATGTGCCAGTGCGACCCATGCCCGCGCCAATGACATCCAGAGCCATGATCATCCCCTAAGGCGATTTCAATCAGTCAAAATACCGCTGTTCCTCTATTCCGCTATATGCTTGAAGGTCAGCTCCAACGTCGCCTCCGGCTGTTCGATGCCGGGTACCAAGCGTCAGATTTTCACCACTAGGCTTGTTCTCCAGGCGGTCGATATTTAATCGACGATGCCTTTTGCAGTGCTGCAAGCGTATCCTCCACGGTCAGGAGGACGGTCGTCTGGATGGAACTCAGCGCTCCGCCAGAGCCGATCGCGAGCGCCGTGGCCGCCATCGACACGTTGTCGGGAGCCTCCCACAAGTTATATCCGTCGTGCTCGCCAAAGGCGTACCAGAAGCCGTGCAGTTTTCCGCCAACCGATTCAATGTACTGCTTCGCCGCCTCTCGGCGGTCCTCTGGGTTCTTGATGAGCTTAGCCCAGGTGGCCGGCGTGTAGCTGAACCGGGTTAGGTATAATGGCATGGTCTTATCCTCCCTGTTTTCCGGTAAGCATATAGGAGGTCGCAGGCTGGCGCGACAGCGGCGTCAAGGCCGCCGGATTTCAAACTGAGACACTACCCGCCGGCGCCATCGGTGGACAAACCGGTGTTCGCGGACTAGAAGGAAAAGGCATTTTTTCCTGTCTGGAAGGAGAGCACGACATGCTCTCGCACGACCGCGTCTGGGCCGCCATCGATGCTCTTGCCGAGCGCTATTCGCTTTCGGCTTCGGGCCTGGCAAGGCGCGCCGGGCTCGATTCGACGGCCTTCAACAAGTCTAAACGTCTGTCCTCCGATGGCCGGCCGCGCTGGCCTTCGACCGAGTCGCTCGCCAAGATCATCGAGGCGACAGGTGCTTCGCTCGACGAATTCACCGGACTGATCGAAGGCCGCATTGCCGCCGCGCCCACGCGCAGGCGCTCCGTGCCGTTGCTTGGTTTCGCCCAGGCCGGCGCCGGCGGCTTCTTCGACGATGCCGGCTTTCCAGCGGGGCAGGGCTGGGATCTGGTCGAACTGCCGGCGCAGTCGACCGAAAGCTCCTATGCGCTGCAGGTGCAGGGCGATTCCATGCTGCCGCTCTACCGCAACGGCGACGTCCTCATCGTCGAGCCAGGCGCGGCCACCCGCAAGGGCGATCGCGTCGTCGTCAAGACCACGGCCGGCGAGGTGATGGCCAAGGTGCTCGAGCGCCAGACCGTCAAGTCGATTTCATTGGTCTCCCTCAATCCCGATCACCCGGACCGCGACATTCCCATGCGCGATGTCGAGTGGGTGGCGCGGATTGTCTGGGCAAGTCAGTAGGCCGGACTGGTGCGGCTCCCTCATCTCGCTTTGGCGGTTCTTATGGTCCCGGTGATGGCGGCCCTGGTCGTTGCCGGCGGCCATAAGCTGAAAGGCGGCGAAAGCGCGGTCACAGTGGATCGGATCGATCCTGGCGCCGACACGATCTCTGAGACCAGCACGGACACAATGCCTGAGGAACCGGCGACATCAGCCATTCCCGCGCCCACCGCCGCCGCTCAGCCGCCAAAGCCGGCGGCGCATTCGCGGGCGATCGACCCCGAAATTGTCGCGCCGCCGGAACTGCCGACCGGAGAGCTTGAGCGGGTCGAGCCGCGCCAGCCCTTGAGCAAGCTGGCGCTCGCCATGCCGCCCAAGCCGAAGATGCCTGACGACTGGAACGGCACGAAGCTGTTCCAGCCGGTCGCGCCGGCCGCCGGGCTGATCGAGGCGAAAGGCTATTCAGTCGCGGTTTCCGGTATCGATGTGGTCCAGCAGGACGAGACTTGCACCAGCGACGGCAAATCCTGGCCGTGCGGCATCCGTGCCCGCACGGCGTTCCGCGCCTTCCTGCGCGGCCGCGCTGTGGTTTGCCTGGTGCCGCCTGAAGGCGGACGCGACCGGATCGCGGCGGAATGCCGGATCGGCAAGCAGGATGTCGGTCAATGGCTGGTCGAAAACGGCTGGGCGCGCGCCGCAAAAGGCGGACCCTATGTCGATGCCGGCGAAAAGGCGCGCAGCAAGAGGAAGGGTATCTTCGGATCGGCGCCGAACCTTGCCGGCATGCCGGCGGAGCCCGCCGCGTCGGCCCCGGCGCCTCAGGCGCCGGGCTCGATCCTGGAAGAGGACGGTGGGGTCCTCAAACCAGCTGGCCAGCCAACGCCTTCTGAATGAGCGCGCGGGTCTCGGCGACGCCGTAGAGCGCGGCGAACGACCCGAAGCGCGGGCCGCGTTCCTGGCCGATGAGTACCTGGTAGATCATCTGGAAGAAGGCACCCGAAACGCCGGGGCCGCCTTCCGGGCTCTGCTTGGAGTGATCCTGATAGCGTTCGATCTTGCGCGCAACGTTGAGCGAGGCGTTTTGGATCGCTTCGCCGCTGGCGTCCGCCGGCAGCGCGCCAAGTGCCGCTTCCAGGGCCTCCAGCGCCTCGCGCTCGACATCGTCGGCGGCGCGAAAAGTCTTCGTCGGCTTCACGAAATCGTCGAAGTAGCGGATCGCATAACCCGTCAGCCTGTCGAGTTCGGGATGGGTCGCCGGCGTCACGCCCGGCACATGGCGCGAGATGAAACCCCACAGCACGCCCTTGCTCTGGGCATTGGAGGCGCTGACCAGGTTGAGCAGCAGCGAGAACGGCACCGGCATTTCGATGGCGGGCGGGTTGCCGTCATGCATGTGCCAGACCGGATTGCCCAGCCGTTCCTTCCAGTCCTGCCGCCGATAGGCGGCCAGGAAGGTGTAATATTCGTCCACCGCCCTCGGAATGACGTCGAAATAGAGCTTCTTCGCCTGCCGCGGCCGCTGGTACATGTAGAGCCCAAGGCTCTCGGTCGGCGCATAGGTCAGCCACTCGTCGATGGTCAGGCCGTTGCCCTTGGACTTCGATATCTTCTGGCCGTTCTCGTCCAGGAACAATTCATAGACGAAATGCTCGGGCGCCCGTCCTCCCAGTATGTTGCAGATGCGGTCATAGACCACGGCATTGGTCTGGTGGTCCTTGCCGAACATCTCGAAATCGACGCCGAGCGCTGCCCAGCGCATGCCGAAATCCGGCTTCCACTGCAGCTTCACCCTGCCGCCGGTGATCGAAAGCGTGGTTTCGGTGCCTTCATCGTCGAAGGTGATGGTGCCGGCCTTGGCGTCGACATGCTTCATGGGCACGTACAACACGCGGCCGCTCTTCGGTGAAATCGGCAGGAACGGACTGTAGGTCGCCTGCCGCTCCGGCCCGAGCGTCGGCAGCATCACGGCCATGATCTGGTCATAGCGTTCGGCGGCGCGCAGCAGCATCGCGTCGAAGCGGCCGGCCTTGTAGTATTGCGACGCGCTGGCGAATTCGTAATCGAAGCCGAACGTGTCCAGGAAGCGGCACAGCATCACGTTGTTGTGGTCGGCGAAGCTCGCATAGTCGCCGCCGAACGGATTCGGCACCGAAGACAGCGGCTTGTGCAGGTACGGCTCCAGCGCTGCGCGATCCGGCACGTTGTCGGGTATCTTGCGCATGCCGTCCATGTCGTCGGAAAAGCAGAGCAGCTTGGTGGCGACCTTGTCCTGCGTCAGCACGCGGAAGGCATGGCGCACCATCGAGGTGCGCGCCACTTCGCCGAACGTGCCGATATGCGGCAGGCCGGACGGGCCATAGCCGGTCTCGAACAGGATCGTTTCGGGAAAGTCGGCGCCTTTATAGCGCTCGATGATCTTTTTGGCTTCCTCGAACGGCCACGCCTTGCTCTCGGCCGCCGCCGCCAGCAGTTCGGGATTGAGATCGATGATGTTTGATCCCGCCATGGTCCTGTTTTCCAGTTATTGCCGGCCCAGACAAATTCGAAGACGACGGGCCGGAGCAAGGGGTTTTCAAACCGGTCTCTAGGCGCGCGTGGCCGGAGCGTCAACGATTGCGGCGCTTTTTCCTTGCGGCCCTTGGCCTCCATTCCTACCTTCGGAGCCCGTTCAAGGAGCAAAGAATGCCATCGCCGACCCCGCATGAGGCCCTGATCTACCTGATGGTCATCACCTCGGCCTCCGATCGTGACATGACCGACGTCGAACTGGCCAGGATCGGCGATGTTACCCGCTCATGGCCGGTGTTCGAGGACTTCAATCAGGACCGGCTGGTTTCCGTCGCCCAGACTTGTCAGAAGCTGTTGCATGAAAAGGGTGGTCTGGAGGGTGTCCTGGCCCAAATTGGCGAGGCCTTGCCGGAGCGCCTTCGCGACACGGCTTACGCCGCTGCTTTCGAAGTCGCCGCCATCGATCTCGAAATGCGGATGGAAGAGGTGCGGGTGCTGCAGCTGATCCGTCGTGAGCTCGATCTCGATACGCTGACCGTCGCGGCAATCGCCCGGGCGGCCAAGGCAAGGCTGCGAACGCTCACCTGACGGCAAGCATCACGGATCAGAAGAAGCTGACCGGGACCGGATCAGAAAAAGCTGACCGGGAAATAGCGCAGGTAGAATTCGGCGAAGGTGCCTTTCATCGAAATCTCCTGCAGCGCGTAATCGAGCGCTGCCGCCAGCGCCGGATTGTCAACCCGGGTGGCGATGGACATCCCCGTGCCCAGATATTCGGGAGCCAGATAGGGGCCGCCGGCAAAGCGGCAGCAACCGGCTGCGTCCGAACCGCCCAGCCAGAAGGCGAAGCGCATGCCGTCGCCGAAGGCGACGTCGATCTTGGCCGCCTTGAGATCGTTGTAGAGGTCTTCGGGCTTGTCGAACGGAACGATCTGAACGGTATCGAAATAGTCGCGCAGCATCCGTTCATGCGCCGAGCCTGCGAGCACGCCGACACGTTTGCTGCGCAGCTTGTCGAAGACCGGTTCCGAGAGGGCCTTGGTCTTCGGCGTGATGAAGCGTGCCGGAAACTGCAGATAGGACCGCGAGAAGGCGTATTTCGATCGCGATTCCGGTGTCGCGGCGATGCCGGCGATGATCGCTTCGCCTTCGCCTTTCTCGAGCGCCCCTTCGAGCTCGCCCCAGGGCAATGCCTGGATCTGGCATTTGTCGACGATGCCGAGTTCCGCGCAGATGGCGCGCGCCAGGTCGATGTGGAACCCGGACAGTTTTCCCGCGCCGTCGAGGAAATTGAAGGGCGGAAAATCCGTGGTCGTCAGGAACCGCAACCGTGGCAGGGCGGAAAGGTCCGGCTTGGGCAAGCGTTCCTTGGCGTCCCACAACACCGGCACCTGCGGCTCAGCCGCGCGCGCGCCGACAGCCCCGAGGCCCAATGGCAGCGCTGCGGTCAGCATCCATGCCAGGACCAGGAACCTCCATTGGAACGCCACGATAGAACTCCGCCGCACTCGTCTCGCGCCGGTTTTGGTACGAAAATGATACAGGCACAATGCTTTTTGATTTCAACGCGCCGATTTCAGGTTATGATTTGGCGTGTTTGCAAACAGCAGTGGCTGCCCTGGTGGGGGACCAGGGTCGAGAACCACAACCGGAAAACAGCGCTTTGCAATCCACGGTCGGTGGCGAAGTGCGGATAAGGCACACACCATCGGTCCCAATGCATGAGGCAACATGGGGTTGATGTTGCGATGGGTCAGTTCGATCGGACGCTGGAATACATAGACCAACTGCAGCATGCCGGAACGGCGGCGGCGGTTTGCGAAAAGCTGTTAGGCATAACGTCGGATTTCGGTCTGACCGCGCTGATGGCCGGAACCGTTCCGCAGCCAGGTACGCCGACCGGGCAGCAAAAGCAGCATGTGCTGCTGTGCGACTGGCCCGTTGAATGGCTGGAGCGCTATGTGGCGCGCAACTATGTCGATCACGATCCCGTGGTCAGCCACATGAAGCAGCTGCAGGCGCCGTTCCAATGGCGGGAAGCGGCCCAGGACATTCGCATCGACAAGAGCAGCGGCGAAGTGATGGGCGACGCCGGAGCTTTCAAGCTGCGCGATGGGCTGGCCTTCCCGCTGATTACGCTCGATGGCCAGATCGTCATGGTATCGCTGGGCGGCGAGGCCGTGGAACTGTCGGAGGCACAGTTCGGCCTGGTGTCATTGGTCTCGACCTATGCCGTTGGCCGCGCCATGCAACTCCACACCATGGCCGGCAAGACCATCGACCACATCGAATTGACGCCGCGCGAGCGCGAATGCCTGCAATGGGCCGCCGTCGGCAAGTCCGAGTGGGAGATTTCGCAAATCCTCGGCATCTCCGAACACACGTCGGAGAAACATCTTCTTAACGCCAAAAGCAAACTCGGTGCCGTCAACAGAGTTCAAGCTGTCGCCGAAGCGATAAGACGCGGCTACATTAGCTAGGTCGGCCGTGCCGACCTAGAACTTCCCGCCTACGTGATCACGCAATTTTCTTGTTGAAGCACGGCCGTATCATCCTCTGAACACAGGAGACGGCAGATGCTTTTTTGTCTTACAACCCACGAGTTGATGGAACGTCCGGACCTTTGGGAGGCCGTCCATCGCCTGCGCTACAAGATATTTGTCGAGGAGATGGGGTGGGAGGACCTGCGGCGCCCGGACGGGTTCGAGGTCGATCAGTTCGATCATGACGAGGCGGTGCATCAGATCGTCATCATTGGCAACGAAGTCGCGGGCTATCAGCGGATGTTGCCGACCACGCGGCCGCATCTGCTGACCTCGGTTTTGACCGATCTTTCCGAAGGAACGCCGCCATCGGGTCCCGACATCTGGGAGTTGACCCGTTATGCGGTGGCTCCTGGATTCCGCGATGGCCGTCGCGGCGTTTCGACCATCGGCACCGAATTGATAGCCGGATTCGTCGAATGGGGGTTGAAGCGCGGCGTCGACAAGGTGATCATCGAGTTCGAGCCGATGTGGGTCTTGCGCGCGTTGCAACTGCATTTCCTGGCGACGCCGCTGGGCTATCAGCGCACCTATGGCAATCAGCAGGTCGTGGCGACGCTGCTCACCTTCAATGAGCACACGCTGAACGTGGTGCGCTCGCGCCGCAACCATCATGCCCCGGTTCTTGCCAGGGGATATCCTGACATGTTCGGGCAAAGGAGGGCGTCATGAGATCGGAAACGGCCATGGACCTGCACCCGCAACCTGAACTGCGCAACCACACGCTGATCGTCACCGTGTCGTCGAATGACGGCCGGCCCGTGCTCGACAGAAGGGCCTATGAAAGCCTCGCCAGGACGTTCCACGAAGCCGCCGACAATGACGAGGTGCGTGTCGTCGTGCTGCGTGGCCTGGCAGGCTGCTTCTGCCTCGGCGGCGACTTTTCCGAATTCCTCGACGCTACCAAGCATCAGAAGCTGATCGCCGCCGTCACCGACATGTTCCGCACGCTGGCGACGTTTCCCAAGCCCATCCTGGCCTGCGTCGACGGCGACGCCGTCGGCGTCGGCTGCACCATCCTGTTCCATTGCGACATGGTGATCGCCTCGGGTGACAGCACATTCCGCGTGCCGTTCGTCGATTTCGGCCTTGTGCCGGATGCGGCGACCAGCATCCTGGCGCCACAGAAGCTTGGCTATGCCGGCGCGTTCCGCTTCTTCTGCCTCGGCGACACGCTTCATGCCGAGGACGCCAGGGCGCTTGGCCTCGTCGCCGAGATCGTGCCTGACGGCGTGGAGCAGGCGGTGCTTGGACGGGCAAGGCAACTCGCCAAGAAGCCGGTGGCTGCCTTGCTGCAGACGCGCGGCCTGCTCAAGGGCAACACCAACGCGCTGTGCGATCGCATCGACCAGGAGATATCGCTGTTCCAGCAGGCGCTGCAGGATGACGCCACGCTGCGGCGCCTGCAGCGCATCGCCCGGCTCGCGGCTTGAGCGATCGCGCCAGGAAATTGCGCCGCGCAGACAAATATCCGCGCGGCGCGGAAGCGTCAGTCCTGTTTTCCAAGGAATGACGGTCCTTCGCCGATGATCTTCTTGTCTTCCTTGCCGACGACATCGAGATCACGCCCCTCATAGGGCAGGGACAGAAGGATGCGCCGCATTACCGCCAGCCGCGCGCGGCGCTTGTCGTTGGCGCGCACGATGATCCATGGCGCGAATTCCTTGTGGGTACGCTCTAACATGGTGTCGCGCGCCTTGGTGTAATCGTCCCATTTGGTGATGCCGGCAATGTCGATCGGCGAGAACTTCCAGTTCTTCAACGGACTATAGCGGCGATCGTGAAAACGCTCGAGCTGCGTTTCCCGACCGATATTCAGCCAGAACTTGAAGAAGTGGATGTCGTCATTGACAATCATCCGTTCGAAATGCGGTGTCTCGTCGAGAAACTTCTCGTGCTGTTCGGGCGTGCAGAACCCCATGACCGGCTCGACGCCGGCGCGGTTATACCAGGAACGGTCGAAGGTGACGAATTCGCCCGATGTCGGGAAGTGGGCGACATAACGCTGGTAGTACCATTGCCCCAGCTCGGTCGGGGTTGGCTTGGTCAGCGCCACGTTGCGCGCCGTGCGCGGGTTGAGGTATTGGCGCACCACGAAGATCGTGCCGCCCTTGCCGGCAGCGTCACGGCCCTCGAACAGCGCCATCACCCGCTTGCCGGTCGCCTGCAGCCATGCCTGCGCCTTGACCAGTTCGATCTGCAAGTTCTCGAGCGTCTGGTCATACTCGTCGCTTTTCATCTTCTTGGCATAGGGGTAGCCGCCCGCGGTCAGCTTGTTGTCCTCAACCCAGGCCGGAAGCTCGGGATTCTCGATATCGAACTCCCGCTCCTCGCCCCCGATCCTGATTTTCAGCGGACCTGAAGTCGGCGCGGCGGAATCTTCCTTGGCTTTTTTCATCGAGACGAACCCTTTTAACCATCCGGACTCATGCTATTGGGAGCCACCACAGCGCCGCGCGTCCGTTTGGACGGGCAAAACACGCTGTAGCACTTTTGATTTTGCACATGATCCTCTCCGAAAATCGATTCCCGATTTTCGGGATCATGCGCGGGAGCGGTCCGGCGGAAGTTTCCGCCACCGGCCGGTGGGAAGGCATGGGACGCGGGCGTGCGAGCGAATGACTGACCTGGAGGCGGAGCAGAAAGGTATGACGCGAACCATGGCGATCCGGCTGTGGAACGGCCGCTGGCTGCTTGCTGCGGGTGTCGTGGCGGTTCTGATCGCCTTTGCCTTCGCCGGTCTTTCCGCCTATGTGCTGGTGCCGGCGCTGCTGCTGTTGCTCGCGGCCGCGATCCTGCCGGCAGCGGGCATGCGCCAGTCCGAAGAGAATGCCGCTGCGATCGAGGCGATCGGCCTGCAGCGCCTGTCAGGCGAATATCTGGCGGCGGCCGTCGCCGACCCGCTGATCATCTTCGATCAGGCCGCCACCATCGTCCATGCCAATGCCGCCGCCTTTGCCGCCTTTGGCGGCATCGCGCCGGGCCTGTCGCTGCCGCTGAAATTCCGTGCGCCGGAAATGCAGACCCTGCTCGACAGCGTGCTGTCGGGCACGATCGCCTCGGATGTCGTCGACTATACCGAGAAGCTGCCGGTCGAACGGGCTTACCGGGTCAGCGCGTCCTCGGTCGGGCACGGCACCGACCTCTATGTGCTGGTGTTCAAGGATCAGAGCGAGGCGCGACGCATCGATCGCATGCGCGCCGACTTCATCGCCAATGCCAGCCACGAATTGCGCACCCCGCTCGCCTCGATCGCCGGCTTCATCGAAACGCTGCGCGGACCCGCCCGCAACGATCCGGCGGCCCGCGAGCAATTCCTGCAGATCATGCAGAACCAGACCGGCCGCATGGCGCGCCTGATCGACGACCTCTTGTCGCTGTCGCGGCTGGAGATGAAGCCTTATCTGAAGCCGGGGACCGAAGTCGACCTGCGCCAGACCGTCGACAGCGTCATCGATTCGCTTGGTCCGCTTGCCCGGGAAACCAGCGTCGCCATCGAGCGTGATTTCGCCGCGGGCCCCCTCAATGTGCCGGGTGATCGCGACGAGTTGTTCCAGGTCTTTGAAAACCTTCTGGAAAACGCCTGTAAATATGGCCAGTCGGGCGGCCGCGTGGTGGTGTCGATCGCGCACAGCGACGGGGCCGAGCCTGGCATCGACGTGACCATCAGGGATTTTGGCCCCGGCATTCCCGAGGAGCACATCCCGCGCATCACCGAGCGTTTCTATCGCATCGATGTCGAGACGAGCCGGACCCAGAAAGGCACGGGCCTCGGCCTGTCCATCGTCAAGCATATCCTGACGCGTCATAACGCCAGGCTGACGATCAAGTCCGAAGTCGGCAAGGGCGCTGCTTTCTCGGTCCATTTGCCGACGGCCTAAACCGCCCTAGTTTTCCACAAGAGCATTTCTTTTTTCTGTCATCCCGCTAGCGTATCAGCGGGGATTCGAGGAAACGACTCAAAATCAAAACACCCCGTGGGAAGGCATTTCGTCCATGCAGTCCGTGCACATAATGAGCGCCTATGACGAGGAGCTGAAATATCTGTCGAAGCGTATCGCGGCGATGGGCGGCCATGCCGAGCGGATGGTCGAGCAGGCGGTCGCCGCTCTGGTCAATGCCGATCCGGGATTGGCCCAGAAGGTGATCCGCGACGACATGGTATTGGACGAAGGGCAACGCGAGATCGACGACAAGGCGATCATCATCATCGCCAAGCGCCAGCCTATGGCGACGGACCTGCGCGAGATCGTCGGCGCCATCCGCATTTCCGCCGATCTCGAGCGGGTCGGCGACCTAGGCAAGAACGTCGCCAAGCGGGTCGTTGCCGTCACCGATGGCCGCCAGCCGAACAGCCTGTTCCGTGGCCTCGAGGCCCTGGCCAACTTGGCGCTGACCCAGCTCAAGGAAGTTCTCGATGTCTACGCCTCGCGCTCGGTCGACAAGATCGGCTTCGTGCGCGACCGTGACGACCAGATCGACGCCATGTACACGTCGCTGTTTCGTGAATTGCTCACCTACATGATGGAAGATCCACGCAACATCACGCCTTGCACGCATCTCCTGTTCTGCGCCAAGAACATCGAGCGCATCGGCGACCACGCCACCAACATCGCCGAGACGATCTACTACATCGTGACGGGCGATCAGATGCCGGCCGAACGGCCCAAGGGCGACAAGACGGACAAGATCAGCCTTTCCGGGGCGTTACCGGTAAAGTGACTGCTCTTCCTCTCGAACGCTTGATCATATTGCGCTAAACTATTCCGGCGTTAAGCTCCTCGGGCCTTGAAGGGTCTGCTCTCAGGAGGTGGCGATGGAATACGTCCGGGAGTTCAAGTCCGCGCCGCCGACATCAGGCATCATCGCCTCCAGTGTCTATACGGCTGGGCGCCGTATCGCCGACATCCCGATCGAGGAAGCCGGCGAATGGGCCAGGAAATCCGGACACGTCGTCTGGATCGGACTGCTCGAACCCGATCGCGACCTCTTGCTGCGCGTCAAGGCTCAATTCCATCTGCATGAGCTGGCGATCGAGGATGCCGAGCATCCGCATCAGCGGCCCAAGCTCGAGCAATATGGCGATGCGCTTTTCATAGTTGCCCGCACCGCGCAGCTGATCGACGGACGGGTTACCTTCGGAGAGACGCATCTGTTCGTCGGCTCAGGCTACATCGTCAGTGTCAGGCATGGCCCTTCGACGTCCTATGCCGCCGTTCGCCAGCATTGGGAAAGCTGCCCGCATTCGCTGGCCAAGGGCGAGGATTTCGTCCTCTACGCCATACTCGATTTCATTGTCGACAACTACATGCCCGTGCTCGAGCAGATCGAGGACGAGGTCGAAGCGATCGAGGACAAGGTTCTGCTCAAGCCAATGTCCGGTCCCGACATTGAACGCCTCTATATGCTGCGCCGCGATCTGTTGCGCCTGCGCAATGCGGCGCTGCCGCTGGTCGAGGTCTGCCGCCGGCTGACCAGCTCCGATCTGCCGCAGATCCATTCCGCCATGCACCCGCTGTTCCGCGACGTGACCGATCACATCCGCACCGTCCAGGAAAAGATCGACAGTTTGCGCGAGGTGTTGGCGTTCGCCTTCGAGGCCAGTCTTCTGGTGGGTCAGAGCCAGGAAACGGCGATCTCCAAGAAACTCGCCTCATGGGCGGCCATCCTGGCGGTGCCGACCGCATTCGCCGGCATCTACGGCATGAACTTCACCGACATGCCGGAACTGAAGATGGAATATGGCTATCCGATCGTGCTCACCGTCATCGCGCTGATCTGCGCGGTTCTCTACTGGCGGTTTCGCAAGAATGGGTGGCTGTGAGGAAGTCAGTAGTCAGTAGTCAGTGGTGGTTGATCGGCTCGTCGCCTATTCCTTCACTACTCACTACTCACTACTCACTACTCACTCCGCTTAACGATTCCGCCGCCGCTCCGCCGCCGGCTGGAACGCAACGCGTGCGTGGTATTTGCAATAGGGACCGGTTTCGGCGGCCTCGTTGCCGCAGAAGTTGAAGTCCTCCGAGAGCGGATCGCCATTCGGCCATTTGCAGGTGCGCTCGGTCAGTTCGACGAGTTGCAGATGCCGTGAGATCGGTATCACGACATTCTCGACCGGGCGGATGTAGTGCCGCGCCACCGGTTCGGCGTCGAATTGCGTCTGAAGGGCTGTCGCGCCGATCGATGTCGTGACGTGGCGTGCCGTGCTTGCGGCGCGCGCCACCGACTTCTGGACGGTCGAGCCCTGCGTCGCCTTCTTCTGGCGCGCCGGCGTCGCTGTTGCGCGACCGCGGCCCGAGAGCTTCAGCCGGTGCACCTTGCCGATGACCGCATTGCGGCTGACCCCTCCAAGCTGGGCAGCAATCTGGCTTGCGCTCAGACCCTCCGACCACAGTTTTCTGAGAAGTTCGACCCGCTCGTCAGTCCAGTTCATGAGACCGCGCTCCTGCTAAGCGTGCGGCAATCAGAATCCATTCCCGACCCAGCACCACTGCTGGGGCAGACACCACATATATCTGGTGATTAGGTCCGCCACACGAAATCTAGTTATTTCTCGACTACAATTACCTTATGCGCTGACTCGGTGACAAGAGTCCCAAGTGCAACACGAATCGGTTTTTTCGGTTTTCCCCAACTTGCCCGGTCGCTTATGAGCCGGCATCTCGTCAGGGGGCTTGCCGCGTGCCACTACGCGACGTTTTCGTTGACTTCATGGCCGAAAAACCCGATAAGCCGCAAAGGCCGCCGCTTTGGCGGCTTTTTTGATTTTCCGGTACCGGAGACGCATATAATGAGCGGTTCGGCGCTTTTCGAGACCTTTTCTCGCGCACCCCTGGCTTTCGACCACGGGGAAGGCACCTGGTTGGTTACGGACAAGGGCGAGCGATATCTCGATTTCGCTGGCGGCATAGCAGTCAATTCGCTGGGCCACGGCCACCCGCGTCTGGTCGCAGCCCTCACCGAGCAGGCGGCAAAACTCTGGCACGTCTCCAATCTCTACGAGATTCCGGAGCAGAGCCGGCTTGGCGAGCGGCTGGCCGATGCCACCTTCGCCGACAAGGTGTTCTTCACCAACTCCGGCGCCGAGGCACTGGAATGCGCCATCAAGACGGCGCGACGCTACCACTTCGTCAAGGGCCATCCCGAGCGCTTCCGCATCATCACCTTCGAAGGCGCCTTCCATGGCCGCACGCTGGCGACCATCGCGGCGGGCGGCCAGTACAAATATCTCGAAGGGTTCGGACCCAAGGTCGAAGGCTTCGACCAGGTCGGCTTCGACGACATCGATGCCGCCGAAAAGGCGATTACGCCTGAGACCGCCGCGATCCTGATCGAGCCGGTGCAAGGCGAGGGCGGCATTCGTCCGATGCCGGTGCAATCACAGAAGCGGCTGCGTCAGCTTTGCGACCAGCATGGGCTGCTGTTGATCTATGATGAGGTTCAGTGCGGCATTGGCCGCACCGGCAAACTGTTCGCGCATGAATGGTCAGGCGTCACCCCCGACATCATGGCGATCGCCAAGGGCATTGGCGGCGGCTTCCCGATGGGTGCCTGCCTTGCCACCGACGAGGCGGTTGTTGGCATGACCGCTGGCGTGCACGGCACGACCTTCGGCGGCAACCCCCTGGCCATGGCGGTCGGCAATGCTGTGCTCGACGTCGTGCTGGAAGACGGCTTCCTCGAGGACGTCCAGCGCAAGGCGCTGCTGATGAAGCAGGGACTTGCCGCGGTCGCCGATGAGTTTCCCGATGTCATCGAAGGCATCAGGGGCACCGGCCTGATGCTTGGCCTCAAATGCGCGATGCCCAACACCAAGGTGAACATGGCGCTGCGCGACCAGCATTTGCTGGCGGTTCCGGCCGGCGACAACGTCATCCGCCTGCTGCCGCCGCTTACCGTCACAGACGCCGAGATCCACGACGCGCTCAACCGCATCCGCGCTGGTGCCAAAGGCCTGGCGGATGCCATTGCCGTGGCCGCCGCGAAGTAATCCCGGAACCATTGCTGATGTCAGTTCGCCACTTCACCGACCTTTCCGCCGTTTCCGAAGGCGACCTGCGCTTCATGCTGACGGACGCGGTGGCGCGCAAGGCGCGCCTCAAGGCGGGCGAGCGATCCAAGCCGCTCGAAGGCAAGGTGCTGGCCATGATCTTCGACAAGCCGTCGACGCGCACGCGCGTCTCCTTCGATGTCGGCATGCGCCAGCTTGGCGGCGAGACGATCATGCTGACCGGCACCGAGATGCAGCTCGGCCGCTCCGAGACCATCGCCGACACCGCCAAGGTGCTGTCGCGCTATGTCGATGCCATCATGATCCGCACCACCTCGCATGAGCGGCTGCTGGAGCTGACCGAGAGTGCCACTGTTCCGGTGATCAACGGCCTGACCGACGACACCCATCCCTGCCAGCTGATGGCCGATATCATGACCTTCGAGGAGCATCGCGGTCCGGTTGCCGGCAAGACCATCGCCTGGACCGGCGACGGTAACAATGTGCTGCATTCGCTGCTCGAAGCGTCGGCGCGTTTCCGCTTCAACCTGAACGTCGCAGTGCCCGAGGGCAGCGATCCGTTCGAAAGATATGTCGACTGGTCAAAGGCCAATGGCGGCAGGATCAGCTTCGCCCGCTCGGCCGAAGAAGCCGTCGACCAGGCGGATTGCGTGGTCACCGACAGCTGGGTGTCGATGGGCCAGGAGCATCGTGCACGCGGCCACAACGTCTTCCTGCCCTATCAGGTCAATGCGGCGCTCATGGCCAAGGCAAAGCCTGATGCGCTGTTCATGCATTGCCTGCCGGCGCATCGCGGCGAGGAGGTGACCGACGAGGTCATGGACGGCCCGCATTCGGTGGTCTTCGATGAGGCCGAGAACCGGCTCCATGCCCAGAAGGCCGTGCTCGCCTGGTGTCTTGGTGCTTGAAGTGTCTTGGTGCTTGAAGTGTCATGGCGCTGGTCTGGGCGCTTGATCCGCGGGGGCGCGATCCCTATCTGCGCCGCATCACGCAAATCAAGCGCGTTTGGACGCATGTGCCCACCGGGGCCGCATGGCCGCGCCCTGGAGCTTTGTCATGTTGGAAACCCATCAAGTGACTGAACATCACCCCAAACTCGGCGAGTTCGGCTACGCTGGCGACGACCATGTCGTGCCTTTCGAGGTCGGTCCGCTCGACGTACGCGGCCGCACCGTGCAACTCGGGCCGATGCTCGACGCCATCCTCGGACGCCATGACTATCCCGAGCCGGTTGCCCGCCTGCTCGCGGAAGCCTGTGTGCTCACGGTGCTGCTTGGCACCTCGCTCAAGTTCGAGGGCAAATTCATCCTGCAGACGCGCACCGACGGGCCGGTCGACATGCTGGTGGCGGATTTTTCCACGCCCTCGGCGCTGCGCGCCTACGCGCGCTTCGATGCGGATCGGCTCGAGGCACTGGTCGCGGCAGGCGAGACGTCCCAGCAGACGCTGCTTGGCAGCGGTGTGCTGGCGCTGACCATCGACCAGGGCGCCCATACGCAACGCTATCAGGGCATCGTCCAGCTCGACGGCGAAACGCTGGAAGACGCGGCGCGCACCTATTTCCGTCAGTCGGAACAGATTCCGACCGACATCAGGCTCTCGGTGGCCAAGCTGCTGATGCCCGGCGTCGGCGGCGTGCGCGAGCACTGGCGTGCCGGCGGCATCCTGGCGCAGTTCCTGCCGCAGGCGTCCGAGCGCATGCGCGTTCCGGACCTGCCTGGCGGTGATGGCGATCCGCGCGAGGAGATGCATGATCCCACCGACAATTCCTGGCAGGAATTGCTGGCGCTGCTCGGCACCATCGAACCGACGGAACTGATCGATCCCACGATCGGCGCCGAGCGGCTGCTTTACAGGCTGTTCCACGAGCATGGCGTGCGCGTCTTCGGCGGCGTCCCCGTCGCCGACCAGTGCTCATGCTCCAGGGACAAGATCCGCGGCATCCTCGAGGGCTTCTCCGCGCAGGAGATCAAGGACAGCACCGAGGACGGCGGCATCCATGTCGCCTGCGAATTCTGCTCGAAGCAATATGACTTCGACCCGGCGGAATTCGCGGCTGAGAAGTGAAGTACCGGCCTTCTTCCCGTTCACGGGGAGAAGGTGCCCGAAGGGCGGATGAGGGGCAGCGCGGCCCTCGGCAGTGATCGCGCGGATCCACGCAGCGCTTGTATGTTCTCACGAGCCGCCGCCCTCATTGCCCTGCCGCACATTTCTCCCCATACAGTGACGCCATCGCAGCGGACCTCGCCAATCGCCGAGGTCTAGTTCACGGTCCGCTTTGTCCCCGGCAGGTCGAGCGAGAAGGCCGGGATGGCGATGTCGAACGTCTCGCCGCGTTTGTTGCGCATCGTGTAGTGCCCGACCATGATCCCTGACGGCGTCGAGAGCGGGCAGCCTGACGTGTACTGATAGCTGTCGCCGGGGTTGAGTTCGGGCTGGTCCCCGACAACGCCTGGCCCGCGCACCTCCTCGACCCGGCCCGCTCCGTCGGTGATGTGCCAATAGCGCGACAGAAGCTGCACGAACTCGTCCGACTGGTTGTCGATCGTTATCTGATAGCCCCAGACGTAGCGGTTCTCCGAAGGGTCAGAACGATCCTCGAGATAGAACGGCCTGACCTGCACTTCGATGTTGCGCGTGACGGCGCGGTACATGAGCGGCTCCAAAACAATCCGGTACCTTTCGACGCTCCCAGCGAGCAGGTCAACGTGCGCGTCTTGTCGCGCGTGACCCTGAAAGGCAGGTGGCGGCAAAGAATGTCATTTAAGTGACACATGACAATGGTGGTGTGCGCGCACGGGCGACTCGGCGCTCTGCCGACCTGTTGAAACGGCCGTCACGCGGGCCGTCTTTTCTGGAGTGACCAGATCTCGATGGAACTCACTCTCATAGCCGCCTCGCTCTCGACCGCACTCATCCTTTCAAACGCCGCCAGCATTGCGCTTGCCACCTCACAGCTGAAACGGCGCACCACGATCGCACCGCCAGCCGGCAGATCGCTGCCGGTGTCGATTGTCGTACCATCGCGTGGCGTCGAGCCGTTCACGCACGAGACACTGGAGCGCGCCTTCTCGCTCGACTGGCCGCGCTATGAACTGATCTTCTGCGTCGCCCATGCCGACGATCCGGTGGTCACGCTGATCCGTGCCGCCATGGCGCGCTTTCCCAAAGTGCCAGCCCGCCTGTTGATCGGCGATGACCGCATCAGCGCCAATCCCAAGCTCAACAATTGCGTCAAGGGCTGGGAAGCGGCGCGCCACAACTGGGTCATTCTTGCCGATTCCAACGTGCTGATGCCGAGGGACTACATTCAGCATTTGATGGCGGCATGGCGGCCGGATACCGGCCTCGTCTGCTCGACGCCGATCGGTTCGCGGCCCGATGGCTTCTGGGCGGAGGTCGAATGCGCCTTTCTCAACACGCTGCAGGCGCGCTGGCAGTACGCCGGCGAGGCGCTCGGCCTTGGCTTTGCCCAGGGCAAGAGCATGCTGTGGAACAAGCCCATGCTGGATGCCAATGGCGGCATTCGCGCGCTGGCGGCCGAGATTGCCGAGGACGCCGCCGCGACCAAGCTGGTGAACGGGCTTGGCCTGCGCGTCAATCTCGTTGCCGCGCCTTTCGAGCAGCCGCTCGGCCGGCGTAAGCTCGGCGAAATCTGGTCGCGCCAGGCCCGCTGGGCGCGCCTGCGCCGCGTCACCTTCCCGCTTTTCTTCGCGCCTGAAATCCTGACTGGCGCGGTGGTGCCGCTGCTGCTTGCGCTGGTTGCGGCGGCAAGCGCCGGCTTCAGCCTGCCGCTGACGGCCATCGCCGTGCTGGCCGCCTTCTACCTTCCGGAATGTGCCCTGGCCTGGTCCAAGGGCTGGTACCTGTCGTCGCGCATCGTCGCGGCGATCATGGTGCGCGACCTGATCCTGCCGGCCATGTGGGCACGCGGTTGGCTCGGCGGCGCCGTCGACTGGCGCGGCAATGCGATGACCATCGGCACCAAGGCAACGGAGTTGGAGGAGACACCGTCGAGCGCCTGATAGCCGTGCATGATGCCGCGTGGGCAGGCCTTACTTGGCCGCCTGCAACGCCTGCGCGATGTCTTCCAGAAGGTCGTCGGTATCCTCCAGGCCGACCGACAGCCTGAGCGTACCTGGCCCGATGCCGAGTTCGGCGCGGGCTTCGTCCGTCAGGTTCTTGTGGGTGGTCGTCGCCGGATGGGTGATCAGGCTCTTGGCATCGCCGAGATTGTTCGAGATCAGCACGATATCGAGCGCGTTCTGCAAGGCGAAGGCAGCCTGCTTGCCGCCCTTGACGTCGAGGCAGATCAGCGTCGAGCCGCCCGACATCTGCTTCCTGACGATATCCGCCTGCGGGTGGTCGGTGCGGCCGGGATAGATGACGCGGGCGATCCGCGGCTGTTCGGCAAGGAAGTCGGCGATCTTGCCGGCGCTTTCCGTCTGTTGGCGCACGCGCAGCGGCAGCGTCTCCAAGCCCTTCAGCAGCGTCCAGGCATTGAAGGGCGACAGGCTGGGGCCGGTATGGCGGAAGTAGTCGTGCAGGTTCTTGTCGATCCATTCCTTGTCCGAAAGGATCACGCCGCCAAGACAGCGGCCTTGGCCATCGATGTGCTTGGTCGCCGAATAGACGACGATGTGGGCGCCGAGCTGCAGCGGCTTCTGCTGCAAGGGCGTCGCGAAGACATTGTCGACGACAAGCCGTGCGCCGATCGAATTGGCAAGTGCGGCGACAGCGGTGATGTCGACCACTTCCAGCGTCGGATTGGTCGGGCTTTCCAGGAAGAACAGCTTGGTGTTCGGCCTCACCGCCTTTTCCCAGTTGGCGATGTCGGTGCCGTCGACCAGCGTCGCCTCGATGCCGTAGCGCGGCGCCAGCGTCTCGACCACCCAGCGGCAGGACCCGAACAGCGCGCGCGCCGCCACGATGTGGTCACCAGCCTTGACGCTGCACAGAAGCGCCGCCGTCACGGCCGCCATGCCGGATGCCGTGGCGCGGGCATCCTCCGCACCTTCCAGCGCGCACATGCGCTTCTCGAACATGTCGACGGTCGGATTGGCGTAGCGCGAATAGATGAAGCCCGGTTCCTCGCCCTTGAAACGGGCCTCGGCGGCCTGCGCCGTCTCATAGACATAGCCCTGGGTCAGGTATATCGCCTCGGAGGTCTCGCCGAAGCCGGAACGCAGGGTTCCGCCATGCACGAGGGCTGTCTGAGGCTTCCAGTTACGCTTCTTGGTGCTCATCGCTTTTGTTCCAGACACAAAAAAACCGGCCGCGAAAGTCGCAACCGGTCCATACGGCCTTGCGGCCCGACGGTCCTTTAGCGACTTGTTTAACGTGGCTGCAAGCCGACCGGCCAAATCACCACGGGATAACGACCCTTTAGACCCGCGCCACGCTTGCGTCAATTGCCGGCTTCATTAAGAGGGTTGTACCAGACCTCGCCCGGCCTTCGAGCGGAGCAAGACTTTGCGGCAGACAGGCATTCTTCCCGATCAGGACATTTCGGCGCTGTTCCAGTCCGGCGCGCTGAAGTCGCCACGCGCGCTTGATGTCGACCAGATCCAGCCGGCGAGCCTTGATCTCAGGCTCGGCGACAAGGCATGGCGGGTGCGGGCTTCCTTTCTGCCCGGTCCCAACCACAAGGTTTCGGAGAAGCTCGATCGGCTGCAGCTTCACGAGATCAACCTGACCGAGGGCGCAGTGTTGGAAACCGGCTGCGTCTATATCGTGCCGCTGCTCGAAAGCCTGGCATTGCCAGCCGACATTTCGGCCTCGGCTAATCCGAAAAGTTCGACCGGGCGGCTCGACATCTTCACCCGTGTCATGACCGACCGTGGCCACGAATTCGACAAGATCGCTGCCGGCTATACCGGTCCGCTCTATCTGGAAGTCAGCCCGCGCACCTTCCCGATCGTAGTGCGCACCGGCTCGCGCCTGTCGCAGATACGCTTCCGTACCGGCAACGCATTGCTCTCGGAAGCCGAACTGCATGAATTGCACCGCGCCGAGATGCTGGTCGCCACCGATCCGCCGAACATTTCGGGCGGGGGCATCGCGCTGTCGATCGACCTCAATGGCGACAGTGACGGCCTGGTCGGCTATCGCGGCAAGCATCACACCGGCCTTGTCGATGTCGACAAGCGCGCGGCGCAGGATGTCCTCGACTTCTGGGAGCCGATCCACAAGAGCGGCGCCGGCGAACTGGTGCTCGATCCCGATGAGTTCTACATTCTCGTCAGCCAGGAGGCGGTGCATGTGCCGCCGCTCTACGCCGCCGAGATGACGCCCTTCGACCCGCTGGTCGGCGAGTTCCGCGTCCACTATGCCGGCTTCTTCGATCCGGGCTTCGGCCATTCGGCGGCCGGCGGCACCGGCAGCCGGGCGGTGCTCGAAGTACGCAGCCACGAAGTGCCGTTCATCCTCGACCATGGCCAGATCGTCGGCCGGCTCGTCTACGAGCACATGCTGAAGCGGCCGCAGGCGCTCTACGGCACCGATCTCGGCTCCAACTACCAGGCGCAGGGCCTCAAGCTCTCAAAGCATTTCCGCGCCGCGCGCTGAGGTTTGAACTGCCAATCTCCCCCCTTGTGGGGGAGATGCCCGGCAGGGCAGAGGGGGGCGCGAAGGAACGCTGCCTTCGTGTTTTGATACACAGATGAAGACTTCCGAAGTCTGAACTTTGATAAGTTGATAGGTCGGCGGGACAGCGCCCCCCCTCTGCCCTGCCGGCCATCTCCCCCACTAGGGGGGAGATCACACTCTTACAGCGCCTTCACGGCCACCCCCACCGGCTTTTCGATCTCGAGCGGGTTGCGCAGCGGCAGGCCGAAATCCCCGGCCTCGATCTCGAAGACGTCACCGGCCTCGGTCCTGATGCCATCGGCGAAGGACAATGTCGCGGTGCCGAACATGTGGACGTGTACGTCGCCCGGCTGCCGGAAGGCCGAATATTTGAAGTGGTGGTGTTCGAGGTTGGCGATGGTGTGCGACATGTTGGCTTCGCCCGACAGGAACGGCTTTTCCCAGAGCGTCTTGCCGTCGCGCACGATGCGCGACGTGCCCCTGATGTCGGACGGCAGGTCGCCGATCAGGATCTCCGGCCCGAACGAGGCGTTGCGCAGCTTGGAATGGGCAAGGAAGAGATAGTTCACGCGTTCGGTCACATGGTCGGAAAACTCGTTCGACAGCGTGAAGCCGACGCGGAAGGGCGCGCCGTCATCGCCGATGACATAGATGCCGGCGACCTCGGGTTCCTCGCCGGCGTCGTTGGCGAAGGCCGGTGACAGGAGGGCGGCACCCGGCGCCACCGCCATCGTGCCGTTTCCCTTGTAGAACCATTCCGGCTGCACGCCGACCTGGCCTTTCGCCGGTTTGCCCCCTTCCAGGCCCATGCGGAACATCTTCATGGAATCGGTGAGCTGTTCCTCGCCGTCGGTGCTGAGCTTCCTGTGCATGGAATCGCGCGTCGCCGCCGAACCGAGATGCGTCAAGCCGGTGCCGGTCAGATGCAGGTGCGCCGGATCGGGGTGATTGATCGGCGACAACAGCCGCCCCTTCTTGTAGGCGGCGTCGAGGTCGACCGTCTCGCCGAGCCCCTTGCGCTCGATCAGGGTGGCGAGGCCGATGCCGGTGCGGGCAGCCTCCATCGCCAGCGAATAGACGCTGCGGGCGCCGTTGATGATCCGGGTCTTGCCGCCGTTGCGGGCAACGACACGGATGGTCTCGGCGTCGTCGAGAATCTGCGAGATCAGCATGATCAGTCCTCTCTCATGTGCCTTGGCATGGCTGCCAGCTGGGCAAACCTTCCTAAGCGCGGCCGGAACGTTGCCCATGCCACGGGTGAAATTCTCCGTTCGGATTGCGCTCGCGGGCCTGTCCCTTGAGGGAACTTCTTCGTGCCAGTCGGTTGCCGGCAGCGCCGCGATGTGACCCGTATGCCTTCCTGGTGCCTCAGCCCTTGTTCTTGTTGTAGACGTCGAACACCACGGCGCCGAGCAGCACCAGGCCCTTGACCACCTGCTGCCAGTCGACGTTGACGCCCATGATCGACATGCCGTTGTTCATCACGCCCATGATGAAGCCGCCGACCACCGAACCGATGACCTGACCGACGCCGCCCATCGCCGAGGCGCCGCCGATGAACACGGCGGCGATGACGTCGAGCTCGCTGCCGAGGCCCGCCGCCGGCACCGCCTGTCCGAGGCGCGCCGCGATGATCAGACCGCCAAGCGCCGACAGCACGCCCATGTTGATGAACACATAGAGGGTCAGCCGCTCGGTGTTGATGCCCGACAGGAGTGCGGCCTTGGGATTGCCGCCCATCGCGTAGATGCGGCGGCCGATCGTCATGCGCTTGGTGACGAAAACGAACAACGCGATCAGCGCAGCCATGACCGTCAGCACGACCGGAAAGCCCTTATAGGTGGCGAACTGATAGACGAGAAACAGGACAAGCGCACTGATCACCAGCGTCTTGACGGTGAAGAGCGAGAACGGCTCGGCCTGATAGCCGTGCCGCTCACGCGTGCGTCGTGCCTTGAGGCCGAAGAAAATGTAAGCCGCCACGCCGATGACCCCGATCACCATCGTCGTCATATGCAGCGTCAGGCCGCTGCCGACGATGGTCTTGCCCGCCGCATTCACGGTTGGTGCAATCAGCGTCAGCGGGCCGATCAGGTCGGGGATGAAGCCGGAACTCAGCTTGTTGAAGCCATCCGGCAGCGGGCCGACCGAGGAGCCACCGCCGAGCAGCGCCTGGCACATGCCACGGAAGATCAGCATGCCGGCCAGCGTGACGATGAAGCTCGGTATTCGATGATAGGCGATCCAATAGCCCTGTGCCGCGCCGATGGCACCGCCGATGATCAGGCAGAGGATCGACACGACCAACGGATTGCTGAGCGGGCCCAGATTCCACGTCACCATCATGTTGGCCGCGAGCGCGCCGATGAAGCCGGCGACCGAACCGACGCTGAGGTCGATGTAGCCGGAAACGATGACCAGCAGCATGCCCAGCGCCATCACGATGATGAAGGAGTTCTGCTGCACGAGGTTGCTGAGGTTCAGCGGCTTGAACAGTGTGCCCGACGTGGTGAACTGGAAGAACACCATGATGGCGATCAGCGCCAGCACCAATCCGTAGTCGCGCAGATTGGTGACCAATGCCGAGACCGCGAAGCGTGGCGTATCCGCCCCGCCATCGGCAGTGGCGGATTGCGGTACGGGAGCGCTCTCTGTGCTCATGATGCTTTTCCTTCTCCCCGAACGATGGCGCGCATGATCTTTTCCTGGCTGGCGTCGTTCGCCGCCATTTCACCGACGATGCGCCCTTCGTTCATCACATAGATACGGTCGGTGATGCCGAGCAGTTCGGGCATTTCCGACGAGATCACGATGATCGCCTTACCTTCGGCGGCCAGGCGGGCGATGATCGTGTAGATTTCGTATTTGGCGCCGACATCGATGCCGCGCGTCGGCTCATCGAGGATCAGCACTTCCGGGTTGGCGAACAGCCATTTCGACAGCACCACCTTCTGCTGGTTGCCGCCCGAAAGGTTGCCGGTCATCTGGTAGACGCTCGACGCGCGGATGTTGGTCTTCTTGCGATAGTCGTTGGCGACGTCGAGCTCGCGCAGGTCGTCGATCACGCCGTGGCGCGACACGCCGCCAAGATTGGCGAGCGTGATGTTGTGCTTGATATGGTCGATCAGGTTCAGCCCGTAGGTCTTGCGGTCCTCGGTGACGTAGGCGATGCCATGCTTCACCGCTTTGCTGACCGAGGAAAGATCGACAGGCTTGCCGTTGAGCAGCACCTCGCCGGTGATGCGGCGGCCGTAGGAGCGGCCGAACAGGCTCATGGCGAATTCGGTGCGTCCTGCGCCCATCAGCCCGGCAATGCCCACCACTTCGCCTTTGCGCACATCGACATCGATGCCCTTGATCACCTGGCGGTCGGCGTGGATCGGGTGATAGACCGACCAGTCGCGAATCTGCAGCACGACATCGCCAATCCTGGGCTCGCGCGGCGGATAGCGGTCGTCGAGCGAACGACCCACCATCGAAGTGATGATGCGGTCTTCGGAAATGTCCTTCCTGGCAAGCGTCTCGATGGTGCGCCCGTCGCGGATGATGGTCACCTTGTCGGCGACCCGGTTCACCTCGTTGAGCTTGTGCGAAATCAGGATCGAGGTCATGCCTTGCCGCTTGAATTCGAGCAGCAGGTCGAGCAGGGCCTGGCTGTCCTTTTCCGACAGGCTCGCCGTCGGTTCGTCGAGGATCAAGAGCTTCACTTCCTTGCTCAGCGCCTTGGCGATCTCGACCAGTTGCTGCTTGCCGACGCCGATATTGGTGATCAGCGTATTGGGATCTTCCTTGAGACCGACCTTCTTCAGCAACCCGGTCGTGCGCGCCTCGTTGGCATCCCAATCGATGATCCCGCGCCTGGCATGTTCATTGCCAAGAAATATGTTCTCGGTGATCGACAGCATCGGCACCAGCGCAAGCTCCTGGTGGATGATGACGATTCCCTTGTGCTCGCTGTCGTGAATGCCCTTGAAATGGCACTCCTCGCCGCGAAAGATGATCTTGCCGTCATAGCTGCCTGAGGGGTAGACACCCGACAGGACCTTCATCAGCGTCGACTTGCCGGCGCCATTCTCGCCGACCACGGCGTGGATCTCGCCTTCCTCGACACGCAGATTGACGTTCGACAGCGCCTTCACGCCGGGAAACGTCTTGGTGATGTCCTGCATCTCCAAAATCGTCGAGGCCATGGGCAATAATTCTCCTGCGAGGTCCGCAACAATACCGGGGTCGCTGGTGAACGAAAAGGGGCCCTGCGTTGCGCAGGACCCCTGGCTTTGCAACCGAAATTACTTCAGGTCCGCGGCCTTGATGTAGCCGGAGTCGACGACCAGCTTCTGGTAGTTCGACTTGTCGACTTCATGCGGCGTCAAGAGGATCGAGGGAACGACCTTGACGTCGTTGTTGTAGGTCTTGGTGTCGAGGCCGTCCGGCTTGCCGCCCGACAGCACCTTGTCGACCAGCTCGACGGTGGCCTTGGCGAGGTCACGTGTATCCTTGAACACGGTCGAATACTGTTCGCCGGCGATGATTGCCTTCACCGAAGCGGTTTCGGCATCCTGGCCGGTCACGACCGGCCAGGGCTGGTCGGCGGTGCCGTAGCCGACGGCGCGCAGCGAGGCGATGATGCCGCGCGACAGGCCGTCATAGGGTGACAGAACGCCATCGACGCGGGCGCCGCCGCTCGAGTAGTTGGCCGAGAGCAGATTGTCCATGCGGGCCTGTGCGGTCGCGGCCAGCCAGCGCAGCGTGCCGACCTTGTCCATGCCCATCTGGCCGGACTTCACGACGAGCACCTTGCTGTCGATCAACGGCTGCAGCACCGACATGGCGCCGTTGTAGAAGAAGAAGGCGTTGTTGTCGTCGGGCGAGCCGCCGAACAGCTCGATGTTGAACGGACCCTTCTTGTCCGGGTAGCCGAGACCCTTGAGCAGCGAATTGGCCTGGATGACGCCGACGCCGAAATTGTCGAAGGTGGTGTAATAATCGACATTGCCCGTCTTCTTGATCAGGCGGTCATAGGCGACGACGACGACGCCTGCGTCATTGGCCTTTTGCAGGGCGGCCGACATGGTGGTGCCGTCGATCGAGGCGATGATCAGCGCCTTCGGGCCCTTGGTGATCTCGTTTTCCAGCTGGCTGAGCTGGTTGGGGATGTCGTCCTGCGCGTACTGCAGGTCGACCGTGTAGCCCAAAGCCTCGAGCTGGGACTTCACGGCGTCGCCGTCATTGATCCAGCGCTGTGAGGTCTTGGTGGGCATCAGCACGCCGACGAGCCCCTTGTCGGCTGCGTAGGCGGTGGCCGACATGGCCGCGATGCTGACCGCCAAGGCGGCGACTAACGTCTTGATGATTTTCACTTAACTCTCCCTGGTTGATGGACGCGGCACCCCGGGGGTCGCGGGCCGCGCAATCGTGCAGAAGCGCCAAGGCACTGCTGCCGTCATATCGATCTCCGGTATCCTCCCATGGTTTCGAGCCGCTCATTTCAATCGATACGATTTTTTATCGTCGGCGACCGTCGCGTCTCGGAACGCACTGACGTTGCGACCCTTTTGCCATAACTGTCAAATGCGATCTTTGATGTTTGCTATATCACGCTTGGTATGTGTTATTGAGACAAGGCAGGGCGGCACGAATGCCGGCTGGCCAGGAAGGAATCGGGGAAAGCATGGCGGCGTTACGAAATCCGGCCGCGGTTTCAAACGGTTACAGCGAGACGCCGGGCGATGGCGAAACCTTGCTGCGCAGCGGCCTCAGCCTGCGTCACATGCGCATGATCGTCGCGCTCGACGATCACGGCCGGGTGAGCGCTGCCGCGCAGGTGATGAACATCTCGCAGCCGGCGGCCTCGCGCATGATCGCCGAGATGGAGGCGGTGCTGGAGGTCAAGCTGTGCGAAAGGCTGCCGCGCGGCATCACGCTGACGCCCTACGGCAAGGCACTGGCAAGGCGCGCGCGCTCGATCCTGCTGGAGATGCGCGAGGTCGATCGCGAGATCTCCGAGCTCAAGGCGGGCAAGGGCGGCTCGGTGTTCCTGGGTGCCGTGACCGCGCCGGCGATTGAACTCGCGGTGCCGGCGATCCGCGAAATCCGCCGCATCTATCCGCGTATCGAGATCACCATGCAGGTTGAGACCTCCAATGTGCTGGCACGCGAACTGATCGCCACGCGCCATGATTTCATCATCGCGCGCATCCCTGACGACCTCAATCCGCGGCTGTTCGAATCCCGTGTCATCGGCGTCGAGAAGGCCTGCCTGATCGTGCGCCGTGGCCACCCGCTCACCAGTGCCAGCGTGGTGCGGCTCGAAGACACTGCGGCCTATGACTGGGTCTTCCAGTCCGGCGGCTCGCCCTTGCGCCAGGCGATGGAGAGCAATTTCCTCAACCGCAACATCGCCTTGCCGGACCGGATCCTCAACACCAGCTCGCTGCTCTTGACGCTGGTCATGGTCGCGCAATCCGACGCCATCGCGCCGGTCTCGGTGCAGGTGGCGAAATTCATCCAGAATCCCGATGGGCTCGCCGGTGCCATCGATGTCGTCCAGACCGAATTCGACATCGAGGTCAGACCCTACAGCCTGATCACGGTCAAGAACCGCGTGCTGTCGCCGGCGGCCAAGATGCTGCACGATTTCATCCTGCGCGAAGTGGGATGAGGGAACAACAATCGCGACCGCGCGTTCAGGGCTATCGGCATGCCGCTGAAGCCCATTCGGCGAGGGAAGGAGACGCCGATGATCAACTTGGAGGAGGGTTCGATGGAACGTCGGTTGTTTCTTACTGGAATGCTTGGCGCCGCCGGGGTGGTGGCATTTGCGAGTGTAGCCGGACCCAGTCGCGCCATTGCCGGTATCCCGCAGGGCAACGGGATTCTCGATGAGCTCGACAAGCCGGATCCGGCTGTCTTCGAAGGGGATGACGAGGCCCGATTGGAGCAGGTTTCCGATCGTCGCTGGCATCGCTACGGCGAATGGCGTCATGGTCGCCGCTGGCGTCGTCGCCACGGGCGCCGCCGTGTCTGGCGCAGGGTTTGCCGCCGGACCTGGCGCCACGGCCGCCGCCATGTGCGCTGCTGGCGCGAGCGCGTATGGGCCAGGGTCTGGCTGTAATCGGCTTCTGCCTGACGCAAGGACCGGCCACCGTTGCGTGGCCGGTCTCTTCACAACAAATCTTGTGCAGCCCGGCGCCGATCGCCTCAACGCGACAGATTTCGCCTTCATTTTAGCTTAGCCTAAGATAGAATCGACGGAACGATATCAGCCCCTGGCCGTTGAAGCGCTGTTTAGGTGGAGTTGTAAGCATGCCGAGGGGCCATCAGGAAGAACCGTATTTTGTAATGAGGATCATGCATTTGAAGGCAGCGGGCAATCAGCACGCATGAAAGGCGTGGCGATACTGACTGAGGCCCGTAGCGGCTCCGAATGGCTTGGCAGCCTGGCAAACAGCACCGGATTGTTCGGTAAGTCGGCAGAATGGCTTGATACGGCCAATCTGGGATGCAAGCCGAAATCCTTCGACGAACTCATGTCCGCGGTGATCGATCGCGGCGGGACGGCAAATGGTAGGTTCGCGGTAAAGCTGTTTCCCCGGCACCTTCACTGGTCGCAGGCGAAATATGGAGCCGACTTCCTCGCGGAATGCCTCCGGCGCCATGCCATGGGTTTGGTCCTGCTGGAGCGGCGGGACCGCCTTCGCCAAGCGATTTCCTATTGCCGGGCGAAGGCGTCAGGCCGTTGGAGAAGCACGGACGGAGCGGATTTGGTTCCGCGATACGACTTCGCCGGTATCTGCCAGGCCTATTTCCTGATCGAACAGAGCTATGCCTTCTGGGAGGCCTACCTGCGCATGGCGGACCTGCCCTACGATCATTTCTTTTACGAAGACCTGTTGGACGACCCCCGCCCTTATGTGGCATCGGTGGCCCGGCAATTGTCGATTGAAATGCCGAACCGCGAGTTCAAGACGAATTTGCGGCTGCAACGGGACAATCACACCGAGGACTGGGCAGAGCGATTTCAAAACGACGTCAAATCCAAGGGCCTGCTGGCACATCTCCCCAAAAGGGTGGCGCCGCGAAATATCAACAACCTCGCCCGGTTCCTTCTCAAGAAGCAGATGCGAATTGGCCAGGCCTGACTTGACTTGACTAATGTCATGTCGGCCCCATCACGTGGTCGGGGTTCATCGCTCAGTGCGGTTGGCAACAGCACATGGTCTGTAAAACCGCCTATTTCCGGAGGGCGGCAAATCAGGCGCAAACCCTTGCGGCAGAGATTGGAGCGGGTAGCGGGAATCGAACCCGCGCGTTCAGCTTGGGAAGCTGACAAGCTACCATTACATCATACCCGCGCGTGCCCTCGTTACCATGAGGTTCGGCCTTCGGGCAATCGCAAAGCTGCCGTCAAACGCATGCTTCCCAGGTTTCGTGGGCGCTGGCCTGCGATTCCTATTTTATCTTCGCGACCTTGCTGCTGGCGGCAAAGCTTGGCCAGTATTTCGAAATGGCGAGCGTCGTGCCGGACAGGTTCGCGCGGGCGCGGTAAAAAATCAGGCGCCGGGAGGCAGGTAGATCACGGCATACTCGTCCGCATAGGCGCGCTTCCAGCCCAACTCCGCGAAGAAGGGGATGCGGGTGTCGTCGGCTGTGAGGAGCGCCCAGCCGATGGTGTATTTCTTCAACTGGTTCTCCAGCAGGGGTTTTCCGTCGCTGTGCCCCGTCGCCTCGTCGGTTTTCGTGAACCCGTTGAGGAACAGCTGGTCCGTTCTGCCGTCAATGTAGGTCTTGATGCCGTGGAAGATCAGCGTGCCGCCGAAATTGTAGGAATTCAGAACGTTGCCGGACAGATGATGATCCCTGGCGAATGCGAGGGCGCCGCTGGCCGCTGTCGTCGGGCTTGGCGCGACCCGGTAGGTGCTGCCGAGAACTGAGACGACGCCGACCGCCAGGACAGCCATCGCGCCGCAGATTGTGTAGAACCGGCTGGCGAAGACCTTCTCCAGCTCATCACGCTTTTCCGCCAGCCATGTAGTAGCCGAGAGCGCAGGATATTGCCGTGCGATCTCGGCCGCGATTACCAACGGAATCAACAGGAAGGGCAGATATACAAATCGCAGATGCGCGAGATAGACGTGCAGCGTGAATACGATGAACAGCGCCTTGGCCCAGCCGATCCGGAGCCTCGAAACCAGAAGCCCGAAAAACGCCAACAGCATCGCTGCTTCCTGGAAGAGCTGTTCTTGGGCGTTGAACGGCCGCCACTCCAGGATGAGTGGTACCGCCTCGTTGCCATAGGCCACGGTGAGCGTGGCCAGGATGGCCTTCACGCCATAGGGATGCATCAGGCTGACCAACGGGCAGAGCAGGCCGAAAGCCGCCCATTTCGCCAGCAGGGCGGGTTTTGACAGGCCCGAGCGTGCCAGGAGATCGAGCCCGGCAAAGGCGGCGATGACGAAGCTCAGGGTGAACGTGGCATGCAGGTTCGCCCACAACACGACAAGCACGAGCAGCCACAGGGGCGGGGCTCGCTCTTCCTGCGCGGCACGAAACAGCATTGCCGTCCAGACGACGATGATCGGCAGGGTGAAGACGTGCGGGCGTGCCGTGTAGATCGGGGCGATCAGGAAGGCCGCGACGAAGGCCAGCGCCACCGCCAGTATCGGCTTCAGCCATGCGCTGAGGAACCATCCCATCAGGAAGACGGCCAGGCCGACCGTGGCGATGATCAGTGCGACGACGCCATTCCAACCGCCCGCGCGGTAGGCAAGGGCCAGAAGAACCTGCCCCAGCCATTCCTTGGCGATCCAGGGCTGGCCTGCAAAAGTATGGGAATAAGGGTCTACGGCCGGAAACGTCCGGCTCGCCAGGAAGTCCAGGCCGACCTTCACGTGCCACCAATTATCGGGATCCTGCAGGATCGCGCCGGCAAAGTTCGCCAGCACATAGGCCACGACACAGGCGCAGAGAAGACAGAATACCAGCCTGATGCGTTGCGCGTCCCCGAGCGACGGAGTGGCCGTGATGATTGTGGCGGCCTGATTCATGTCGCGGTTCCGGTCCATGCCGCATTCGTTCCGGCCAAGGCGTCCGGATCATCGGCGACGAAGACGAAACGGGACGAGCCCAGATAGAAGATGACCGAGTAGAGGCAGTTGCCAGCCAGATGGATAAATTGGTTTTCGATGATACCGGCGGACATGGCGGCGATCACGATTCCCAGATTGGCGCCATAGACGACAATGAAGGTGATCGCGTACCGAACGACCGCGCCGGAGCGAAAATCGCCAGCGCGCCCGAACGTCCATCGCCGATTGAGGAAGAAGCCAATGAGGCCCGCGGCATAGCCTGTGGCATTGGAGACGATGTCGCCGAGCCCCAGCGCCAACGCGGTCAGGATGAGCGTATATCCAAGCGCGGTGTTGAGAAGCCCGACGGCGCCAAAGCGCAGCATCCGCGAGAAATCAGACGGAAGAGCCGACCGCATCCTGCCCATGCCGTTCCCGTTGCATCAGGTGAACCTTCGCCTCAGCCACGCGCGGCCCGTTTCGCCATCTCCTGCAGGCGATGGACAGGCAGGTCGCTGTTCTTGGCGGGCTGGTCGCGCGAAACGATTTCGTTGACGAAGTAGAGCGGCCGCCGCTTCGTTTCCATGTACATGCGGCCGAGATACTCGCCGAAGATGCCGAGCACCAGGAGCTGGACGCTGCCCAGGATCAGCATGATCGCGGCAAGGCTCGTCCAGCCAGGCAGCACATTGCCAACGGACCATTCCAGCAGCGTATAGCCAAGCACGACCAGGCCGAGCAGGCCGAACATCATCCCCAGCAGCGAGGCAAACCGCAATGGCAGGATCGAAAAGCTGGTCATCGCGTCGACCGCCAGAAGAACCATCTTCTTCAGCGGATAGTGGGTGGTGCCGGCAAAGCGCCGGTGGCGTTCGTAGGGGAAGGCGACCTGCCTCAGCCCGATCCAGCTCACCATGCCGCGAATGAACCTGTAGCGTTCGGGCATCGCGTTCAGATGGTCGAGCGCACGCCGGCTCATCAGCCGGAAGTCGCCGGAGTCCGGTGCGATGTCGACATCGACCATCCGACCGAGCAGGCGATAGAACATCGAGGCCGAAGCCAGTTTGAACCAGCTTTCGCCGTCGCGCTTCACCCTTTGGCCGTAGACGACGTCGAAGCCTTCATCCATCTTCACCATCATCGCGCCGAGCAGTTCGGGCGGATCCTGGAGGTCGGCGTCGAGAATGAGGATGCGCTCGCCGCGGCAGAACTCAAGCCCCGCGCTGAGCGCGATCTGGTGGCCGTAGTTGCGGGCCAGGTCGATGGCGACCACATGGTCGTCCTTTTCGGCCAGTTCGAAAATGGCCTCGCGGGTGCCGTCGGTCGCCCCGTCGATGACAAGAACGATCTCGTAGGAAGGGCTTTGCTCAAGGCATACGGCGCTGACGCGCCGGTGAAGCTCGGCCACGCCGTCGCGCTCGTTGTAGCATGGCACGACGACCGACAGCATGACTGGGCGGCGCGCGCCGATTTTTCCCGTTCCCACCAAAGCCTGGCTCCCGCTATGGCAATGGCAATAATGGCAATTGGTTAGAAAACAGATAAGCCCGACATGGGCCGCCGACACTGCGCGTCTTGGCGCCGTCGATGACAACCATTACGAACGGACCGGTAACTCCATGCGGATTCGGGCGCCGCACCATGAGCCCGTCAGGATCCGGATCGTTCCGTCATGCAGCAGCGCGATCTGCCGGGCGAGGTTCAGTCCCAGTCCCGCTCCACGCGACTGCGGCTGCAAGCGGTAAAAGGGCTCGAAGACATTCTCGCGCTCTTCCGCGGGAATGCCCGGGCCCTCGTCGCGCACTTCGACACCGCCGGTCCCGTCGATGGCTATCGTGATCGTGCCGCGGCCGCCGCCATGCTCGATGGCGTTGCGCACCAGGTTGGCGAGCGCCCGCTCGATCTGCAGCACGTTGACCTCGACATGCGCCTTGTTCGGCGACGGTTCGAAGGCGAGGTCATAGCCGGCCTCGATGGCGAGCGGGGCGAAGTCGGCGGCGACCCGGCTGACGAGATCGTCGAGATCGACGATCTGGCGTTGCTCGGACGGGCGATCCAGCAACTGATGATCGAGCAGTTGCTGGGCAAGGTGCGACAGACGCTCGATGTCATGCAGCAGGCGCACGCTTTGTGGTTCCTGCTTCAACAATTCGGCGCGTGTGCGCAGGATGGCGATCGGCGTGCGCAATTCGTGCGCGGCGTCGGTCAGGAAACGGTTGTGCCGGTCATAGCCCTGCGCGAGCCGGGCCAAAGCCTCGTTGAAGGCGTTCACCAGCGGTGCGATCTCCTGCGGCACCTGCTTGACCGGAAGTTGCATGGCCCGGGTGCCGATATCGATGCGCGCGGCCTGGCGCACGGTGTCGACAAGGCCGGCAAAGGAGCGGCGCACGACGGTCGGCGTCGTCACCAGTGTCGTCGCGCCCATCACGAGGATGACGGGCAACAGCAGGATTGCGATGACGACCGCGAGCGCCGGCAGCGCGCGCTCCCAGTTCCTGCTGCCATCCGGATTGCGCGCGACTTCGACGGTGGCCGAGATGTTGACTTCGAGGCCGTCTGTCTGCTGGCGCGACGACTGCGTCGCGGCGACGATCTGCACCGTGCCGGCCTTGGTCGAAGCGTTTTCCAGATAGGCTTCCGGCCGCATGTCCTTGTCGGAGAATCCGATCGTGGCGTGGTCCGCCTCGCCAAGCAGGTCGCCCAAGTTCTTGGTATAGACGTCCGGTATGGTGCCGAAGCGGACGCTTTCGCCACTGCCGTCGCGAACGACGTACCAGACATTTGGAAAACTCTCGCGAAACGCTGTGAGTTCTTCCGTTTCACGCACGATCAGCCTGCCGTCCTTGTCCCGGTCGACGGCATCCTTGACGGCCGCGACGGCAGCCTCGTTGTCGATCAGCAGGCGCGGATTGGCGATCCACAGTGCTGCCGCGCAAAGCACGATGAAGATAAGCAGCGTCGCTGCCTGCAGCAGGATCAGCCGGCGGACCAGGATCCATTGCAGCGAACGCGCGCGCGCCTTCTTCACGAGGCCGCCCGCAAGAGATAGCCGAGATTGCGGATCGCCCGGATCTCGATGCCGGCGGCGACATCGTCGAGCTTGCGGCGCAACCGGGAAATATGCGCGTCCAGCGCATTGGAGCCGATCTCGTCGTCCAGGGCGTAGACGGCCTCTTCGAGCGCGCCGCGCATGATGGTCCGGCCCGGCCGGCGGATAAGGGTTTCAAGCACCAGCCTTTCGCGCCGCGGCAGATCCAGGGCCTGATCCTCGACCAGCGCCTCGCGATGGCGGAAATCATAGATGAGGCGGCCGACCATCGTCTGGTTGGCGCGCGAAGTGAACGAGCGCCGGTGCAGCGCATGGAGCCGCGCGACGAGTTCCACCGTGGCGAAGGGCTTGACCATGTAATCGTCGGCACCGGCATCGAGCCCGGCGACGCGGTCGTCCAGCCCGCTCATCGCCGTCAGCGCGATCACCGGTACGTCCAGGTGCAAGGCGCGCAGACGCGGGATCAGGCCGAGACCGTCGCCATCCGGCAGCCGGCGGTCCAGCACCACCGCGTCGTGATAGCCAAGACGAGCTACCGCCTCCCCGTCGGCCAATGTCGCGGCATGGTCGACGACGATATCCAGACGCTCGAGAGCGGCCTTCAGCACGGAGGCCATTTCCGGTTCGTCCTCGATCAGCAGGACGCGCATACGCATTCTCCTTCACCCACGGCCGGTCGGGATCCGCCGCGGCAATTCATTCGCATTCCAGCTTTGGCTGGCGGAAATTGGTGACGAACCAGCGGCCGCCCGAAGCGCGTGCGTAGAATGTGTAGAAGCATTCCTGGCGCTCGATATAGCCGGGCGTTTCGGTCTCTTCATAGACGGTTCCGTGTTTTGTGTGGCGAACCTCGCCGCTCGATGTCCCGGAAACCGCGTTCGTCGACACCTTGCGCCATTGATAGGCACGCTCGCCCTGGCCGAGGTCGACGACCGCTATTGGCGGACCATAATCCAGAATGACCGATTCGACCGGTTGCCCGACATAGTTCTTCATGATGTCGGAGGCGCAGCCCGCGAGCGCGATTGCGATGAACACTAGCTTCAGGGCTCGTAGGATGTAGCCGGCTCCATGCATGGACATAACAGATTCCCATCGTGAATTCACGCGCGGGACCTAGATCGCGAAGATTACATCGACATTGCAGCGAAGTGCCGGATCGGGGTCCATTGCGGAAAAGCCGTCGTCCAAAGGCTCGGGCGCATATCGAAACACGCGATCGCGCGACGCCCGGCGGGCTTCGCGCGATCCGATGTGCACCCTCCTAGAACCGATAATTGATGCCGGCCTTCAGCTCATGACTGCCGATCGTCGTCTTGGCCGCACCAAGGGCCGATGTCGTCTCGACGCCGGGAGTGCGGACATAGTCGTACTCCACCTTGGCCGACAAGCCACCGGCGAAGCCCTGCTCGATGCCGGCGCCGACGAGATAGCCGACCTTCCATCCGTCGCTGCTGCTCAGATTGTCAGCCTTGTCGAACTTGGTCAGCGCAACGCCTCCAGTTCCAAACAGCAGCGTCTGGTCGAAGCTCAGGCCGGCCTTGGCCTTGGCCGCACCACGCCATTTCTCCTTGATCTTGCCGCCTTGGACGTTGTGTTCGGCACCGCCGAGATAAGAGCCTTCGATCTCGGCGCCGAGAACAGCGGGGCCCATCTGCTGGTTGTAGCCGACCTGAACGCCGCCGCTGAAGCCGTTTCGGTCGGCGAACGGATTGGGCATCTTGGTGAACGCCGTACCGCCATGGACACCGACATAGGCGCCGCTCCACTGGAAGGCGGGGGGATCGTTGTAGGTTGGCGAGAGGTCGGCGGCCATCGCCGGCCCGAGAAGGCACAAGGCGAGGGTTCCCGCCGTCAGGACGATCTTTGCTCGAGAGGACACTGCATTACTCCAACACGGACGCGCATCCGACAAATCGATGCGCAGGTTAATTCCCGGGAGCCTGACCGTTGGGCGGCCATGCTCCGATTGGCGTCTTTCAGGGATGGTCGTGCGGTTCTGGGGACCGGCTTTCGCCGGCTGTTGTAGGGGGCAGGGCGCCGCGCGGTCCATCACCTGAAAGACGCCTGATATCTCGCAGGTGAAAATTGCACGCACATTGCGCGACATTCGAAAATGACGATTTTGCGCTTTATTTTCAATAAATTAAAATGATCTTGTTTACCTATGTTTAAGAAATGCGGAGCCTCGGAATCCTGAGTCTCGATCATCCGGATGAAGGGCCACACCGTTCCGGCTCGTTCGCCGCTCGGATGCTCGAGCGGTGACGGCTTCCCGCGTACGGACCGCGCTGGCTTGATGGATGGCTGCCAAGCACGTATCTCTGGGCCGTGCCCATGAGTCCGGGCATCTCAATCGGGAGACGGCCTTGTCCGCACTGACACGCATTCTTGGCGACTCGCCGCTCAGGGTGATCCTGAAGCTGCTGGTGGTGTCGTTCCTCGTCGGACTGGTCATGAATGCCTTCGGCTGGTCGCCGATGGATGTCTTCTACGGCATCCAGAAGTTCTTCATCGATCTGTGGAATCTGGGTTTCCACGCCATGGACCGTTTCCTTGGCTACATCCTGCTCGGCGCCGCGGTCGTCGTGCCGGCCTTCGTCCTGCTCAGGATCGCCAACTACCGGAAATAGCTTTCCTGCTTAGACGTAGCCCGACGCGACCTCGAACAGGAGGGCGTGGCGGGCGGCAAGAGCTGGCACATCCGTGGAATAGCCGCCGCCGATGACACCGCAGACCGGAATGCGGCGCGCGCGGAAATGACTGATGACGGTCTCGTCGCGGGCACGAAGTCCGTCATTGGAAAGTGCCAGCCGGCCAAGCCGGTCCTCGGCATGGACGTCGACGCCGGCGTTGTAGAAAACGATGTCCCAGCGCGCTCTGGCCGACAGCTCCGGCAGGATCGTGGCTAGCCTTTCAAGATAGGCGGCATCGCCCGTGCCGTCGGGCAGCGCGATGTCGAGGTCGGAGGCGATCTTGCGCGCGGGGTAGTTGCGCTCACCATGCATGGAAAAGGTGAACACGCGCGGCTCGTCTCTCAGAATATCCGCCGTGCCGTCGCCTTGATGCACGTCGAGATCGACCACCAATATGTTGTGTGCCGCACCCTCTGCGAGCAGCATCAGCGAAGCGACCGCGACGTCGTTGAAAGTGCAGAAGCCGGCGCCCTGTGCGCGCCGTGCGTGATGGCTGCCGCCGGCGGTGTTGCAGGCAATGCCGTGGCGCAAGGCAAGCCGCGCCGCGAGTGCTGTGCCGCCCGTGGCAAGCTGTGCGCGCAACGAAACGCGCGGGCCAACCGGAAAGCCGATCTCGCGCTCGATCGTGTCCGGGACAGAGCAGGTGATGACCTGGTCGACATAATCCGCCGCGTGGGCGAGCTTGAGCCATGAGGCTGGTGCGGGTTCCGCAGTGTTGAGCGCGTTGGGTCCGGCCAGGCCGCGGGTCCGCAAGACCTCCATCAGCAAGGGATACTTGCTCATCGGAAAGCGATGATTGACGGCAAAGCCGGCGTCATAGTCGGGGTGGTGGACGATCTGCAGGGGCATGAACGGGAACCGGCGGCTTCGCGCCAGAGCGGGATTTCGGTTGGCCGTCGCGTTAAGAATGATTGCGCGGTGGCCGGAAAATGGGGCACATCGGCTCTCCGATCAAGCAGCAAGGCAGCAATCCCTTGGATAAGGGTGCAACCCCGGCCGACGCCAGATATTTTGTCGTCACCAACCGTTCCGTGCTCGCTATCGCGGTGCCGATGACGCTTGCCTACCTGACGACGCCAATGCTCGGCCTGGTCGACACGGCCGTGGTCGGCCAGTTCGGCGACGCCGCCTTGCTCGGCGGCCTTGCGGCGGGCGCGCTGGTCTTCGACGTTGTCTTCACCTCCTTCAACTTCCTGCGCTCGGGCACCACCGGCCTCGTCGCCCAGGCGTTCGGGCGTGGCGATGCGCTCGAGGAGCAAGCGGTGTTCTGGCGCGCCGTTCTCATCGCGGTGGTCGCCGGTATAGTGCTGGCGGCGCTTTCGCCTCTGCTCGCTGTCGGCGGCCAGTGGTTCATGGATGCCGGGCCGCGCGTCAGCGAGGCGATGGGCATCTACATCAGGATCAGGCTTCTCGCCGCCCCCTTCTCGCTGATCAACTATGCCATCCTTGGCTATGTCCTGGGGCGCGGCGAGGGCGGACTCGGGCTGGTGCTGCAACTGGTGCTGAACGGCATCAACATCATACTCTGCTTCCTGCTCGGCCTGGAGCTTGGCTGGGGCGTCGCCGGCGTCGCCTGGGCGACCGTCACCGGCGAATTCCTGGCCATGCTGCTGGGTCTTGCCATCGTTGTCGGACGCTTCCGCGCCACGCCGCCCCTGCCACGCCATCGGCTGCTCGACATGGCGGCCTTCCTGCGCATGCTGTCGCTCAACCGCGACATCATGATCCGCTCCTTCTCCCTGCTTGCGGCCTTTGCGCTGTTCACCCGCCAGGGCGCGCAGTTCGGCACGGTGACGCTGGCCGCCAACGCGGTCCTGATGAATTTCTTCCTTGTCGCCGGCTATTTCCTCGACGGCTTCGCCACCGCCGCCGAACAGCTTGCTGGCCGCGCCGTCGGCGCGCGTGCCGAGCGGCCCTTCCGGCAGGCGGTGCGGCTGACCTTGCTCTGGGGCCTTGGGTTGGCCGGTGCCGCGACGCTGGTGCTGCTCCTGGCCGGCGCCGATCTGGTCGCCATCGTCACGACATCGCAGGAGGTCCGCGCCGTGGCCGACACCTACCTGCCCTGGGCGGCGTTCACCGCGCTGAGCGGTGTGCTGGCGTTCCAGATGGACGGCGTCTTCATCGGCGCGACCTGGTCACGCGACATGCGCAATATGATGCTGCTGTCGTTCCTCGTTTTTGCCGTCGCGCTGCTCACGCTGGCGCCTGCCTTCGGCAATCACGGCCTTTGGGCAGCATTGCACGTGTTTCTGCTGGCGCGCGGCTTCAGCCTGCTGACAATTCTGCGGCTACGGGTGCGGACGGCCTTCAACTGAGCGGCTTCGATGCCCATCGATCAAGATGGCTGTCGCGCAAGTCGCGAATGGACTTCAGCCGCTCGGTCTCGGCAAATCGCGCCATCCCGGCGACGATCCGGCCAGGCAGCGCCGGTCCGGCATAGATCATGCCGGTGTAGAGCTGGACGAGATCGGCCCCTGCGCGGATCTTTTCCAGTGCCGTATCGGCGGAATCGACGCCACCAACACCGATGATGGCCATGTCCGGCCCGAGCAATTTGCGCATTCTTGCCAACGCGATGGTCGATCGATCGAACAATGGCCTGCCCGAAAGCCCGCCGGTCTCGCGTGCAGTGTCGCCGCTGCGCAGCGGCGGCCGCGAAATGGTGGTGTTGGAGACGATGACGCCGTCGACCCGCTTCCCGGCGACCTCGGCGGCGATATCCTCCAGTTCGGCCTCGGCCAGATCCGGCGCGATCTTCAGGAAAACGGGTGGTTGCGCCGATGCCGCGGCACGCGCGGCCACGACCCGGGACAGCAATTCGCCGAGTTGCTCGCGCGCCTGCATGTTGCGCAGGCCCGGCGTGTTCGGCGACGAGATGTTGACGGTGAGATAGCTGGCATAGGCGGCGAAGCGGGAAACGCCGCGCTCATAGTCACCGATCCGGTCGGCGCTGTCCTTGTTGGCACCGATGTTGACGCCGACGATGCCAGGGCGCCCCTTGCGCGCGGCAAGGCGTTTCTCGGCGGCCGCATGACCCTCATTGTTGAAGCCCAGCCGGTTGATCACCGCTTCATCCGCCGTCAGCCGGAAGATGCGCGGCTTCGGGTTGCCGGCCTGCGGCAGCGGCGTGACCGTGCCGACCTCGGCGAAGCCGAAGCCGAGGCCAAGCAGCGCGTCGGGCACCTCGGCGTTCTTGTCGTAGCCGGCGGCCATGCCGAGAGGGTTCGGGAAATCGAGACCGCAAAGCCCGACCCTCAGCCTCTCGTCTTGTATCGGTCGCCTGGCCACCGGCAGGCCGCAGCGCAGCGCCGCGATCGACAGGCCATGCGCGGTTTCCGGATCGAAGGTGAACAGCAGCTTCTGGCCAAACCGGTCGAGCACGCTCATTGCTCCTCCAGCGCCGGGAACTGGTGGGTGCCGTCGGCACCAAGCGGCAGCGGCTCGACCCAAAGCACGGCGCTGAGCTCCAGCACGCCATGGAGATGCGGAAACAGGGCGCCGCCGCGCGACACCTCGTATTTCAAGGCGTCGCCCAGGCTGGCGCCGTCGATGGCGACCAGCAGGAGGTCCGTCTGGCCCGAGAAATGCCTGGCCGCCGTTTCCCTGACCTGCGCCGCCGTCGAAAAATGGATGAAGCCGTCGGCGATGTCGATCGGCGCGCCGGTGAAGCGGCCATTGGCTTCGGCCTCGCGCCAGGGCGCTTCCGGGGTTATCTTGTAGATAATCTGTGACATGGTTGCGCTATAGTCCGAACCAGTCATGCGGGGAAGGCCACCCCAAGGGGTCGTCCCCATTTCCGGCGCAAACATGCGATATTTCAGGCTTTGGCCATGGAGGACAACATGCGTCTGCAGCACATCTTGATCCCCGCCGCGCTCGCTTCACTGGTCGCGGCCTCAGCTTATTCGGAAGAAACCGACCGCTACCGGCTGGAGAAGTCTGACAACGGCTATGTCCGCATGGATACACAGACCGGTGCTATGTCGCTCTGCGAGGAGCGCTCCGGCCAGCTCGTCTGCAAGATGGCGGCCGACGAACGCGCGGCTTTCCAGGACGAGGTCGACCGCCTGCAAACATCAATGAAGGCAATGGACGAGCGCGTCACCAAGCTGGAGAATTCGCTCTCCGCCCGTCTCGAATCGAAACTGCCGAGCGAGGAAGATTTCAACAAGACGATGAGCTACATGGAGCGTTTCCTGAAGGGCTTCATGGGCATCGTCAAGGATATGGACAAGGACAGCGGGGTCCAGCCCAACTCGCAGAAGACCTGAGCGCCATAAGGGAAAACGCGGCGCGCTGGCTTTGCCGCTTGAAAACGGCGCGCGGCCCCTCATAATCGTCCGACTGATCCCGAAAAGCCTTGAAATGATCGATGGGATTCGGGGAGGGATATTTGCCGTCAGGCTACACGTTCGTCATCGCCGACGATCACCCGCTGTTTCGCGGTGCGCTGCGCGAGGCGCTTGCCGGCATCGGCAATGTCGCCGCCATCCACGAGGCCGGCGATTTCGAAAGCGCCAAGGCGCTGGTCGTGGCCAATGAAGATGTCGATCTGGTGCTGCTCGACCTGTCGATGCCCGGCGCCAGCGGTCTTTCCGGCCTGATTTCGCTGCGCGGCGTGCATCCCGCGGTGCCGTTGGTGGTGGTATCGGCGCATGACGATCCGGCGACCATCAGGCGCGCGCTCGATCTCGGCGCGTCCGGCTTCATCTCCAAATCGGCCAGCATGGAAGAGATCCGCGGCGCTGTGCAGACGGTGCTTGCCGGCGACATCGCCGCGCCGGTTGGCGTCGATCTCGGCGTCGAGCGCGATCCGGAAATATCGGACCTGATCAAGCGGCTGCAGGCGCTGACGCCGCAGCAGACACGCGTGCTTGGCATGCTGGCGGAAGGCCTGCTCAACAAGCAGATCGCCTACGAACTCGGCGTCTCCGAGGCGACGATCAAGGCGCATGTCTCGGCTATCCTGCAGAAGCTCGGTGTCGACAGCCGCACCCAGGCGGTGATCCTCCTGTCCAAGATCGGCAGCGACCCGCTGCAGACGAGCGGCTGATCCGCTCTTGTCGTCGCATCAAGAGACACGATGCCGTTACTCGGCGGCTGGTGCCAGCGGTCTGACCCTGGCCATCATCGAGCGCAGCACCGCCGGCTTCAGCGGTTTGTTGATCACCGGAACGTCGAGCTCGCTTGCCGCGGCGCGCACCTCGTTGGAACGGTCGGCGGTGACCAGCACGCAGGCCAGATCCCGGCCGTAAGCAGCGCGCAGGGTCCTGATCGCTTCGAGCCCGGTCGCGCCATCCAGATGATAGTCGGCAAGCACGATGTCGGGCCTGCGCGCGCCAGGCGACAAGAAATACGTTGACCCGGAGGCGGTGTCGACGCTGCATCCCCAGCCTTCGAGCAGCAATCGCATGCCGTCGAGGATACGCGCGTCATTGTCGATGCAAAGCACCGTGAGCCCGGCAAGCGAGGACGCCGTGCGCGCTGGTGCTTTCTCGGTCTCCCGCCTGGGCGCCGCCACGGCCGCCACTGGAAGGATGACGGAGAAACGCGTGCCTTTGCCAGGATTGGAGAAAATGCGGATTTCGAGCCTGAGCACCCGGGCGATGCGGTCGACGATGGAGAGGCCGAGGCCAAGGCCTTCGGCTTCGCGCGCCCCTTCGTCCAACCGCGTGAACTCATGGAAAACAGTGTTCAGCTTGTCGCCGGCGATGCCGATGCCGGTGTCGATCACCTGGATCTCAGCCAGGTCGCCGCGCCGCCGCACGCCGACCAGGATACGGCCGTGGCGCGTGTACTTTATCGCATTGGAGACGAGGTTCTGGATCAGGCGGCGCAACAGATTGCGGTCCGTCGTCACCGCCAGCGACGACGGCATGATCGTCAGTCCGAGCTTTTTCTCCGCCGCCATCGGCCGAAAATCATTGCCGATCTGGCGCAGCAATCCGTCGAGGCTGAAGGCGGTGTCATCAGGCTTCATCGCGCCGGCATCGAGACGCGAGATGTCGAGCACCGCGCCCAAGATGGTCTCGACCGATTCCAGCGAGGATTCGATGTTGACTGCCGCCTTGCCGGCCGGCCCCTTGCCGGCCTTCTCGATCAGCGAGGAGCAATAGAGCCGGGCGGCGTTCAAGGGCTGCAGGATGTCGTGACCGGCGGCGGCGAGGAAGCGCGTCTTGCCGAGATTGGCCTCCTCGGCCAGCATTTGCGCCTGCGCCAGCTCCTCGTTGACCCGGGTCAATTCCTCGTTGACCCTAGTCAGTTCGATGGTGCGGGTCTTGACCCGCTGTTCCAGCGATTCATTGGCGCGCTTCAGCGCCAGGTCCTGTTCGACGCGCCCGGAAATGTCGGCATAGGTGGCGACGATGCCGCCATCCGGCATCGGGTTGGACCGCAATTCCAGGATGCGGCCGCTGGTCTTCAGCTCCATCTGCCAGGGGCTGACGAAACTGGTCAGCCGGTTGAGCGTCGTCACGCGCTGTTCGGCGGGAATGTCGCCGCGCTCGGCCAGATGGCGCAGGATCTGGTCGAGCGAGACCCCGACCTGACCCATCTCGTCGGGCAAGTCGAACAGCGCCCGGTACTGACGATTCCAGCAGATGAGCCGGAAATCCCGGTCGAAGACGGTGATGCCCTGTTCCATCTGGTCGAGAGCGATCTGCAACAGGTCGCGGTTATGCTGCAGCGCCTCGGTGGCGTCGTCGAGCAGGCGGAAGGCGTCCCGGGATTCACGATCATGGCGTCTGAACAGCAGCGACAGGATCAGCCGCGCCGATGAGGAGCCGACGGCGCTGGCCAAGAGCTGCTCGGAAAAGCGGATGACGTCCATGCTCGCCTGCTCCTTGCCGTGGAGCGAAGTGGCGTTGGCCTTCTCGAACGACTGGAAGGAGCGCTCGGTGCGCTCGACGCCAAGGTAACGCCCGATCGTGTCCTTGAGATCGTTGACGGTTATGGCGGTGCGGAAGCGGCGCAGGCTTGGCATCGGGCCGGCGTCGCGCGGCACGAAGATCGACGCCTGGATGCGTTCCAGCGGCAGCGACGCGCGCGAGAGCGAGCCCAGGACAAAGAACACTGCGTTGATCGACAGGCTCCACAGGACACCGTGGTTCAGCGGTTCGGCCACCGTGCCGAACAGAGCCTGCGGCCGCAGCGCCTCGAAGCCGAACAGCCCGTGCACGATGATATCGGTGTCGGGCGCGACGAACGATGGAAAAAGCAGCGTATAGCCCCAGACCAGGATGCCGGCGACCATGCCGAGTGTCGCGCCGCGGCCATTGGCGCCGCGCCAGACCAGCCCGCCGATCAGCGCCGGCGCGAATTGCGCGATGGCCGCGAACGACATCAGGCCGATCGACGACAGGCGCGCGCTGTTGGTGCTCTCGCGGTAATAGAGGAAGGCGATGAACAAAAGGATGAAGATCGCCCCGCGCCGCACATTGAGGATCAGCGTCGACCAGTCCTCGGTCTCCGAGGTCGAGGTCTTGAGCAGGCGGCGCACGAACAGCGGAATGACGAGGTCGTTGGAGATCATGATCGACAGCGCCACGCTTTCGACGATCACCATGGCGGTTGCCGCCGACAGCCCGCCGATAAAGGCCGCCATGGCGAGCACGTCATGGCCGCTGAACAGGGGCAGCGACAGCACGTAGAGATCGCTGCTGGTGCCGGCGCCGACCAGCGACAGGCCGGCGAAGGCGATCGGCAGCACGAACAGGTTGATCGCCACGAGGTAGAGCGGAAACACCCAGGTCGCGGTGCGCAATTCGGCCTCGCCGCGGTTCTCGACAATGGTGACGTAGAACTGTCGTGGCAAGAGAATGATGGCGAAGCCGCTCAATCCGGTCAGCACCAGCCAGGTGGCGAGCGAGGTGTTGTATCCCATCGCCTGCCGCACATGCGCGTTCTCTGCGAGCCTTGCGAACATGTCGCCCGGGCCGCCGAAGATCAGGAAGGTGACCATGAGGCCGATCGCCAGGAACGCGGCAAGCTTGACCACGGTTTCGACCGCCACCGCCAGCACCAGCCCGTCCTGGTGTTCCGTGGCATCGGCATGGCGAGTGCCGAACAGCACCGCAAACAGCGCCAGCAGCATGGCCACGACCAGCGAGATATCGCTGACGAACGGATCGAAGGAGGGCGGCGATCCCGTATAGTGCTCGACCATCAGGCTGACCGAACCGGAGATCGCCTTCAGCTGCAGGGCGATATAGGGCACCGCGCCGATCGTGGCGATCAGCGTGGCGATCGCGGCGACGGCAAAACTCTTGCCGTAGCGCGCGCCGAGGAAGTCGGCGATCGAGGTGATCTTCTCGGTCTTGGCCAGGCGCACGATGCGGTTGAGCAGTGGGAAGCCGAACACGAACACCAGCACTGGCCCGGTATAGATGCCGAGGAATTCGAGGCCGCGCTCGGAGGAGAGGCCGACCGAGCCGAAGAAGGTCCAGGATGTGCAGTAGATGGCGAGGCTGAGCGCGTAGATGAAAGGCCGCGCCCGCCCCGGCCCGGAGATGGCCGAGCGTCGATCGCCCAGGCTGGCGATGGCAAACAGCAGCGTCACATAGGCGATCGCGATGATGACGATGAACAAGCCCTGCACGGCTCGCAATTCCTCCCTGGCCGGTTTGACGCCCGGCCTTCCTGCACGCAACCACAGCTTGGAAGCCGAGTCCATCGCGGCTTTCGGCGCATCGGTGTCTGATGACGTCGGGTAAAAACAAAGCGGTGCTTTCACCCTTTTTCCGGTTTTGCAACCGGGGGTTTTTGTTATTGTGAGCTCGGGCCGGGCCGAAAGACATTGGTGAGGCGGCAGCGCGGCCGGTCATGACAAGGAGGGTCGAATGCTGAAAGAATTCCAGGAATTCATCTCCAAGGGTAACGTGATGGACTTGGCCGTCGGCGTCATCATCGGCGCGGCCTTTGGCAAGATCGTCGATTCTCTCGTCAACGACATCATCATGCCGATCGTCGGAGCGATTTTCGGCGGACTGGACTTCAACAACTATTTCATCGGGCTTTCCTCGGCCGTCAACGCCACCTCACTGGCGGATGCCAAAAAGCAAGGTGCTGTTTTTGCGTATGGCAGCTTCATCACCGTCGTGCTGAACTTCCTCATCCTCGCCTTCATCATCTTCCTCATGGTCAAGGCCGTGAACAACATGCGCAGGCGCCTGGAGACAGAAAAACCCGCGCCAGCGGCAGCCCCTCCGCCTGCCGACGTGCAGCTTTTGACCGAAATCCGCGATTTGCTGGCCAGGCGATAGACGGGACAGGGCTCTCTGGACCAAAACCCCGGTCGTTCGCGGCCGGGGTTTTCTGTTTTCGCATCTGGTAAAGAGCGGCAACCCTGAGAGAAAGCGGACCTGTTATGAGCCTGATAGAGACCTTGCGCGCCGAAGCCCGTGCGGCGCCGGAAAGCGGCATTGTCGCCGTCGTCAACTACGGCCGGCTGCGCGAAGGCCTGATCCCGCTTTGGGCCGGTGAGGGCGACCTGCCGACGCCGGCCTTCATCACCGATGCCGCGTCGAAGGCGCTGGCCGGCGGTGAGACGTTCTACACTTGGCAGAGGGGCATTCCCGATCTCAGGCAAGCGCTTGCCCGCTACTACGCCAGGCATTTCGCCAAGACGTTCCCGGAGGAGCAATTCATCGTCACCGGCTCCGGCATGCATGCCATCCAGCTGGCGCTCGCGGCACTCGCCGGCGCCGGCGACGAGGTGATCTATCTGTCGCCGGCCTGGCCGAATTTCGACGCCGCCGCGGCGATATCGGGAGCCGTTCCGGTGCCGGTCACGCTTGACCATTCCGGCAATGGCTGGTCCTGCGATGTCGAGAAGCTCGCGGCGGCGATCACGCCGCGCACCAGGGCATTGTTCATCAACACCCCGTCGAACCCGACCGGCTGGACCGCCGATCACGAGCCCTTGCAGCGATACTCGATCTCGCGCGTGCGAAGAACCTCTGGATCATCGCCGATGAGATCTATTCGCTGTTCCACTACGGCCACGGCCGCGCGCCGTCCTTCCTCGACATCGCGACGGCGGAGGACCGCATCCTGTTCGTAAACTCCTTCTCCAAGAACTGGGCGATGACGGGCTGGCGCGTCGGCTGGATCAAGACGCATCCGAGCCTGCAGCAGGTGTTCGAGAACCTGATCCAGTATTCCAACTCGGGCGTTGCCCAGTTCATGCAGCGCGGCGCGATCGCCGCGCTCGACGAGGGCGATGCTTTCGTTGCCGAACAAGTGGAACGGGCGAGGAAGGCGCGAGACCTGGTCTGCGGCATTCTCGGCGCCACCGGCCGTGCCCGGTTCACCGTGCCGCAGGGCGCGTTCTATCTGTTCTTCATGGTCGACGGCATCACGGATTCGCGCAGCGCGGCTTTCGAAATCGTCGACAGGGCCAATGTCGGCCTGGCGCCCGGCACCGCTTTCGGTCCCGGCGGCGAAGCCTTCCTGCGCCTATGCTTCCACCGCCGCCTCGACCAGGTCGAGGAAGCGGCGCACCGGCTGGCGAATTGGATGAAAATAGGCTGAGGTTTGTTGCGCTTCCATAGGTAAGCGCTGCGCCTCGTTAGAAAGCAACCTCGCCTTATACTGCAATGTCTGTTGGCGGAACCATCGGACACAGCGTCTTTCTCCCCGTCACTATACGGGGAGAAATGTCCGGCAGGACAATGAGGGGCGGCGCTACGGTTCGAGTAAACCCTGTGACGGGCACAAACCGGCTTTCAGCCGCCCGACTTGGGCACCAGCAGCGGAATGATGCGGTCGCTTTTGGCGACCGAGGGCCGTCCGGCCGAGCCGTAGGGGATGCCGAGCGCATCCCAGGTCTCGACCAGCGCGTCCTGCAGTTCGGCGATCAGGGCGTCGGAATGGAACGGCGTCGGCGTGATGCGCAGCCGTTCCGTGCCGCGCGGCACGGTCGGGTAGTTGATCGGCTGGATATAAAGGCCGTGCACGCCGAGCAGGCGGTCGCTGGCCATCTTGCACAGCTCCGGATCGCCAACCAGCACCGGCACGATGTGGGTCGGAGAGTCCATCACCGGCAGGCCGGCGGCCGACAGGATCTGCTTGGTGCGGCTCGCCTGCCGCTGCTGGGCGTCGCGCTCGGCCTGCGACTGCTTGAGATGGCGGATCGACGTGGTGGCCGCGGCCGCGATCGCCGGCGGCAGCGCCGTGGTGAAGATGAAGCCGGGCGCATAGGAGCGAACGGCATCGATGACGGCACTGGTGCCGGTGATGTAGCCACCCAGCGTGCCGAACGCCTTGGCGAGCGTGCCTTCGATGATGTCGATGCGGTCGGCCAGGCCCTCGCGTTCGGTGATGCCGCCGCCGCGCGGCCCGTACATGCCCACCGCATGGACCTCGTCGATATAGGTCATGGCGTTGTAGCGCTCGGCGAGCTCGACGATCTCGCTGATCGGCGCGATGTCGCCGTCCATCGAATAGACGCTCTCGAAGACGATCAGCTTGGCGCGTTCGCGCCCCGCCGCCTGCAGCAGGCTTTCCAGATGCGCGACATCATTGTGGCGGAAGATCTTCTTCTCGGCGCCCGAGCGCCGCACGCCCTCGATCATCGAGGCATGGTTCAGCTCGTCCGAGATGATCAGGCAATTGGGCAAAAGCCGCGCGATGGTCGAGATCGACGCTTCATTGGAGACGAAGCCGGAGGTGAAGACGAGCGCCGCTTCCTTGCCGTGCAGGTCGGCAAGCTCATGCTCGAGCTCGACCAGCGGGTTGGAGGTACCCGAAATGTTGCGGGTGCCGCCGGCGCCGGAGCCCATCTTGCCGGCCGCGTTCTGGAACGCGGCGATGACGTCGGCGTGCTGGCCCATGCCGAGATAGTCGTTGGAACACCAGACGGTGATTTCCTCGGCGCGGCCGTTGGAGCGCCAGATGGCGCGCGGGAACTTGCCCGCGATACGCTCGAGGTCGGCGAAGACGCGGTAGCGACGCTCGGCATGGAGCTGGTCGATCGCTTCTTCGAAGAACCGCTGGTAATTCATGTCGACTTCCCAATTTTGCGCGGGATCATAATCATTGGCCGATTGGTCGTCCACCGGGCCATTTTGGTCAAAATGCCACGCCCCGCGCCTGTTCCTAACGAGGGCGGATCGTGGCCTATTCCACGATACGTTCTCTGGATCACTTTTGTTTCCGCACGATGCCACATCAAGTGAACGCCGGTTACGAAGGGTTCTAATGGCCATCCTGCAGGCTTTCCAGTAAGGCGATGTTTGAGACAGTTTCCGATAAATCTTGGGTAAGCGAGGACTTGGGATGACGGTTTTGGTGACAGGTGGTGCCGGCTATATCGGCAGCCACATGGTCTGGGAATTGCTGGATGCGGGCGAGAGCGTGGTCGTTCTCGACCGGCTTTCCACCGGCTTCGAATGGGCGGTTGCGCCCGAAGCAAAGCTGGTCGTTGGCGATGTCGCCGACAAGGAGTTGGTCGGCTCGATCATCCGGGACGACAAGGTCGACGCGATCATCCATTTCGCCGGCTCGATCGTGGTCCCCGAATCCGTCGCCGACCCACTCGCCTACTACGAAAACAACACCAGCAAGACACGCACGCTGATCGAAACCGCCGTGCGCGAAGGCGTGCCCCATTTCATCTTTTCCTCGACCGCCGCCGTCTATGGCGGCGCCGGGCTGGAACCGGTGCGCGAGGATGCCCGCCTGGCGCCGGAATCGCCCTATGGCCTGTCCAAGCTGATGAGCGAGTGGATGCTGCGCGATGCGGGCGCCGCGCACGGCCTGCGCTATACCGCGCTGCGCTATTTCAACGTCGCCGGCGCCGACCCGAAGGGCCGCACCGGCCAGTCCACGCCCGGCGCCACGCATCTGATCAAGGTTGCCTGCGAGACCGCGCTCGGCAAAAGGCCTTTCATGCAGGTCTTCGGCAATGACTATCCGACGCCGGACGGCACCTGCATGCGCGATTACATCCATGTCAGCGATCTTGCGGCGGCGCATCGCCAGGCCCTGCAGCGGCTGCGCGCCGGGGGACAGAGTCTCGTCGCCAATTGCGGCTACAGCCATGGCTATTCGGTGCTCGAGGTCATCGACAGCGTACGGCGCGCCTTCGGGCGGGATTTCGAGGTGAGGATGGGCGATCGGCGCCCGGGCGATGCCGCCGCCGTGGTCGCCAATTCCGATCTCGCCCGCGCGGAGTTTGGCTGGACCCCGCAACGCGACGATCTCGACCAGATCGTCAAGGATGCCCTGGCGTGGGAGCGGATTCTCACCGGCAAGAACTCGGCGAGAAGCTGAAACAGCGAGCTGTTGGGCCAAGGGCTCGTCCCGCGTAACGGGACGCGCTATTGAGGAGTTCAGAAAGCGACGTGTGGGGCACGTTGCCCGATCCTTGAGGGCCGCATGAAAATTTTGGTGCTCGGAGCCGGCGTCGTCGGTACGGCCGCCGCTTACTATCTGGCAAGCGACGGCCACGACGTGACGGTCATCGAGCGCCATGAAGCGGCGGCGCGCGGCACCAGCCAGTCGAATGCCGGCCTGGTGTCGCCGGGCGATGCCACCGCCTGGGCCTCGCCTTCTGCGCTGAAGACCTTCCTGCGGGGGCTCTGGAACCATGATCTCGGCATTAAGGTCAGACTGCGCCTCGACCCTTATTTTTATGCCTGGAGCCTGCGTTTTCTGCGCGAATGTACCGTGGCGCGCATGCGCGCCAACACCAGCGTCAAGCTGCGGCTCGCACTCTATTCGCGCGATTGCATCAACGCCCTCTCGGAGACCACCGGCATCCACTACGACGAGCGCAAGCGCGGTATCCTGTACTTCTTCCGTTCGCAGAAGAGCCTCGACACAGGCACCGAGAATTACCGCTATCTCGGCGAGCACGGCCTGCCGATCGAGATCGTCGGCCGCGACCGGCTGGTCGAACTGGAACCGGGGCTGGCCGGCGTCAAGGAAAAAATCGCCGGCGGTGTCTACTCCCCGATCGACCAGACAGGCGATTCCAAACAACTCGCCGACAAGCTCGCCGCCTATGCGGTGGAAAAACTCGGGGTCAAATTCCTGTTCGGCACGACGGTTCAGGGCCTCGACGTCGAGGGCGACCGGGTGCGGGCCGTGATGACCTCCGCCGGACCGGTCACGGCTGACGCCGTCGTCATTTCCATGGGGCCGGAAAGCGGCCTGCTCGGCCGCCGTTACGGCATCGACCTGCCTGTCTATCCGGTGAAGGGCTATACCGTGACCGTCCCGCTCGAGGACGAGAACAAAGGACCGACCATGGGCGGCGCCGACGAGGATCGCTTGATCGGCTATTCGAGGCTGGGAAACCGGCTGCGCATGTCGTCGACGGCGGAGTTCACCGGCTTCGACCGCAGTTTCAAGCCGAGCGATTTCAGCTCCATCCTGAACACCGGCAAGGATTTGTTCCCGGGCGCGTTCGACGAGAAAAAGGCGTTGCTTTGGGCAGGGCTGAGACCGATGATGCCGAATTCGGTGCCTGTCTTCGGCCAGGCGAAATACCGCAACCTCTATCTCGACACCGGCCATGGCCATCTCGGCTGGACCATGGCCTGCGGCTCCGGAAAGTTCCTGTCCGACCTCGTCGCCGGTAGAAAACCTGAGATCGATCCGCAGGGACTGCTTTATGGGACGGCGCCGCGCTGACGTGCCTTCATTGCCGAGGTTGGCGCCTGTCAAGCAAGGCTGGGTAGCGATGCCGCAACTTATGCCCTGACGGCCCTTTGCCACGCCCTTGCATAGTCGCCCCAATCCCCATCGGCCGGCGGCTCAGTTCGCTCGCCTTTGCTCATGACCGCGACGCCGTCCAACGCCAGCAGCGCCGCGCCGATGCTGGTGCCGGTCGAGGTCTCCGATGCGATGACCGGTCTGCCTGTCGCTGCCGCCAGCATACGGATGAAAAGCCGGTTTTGGGCAAACGGCCCCTCGACCGTCGTCGGACCATCGCCGCCTATGAGGTCCAGGCAGATCGCGGTCATCAGCGCAAGGTAGAACGAAATCGCGGCAAAACGCTGCCCGGGACTGGAATTCTCCGCATTGCTCCACTGCGCGGTGCGATGCGGGAATGGCCCGGAACCCTGCTGAGTGGAAGGCAGCAGCAAGGCCTGCCGCGCCAGCACGGCGGCGACATCGTCTTCGCTCCATTCCTGCGGTTGACCGTCGGTAAGCGTCGAAAACTCGCGACCGCCCATGAAGCGCGCCGAGGGCACCGGATCGCCGAGCGCATTGACATTGACCAGCGTGTCGCGTGCCGGGTCGAGCGCGACCGCCCTGCCGCCGACCGCCATCGACACCACCCAGGTGCCGGTTGAGACGACCGAGAACGGCCGCGCGTCGGATAGGAGATGCGGCAGCAGCGAAGCGTTGGAATCGTGCAGACCGCAGAAAACGGGCGTCCGTGGATCGAGGCCGGTCCGCACCGCAAGCGTGGGCAGGATCGGGCCGAGCCGATCCCTTGCCGGTCGCACCGGCGCCATCAGTCGACGCCAATCCAGTTTGTCGACCATCGAGGAGAAATCGGCGGTCCACGGGTTCCACAGATCGGTGTGGCAGCCGAGCGACGTCACCTCATTGGCGGCGACGCCGGTCAGCCGCAGCGCCCAATATTGCGGGTACATCAGCATCGCGGTGGCCCTGGCGAATTCCGCCGGCAAACGCTTCTGCTGCCAGAAGAATTGCGCGCCGAGATTGAGGCCGAGCGGCAGGCGCGGCGTGCCGGTCTCTCCGAAGGGCGGGCGGGTCGCGTCATAGTCCGCCGCCAGACTGTCGGGACCGTCGAACTCATAATCGAGCACAGGCAACACCAGTTCGCCCGCTGCGTCGACCAGCACGCCTGTCGCGCCGTGGGTGGTGATCGAAATGGCGTCGATGCGCTGCTCGCGGTTGAGGCCCGCCAGGCCGTCAAGGATGAAATTCCACAGCGCTTCGACATCGTGGTGCGGGTAGGGCGCCTGGCGCACCGGCGCATTCACCATGCGACGCAGCGCGACCTCGCTCAAGGTGACGAGATCGACCAGCGCCACCTTGGCATTGGTTTTGCCGATATCGATGACGGCGACATGACGTATCGTGCTCATTCCAGGTGGAACACCGTTTCCAGCGGCACCGCCACCGGCTCGTTGTCCGGCTTGGTCTCCATGATGTCGGCCATATGAGCCCACCAGCGCTGCATCACCGGATGGTTCGGCAACTCGGCCATGCCGTGACCATCCCGCCGCCACAGCACCCCGAACAGGATGTTGGTTTCGCCATCGAGATGGATGGAATAATCGGACACCCCGACCTGCTTCAGCAGCGCCACCAGCGCCGGCCAGATCTCGTCATGGCGCCTCTTGTACTCGGCCTTCATGCCGGGCTTGAGCATCATCTTGAACGCGTATTTTTCGGCCATCATCGTCCTCCGCGCAGCCGCCGCCAGACGATCGGCAGCGCGATGACGACGATCAGCAGCAGGCCGATGAAGATCGACATGACGATGCCGGGCACGTTGAGCAGACCGAGGCCGAAGGTCACCAGCCCCATGATGAAGGCGGCGAGCACGACGCCCGGAATGCTGCCGACGCCACCGAGAATGCTGACGCCGCCCAGCACCACCATGGTGATGACTTCGAGCTCGTAGCCCTGCGCGATCGACGGTCGGGTGGAGCCGAGCCGGGAGGTGATCAGCACCGAGGCGACGCCCGACATCAGTCCGGTCAGGCAGAACAGGATGAATTTGATGCGCCCGACGCGCACGCCGGAGAACTGCGCCGCGACCGGATTGTTGCCGATGGCGAAGACGCGGCGGCCGAAGCTCGTGCGGTGCAGCAGGAACCAATAGACGACGGCCGCTGTGAGGAAGAGCACCAGTTCGAACGACACCACCCACCAGGCATAGCCCTGCCCGAAGAAGGCGAAGCTTTCCGGATAGCCCTTGTAGGCCTGGTCGCCGAGGATGATGAAGGCGATGCCTCGAAACAGGCTCATCGTGCCGATGGTGACGACGATGGAAGGCAGGCCGAGTCTTGTCACCAGAAAGCCATTGAAGGCGCCGCAGCCGAGCCCGACGACGATGCCGATCAGCACCAGAACCGGTGTCCCCGCGCCAGCCTGCACCGCCATGCCCATAAGCGTCGAGGCGAGCGCGACGATGGCGGCGACCGACAGGTCGATCTCGCCCGAAATGATCAGCAGCGCCATCGCGAAGGCGATCAGGCCCTTTTCGGTGAAATTGAACGTCAGGTCCGACAGCGAATAGGGGTCGAGGAAATACGGCGAGGCGAAGCTGTTTATGGCGAAGATGAGAGCCGCGATGATGACGAGCAGCGCTTCCCACGAGAAGATCGCCGAGGACAGCGGCTTGTCGAGCCGGTCCGGGATATGGCGTGGGGCAGGGGTGTTTGTTGTGTCGGTCATGGAGCAACACCCTCAGAACTTTGGCGCTGCCCCTCATCCGCCTGCCGGCACCTTCTCCCCGTATAGGGACGGGGAGAAGGGAAGCGCTCCCACGCTGGCGGCCCCCTCTCCCCGTCTCTATACGGGGAGAGGGTAAGGGTGAGGGGCGGCGCAAACGTTGAAAACAGGCCTGTTGCCGAAGGCGACAGGCCGATTAGCTGGAACAACCGGAGCGAAGTGCTGCTCATGCCGCCTCCATCTTTCTCAGGATGATGCGGCCCTGCCGGCGTTCGCCGCGCGCGTTGAGCACGACGGCCAGAATGATCGCGCTGCCCGAAATCGCCATTTGCCAGAAGGGCGAGATGTTGATGACCGGAAGCGCGTTGGAGATGATGCCGAGGAACAGCGCCCCTAACACCGCGCCGCCGACCGAGCCGATGCCGCCGGCGATCGAGATGCCGCCAATGACGCAGGCGGCGATGATGTTGAGCTCGTAGCCGTTGGCGACCTCGACCGAGGCGATCACATAACGCGAGATCCAGAGGTAGCCGGAGAGGCCGCCGATCATGCCCGAGATGCAGAAGACGATGAATTTCGTGCGCCCGACATCGATGCCGGCATAGACCGACGCCGTCGGGTTGACGCCGATGGCGTAGATCGAGCGCCCGAGCGCGGTGCGTGTCATCAGGATGAAGAACAGCGCGATGACCAGGATGGCGATCCAGGAGAGCACGGGAATGCCGAGGAAGGCGGCGCGCTGGAAGCCGATGAAATCCGGGCTCATCTTGTCGGCATTGACCCACGCGCCGCCGGACAGAACGAAGGTGGCGCCGCGATAGATGGTCAACGTGCCCAGTGTCACCACGATCGAGGGGATGTTCAGCCGCCACACAAGCAGGCCGTTGATGGCGCCGAGCAGCAACCCGACGGCCAGCGCGATGACGATCAGCAGGGGGATGGGGATCGCCGGGTGCGCGGCGTTCAGCATCGCCACCACCATGCCGGTGAAGCACAGGTTGGAAGCCATCGACAGGTCGATCGACCGGGTCAGGATGACCACCATCTGGCCGAGCGCCAGGATCATCAGGATCGATGTATCGTTGAACACCTGGCGCAGATTGCCGGGGTTGGCGAAGGCGGGGAAACGGGTCGAGATCAAGCCGATGAGAACGGCGATGGCGGCGAGCAGCCAGATTTCGCGATACTTCAGGATAGCTTTCATGCCGCGATCCCCGCCGCCGTCCGGACCAGCGTCTCGGCGTCCAGTCCCTTGTTGTCGTAGACCGCCGCAACGAGCCCCTCGCGCATGACGACGACCCGGTCGGACATGCCGAGAATTTCCGGCAGTTCCGACGAAACCATGATCACCGACAGGCCCTGCGCCACCAGTTCGGCCATGAAGCCGTGCACGGCGGCCTTGGAACCGATGTCGATGCCCTTGGTCGGTTCATCGAGAATGATCACCTTGGGCGCGGTCGCCAGCCATTTGGCGATGACGACCTTCTGCTGGTTGCCGCCTGACAGCGTGCCGACATCCTGGCTGAGCGAGGAGGCGCGCAGATCCAGCCGCTCGGTGTAGGAGCGGGCGAGCGAAAACTCTTCCGCCAGCCGCAACAGGCCGGATTTGGAGGTGCGCGTGAGCGAGGGCAGCGAGACATTCTGGAAGATCGGCAGGCCGATCACCACGCCCTGCTTGCCACGTTCTTCCGGCACGTAGACGATACCGGCCTCGATTGTCTCAGCCGCCGATTTTGGCGCGATCGTCTTGCCTTCCAGCGTGATCGTGCCGGCCGATGTGCGGGTGATGCCCGAAATAGCCTGCATCACCTCGCTGCGCCCGGCCCCGATAAGGCCATAGAAGCCGAGGATTTCGCCCTTGTGCAATTCAAAGCCGATGTCGTTGAATTCGGTCGGATGCGACAGGCCGGAGACGGACAGCACCGGCGCGCCGATCTCGGCCTTGCGCTGTGGAAAGATGTGATCGACCGAGCGGCCGACCATCATGCGCACGATCTGGCTCTGGCCGGCATCCTTGATCAGGCCTTCGCCGACCATCTCGCCGTCGCGGAACACGGTGTAGCGGTCGGCGATGCGGTAGATCTCGTCGAACTTGTGGCTGATGAACAGGATCGCCTTGCCTTCGCTCTTGAGGAGATCGATGAGCAGGAACAGCTCCTCGATCTCCTTCATCGAAAGGGCGGCAGTCGGCTCGTCCATGATCACGATCTGGGCGTCGATCGACATGGCGCGGGCAACGGCGACCAGATGCTTGTTGGCGATGCCGAGATCCTTCAGCCGGGCGTCGGCGTCGATATGGCCGGCATGCATTGTGTCGAGCACTTCGCGTGCATTTTTGCGCATCGTGCGCCAGTCGATGGTGCCGAAGCGTGAGCGCGGTGCATGGCCGAGGAAGATATTTTCGGCCACGCTCAAATCGTCGAACAGCACGGTTTCCTGATGGATGGCGGTGACGCCATGGCCGAAGGCGGCATGCGCGCTGGGCAAGGTGACGGCCTGGCTGTCGATGCTGATTGTGCCCTCGTCGGGCTGGTAGATGCCGGTCATGATCTTGACCAGTGTCGACTTGCCGGCACCGTTTTCGCCGATCAGCGCCGTCACCTGGCCAGGATAGAGCGACAGGCTGACATTGTGCAGCGCGCGCACGCCAGGAAAGCTTTTTGAGATGCCTGAGAGCGTCAGGCGGGGAACTGCCTTACCCTCCCCCTTGTGGGGAGGGTCGCGAACGAAGTGAGCGGGGTGGGGGTCTACAAGCATATCAAAGTCCTAATGTGCGGAGACGTCGCCGCCCACCCCGTCTCGTCGGTATTGCTTCGCAAGACCGTCTCGCCGACCCTCCCCACAAGGGGGAGGGTACCGACTCCTAGATCAATAGATCTTGGAGAACTTCTCGATGTTGGTCTTGTCGAACTGGAACGGCGGAGCCATCGCGGCCGAGTTGGTGTCGTCGAGCGTCACCTTGCCGACGCGGCCGATCGACAGCGTGGCGCCGGGCTTCGCCTTTTCCTTCTTCACCGCCAGGTCATGGGCGAGGTAGACGGCGGAGTAGCCGAGATCGATCGGGTTCCACAGCGCGACCGCCTGGCTGGCGCCGTTGTCGATGAACTTCTTGAACTCGGACGGCAGCGCCAGGCCGGTGACATTGACCTTGCCGATCAGGTTCTCGTCGGTGACGACCTGGGCGGCGGCAACGACACCGACGGTGGTTGGTGCGATGATCGCCTTGAGGTTCGGATAGGACTTCAGAAGGCCCTTGGCTTCGTCCGTGCTCTTGGCCGAGTCGTCATCGCCATAGACGGTGGCGACCAGCTTGATCTTGGGGAACTTCTCCGGCAGCACCTTCTTGGCCGCTTCGATCCAGGCGTTCTGGTTGGTCGCGGTCGAGGAGGCCGACAGGATGGCGACATCGCCGCCTTCCGGCAGGTAGTCGGCGGCGAGCTTGATGATGGTCTCCCCGATCAGGCCGGTGTCGGACGGATTGAGATGAAGTTGACGGCCTTCCTTGGCGACGCCCGAATCCCAGGAGATGACGGTGATGCCGCGCTCCATGGCCTTCTTCAGCACCGGCACAAGCGCGTCGGCGTCATTGGCGGAGATCGCGATGGCGTTGACCTTCTGCGCGATCAGCGAATTGACCACTTCGATCTGCGCTTCCGCGGTCGCCTTGGTCGGGCCGGTGTAGATGATATCGACGTCGCCGAGTTCCTTGGCCGCTTCTTCGGCGCCCTTGTTGGCGGCATCGAAGAAGCCGTTGCCGAGCGACTTCACCACCAGCGCGATCTTGATGTTCTCCGCATAGGCGGCATTCACGAACATGGCGGCAGAAAAGGCCGCCGTAACCATCAATTTCTTCAAGAAGCTCATCGAATATCCTCCCTTGAGCGTTGCATTCCATCGCCGCTGCGGGCGTGAGGTGATCTCAGGCCTGCAGTGGAGATTCTTCCTTTGCCGACTTGCGGGCGACGATCAGCGTCACACCGGCTGCCTCCAACATCTTGGCTTCGCGATCCTCGATGCCGTCATCGGTGATGACGGTGGCGATGCGCGTCAGACCGCACAGGATCAGGCTCGAGCGCTTGCGGAACTTCGAGGAATCGACCAGCACCACCAGCTCGTCGGCCTGGTCGATCAGCTTCTGTTCGGCCTGGATCAGTAGCGGGTCGCCTTCCATCAGGCCGAGCGGCCCGAGCCCCTGAGCGCCCATGAACATGCGGCGCGCGTAGAAATTGCGCGTCACGTCATTGTCGAAGGGCGACAGGATGATGTTCTGCTCGCGATAGATGGTGCCGCCCGACAGCATCACCGTGTTCTTGGAATGCTTGAGCAGATGCTCGGCGATCGGGAATGAATTGGTGAAGATCGGCATGCGACGGCCGGTCAGGAAATGCACCATCTGGAAGGTGGTCGTGCCGCCATTGATGATGATCGGCTCGCCGTCCCCACACAGTTCAACGGCTTCGCGCGCGATTGCCCGCTTCTGCGCCGCGTTGAGCGTTTCATTGACGGAGAAGGGCCTGCCGGCAAGGCCGATGAATTGCGGCGGCGAGATCGCCTCGGCGCCGCCGCGCACTCGGCGCAGGCGTTTTTGCACGTGAAGCGCCGCGATGTCGCGCCGGATCGTCGCCTCGGACGACTCCGTCAGGTCGACCATCTCCTGCACCGTCACCACAGGTTTTTCCTGGACAGCGGACAGAATGATCCTGTGGCGCTCTTTTTCGTGCATGGTTCCTCCCTGCCTTGGCCATCTAGGCACTCAAAAAGAGCAGTGTCAATCATTTCCGATCATATAATTTCATTGTGCGGTGCAATATGATCGATATTGATCGTTTGTGATTGACAGATGGCCTGCTTGCGTAGACATTCCTCGACAAAATGGATTGCACCTTTTTGCATCCCAGGGAGGATTACCCATGCTCGACAACCGCTCCGGCTCGCGCCTCGCCAATCTTTGGGACGATGCGAAGGCCAAGGGGATGGGCGAGCCTGAGCTTCTGGTCTATCGCTCGAACACGCTCGGTTCCGACAAGCGCGTCACCAACTATGGCGGCGGCAACACATCGTCCAAGATCTGGCAGAAGGACCCGCTTACCGGCGAGACTATCGAGGTGCTTTGGGTCAAGGGCTCCGGCGGCGACAGTGCCTCGATCAAGCTCGACGGCTTCGCCACCCTCTACATGGACAAGCTGCGCGCGCTCAAAGGCCTCTATCGCGGCGTCGAGCACGAGGACGAGATGGTGGGATATCTCTCCCACTGCACCTTCAATCTCAATCCGCGCGCGGCCTCGATCGACACGCCGCTGCATGCCTATGTACACAGGCCCTTTGTCGACCATATGCATCCCGATGCCATCATCGCGATTGCCGCCGCGAAGGATTCCAGGGCGCTGACGAAGGAGATCTTCGGCGACGCCATAGGCTGGCTGCCATGGAAGCGGCCTGGCTTCGAACTTGGCCTGTGGCTGGAGAAGTTCTGCCTCGAACATCCCGACGCCAAGGGTGTCATCCTTGAAAGCCATGGCCTGTTCACCTGGGGCGACACCCCCAAGGAATGCTACGAAACGACGATCTCGGTGATCAACCAGGCGATCGAATGGTTCGAGCGCCGCTCCGAAGGCCTCGCCATCTTCGGCGGCGAAGTGGTGAAGTCGCTGGACGCTTCGGCTCGTCGCGCCATCGCGGCGAAACTGATGCCGAAAATCCGGGGCCTGATCTCGGAGAAAAGCCACAAGCTCGGCCATTTCGACGATTCGCCCGCCGTGCTCGAATTCGTCAACTCCAGGGATTTGCGCCCGCTGGCGGCATTAGGCACCTCATGTCCGGACCATTTTCTGCGCACCAAGATCCGCCCGCTGGTCATCGAATTCGATCCGGCGAAACCGGATGTCGATGCCGTCATCGCGCGCCTCGCCGATGATGTCGCCGCCTATCGCGTCGGCTATCAGGCCTACTATGACAGCTGCAAGCATCCGGACTCGCCCGCCATCCGCGATCCTAACGCCGTGGTCTATTTGATGCCGGGCGTCGGCATGTTCACCTTCGCCGGCGACAAGGCGACGGCGCGCATATCGGGCGAATTCTATGTCAACGCCATCAATGTCATGCGCGGCGCCTCGACGGTCTCCTCCTATGTCGGCCTGCCCGCTCAGGAAGCCTTCGACATCGAATACTGGCTGCTCGAGGATCTGAAGCTGCAGCGCATGCCGAAGCCGAAGTCGCTTGCCGGCCAGATCGCGCTGGTCACCGGCGGCGCCGGCGGCATCGGTCGCGCGACCGCCAGCCGCCTGCTGCGCGAGGGCGCCTGCGTGGTGCTGGCCGATATCGATGAGACGGCACTTGCCAGCGCGAACGAGGAACTGGCCAAGGTCCATGGCAAGGATTTCGTCCGCCCGGTGGTCATCAACGTCACCTCGGAAGACCAGGTCGTCGCCGGCTTTGCCGAGACCGCTGTGGAATTCGGCGGCATCGACATTCTGGTGTCCAATGCGGGCCTCGCCTCCTCGGCGCCGATCGAGGAGACGACGCTGGCCCTGTGGAACAAGAACATGGACATCTTGTCGACCGGCTATTTCCTGGTCTCGCGGGAAGCGTTCCGGCTGTTCAGGGTGCAGGAGATCGGCGGCAATGTCGTCTTCGTGGCTTCGAAGAATGGCCTGGCCGCGTCGCCCAATGCCGCCGCCTATTGCACCGCCAAGGCGGCCGAGATCCACTTGGCGCGCTGCCTGGCGCTTGAGGGCGCGGAAGCGCAGATCAGGGTCAATGTCGTCAACCCGGACGCGGTGCTGCGCGGCTCGAAGATCTGGACCGGCGAGTGGAAGGAACAGCGCGCCGCCGCCTACAAGATGTCCACGGACGACCTGGAGGAGCATTACCGCTCGCGCTCGATGCTGAAGCGCTCGGTCTTTCCGGAAGACATTGCCGAAGCGATCTATTTCTTCGCTTCCGACATGTCGGCCAAGTCGACCGGAAACATCGTCAATGTCGACGCCGGCAACGCGCAGAGCTTTACGCGCTAGGCGCCCGCCCTTCTCCCCGTCACTGTACGGGGAGAAGGTGCCCGAAGGGCGGATGAGGGGCGGCGCCAGCCGCACGCATTCAGGGAGGAACAGCAGTGTCCGAAGCCATCATCTCCGCCGACATCGTCGACAAGGACAACGTCGCGCGCAAGGCCAGCCTCGAGCGCGACTATGCCTCGCTCGGCGAGCGGCTTGACCGCCGCGGCATCGCCATCGACGCCATCAGGGACAAGGTCGAGAAATTCGCGGTCGCGATCCCGTCCTGGGGCGTCGGCACCGGCGGCACGCGCTTCGCCCGCTTTCCCAGCGCCGGCGAGCCGCGCGATATCTTCGACAAGCTCGAGGATTGCGCCGTCATCAGCCAGCTGACGCAGGCCACGCCGACCGTGTCCCTGCACATTCCGTGGGACAAGGCCGATCCGAACCGGTTGAAGCAGGCGGCCTCGCGCTTCGGTCTTGGCTTCGACGCCATGAATTCCAACACCTTTTCCGACGCCAAGGACCAGACGCTGTCCTACAAATTCGGCTCGCTGTCGCATGCCGATGCCGGCACGCGCCGGCAAGCGGTCGAGCACAATCTCGAATGCATCGAGATCGGCAAGACGCTTGGCTCCAAGGCGCTCACGGTGTGGATCGGCGACGGCTCGAACTTCCCCGGCCAGGTCAATTTCGCCAAGGCGTTCGAGCGCTATCTCGACGCCATGAGGCAAGTCTATGCCGGGCTGCCCGCCGACTGGAAGCTGTTCACCGAACACAAGATGTACGAGCCGGCTTTCTATTCCACGGTCGTGCAGGACTGGGGCACCAACTACATCATCGCGAAGGAACTCGGCGACAAGGCGTTCTGCCTCGTTGACCTTGGCCACCATGCGCCCAACGTCAACATCGAGATGATCGTGTCGCGGCTGATCCAGTTCAAAAAACTCGGTGGCTTCCACTTCAACGATTCCAAATATGGGGACGACGATCTCGATGCCGGCTCGATCGATCCCTACCGGCTGTTCCTGGTCTTCAACGAACTGGTCGATGCCGAACTGTCAGGCGCCGAGGGTTTTGACCCCGCCCATATGCTCGACCAAAGCCACAACGTCACCGATCCGATCGAAAGCCTGATGCTGTCCGCGGTCGAGGTGCAGCGCGCTTATGCGCAGGCGCTGCTTGTCGACCGCAAGGGGCTGGAAGGGTTTCAGGACAGTAACGACGCGCTGATGGCGACACAGACGCTGAAGGCGGCCTACCGCACCGATGTCGAGCCGATCCTGGCGATGGCGCGGCTGAAGACTGGCGGCGCCATCGATCCCGTCGCCGCTTACCGGGCCGCGGGCTACCGCGCCAAGGTCGCGGCCGAACGTCCGGCAGTCGCCGGCGGTTCGGGCGGGATTGTGTAGTCAACTTTTTTTCTCGATCCAACGGGCGACGGCAGCGCTTGAACATCCCCTCTGTCCTGCCGGACATCTCCCCCGCAAGGGGGGAGATCAGCAGCTTCGCCGAAGGCGCTGTTCCTGCAAGGGCGGTGATTGGCGAAAGCGACGGCGACATCCAATCTTCCCCCTTGCGGGGAGATTGGCCGGCAGGCCAAAGGGGGGTGTGAAGGATCGCCAACCGTCACAATTGGCTGGACTCACCAATCCCAACGGTCTTTCCTAAGCATCCTCACGCCCGGAGACCCGCCATGCATCTCACCCGCCGGACCCTGATCGCCGCCAGTCTTTCCATCTCTTTCGCCTTCACCCCGTTCACAACCGTCTTTGCCGCCTCGCCGGTACCCGTCAAGGGCGAGAACGGCATGGTTGTCACCGCGCAGCATCTCGCCACGGAGGCCGGCATCGACGTGTTGAAGAAGGGTGGCAACGCCGTCGATGCGGCGGTTGCCGTGGGCTATGCGCTAGCCGTCGTCTACCCCAATGCCGGCAACATCGGTGGCGGCGGCTTCATGACCATACGCTTCAAGGACGGCAAATCGACCTTCCTCGATTTCCGGGAACGCGCGCCACTTGCCGCGACCAAGACCATGTATCTCGACAAGGACGGCAACCCGGTGAAGGGCGCCAGCCTCGACGGCTATCTGGCGGTCGGCGTGCCGGGGTCGGTGGCCGGTTTCGAGATGGCCCGCCAGAAATATGGCACCTTGTCCAGGCAAGATCTGATGGCGCCGGCGATCAACTATGCCAAGGACGGTTTCATCCTCAATCAGGGCGATGCCGCCTCGTTCGCCGGTAGCGCTGAAAGGTTGGCGAAGGACCCGGCGGCGGCCGCCATCTTCCTCAAGCCAGACGGCAAGCCCTATGGCATCGGCGAGAAGCTGGTCCAGCCCGACCTTGCCGCCTCGCTCTCGGCCATTTCCGACAAAGGCCCCGACGCCTTCTACAAGGGCGCCATCGCCGACGCCATCGTCAAGGCGAGCGGCGCCAAGGGTGGTATCCTGGCCAAGCCGGATTTCGAACAATATGCGGTCCGCGAACTCAATCCGGTGACCTGCAATTATCGCGGCTACGAGATCACGTCTTCGCCGCCGCCGAGCTCGGGTGGTATCATCATCTGCGAAATCCTCAACGTGCTCGAGGGCTATCCGCTGTCATATCTCGGCCCCGCTTCGGCGGAGACGGTGCATGTCATGGTCGAGGCCATGCGCCATGCCTATGTCGACCGCAACTCGGCACTCGGCGACCCCGACTTTGTCGACAATCCGGTCTCCAAACTGCTGGACAAAGCCTACGCCAAGAACATCCGCGACAAGATCGACCCGTTCCGGGCCGGTGTTTCGAAGGATCTGATGCCGAAGGGCTTTGGCGAGTCCAAGGAAACCACGCACTATTCGATCATCGACAAGGACGGCAACGCGGTCGCGGTCACCTACACGCTGAACGGTTCCTTCGGCGCCGGCGTCGTCGCCGACGGCACCGGCATTCTGCTCAACAACGAAATGGATGATTTCACCCAGAAGCCCGGCGTGCCCAATCTTTACGGCCTGGTTCAGGGCGAGGCCAACGCCATCCAGCCGAAGAAGACGCCGCTATCGTCGATGAGCCCAACCATCGTCGCCAAGGACGGCAAGCCGTTCATGGTCATCGGCAGTCCGGGCGGCTCGCGCATCATCACCATCACGCTGGAGGCGATCGTCAACGTGGTCGATCATGGGATGAACATCCAGGAGGCGATCGACGCGCCGCGCATCCACCACCAGTGGCTGCCCGACACGGTCTATGTCGAGCCGTTCGGGCTTTCGCCCGACACCGAGCGGCTGCTCGCCGGCATGGGCTACCACCTTGATCTCGGCGGCCAGACATGGGGACAGGCGGCCGGCATCCTTGTCGGGGGCAAGAGCCTGGCGGAAATCGAGAAGGGCGGCGGCGCCCGCTACAATGGCGCCATCGACAGCCGCGCCGCATCGGGCGAGGCGCTTGGATATTGATACCCAATGGCTCTCGATCGAGAGCCTGCGAGTCAACCGTCTTGGTTCAGCGACCGGCAGGGACGTTCAAGTCACCAGCGTGATGGTCGATGCAATCAGCATCAGGGCAGCGATGCCGACGAACAGCGCGTAGATGCGAGGCCGGTCGAGCAGTAGCGCGTTTCCGGAAATCCAGGCTGAGGTGGCGCCGCCAAGCGCGAACAGGAAACCGTTGCGATGGCCGAAGGTCATCGACGCGGCCATCAGCCCGCCAATGATCAGGGCGCCGAACACGATGATCACGGCGACCGCGTATCTCTCGAAATCGTTGCCTCCGCTCATGGCTGGGCCGATTGTATTCAGATTTGGCAGGTCGTCCGGATCGAAAGACCCGTATTCCTCTTGCCTCATGGATTCTGGCATCACTGGTTCTCCGCTGACCGGCAACAAACCATCAACACTTGCCGAGTGCAACCCGATCGCGCGTCCCTCTCCGCGTTGACTGTCGTCTTCAACACGTTCCGGCCGCTCTTGTCACCGATTTTTCCGGGTGCCTGGCTAGAATGCAACAGGCGTCTGCGCCCCGGATGGCACGCCGTCGTCCAGTCCTTATGGGCCGTGTCCGCGGAGAAAAGATGGTGCCGCTGATGAATTCAGCACCCGCGGCCTTTTCGCGGCTGCGGGTGGGAGTCGCAGCGCTGCCGGCCTATGCCGGCCCGAGTGCTGATTTGCCGGGGATGTGGCGTGGCGCGATCTCTACCTGGCGGGTTGCAACTCGAACAATCTGGCCCCGTTCTCCTGGCCTTGCTCGACATAGCCGATGATCTTGAACCAGCGCCCGACATCAGGCCCCTGCAGCCAGCTGCGCGAATGGACGGGCAGGTTGCCGGCGAGCGCCTGGATATGCCTGATATGCCGTTTGCAGAAGCGAACGGTGGAGCCACGGAAGAAATCCTCCCGCGCGGCGAACAGCGTATCGGCGGCGTCGCTGTTTTCATGCCAGGCGATGATCGCCACGGCCTTCTCACCCTCGACAAGCGCGTGCGCCCGGCCTTCCTTCAAATTCATCATCAGATTGTCGTAGGCGATCTTGATATCCTTGCCGGCCGCCGCGTATTCGTCCGACATCCGCTTGGATAGGCCATGAAAGACATCCTCGAGATCCCCGAGCGTCGCTGCACGTGCTCTCATTTCACCTCCTGCAGCCCCGGCAGGGAGTTTGCCCTAGGGTTGGGGGATCACCAAGCAAATTGAATCCGCTGAGGGCCTGATGAGAGCAAAGTCGTTTTCAACGAGCCAGGCCGAGGTGGCGCAGCCAAGCACATCGGTCAAAATGGACTGGGCCCGTTCGTGGTGTATGAAAAATGGTCGTTTGCCGACAACGTCGCGGGTAAATCGACGCTGGACAAATGCGCTCATGATCTGTGCTTCTACCGTCGCTTTGAAGCTGCCGCGCGCCGAGGTGCGAGCTGGAGAGGGGAGCTCCGACTGGGGTACGTGGCCTCAAAGAGCACGGCATCAACGCTGTGGATGTTCTCCGATGTGTCTGCGCCAATCCTCGATGAATGTACTTCGCTGGATTTCGTCCTGTGCGGCAAGAAGCGCCGGGCCGATGCGGATGGGGCGGCCGATCCCCGAGTCCATCAATGCCTCGGGTCCGTCGACACCGACGGGCAGGGGGGCGTTCTCGGCAAAGAAGAATGAAGCGTCCTTCGCGACCTGCCGGCCGCGAGCCGACAGGAGATAGTTGAGGAAACGCTTCCCGAGATCTGGATGGGCCGCAGCTGCGGGAATCAAGGCACCCCGCGACAGGATGAGCGCGTAGTCCCGGGGCAGCACGATGCGCAGATCTGGATTGGCGAGCGCCGCCGCATAGGCGTAGGAGCCGAGCACGTTGTAGGCGATGCTGATCCGCCCCGCTGCAAGCTCGCCAAGCACTTCATTGTTGCAGCAGCGCACGATGGTTTCCACGCGGCTCAGAGCTTCGAGCAGTCGCCCGTTTGCTGTAGGCGCCTGGCGGGAATCGTAGAATGCCAAAAGGTAGCCGATGCCAGAAGCCTGAATATCGTAGGTTCCTATGCGTGCGCGGTAGGCGTCGGGCTTGCGGCGCAGGAGTTCCAGGAGCGCGTCGTGACTTCTCGGCACATCCTCGGACGGAACCCAGCGCCGGTCGTAAACGAACACGACGGGTTCGAATGTGAAACCGAAAATCTCGTCCCGCCAATTCGCCCAGTCTGGCACACTCCGTGTTTCCGGCGAGTCGTGCCGTTGAGCGCAGCCATCGTTGGCGAGCCGAACCAGCTGGTCGACCGACGAGGAGAGGAGGATGTCCGCCTCGGAGGTCCCCGCTCGGCATGCGTCCCGTGCCTCGCGGAAAAGATCGTTGGTGACGTAGTCTACGTAGTCGATCCGGATGTTAGGGTTGCGTGCCTGGAAATCGCGCAGCAGCGGTCGCATGGCCTCAAGATCCGTCGCCGCGTGGATGACCAGGTGGCCCGTCTCCTTCGCTGTCGCGGGAAAAGTCTCACTTTCACCTTCCAGGGCGCCGGCAAGGGTGGGGACCAGCCAGGCGAGCCCGGCGAGCGCGAGGGTGCGAATGCGCGCTGTCATGGCTGCCCTCCCACTAGCGGCAACTCCAGATAGACACAAAACGGCTCGTTTTCAGATCGCTTGCGGAAACCGAGCTGGCCACGCAGGACCGTCGCGACTTCCGACGCGATGGCGAAACCGAGCCCTGAGGACCCGCGCGCATCGGGGCTTCGTGAATAGAAGCGGCTGATGACATTTGGCCAATCGTTCTCCTTGATCCCTGGTCCATCGTCGATCACCTCGATTCGACCAAAATTTTCTCGCTGACGCACACGCACCTCCAGTCTGGCGATCGCGCCATGACGCAGTGCATTATCGATGACGTTGACGACCGCCTCGCGAAGGCTGAGCACGTCGCCCATCGCCATGAGGTCTTCATCCGCAGCCTCGAAGGAGACGATCATGTCGGGATCCACCGTGATCGGGACGGCGTTACGAAATGCCATGCGTGCGACATCGTTCAGCGAGACGGGCACGAGCTGGACTGAGTCGAAGCGGTGGATGACCATTGCATGGTTGAGAAGCTGATTAGTGAAGCCGGCTAGTTCGAGAGTGCGGCTTTGAACGCGCTTCAGGTGACGGCGATCTTCCGGCGCAAGCCTCTGCTCGTCTATCAGGCTCACCTGGGCGGAAAGCGCCGTCAGCGGCGTGCGGATCTGGTGGGCGCTGTCGGCGATGTAGCGCTGCAGCAGTTTAATGCGCTCATCAAGGCGGATGATGAAGTAATTGATGGACGTCACGAAGGGAGACAGTTCATTGGGCACCGCGACAGTGAGGGGTGTAAGATCCTGCGGGTCGCGCTGCCGGAGCGCGGCGGCGAGGTCATCGACTGGTCGCAGCGAGTAACGCACCGCCAGCGCTGTACCGGCGACGGCAAGGAGGCTCATCAGCGCGACCAGCATCGTCGCCCGGACCGTCAGTTCCGAGGCGAGCGCATGGCGGGCCTCGACGGTCTGTGCCACGACGACATAGGCCCAGCCCGGCCCTTCGGGCATGCTCATGGCGTGCGACACGGTTACGGTGCGCACCGGGGCGCCCAGATAGGCGTCATCGCCGAAGATGGGGGCGGCGCGGCTCGCGGAAAGGTCCGCCTTGGCGGCCAGATCGGCATAGCCGGTAAGGGTCGCGCCCGAAGGGTCGATGACCCTGTAGAAGATGCGGTCGTCATTGGCGAGCCCGAGAAGTTCGAACGCCGAGGGCGGAAGGACGAACCGGAGATTTCCGTCGGCAACGCTGAGGCTTTCGCTCATCTGGAAGGCCGCGCCGAGGAGTAGCCGGTCATAGGCATCATCCGCGGCGGCGCGCGCGTAAATCCAGGCGGCGGTGATGAGCGTTCCCGCACCCAACGCCAGAACGACGCCGACGCGCCGCATCAGGCGGGAGAACAACGAACTCCTATGCGGCATCGTCCGAGACCAGTTGATAACCGCTGCCCCTCAATGTGACGATCCGCGCGCGCGCGCCTTCCAGTTTCTTGCGCAGGCGCCCGATATAAAGTTCGATTGCGTTCTCGCCCGCGGCCTCCTCGAAGCCGAATAGCTGGTCCAGCAGTTCGTCCTTGCTGAAGACCTTGCCAGGACGCGAGGCGAGGATCTCGAGCAAGACGATCTCGCGGCGCTTGAGCTGGATCTCGCGCTTGCCCACCATCACATTGCGGTTGGTGCGATCGAGGCTGATATCGCCACAGATGATGACGTTGGTCGGCTCGCCACCGCTTCGCCGTCGCAGAAGGACACGCGCCCTTGCCTCCAGCTCGCGAAAGTCGAAGGGCTTGACCAGATAGTCGTCGGCGCCGAGATCGAGCGCGCTGACTCGGTCGTCCACCTCGGAGCGGGCCGTCAGCACAAGGACGGGGACGCCGCTCCCCGACTGGCGCAGCTTTCTGAGGATGGAGAAGCCATCCACGCCGGGGAGCATAACGTCGAGAATCACCAGGTCGTATTCGGTGAAGCTCAGGATTTCCGACGCCGCAACCCCATCGGTCTCCCAGTCGACGGTGTGACCCGTCTGGTGGAAGCGACGACTAATCGCTTCGCCAACGTCATGAGTGTCTTCGACCAAGAGAATACGCACATGCCATGATTGCACGCGGCCGGGCCTCCAACAAGTTGATGAAGGGAACCCGTTCGCACCTTCGGCAGGAGCGTGACAGGATGGTGACAGGAATGCGGGTTAGTGTGGTCCTGCCGGCCTGGTGGAGCGAAGGGACCGGTCCGGGAGGAAATCGGACATGTCCACTGATACGCCAGGCCCAATGGTCTGATGCGGTGATCGGCGTGCGGAATTCTCTTGTTACCGCTCAAGATCCTGTGGGAGGAACCCTATGAAACAAATTTTCAGCAGCGCCCTTTTCGGCGTGGCGATGGCCACTCTGGCGTTTACAGCATCCGCACAGGCGGAACCGACGAAGCCGGAATGCATTGCCGGCGCCAAGCCCGGCGGCGGCTTCGACTTGACCTGCCGACTTGCGGCCAATGCTCTGCTCGAGACGAAGCAAATTTCCAAACCCATGGCCGTCACCTACATGGAAGGCGGAGTCGGCGCCGTCGCTTACAACCACGTCATCGGCAAGCGCGGCAAGGACGGCAACGTGATCACCGCAGCGTCGTCGGGATCAGCGCTGTTCCTGGCCCAGGGCAAGTTCGGTCGGTACGATGAGAATGCCGTGCGCTGGCTCGGTGCGCTCGGCGCCGACTATGGCGTGCTCGTCGTCGCCGCGGACTCGCCCTACAAGACCCTCGGCGAACTGGTCGAGGCCTACAAGGCCGATCCCGCAAGTTTTGCAATTGCCGGCGGCGGCGCCGTGGGCTCGCAGGACTGGATGAAGGGTTCGCTACTCGCCAAAGCGGCCGGCCAGGAGCCTAAATCAATGCGCTATGTCGCTCTTGAAGGCGGCGGCGCGGTTCTGACCGCCCTCGAAGGCGGCCATGTGAAAGTCGGTTCGGGCGATGCGGCGGAGATGGTCAAGCACCATGTTGCCGGCAAGGTCCGCATCCTTGCGGTCATGTCGCCGGAACGTCTGCCGGGTGATCTTGCGGATGTTCCGACAGCGCATGAACAGGGCTTCGACATCGATTGGCCGGTCTGGCGCGGCTACTATGTCGGCAAGGATGTCTCGGATGCGGATTACGACTGGTGGCTGAATGCTTTCAAGAAGGCTTCCGAGACGTCGGAATTCGCCGAGGAGCGTAAAGCGCGCGGCCTGTTCGAGTTCACTCTCCTTGGCAAGGATTTCGAGGAGCGCGTGAAGGCGGATGTCGCCCGCTTCAAGATCCTCGCCAAGGAAGCCGGCATGTAATGCGGCGCCCTCCCAGGCTCCCGTCAAGACACAACGCGGACGACCGTCGCCATCGGCAGACCGATGGCGACGGTCGCAAAGCAGCGGATAGCGGCGGCGGCAGGCTCAGAAAATAAGGGAAACTTCCATGTCTGATGAATCGCATTGCTCCCCGCGTGCCGTGCAGGTGATCGGCCGCGGCGCAGCCACATGTCTGCTCGCGCTTGCCGTCGCCTACGGCATTGGCGGAAGTGTCATCGAATACTCCTTCTCCTCAGATCCCCTCGGCCCGCGGGTCTTTCCCATGGCGCTTGCCGTGGTGCTCGGCCTGCTTGCCGTCTGGTATTTCTTCTCGCCTGGGTCTGCGGAGGGGTTTCCGTCCGGCGTCGTGCTTGCCCGCGTGCTCGCGGTGCCGGTTCTCCTGGTCGTTTCCGTCGTCCTGTTCGAACCGGCAGGCTTTGCCGTTTCCATTTTCATCCTAACGCTCGGCTCCGCATTCATCTTCGGCGCGCCGCCGGGTAAGGCGCTCATCGGAGCGGCCGGCCACGCCACCCTCTGGTGGGTCGTCTTCTCCTACCTGCTGGAAGTCTACCTGCCGTCCGGCACGCTCTTCGGACGCTGAGGCAAGGTCGGATCGGAAGGATCAATCCATGAACCTCGAATATCTCTGGCAAGGCTTTGCGGTCGCTCTGACCGGACAGAACCTGCTCATCGGCCTCATTGGCTGCTTCATCGGTACGCTCGTCGGCGCACTGCCAGCCATTGGTCCCATCAACGGCATAGCCCTGCTGCTTCCCATTGCCTATACGATGGGCCTGCCAGCGGAGAGCACCATGATACTGCTCGCGGCGATCTATTGCGGCGCCGAATATGGCGGCCGCATTTCCTCGATCTTGCTGAACGTGCCAGGGGATGCCGGCGCCGTCATGACGGCAATGGACGGCTATCCCATGGCACGCCAAGGGCGTGCAGGAGAAGCACTCGCCCTCTCTGGCATCGCCTCCTTCGTGGGCGGCATACTCGGTTCCATCGGCCTCGCGCTGTTCGCGCCCCTGCTGGCCGGTCTGGCGATTGGTTTTGGGCCCGCCGAATACTTCGTGCTGATGATGTTTGCCTTTGCGACACTGGGTTCGATGGTCGGCAGCTATCCAGCAAAGACGCTCATCGCCTGCACGCTCGGTCTGATGCTGGCAACGGTCGGTCTCGACGCCACGTCTGGCGCCTACCGCTTCACCTTCAACGAGCCGGAGCTTGGCGACGGCATCGAGTTCGTGGTGCTCGTCATCGGCTTGTTCTCGATCTCCGAAGCGCTGATCATCCTGGAAAACCAGGGGCGTGGCATGACTGTAATCCGCGAACTGGGTCGGATGACCGCACGCATGAGCGATATCGTGAAGTGCACCGGCACGACCTTGCGCAGCTCGCTCATCGGCTTCGTCATCGGTGTTCTGCCGGGCACGGGCGCCTCGGTGTCGAGCGCCATCTCCTACACGACGGCCAAGCGCTTGTCCGATACCGAAGGGACCTTCGGCAAGGGCGACGTGCGTGGTCTCGCCGCGCCCGAAGCGGCCAACAACGCGACGGCCTGCGGCGCCTTCGTGCCTATGTTGACGCTCGGTGTTCCCGGTTCGGGCACCACCGCCGTCATGCTTGGCGCGCTGATGCTCTACAACATCCAGCCGGGCCCTATGCTACTCACCGAACGGCCCGAGATCGTGGGCGGTCTCGTCGCCTCGCTATTTGTAGGCAACCTGATCCTGCTGGCACTCAACCTGCCGCTCGTGCAGATATTCGCTCGCGTCCTGACCGTGCCTAACTGGCTGCTCGTGCCGGGCATCTTGGTCCTGTCGATCGTCGGCGTCTATTCCACTCACTCGTCGGTCTTCTCGATCTTCCTGATGATGAGCATCGGCATGGTGGGTTGGCTCCTGCGTAAGGCGGGCTTCGAGATGGCGCCGATCATCCTCGGCTTCGTACTGGGCCGGCTGATGGAGGTGAACCTGCGCAATGCTTTGGCGATCAGCGGCGGTGATCCGTCTATCCTCTTCAGCAGTACCATCTGCAACCTGCTCTGGGTTCTGGCCGCGGCCGTCGCCATCGTGCCTTTCTACCTGTCGCGGCGTTCCCGCCGGCGCAAGATGCTGATGGCCGCCGAATGAGGGGGCCGCCAGGCGAGCGGCGCCTTACCGCCTGACGCGGACTGGCACACGTCCGGATCAAGTTGTGGCGATATTCTGGGCCGCGCCTCAGCCCGAAATTGCGTAGGCAGTGACCGGGCCGACCATGCGCCTCGTGCCGGTGAAGACGCGCCCGAGCAGCAGAGTTGCACCGAGTTCCGTAGATGCGTGAACCGCCAGCTCACCGGAGAAGTCGTGAAAGCGGCTTTCAATCCGCTTCAGCAGTTCGGTATGCGCGCTCTTGAGCGCGGCGAGTTTTCCCCACAGAGGAGAGTTGTCAGGCTGCCTCGAAAACAAATGCGCCGACCGTAACTCGAACATCACCCGGATCTCGAACAGCTCGAGGGCGAAGTCTTCGGTGAAGCCCTTGAATAGCCAGCCGGTATTCGGCCTTTTTTCGAGCAATCCAAATCGGCTAAAGCGAATGAGGAACTCGCGAATTCCATTGGTCGCAACGCCGAATTGCCGCGCGAGCTCGAGTTCGTTGATGCTGGTGCCGGGTCTGGTGTCACCCCGCAGCATCCACTCCATGAACTGCTGTTCGACGTGCTTGGCTCGGGACGTGGTTTCGTCGTCGGGGTAGTAGTCGCTATCCTCCACCGCGCGGCCCGCTGTCCTCACGCCGCCGCGCTCGGCGACAAGTTGGCGGTGAGCAAGTTCCTGCAGAACCTTTCGGACGGTCGTGCGGCTCACTCCCACTCGCCGTCTGAGCTCATTTTCGGAGGGCAATTCGCCCGCCAATTGTCCATCGCGCAGCATGGTGGCGACCCGGTTGAAAGCCTTCTTGTAGACGGTGTCGGTTCGCATCGGACTTGCCTCTCAGCAACCTTGTCCTTTTTGCATGAACTTTATCCATAAAAAACAACTTGACCAAGTGGGGTTGATTGTTTTTTATCGATAAGAGGAAGCTAAAATACAGCCTTGGTTCTGACGCCCCAAGCTTAAGCAAGCCTGGGCGGGGAGGGGGTTTTGCCCAAAACGGAAAACACCAGCACCGCTGTTAGCCAAGCCTCAATGCTTGCGCCGAAGAGGCCGGGCGCCGTCCCTGGCCTGGCGCTCGGACTGGCATTGCTGAGTGCTGGCCCGGTCATCATATTGCTGTTGCTGATCGCCGTTCTCACTTTCCTGTCACCCTATTTCCTGACCGGGCGCAATCTCAGCAACATCCTCGGCCAGACCGCCGTCATCTCGGTTGTCGCAATGGGCCAGCATTTGGTCATCCTCACACGCGGCATCGACCTTTCGGTCGGATCGAACGTCGCACTGGCTTCCGTCGTCGGCGCCCTCAGCTTTCATGCCGGCGCTCCCGCCATCGCGGTTATCGCGGTGATGGTTGGCTGCGGTGCGGCGGTGGGCGCCATCAACGGGCTCTTCTACGTCTTCGGGCGGCTGCCGCATCCCTTCATAATCACCCTGGCAACCTTGAGCATCGCCAAGGGCTTGGCGCTTCAACTGGCCGATGGGCGCGCCATTCCTGGAATGCCGGATTCGATAGATGCGCTGGGGCGCGATGCGGTCTGGGGTCTGCCCGGATCGGTCTTTGTCGTTGCAGGCGTTGCCGCGGTCCTCTTCACTGTGGCCAGGACGATGGTCTGGGGGCGGTGGATTTACGCCGTCGGCGGTCGACCCGACGCCGCCTTGCGCATGGGCATTCCTGTGTCCTGGGTCCTGGTTTCGGTCTATGTGATCTCGGGGCTGTGCGCCGGCATTGGCGCTGTCATACTCGCCGGCCGCACCGACGCCGGTTCCCCCTTGTTCGGCAATCTGCTTGAACTGGATACGATCGCGGCGGTGATTATCGGCGGTGCCAGTTTTCTCGGCGGCCGTGGCCATCTCGGCCATGCCCTAATCGGCGCCATCATGATTGGCGTCATCCGCAACGCACTCAACCTGCTCAACGTGAACGTCTTCTTCCAGCTCATCGTCATCGGCGTAGTCATCGTTATCGCCGTCGAGTCCGACGTGCTGCGCAACTATCTCGAAGGGCGTGTGCGTGTCATGCAGGCTGGGAGGCAGCCATGACCGCCGTTGCGGCCAATGCCGGTCGTGCCGCCACTGCCGACCAACCCGTGCTGGCGGTACGCGGCGCCACAAAGCGTTTCGGTTCGGTTCTGGCTCTGGACGACGTCAGTATTGAGGTGCGCCGAGGCGAGATCGTCGGCCTGCTCGGCGACAATGGCGCGGGCAAATCGACGCTGACCAAATGCATCAGCGGCGTGCACCAACTCGATGCCGGGGCGATTGTCCTGGATGGTGCGCCCACGCAGATACGTTCCCCCGCGGATGCGCGCTTCGCCGGCATCGAGACTGTCTACCAGGATCTGGCGCTGTTCGACAATCTGACGCCCGGACAGAACTTCTTTGCCGGTCGCGAGTTGGCCTGGCCGCAATGGCTTCCGCGCGGCTTGCGATTTCTGCAGCAGCGCAGGATGGACGCCGAGACCCGTGTTCTGTTGGCAAACCTCAAGGTTACGCTACCTCGATTGGATGCCGTCGTCGCCATGATGTCGGGCGGACAACGGCAGGCCATCGCCGTGGCCCGGTCCACCGTATTTGCCCGCAAGGTTGTCATCCTGGATGAGCCGACCGCTGCACTCGGTCTGCGTGAATCACGCCAAGTGCTCAATCTGGTTGCTGCGCTCCGCGACCAGGGCAATGCCGTGATCCTGATCACTCACAATATGGAGCATGTCGTCGAGCTCGCCGATCGCGCCGTGGTGCTTCGCCAAGGCCGCAAGGTCGGTGAACTGGCGCCGACCAAGGATAACAAACAGGAGATGGTGTCCATGATCGTTGGAGCCTGATCCGTGCGAGATTTTGAGGACCGTTGCGGCCCTCAAATGCCTGAAGCGTTTCCCGCCGGGAGGCGTCTCAATTCAAGGGAGGAATGGAATGCCAATGAACCGAAAACTGTTCGCATGGATCGCCATCGCCGTTGCGTTTGCGGTGCCGGCTTCGGCCTCAGACAAGATCAAGGTCGGTCTGATCACCAAATTCCCGGTGCCGTTTTACTCGACCATGGAGGAGGCGGCCAAGAAATACGCGGCCGCTCATCCTGAAATCGAGCTGGTCACCGGCCAAGGTCAGGCCGCCACCGACATCGAGGGCCAGATCGCGCTGATCGAGTCGATGATCACCCAAGGCGTCAAGGGTCTAGCGATCACTCCGGTCGATCCCACGGTTGCTCCGGCACTCGACAAGGCGGTCGCCGCCGGCATCAAGGTGGTTCTCGTCGACAACAGCATCCCCAACTGGAAAGGCCAGACGGCTCTGGTTTCGACCAATAACCTCAACGGCGGCAAGATCGCCGGAGAATATCTGAAGACCGTGCTCAAGAGCGGGGACAAGATCGGTATCCTGCAAGGTGTTCCCGGAGTGCCGGCACTGGATGACCGCGTCACCGGCATGATGGAGGGATTGGGCGACGTCAAGGTCGACGTCGTAGGCAAGGGTGCAACCAACTGCACGCTCGAGCTGGGCACGTCAGTGACCGAAGACATCCTGACCGCCAATCCCGATCTCAAGGCGATCTATTCGGCCTGTGGCCCGCCAGTTCCGGGCGCCGTCAAGTCGATAAGCAATGCGGGCATCGCCAAAAAAAAGATCATTCTGGTGGGCTTCGACGCCTGCTGTGGTGAAATCGAAGCGATCAAGTCCGGTGCGGAAGACGCCAGCGTCGCACAATTTCCGGCGAAGATGGGCGAGCTTGGCATCGACACTGTCGTCAAGGCAATCCGCGGGGAGGCCGTCGAAGCCAACGTGGACACCGGCGCTGGCCTCGTAACGCCGCAGAACGTCAAGGACTTCGAATAAGCTCCCACACCTTGGCCCGGCGGTCTTCTCGACCGCCGGGTTCTTTTTGGAACACTCCAAGGAAGGTGATCCGCATGAAAGCGCTCGTTTGCCGACGACCCGGCGAACTGATCTTAGAAGATCGCTCCCCACCCGGCCCGCCGGGGGCAGGATGGGCGCTGGTCTGCATCAGCCATGTCGGTATATGTGGCACCGATTATCACATCTTCGAAGGCAAGCATCCCTACCTGGCCTATCCACGTGTCATGGGGCATGAACTCGCAGGCACGGTGACTGCGATCGGGGAAGGCGCCCCTATCCGCATCGGCGAACGCGTCGTCGTAAATCCCTATTTTGCTTGTGGCAGATGCATAGCCTGCCGTCATAACAAGCCGAATTGCTGCGCGGCGATTGAGGTGTTGGGCGTTCATCGCGATGGCGGTATGTGTGAAGAATTGCTCGTGCCTATCGACAATCTCTATCCGATCGGCAGCTTGCCGCTCGATCATGCGGCAGCGGTCGAATTCTTGGCCATCGGTGCCCACGCGGTGGGACGCTCCAAGCTTGCAGCCGGCACACGTGCTCTGGTCATCGGCGCCGGCCCTATCGGACTTGCCACGGCGCTATTTGCACGTATTGCCGGCCAGATAGTGACGATCATGGACGTCCGCCGGGAAAGGCTCGATTTCGCTGAAGGTCAACTCGGTTTCCCCGTTATCGATGGACTTTCGTTGTCGCCGGTTGACCTGGTGCGGGAGGGAACCGATGGCGAGTGTTTCGACCTTGTTTTTGATGCGACCGGCAACAAGGCGTCGATAGAGGCCGCTTTCGCTTATGTGGCGCATGGGGGAGCCTTGATAATGGTCAGCGTCATCAAGGAGGAGATCAGCTTTTCCGATCCCGAATTCCACAAGCGCGAGATGATATTGATGGGCAGCCGCAACGCGCTTCGAGTCGACTTTGACCACGTCATGGCGGCAATGCACGATGACACCGTTCCTGTGGCCAAGCTCATAACGCACCGCACGACCCTGCGCGACAGCCTCCGCGATATCCCGCATTGGGTCCACCAAAAGTCGGGGCTTATCAAGGCGGTGATAGCCGTTTAGGCTATTAACCGATACCTGGTCACACCGTTTGGCCTCGCGTGTCGAAGAAAGTCAAAACTGAAAACTAAACAAAGCGCTCTTCGAGAGGACGGGAGCGTTCTTTCACCGAACTTGACGAAACCGCGACCGCGATAGCTTCGGCGGACATACGCCGCGCGGCAGGTTGCGGATCAGCGCGCCGCGGCTCTTTTCCAAACTGCGATGGGGAAGCTGGCCGTCGGGTTCGTCTCAAATATCCGCACGTCCGGCTCAATCACCACGGAAGACCGGCCGTCCGCTCCTGATGCGGTGGACGGCTCTCCTCCCGCCCTGCGGTATGATCGTGGGGCCAGAGCTGGAGGAGATCTATGATGGGCAA
>NZ_VFUZ01000022.1 GCF_006658505.1 Mesorhizobium sp. B2-4-15
AACCGACCAGAGCTTCGCAGCCATCATCCTTCTCGCAGCCGCCGTCATCAACTCGCGATGAATCTCAACAAGCCTTAAAGCGCGTCGCGTCGAAACGGATTCATGCGACGCGCTTTAGGTCTTTGTTGATGCATGTCGTTCTCCCAAAACCGAGGTCACTTTTGGGGGACTTGCTTCAAACCACAGCCATGATCACATGTGCCTGAATTTTGGCGGCAACCTCGCCGCTGCCATGTCTGTCCGCAATCGCGGATGCGGCATAATCCGTTGCAGCGTCCAGTTTCCCCGGATCCCTGGCCTCGATTTCGGTGCGAAGAACAGTTCCCTGGCAATAGGCAACGGCCGGAAGGCGCGGCGAGGATGCACGGCTTTGTTCGGCTCTCGTCTCGATCACCACTTGGGAAAAACCGGCGTCCTCCAGCTCACTGCGGATGAGTGCCTTATCGTGGTAGCCGTGTGGCGTGCGTGCCAGAAAGCGCGGCGGATCGTCGGGAAAAATCCCTGCCAGCGCATTGGTGACATCATCGGCAAACACATTCTCCTCGATGCGATCCCAGACATTGAACAGAAAATACCCACCGGGCTTCAGGACCCGCTTGGCCTCGCGATAGGCAGACAGGCGGTTGGGGAAGAACATCGCGCCGAACTGGCAACAGACGAGATCGAAAGCCGCATTTTCAAACGGCAGCGCCAGCGCATCGGCCTGGCGCCAGTGGATACGGCCGTCGGGAGCCTGTCGCGAAGCGGCATAGTCTAGCATCGGCTGGTTGAGGTCGGTCACGACATAGCTCGCGCCAGGGGGCAGTTTTGGCGCCAATGCGCGGGTGACGACCCCGGTGCCCGCCGCGACTTCCAGAACGGCGCTGGGTGACAAGGAGGCCGCTCGTCGTGCAAGGTCCGTGGCGAACGGCTCGAAAATCAACGGCACCATGTAGCGGTCGTAGTTTTCCGGAATCGAGCCGGAAAAGAGCTTGTCGGCTTCGTGCATGACGATCACCCACCATGTCTATGGCGCACAGCCTAGCACATGCTTGCAGGTCCTTGGACACGATTTCCGAAAAGAGCGGCTACCGCTCTTCCGCGATCGTGGTGACCTTGAATTCCGGCAGCCAGTGCAGGGCCGAGCGATGCCATATCTGTTGTGTCGGGACGAGATCCTCGCGTTGCCGCGCGGTTCCCGCCCTGATCCCATACACCTTCGGACCGTCGCCGACCGACGTCGCGTAAAGATGCGAACCGCAGTCGCCGCAAAAGGCCTGGGCGCGCTTGGCGCCACTTGCTCCGGTCTTGATATAGATTCTTGGCTTGCCCCGAGTGATCCGGTAGTGATCCTCGGGTGCGGGAACGGTGACGCGAAAGGCGGTCCCGGTCAGTTGCTGGCAGTCCGTGCAGTGGCAGATCGAGGTCTTCTCCGGGTCGACCTCCGCTTCATAGGTGATGGCGCCGCAATGGCACCCGCCGTCGATCCTCATCGTTGCTCCTCCAAAATTCATCCACTGATCTTAGCGGAGCAGGGCGGTGGGGCAACGGCGGAATGCTGGTGTAAGGCCAATGTCGCCCAGAACTGACCTCGGCTTTGGGAGAACGACCAGGCATGAAAACAAGGAATCTAAAGCGTGTCGCAGAATCCGTTTCCACGCGACGCGCTTTAGTCGGACGCGGATTCGATCACCTTGCGCCGCTGCTCCCAGGTGCCGGTGGTCTGCGGTTTGACGAACAGCCGCGTGATCTCCGGCATCTCCTTCTTCAGCCGCGCCTCGATGCGTTCGACACAGGCTTCGATCTCGGGTGCGGTCAGATGGTCCTCGAACTCGATGCTGAGGCCAGCCACGATCTCTTCCGGCCCCATGTGGACGGTCAGGACTCCGTTCGCCCGTTGCACCGCCTGGTCCTGCTGGACGATCTCCAGCACGCGTCTCTGCACTTCGGGTGAAGCCGGCTCGCCGATGAGCAGCCCCTTGCTTTCACGGGCCAGGAAAATCGCCGTCGCGCCGAGGATAAGCGCGATGCCGATCGAAGCCACGCCGTCGAGTTCCGGCATCTCCAGCAGCTCCGCCGCCAATATGCCGGCAAAGGCGACGGTCAGGCCGAGAAGGGCAGCGCTGTCCTCGAACAGAACGGTATAGACGCTCGGATCCTTGCTCGATTGCGCGGCCTCCAGCCAGCCTTCTCCGCCCTTGTGCCGGCGAAATTCCCTCAGCGCCACCAGCCAGGAGGTGCCCTCGAACAGGAAGGACAGGCCGAGAACGATATAGTTCACCTTGACGTTGGCGGCAGGCTCGGGCGCCATGATGTGGATGATGCCCTCGTAGAGCGAAACGCCGGCGCCCAGCGCGAAGACGAGAAGAGCGACGATGAAGCTCCAGAAATAGAGCTCGCGGCCATGTCCGAGCGGATGCGTGCGGTCGGCCGGGCGCGCGGCACGGTGCATGCCGTAGAGCAGGAGGCCGCCATTGCCGGTATCGACCAGTGAATGGACGCCTTCCGATAGCATCGCCGAACTGCCGGTGAAGAAGGCGGCGCCGAATTTGGTCAGCGCGATGGCCAGATTGCCGGCCAGCGCCGCATAGATGACCGTTTTTGAGCCGCCGTGCCCGGCCATCGTTTCCTCGCGGTTGCCGATGCCTGAGCTTAGCTCCCCGTCCGCCGAAGCTCCACACTATCCTGAACGCACGAACAGCCGATGCGTTCAGGCCGCCCGTCGCCGGGCCTCTCAAACCGGTTGACAGGCATCCGCGGGGCGCAAGGCCGCAAACAGCCCTCTTGCTTAGAGGCGTTTCTCTTGTTTCACTTCACTTCCCACAATTGGAGGAACGAATCATGGCTAAAGGTGCGATGAAGGCGGGCAAGGAAGCCCGCAAGCCGAAAAAGGACGCCAAGAAACCCGCAGCCGCTCCGGCCCTCAAGGCGCCGCCGGTCAAGGCGATGCGGATCAAGGAAAAGTAGGTCTCGGCCAGCCGGCGCGGCGAGATCTCGCCGGCGGTATTCGACGATGCCGCCGGGCAGATGTTGATCGGGCGTCTGGACAACCCTATGTTTCCGGCGCGGGGACGACCCCGCGCCTCTCCGAAAATTCGGTCGGGACGACCCGCCCATTGTTTGATTGAGCATCCGAGGCAGGACTCTGTTTCCCGCCTAGTGCTCTGATGGAGGGTCTCCGATGTCCTGGACTTTTCTGTTTTTCGCCGGCCTGTTCGAAATCGGTTGGGCGATCGGCCTCAAATACACCGACGGCTTCACCAGGCTCGTTCCGACCGTGCTCACGGTCGCGTCGATGATCGTCAGCCTCACCCTACTCGGCCTGGCGCTGAAGGCGCTGCCCGTCGGCACCGCCTATGCGGTGTGGACCGGCATCGGCACCGTCGGCACGGCGCTGCTCGGCATCTGGCTGCTCGGCGAGCCGGCCACCGCGATCCGGCTCGCCTGCATCGCGCTGATCGTCTGCGGCATCATGGGGCTGAAATTCGCGGCCTGAGGGTGTTCCCTCGCCTCAGGGCCTGGCTCGAAAGTGAACTCGCCTGACATAGATGCCGGGCGACAGGATCGACAAACGCGAAAAAGGGCCGCGCCGTGGCGCGTCCCTTTTCCAGTGTACCTCGAGGCGATGCCGCGCTTAGCGGCCGGTAAAGCCGGGGGGGGCCCTGCCGGTGCGCGCCTTGCGCGCCGCGTAACGCGCGTCGCGCTTGGCCTTGCGTTCGGCCTCGTCGGCGAGCAGCCGGGCGATGCGCTCGGTCTCCTCGGCTTCGCGGATCTTCGCTTCAGCCGCGGCGGCTTCCTCGGCGGCGATGCGCGCCGCTTCGGCCGTGGCCTCGCGTTCAGCCTTCTCGGCCGCTTCGCGCGCCAGCTTTTCCTGCTTCAGCCGGGCCTTCTCGGCCTCACGTATTTCACGGGCCGCAAGGATCGCCTTGCGTTCGGCCTGTCGCGCCAGCACCGCGGGATCGTCTGCTGCCGGCTTTGACTTGAAGCGCTCCAGAAGCGCCTTCTTTGCCTCGTTCGCGGCATTGCGCCGCTCGAAAATATCTTTTTCCCTGTAGATAGCCAAGTCCACTTCCCTGAAGTCAATTCGCGAGGCTTACATACGCGCGAAAACCGAGAGTTCAAGCGCCAAATCGGTATGGCAGCCATGAATTTCTGGGCTGTTGCGCGCGGGAGACGCCTTTCCTTCGGAAATCGGCATGCACTGTTCATCGTCCGCCCTCTGGCGACGGGGCTGGCGGATCGCTACCTCTGAAGCGAAACGGAAAGCGGCGCGGTGGTTCTCTTCCCACGCCGCTTGCACTCTCGCGAACTCCGAATTCGCCGAACCAGGATGACATTGACATGGAACTCGGTCTTTACACTTTTGCCGACGTCAGTCCGCAGTCCGGCCCGGGCGCCATCGGACCACATGAGCGCTTGCGCAATCTGATCGAGGAGGTCGAACTGGCCGACCAGGTCGGTCTCGACGTATTTGGTCTTGGTGAGCATCACCGGCCAGATTATGCCACGTCCGCGCCGGTCGTCGCCTTGGCGGCGGCTGCCGAGCACTCCAAACGCATCAAGCTCACCAGCGCTGTCACGGTGCTGTCTTCCGATGATCCGGTGCGCGTCTTCCAGCAATTTGCCACGCTCGATCTTCTCTCGGGCGGCCGCGCCGAGATCATGGCCGGGCGCGGTTCGTTCATCGAATCCTTCCCGCTGTTCGGCTACAATCTGGAGGATTACGACGAGCTCTTCGCCGAAAAGCTCGATCTGCTGCTTGCCATCCGCGATCAGGTGAAGGTCACCTGGTCCGGCAATCTGCGCGCGCCGATCAACGATCGCGGCGTCTACCCACGGCCCTTTCAGGACAAGTTGCCCGTGTGGATCGCCATCGGCGGCACGCCGCAGTCCGCCGCGCGCGCGGGCGCGCTCGGCCTGCCCCTGGCGCTTGCCATCATCGGTGGCGAGCCGGCGCGGTTCGCGCCGCTGTTCGACCTCTACCGTGAGGCTGCCAGGCGTGCCGGCAGTGATCCGGCGGGCCTTGCCACCAGCATCAACGTGCATGGCTTCGTCGCGGACACGACCGAGCAGGCGGCCGATGATTTTTACGGTCCGCAGGCCGAAGTCATGAACCGCATCGGCCGCGAGCGCGGCTGGGGCCCGACATCGCGGGCGCATTTCGACCAGTCGCGCGGAACGAACGGCGCGCTTTTCGTCGGCAATCCCGAGCAGGTAGCCGAGAAAATCGTCGCCCAGCACAAGATCTTCAACAATGACCGCTTCTTGTTGCAGATGGCGATCGGCACCATGCCGCATGCCAAGATCATGAAGGCGATCGAGCTCTACGGCACCAGGGTGGCGCCAATCGTGCGCAAGGAAACGGCGAAATCAACGCCGGCGGTGGCGTCGCCCGTCGCCTGAACCCGCCAACTCTCGCCCGGGTGGCGCCCCGCTTCGCTTGGACCCTACGCGGTTGTCGCGCGACGATCTCGCGGCCATCCGAAGCCGGCTTATGGAACCTTGCCCGCAACTCCGCGTTTTGGCAGCGCCCGCCATGCGTCCATTGCCGGGTGGCAGGCAAGGGGAAATATGAAGACCGAGTCCGCCGCTTCGGGCGCAGGCACAGCCGCATCAGATGATCCGCGCGTCGAGGCCCGCGCCGACACGCATCTGATGCGATCGCTGCTTGTCGGCATCTTCATTTTCATGACCGTCTATGCGCTTTATTTCGCCCGCGCCTTCTTCATGCCCGTCATTCTGGCCTTCCTGCTGGCGCTGACGCTGACGCCGATCGTCCGGCTTTTGCGCAAGCACGGCATTCCCGAGGTGGCCTCGGCGACCCTTCTGGTGCTGCTCTCGATCTGCGTCTTCGCCAGCGCCGGTTACCTGCTGTCCAGCCCGATCATCGACCTCATCAACAACACCTCGTCCATCGGTCAGCAACTGGCCGAACGGCTGGCGCAGTTGCGCCGTCCATTCGAAAAAGTCATGCAGATCTCGCATCAGATCGAGCAATTGACCGAGACTTCCCAGGAACCCGACATACAAAAGGTCGCGGTCGCCCAGTCCGGCATTCTGTCGTCCGCCGCCAGCAACATCCTGTCGGCGGGAACCAGCCTCACCATCATCTTCGTCCTGTCGTTGTTCCTGCTCGCCTCGGGGACCATGTTCTACGAGAAGATCATCCAGTCTTTCGCCAGCCTCACCGAGAAGAAGCGGGCGCTGCGCGTCGTCTATGACGTCGAGCGCGAAATCTCGCACTATCTGCTCACCGTCACCATCATCAACGGGGGTCTCGGCACCGTCATCGGCCTTGGCCTGTGGGCACTCGGCATGCCCAACCCGCTGGTCTGGGGCGTCGCGGCGGCGCTGCTCAACTTCCTGCCCTATGTCGGTGCGCTGCTGACCATCGTGCTGGTCGCGGTGATGGCGCTGATCAGCTTCGACAGCATTTCCTACGCGCTTCTGGCGCCGGCCTTCGTGCTGCTCTGCGACATCGTCGAAGGCCAGTTCGTGACGCCGATGGTGGTCGGCCGGCGTCTGGAGATCAACGCGGTGGCGATCTTCATCGCGATTGCCTTCTGGTCGTGGCTGTGGGGCTTCGTTGGCGCCCTGATGGCTGTACCGCTGCTGGTGGTCATCAAGGTGTTCTGCGATCATTTCGAGGGGCTCGGTCATGTCGGCAATTTTCTCGCCGCGCAACAGACCGCCGTGGTGGAGGACGAACCCGAGGAGGAGGACAGCAAGGCCGCTGCATGAGCGGCACGCTGTGTTTGCGGCATCCTGACTGAATGCCTATATCCGCTCTGACAATGGCCGGTGCCCTTCCGATGAGTGATGTTTCCTTCGACCTCGACGCCTATTTCGCACGCATCGGCCATGCCGGGTCCAGGGATGTCTCGCTGGACACGTTGAAGACGCTCCATTTCCTCCACCCGCAGGCAATCCCCTTCGAGAACATCGATCCGTTTCTTGGCCGCCCGGTCCGTCTGGATCTTGCAGCGCTGCAGGACAAGATCGTCGTTGGCGGGCGCGGCGGCTATTGTTTCGAGCACAATCTCCTCTTCATGCATGCCCTGAAGGCGCTGGGTTTCGAGGTCGGCGGGCTAGCGGCGCGCGTGCTCTGGGGTCAGAACGAGGACGCCATCACGGCGCGCGGCCATATGCTTTTGCGGGTCCAGCTTGCTGGCAAGACCTACATCGCCGATGTCGGCTTCGGTGGCCTGACCCTGACGGCGCCCCTGCTGCTGGATCACGGCACGGAACAGAAAACCCCGCATGAGACGTTCCGCATCGCCGAAGCGGACGATCATTTCCGATTGCAGGCCGCCATAGGCGGCGACTGGCGCTCGCTCTACCGCTTCGATCTGCAGCCGCAATACGAGGTCGACTATTCCGTCACCAACTACTTCCTGTCGACCAACCCGACATCGCATTTCCTCACCTCCGTCATGGCGGCGCGCGCCGCGCCCGACCGGCGTTTTGCGTTGCGCGGTGCCAAGCTGTCGATCCATCACATTGACGGCCGCAGCGAGCAGAAGGACATCGCCACCGCCGCCGAACTCGCCGACACGCTGGAAGGCCAGCTCGGCATCATCATTCCCGACCGCGCGGTCTTCGAGGCCAGGGTGCGCAAGAAGAAGATCGTGGAGACCTCTGCATGACCGCACTGTCCGTTCTCGACCTGTCGCCGATCGTCGAAGGCAGCGATGCCTCGCACTCGCTGGCCAACTCGCTCGATCTCGCCCGTCATGCCGAGCGGCTGGGCTACAAGCGCTACTGGCTGGCGGAACATCACAACATGCCGGGCATCGCCAGTGCCGCCACCGCCGTGGTCATCGCCCACATCGCCGGTGGCACTAGGGCCATCCGCGTCGGCGCTGGCGGCATCATGCTGCCCAACCATGCGCCGCTGGTCATCGCCGAGCAGTTCGGCACGCTGGCCGCCTTGTTTCCCGGCCGCATCGATCTCGGTCTTGGCCGGGCGCCCGGCACCGATATGAATACGGCGCGCGCCTTGCGCCGCAATCTCGAGGCCGGCGTCGACAATTTCCCGCAGGATGTCGTCGAGCTTATGGGCTATTTCCTGCCTGCCGAGGAAGGCCAGCGCCTCAGGGCGGTGCCTGGCGAAGGCCAGAACGTGCCGATCTGGATTCTCGGATCGAGTCTCTACGGCGCGCAACTCGCCGCCATGCTCGGCCTGCCCTACGCCTTCGCTTCGCATTTCGCGCCGGCGGAGCTCGATCACGCACTGGACATCTACCGTTCGCGCTTCCAGCCGTCGGAGCAGCTCGACAAGCCGCATGTCATGCTCGGCCTCAACGTCTTTGCAGCGCCCACCGACGCGGAGGCACGATTGCTGTTCACCTCGCTGCAACAGGCCTTCGTCAATCTGCGCACCGGCCGGCCGGGAAGATTGCCGCCGCCGGTCGAGAACTATGACCGCGATCTCGACCCGATGGCCAAGACCATGCTCGGCCAGGCGCTGTCCTGCGCCGTCGTCGGCTCGCCCGAAACGGTCCGGCAAGGCATCGATGCGTTCGTGCGCCGCACCGGTGCCGACGAACTGATGGTCACCGCGCAGATCTTCGATCATGCCGCTCGCCTGCGGTCGTTCGAGATCCTGGCCGACGCCCACAAATCCTTGTCGCAGGCGGCCTGACTCCTTGTTTTCGTGCAATTCCGGACGGGAGCAATTGCACTGTTTTCCCGGAATTGTTCTTGGACACTTTTGCGGACGGCATTCTTTTGCTAAGGCGGGCCGTCTCCCTCAGGATCGAGCGTCGCCCCGTGAAAAATGACCATGACGCGCGAATGCAATTCGCCATCGAGCTGGCGCGTCGCGCGGGCGAACTTGGCCTCAAATATTTCCGCGATCTGGAAAGCCTGACCATCGAAAGCAAGGGCCATCAGGACCTGGTCTCGCAAGCCGACCGCGAGGTCGAACTGTTCATCCGCGCCGCCATTGCCGCCGACTATCCGCAAGACGGCATCGTCGGCGAGGAGCATGCCCCGGTCGACGGCGCGACAGGCTACGTCTGGGTGATCGACCCCATCGACGGTACCGCCAATTTCGTGCGCGGCATTCCGGCCTGGTGCGTGGTGATCGCCTGCGCCCGAGACGGAGAGACGGTTGTCGGCGTCATCCACGAGCCTTCGACCGGCGAGACGTTTCACGGAAAGCTCGGCGGCGGCGCCTTCGTCAACGGCAGGCCGATCAGGACGAGCCTGGCGACCAGCCTGGAGGAAGGGTCCGTGGGGGCCGGCTTCTCGAATCGGGCCGAGGCCGAGAACATCGCCGTGCTGATCAAGAAGATCCTCGCCGAAGGCGGCGTTTTCTTCCGCAACGCGTCCGGCGCCCTGATGCTTGCCTATGTGGCGTCGGGCCGGCTGCTTGGCTATGTGGAAGAACACATGAACGCTTGGGACTGTCTGGCTGGCATGCTGTTGATCGAGGAGGCCGGCGGCACGGTTCTGAAGGCGGATCCGAAGACGGTGCTGCGGAGCGGAACGCAGATCATCACGGGCGGCAAGGGCGTCTTTTCGAAGCTGCAGGCACTTTGTTCCGGCGTCTTCTAGCCCGATGCGCTGACGTTCGTTCAGGCACTCACGCTCTGCACAACCGCCCCCAGTGGCCGGCACGAATTGCGGATCATCAGCCGGCCCTTGAGCACCAGTTTGCGCGGCGGTGCGTCACGGTTGCCGGCGAGACGGTCAAGCAGCAGATTGGCCGCCTGTTCGCCTATCGCCTGCACGGGCTGCGCCACCGTGGTCAGCTGCGGCTGGAACACATCGGACCACGGAAAATCGTCAAAGCAGGCAACCGAAATGTCCTCGGGGCAGGAGAGGCCGATGTCACGGATCGCCTTCATGGTGCCGATCACCATCGGGTTGTTGGCCGAGAAGATCGCGCTCGGCCGGTCGTGCAGCGAAAGCAGCTGCATGGTCGCGTTATAGCCGTCGATCTCGTGGAAATTGCCGGAGCGGACCAGCTCTTCGGCCACCGGCAGTCCGGCGGCCTCGAGCGCCCCACGGTATCCCGTCATGCGGTCGTGCATGGGCGAAATGTCCGAAGTGCCGGTGATGTAGCCGATGCGCCGGTGACCGAGATCGATGAGATAGGTGATGGCGTCGAACACCGCGCGCTCGTTGTCGAGCACCACCGTATCGGTATCGACGCCCTCGCAGATGCGGTCCAGAAGCACCACCGGCACCTTGGCGTCGTCGACGATCCCCTTGAGGATCGCGCCGTCGCCGACACGCGCCACGATCAGCCCATCGACCATGCGGTCGAGCAACAGCCTGATCTGGTCGTCCTGGGTGTTCAAATCCTCGTCGGTGCAACACAGCATGACCGCATAGCCGGCGCGGTCGAAGGCCTGCTGGATGACCGAGACGACATCGGTGAAGAACGGGTTGGTGATGTGCGGCACGGTCAGCCCGATGGTGCGCGTCGTGCCCATCTTGAGGCTGCGGGCGATCGCATTGCGCTTGTAGCCGATATCGCGGATCGCCTGTTCGATGCGCTGGCTGAGCTCCGGGCTGACGGTCGCCGTGCCGTTGATCAGTGCCGAAACGGTGGCGACCGAGACACGCGCGGCTTCCGCCACGTGCAGCATCGTCGGTGCCGTGGATTTCCGCTGCCGCGTCCGCTTGGATGATGCCATTTTTCGAAACGTTTCGCCCGTGCCTGTTCGCTATACCTACGGAGTATCAAGGTTTTTCGCAAGAATTGAAAGGAGTCAATCCTGCCTTGTCAGATAGCGGCTTGACATGATCGAAACGTTTAGATTAGCGTTCGGGTCGAATTTGACGAAGACGGAAGGGAGGCCGCCATTGTCATGGAGCACAGCAGTTCCCTTTCCCCCGGGCATAACGCGCCAGCGGACCAGCCAGATACGGTTCTGAGCGCGGAGCATATTTCCAAGAGCTTCGGCGGTATTGCAGCGCTTAGCGACGTCCGCTTCGACCTGCGCGGCGGCGAGGTCCACGCCTTGATGGGCGAAAACGGCGCCGGCAAGTCGACGCTGATGAAAATCCTCTCCGGCGTCTATACCGGCTATGAAGGCACGGTCAGCATCGATGGCCGGCCGGTCGGCTTCGCCGGCGTGCGCGACGCCGAGGATGCCGGCATCGCCATCATTCACCAGGAGCTCAACCTGGTGCCGGAGCTCAGCGTCGCCGACAACATCTTTCTCGGCCGCGAGAAGCTGATCGCCGGGTTGATCGTCGACCGCAAGGCGAGCAGCCGTGCCGCCGGCGCCCTGTTGCAGCGGCTCGGCATCGAACTCGATCCCGAAGCCCGCGTCGGCGCCTTGCGCGTCGGTGAACAGCAGCTGGTCGAGATCGCCAAGGCACTGTCAATGTCGGCGCGCATCCTGATCATGGACGAGCCGACCTCCGCGCTGTCGCAGGCCGAATGCCAGCGGCTGTTCCGCATCATCCGCCAGCTTGCCGACAGCGGCGTCGCCATCGTCTACATCTCGCACCGCATCGACGAGGTCATGCATCTGGCCAGCCGGGTCACCGTCTTCCGCGACGGACGCCATGTGCTGACCAGGCCGATGGCCGAGCTTGACGAGAATGCCATCATTTCGGCGATGGTCGGCAGGGACCTGCTCGCATCCTCCCAAGAGGAGCGGGATATCGGCGGCGGGACTGTGCTTTCGGTCAGCGATCTGTCGCTGTCGAAGCCCGACCGCCAGGGCTGGCGGCAGGTGATCGACGGCGTCAGCTTCGATCTTGCCGCAGGCGAAATCCTCGGCATTGGCGGTCTGCTGGGCTCCGGCCGCACCGAGATCATGGAGGCGATTTTTGGTTCGGGCGATGGCCGGACCGGCGGCGAAATCCGGCTCGACGGCGCCCCCGTGAACATCCGCTCGCCGCGCGACGCAAGGCGGCTGGGCATCGCGCTTGTGACCGAGGATCGCAAGACGCAAGGCCTGCACCTGCAGGCCTCGATCACTGACAATGTGGCGCTGCCGCTGGTCGGATCGCTGGCGCGCTTCGGCATCCGCTCGCTGGCCGGCGAACAGGGGCTGGCGCGGCAGGCGGTCAAGGCGCTCGGCATCCGCTGCCAGGATATCGACCAGCCGGCCGGCACGCTGTCAGGCGGCAATCAGCAGAAGGTCGTCATCGGCAAGTGGCTGGCGACCAGGCCACGCGTGCTTTTGCTGGACGAACCGACGCGCGGCATCGATGTCGGCGCCAAGCGCGAAATCTATGACCTGATCTTCAGGCTGGCGCGCGAAGGCCTAGCCATCGCCGTCATCAGCTCCGAGCTGCCGGAACTGCTGCATCTCTCGGATCGTATCCTGGTGATGGCCGACGGCCGCCAGACCGGCATTCTTTCCCGCGAGGCGGCAAGCGAGGAGGCCATCATGCGCCTCGCTGCGCCGCGCCGTGCCATTTCGAGACCAGCCGCATGACTGCCCTGAAGCTCCTGTCCCGGACCAAGCTCTACTGGGGCTTGATCGCTATCTTCCTGATCGGCGTGCTGGGCTCGCCGGTGAGTTCCAAGGGCAACAACATCTTCCTGTCCTACGGCAACCTGCTCGACGTGCTGCGCCAGGTGTCGACCACCGGGCTGATCGCCACCGGCATGACGGCGGTGATCATCACCGGCGGCATCGATCTTTCCGTCGGCTCGCTGATGGCCATCTGCTCGGTGGTTTGCGCCATGCTGCTGACGGTTCCGGGCGTGACGCCGGGTGTCGTGCTTGGCGTGCCGACCGTTGCCCTGGTGGCGCTTTGCCTTGGCTTCGTCATCACCCGCTTCATCTTCCTCAACCTGGAAAAGTCCCGCGCCGGTCCGGATGCCGCCGCGCGCGATATCCGACTGAACAGCGCTCGGGGGCTGGTCACGCCGGCCATCGTCGGCATCGTGCTGTGCTGCTTGTCCCTTTGGTATCTGCTGTCGCAGATCGAGCCCAGATTCGGCGTGCTCGGCGTGCTGCTGGTGGCGCCCTGCGTCGGCCTGCTGTTTGGCGCCGTCAACGGCTTCATTATCGTTGGCGGGCGCCTGCAGCCCTTCATCGTCACCCTGGCGATGATGGTGACGGCACTCGGCATCGCCCGGCTCACCGCCGGCCAGAACAATGCGGTGCTGCCGGTCTATACCGGCTCGAACGCCACCGCGGATTTCGAAATGCTGCGCTCGCTGGTGTTCGGCGTCATCCCTATGCCCGGCCTGTTCTTCCTGGGCGCGATCCTGATCTACGGCGCGGTGCTGCGCTTCACGCCGTTCGGCCGCTATGTCTATGCCATCGGCGGCAATGAGGAGGCGGCCCGGCTCTCCGGCATCGCCGCCGGGCGCGTCAAGATCGCCACCTATGCAGTTTCCGGCCTGCTCGCCGGCATCGCCGCCGTGCTCTATGTGGCGCAGTACCGGCAAGGCAAGCCGGATGCCGGCGCCGGGCTGGAGCTCGACGCCATCGCCGCCGTGGTCATCGGCGGCACCAGCCTGATGGGCGGCCGCGGCAGTCTGACCGGCACCTTCTGCGGCGTGCTGATTTTCGGGCTGCTCTCCAACATATTGCAGCTCCACAATATCAACTCGAACCTTCAGCTGGTGCTGAAGGGAATGATCATCATTGGCACCGTGCTCGTCCAGGAGCGAAATGCCGGTGATCTCCTGGCCTATCTGCGCCTCGTACCTGCGTCCGTCAGGCGCGGGCAACCGGCGCGCAAGGAAATGGCCGCGGTCAAGCGGCCGTCGCAAGAGACCCCGTCTCTCAATCTCGGAGGAAACAAGAAATGAAACGACGTGACATGCTGAAGCTTGCCGCCCTCGGCGCGGCAATGCTGACCACCACCGCGCTGCTCTCCACCGGCCATGCCTTCTCCCAGGACAAGAAGTGGAAGATCGGCTTCTCGCAAGTGACGACCATCGAGCCCTGGCGCGCCCAGTTCAACAAGGACATCCTGGCCGAAGCCGCCAAGCATCCGGACGTCGAGCTGATCGTCACCGATGGCGAGGACAAGACCGAGAAGCAGGTCGCCGATGTCGAGAATCTGATCCGCCAGGAAGTCGACGCGCTGCTGGTGTCGCCGAAGGAATCCGCCGGCTTGACGGGCGTCGTGCAGCAGGCCATCGGCGCCAAGATCCCGGTCTTCGTGCTCGACCGCAATGTCGACACCAAGGACTACACCCAGTTCGTCGGCGGCGACAATAAGCTGATCGGCCGCGCGGCCGGCGAATATGCCGTCGAGCTGCTCGGCGGCAAGGGCAAGGCGGCGGGCAATGTCGTCGAGATCTGGGGCGGCATGGGCACCCAGCCGGCGCATGACCGCCATGACGGCTTCCACGAATTCACCGACAAGGAGCCGGGCATCAAGTATCTGCTCGACCAGCAGTCGGGCGACTGGAAGCAGGACCAGGCCTACAACATCATGGCGACCGCGCTGCGCAACAACGAGAAGATCGACCTCGTCTACGGTCACAACGATCCGATGGCCTACGGCGCCTATCTCGCCGCCAAGGACGCCGGCCGCGAGAAGGACATCAAGTTCATCGGCATTGACGGTCTGCCCAATGAAGGCGTGCAGCTGGTCAACAAGGGCGAGCTGACGGCGACCTTCACCTATGTGACTCCCGGCGCCGAAGGCCTGCGCCAGGCGATCAAGTTCCTCAAAGGCGAGAAGGTCGAAAAGACCATCACGCTGCCCACCGAGAAGATCACCAAGGAAAACGCCGCCAAGGTGCTGAAGGATAACGGCCTCTGAGGACTTGTGTGATGGGTTGGCGCTGCCCTCATCCACCTGCCGGGTGTTCGTCGTTCGAAAAGCCAAGCAATTGGCTTTTCGTCCGCTGCGCGGACCACTTTCTCAACTCCCCCGTCACCATACGGGGAGAAGTGTCCGGTGTCCGACCGGAAACATAGGTAACAGAATAGACCGATTGCATGGGTGCACGGACGCCGACAGCATGACGCGGATGCGCCAACTGCCTCGTCCAACCAACCTCTGCAGCCTGTAAGTCTGCTCTCAAGCCAGTTTCGCCAGCAGCTTCATGAATATGGCGATCTCCTTTGCCGAGAGCGGCGCCAGCGTTTCCCTGGTGATCTCGCGGGCCAACGGGATCAGGCGATCGATCGCGTCGCGTCCTTCCGCGGTCAGGTTGACCAGCAGCCGCCTTTTGTCGACCTCATGCTTGGAGAGTTCGACCAGGCCGCGCGCCTTCAGCCGGTCGATGACGCCCTTCACCGTCGCCGCATCCATGGCGATCAGCGTGCCGAGCTGGTTCTGCGAGGTCTCGCCGACATCGCGCAGCTTGGCCAGTGCCGCGAATTGCGGCGGCGTCAGGTCCGCGATATGCGCGGCGAAGATCGAGACGTGCCGCTGATGCGCCTTGCGCAGGATGAAGCCGACCTGCTCCTGCAGGCGGTAATCGTGATCGTCGGCCTCTTCGACCTCGACCAGCTTGAGCAGATTGTCCTCGCCGCTCACCGCAGCCCGTCCCAGGCCTTGATGTCTTCGGCCGCCAAGCCTCCCATACGATCGTGGACGCGCGGGCCGCAGGTCATGGCGAGGCAGAACAGGATTTCGTCGGGGCGCGGCCCGTCGCTGACGCCGACCTCCATGGCGTCGAAATGGCTGCGCACATAGGCGGCGTTGATATGGCCGAGCGGCACGTCGAGCCTTGACCCGAAGGCGCCGACCTTCTTGGCCGACGGCACGATCGCCTTCGCGTCGCCGAGCCGCTCGCGCATGGCGTAGCCGCCCGGCACATGCCAGAGCGCGCCGTGTTCCAGTTCGCCCGCGGTGCCGACAATCGCCCCCTTGCCGTAGCCGTCGATCTGTTTCACGTCGCCGCCGAGGGCTGCGATCAGCCGATCGGCGAGCAGCAGCCCAAGCGGCTTCAGATCGTCCATGGCGCTCTGCAAATCCTCGACATAACGCCCGGCGAACGGGTTCTTGACCACGGCCATTGCCGCGGCACGCCGGCGCGGCACTTCGGCCACCGGCCCGCCATCATGAAAGATCTCCTCGCTCAGCACCGCGATCTTGCGGACTGGAAACTCAGGCATGGGCAACTTCCTTCCGTTCATCCTTGTTGGGTGCGGCTAGCGCGACGGAGCCAGCGATACGGGCCTCACCGCCAAGAAAAAGCGCCGATCCGGCAATCAGGCCGCGCCGGCGAAAATCTTCGGCGACGGCAAGACCACTGTCCAGCGCCCGCGCCACCTCGCCAGGTGCAAGCGCGCCGACGCCTTGCGTCACCAGCCGCGCGCCAAGATCGCTGTCGGGCGACAGTTCACGTGCGGGCACGCGGCTGATGGCAGGATTGCCCGGCAGGTCCACCGCGTTGGCAATGAGCGTCGCCGCCGCATCGGCCTCGGCGCCGGTCCGCGCGAGCACTGTGACGGCGTCGGCAATGCCGAGCGAGAAGGAACGACCGCGCCAGCCACTGGTGGCGACGCCGTGAACGCCATCTTCCGCGCGAATGGTGATCCGGTCGGCCATGCCATTGCCGGTGCCGGCGACGGCCAAGCCCATAGACCGGCCCTTGCGGATGTGGAGAGCGCTGTCCCCGCCATTGTTGACATAGGCGCGATCGAGCCTGCGGCCGGCAAGCAGTGCGGCGAGCATTTCGTCGGCTACCGATCCTGCAACGGCGGCCATCGGTGTTATGAAGCACTCCGCCAAGGGTATCACGGCCGCTTCCATGCGGCGCGCCGTCGGACCATCAAAGGCGCGTGGCCGCAGGAAGAAGGCCGGAAGCCGCAATTCGGGAAGCTCTCTGACCAGCTCGATCAGGATCGTCTGGAAACGCGCGACGGCCTGCTCATAGGCCAGGCGGCATTCCTGCGCCTCACCAAACGCCTCGACGATCAGGTCGATCGGTCCATGGTGGAGATGCAGCCGCTTGCCGTCCTGCAGCCAATGCGCTTGCGGACCGTCCATCATCCGGCCCCGTTCGACGCGGCGCGCCGCAATTGCGCCAGTGGCGGCCAGGGATTGCTGCCCGGCGCGCCGGTGCCACGCCGGGGATTGAGATACTCGCCGCCCTTGGCGACGATATCCTCGACACTGCGGATTTCGGCCTCGTAGCCGCCGAGCCTGATGTAATCGTCACGGCGCAAGGTGAACTCGATCGGCGCCACCAGCGCCGGTGTCGGCACATAGCCGAAGGCGCCTTCGGGCACCCTGGTGACATCGACCATCAGCGTGATGCCGCCGCCAGGCCAGACATAGACCGGCGCGCCGCCGACCGTCACATAAGTCTTCAGGCCTTGCACCGAGCGGGTGAGGTTGACCGGGTTTTCGGTGACGCCGGCGCGCAGCGAACCGCCGGCGCCGCCAATGAACAGGACGGTGCACAGCGCCGGTTCGCAATTGTCCTCGATCAGCTCGACCGACTTCCGCAGTCGTTCGGGAAACGGTTTTTCGACCGGCTTCAGATCGTCGTCGAGTTCGTAATAGGCGAACTGCTCGCCGGTGGTCGAAACCATCAGCAGCGACAGGCCCGGCCGTGCGCCCTTCTTGCCGTTCCACGCGCCGAGGATCGACAGCGGGTCGGAAATGCTGGTGCCGCCCCAGCCGAGACCGGGCTCGGAGACCTTGAAGTAGCGGCCGGGCGTCGAACGGCGGCCGATGATCTTTATCCCGGTATCCTGCCAGCCCAGCACCTTGCCGGCCTGGTGCTCGGAAACGACGCCGGTGATGTGGTCGTCGACCACCACAACCTCGTCGACCAGCCCGCGCCACTGCGTGGCGAACATGCCGATGGTGGCCGAGCCGCAGCCGACGCGCATGCGGTGTTCCTGCTTGCCGTCGATGACAGGTGGTCTGCCGGCTTCGACGATGATGGTGGCGCCGCCGTCGATGGTGAGTTCCACCGGTTTGCGGTTGCACAGATTGAGCAGCGCGTCACACGTGGCGCGGCCCTCCGCTTTGGAGCCGCCGGTCAAATGATGCACGCCGCCCAGCGACAGCATCTGCGAGCCGTATTCGCCCGTGGTGACATGGCCGATCGCCTCGCCTTCGGCCCGAACAGTCGCGGTTTCCGGCCCGATATGCCGGTCGGTGTCGATCTTCACCTTGACGCCGCAGTACGAAAAAATGCCTTCGGTGACGACGGTGACAAGGTCGACGCCCTCGACCTCCTGGCTGACGATGAAGGGGGCCGGCTTGTAGTCGGGATAGGTGGTGCCGGCGCCGATTGCGGTGACGAAGCGGCGGCCGGTGTTGAGCAACTCGCCATTCCATGCTTCGCCCTCGGCGACGAACGGAACCATGGCGCCGCCGATCTCCGCCGCATGGTCGAGGATGGTCAGCGGGTCCATGCGCAGGATGCGGCCGCCGACATTGCCGTAGCGATCGCAGGCGCCGGTGCGGCCATCCGCGATGTAGCACATGACCGGGCAGGCATCGCAGCGGATCTTCTCCGCCACCTGCTTCTCGCCGGGATCATGGGTTTCGAAGCGTTCGGCAAGCTCGCTCATGGGCGTGCCTCCTTTTCGCGGATGGCGGCGCGGATACGCGTCGGCGTCGCCGGAATTTTTGTAACCAGAACGCCGGTGGCGTGGCGGATGGCGTTCAGGATCGCCGGCGCCGTCGGGATCAGCACATGCTCGCCTAGGCCCTTGGCGCCGAACGGCCCTTCGGGATCGGGGACCTCGACCAGGATGGTCTCGATCGGTGGCACGTCGCCGATCGTCGGGATGAGATAATCGTGGAGGTTCTCGGTGCGGCCGGGAATGTATTCCTCCATCAGCGCCATGCCGATGCCTTGCGCGATGCCGCCCTCGATCTGGCCTTCGACCAGCAGCGGGTTGATCGCCTTGCCGACGTCGTGCGCGGCGGTGATGTTGATCAGCTTCACCGTGCCGAGCTTGAGGTCGACCTCGAGCTCGGCGATCTGCGCGCCATAGCCGTAGACGGCATAGGGCTTGCCCTGGCCCTTGGCATCCAGCGGCAGTGTTGGCGGATCGTAAGTTTCCTCGGCGCGGAAGACGAAGCTATCGGCATCGACGTCGAGGGAGGCGAGGTCGATACGGCGGGCGGCGTCACCCTCGAGGATGAGGATGGCGGACCCGTCCAACTGGAGCGAAGCGTTTTCGGAGACATTGGCGTAGCGCAAAATGGTTTCGCGCAAGGCGCGGCCAGCCTTTTCGGCCGCCTTGCCGGTGACGAAAGTCTGGCGCGAGGCTGAAGTCTTGCCGGCGTCGGGGCTGATCGCCGTGTCTGCGCCCTTAAGCCGGAATTTTTCCAGCGGCAGTCCAAGCGCGTCGGCGCAGATCTGCGTGATGACGGTGTTCGAGCCCTGGCCGATGTCGACGGCGCCCTGGTGCAGGATCACATCGCCCGAAGCCGCGATGCCGACCCGGATCGTCGACGGATTGGGCAGCGAGGTGTTGCCGCAGCCATACCAGCAGGACGCCAAGCCAACGCCGCGCTTAATGTCCGCGTGGGTAGTGTTGAAGGCGTCCGCGTCCGCCGTCGCACGCCGCCAGTGGGGCCGCAGCGCCTCGAGGCATTCGGCGATACCGACACCGGACTCCAACCTCTGTCCGGTAACCGTTTCGGAGCCGTTCCGAAGGCAGTTTATCAAACGAAAATCGAGCCGGTCGACGCCGAGCTTGCCGGCCAGCTCATCATAGAGCGTCTCCTGCATGATGGTCGCCTGCGGCACGCCGAAGCCACGGAAGGCGCCCGAGATCGGACCATGCGTATGGATGGCGCGGCCCTCGGCCCGGTAGTTCGGCGTCGCATAGGGGCCGGATGCATGCACGGGCACGCGGTTGGCGACGGTCGGCCCCCAGCTTGCATAAGGGCCGGTGTTGAAATCGCCGGCAAAGACCATGCCGGTGACATGACCATCGGTGTCGGCGCCTATGGTCGCTTTCATCTCGGCCGGATGGCGCTTGGTGGTCGACATCATCGATTCGTTGCGGGTGTAGGCCAAGGCTGCCGGGCGTCCCGTCTTCAATGCGACAAGGCCGATCAGCGGCTGCAGCGAAACGTCGAGTTTCGAGCCGAAGCCACCGCCGGTCGCGGTCGGCACGATGCGCACCTTGTCGACGGCAAGGCCAAGCACCTTCGCGGTATCGTCGCGGTCCATGTAGGGCGCCTGCGTGCAGGCGACGACGACCAGCGTGTCGTCGTCCATATAGGCATGGCCGGCCTCCGGCTCAATATAGGCGTGCTCGACATAGGAAGTGTCGATCGCGCCCGACACGGTGACGGCTGCATTGGCGAGTGCGGCTTCGGGATCGCCGCGTTCGACGAAGCCCTTGGTCAACAGGTTGGCGGGGCGGTTGTCATGGATCAGCACCGCACCTTCGGCTTGCGCTTCGCCGACATGCAGCACATGCGGCAGCTCGGTCCAACGGATGGGGAAATCCGACAGGTCGAGATCGAGGATCGCCTCGCGCTCGCCCGCGACCAGCGCCACCGCCTCGCCGCGCAGCCGGGCAAAGCCTTCGGCCAGGGCCGGCTGGTCGGCGAACGGGCCAATCACACCGAAACAGTTCTTTCCCGGAATATCGGCAGCCGTGAAGACACCGACGACGCCGGGATGGCTCTTTGCCCAGCCATCGAGATCGCCGAAGACGAAGCTGGCATGATAATGCGGCGAACGGACCACCAGAACGGCAAGCGCATCGGCAGGGAATGAATCGCCGCCGAATTTTTCGTCTCCAGTGACTTTCGGCACACCGTCGAGCCGGATCGGCGAGGAGCCGACGGCCTTGCCCGAGGCCGGCATCCTGCGATCGAGGGCGAGATCCAACGATTGCTGTTGGCGCTGCCCCTCACCCTTACCCTCTCCCCGTGAAAAACGGGGAGAGGGGGTCGCCAGCGATGCGGCCATTCCCTTCTCCCCGTCACTTGACGGGGAGAAGGTGCCGGCAGGCGGATGAGGGGCAGCGCCTGCATTCGAAAACTGTTCAGCATTCATTACCGCCGCGATGATCTTCCGGTATCCGGTGCAGCGGCACAAAATGCCGCCCAGCGCGTCCTGCACCTCGGTCTCGGTCGGTCTGGGTTTCGTCTCCAGCAGCGCCGTCGCCGCGACCAGCAGCGCCGGCGTGCAGATGCCGCACTGCGCCGCGCCATGCACGAGGAAAGATGATTGCAGCGCCGACAGCCGGTCATTGGCGAGGCCTTCGACCGTGGTCACCGCCGTGCCGGCGACGGATGCCGCCGGCATCAGGCAGGCGCAGACCGGATCGCCGTCGACCAGCACAGTGCAGGCGCCGCAATCGCCGGCGTCGCAACCGACCTTGGTGCCCGTCAGGTGCAATTCGTCGCGCAGCACCAGGGATAGTCGGCGCAATGGGGGAACATTGACAGAGACGGCAGCGCCATTGACCGCGAAGGCGATGTCGGAGCGTTCAAGGCCGAGGCCCGGTGGAACTCCGCCCGGATCGGTCCGGGTTTCGCTGACGTCAGGCAGGACCTGGCTCATGTCAGGCTGAGCTTGTCTCATGCCGCCGCCACCATGTGGCCGCCCATCGGTCCGGCTGCCGTCAGCACGGCCCGCGCGACGATCTCACGTACCGCTTCGATCCGATACTCGGCGCTGCCGCGCACATCGGCGATCGGCGACAGCTCAGTCATCGGCGCGGACTGCACCGCAGCCGCAAGCCCGTCATCGGCCCGTCGACCACGCAAGGCCTGCTCAACACCGGCAAGGCGCTTGGCAACCGCTGAACAGGAGCCAACGGCGACCGCTGCTTCCGTGACCGTACCGTCTTCAACGACCAGGCGCGCCGCCGCCATGGCAATGGAAATGACGAGATAGCGCCGTGCGCCCAGCTTGACGAAAGCTGACGTGCCGGCCGGTTTCGGCACGCGGATGGCCGTTACCATTTCGTCAGGTTTCAGAGCGATGCGGCGGTTGCCAAGAATGAAATCCGGCAGGGGCAGATGACGCGTCGCGGCTGTCGAACTGAGCTCGACCTCGGCGTCGAGGATCAGCAGGCCGGGTACGCCGTCGGCGGCCGGCGAGGCGTTGCAGAGATTGCCGGCGACGGAGGCAACATTCTGGATCTGTGGCGAACCGACCTCGCGCGCGGCCTGTTTCAGCGCGTCGAAGGCCGACGGCAAGGGATGGTGGATGATGTCGGTCCATGTCGTGCGTGCGCCGATGACGAAGTGGTCATCCGTTTCAAAGATACCGCGCAACGAAGTGAGACCGTTGATGTCGAGGACATTGTCGCGGAACGGTTTGGCGCCCTGTGCCGGATAGAAATCCGTGCCACCGGCCAGGATACGCCACGCACCCTCGCCAAGCAAAGCGAGAGCCTCGTCGACCGTGGTGGGTTTCGCGTAACGGATCACGCTTTGCCTTCCCAGAGAATGAGCCTTCCCGAATTTGGCCCGCCCAGGGTGTCTTGCCTGGAGTTTCTTGCCGGTTTCCGAAACCGGAAATTCATTCGTATGCAAATGATATCAAGCCGGTGGAAATTGTCAAAGCCAGAGTTTGCACCGTTGCCGGCGCCGGGTGAGCCGAAACGCATTTGTTATGGCATGGGAGGTTGACGCGGCCGGCCATCTGGTCAAGTTTCTGCGTCCAGTCGCGTCAGCGGCATCTTTCTGCTGTAGCCTGAGCCACATGACAGAGAAGAAGGAGGCCCCATGGCCGACGAAGCGCTTGTTGTCATCGACCTGCAAAATGACTTTTGCCCGGGCGGCGCGCTGGCCGTGACCGGTGGCGACGAGATCGTGCCGCTGGTCAACGATCTGATCCGGCGAGCCGACCATGTCGTGCTGACGCAGGACTGGCATCCCGCCGGCCATTCGAGCTTCGCCTTCAGCCATCCGGGCGCACAGCCCTTCACGATGATCGACATGCCCTATGGCCCGCAGACGCTGTGGCCGGACCATTGCATCCAGGGCAGCCTGGGTTCGGATTTCCACTCCGGCCTTGCCTGGACCAAGGCCGAGTTGGTTGTCCGTAAGGGATTTCGCCCTGACATCGACAGCTATTCGGCCTTCTTCGAGAATGACCATACGACGCCCACCGGTCTCGCCGGCTATCTCAGGGAACGGGGCATCGACACGCTGACCCTGGTCGGCCTGGCGACCGATTTCTGTGTCGGCTTCTCGGCCCTGGATGCTGTCAGCCAGGGGTTCAAGACCACCGTCCGGCTCGATGCCTGTCGCGGTATCGACCTCAACGGATCCCTCGACGCGATGCTGCAGCGCATGCGCGAAGCCGGCGTGGCGCTTGAAGACAGTTTGACGGACTGAACAGTGGGACATCGTGGGGACTTTTTGCGGATCACCGCAGGCGTGATGACGGGTGCGGCCATCGCCATGACGGTGATGATCCCGGGCGCGGCCTTCGCGGCCGAGGCACACGGATTGCCGGGTGAAGTGATGTCGTTGTGGTGGGTGCTGCCATTCGCCGGCCTGCTGCTGTCGATTGCCACCGGACCGCTGCTGTTCCACCATGTCTGGGACCCACACTACGGCAAGATCGCGGCCCTCTGGGCCGCCCTTGCGGTCGTACCGCTGGCGCTTGCCTTCGGCGTCCCATCGGCGACCGAGGCAGTGCTGCATGCGCTGCTCACCGAATACATGCCGTTCATCATCCTGCTGTTCGCGCTGTTCACCATTTCGGGCGGCATTCTGGTCGCCGGCAACATCCACGGCACGCCGCTGGTCAATGCCGGATTGCTGCTCACCGGCGCGCTGCTCGCTTCGGTCATCGGCACGACGGGCGCCTCGATGATCCTGATCCGGCCGGTCATCCGCGCCAACGACGCCAGGCCGTTCAACGCCCATGTCGTCGTCTTCTTTATCTTCCTGGTGTCCAACATCGGCGGCTCGCTGACGCCGCTCGGCGACCCGCCGCTGTTCGTCGGCTTCCTGCGCGGCGTCGACTTCTTCTGGACGACCACGAACTTGTACCGGGAGACGCTGTTTACCGGCGGTGTCGTGCTTGCGGTATTTCTCGCCATCGACATCATCCTGCATCGGCGCGAGGCCGGGGCGCCGAAGATCAAGGACCCGACACCGGATTCGAAGGTGCGCATTCGCGGCCTGCCCAACATTCCGCTGCTGGCCGGCGTCATCGGCGCCATCCTGCTGTCGGCCAGCTGGAATCCCGGAGTGAGCATCTCCATTCAAGGGGTGACCCTTGAGCTGCAGAACCTGGTCCGCGACGCCATCATCCTGATCTTCGCCTTCGTTTCGCTTGCCGTCTCGCGCAAGGAGTACCGCCAAGCGAACGGCTTCAACTGGGGGCCGATCGCGGAGGTGGCAAAATTGTTTGCCGGCATCTTCATCTGCATCGTGCCGGTCGTCGCCATCCTGAGAGCCGGCCACGACGGCGCGCTGGCGCCGTTGGTCGCGCTCGTCACCTCGGGCCATGGCACGCCCAACGATCTCGCCTATTTCTGGCTGACCGGAGCATTGTCGTCCTTCCTGGACAATGCGCCGACCTATCTCGTGTTCTTCGAGCTTGCCGGCGGCGATCCACGACACCTGATGACCGAGCTTGCCTCGACGCTCGCCGCGATTTCGGCCGGCGCGGTGTTCATGGGCGCCAACACCTATGTCGGCAATGCGCCCAACTTCATGGTCTATGCCATCGCCCGGCAGCACGGTGTGAAGATGCCTGGCTTTTTTGGCTACATGCTTTGGTCAGGGCTGGTGTTGATCCCGATCTTTTTGGCCGCGGGCTTTTTGTTCTTTGGTGGGTGAATTGGTGCTTTTTGAATCGTACCGTTTGCGCCGCCCTTCATCGCCCTGCCGGGCACTTCTCCCCGTATGGTGACGGGGAGGAGAGCGCCTTTGCCAATGGTTTCGCCAATCATCAACGTTGTCGGAAGGGCGCCGTCGTTGCTGCCCTCTCCCTTCTCCCCGTCACCATACGGGAAGAAGGTGCCGGCAGGCGGATGAGGGGCTGCGTTATCGTTTGCAAAGTGTCATTGCCGTTGCAGTCTCAGCCCACGCCCACATAGCGCCTCACCGCCGACGGGTCGGCACGCAGGTGCTCGACATCCACCGTCTCGCGGTTGCGGCCGTTTTCGATGAACGAGACGCGGTCGGCCACCGACAGCACCGCATCGACGCGCTGCTCGACCAGGATGGTGGAGACGCCCAACTCGCGCAGCGTCGACACGGTCTCGCGGATTTTTGCGATCATCGACGGCATCAGGCCCTCGGTCGGCTCGTCGAGCAAGAGCACCCGCGGCTCGAGGCACAGCGCGCGGGCCATCGCCAGCATCTGCTGTTCGCCGCCCGACAAGGTGCCCGAGCGCTGCCGCAGCCGCTGGCGCAGCAGCGGGAAGAGGTCGAGCACGCGCTCTCGCGTCGCCTTGCCCTTGCCGCGCGCCATCAGCCCGATCTCGATGTTTTCCGCCACCGTCATCTCGGCGAACAGCCGCCTTCCTTGCGGCACATAGGCGACACCTGCCCTCGGCACTTCATGCGCCGGCAAACCGGTCAATTCCTGGTCCCCGAGCCGGATCGAACCGGCGCTGGCTGGAATCAGGCCCATGATCGCCTTGAGCGTCGTCGTCTTGCCGGCGCCGTTGCGGCCGAACAGGCACAGCACCTCGCCCTTGTTCAGCACGAGATCGAGCCCGTAGAGCACTTGGACCTCGCCATGGAAGCAGTCCAGCCCCGAGACCGCCAGGGCTTGCGTCTTGCCTATGTCCGTCATGGGGCGGTCCCCAGATAGGCGTCCTGCACCGCCGCATTGTCGCGGATCGCCTCGGGCGTGCCTTCGGCCAGGATCTTGCCGGCGTTGAAGATCGTGATGCGGTCGGCAAGCTGCATGACGACAGGCATATTGTGCTCGATCAAAAGCACCGTGGCGTTCGTGGCGATGTCACGCACCAGCTCCACGAAATTGTCGATCTCGCTGTCGGCCAGCCCCTGCGTCGGCTCGTCGAGGATCAGCAGACGCGGCTTCAGGGCCAGGCCCATGGCGACCTCCAGCAGGCGCTGGTGACCATAGGACAATTGCCCGGCTGGCATATGGGCGCGGTCGGCCAGGCCGGTGTGTTCGAGTGCCGCCATGACCGCGGCCTGTATCGCGCTCTTGGAATGGCCATGCCGCAGCGTCAGCTGCACGGGCAGCGCGACGTTGGCGTAGACGGTGAGGTTGGCATAGATGCTGGTGATCTGGAACGTATAGGCTATACCCTGGCGGACGCGGGCATAGGCCGGCAGGTCAGTGATGTCGGCGCCGTCGAAGATGATCGTGCCGGATGTCGGCCGGATGCGACCGCTGACCAAGCTGACAAAGGTGGTCTTGCCGGCGCCGTTGGGGCCGATGACGGCGCGGATTTCTCCGGGCATCAAGGTGAAGTCGACGCTGTCGACGGCGCGCAGGCCGCCAAAGCTGCGCGATAGGCCTTTCGTCGTCAGCAGTGGCGTCATGGCAGCCATCCAAGCCAGCGCTGGCGAATGGTGCCGAGAATGCCCTTGGGAAAGAACAGCACCAAAAGGATGAGTGCGATCCCGACGATCAGCAGATAGGCCGATGTGTAGCCGCTGGTGACGTCGATGACATAATACATGAACAGCGTGCCGAGCAGCGGCCCGAGCGTCGTGGCGGCACCCCCGAGCAGCACCCACAGCAGCGGCAGGATCGAATATTGCACCGAAGCGAAGCTCGAGCCGACATAGCCGAACAGCAGCGCATAGGCGGCGCCCGAGGCCGCGCAGATCGCGCCGGACACGACGACGGCCATGAGCTTGTTGGAGAAGGTGTCGTAACCCAGCATCTTGGTCCGCTCCTCGTTCTCGCGGATGGCGACCAGCACGCGGCCATATCGGGAGCGGACGATGGCTAAAGTGATCAGCAGCACGATCGTGAATAGCGCCAGCGCACTCATGTAGCGCACGGTCGGGTTGGTGAGATCGAGCGAGGTCGCGCCGAATTCGAGAACGCGCGCCGGCTGCGGCACGACCTGGCCCTGATCGCCCCCGGTCCACGTCGCGAAGTAGAGGATGAGCAGATAAAAGACCTGCGCGAACATCATCGTGACGATCATGAAGGCGACACCCGTGGTGCGCAGCGCCAGCAGGCCAATGATCAGGGAAACAACAACACCGCAGCCGAGGCCAGCCGCGAATGCCGCCGGCACGCTCCAGCCGAGTTGGATGATGGCGAGCCCGGCGCCATAGAGCCCGGCGCCGAAGAACATGGCGTGGCCGAGGCTGAGCAGGCCGGCATAGCCGAACAGCATATTGTAGCCCATGGCGAACACCGCCAGCACCATGATGCGGGCGAGCAGGCCGTGATAGTAACCCGGCAGCACGAAACTCAGCGCGAGAAGCAGCGCGATGACGCCGAGATGCAGCGCGTAGGCCTTTGCCGGCGAAGCTTCGCTCATCGCGATGCCGTTCCAAACAGGCCCTGCGGCCGGAACACCAGCACCATGGCGACCAGCAGCGTGGCGATGATCTTGGCCAAGGTCGGCGAGAAGAACATCGAGATGATGCCGTCCGACAGGCCGATCAGCACGGCGGCGACCACGGTGCCGCGCAGCGAGCCGAGGCCGCCAATGATGACGACGATGAAGGAGAGCAGCAGCGGATCCTGTCCCATCAGATAGTGCGCCTGGCTGATCGGCACGATCAGCACAGCGGCGATGGCCGCCAGCATGGCGCCGAGCGCGAAGACGCCGCCATAGACGCGGTCGACGGGGATGCCGAAGGCCTGCGCCGTTTCGCTGTCATACTGCGTGGCGCGCATGATGAGGCCGATTTTCGTGCGCGTCAGCACCAGCCATGTGGTGATGAGCAGCAACGCGGAAGCAGCGATAACAGACAGTTTGTAGCCGGAATAGCCGAACCAGGGCAGCAGGATACGGTAGCTGAACGGCGGCTCGACGGGCCGAGCCTCGGGGCCGTAGAAGGTCAGCGCCAACTGCTGGATGATATAGAGCATGCCGATGGTTGCGACGATCGTGGCTTCCGGATTGTAATTGAGCCGGCGCAGCACCAGCCGCTCGGCAATCAGCGCAATGGCGCCGACGATCAGCGGCGCGATCACCAGTGCCGCCAGGAAGCCGAGCGCCGGGTGGCCCGATATCGCCGTCGAGATCGCCCAGGCCAGCACGGCGCCCAGCATGAAGAACTCGCCATGCGCGACATTGACGACGCGCATGACGCCAAACACCAGGGATAGGCCCAGAGCCGTCAGCGCCAGCACGGCGGAGGTGACGAGCCCTTCGAGGGCGGCGAGGAGGAGATGCGGACCGAAGTGCATGGACTAGACGCCTGCGGATGCGCGAGGCACCCCCCTCTGGCCTGCCGGCCATCTCCCCCGCAAGGGGGGAGATTGGATGTCGCCACCGGTTTCGCTAGATGCCGAGGCTGGCGAATAGATGCCGTCGCACGAACTGCCGATCTCCCCCCTTGCGGGGGAGATGTCCGGCAGGACAGAGGGGGGTGGCTGGGCGCTCACGCTGCTAAGCTAAAGCGCCTGGGTCGTGTAATCCCCTTCAGCCTCGTATAGCCCATCCTCGATCTTGGTCTTGTGCACGACCTTGAGCTTGCCGCCCTCGACCTTGGAGATGTTCTGGATGCCGAAACACTGGTGGATCTTGCCGTTGAAGGTTTTTGGACCCTGCGGATGCTCAGGTCCCTCGGCGAAGGCGGTAAGTGCCTCGGTTGCCTCGACCAGCTTGGCGCGGTCTTCCGGCCCCTTATAGCCGGCGTCCTCCATCGCCTTCTTGACGACGTAGAGCGTTTCCCAGCAGCCGAACATATGCGCGGCGGTGGATACGTCCTTGGGGTCGCCGACGGCCGCGCCATTGTCGTCGATGCCGACGGCGGCGCGGTAGGCTTTCTGCGCGGCGGAATCATCGGGTTGCGCATAGCGCGGCGAGCCTTCCCAAAAATGGCTGCCGTCGAGGAATTCGAGCCCGGGGCTGTTGATGTCGACGGCTTCCAACGAATCGATAAAGCCGAACAGCTGCGGCCGGTTGGAGCCGTAGAATTCGCCGAGTTCCTTGACGAAGGTAAGCACCGCCGGGCCGACCATGACGTGGTAGATCACCTCGGTCTCGGCCGGGATCTGCGGGAAGTACTTGGTGAAGGAGGATTCCGTGGGTGGGATGGCGATCTGCGCGATCACCTCGGCGCCTTGCGCCTTCAGCGCCGGCGGCAGGTAATCGCGGTGGTCGTAGCCGAAGGCGAAATCGGGGAAGATCTGCGTCACCTTCTTGCCGGCATTGGCCGCGATCCACGGCGCCATCGACTGGATCTGGCTCTTCACATCGGTGATGCCGGGCTGGAAGACATAGCGGTTGAGCTTGGTCGAGGCGACGTGGTGGCCTTCGCTGACGACGAAATAAGGCATCTTGGCTTCGCCGGCGGCGGGAGCCGAGCCGATGACGACATGCGAAAACAGCGTGCCGAAGACGATGTCGGTCTTGTGCTGGGTGGCGAACTTGCCGACCACTTCGGCGCCTCGGCCGGGATCGGTGCCGTCATCCTCGATGATGACCTCGACCGGACGGCCATTGATGCCGCCGGCGGCGTTGATCGCCTTGATCGCCGCGGCGGTGGTCTTCTCGTACCAGCGGCCATAGGCAGCGCCAATGCCGGTGCGGTGCGACTGGAAGCCGATCTTGATCGGCGCCGAACTCTGCGCCTGGGAATAGCGGACGAAACCTGGCGCCATGGCGAGGCCGGCGCCACCGGCCAGACCTTTCAGCGCCGTGCGGCGGCTGAGACCGGTTCTCGGGAGGTTGAAGGTCTTGCTCTTGTCCATATGCCGTTCCCCTTGTTCAGCGTTAGGAGCGCGAAGTCCGCTCATGTCCGGAAGTCGAAAAATTGCATGTGTACAAACTAAATCACCAAAGTCCGGACACGGCAATGCCGCTTCCCTAGGGGAATCCCGGTTTATTTTCCAGCGCCAATGGCTTCAAGGCATGTCGCCCGAAGGTGGTACGCACCTAACCGACCGTCGGCGTCGCGAGCAGCCAGAGGCCGAAGACGGTGTAAGCGATCATCAGCACGGTCAGCGGGAACTGGCCGAGCGCGGCGCGGGCAGGTCGCGGATGCAGGCGCCAGGCGCAGCCATGGGCGACGAGAACGGCGAGCACATGGCCTGTTATGATGGCGCCGGCCTGGATATTCCACAGCCACCAGGCTGAGCTGGCTCCGGCAACGATCCCGGCCTCGATCTGCATGTCGGCGGTGCCGAACAGGTTCCAGCCCAGCGCGAACGGATCGGAGAGGGAGGCCAGCGCATACTGGCCGTCGACCAGCAACGCCGTCAGATAGTGCGCGACATGATAGGCGAGTGCGATCGGCACGATCGACCACACCAGAAGGCCAATTGCCTGGCTGAAGCGCTGATCGCCGCCGGCAAGGCGCTGGCCGAGGAAAACGGCGAAAAGAAACACCGCCGCCAGCAGCACGAATGTCAGCACCAGTCCGAAAGTGCCGCTGCCGATCACGGTGGTGCGTCCCGGGAATTCGAGCGGATTGACGCCGAACAGGCCGAGCCAGAAAAAGGTTTTCGACAGGCCATCGAACGAGACCGAGGACAGCGCCAGCAGCAGGAAGGCCACGCCGCTGGGCGGCAATGGCTCGGCCGTCAGCAGCTTGGCCCCTGGCCAGCACAGAGCAAGCCGGCCTTCGCCGTCGCGCTCGACCGGCGCGAAGCGCGCCACCATCGAGAAGAAGACCGTCAGGAACTCGCCGCCGCGGCTCCACTCCCGATAGCCGAACACCAGCATGGCGAGGAAGGCGAGCAGCCAGTAGAGGCCGGCGGCCCAAGCGAGACGAGCCGGGTCGTCGGGAGCCGGATCGATGAGTTCGAACCAGGCAAAGGCCAGGAACAGGATGACGGCCGGCCAGCGGCCGAGCCATCGGGGGAGGCGCCACGGTCCCTTGTCGCTCATGCTGAACAAGCGCGAGACCAGGCGCCACGCCCCGTGCCAGGGGTTGAGCCATGACCAGAGGTCGCCGAAGAGGCCCTGCAGCAGCGTGACGCCGGCCCACAGCAGCGTCCAGACCACGAGCGGCAACGGGTTGGAGAGTGGGTCGCGGCTGCCAAAAAGGCCGGCGGCGATGAGGATTGAAAAGCCGGCAAAGGAGATCAGACTGATGGCCGTGCGAGCGCCGTCGCCGAAGACGAAAAGCGGCAGGCGCCGGCGCCAGAATTTGTCCAGAGCCGCCGGCGGCAGCAGCGCCAGCACGAGGAAGCTGACAGACACGGCGAAAGCGCCGCCAGCCAGGTAGTAGCCGGTCGGGAGAAGCAGGACGTGGCCACGGTCGGAGGCATGGGCGAATGCGGTGGTGGGCGAGGCGCAGATGAGGGCCAAAAGAATGAGGACGGGAGCACATTTTCGCCAGTCGAGATACTTCCCACCCCCCTCTGTCCTGCCGGACGTCTCCCCCGCAAGGGGGGAGATCGGATGTCGCCGCGGCTTTCGCCAAACTTCTACGCCGCAGAATAAGGTGGCACGACAGAAGCTGCCAATCTCCCTCCCTGCGGGGGAGATGTCCGGCAGGACAGAGGGGGGCGCGAAGGAACTCATACTTGTCAAAGAGTCCCCCGCCACCTCTCACACCTTGACCAGCTGCTCCACGCGATCCTTCTCGCCAAAGATCCGCAGATAACGCTGGATCTCCTTCTCGTCGCCGGTCGCCTTGGCTGGATTATCGGAGAGCTTGACCGCCGGCCGGCCATTGGCCTCGGTGACCTTGCAGACCAGCGATATGGCATCCAGGCTGTTGGTTTCCGTTGGCGCGCAGCCTTCGAAATCGTTGGTCAGATTGGTGCCCCAGCCGAAGGACATGCGCACCTTGCCCTTGAAGTGGCGGTACGTCTCCTCGATGGTTTCCACTTCGAGCCCATCGGAGAAGATCAGCAGCTTCTGCTTGGGGTCCTTGCCCTTCTCGCGCCACCACGACAGGATCTTTTCGCCGCCCTCGATCGGCGGCGCGCTGTCGGGGCGGAAGCCGGTCCAGTCGGCCACCCAGTCCGGCGCGTCGCGCAGGAACGACGCCGTGCCGAAGGCGTCAGGCAGCACGATCAGCAGATTACCGCCATAATAGCGCTGCCAATCCTGCAGCACTTTGTAGGGCGCTTGCCGCAATTCCTTTTCCGAGTTTGCGAGGGCCGCGAACACCATCGGCAATTCATGTGCGTTGGTGCCGAGCGCTTCGAGGTCGTTGTCCATGGCCAGCAGCACGTTGGAGGTGCCGGTGAAGGCCTCGCCGATGCCTTCCTTCAGCGCTTCGACGCACCAGCGCTGCCACAGGAAGGAATGCCGCCGGCGCGTGCCGAAGTCGGAAATGCGGATGCCGGGCAGCGCCTTCAGCCGCTCGGTCTTGTCCCACATCTTGGCCTTGGCGCGGGCATAGAGCACGTCGAGCGTGAACGGCCCGAACGCCCGCATCGCGGCCCGCGAACGCAATTCGTTGATGATGGCGAGCGCGGGAATTTCCCACAGCGTGGTGTACATCCATGGGCCGGGAAAGGTCAGTTCGTACTGCCCGTCATGCTTGGCAAGCTCGTAGTCGGGCAACCTGAAGCCTTCCAGCCAGGCGAGGAATTCCGGCTCGAAAATCTGCTTGCGGCCATAGAAATTGTTGCCGCCGAGCCAGATCATCTCCTTCTTGGAGAAGCGCAAGGTGCGGGCATGATCGAGTTGTTCGCGCAACTCGCCCTCGTCGATCTCGTCGGCAAGCCGCACCGAGGTGGTGCGGTTGATCAGCGAGAAGGTGGCGTCGACCTTGGGGTACATGCCCCAGATCATCTGCAACATCAAAAGCTTGTAGAAGTCGGTATCGAGCAGGCTGCGCACGATCGGGTCGAGCTTCCAGGTATGGTTGTAGACGCGCCGCGCAATATCGGTCCTGGCCATGTCTCGTTGTCGCCTTCGCTGCCTGCCATCCACAATCGCGACAGGCCTCATAGCATCGAATTAGCCAAAACGCTGCCCGCTTTCAGGCTGGCCCGACAAAAAGAAGGGCCTGCATGCGGCCGGGCCTAGGCTGCATCAGCTCGCGGGTTTGCCGCCCACCACCTTGAGCGCCGGACGTTTGCGTCGGGTCACGAGGCGGCCCGCGACCGGGGCGTCGGCGCGGCTGTCATCCTCGGCCTTCTCGGCGAACAGCCAGTCGATAAACACCTGTACGATCGGCGTCGTCCGCATCTCGTTGCGGCAGACGACATAGAAATCATCGACCGCCGGCACCGACAGGCTGAACGGCGCGACCAGCATACCCCTGGCCAGCAACGCGCTTGCCGTCACGGAATCGCCCAGCGCCACGCCGTGACCGTGCACCGCGGCCTCGGCCGCCATGCGCGCATCACCCAGATGATGGCGGCGGCCGCGTTCGAGGTCCAGCGCATCGGCTGCCGCCAGCCAGGTGTGCCATTCGCGGCCGTCGTCGCCATGCAGGAACACATGGTAGGCGAGGTCGCGAACAGTGCGGATCGGGCGATTGTTGATCAGTGTCGGGCTGACCACCGGGAACAGTTCGAGGCCCGACCATTTGCGCATCCAGCAATCGGTCCAGCTGCCATTGCCATAGTGCACGCAGACATCGATATGCGGCGCCCGGATATCCCTGGGATCGTTGGAAGGGATGAGCGTCAGCTGAATGTCGGGATACTGCGCGGTGAAGCTGCCGAGCCTTGGCGTCATCCACAAAAGCAGCAACGCCGGCACGCAGGACACCGAAAGCGCGCCGCTGCTTGCCGGCCGCGTCAGCCGCTGCGTGGCGGCGGCGATGCCGTCGAAAGCCGTTGACACCGCCGGCAAAAGCTCCGCGCCATGCGGCGTCAGCTTGACCCGCTGGCCAGATCGTTCGAACAGCCTGACGCCGAGCGACTGCTCCAGCGCCTTGATCTGGTGGCTGACGGCGCCATGCGTGACATTGAGCTCACTCGCCGCCTTGGTCAGCGAGCCATGGCGCGCCGTTGCCTCGAAGGCGCGCAACGGGTTCAGAGGGGGCAGGCGCTTGGCCATGGACGCTCGGCTCACTGTGAGATTTTCTCACAGAAAACATCCTAACAATATCAATTGCTTTTTCAATGCGGCTGCCGGACACTTTGCCTGCAATCGCATCGAGACCTGAAATCTGCGGGCAGCGAGCGGGACAGGCGACCCGGCCGGATGATGGTCGGTTCGCCCGAGGTCCCGCTGGTCGGCGACACCATCGAGGAGGAATGGATATGGGTTATAACAGCGGCAAGCTCGACGCGTTGCGTCGCAAATATGGCGAGAGCCATGGCGGCGAGATGTTCGACCCGAAATTCCGCAAGGTCGCCGACAAGATCTTCTCCAAGAGCGGCACAAGGCTGGCGCCCTATTCCGGCATCCCGACCTTCCTCGCCGCGCCCTACCGCGAAATATCAGCGGAGAACCCGGATTTCGGCGACCTGCAGGTGGCCATGATCGGCGTGCCCATGGACCTAGGCGTCACCAACCGGCCGGGCTCGCGCTTTGGGCCGAGGGCGCTGCGCGCCATCGAGCGCATCGGCCCCTACAATCATGTGCTGGAATGCGCGCCGACGCACGAGCTGCGCGTGGCCGACATCGGCGACACGCCGTTCCGCAGCCGCTACCGGCTGGAGACCAGCCATGAGGACATCGAGCGCCGCGCCAACCAGATCGTCGATGCCGGTGTCATCCCGCTCTCGGTCGGCGGCGACCATTCGATCAGCCATCCGATCCTGAAGGCCGTCGGCAAGAAGGCTCCGGTGGGGCTGATCCACATCGATGCCCATTGCGACACCAGCGGTCTATTCGACATGACCAAGTTCCACCACGGCGGGCCGTTCCGCAACGCGGTGCTCGATGGCGTGCTCGACCCGACGCGCACCATCCAGATCGGCATCCGCGGCTCGGCCGAATATCTCTGGGAGTTCACCTACGAGTCAGGGATGACCGTGGTGCATGCAGAGGAGGTGACCGGGCTCGGCATTCCAGCCATTATTGAAAAGGCGCGCAGAATAGTCGGCGACGGCCCGACCTATGTGTCCTTCGACATCGACAGCGTCGACCCGGCCTTTGCCCCAGGCACCGGAACGCCGGAGGTCGGCGGTCTGACGACGCGCGAAGTGCTCGAACTGCTGCGCGGCCTCAAGGGTCTCAACATCGTCGGCGGCGACGTCGTCGAGGTGGCACCGCAATATGACGCGACCACCAACACCGCGCATGCCGGCGCCCAGGTGCTGTTCGAGATACTGAGCCTGATGGTGTTCAGCCCGGCCGTGATCGGCAAGGGAGCCTGACGCCTGAAATCCAAGGCGGCCGCCGCGCTGGAGCCGGCGACCGCCTCAAACAATCAAAAGCTTCCAGAAGGGGAACGACAATGACAATCCACTCGACACTGAAATCATCGATCGCCGCCGTCCTGATGCTGGGCGCGGGTCTTGGCATTGCCACGCAGGCCGCCAGCGCCGACGCGCTTGCCGATATCACCAAGGCCGGCACCATCAATGTCGGCGTCTTCGCCGACTTCCCGCCCTTCTCCTCGGCCAGCGCCGATATGAGCCTCAAGGGCTATGATATGGATGTTGCGCAATACATCGCAGATACGCTCAAGGTGAAGCTCAATCCCGTCGCCGTCACCGGCCAGAACCGCATTCCCTATCTGAACGACCATCGCGTCGATATCCTGATGAGCGTCGGCTACTCGAAGGAGCGCGAACAGGTGATCGACTTCGCCGCCGCCTATGCGCCCTACTACATCGCGGTGATCGGCCCCGCCGCAATGTCGGTCAAAGGCAAGGAAGACCTTGCCGGCAAGTCGATCGCCGTCAATCGCGGCACGCTCGAGGATACCTCGCTCACCGAGGCGGCACCGGCGTCGGCCGACATCAAGCGCTTCGACAACTACAATGCCGTGATCCAGGCCTTCATTTCCGGCCAGACCCAGCTGATGGTCGTCGGCAATGATGTCGGCGCGCAGGTGCTGGCACGCCAGGAAGCGCTCAAGCCCGAGCAGAAGTTCCAGCTTCTGACTTCGCCCTCGCATATCGGCCTCAACAAGAACGAGGACGGCCTGAAGAAGGCGGTCAACGACGCCATCGCCAAGATGCTGGCCGACGGCAAGCTGGACGAAAGCTCGAAAGCCTGGCTGAAGACGCCGCTCAACCCCGACAACCTCAAGGATTGAGCTCCCGTGGCCTTCGGCTGGCTTCCGGGTGCCCTGGGCGATATCGCGCACGGCGCGGCCACGACGATCCTGCTGATCGCCGTGACCACGCTGGCGGGAACGCTGCTCAGCATCCTGGGTGCCGCGGGACGGCGAAACGGCCCTGTGCTGCTTCGCCGGGCCATCGCCTGGTATGTCGAGGTGATGCGCAACACGCCGTTCCTGGTGCAGCTGTTCTTCATCTTCTTCGGCCTGCCGAGCCTCGGGGTCAGGCTCGACCCGATCCTGGCCGCCATGCTGGCGATGACGCTCAACATGGCGGCTTATACGATCGAGATCGTCGGCGCCGGGCTTGATGCCGTCCCGCTCGGGCAGACGGAAGCCGCCCTGGCACTCGGGTTGCGGCCACGCCAGGTGTTCATCAAGATCGTGCTGCCGCAAGCGCTAAAAATTATCTATCCCGCGCTCACCAGCCAGATCGTCATCATGATGCTGGAGTCCGCCGTGGTCTCGCAGATCGCGGTGCGCGAGCTCACCTATGAGGCCGACATGCTGCAGGCGCGCACGTTCCGGTCCTTCGAGACCTATTTCGTCGTGACGCTGGTCTATCTCCTGATGTCGATGGCCTTGCGCCGGCTTCTGGTCACCGGTGGGCGCCGCGCGCTTGGGGCTGGCGTGTCATGATCGAGTTCACCCTCTGGGATATCGTGCGCAACCTCCTGCTGGCCACACGCTGGACGGTGCTGTTGTCATTGGCCGCCTTCGTCGGCGGCGCGGTGGTTGGAATGGCGGTGCTGTTCTTCAGGATCGCCAAGAATAAGTGGAGCCGGCGTCTTGCCTCCGGCTACATCGCCCTGTTTCAGGGAACGCCGCTGTTGATGCAGCTCTTCCTGATGTTCTTTGGCCTGCCGATGCTGGGCCTGCGTATCGAGCCCTGGACCGCGGCGGTGCTCGGCCTCACCTTCTTCGCCAGCGCCTACCTCGCCGAGATCTGGCGTTCCGGCGTCGATGCCCTGCCGCTCGGCCAATGGGATGCCGGCGCCAGCCTCGGCCTGCACTATCTGCAGGAGCTGCGTCTGATCATCCTGCCGCAGGCGTTCTCGATCACCCGCGCGCCGACGGTCGGCTTCCTGGTGCAGCTGATCAAGTCGACCGCGCTGACCTCGATCATCGGCTTCGAGGAACTGGTGCGGACCTCCAACGCCATCAACAATGCCACTTTCGAGCCTTTCAAGGTCTACGGGCTGGTGGCGCTGATCTTCTTCCTCATGTGCTTTCCGCTGACGCAATACGCCCGCCGGTTGGAAAAGCGCGCGGCAGCTCATTGAGAGCCGAAAGCGGTCCTGACCGTCCACCGTCTGGTCTTGTTATCTCCAAGTTTATATGATGAATAATCTCACTCCCCGAGTGAGCGCTCGCTTGGAAAGTCAGGCGTGACCGCAGAATGTGTGAGGGAGGCGAGATATCTGCGTGATCCTGCTCACAAGGATGACCGTGTGAAGCGCGCTGTACTCTGGATAGGGGTTGTCGGCGTCTGACTCTAGCGTAGAAAACAGTCTTACGAGTTGGGCGAACGCACATCCGCTGGTGGCGCCAAGCAGACCTGTGCTCCAAGCACGATTTTAGAAATCAATAGGCACAACAATGACATAGCGGTGCCCAGTTTCATCTCCTCCGGCGCGCCATTCAACACAGAACTCCGAACGTCGCCGATTTCAAAGCTTGACGTGAAACGAGGGTTCGCGGCGGTTCTGGCTTGCCGGCATGAGAAACTGTCCGCCGCTCCGCGCCTTGCACGCCTTCGAGGCCGGCGCCCGGCACGGCAGCTTCAAGGCGGCAGCAGCGGAGCTCGGCGTGACACCGGCGATCAGCCATCAGATCCGCTCGTTGGAAGAAATATGCGGCCGCAAGCTGTTCCAGCGCCGGCCGCGTCCGCTCGTGCTGACGAGTGCGGGAGCGCGACTGTTTCCTATCCTTCGCAACGGCTTTGATCTTCTCGCAGGCTCTCTTGCCGCGGTAGCCGAGCCGGATGTTCAATCGCCATTGCGGGTGACGAGCCCGAACGCTTTCGCAAGCCGATGGCTGGTGCCCCGGTTGCCGAAATGGCGAGTGGCCAACCCGGCCGTGCCACTGGGGATCATCGGGACGGACGCGGTACTCGACCTTCGTGCCGGCGCCGCGGATGTTGCGATCCGCTACACGCGCCGCCCGCCTTTGGGCGTTGCCGCTCAGGAAGTGTGCCTCGATTCCTTCTTTCCCATCTGCAGTCCCCGATTGTTGGCGAGCGACGGACGGGCGATCGTGCGTGCCGCCGATCTCCTGCGGTATCCCCTGATCCATTTTGACTGGATGAACCGGTATCCGGACGCTCCCACCTGGCCCCGGTGGCTGGCGACGGCCCGTTCGATCGATCCGGACCTGGTCCCGGACAAAGCCTGGGATTTGAGCTTCCGCGAGGAACTGCACGCGATCGATGCGGTCGTCGCCGGGCAAGGCATCGCGATCTGCAGTGACGTTGTGGTCGGCCGTGAACTGGAGAACGGCTCGCTCGTCAAGGCGCATCCATTGTCCTTGCCGAGCTACAGCTTTTATGTCGTCTGGATGCATCACGGTCCGCGATCCACGATCATGGAGCCATTCCTGGCATGGATGAGAACCGTTACGTGAGTGCTTGCCTGTGACCGTCCTCCCGGAGCCACTTCCGGACGACAGGGATCAGAAATGCCAGATGTGCCGCTGCTTCCACATATCCATCGGCGCCCGCCAAAGCCTGTATCTGGCGGCCTGCTCGATCTGCTGGCCCACGCCAAGGTGGCCATAGCCGGCAAAGAAGGCTTCGAGCCGTCGTCGGGCAAAGAGCTTCTTTCCCCTGGTGGTATAGTTTCGGATCGGCAGCCGGTGCGGCGTTATCCTGCATCCATCCCTGGCCAACGCGACACCGATGCAGAATTGTTCCGGCGTATGCGCCCTTACGACACCGATCAGTTGCTCGATTGCATGATAGGCGTCGCTCAGTGCGGGAAGGGCAGCATTGTGGACACCCAGGACCCCGCTGCTCCACATCGGCTCGCTTCCGGTCAGCATTTTCTCGCCAAGCATGAAATGCCTGCCTTCGAGGGCACGGTAGGGGGGCTTTGGCCGGCCCTCGCACCTGTTCATGACGGAATGCGAGGGGGAAATCTGGCCGAAACAGCCCGAAATGTCGCCAATCGGATACATGTCCGTATCCATGAGGAACAGGCGCTCGCAGGACCCCAGCAGATCGATGATGCCGGCGGCCTTGATGCCGAACCGGTATCGGCCGCCAAATGACATTTCGGCCATCCGGCTCGCCGTAAGCTCCATCGTCCCGATGGGATAGCCGTCGAAAATGTGCGGCCTGTCGGTGAGGACAGTGACCTTCGCGTCCGGGCAATAGTGCAGCAGCCTCAGCGCGCTGAAGAGCGCGCCGCGCGCGTATAGCTCGTCATCGCCGAACGCGATGTATCCGAAACTGTCGCTCATTTCCGGCCCCGGCAGCAGCGCCGCGCCCTGACCTTTGCTCGAATCGCCGGAGGAGTCCATAAGCTTCAGCTTATGCAGCCTTCCCCAATCATCGAAGAGATGATTGCAACTGCTGCCTTGGTTGTTGCGTGTCCCCCGCATGTCAAAAATGTCGTCCTTCGCACGGAGGGCGCGGACCCGTTGGCGCGGGGATAGACGCGTTCGGATCGCGTTCTCTTGCGCCAACATTCTTGTTACGTCGGATTGCGGGCGGGCCGGTAAACCGGCAAACCAATCCAATCGAAAATGATGCCAGCCCCAAGGAGCCCGCATGGCCGCGACCACCAGCAAGATCAGACGCGCCTTGATTACCGGCGCGGGAGCGGCGGACGGAATCGGCTTCGCCATCGCCCGTCACCTCGGCAAAGCCGGGCACGCCGTTTTCCTGACCGGGGCCAGTGCACGTGTGATGGATCGCGCCGCGGAGCTTCGCGGCGAAGGCATCGATGCCACTGCCGCGGTTGCCGATCTCACCATGGCTGCCGATGTCGCGCGGCTGCGGGCGGCCGCCGGCGCGGTCGATATCCTGGTCAACAATGCCGGCATGGGCTCGCTGGCATCGCCCTCGGCCGACAAGGCGTTTGTCTCGATGACCGAGGCCGACTGGGATCAAGGAATCGACGTCAGCCTGAAGACCGCGTTCCTCGTCACAAGGGCGTTTCTGCCGGCGATGGTCGAAGCGGGCTACGGACGCGTCGTCAATGTGGCGTCGGTCACCGGGCCGATCGTGTCTTTCGAAGGCACATCAGCCTATTCCGCCGCCAAGGCCGGCATGGTCGGCCTGACACGCGCACTGGCGCTGGAAATGGCAAAGGACGGCATCACGGTCAACGCGGTCGCGCCCGGCTGGATCGAAACCGGCGCGTCGAGCGCGATGGAGCTGACAGCGGCCCTGCATACGCCGCCGGCACGGGCCGGCCGGCCCGATGAAGTGGCCGCGGCGGTCGTGTTCCTGGCATCGGAGGGCGCCAGCTATGTCAATGGCGCCGTGCTGGTGGTTGACGGCGGCAACAGCCTTCAGGAACGCAAGGGCTGACGGCGCGCCGGTCCCAACCCGCTCAGGACGCCTTGGCGAGAAAGCTCTGGTAATCGGACTTGGCCTGCAGCAGGCGCAACACGTTCTCGCGCGAGCCGCGCACATGGGCGCGCGCCAGCATGCCGGCCCGGCCGGCGTCGCCGGCGCAGATGGCCTCGACGATCTCGGCATGCTCGTCGCGGGCGATCTTCCATTCGTCGAGCCACAACAGTTCGGTCCAGACATAGTGCTGGCACTTGTCGAGGATGCCGCACAGCATGCCGTGCAGCATGGCGTTGCCGCTGATCTGCGCGATGACGCGGTGCAGGTCGATGCCGACCTCCAGTTCCTGGAATTTTTCTTTTGTGGTGCGATCGGGAATGGCGGCAAGCCGCTCGCATTCGGACAGCATGGCACGCAGCCGCGCCTTATCCTTCTCGGTCGCGGCGACGGCCGCGAGTTCCGTGGCATGGCCGTCGAGCAGTTCGCGGATGTCGAAGGCCTCGCGGAACATGTTGATGTCGAACTCGGTGACGGCATAGCCCTGGCGCGGCCGGCCGGTGACAAGCCCGTCGCGCTCCAGCCGGTTGAAGGCCTCGCGCACCGGCGTGCGGCTGACATTGAGCTTCGCCGCGATGTCGCTCTCGGTGACGCGGGCGCCAGGCGGAATCTGGCCGGTCACGATCATCGCCTTGAGCGAGGTGTAGACCGAGTCGCGCAGCGTGTTTTTCGTTTCCTTGGCCAAGATCCGCTTCCAGTCCTCCAGCACTCAGGCCGGACATTGCCCCGTTTGTAGTCGTTGTCGGTCCAATTTGCCACGCGGGTGGTGGCGTCTCTCACAGGCTTGTCCGGCTCGAATAGATCGCGCCGGCCGGTGTTGACAACACCGATCCCTCGGCTACATTCAAAATTGTATACAAAATCGCATGCCAAATCAAAAATAAATGGGAACACCGGTTGGAGAACCGAAATGAACAGGACCAGCAGCTTTAAAGCCTTTGCCATAGCCGGCCTCGCAGCCTCCGTGGCAGTGCCCGCCGTCGCCGCCGACACGATCACCGTCGCCTCATGGGGCGGCACCTATCAGGAGGCGCAGACAAAGGCGTTCTTCAAGCCGACCGCCGACGCGCTCGGCATCACCATCAAGGAAGACACCACCAACGGCCTTGACGACGTGCGACTGCAAGTAACCGGCAACGCGGTGAAGTGGGACATCACCGAACTCGGCGCCGACGAATGCGCGCGCGGCTCGAAGGAAGGGCTGTTCGAAAAGCTCGATTACGGCATTATCGACAAGAGCGGCATCAACCCGAAGCTTGTCCATGACGACTGGGTCGGCATCTCCTACACCTCCGTCGTGCTGATCTACCGCACCGACGTCTTCGGCGACAAAGGCCCGAAGACGTGGGCGGATTTCTGGAACGTGGAAAAATTTCCGGGGCGGCGCGCGCTGAGCAGCAGCCAGTCGACGGAGACGCTGAGCGTCGCCGCGCTCGCTTCGGGCCTGCCGATCGACAAGGTCTATCCGGTCGACATCGACGGGGCGCTGAAATCGGTCGACAAGATCCGTGGTCATATCGATGCCTGGTGGACGTCAGGCGCCCAGGCCATGCAACTGGTCAAGGACGGCGAAGTCGACATGGCGAGCATCTGGAACGGCCGCGCCGGCACACTGAAGAAGGAAGGCGCGCCGGTCTCCTTCTCCTTCGATCAGGGTGTGCTCACGGCCGACTGCATGGTGATCCCCAAGGGCGCCAAGAACAAGGAAGCCGCCATGAAGGCGCTGGCCATGTTCGTCAGCCCGCAATTGCAGGCCAATCTGCCGCTCTATGTCGACAATGGGCCGGTCAACGAGAAGGCCTTCGAGACCGGCAAGATCCCACAGGAGCGCATCAAGGACATCAACTCGTCGCCCGAAAACGTCAAGAAGCAGGTGCTGCAGGACGCCGGGTTCTGGCGCGACAATCTGGTCGAGGCGACGGAGAAGTTCAACAATCTGATCCAGCAATAGGCTGCTGATGCGGCAGGGCGGCACCGGTGTCGCCCTGCCTCCGCCGTCTTATGTTTTGCCGGCTAGGGAGAAAGTGATCTTGTCCATTGCGCCATCCGCGCTGCCGATCGGCATGCGCGCGATCGAGAAACGATTTGGCTCCGTCTCGGTGCTGCGTGATCTGAACCTCGATGTCGCGGCCGGCGAATTTCTGACGCTGCTTGGTCCTTCCGGATCGGGAAAGACGACGCTGCTGATGATCCTGGCCGGTTTCATCAGGGCCAATGCCGGTTCCATCAAGGTGGGCGACGACGAGATCATCACCACGCCGCCGCACAAGCGTAACATCGGCATGGTGTTCCAGAATTATGCGCTGTTCCCGCATATGAATGTCTTCCACAACATCGCCTTTCCGCTGAAGCAGCGTGGCGTGGCGACGGCAGAGACGGCGCAGCGTGTCGAAAAGGCGCTGGAGCTGGTGAAGCTGCAGGGCCTGGGCGAACGGCGGGTCGACCAGCTTTCCGGCGGCCAGCGCCAGCGCGTAGCGCTGGCGCGCGCCATCGTCTTCGAGCCGCGCATCGTGCTGATGGACGAACCCTTGTCGGCGCTCGACAAGGGCTTGCGGGAGCACATGCAGATCGAACTGCGCGCCCTGCACCGGCGGCTTGGCATGACGACGGTCTATGTCACGCACGACCAGCGCGAAGCCATCACCATGTCGGACCGCATCGCGGTGATGAATGCCGGCCGCATCGAACAACTCGACAAACCCGAAACGCTCTACGCCGCGCCGAAGACGCAATTCGTAGCCGGCTTCATCGGCGAATCGAATTTCATGCCCGTCGAATGCCACGACGGGACGGTCTGGTACGAGGACAGACGCATCCACACAGCAACGCCGGCCCCGGCCGCGGGCCGGCACCTGATGGTGGTGCGGCCGGAAAAGCTGCGGTTGGTCACTCCAACGGAGCCGTCGAACGGGATCAATGTCTTCGATGCCACGGTCGCTGACATTATCTATCAGGGCGACAGTTTCGTCTGCTACGTCTCACTGCGCGATGGCCGCCAGCTGACGTTGCGCGACTATTGCCGCGGTGATGTGCTGGCGCGGTTGCCGGCGCCCGGCCAGCCGATCCGCCTCGGCCTCGAGGCGCAGGACACGATCCTGGTGGCGTCAGAGGGATGAGCGCGCAATCCGCCCTCCTCGAGGAGACTGCCGGCGGCGTCGGCGAGCACCTGAATGCGCAGGCGTTGCGCGCCGACGCGCGGCGCGAGTCGCTGCGGCTGCTGGCGCTGCTGTCGCCCAGCCTCTTCCTCGTCTGCGCCATCATCATCGTGCCGATCGGCTGGCTGTTCTGGCTGTCGCTGTTCGACGAGACCGGCGCCTTGAGCGCGTCCAATTATGCGCGCTTCTTCGAGCAGGCGTCCTACATCAAGACCTTCGTCACGACCTTCAAGGTCGCCTTCATCGTTACCGGGGCCTGCGTGCTGCTTGGCTATCCGCTGGCCTACATGCTGTCGCAACTGCCGCGCCGGGCGGCGTCGATCTGCCTGATCTTCGTCATCCTGCCGTTCTGGACATCGGTGCTGGTGCGCACCTATGCCTGGCTGGTGATCCTGCAGCGCAAGGGCCTGATCAACAGCTGGCTGATCGACCTCGGCGTCATCAGTCAGCCGCTGTCGCTTGCCAACAACCTGTCGGGCGTGGTCGTCGGCATGACGCACATCCTCCTGCCGTTCCTCGTCCTGCCGCTCTACGCCTCGATGAAGACCATCGACACCGACTGCCTGCGCGCCGGCATGAACCTCGGCGCCGGTCCCGTCGCCACCTTCCGACAGATCTTCTTTCCGTTATCGCTGCCCGGCCTCGCCTCCGGCGTGGTCATCGTCTTCGTGCTGTGTCTCGGCTTCTTCGTGACTCCGGCGCTGATGGGCGGCGGCAAGGTGGTCATGTGGGCGATGCGCATGGAACAGACCACCAGCCTCTATTCCAACTGGGGCGCGGGTGCCGCGCTCGGCGTGGTGCTGCTGGTCGTCACGCTGGCGCTGCTCGGCCTGTTCCGGTGGCTGCTCGGCGCGCGCGCCACCGGCGTATGGAGTTCGCGATGAACGGGAGCCTGCCGATTTCGCACTGGCAACGCCTGTGGCTTTATGCGCTGAGCGGCCTTGTGCTTTTGTTCCTGATCGCGCCGTCGGTCATCATCGTCATCATGTCGTTCTCGGATTCGACTCTGCTGCAGTTTCCGCCACGGCAATGGTCGCTGCGCTGGTACCAGACCTATTTCCAGTCGCTGGAATGGCGCGACGCCACGATGGTTTCGGTGAAGGTGGCACTCATGACCGTTCTGGTGGCGACGCCGCTCGGCACCGCGGCCGCCTATGCCATCAACCGGGGCACGCTGCGCTTCAATGGCACCATCAACGGGCTGCTCACGGCGTCGCTGATCATCCCGGTGATCCTGATCGGCATCGGCACCTTTTTCCTCTATGCCCGCATCGGGCTCAACAACACGCTGACCGGCCTGGTCATCGCGCACACGGTGCAAGCCTTGCCGCTTGTGGTGCTGACCGTGCTGTCCGGGCTGCGGTCCTACGACATGAACCAGGAGCGGGTGGCGCGCAGCCTGGGCGCCGGGCGCATCGCGGCGTTCTGGCAGGTGACCATGCCGCAGATCCGCTTCTCGATCGTCTCTGGCGCGCTGTTCGCCTTCATCACCTCCTTCGACGAGGTGGTGGTTTCGCTGTTCATTTCGGGCGGCGAGACGACGACGTTGACGCGCCGCATGTTCAACGCGTTGCGTGATCAGATCGACCCGACAATCGCCGCCATCTCCACCTGCCTGATCGTGCTGTCGGTCGTGCTTTTGGCAATCGCGCAGGTCTTCGGCCGCCGTTCTTGATTTCATCGGACCAATTCGCTTCAAGTGACCAGGGGATATCCAGATAGAATGCGCGACTTCCAGTTCCCAGGCCGCTCGCCGGTTCGTGCCACCGAGGCCATGGCCGCCACCTCGCACCCGCTGGCGACGCTTGCCGCCATCGACATGCTGCGCGCCGGCGGCAACGCCATGGACGCGGCGGTCTGCGCGGCCGCCGTGCAAGGCGTGGTCGAGCCGCAATCGACCGGCATCGGCGGCGATTGTTTCGTGCTCTACTGTCCGGCCGGACAAGGCAATGTGCTGGCCTTCAACGGCTCCGGCCGCGCGCCGGCGGGCGCGACCGTCGACTGGTATCTGGAGAAGGGTTTTGGCGAGTTGCCGAAGCAAGGCCCGCATGCGGTGACAGTACCGGGCGCCATCGACGCCTGGTGCCGGCTGCTGGAGGACCATGGCCGCAAGGGCATCGCCGAAGTGCTGGCGCCGGCCATCCACTATGCCGAGAATGGCTATGTCGTGCACGACCGCGTCGCCTTCGACTGGGCCGAGCCGGAGACCGACCTGTCGGCGGATGAGCATGCATCGCGCATCTTCCTGCCGGGCGGCAAGGCGCCGGAAGCCGGCGATGTCCATCGCCAGCCGGAACTCGCCGCCACGTTGCGGGTGATCGCCAAGCATGGCCGCGCCGGATTCTACGAAGGCGCCGTCGCCGACGACATGGTGCGCCGGCTCAATGAACTGGGCGGGCTTCATTCGCATCAGGATTTCGCCGCGACCAAAGGCGACTATGTGGCGCCGGTCAGCACCTCCTATGGCGGCTATGACATCCACCAGATGCCGCCGAACAACCAGGGGCTGACGGCGCTTTTGATGCTGAACGTGCTGTCAGGGTTCAAGCTTGGCGGGCTCGATCCCAATGGCGCCGAACGCCTGCATCTGGAGATCGAGGCCGGGCGGTTGGCCTACCAGGACCGCGACACTTTTCTGGGCGATCAGGACCATGTGACGGTACCGGTGGAGCAGCTTCTGTCCGCCGCCTATGCCGACCGGCTGCGGGCCGAGATCGACAGCGAGCGCGCCATGACGCATCCGCCGCGCGTCGACCTGCCGGGCAGCGACACCGTCTACATCTCGATCGTCGACCGCGACCGCAACGCGGTCTCCTTCATCAACTCGACCTATTATTCCTTCGGCAGCGGCGTCGTCGGCCCGAAGACCGGCGTGGTGCTGCAGAACCGTGGCTCGAGCTTCCGCCTCGACCCGGCGCATCCCAACGCGATCGCGCCCGGCAAGCGGCCGATGCACACGATCATGCCCGGCATGGCGACCCGGAATGGCCGCGTGGTGATGCCGTTCGGCGTGATGGGCGGCGGCTACCAGCCGTTCGGCCATGTCCATCTTTTGACCAATATGGTCGATTTCGGCATGGATCCGCAGCAGGCGGTGGATGCGCCACGGGTGTTCTACAATGATGGTGTGGTGGAGGCCGAGCGCAGCGTGCCCGCCGAGGCGGTTGCGGGACTGCGCCGGCGCGGCCATGAGGTCATGGAGCCGCCCCACCCGCTCGGCGGCGGCCAAGTGGTGCTGATCGACTGGGAAAAGGGAACGCTGACCGGCGCGTCGGATCCGCGCAAGGATGGTTTGGCGCTTGGCTATTGAGGGTGATTGGCGCAGGGACGGCGGACAATTTCCGGACGCTGGCGCCGCCCCTCATTGCCCTGCCGGGCATTTCTCCCCGTATAGGGACGGGGAGAAAGGGCTGGCCGCAACGTCGGCGGCTATCTCTCTTCTCCCTGTGATTATACGGGGAGAAGGTGCCGGCAGGCGGATGAGGGGCGGCGCCGACTTCGACAAGCGCTCTGAAGCGATTGCTGGATTCTCGATCGTCAACTGGACTCCTCACAACCCGTCGTTTGAAACATAGCCGGTGACCATGACCCACACAAACCTCTCCCGCCGCCTCGTTGCCGGCGCCGACGACGCCCCGGCCATCCTGGCGCCCGACCGGCCGACGCTGACCCATGGCAAGCTGCGCGCGCTGATCGCGGCCACGGCCAGCCGGCTGCACGCGCTCGGCATCGGCCGGGGCGACCGGGTGGCGATCGTGCTGCCGAACGGGCCGGAGATGGCGACAGCCTTCGTCGCCGTGGCGGCCGCCGCCTCGACAGCACCGCTCAATCCCGCCTACCGGGCGGACGAACTCGATTTCTACCTCACCGACATCGGCGCCAAGGCGATCCTTGTCGCGGAGACCGAGGCCGGGCCGGCCGTGACGGTCGCCGAACGGCTCGGCATCGGCGTGCTGCGGCTTGTCGTGCAGCCTGGCACTCCCGCCGGCAGCTTTACCATCGAAGGCGCGGCGGTCGGGCCACAGGCGGCGCTCGACATGGCTGGAGATGGCGACGTCGCGCTTCTGCTGCACACGTCGGGCACCACGTCGCGGCCCAAGCTGGTGCCGCTCAGCCACGCCAACATAGCGGCTTCCGCCTCCCATATCGGCGCAACGCTCGGCCTGACGGCCGATGACCGCTGTCTCAACATCATGCCGCTGTTCCACATCCATGGGCTGATCGCGGCGGTGCTGTCGTCGCTGGCTTCGGGCGGCAGCATCTACTGCACGCCGGGCTTCAACGCGCTGCGCTTCTTCCAGTGGCTGGGCGACGCCAGACCCAGCTGGTACACGGCGGTGCCGACCATGCATCAGGCGATCCTGCCGCGCGCGGCCCGCAACGGGGAGGTGCTGGCGGCGGCGCGTCTGCGCTTCATCCGCTCGTCCTCGGCATCGCTGCCGGCGCAAGTGATGGCCGAACTGGAGACCACCTTCGGCTGCCCGGTGATCGAATCCTATGGGATGACCGAGGCCGCGCACCAGATGGCCTCGAACCGGTTGCCCCCCGGCGAGCGCAAGCCGGGCAGTGTCGGCGCATCGGCCGGACCCGACGTGGCGGTGATGGCGCCGGACGGGCGGCTGCTCGAAGCCGGCGAGACCGGCGAGATCGTCATTCGCGGGCCCAATGTCACTGGCGGCTACGAGAAGAACCCGGACGCCAATGCGACGGCCTTCGCGCATGGCTGGTTCCACACCGGCGACCAGGGCGTGCTCGACGAGGACGGCTATCTCCGGGTCACCGGCCGGCTGAAAGAGATCATCAACCGGGGCGGCGAAAAGATCTCGCCGCTCGAGGTCGACGACGTGCTGATGGACCATCCGGCGGTGGCGCAAGTGGTGACCTTCGCCATGCCACACGACAAGCTCGGCGAGGAGGTGGCGGCGGCAGTGGTTCTGCGCGAAGGCATGAGCGCCACGGAGAGCGATATCCGCAACCATGCCGCTACGCGGCTCGCCGACTTCAAGGTGCCGCGCAAGGTGCTGATCCTGGAGGAGATCCCCAAAGGCGCGACCGGCAAGCTGCAGCGCATCGGCCTTGCCGCCAAACTCGGGCTTTGACGATGAAGATCACCATTTTCGGCGCCGGGGCAATCGGCGGCTATCTCGCCGCCAAGCTGGCGATCGCCGGCCGCACCGATCTTTCGATCGTGGCGCGCGGCGCCCATCTCGAAGCGATCAAGGCAGACGGCCTGCGCCTGATCGAGGACGGCAAGGAGACGGTCGCGCCCGTGCGCGCTGCCGCCAGGGCCGAGGAACTCGGCGTGCAGGATTACGTGGTGCTGGCGCTGAAGGCGCACTCGCTCACCCCGGCGCTGGACCAGATCGCGCCGCTGCTCGGGGACAACACATCGGTCGTCACCATGCAGAACGGCGTGCCGTGGTGGTACTTTCACAAGGTCGGCGGGCCGCTCGAAGGCACGAGGCTGGGCGCGGTCGATCCGGGCGGCGCGATCTGGCAGCGGATCGGGCCGGAGCGCGTCATCGGCTCGGTCGTCTACCCCGCCGTCGAGGTCGATGCGCCCGGCCTCATCCGCCATGTCGAGGGCAAGCGCTTCTCGCTCGGCGAACCCTCCGGCGAGCGCAGCGAGCGGGTGACGGCATTGGCGCAGGAGATGGTCAAGGCCGGCCTGCAGGCGCCGGTGCGCGACGACATACGCTCGGAGATCTGGGTGAAGCTGTGGGGCAACCTCTCCTTCAACCCGATCTCGGCGTTGACCGGCAGCACGCTTGCCGCGATCGTCGCCGACGAAGGCACCCGCCAGCTTGCCCGCACCATGATGCTGGAAGCCCAGGCGATCGGCGAAAGCCTCGGCGTGCGCTTCGCCATAGGGGTCGACCGCCGCATCAAGGGCGCCGGCGATGTCGGCGAGCACAAGACCTCGATGCTGCAGGATCTGGAACGCGGCCGCCCGATGGAGATCGACGCGCTGGTGGGCGCCGTGCGGGAGCTTGGGCGACTGACGGGGACGCCGACGCCGGCCATCGATGGGGTGCTGGCGCTGGTGCGGCGGCTGGCGGTGGAGCGGGGGTGCTATGGGTGATGGTAAAAGTCTGGGCGTTGCGACTATGTCCTTACTCAGCGAGACGCGGCGGTTGACTGTTGATCTAAGGCATCCGCTCTCTATAACCGCGTTCACCCATCGTAACCTTAATGTCCGCGCTACGAATGGCAGCAACGCGCCTTCAATGGCGGTCATTCCTACGGTCCCGTCGATTCACCAAAAGCGGGCATCCGGCTGTGGCCGCTATCAAAAGAGGTACAAGGGCGACACCAATCGGAACTCGTGCATTTGTTGCTAGTCCAAGAGACGAAAAAGGAACGCACGAATCGGCTTGAGCCAGGGGGATTCCGGCTTGCGGGCAGGATATTTGTCTGACATATTTCCTGTTTCCCGAGTTTTGCACTCTGGCGATTGAGGCGTGAGGATGGCTAAGGACTCTTCGAATGCCGCTTCTTCGGCAAATAAAGCGGACGCAAATCTGATAGGTAATGCAGCCGAAAACGGGCTGAATTTCATGGCGGCCCAGGTTCGCGAGAGCGGGGTCTCCGGCGAGGCTGTAGGTGTCGACAAGATACGTGATCTGCTGTTCGGCAACCAGATGCAGGACTATGACCGCCGCTTTTCCAAGCTTGAAGAACGGTTCTTGCAGCGCTTCAAGGATGTCGAATCCGAGGCCAAGCGCAATCTTGAGATGTACGAGTCAAATGCAAAGAAGCAGGTCGATTCACTTGCGGGGCAATTGCGCAACGAAAAAGACGCACGAGCCGATGCCGACAAGGAGATTGACCGGAATCTTCGCGAGCAAAATCAGGCACTTGAAAAGCAGGTGCGCTCGTTGTCGGATCAATTGAGCGAGCTTGAGCGCGAAGTTTCGGATCGGATAAATCGAAGCGACCATTCGCTGCGTGAGGAAATCAAGCAGAAGAATGAAAGCGTTCAGATGCTAATGGAGAAATTCTTTTCCGATCTCAGCAACGTCAAGACCGACCGAAATCTTTTGGCTGGCCTGTTTATCGAGGTTGCGAAGTGTCTGAATCAGGATCCCATCGGCAGCAAGGGCAACTCGGAACGCAGCTGGAAAGTGAGTTGATCGGAACTTGAGGTCGACCGTCGACCCAATCAACCCTTCTGAAAGAGCCGCTGCGAACGATACCGAGATTGATCGCGAGGCTCTGGCTCGGCTTTTGGTCGAAATTGCCCGGAACGTTGATCCGGACCACGGTGCGCTTTTCGACGGAATTCCAACCGCCGATCATCGCATGGAAACGCTTCGCCAGCTGCTGGTCGGCCGCGAAATTTCGGAGCTTTCAAGAGTTGCGCACCTGCTTGACGAACCTGAGCAGCTTGCGGCAGCAGTGGGGAGCGTTCTCCCCGATGCGGCCGCACGTGCGTCTCATGCGCAACTCGGCGAGGCATTCGCGCCGATTGTCGAGAGGGCCGCGCAAAGGTCCATCCAGAAGAACCCGCGCACGCTGACGGATATACTGTACCCGGTGTTTCTGCCGGCTATTCGCAAGTCGATCGGCGAAAAGATCGACCAGACCTTTCAGTCGCTGAATGAATCTTTAAGACATATATTTACCTGGCATGGACTTAAGTGGAGATTTGAAGCTTGGAGAACGGGTGCAAGCTTCTCAGAAGTTGTTCTTAATCATTCTCTTGTCTATCGTGTTGAACATGTCTTTCTTATCGACCGCAGTTCCGGGCTTTTGATTGCACATGTAACTGCCGAAAATGCTATGAGCGAGGATCCTCAGCTCATTTCTTCGATGCTCAGCGCAATTCAAGATTTTGTAAGGGACTCATTTAACGAGAAAGAACAGAGCGGCCTGGACACTATCCGTTTTGGGGAGCTTCGTCTCTGGTCGGAGGTTGGACCGTTTGCGACACTGGTTTCGGTGATCAGGGGCAATCCGCCGGAAGAACTACACGAAATAATTCGCGACGTATTGCTCCGCATCCATGATGAATACTCACAGGCTTTGGAGCATTTCGACGGCGACAGTTCGCAACTGGCCAGCGTAGAGACGCAGTTGCAAACCTGTGTTGAACTGAAGCACGAGGAATCAAACGAGGGATTTCCGTGGCTGGTGGTGGCCGCGGTCCTGCTGGTTTTGATTCCGACGGGCATTTGGTTCTTTCTTTCCTGGCAATCCGGGCAGCGCTGGCAGGCCTATGTGTCACGAGTGGCGAGCCAGCCTGGCATCATTGTTGCCGAGCAAACGGCGCGCGATGGCCAATTCTATATAGCCGGCCTGAGAGACCCGCTTGCCGCCGACCCGCAGTCGCTGTTGTCCGGAACGCAGGTCGATCCCGCCCGCGTTCATGCGAACTGGCAATTCTATCAGAGCCTTGAGCCGGAGTTCGTGTTGAAGCGGCTGACGGCATCGCTGGCTCCGCCGGATTCGGTGCGACTTTCGGTCGTCAAGGATCGCATCGTTGCCGAGGGCGAGGCTAACGCCACGTGGATCAGCCGGGCGCAGGCCGCCGCCCAGCAGCTTTCTGCAGGCGGACCGGTATTCGATATCTCCAGGGTCCGTGATGTGAGCCCCGAAGCACGCGCGGCAGAGCACTGGCAGGCCTATGTGTCGCGACTGGGGACCCAGCCGGGCATCATCGTTGCCGAACAAAAGATCCGCGATGGCCAATTCTATATTGCCGGCCTGCGAGACCCGCTTGCCGCCGACCCGCAGTCGCTGCTGTCGGGAACGCAGGTCGATCCCGGCAGGGTCCATTCGCAGTGGCAATTCTATCAAAGCCTTGAACCGGAGTTCGTGTTGAAGCGGCTGACGGCGTCGCTGTACCCGCTGAAATCGGTTCGGCTTTCGATCGTCGACAATCGCATCGTTGCCGAGGGTGAGGCTCCCGACACCTGGATAGATCGGGCGCGCGCCGCGGCCCGACTGCTTTCGGCAGGCGGACCGGAATTCGACATCTCCAAGGTTCGTGATGTGAGCCCCGAAGCACGCGAGGCGGAGCACTGGCAGTATTATGTGTCGCGACTCGAGGCCCAACCGGGAATCATCGTCGCCCAACAAACGGAGAGGGGAGGCCAATTCTACATTTCCGGCCTGAGAGACCCGCTTGCCGCCGACCCGAAAGCTCTGCTGTCCGGAACGCAGGTTGATCCTGCCCGCGTTCATTCACAGTGGCAATTCTTTCAGAGCCTTGATCCAAAGTTCGTGGTGAAGCGGCTGACGGCGTCGCTGTCCCCGCCGAAATCGGTTCAGCTTTCGATCATCCAAGGTCGCATCCTAGTCGTGGGGGAGGCTCCTGCCGGCTGGATCAGCCGGGCACAGGCCGCCGCCGAACAACTTTCGGCGGACGGAGTGGTTCTGGACGTCTCGCAGCTGCGCGAGCTGAACCTTGCAGAACTTAATCATTTGAGAGAGGCCATCCAGACGACCGATATTTTCTTCTCTTCCGGTAGAGTTGTCCCGGGACCGGAGCAGTCGCCGGTGCTCGACAGATTGGCTGATCAATTGAAGGAATTCGCCGAAAATGCCCGCAAGGCAGGCGTGACAGCGCGGTTCATGTTGACCGGCCATTCAGACACAACGGGCCGTGAGACGGCCAACGCGTCGATCAGTGCCGCCCGCGCCGAGACAGTTCGCGCGCTTCTCAACAAGCGCGGCGTCGCTCCGGAACTGCTGCTGGTTCGGGGCGCCGGCACCTTTGAGCCAGCGGTGCCCGAAAATGAAAATAGTCGAACTGGGAACTCCACCAATCGCCGGGTTTCGGTTACGGTAAACCTGGAGTAGTCGGAGCCCGGGATGCTGCAAAAAAAGATATGCATGTTGGGCGGGTTTGCTGTCGGCAAGACGAGCCTGGTGCGCAGGTTCGTCCAAAGCATCTTCTCGGAAACCTACCTGACCACGGTTGGCGTGAAAATCGACAAGAAGAGTGTCGCGTTTCCGGATAAAACCGTGGATCTGATTTTGTGGGATCTGGCCGGCGAAGACGATATCGGCTCATTCCGCGTCAGCTATGTGCGAGGAGCGACCGGGCTCGTGCTCGTCGTCGATGGAACCCGGCCCGCTACTCTGGCCGTGGCGCTCACGCTGCGCGAGCGGGTCGAGGCCGAATTCGGCGCTATGCCGTTCGTATTGCTGTTCAACAAATCCGATCTCGCCGATCGATGGGCGATACCGGATGGTGAGATCGACGAACTGAGGCAGCTTGGATGGCAAATCTATCTGACAAGTGCGCTTTCGGGTGCATATGTCGAAGATGCGTTTCGCCAGCTTGCCTCGATGGTCGCCAAATAGATCATGCATGGATTGCCAAGAGAAGTCAGAAGCTGGATTTTCAATTTCTTCTACAATGAGCACGCTGTCGCATATCTGAAAATTGACGCCCAGCTTTGCATAGCCGCGAAGGGCGGCAACGTTAAACATTACGGACTCTCATCGCTTCGCACTGGCAAGCCTGTTGCCGATCAGCTTGACTTCATGGAAGGTTTGCTGCCTTGCCCGGAGCTTCCATATCATATGGCCATGGTGGAACTGCCCAGCGGGCGTGTCGCGGACCTTCATCTTTTTGCTGCTGACAATGCCTGCGTGTGGCTGCTCTTTCTTGACGCCACTGCCGAACGCGACAACAGGCAGCGACTTCAACAGAAGGCTTATGAAATGACGCTCCTGCAAGAGAGGGAGCGTCAACTCAACGAGAAACTGCAATCGACGAACGAGGCACTGAGGGAGAGCCAGGAGGGATTGTCGCGTGAATACCAGCGCGCCGAAACCCTTCTCCTCAACATTCTTCCGGCGTCGATCGCGCAGCGGTTAAAGGCGCAAGAACAAATTGCGGACAACCATGCAGAGGTGAGTGTGCTTTTCGCCGACATCGTCGGCTTTACGGAAAGAGCGCTGAGCGTTGGAGCCGTGACGACGCTCGCGATCTTGAATTACTTCTTCAAGGCGGCGGATCTGCTCTCAGAAGAATACGGCTGCGAAAAGATCAAGACAATCGGCGACTGTGTGATGGTGGTGGCCGGCCTGCCCGTCGCGCGGTCCGATCATGCAGAAGCCCTTGCGCACTATGCACTTGAGCTGCGGGAGGTGGGTAGGCGCGAACGCTTCGCGGGAGAACCGCTGAGACTGAGAATTGGAATCCACTCAGGACCAATCGTGGCGGGCGTCATAGGCAACAGGCGCTTTGCCTATGACCTGTGGGGCGACACCGTCAATCTCGCCGCACGTATTCAAAAGTCCGCGGAGCCCGATGAGATACGTATTTCGGATGCAACTCACAAACTGCTTGGACCAAATTTTGCTCGCGACCCACTCGGGGAAACGGAATTGCGTGGTACAGGTCGTGTGCGAATGTGGCGGCTCCGGGCCTGATTTGCCGCTTGGCAGTGCCGACCCTGAAGCGCATTGCATCTCAAGCTAATCCAACATCATCGTGTCGAATGTCCGCAGAGGTGCAAGAAGCAGTCGACCACCGAGCGACCGCCAAAAGGTCCGTCCCGGGGCACTCAGGACATCGGTCCTGAGATTTAGCGCCCGCCATCATTCTTCCCTGCACCACAAGCGGGCCTACTGCTGGTGATGCGCGACGGCTCCGGTTCGATGATCGGGACATCGTGTCCAGTCCCAATGAACTGTACGTCCGATTGTTCGCCTTGCAGCTATTTCCAAAACAAAAACATGAGTGGAACTATGATGGCGGTCAAAAGACCATTCAAGCCGATTCCGACCGCGGCAAATGCAGCGCCAAGTTCATTGCGTGCCGCGACCTGGGCGGCCGCGACGCCACTACCAGCAACACCCGCTGCCAGTCCGTGTGCGCGCCAGTCTCGAATGTTCAATCGATGCAGCATTTCCTGGCCCAGAATAGCCGCCAGAATTCCGCCGAGGATGGCGAGCGCGGCCGTCAGTGCGGGTACGCCTCCAATCTCAATTGAGACTGCCATGGCAATAGGCGTTGTGACGCTCTTTGGCGCCATGGAGAGGGCAACATCTTTCGTTCCACCGAGGACCCAAACGATAAGGACGCCACTGATGATCGAGGTCAGCGAACCGGCGATCAACGCGATGCCGATGCTGTGAAGGTTGTGTCGAACAAGATCAATGTTCTTGGCAAGCGGAACGGCTAAGGCAATCGTCGCAGGCCCGAGAAGGAAGTTGATGAACTGGGCGCCCGCGAAATACGACTGGTAAGTTGTTCGCGTCAGCAGCACGATCGCAGAGACGACTGCGATTGAAATCAGGACGGGACTAGCAAGGGCTGAACCCGAGAACCACTTCTGGATCACGAGACCAAACACGTAGGCGCCGAGCGTGACGGCAAGCCAAAGCAAGGGTGTCGCGGAGAGAGGGATCCAGACATGTTGGAAGACATTGTTGCTCATAACGTCCTCTCACTGTTGATAAGGGCCACTTTTGTATGACGGGTCCGGCTCGTCCAATGCATTACGAAGCCGGTGATGGCGACACTCAGGATCGTCGATCCAACTAGCCCAACAAGGATTGGTAGCCATTCGGCTCTGAGCAGGCCGCCTTGCGAAATTACACCAACACCGGCGGGTACGAACAGGAGGCCCATGTAACGGATGAAGGTCTCTGCCGTGCGTTCGACCTCGACCGGGATGTTCCGATTTGTTCCGGTTTTCTGCCAACAGACCAACAACGCGCCGAGGAAAAACATGCCTATTACGGGACCAGGGATAGGCAGCGAAAGAAGCTCTCGCAGAACCTCCCCGGTCAACTGGCAGCCTACAAATAGAAAAATTGCGGCGAGCATATTCGTTCCTTAGACATCGCATCTCCAGGCTCACACTCGGAGGCCCATGTCGTGCTTTTTTTTAGAAGACATGCAAAGATAGGCGTGTGGGGCTGCCTCTGAAATCACCTTTTGGGCAAAAGACTATTGCAGAGGGGGAGGGTTTCGCATGGACTATTTTGCGGCAATGGGAGCGTTTGTGCGATCCGTCGAGCTCGGCAGTTTCTCGAAGGTGGCGGCCGAGAGCGGCATGAAGATCTCGACCGTGTCGCGGTACATCGCGGCGCTCGAATCCGACCTCGGCGCCGCGCTATTCAACAGGACCACGCGACGGCTGAAGCTGACAGAGGCGGGACGCACCTTTTATGAAAAGGCGGTCCAGGTTCTGATCGATCTCGATGATGCAAGGCAGATGACATCGGCGCTGAACAGCAAACCTCAGGGCGTTCTGCGGATCAATATCCCAAGTGTATTTGGCAGGCGCCACGTAATGCCGCATATGAAGGACTTTCTCGCCCAATATCCCGACATTACCCTCGATGCGACCTTGACGGACCTGACAGTCGATCTCGTCGAGACAGCGACCGATGTCGCTGTTCGGATTGGAGCGCTGAACGACTCGACCCTGATTGCGAAAAGACTTGCCGCTCAGAAGCGCATGCTCGTTGCCGGGCCGGACTATTTTAACAACGGGAAGATGCCGACAGATCCGACTGACCTCACTCGTTACGAGTGTCTTCCATTCACGCTGAGGCAACCAGCTCACTGGTACTATCGGCCCGTCGCCGCCCCAGGCGCCGAAATGTCAGAAATTTCCATCAGCGGTCATTTGCGGACGAATGATTCAGAGACGCTGCGCGATGCAGTACTGTCAAATCAGGGCATCGCTCTTCTGCCAACGTGGCTGGTGGGCGAGGATATCGGTGCCGGACGTTTGGTCACACTTTTGGAGGCTTGGGAATGGAATATTGTCCCGGAGTTCAATTCGATAATCTGGGGAATCTATCCGCCCAAAAAGGTTGTTTCCCCCAAAGTTCGCGTATTCATCGATTTCATTGCTGGCCGTTTCGGCTCTCCGCCCTATTGGGAAAGAACGTAACAATCGCTGACGCTGTAGCTTCCAAAACCATGACCCCGGTGTCCTATCCGGATTGTCGCATTAGCGTGCGGTCTTCCGTCTGTGATCACCCGTTCATTAGCGAGAGAATGTCGCGCCATTTGGACCTGAATGCCTCGACACAGGCGGGATCGAAATGGCTGCCGCTGCAGCGAACAATTTCCTCGTAGGCTTGCTCAGCCAGCCAAGCCGGCTTGTAGGGTCGCTCCGAGCACAAGGCGTCGAAGACGTCAGCCACGCTAACGATACGTCCTTCCAACGGGATATCGTCTCCAGCCAAGCCGTAAGGATAGCCGCTCCCGTCCCACCTTTCGTGATGCGTGCCGGCGATGATGGCGGCCACCCGTGTAAGATCCGTGCAGCCGTCCTCCAGTATCCACATGCCATGCTGAACATGCCTGCGCATGATCTGCACTTCTTCGTCACCAAGGCGTCCGGGCTTTTGAAGAATCTTGTCCGGGATTGCGATCTTCCCGACATCGTGAAGGGGCGCAGCCAGATAGATGATCCGCGCACGATCCTCACCGAGACCCAGGCCCAGGGCGATGAGTCGGGCGATTTCAGCCACACGGGAAATATGACTACTGGTTGTACCATCGCGCAACTCCATCGCCCGGGCAAGCCGCCAAACGATCTCTTCCTCTCTCCTCGCCAGATTGAAAGTGATGGTGTGGACTTCAGACGCCAGATGCCGGGCTATCTTAGTGAGTTCGATTTGCGCTCGGCGCAGCGCAAGCAAATTGCGTGCGCGCGCCTGAAGTTCGACCCGGTCGAACGGCTTGGTGAGGAGATCGGTCGTGCCGACCTTGATGGCCTGGACGCGAAGCGCGGCTTCGGTCAACGGAGTGATCATGATGATGGGAACGAGCCGGTAGGGCTCCATCTCCCGGAGCGCCGCGACCAACTCAATCCCATTCATCTTCGGCACGGCGTAGTCGATGATGATGAGATCGAATTGTTCCGTTTGGCATTGCTGCATTGTCTCTCGCGAATGCAAGCAGCCGTGAACGGTACAGCCGATTGCCTTCATCGCGTTCATTATCGCGGCAAGACTCGACCTGCTGTCGCCGACTACAAGTAAGTTCACGGCATCCCCCAACAGAAGGTCCGCAAACACGGAACGGCACCTTTCGCATCAAAGATATAGATTGTCGGGGAGTCCCGCGTTTGTCCGCCCCAATGCTGAAGGCTCTTCGAACTTCGTGACATGTCGGCCCGCGCTTTTATCGTCTGTCCTGTGCGAGCCGGTTCCGGCCCATACTCGGTAATCAGGTATTAGGACCCGCGAGGAGGGGTCGCGGTCCACGGGAGCCTGATGATCTGCGACATGGCGGGGACCGAGTTCCAAACCAACGGCCGGCTCCGTTCTCGCCCGGATCGAACCGGCACAACATCCTGCTGCGCCGGCCTTAATCCTGGTTACTCCGCGCCGACATCGACGAGCAGCAGCGTCCGTGCCGAGCTCGGCGGGTCAGAAGCTAAATTCCCGCAGGGCTCAGCGACTGCTTCGTGGCAGGCCGCAGTAGATTATCAATTGCCAACCTGCCAGGGCCGGCGAAGGCGAGATAGAGGAAGATGAAGCAGAACATAATGGCGAGTTCCCCCGTATTCAGCGCAGGCCAGAAGCCTTGCGGCGCATGTGCCATCCAATAGGCGGCGGCCATCTCGCCGGAGGCGACAAAGGCGGCAATGCGGGTATAGAGGCCCAAGGTCATCAGCAATCCAGTGACGATTTCGATTGCGCCGGCGACGAGCATGATGGTCGGCAGCGGGTAGGAGACGCCGGAAATTGCTGCCGGGAACTGGAAGAACTTCATCGTGGCGTGTTCGAGGAACAGCAGTGCGGTCACGATCCGCAGAACGGCAAGAACGTAGACTCCCCAATTCTCTGTGTTTGGCATTGTGTTTTCTCCAATGGCTATTGATATTGGTCAGGCGGCCGGAGCCTTTTCCAAGTTTCGTCCTTGGCTTGAATGGGCCTTCAACATAGCTTGAGGATCGGCATATTCTCGCGCTTCTAAAACCGCCCGGCCGGCGGGAACGCGATGACCTCATCGGATACGATAACAACCCCGCTCAGGTCGGGCAGGAAGCTCACCCGTCGAGGTGCCCGCCGAGTTGGCATGACCTCGTCTCCCGTATCGAGCCGGGCTCGGACTCAATATTCCTCTACCTCTTCCATCATGTCGACTTTCGAGCAACAACTGCTTCTTTAGGCAGACCGGGACCTAGACAATCGTGTTCGACCTATGTCGCTCATGGTTTCTCCTTGGAATGAGACAGTTTCGGGCGCGTTGCCAAAGCGAAAACTGGAAGCAGTCAGCCCTCCCGCAAAGTCCGTCTGGTGGTAGGTGACGGCACCTGGTTCGTCCCTGGCCGCGCCGACTGCCACCATCAGCGGGATGAGATGGTCCTCGCGCGGATGTGCCGCTCGAGCGAAGGGGACTTTGTCCCATGCCAGCAGCTGCTGGACACGCTCATCGGGCGAGGAGTCAATCAGGGTCTGCCGCAACCAGGCGTCGAACTGGCGAGACGGCTCATGCCCGCTGTGGTCCCGCATCGCTCCCAGATTGTGATAGCTGAGGCCACTCCCAATGATCAAAACCCCATCGTCGCGCAGGGGTGCCAGAGCTCGCCCAGCCTCAAGGTGCAGCGCCGGGTCATAGCTAGCATCGAGTGAGAGCTGGACAATCGGGATATCCTCATCCGGATAAAGCGGTTTCATGATGCTGAAGGTCCCGTGGTCAAAGCCGCGGGTCGGATCAAGCCTCGCCTCGATATCATGTGCGTGCAATAAATCCTGCACGTGCTTCGCAAGATCGGGCGAACCGGGTGCGTCATATCTAATGTGATAGAGATATTCCGGGAACCCCTGATAGTCGTAAACCATTCCCGGTTTGGCACCTGAGGATATGGCAAACCCCTGCTGCTCCCAGTGACCCGAAACCATTAGGATCGCCGCTGGCGCGTTGCCGACCTCGGCCCGCATTTCGATCAGCGATCGCTCAAGCCTGTCGAAATTGCGGCGAAATTCGCCCTCCATAAACGGCCAAGGGCCACCGCCATGACTGACGAAATACGTTGGAAGGCGAGGTCTGTTCATCACATTATGTCCTTGCCGAGCGTGCCAGCGAGGCGGGTGGGAAAACTCACCTCTTGGGATGAAGATGAGCTTTTCACAGATGTTGATCAACGGGTCTTCTGTTGATGCAACGCTTCTTGTATGTTGATGATGGATGGATACGTTAACGAGCCTGCGGGTCTTCTGCTCGGTGGCGGAGCTTAAGAGCTTCACCGCTGCCGCCCATCGTCTTGGCCTCTCGTCAGCAATGGCGAGCAAGCATGTGATGCATCTGGAAAATCGACTGGGAACCCGACTGCTGAACCGAACCAGCCGTCACGTCAGCATGACGGAAACGGGCATGCTTTATTTCAATCAAGTCCGACAAATGCTCGATGGGCTCGACGAGGTGGAAGCCGTCGCGAGCAACGCCACCGTCATCCCGCGTGGAACCCTAAAACTCAGCGCACCCGTTTGGATCGCCAATATTCTCGTCGCCCGCATGATTGCTGATTATCATCAGCTATATCCCGATGTGCGCTTCGACATGGATCTTAGCGGGCGGATCGTTAATCTTGTCGACGAAGGCTTCGATCTCGCCCTGCGGGCGACGGCACCCGAGCGGCTGGATCCCAATCTGATCGCACGACCGTTGACGGAGGTCGTCTTTAATCTCGTAGCGTCTCCGGCCTACCTGTCGCGCGCCGGCAATCCAAGCGAATTGGCGGATCTTAATGGCCACTCGCTTTTGCTCTATAGCGGCATGAATCCCACGGGCAGTGTGACGTTACCTGCGCCTAACGGTCCGGAGATGGTGGATTTCCGTCCCGTTCTGCAGACAGAAAACGAGACGATATTATATTTGGCCGCACTTGAAGGCATGGGTCTAGTCTTCCTCCCCCTATGGATGACGCAAACTGACCTCGCCGAGGGTCGGCTGGTAGTGGTTTTACCCGAGGTGATCAAATTCAGATCGACCCTTCACGCCGTTTATCCCAGCAGAAGATATCTTTCTGCCAAAGTTCGCACCTTCATTGACTTCTTGGCTTCGCGCAAAGATCTCAGTACGTGAGGCGACTTCTATGAGCCCTCTTTGATTGGAGTGATTGAGTCAGATGTGGCGGGGAAGGTTCCATTATGAGACTCCTCGGGATTAACTCTGCACCTGTCGAACCATTTGCTCAGGCTGATGCCAGTCATGAATCATGCGCCGTCCACGTCAGCCGGCGGATCCCGACCGATTCCGCGACATGCAGATCAAGCAGTACGGATGGTCGGCTCAGGACGCCGATCAGTGGATCGAGGATTCGAGGACGATCGGTCCCGAAAGTCTACAAGATCGTCGTTCTGCGATTGAATGCGTTATCGCTTCATGGGGATTGATGATCCGGACAGCCAGCCCTGGAGCGTCCGGCATTGTAGATGCCGGGTGTCGCCGCGATCCAATGGCGGCCGTCGTAGCTTGCGACGTGCCGCTGGGGAACGGTGGACGACTCCGCAAATGAAGCGTGCAGATGATCACAGTAGTGTCCGGTATGGGTCAATCCGAGACGTTAGCCCTATCGATTTGAACGTCGCTATTCGCTTCTCGGACGCTACAAGCTGCCAGTCTGTTATCGGCCCCCGATAAAGACGTTCCTACACAGGACAACGCGCCTGCGCGATCCGATCAATCGCATCCAGTCGATCTGGAGCTAGTCACCCCTTCCGCGCCCGCTTCATCACCCGCGCATAAACCTCCCCCACAATGCCGCGCCGAAACACCAGCACGCAGACCATGAAGATCAGCCCGGTGGCGATGGTGACCGGGAAGCCGGAGGTGGCGAGCGTGTTTTCCAGCCCGACGACGAGGCTGGCGCCGATGATCGGGCCGACCATCGTGCCGATGCCGCCGAGGAGCGTCATCAGGATCACTTCGCCCGACATCTGCCAGGTGACGTCGGTGAGCGTGGCGAACTGGAAGACGATGGCCTTGACCGCGCCGGCCAGCCCGGCCAGCGCCGCCGACATGACGAAGGCCGCGAGCTTGTAGTTGGCCACGGAATAGCCCAGCGAAATGGCGCGATTCTCGTTTTCGCGGATCGAGCGCAGGATCATGCCGAAGGGCGAATTGACGATGCGCCAGATGGCGAAGACGCCGATCAGGAACACCGCCAGCACGAAATAGTAGATGTTCAGCGGAACGTTCAGGTCGAGAAAACCAAGCAGCGTGCCGCGCGGCACGCCCTGAATGCCGTCCTCGCCCTGGGTGAACGGCGCCTGGACGCAGAAGAAGAAGAACATCTGCGACAGGGCCAGCGTGATCATGGCAAAATAGATGCCTTGCCGGCGAATGGCGAAGAAGCCCATGACGAGGCCGAGCAGGGCCGCGCCCGCAGTGCCGAGCAGGATGCCCGCTTCCGGCGGCCAGCCCCACACCTTGACCGCATGCGCGGTGAAGTAGGCGGCGCCGCCGAAGAAGGTGGCGTGGCCGAACGACAGAAGCCCGGTATAGCCAAGCAGCAGATTGAACGCGCAGGCGAACAGCGCGAAACACAGCATCTTCATCAGGAAGATCGGATAGACGAAGAAGGGTGCTGCCAGCAGCGCCAGGATGCCGAGCCCGATCAGTGTCCATTCAAGCCATGCCGGGGTTCTGGCGGCCGTTTCGCGAAGTGTCAGGTCGGCCATGTCAGGCGTCCCTTCCGACAGGTCAGGCGTGTCCCTTCCGCCATGTCAGGCGTCCCTTCCGAACAGGCCGGCCGGCCGCACCAGCAGCACGATGGCCATGATGATGAAGACCACGAGGTTGGAGGCTTCGGGATAGAAGACCTTGGTCAGCCCTTCGGCGAGGCCGAGCATGTAGCCGGTGACGATCGCACCGAGGATCGACCCCATGCCGCCGACCACGACGACCGCGAAGACGACGATGATGAGATCCGACCCCATCAGCGGGCTCACCTGATAGATCGGCGCCGCCAGGATCCCCGCCAGCCCGGCAAGGGCCGAACCGAGGCCGTAGGTAAGGGTCAGCAGCAACGGCACGTTGACGCCGAAGGCCTGGACGAGGCGGGGATTTTCGGTCGCGGCGCGCAGATAGGAGCCGAGCCTGGTCTTCTCGATCAGCGCCCAGGTTCCGAAACAGACGATCAGCGAGGCGACCACGACCCAGCCGCGATAGTTGGGCAGGAACATGAAGCCGAGATTGGTGCCTCCCGAAAGCAGCGGCGGCACGGCGTAGGGATTTCCCGACACGCCGTAATAGTAGCGGAAGATGCCCTCGATCACGAGCGCGAGGCCGAAGGTGAAGAGCAGGCCGTAGAGCGGATCGGTATCGTAAAGCCGCGACAGCGCCAGGCGCTCGACCACGATACCGAACAGGCCGACGGTCAACGGCGCAAGGACGAGCGCGGGCCAATAGCCGATGCCGAGACGCGTGAGCAGCAGATAGCCGATGAAAGCGCCGAGCATGTACTGGGCGCCATGGGCGAAATTGATGACGCGCAGCAGGCCGAAAATGACGGCAAGGCCGAGGCTCAGCATGGCGTAGAACGAGCCGTTGATCAGTCCGACCAGCAACTGGCCGAGGAATGCCTGGACGGGGATACCGAAGATCATCGTCATGGCGCCATCATACACCCAGAATTTCGTGGAGCAGCGTCATGCGGCCGGCCAGTTCGCCGACCGGAAAGCCGGCCACGACCTTGCCGTGCTCCATCAGGTAGAAACGGTCGGCGACGCGACTGGCGAAGCGGAAATTCTGCTCGACCAGCAGGATCGTCATGCCCCGGCTTTTCATCGTCACCAGCAGCTCGCCGATGCGCTGCACGATCACGGGAGCGAGGCCTTCGGTCGGCTCGTCGAGAAGCAGCATCTTGACGCCGGTCCGCAGCATGCGCGCTATCGCCAGCATCTGCTGTTCGCCGCCCGACAGCCTGGTGCCGGACGTGTTGCGCCGTTCCTTCAGATTGGGAAAGAGATCGAATATCTCCTCGACGCTCATGCCGCCTTCGGCGACGACCGGCGGCAGCGTCAGGTTCTCGTCCACGGTCAGTGTCGCGAAGATGCCGCGCTCCTCGGGCACGAAGCCGATGCCTTGATGGGCGGTGCGGTGCAGCGGCAGCCGCATCAGGTCCGCGCCATCGAAAACGATTTCGCCCGTCCGCCGGCGGATCAGCCCCATGATGGCGCGCAGCGTCGTCGTCTTGCCGACGCCGTTGCGGCCCAGCAATGTGACCGTCTCGCCGCGAAACACCTCGAGATCGACGCCGTGAAGCGCGTGGCTCTCGCCATACCAGGCGTTGAGGCCGCGGACCGCGAGCAGGGGCGCGGCGCTAGTCATCGGCGGTGCCCATATAGGCGACCCGCACGCGTTCGTCGCGGCTGACCGTGGCATAGTCGCCGGCCGCCAGCACTTCGCCGCGCTGCATGACCGTTATCCAGTCGCAGAGATCGGCCACGACAGTCAGATTGTGCTCGACCATCAGGATGGCACGCTCGCTCGCCACCGAACGAATGATGGCGGAAACCGTGGCCACGTCCTCATGCCCCATGCCGGCCATCGGCTCGTCCAGAAGCAGCACTTTCGGGTCGAGCGCCAGGGTGGTGGCGATTTCGAGCACGCGTTTCCTGCCATAGGAAAGATCGCCGGCTAACCTGTTCCTGGCATCGTCGAGACCGACGGAACGCAGCAGTTCGACCGCGCGCGGCGTCAGCCGGTCGAGCGCGGCCAGGGAGCGCCAGAACTGGACGCCGAGCCCGCCCGGCCGCTGCAGCGCGACGCGCACATTGTCGAGCACGCTGAGGTGCGGAAAGATCGCCGATATCTGGAACGAGCGCACCAGCCCCATCCGCGCGACTTTCGCCGGCGGTGTGCGGGTGATGTCGTGGCCGAGCAGTTCGATCCTGCCGCTGGTCGGCGCCAGGAACTTGGTGAGCAGGTTGAAAACGGTCGTCTTGCCGGCGCCGTTGGGTCCGATCAGGGCATGGATGTTGCGGTGGCGGACATCGAGGTCGACATTCCTGACGGCGACGAAGCCGGCGAAGTCGCGTCGCAGCCCGCGGGCGGACAACACCACCCGCGGCTCGTCCGTGGTCAGGTCGGGCGGCACCGTGGCCGCGCCGGTCACTGGGCCGCCGTCGGGCAGCCGCTTTCCTTCTCGCTCAGGAAGGCTTCATTGCCGGGAATGGTGGCGAGATATTTGTAGTAGTCCCAATCCTTGGTGCTCTCGCTGGGCGACTTGACCTGGTAGAGATACATGTCGTGCACCATGTTGCCGTCGGCCTGGACCTTGCCGTTGGCGGTAAAGACGTCGTTCACCGGCATTGAATGCAATTGCTTGGCGACGGCCTCGGTCTCGTCGGTGCCGGCCTTGTCGATCGCCTTCAGGTATTGCGTCACCGCCGAATAGGTCGCGGCCTGGATCATGTTCGGCATGCGGTTTGTGCGCTTGAAAAAGCGCTGCGCGAATTCGCGGCTCTTGTCGTCGCGATCCCAATAGAAGCCCTCGGTCAGCACGACGCCTTGCGCCGCCTGCAGGCCCAGCCCATGCACCTCGGCCAGCGTGAACAGAAGCGCTGCAAGACGCTGGCCGCCCTGGACGATGCCGAATTCGGCCGCCTGCTTGATGGAATTGGAGGTGTCCAGGCCGGCATTGGCCAGCCCGATGACCTTCGCGCCCGACGATTGCGCCTGCAGCAGGAAGGATGAATAGTCGGTCGAGCCCAGGGGATAACGCACCTCGCCCAGCACCTTGCCGCCGTGGCTCTCGACGAACTTGGCAGTCTGCTCCTTCAGCGAATAGCCGAACGCATAGTCGACGGTGAGAAAGAACCAGCTGTCGCCGCCCTGCTGCACCAGCGAGCCGCCGGTTCCCACCGCTTGCGAGTGGGTGTCATAGGCCCAGTGGAAACCGTAGGGCGAGCACTGCTTGCCGGTCAGGTCCGTGGTCGCGGCACCGGTAACGATGTCGATCTTCTTCTTTTCCTTGGAAATCCCCTGGACGGCGAGCGCGACCGAAGAGGTCGTCAGCTCCATGATGGCGTCGACCTGTTCGGTGTCGTACCACTGCCGTGCGATATTGGAGGCGATATCCGGCTTGTTCTGGTGATCGGCGCTGATGATCTCGATCGGCGCTCCCTGGACCTTGCCGCCGAAATCCTCGACCGCCATCTTGGCCGCTTCGACCGACCATTTGCCGCCGAAATCGGCATAGACGCCGGACTGGTCGTTGAGGATACCGATCTTGACCTTGCCATCGGAAATTTCGGCGGCCGAGGCGGGAATTGAGGCCGCGGCAAGAAGCGCGGCGGAAACGAAATAGCATGCCTTCATAGTCTACTTCCTCCCATTACGATGAATCCGGCCGCCCCCCAACGATCGATCATCTGCAAGCACTCTGAACATGAGGAAAATGGGGATGAACGACAAGGGGCCGTTGCGGATTTCATTTTCGATCGGCCGCAAGCATTGCTCGCTTCCTCATGCGTGGAATGCCTTCGACTGGAAAACATCGAACAGTTTGGCCACCCCCTTGTCGATCGCCTCGACGGCCATCGAGGCGTATCCAAAAATGAAGCCGGCACGCGGGTCGCCCTTGGCCGCGAACAGCCGCGAGACCGGATAAATTCCGACATCATTTTTCCGGGCCGCTTCGGCGAAAAGCTCCTCCTCGTCGGACCGCAGGCTGTTGAACCAGACCACGACATGAAGGCCCGCCGATGTTCCGACGATTTCGATCTCGCCGCCGAATGCTTCCCGCATCGCGGTCAGGAAAGCGGTTCGCCTTTCGGCATTGCGTCTCCTCATCCTGCGCACATGGCGCTCATACGCGCCTGTCTCGATCATGGTCGCGAGAGCGTCCTGCTCGAAGCTCGAACTGTGGCGGTCGGCAATTTGTTTGCCCAGGATGAGGGGTTCGACCAGCGGACCGGGAACAACCATGTATCCCAGCCGAAGTGTCGGAGACAGCGTCTTGGATACCGTGCCGACATAGATGACCTTATCTCGGCCTGACAGATACAGAGGCGGGATCGGGCTGACGTCATAGCGGTACTCGCCATCATAGTCGTCCTCGATGACGTAGGCGTTCCCCAGGCTTGCCCATTCGATCAAGGCCTGGCGGCGGCCAACCGACAGAACACCTCCCAGCGGAAACTGATGGCTTGGGGTCACATAGGCAAGCGCGATCCGGCCTGGATCGGGAAGCCGCGCGGTATCCATTCCATCGTTGTCGCAGGCAAGCTCGACAGGTTTGGCGCCTATGGCAAGCATGACGTTTCGAGCCATCGCGTAGCATGGCTCCTCGACGACGACGCTGTCTCCCGGATTCACGAGCACTCTCGCACACAGGTCCAGAGCCTGCTGGGACCCGCTGACGATGATCATCCGCGCCGCCTCGCACCTTATGCCGCGCGCTCGCCAGAGGTAGCCTTCCAAGGCCTGGCGGAGTCGTGGATTGCCCGCGGGATGCTCATAGGCCAGGCGTTCGCGATAGGTCAGAATGGCTGTGTTCAAGGCTCTCCGCCAAAGGAGTTTTGGAAAATCCGCCGATGCGATATCGCCATAGCGGAAGTCGTGTTTCAGCGGCGCCAGCCCGGCACTGGTGTGCGAAGGCAACGCCATGACACGTCTTGCGTAATCGGAAAGCTTAGGGGTTGCCTTCGGCTCCAGCTGGGGTTGACGGACGCGGGAGGGACGTCCGGTGGAGGCCACGGTGGCTTTCGACCCCTGCCGGACCTGGACATAGCCTTCTGAAATCAGCTGATCGAAAGCCGCGGTTACCGTCGTCCTCGACACGCCAAGCTCCTCGGCCAGCGAGCGGCTGGACGGAAGCTTCGCTCCGGCCTTGTAGATGCCGGATTCGATTTGCTCGCGCAGGGAGAGATAGATGCGGCGGGTGATGCCCGTTCCGCGCGGTCGCCGTTCAAAGTGGCCCAATGAAACTCTCCCGAACTGGCTGCATATCTTGGACCAGTTGAGTGGAATGATGCGTTCAAATCAAGGACCGTAAATGTACACCCCAACCGCCTTCACAGTGGCCGACACGGCCGAGATTTACGACATGATGCGGCAATGTCGCCTGGCAAGCTTCATCACGGCGACATCCGACGGCCCCATGGCCACTCCGCTGCCGATGTTTCTTGACGAGAACGAGGGAGAAAGAGGCGTTCTCTATGCGCATCTGGCGCGGGCGAACCCCCAGTGGCAAGCTGCCGTCATCGGTCATGCACTGGCCGTTTTCATGGGTCCTGACGCTTATGTGACGCCGTCCTGGTACGCATCCAAGGCCGAACATGGAAAGGTCGTCCCCACCTGGAACTACACGGCTGTCCAAGCCAGCGGACCGGTCGAGTTCTTTAGCGATACCGAGCGGCTGCGCGATGTCGTAACCCGGCTCACCGCCCTTCATGAAAGCGGCCGCCGGGCACCCTGGGCGCCGACCGACGCGCCGGAAGCCTATATCGACGCCCAACTGCGCGGCATCGTCGGTATCCGCATGCCGATCGTTTCCCTGCAGGGAAAACGCAAGATGAGCCAAAATCGCCCGGAGGCCGACCGCAGGGGCGTGAAAGAGGGGCTGGCAGCGAGCAGCCGGGCAACCGACCACATCGTTTCGGAACTCATCCCGATCTCGTGAAGCGGTAACTTCCCTCATCGCTCATCGGCGGCTGGTCGCGGCCGCCACACCGCACGTCGGCCACCTGCGCCGAGGCATAGGCGGAGGCCTCGATGGCGGAGCCGGTGCTGATCGTGCGCGGAAAAAATGCGGCGCGCGGGTTCGGCTTCTCGCAGCATGCTAGCCGAAACAGGATGCGGGCCGCGCGCCCGCATCCGCCAGCCAGCTCGGACTCAGTGCGCTTCCAACTGCCTCCGGCGCCAGGCGGCGGGCGCCTCGCCCATCCGTTCACGAAAGAAGCGTGAGAAATAAGCCGGATCGTCGAAGCCGATCTCGTAGGCGATGTCCTCGACCGTACGCACGGTGAACAGCAGCAGCCGCTTGGCTTCCAGCAGCCGCCGCTCGCTGACGACCCGCTTGACGCCGGTGCCCAGCACGGCGCGGCTGGCCTTGTCGAGAAGATGCGGTGTCGTGGCGAGCGCCTCGATGTAGCGGTCGACCGGCCAGTTGTCGCGGAAATGCGCATCGACAAGCCGGCGCAGGCCGAAGGCCAGCGACATATCGGAAGACGGTGGAGCGGCGATTGTCGCCGGCGCGAGGCGCGCGATGTGGCAGAGCGCGACGGCGATCAGCGCCGGCAAGGTCTTGTCATTGCCGGCTTGGGCTTCGGCGTACTCGGCGGCGATCATCTCCAGCACCGCCGCCAGCCTCTGCCATGCGGCATGCTGCGGCAGGCCGTCGGTAAAGACCGGCCGATCGAGTGGCAGCAGGCTTTGACCGGCAAGGGCGGCGAGCGCATCGTCGGCGACCGAGACCACGATGGCATCGGTGCCAGGGCCGATCGAGAAGCCATGCACGACATTGCTCGGCACGAAGCTGACGGCTGGCGCCGAAAAGTCCCAGGACTGATCCTCGATGCGGTAGGTGCCGGAGCCACTGGTCCAGTAGGTGATCTGACCCATCTGCGGATGCTTGTGCGCGGCGACCTCGCCGAGATGAATACTGCCGCGCGCAAGGACCGTCTCGACATGCAGGAAACCGATGTCGAGCGGCCGCGCCGGCTCGCCATAGACGAAGAAATCGGGAATGGAGTTCTGGCTCATGACGCCGGAAAAAGTCCAATCGGTTTTGCCGTTCCGTCCATAACCGATCCACGTCCAAGGCGCTAGGGTTGCAATATTAAGTGGAGGAGCATCATGCGGTCAGAAGATTTTCGTGCCGATAAAGCGAGCCCGTTCACCGGGGCCGAGTATCTGGAGAGCCTGCGCGACGGCCGCGAGGTCTATATCAACGGCGAACGCATCGCCGACGTCACCGCTCATCCGGCGATGCGCAATTCGGCGCGGTCGCTGGCCCGGCTCTACGATGCGCTGCATGACGCCAAGCGGCGCGAGACGCTGACCTCGGCCACAGACACCGGCTCGGGCGGCTACACCCACAAATATTTCCGCGTCGCCAAATCTTCCGGCGAACTCGCCGCCCAGCAGACGGCGATCGCCGAATGGTCGCGCATGTCCTATGGCTGGATGGGCCGCACCCCAGACTACAAGGCGGCGCTGATGAACACGCTCGGCGCCAACGCCGAGTGGTACGGGCCGTTCAAGGAGAACGCGTTGTCCTGGCACAAGCGTGCCCAGGAAGCCGTGCTGTTCATGAACCACGCCATCGTCAATCCTCCCATCGACCGCCACAAGCCGGCCGAACAGGTGAAGGACGTCTTCGTGCACATCACCAAGGAGACGGATGCCGGCATTTTCGTTTCCGGCGCCAAGGTGGTGGCGACGTCCTCGGCGCTGACGCATTACAATTTCCTGGCGCAGAGTTCGGCGACGGTCACCGAGGATCCGTCGCTGTCGGTGATGTTCATCGTGCCGATGAACGCGCCGGGAATAAAGATGTTCTGCCGCGTCTCCTACGAGCAGACGGCCAATTCCGTGGCCGCGCCCTTCGACTATCCGCTGTCGTCGCGCTTCGACGAGAACGACGCGATCCTGGTGCTCGACAATGTTTTCATCCCCTGGGAGGACGTGCTGGTGCTGCGCGACGCGCAGAAGATCCTGTCCTTCCATCCGGCATCCGGCTTCATGCATGGCTATTGCTTCCAGGGCTGCACGCGCTTCGCCGTCAAGCTCGATTTCCTTGCCGGCCTGCTGGCCAAGGCGTTGCGCGCCACTGGCGGCGATGCCTTCCGCGGCAACCAGGCGGCACTTGGCGAGGTGATCGCGCTCAGGCACATGTTCTGGAGCTTTTCCAACGCCATGGCCTATAACCCCATCCCGTGGGCGAACGGCGCCGTGCTGCCCAATCTGGAAGCAGCATTGGCCTACCGCACCTTCATGTCGGAAGCCTATCCGCGCGTCATCGACACGGTGCGCCGGGTGATCGCCTCCGGCCTGATCTACCTGCCGTCGTCGGTGCGTGACTTCAACAACCCCGAGATCGACAAATACCTCGCTCAATATGTGCGCGGCTCCAACGACATGGGCCATGTCGAGCGCATCAAGATCATGAAGCTGTTGTGGGACGCGACCGGCACCGAGTTCGGCGGCCGGCACGCTCTCTACGAGCTCAACTATGCCGGCGCGCCGGAAGAGGTACGGCTGCAAGTGTTGAAGGGCGCCGAGCGCGGCGGACGGCTGAAGGCGATGGAGGAGTTGGTCGATACCTGCATGGCCGATTATGACGAGAATGGCTGGACAGGCGACACCTGGCTCCCGCCGCTGGCTTCGACGGCTGGATGAACCGCGATGGCCGCGCAGATTTCGAAGACCGATTTCCGCGACGCGATGGCAAGGGTCTGCGCGCCGGTCAACATCGTCACCACCGACGGGCCGGCCGGACGTGGCGGCTTCACCGCCACCGCCATGTGCAGCGTCTCGGATGAGCCGCCGACGCTCCTGGTATGCATGAACGGACGCTCGACGCAGGCCGCCATGTTCCTTGCCAACCGGCGCTTCTGCGTCAACGTGCTGACGCATGACCACATGCATCTGGCGGGAAAGTTCGCCGGCGCGACCAAGGACATGGAGGCGCGCTATTCGGCGGCGCGCTGGCAGACGCTGACGTCGGGCACGCCGGCGCTGTCGGACGCCATCGTCAATTTCGACTGCGAGATCGAGGATGTGCATGTCGTCGGCACGCACAACGTCATGATCGGCCGCGTCATCGACGTGCGCCACGGCAGCGGCGGCTCGGCGCTGCTCTATGTCGACCGCAACTACACGCAGCCGACGCGGCTGGGGAGTTTTGGGGGGTGAACAACCGCTGGTGGGGCTGGGGCGATTCAGAACCCTCTGTCGAGTTTCTTCCCACCCCCCTCTGTCCTGCCGGACATCTCCCCCGCAAGGAGGGAGATTGGCAGTTCCGCTGCTGTGCCTCTTCTGCAACGTTGAAAATTGGCGAAAGCCTTCGCGACGTCCGATCTCTCCCCTTGCGGGGGAGATGGCCGGCAGGCCAGAGGGGGGTGCTGTCCCGCCAACATCTCGAAGAAGCCGGTGTTCAGCTCTCGCCGTCGATCAGGTTTTCCAGCAGGTCGAGCAGTTGTTCCAGCCGCTCGTGCCCGAACCGCTTTTCGATGTCGTCATAGATGACGCGGCGTTCGGGCGACAGGGCATCGATCAGGGCGGCGCCGGCCGGGGCGATGGTCAGGACGACGCGGCGGCCGTCGCCTTCCGCCTTGTTGCGGGTGATGAAGTTTCGAGCCTCGAGCGCTTTGATGATGCGGGTCAGGCTGGGCGGCAGCACCGAGGCCCGATCGGCGAGCTCCGTCGCCTCGACCGGGCCTGCCTCGCTCAGCACGCGCAGCACGCGCCATTGCTGTTCGGTCACGTCATGCGCGGCGAGCATGGGGCGAAACCGCGCCATCACCGCTTCGCGGGCATGAAGCAGTGCCATCGGCAGGGAACGACGCGTGTTTTCCGGCAGCAAGTGAAATTCTCTCCAGCGCTGGCTCGCGATCGGCGGCAAGCCTTGCCCAGCAGCGCTGGCCCGCAAGCCCGTCACCGTCATCCCGTATCGTCGTGCCACGCCCGACGCAAGACTTGACTTCGGCGGCACCTCATGTAATTAACGCGTTAAGTACAGCAATGCAACAACCCAGGGAACGGGACGCGGTGCCTCACTTCTCTATCGAGTATTCGGCCAATCTCGATGCCAAGGTCGACATGGACGAACTGTGCGCGCTGGTGTTGCGTACGGTGCTGGACACCGGGCTGTTCGAGACTGGCGCGGTGCGGGTTCGGGCCTTTCGAGCCACCGCCTACGCCATTGCCGACAACCTGCCGGAAAACGCCTTTCTCGACATGTCGTTTCGCATCGGCACCGGCCGCAGCGGCGAAGACAAGAAACGGACCGGCGAGGCCGTGTTCGCGGCGGTGAGCCAACACCTGGCCTCACTGTTCGAGGTCCCGCATTTCGCTTTGTCGCTGGAGATCAGGGAAATCGATCCGGTGCTGAGCTGGAAGAAGAACGCAATCCACCCGCGGCTGCGCGGCAAGTGACGGAAACCGACATGTCAGACCTCGAAGGCAATCTGAAAAAGGCCGAAGCCTATCTCGCCCGTTTCAAGAGCGACGGCGTGCTGAACCAGATCGGCGGCGAAGCGGTGCCGACCGCCGACGGCTCGACCTTCGAGACACTGTCGCCTGTCGATCTCAAGCCGCTGGCCAAGGTCGCGCGCGGCGGCGCCGCGGACATCGACCGTGCCGCGAAGGCGGCCAAGGCGGCGTTCCCGGCCTGGGCCGCCATATCAGGCGAAGCGCGCAAGAGGCTGCTGCACAGGATAGCCGACGCGATCGAGGCGCGCGCCGAGGAGATCGCCTTCGTCGAGTGCATGGACACCGGCCAGGCGCTGAAATTCATGGCCAAGGCCGCCCTGCGCGGTGCGGAGAACTTCCGCTTCTTCGCCGACCGCGCGCCCGAAGCGCGCGACGGCGAAACCTTGCGCACACCCGGCCAGATCAACCTGACGACGCGGGTGCCGATCGGGCCGGTCGGTATCATCACGCCGTGGAATACGCCGTTCATGCTGTCGACCTGGAAGATCGCTCCAGCGCTGGCGGCCGGCTGCACGGTGGTTCATAAGCCGGCTGAATTCTCGCCACTGACGGCGCGGCTGCTGGTCGAGATCGCCGAAAAGGCCGGCCTGCCGAAAGGTGTGTGGAACTTGGTCAACGGCCTTGGCGAGCACGCCGGCAAGGCACTGACCGAGCATCCCGACATCAAGGCGATCGGCTTCGTCGGCGAAAGCCGCACCGGCTCGATGATCATGCGCCAGGGCGCCGACACGCTGAAGCGTGTCCACTTCGAGCTCGGCGGCAAGAACCCGGTGATCGTCTTCGCGGATGCCGATCTCGAGCGCGCCGCGGATGCGGCGGTGTTCATGATCTACTCGCTCAACGGCGAACGCTGCACCTCGTCGTCGCGGCTTCTGGTGGAAGCCTCGATCTACGACCAGTTCACCGATCTGGTGGCGGAGAAGGCAAAGCGCATCAGGATCGGCCATCCGCTCGACCCCAAAACCGTGGTCGGGCCGCTGATCCATCCGGTGCATGAGGAAAAGGTGCTGTCCTATATCGAGATCGGCAAATCCGAAGGCGCGGTGGTCGCCGCCGGCGGCGGCAAGTTCGCCGGGCCGGGTGGCGGCTGCTATGTCAGCCCGACGCTGTTCATCGGCGCCACCAACAGGATGCGCATTGCCCAGGAAGAGATCTTCGGGCCGGTTTTGACTGCCATTGCCTTCAAGGACGAGGCCGAAGCGCTGGCGCTGGCCAACGACACGCAATATGGGCTGACCGGCTATCTCTGGACCTCCGACGTGACCCGCGCCTTCCGTTTCACCGATGCGCTGGAGGCCGGCATGATCTGGGTCAATTCGGAGAATGTGCGCCATTTGCCGACGCCGTTCGGCGGCGTCAAGAACTCCGGCATCGGCCGCGACGGCGGCGACCATTCCTTCGATTTCTACATGGAGACCAAGAACATCGCCTTCGCCACGTCAGCGCACGCGATCCAGAAACTCGGCGGCTGACCGGAGGACATCAGATGCCCTTGCCCAAACCCAACCTCTATCCCGCCTTCAACATCGTGCGCCTCAGCCATGTCGAGCTGGCGGTGACCGACCTTGCCAGATCCCGCGCCTTCTATGTCGACACGCTTGGCCTGCAGGTCACCGACGAGACATCGGGCGCCATCTACCTGCGCGCCATGGAGGAGCGCGGCCATCACTGCATCGTGCTGAAGAAGACGACCACGCCGGAAGCGCGCGACCTCGGCTTCAAGGTGTTTTCCGAAGAGGACCTCGACAGGGCCGAGCACTTCTTCAAGGGCAGAGGCCTGCCGGTGGAATGGGTCGAGCGGCCCTACCAGTCGCGCACCTTCCGCACGCGCGACCCGCACGGCATCCCGCTGGAATTCTATGCCCAGATGGAGCGGCTGCCGCCGATCCACCAGAAATACGCGCTCTACAAGGGCGTGAAGCCGCTGCGCATCGACCATTTCAACTGCTTCTCGCCCAATGTCGACGAGTCCGTCGCCTTCTACAACGAGCTGGGCTTTCGCGTCACCGAATACACCGAGGACGCCGGCAGCGGGAAGCTGTGGGCGGCCTGGACGCACCGCAAGGGCGGCGTGCACGACATCGCCTTCACCAACGGCGTCGGGCCGCGCCTGCACCACGTCGCCTTCTGGGTGCCGACGCCGCTCAACATCATCGACCTGCTCGACCTGATGGCGACGACTGGCTATCTGCCGAACATCGAACGCGGCCCCGGCCGGCACGGCATTTCCAACGCCTTCTTCCTTTACGTGCGCGATCCGGACAACCACCGCATCGAGATCTACTGTTCGGATTACCAGACGGTCGATCCCGACCTCGAGCCGATCAAATGGGATTTGAAGGACCCGCAGCGGCAGACGCTGTGGGGCGCGCCGGCGCCGAAAAGCTGGTTCGAGGAAGGCAGCAGCTTTGCCGGCGCAGCGGTGCGCCAGCCGGACCTGACGGCTTCGCCGATCATCGCGCCGTGACCATGGGTATGGATCTAACGAGGAGACCTCGATGACTGCGCATGGGCGCCTCGCCACCTTCACCGCCGGCGGCAGGACGCGCTACGGCGCGGTCACCGGCAAGGGCGTTGTCGACCTGTCGTCCCGGTACGGCCAATGGCCGACATTGCGCGAGGTGATCGAGGCCGGCGCCTTGCGGCGGCTGGCGGAAGAGGCCGAGGCCTTTGCCGTCGATTTCCCGCTCGACGCCATCGCTTACGAAATCCCGGTGCCGTCGCCGGAAAAGATCATCTGCGTCGGCGTCAACTATCCGGACCGCAACGAGGAATACAAGGACGGCCAGGCGGCACCCGCCAATCCGTCGCTGTTCATCCGCTTTGCCAGGTCCTTCGTCGGCCATGGCGCGCCGCTGGTGCGGCCGCCGGACTCGCCGCAGCTCGATTATGAGGGCGAGGTCGTCATCGTCATCGGCAAAGGCGGGCGGCGCATCACGCAAGCCGACGCGCTCGATCACATCGCGGCGCTGTCGCTGTGCAACGAGGGCACCATCCGCGACTGGGTGCGGCACGCCAAGTTCAACGTCACGCAAGGCAAGAATTTCGACCGCATCGGTTCGATCGGCCCGTGGCTGGTGCCGTTCACGGACGAGGCGCAGATCGCCGACATCGCGCTGACCACCCGCGTCAATGGCGAGGTGCGCCAGCAGGACCGTACGAGCCGGATGATCTTTCCGTTCCGCAAGATCATCAACTACATCTCGACCTTCACCACGCTGGTGCCTGGCGATATCATCGTCACCGGAACACCGACCGGCGCCGGCGCCCGCTTCGAGCCGCCGGTCTGGCTGAAGCCGGGCGATGTGGTCGAGGTGGAAGCCGACGGCATCGGCGTGCTCCGGAACGGCGTCGTCGACGAGGCGGCAGCATGACTCCAAGCCAAGTCGAAGACGCCGCCAACCGGCTGTTCGAAGCCGAGCGCTCGCGCCGCCAGATCCGCCTGCTCAGCCTCGATTTTCCCGAGGCGACGATGGAGGATGCCTACCGCGTCCAGGCCGCGCTGGTGGCGCGCAAGATCGATGCCGGTCTGAAGCCGAAGGGCTGGAAGATCGGCCTGACCTCCAAGGCGATGCAATATGCGCTTGCCATCGACACGCCGGATTCGGGCGTGCTGTTCGACGACATGTTCTTCAACGACGGCGCGACGGTTCCCGCCGGCCGCTTCATCCAGCCGCGCGTCGAGGCCGAGATCGCCTTCGTCATGAAGGCGCCGCTGAAGGGTCCGGGTGTGACCCTCTTCGACGTGCTCAACGCCACCGACTACATCACGCCGGCACTGGAAATCCTCGACACGCGCATCGAGCGTGTCAATGCCGAGACCAAAAAGGCGCGCACCTTCTTCGACACGATCGCCGACAACGCCGCCAATGCCGGCATCGTCATCGGCGGCCGGCCGCAACGGCCTGATGAGGCCGACATGCGCTGGATCGGCGCCATCGTTTCGCGCAATGCCGAGGTCGAGGAGACCGGCCTCGGCGCCGGCGTGCTCAATCATCCGGCGATGGGCATAGCCTGGCTGGCGGACCGGCTCGCGCGCTACGGCATGTCTATCGCGGCGGGCGAGGTCGTGCTGTCGGGTTCCTTCGTGCGGCCGGTCGAGGCGCGGCCAGGCGACACGATCGTCGCCGATTTCGGCGGTTCGGGCACGGTCAGCATCCACTTCGCCTGAAGCGCCAAGCCTGCCTAGAGCGATTCAGCGTTTGATGGAATCGTTGACTCGCTCTAACTCTTTGTTTTTACGCAATCCCGGACGGAAAACCGCTACGCACTTTTCCTGGAATTGCTGTAGGCCTTGCCGCACCCGCCGCGCTACGCGCAGCGGAGATAGGCAATCACCACATCGGCGGCGATGTTTGACATGCGCAGCCCGACATCCCTGGTGATGTCGCCCTCGACGCGGCTCTGTACCCAGCCGAGGAAAGCGAAGGCGCGCAACGCGGAGAACAACGGCAGCGCGCCGACGTCCTCACGAGTCAAGTCCCGCTCCTGCCGGTAGCCGCCGAGGAGAGCGGCCTCGATCAGGGGATAAATCGGCTCGTCCCGGTTCTGGTAGAGGGCGACTGCAAGGTCGTACATGTGCCAGCCATGGCCGCAATCGTCGAAGTCGATGATGCGGACGGCATCCTCATGGATGAGCACGTTCTCGCGCACGAGATCGGCGTGGATGAGCCCGAAATTACGGGCGCTGCGTTCATGATTCGAGAGCGCTTTCACCGCCTTTTCCCGCGCTTGCAGAACCAGTTCGCGGCGGGAGAGATCGAGAAAAGGCGAGGTCTCGAAACGTCCCCATGTCGGGTTCGCGCCGAAGAAACCATCGAAATCCCAGGCATGGCGGGCAAAGCCGGTGGGTGGTGCCCAGGCGGCGGTGATAGTGTGCATGTGAGCCATGTTTCGCCCGATCGCGGTAAAAATTCGCTTTGCCTGTTCGGGTGAGTAGTCCAGCGGCACGCCACGCGCGCCAACGGGGCGGCCTTCCAGCCAGCTCAGGCAATCGGCTTGACGGGGCTGCGTCGAAGCCGCCGTGTCGACCAGCACGAATGGTTCACCGCTCAGCGTCGCGACCGGTGATGGCGTGGCGACACCGGCGGATTGCAGGAAGGCCATCCATTGCAGTTCCGAGCGCAGCGCGGCATCCGTGTGATAGCCAAGCCGGTGGATGCGCATGGCCGCCGGGCGGCCATCCGGCAAACAGACCCGGAACACCGCATTCTCGCGGTACTTCAGCAGCTCCGGTTCACAATCGCGGACGCCCCAATGCTCGAGTGCCTGCCGGGCAAGCGCCGTGACTTCGGCCGCCGTTTCAGGCTCGGATCGCGTGGAAACCGCGTTCACGCCGCCACCCCGCCGACTTCGCCCATCACCTCGTCGAGCGTGTCGATCAGAAGATCTGCATTCTCCCGGGAGAAAGGCATTGGCGGGCGGATCTTGAGCACATTGCCGTGAATGCCGGTCTTGCCCATCAGCACGCCACGGTCGCGCATTGCGTTGATGACGCGCCCGGCGATGTCGGGCGCGGGCTCGCGCGTCTCGCGGTCGTGGACCAGCTCGGCGCCGAAGAACAGCCCGGCGCCCCTGACCTCGCCAATGGATTCGTGACGGTCGGCCAGCGGCCGCAACAGATCGAGCGCGTAGGCGCCGACATCGCGCGCATTGACGACAAGGTTCTCCTGTTCCAGGACATCGAGGACCGCGTTGGCAACCGCACAGGAAACGGGGTTGCCGCCAAAGGTGTTGAAGTAGCGGAAGGCGTCGCGGAAGGTCGCCAGGATTTCCGTGGTGGTAACGACGGCGGCGACCGGATGACCATTGCCCATCGGCTTGCCCATGGTGACGATGTCGGGCACGAAACTGGCACGCTGATGGCCCCAGAAATGGCTGCCGGTGCGGCCGAAGCCGGGTTGCACCTCATCGGCTATCACCAGACCGCCGGCTTCGCGCACCGCCGATATAGCGTCGTCGAAGAATCCGCTGGGCAATGCAGGGAAGCCTTCATTGGCGAGTAGCGGGCACAGGATCATGCCGGAAAGGCCGATACCGTCCTTCGCCAGCGAAGCGATCGCCTCGCGCACGGCGTCGCCGAAAGCCTTGCCGTTGGCCATGGCGTCGGGATGGCGAAAGCTGTCGGGTGCCGGCACCAGCCTGACATGACGGGCACGGCCGCCGACCGGCGGCATCCGCGTCGAGAGCTGCGAAACCGCCGTGGTGTTGCCGTGATAGGTGGCGTCGGTGGCGATGATGCCCATCTGGCCCGAAGTCGCCTGCGCCATGCGCAACGCGATGTCGTTGGCCTCGCTGCCGGTGCAGGTCAGGATGGCGGTGGACAGGCTGGCGTCGAAGGTCGCGGTCAGCCGCTCGACATAGTCGAGAATGGCGGTGTGCAGGTAACGGGTGTGGGTGTTGAGCAGCCTTGCCTGCCGGCACAGGGCCTCGACCACATGCGGGTGGCAGTGGCCTACATGGGCGACATTGTTGTAGGCGTCGAGATATTTGCGGCCATCCGCGTCCTGGAGCCAGACGCCTTCACCGCGCACCAGATGCACGGGTTCGTCATAGAACAATTGCGATTTCGCACCGAGCAGTCGCGAGCGCCTGCTCACCAGCGTTCCTTGAGCCGGCTTTTGGTGTGCCGGATTTTCCCGCGAAAGAGCCATTTCCTGCCGATCCTCCGTTGCGTGCTCAGACCTTCGACAGGCCGGCGTCGATCGCCTCGCCCATCTTGGCCACATCGGTGGCGCTGATGATCAATGGCGGCGACAGGATGATGTTGTTGCCCGAAACGCGCAGCATGACGCCGGCCTCGTAGGCTGCCTCGGAAACCACGCCCATCGTCTTCTTGTCGGCGGGCTTTTTCGTCGCGCGGTCGGACACCAGTTCCAGCGCCGCCATCAGCCCCTTGTACCTGACGTCGCCAACGATGGCATGCTTGGCCTTCAGTCCTTCCAGCACCGCCGCGAGTTCGAGACCACGCGCGGCCGCGTTCTCGTTCAGGCGCAGCCGTTTGGTCTCGGCAAGCGCCGCCAGCCCCGCGGCACAGCCGACCGGGTGGCCGGAATAGGTATAACCATGGCCGATGGCGCCGAAACTGGTCTTGTCGGTCTCGAAGACGTCGGCGACCTTGGCACCGATCAATGTAGCGCCAAGCGGGAAATAGCCCGAGGTGATCGCTTTGGCGATGGTCATGAAATCCGGCTTCACGCCAGATAGCCGAGAACCGGACCATGCGCCGGTGCGGCCGAAGCCGGTGACGACCTCGTCGGCGATCAGCAGGATCTCGTGGCGGTCGCAGATCTCGCGTACCAGCGGCATGAAGCTTTCATGCGGAACGATGACACCGCCTGCACCCAGCACCGGCTCCATGATGAAAGCGGCGATGGTGTCGCCGCCCTGGAAGGCGATCTCGTCCTCCAGCGCCTTGGCGCATAGCTTCGCCAGCCGCGCCGGGTCGGTTTCGTCGAACGGGTTGCGGAAGGTCCAGGGGGCGGGGATGTGGAAGACACCGGGCAGCAGCGGCTCGTAGTTGCGGCGGAAATTGGCGTTGCCATTGACCGACGCGCCGCCGAAATGGGTGCCGTGATAACCCTTCTTCAAGGCGAGGAACTTGGTGCGGTCGCCCTGGCCACGGATTTTCCAGTATTGCCGGGCGAGCCGCAGCGCCGTCTCCACGGAATCCGAGCCGCCCGAGGTGAAGAAGGTTCGCACCATGCCCTCCGGCGCGAACCAATCAGCGAGTTCATGGGCGAGCTCGATCGACGGCCCGGTCGAGGTGCCGCGAAAGCCGGAATAATAGGGCAGCGCGCCGAGCTGGTCGGCGATCGCCTTCTTGATCGGATCGCAGCTGTAGCCGAGATTGACGTTCCACAGGCCGCCGACGGCGTCGAGCACGGTGTTACCGGCGATATCGGTGACCATCACGCCCTCGCCCTTCATGATCACCTTCGGCGGGTTGGCCCGCATCTCGGCCGGATGCGCCATCGGATGCCAGATCGGCTTGGCGTTCGTCTCGGTGAGGAAATTGATGTCGCGCATGAAAGGCTCCGCAGTAATCAGGCAGTTGGGACAAGGTCGAAATGGGCGAGGGCTTCGGCGTAGGATTGTGCCGGTCGGGCAACGTCGAAATGAACCGTGCGCATGCCGGCTTTGCTGCCGCCATCGACATTGCGCTGCTGGTCGTCAACGAAGACGCAGGCGGCGGCAGGCAGGCCAAGCGCGTCGGTGACGAAGGCATAGGCACGACGGTCGGGCTTGAGGATGCCAGTGTGGGTGGCGTCGACGATGACGTCGAACAGGCCGAGCAGCGGCAACCGATGGCGAAAGTCGGCACCGTAGAACAGGTCGAGCTCGTTGGACAGGATCGCCAAGCGAAATCCCGCCGCATGGACGGCGCGAATGGCGCGGTCGGCTTCGGGGCGCACCACCTTTTCCGGCTCGGCACCACGGGCGCGCCGGACGAAGGTCTCCATGGCCTGCCAATCCTCACCGAGGAGCCGGCCGACCTCGCTGGTGCGGGTGCGCCAATAGTCGCGCTCGCTGATCTCGTCGGCCTGCATCGAGCGCCAGAGCGGATCGCTCTCCGGATCGAACGGCCCGCGCCATTGCAGCGTGCCGGGCTTCAGGCCAAGCGCCTGTTCGGTCAAGGCATGGGTCTCGAAGAGCGTCCGGGTGACGACGCCACCGAAATCGAGGACAAGCGCCTGGGCCGACGGAGCGCTCACGCGGCCACTCCCTTGGCCGGCATGCCGCGCGGGACGATGCCTTCCTCGACCCAGCGGTCGAAGATCTCGAGCGCCTTGCCGACAAAGTCGTCGCTGTTGATATGAGCGTCGATCTCGTGGAACTCGACGCTTGCGGGGACTGCCTTGCGCATTTCATCGACGAAGGCGGCAAGGGCTTCCGGTTCATAGAGCGGCTCGCCCTGCACGTCCCATTCCTGGATGCCCCGGGACGGCAGGATGAGGGCGGAGCGGCCTTTTGCCATGGCGAGCTTTCCGGCAATGGTTCTGGCGACCTGGCGGCGGTCATCCGCGTCGACGGTGACCGAGGCGATCAGCCGGTTGTGGGCATGAAACGGTCTCTCGGAGAACTTAGCCGGCAAATCCTGCCAGGTCGGCAGGTCTACCATGTCCACCGCGCCCGGCGCCGCGATCTGCGGGATGCCGCGAGCGCCGGCATTCTCCAGCCGGTCCACTCCCGAGCTGACGACGGAGCCGGCCAGATGATTGGTGATTTCCTGCAGGCTGAAGTCGAAGACGGCGCAGAAGTGGTCCTGGCCGGCGATCGATTCGAAGGCGCGGCCGCCCATTCCGGTGGTGTGAAAGACGGCGACGTCATAGCCGCGCCGCTCCAACGCCGGCTTCAGCGTCTTCATGTAGCGCAAGCAGCTGGAGCCGAGCGAGGTCATGCCGACTGTCGGGCCGTGCGCCGGAGCCGACGCACGCGACGCAAGCACGATTTTCGCCGCGCCGACCACGGCGCCGCAGGCCTGCGACAGGACCAACTTGCAGATAGTGTTGAGGCCGTATAGCCCACCGGCCCAGAGGATCATCATCAGGTCCGGCGCGACCCGCTCCGGTGGGATGAGGTGCGAATAGGCGATGGTGGAGACGACGAATTTCGGCACGCCAAGCGGCAGGCTGAGCGCGATGTCGAGCGCCAGATCGGTGCCCATGGAGCCGCCTATGGCGATGAAGGCGTCGATCTCTCCGGCCTGGTGAAGCCTGCGCACCAATTGCACGGCGCCGCCGGCCATCAGCGTCATGGCGGTGTTCTCGTCGCCGCTCGCGACGATCTCGGCTATTGTCACATCGACGGCCCGCGCCACGGCATGCTTATCGTGGTCAGGGCTATAGGGCGGATCGCCCAGCACGCTGACATCCATCATCACGGCGCTGCCGCCCGATGCCTCTATGCATGCCTTCATGAACAGCAGTTCGTCGGCCTTGGTGTCGCCCGTGCCGATGACCAGGATGCGAGGCACTGTCGCGATCTGCTTGGACATCAGGCCTGCCTCCTCAGCGTTTGCAGATTGTCGCCATTGAGGCGCATCGAAATCTCCCGTGCCGCGGCCATCACCGCAAGTCCTCGTTGCGCGATGTCGGCCGTCGTCGTTCTTGCCTTCGGCGCCGCCACCGCAATGGTGCCGATCGCGAAGCCGTCCGCCGCCAGGATCGCCGCCGCGACGGAGATGACGCCTTCTTCCAGGCCCTGGTCGCAGATCGAATAGCCGCGATCGCGCGCCTCACCGATGGAGCGGGAGATGGCGGCCGGCTCGACCAGCGTGTGCGCCGTGAAGGCATCGAGCGGGCCCGCCAGGCATGCCTTGACGGTCTCACCCCTGGCAAAGGCCAGATAGGCGATGCCCGACGCGGTCGAATGCAGCGGCAGAAGCTGGCCGATATCGATGTTAACCCGATTTGCCCAGGCCGGATGCTCGACATGGACGGTGACCAGCCTGTCGGTGCCGAATTCCGACAGATGCACGGTCTCGGCCGTCGCGCCGGCCAGATCCCGCACCAGCGGCACCGCGGTCTGCAGGAAAGGAAAGCGGGCCTCGCGGATGCGTGCCAGCCGCGACAGGCCGGCGCCGAGCCTGTAGTGCCGTGTGGCGGCGTCCTGCTCGACGAAGCCATTGTCGGTCAGAGCCAACAGCAGCCGACGTGTCGTCGCCTTGTCGAAGCCCGCCCGGCGCGCCAGCTCGGTCAGCCCGAGCTCGGGCTCGGCCACGGTGAACAGCTCCAGAAGTGAAATCGCCTTGCCGACCGTACCCAACGCATCCTCCGGCCAATGTGCATCCCCAAGGGCGCAATCATTTAACGTGTGAATTAACTTGACAGGAAGCGGCTTTGTTTGCAAGTCTATATTCAAAATAACGGTTCAAATAATGAACCATCATCCAGAGCGCGTGGACAGGCCAGTCGGCCGGCGAACTCCAAGGTTCGCAATCAGGAGGGACCAATGACAGCAGTTTCGGAACAGGCGCCGGCCAACAGGCTGCGCAAGAACAGTCTTGGCGTCGGCGCCATCACCTTCATGGTGATCTCGGCGGCGGCTCCGCTCACGGCGGTCGCCGGCGGCACGCCGCTCGGCATGCTGATGGGCAATGGCGCGGGCTTTGCCGGCACCTATCTGATCGTCACGGTGCTGCTGCTCCTGTTCGCGGTCGGCTATGTCGCCATGTCGCGCCATGTCGGCAATGCCGGCGCCTTCTATGCCTATGCCGCGCGCGGCCTCGGCGGCCTTGCCGGCGGCGCCACGGCGCTGATCGCGATCCTGTCCTACAATGCCATGCAGATCGGCGTCATGGGGCTTCTGGGGGCGGCGACCTCCGGCCTGTTCGCCGGCTGGGGCGTCAACCTGCCCTGGTGGGTATGGAGCTTCATCGCCATCGCCATCGTCGCCGTGCTCGGTTACCGCCAGGTCGACCTGTCGGCCAAGATCCTGACGGTGCTGGTGCTGTGCGAATACGCCGTGGTGCTTGTCCTTGACCTGGCCATCCTCAAGACCGGCGGCGACAGCGGCCTTTCGGCGGCACCGTTCAGCTGGAGCCAGATCACCTCAGGCGCACCGGCCATCGCCATCCTGTTCTGTTTTGCCGCCTTCATCGGCTTCGAGGCGACGACGATCTATGCCGAGGAAGCCCGCGACCCCAAGGTCACGATTCCGCAGGCGACCTACTTCTCGGTGCTGCTGATCGGCCTCTTCTACATGGTCACGGCCTGGCTGATGGCGGTGGGCGCCGGCATCGACAAATTGCTGCCGGCCCTGCAGGGCCTGCAGGACCCGACGACCTTCCTGTTCGGCCTGTCCGACCGTTATGCGGGGACGCTGCTTACCCATGCGATGAGCATCGTGTTCGTATCGAGCCTGTTCGCCGGCGTGCTGGCTTTCCACAACGCGGTCGCCCGCTACATCTACGTCTCCGGCCGCGAGAAGCTCTTGCCGCAGTCGATCGGTGTGACGCATTCGGCGCACCAGAGCCCGCATGTCGCCTCGGTGATCCAGAGCGTGCTTGCGGCCGTCGTCGTCGGGCTGTTCGCCGTGCTCGGCCTAGATCCGGTGCTGGCGCTGTTTTCCTGGCTGACCAATGTCGCGACGCTCGGCGTCATCGTGATGATGGCTGTCGCCTCGCTCGCCGTGGTGATGTACTTCCGCGCCAACCCGTCGGCGCAGGAGAATGCCGTGAAGACCACCATCCTGCCGGGGCTGACCTTCATCGCCTTCGCCATCATCATCTATCTGATCGTCATCAATTTCGGCAGCCTGTCGGGAGCCGGCGGCTTCCTCGGCGTGTTCCTGCCGGGATTGGTGCTGATCGCGGCGGTGATCGGCCTGTTGCTGGCGGGTGCGTTGAAGGGCCGGGATCCGGTCGCTTTCAAAAACCTCGGCGTGCCCCTGAAGGATTGAATTGGAGTATCGGGGCGGCGTATCACGCCGCCCTTTGGTGCATCTCCTCGAAGTGAGACCGTAATGATCAGTCAAAATACCATCGACACGCTGCGCAAGGCCGAAATCGGCGCGCGCGGCCTGTTCATCGATGGCGCTCAAGTTGAGGCAACAAGCGGTGCGACGCTGCAGGTGGTCTCACCGATCGACGGCCGGCCTTTCGCCAGCATCGCCGACGGCAATGCCGCCGATGTCGATCGCGCGGTCCGCTCGGCGCGCAAGGCGTTCGAGAACGGTTCGTGGTCGCGCGCCGCACCCGCCTTGCGCAAGAAAGTGCTGACCAAATTCGCCGAGCTGATCGAAAGGCATGCCGACGAACTGGCCGTGCTCGGCGTACGCGACAATGGGACCGAGATCGGCATGGCCTACAAGGCCGAGCCGCTGTCGGCCGCCGGGACCATCCGCTATTACGCCGAGGCGATCGACAAGGTCTATGGCGAGATCGCGCCGACGGCCGAGAACGTGCTGGGTCTGATCCACAAGGAACCGCTCGGCGTCGTCGGCGTCATCGTTCCCTGGAACTTCCCGCTGATGATCGGCACCTGGAAGATCGCGCCGGCCCTTGCCGCCGGCAATTGCGTGGTGGTCAAGCCGCCGGAGATCGCGTCGCTGACGCTGCTGCGGCTGGCGGAACTGGCTGCCGAAGCAGGACTGCCCGCCGGCGTGCTCAATGTCGTGACCGGCCGGGGCGCCGTTACCGGTGAGGCGCTGGGCCTGCATATGGATGTCGATGCCATCGCCTTCACAGGGTCGGGACCGGTTGGCCGGCGGCTGCTCGACTATTCCGCCCGTTCCAATTTGAAGCGTATCTTCCTGGAACTCGGCGGCAAGTCGCCCAACATCGTCTTTGCCGATGCGCCTGACCTGAAGCAGGCGGCAGTCGTCTCCGCCAACGGCATCTTCCGCAACTCCGGCCAGGTCTGCGTCGCCGGCTCGCGCCTGCTCGTGCAATCCTCGGTCTATGACCGCTTCATGGACGAACTTCTCCAGGCGACTACGCGGCTGAGGGTCGGCGATCCGCTCGATCTCGGAAGCGACATCGGCGCGGTGTCGAGCGCGGAGCAGCTGGAGAAGAATCTCGGCTTCGTTGCCAAGGCCAGGGAAGAAGGCGCGAGGCTGGTCACCGGAGGCGAAAGGATACTGGCCGAAACCGGCGGCAGCTACATGGCGCCGACGATCTTCGAGAATGTGACGCAGGACATGCAGCTTGCTCGCGAGGAGGTGTTCGGCCCGGTGCTCGGCGTCATGCGCTTCGACACCGAGGAGGAAGCGGTGCGGCTTGCCAATTCGACCGTCTACGGGCTTGCCTCGGCGGTGTGGACATCAAACCTTTCCACCGCGCACCGCATGGTGCGCGCCATCAATGCCGGCGTCGTCCACGTCAACACCTATGGCGGCGCCGACATCACCGTGCCGCTCGGCGGCGTCAAGCAGTCCGGCTTCGGCCGCGACAAGTCGCTGCACGCGCTGGAGAAATATATGGAGCTGAAGACGGCATGGATCGCGCTTTGAGCCAGCGACAGAGCAAGGTCGCCCACTAAAATACATGATGCGCCGACTAACTAACTAAGGCAACTACATCTTCGATGAGCGCTTGCAGTGGCGCTTCGGAGCCGTTGAAACTGTCAATCATGGCCTGGATCACCCGATCGCGGGCTAGCATATCGGCATTGAAAGCAAAGCCCGATGCTCGGCGAGCATGGCGAGGAATGCGAGCTGGGTGCGGCCGTTGCCCTCGCGAAACGGATGCACGGCATTCAGCTCGGCGATGACGTGCGCCAAGTGCTTCGCGAAGTCGGTAGTGTTAAAGTCAGCCAGGTGGTCGGGATTGCCGAGTTCATGGAAGACCCGCCCCATCTCGCTGGCAATGTGTTCGGGATAGCAGAACCAATTGCCACCCTTGCCGATGCGAATGGTACGCACCTGGCCGGCCCAGGCGTATACGTCCTGGAAAAGGTGTCGGTGTAAGCTGAGATAGTGGGGATAGTCCAGTTCGCCTGCCGGTAAAGGCTCGTCGGCGCGAGTTAGGAAGAGAGCGAGTTCGACCTCTTCAAGTTCGGCCTGGTCGCGCATATCCAGCAGGTTGATGAGCACCGTTGTGCCGGGATAGCAGAGCGGATCGGACTCGGCTGCGTAGACCAACGTCTATTTCTTCTTGCGGATTTCTTCCTTGATGAGCGAGCGGCGCTCATCACCGGACAGTCCGTGCCGGGCACCTTGACTGAGCACTTCGCTCATGCGGGGCGACAGTTTCATGCCTTCCACGGCGCTGATTTTCTCGCCGCGCGCCCTGGTCAGAACGAATTGGCCTGTTTTGGCCGAATGGCCGGGTCTCGAAGTTGGGGATTTCATCTGCAAATCATACCATGAATTCAAAGGGCGGACAAAACCGATTTCCGAAGCAAGCCATGTGCCGTCGGTCCACTCCTAAGCCCGCAGCCTTGTCCCCTCCGGATCGAAGAACGGCATCGGCGCCACCACCGCGCGTGTCGGCTTGCCGTCGATGTCGATGCTGAGTTCGGTGCCGACAGAAGTGAAGGGCAACCGCAGATGTGCCGTCGCCAGCACCTTGCCCAGCGTATAGCCGTGGTCGCTGTAGGTGACGATGCCGACGTCCTCGCCATCGGCCAAGACCCTGGCATCTGTCGCGGCGGGCTTGTCGCCGTCGAGGATCAGGCCGGTCCAGCGTTCGTCGAGGCCGTTGTCGCGGATCTTGAGCAGCGCTTCGCGGCCGATGAAATCGCCCTTGTCGAACTTGATCCAGCGGTCGAGGCCGACATGGAACGGCGTGCGGGTCTCGTCCATGTCGATGCCGTGCGCCGGATAGGCCTTTTCCAGGCCGAGCGTGAACATCGCCAGCACGCCATAGGGTTTGAGGCCAAAGTCCCGGCCGGCCTTCATCAGCGCGTCCCAGACCGAAACCGCCTCGTCGGCCGGCACGAAGAGTTCGAAGCCGAGTTCGCCGGTCACGCCGGTGCGCGAGATCAGCACCTTGGTCTCGCCGACGCGCCCAGAGGTGAACGCCCAGCGCTTGAGCCCGTCCAAATCGGCATCCGAAAGCAGCGCCTTCAAGAGTTCGCGCGAGCGCGGACCCTGGATGGTCGGGAAAGCAACCGCGGCGGTGATGTCGGTGACATAGGCCCTGCGTCCTTCGGCGTGACGTTGGAGCCAGGGCAGCATCTTCAGTCGGTTGACCGAGCCGGTCACCAGCATGAAATGCTCCGGCCCTAGCCGGAACACGGTGAGGTCATCCATGATGCCGCCATCCTCGCGGCAGACCGTGGAGTAGCGCACATTGCCTGGCTTCATCGCCGCGGCATCGTTGACGATGACATGGTTGACCAGCGCCTCGGCATCCGGACCCCTGATGTCCATCTTGCCCATGGTGCCGAGATCCTGCACGCCGACATTGGCGCGAGTGTTCAGATGCTCGTCGGCAATGCCGGAATAATATTTAGCCGAGATGAAATCGCCGCCGACACGACCCATGGTCGCGCCCAGCCCGACGATGCTGCTGTAGAAAGGGGATCGCCGCTCGGCCAAGACTGCCTCCATCGCTTGTCGATGGAAAATACGAGCTTTTGCATCGCCGGCGGAGACGGAAACGACATGCCTTGTCGATCCCGGCGGACGGCAAACTTCGCGTCTACGTGCAGTGGATCAGCTATCCCGCATTTTATCCGTCGCCGCTCGGTCTACGGCGAGCCCGTCCGCTGAAATCACGACGCCGAATTTCTCGGCCGCTTGCCGAGGCGTGTAATAGCCGAGCGTCACGTCTTTCAGCACCTGCTCCGCGTCGCGCCGACGCGGTTCGCCATAGCCGCCGCCGCCCGGCGTGCCGACGCGCACGCGGTCGCCTGCCTTCAGCGCGATATCCTGTTCCTTCGACAGATGCGGGGGCACATGTTCCTCGCCGTTGCGGAACACGGTGACGCTGTTGGGCTCGCCATCCTTGCCGCCCAGCGCGCCCTGCGGGCCGAAGCGGCCATGGTCCATGACGAAGGAGGCGCGGGCGTCGCCGCGCAGGATCTCCACCTCATAGGCTAGGCCGAAGCCGCCGCGATGCTTGCCGGCGCCGCCCGAACCTTCGCGCAAGGCATAGTGGCGATAGAGCACCGGAAAGGCCTGCTCCATGATCTCGACCGGCGGCGATTTCGAGATGCCGATGGTCGAGCAGCCATTGGTCAGGCCATCATGGCCTGAATTGCCGCCATAACCACCGCCTGAAATCTGGTACATGACATAGTCGCGGCCGCGCGCCGGATCGTTGCCGCCGAGCGCGAAATTGCCGCTGGAGCCGGCGGGAGCGGCCGTTACCTTTTCCGGGAGCGCCTGCACCATGGCGGCGAACACCGCCTCGGCGATGCGCTGCGAGACTTCCGCCGCGCAGCCCGAAACGGGACGGGGATATTTCGCGTCGAGGAACGTGCCGTCAGGCCGCTTGACGATCAGCGGCTCGAAGGCGCCGGCGCTGATCGGCACATCCGGGAAGATATGGCGCATGGCGAGATAGACCGAGGACAAGGTCGTCGCCAGCACGCTGTTCATCGGTCCGGCGCAGGGCTTCGACGAGCCCGCGAAATCGAAGGTCAGCGTGTCGCCTTTTTTCTCGACGGCGAGCGCGATGGTCAGCGGCTCGTTGACCACCCCGTCGGAATCGACAAAGGCCTGCGAACTATAGGTGCCATCCGGGATGGCCGCTATGTTGGCACGCATCTGCTCTGCGGCGCGGCGGCGCAGCTCGGCGATTGCCTCGACAACGGTTTCGTCTCCGTAACGATCTAGGATTTCGTTGAGCCGGTCTTGCCCGATCAGCAGTGCGGCGGCCTGCGCCCTGATGTCGCCGATGCGCTGGTCGGCGACACGGATGTTGGAGCAGATGATGGCGTAGATCTCCGGATCGAGCACGCCCTTCTTGAACAGTTTTACCGGCGGCAGCCGCAGGCCTTCCTGTTCGACGGCGGTCGCCGAAGCCGAGAAACCGCCGGGCACCGAGCCGCCAATATCAGGCCAATGGCCGGTGTTGGACAGCCAGCAGAAGATTTTCTCGCTCCGGTAGACCGGCATGACGAAGCGCACATCCATCAGATGCGTGCCGCCGAGATAGGGATCGTTGACGATGTAGATGTCGCCCGGCTCCGGTGCCAGGCAGCGGCCATCGGCGATCATCTCGATCACCGTCCTGGTCGAATACTGCATGACGCCGACGAAGACCGGCAGGCCCTGGCTGCCCTGCGCGATCAGCGAGCCGTCGACAGCGGAATAGATGCCGTCGGAGCGGTCGTTGGCCTCGGCGATGACAGGCGAGAACGCGGCGCGGGAAAAGGTCAGGTCCATCTCGTCGCAGACCTGCTGCAACGCTGCCTGGAGGACCGAAAGCGTGATGGTGTCGAGCTTTGCCCCTTTTAAAGCCGGCATTGTCAGGCCTCGCCGATGTCGATGATGATGTTGCCGTCGACGTCCGAGCGTGCGCGGTCGCCGGGCTCGAGCACTGTGGTGGCGTCCATTTGTTCGAGGATCGCCGGGCCCTCGATGCTAGCCTCGAGCGGCAGTCTTTCGCGCGCATAGACCGGCGTGTCGTGCCAGTGGCCTGCATACCAGACCGGCCTGATCTCGCGCCGCGCCTCGTCGAGCGTTTTTGCCCGCCCGGCCGGGTCGATCAGGTGCGACAGGTCGATCGCGGGGCGCACGCCGGTGACCGAGGTGTTGAGGTTGACGAGGTTGGCGCGGATCTCCGGCAGTTCGACCTTGAAGCGGGCGAAATAGGCTTTTTCGAACAGCGCTTGCAGCGTCGCGCGGGTCACCGATGAAGACGGCAGCGGCACATTGATGATGTGGGTCTGGCCGACGAACTGCATGTCGGCGGAATGGGTGACGCGGATCGTTTCCGGCTTCACCGCCTCCTTGCCGATCAGTTCCTCGCCTTCGTTTCGGTGCCGTTGCAAGACAGCATGAAGCTGGGCTTCGTCGAGCATAGCCACGGGCTGGTTGATGGTGTTGACAAAGTCGTGGCGCAAATCGGCGACGACGCAGCCGAGCGCGTTGGTGATGCCTGGCCGCGCCGGCACCAGCACACGGGGCAGGCCAAGTTCGCGCGCCAGGGCAGTCGCATGCAGCGGCCCGGCGCCGCCGAAGGCGAACAGCGCGAAATCGCGCGGGTCATGGCCGCGCGACACCGAGACCATGCGGATGGCGCCCGCCATCTTCATGTTGCCGAGCCTAAGCACCGCCCCGGCCGCCTCGACGCCGGACAGGCCGGTCGCCTCGCCGATCTTTTCGGCGAAAATATCCGTAACGCGCTCTGACGTGACCGGATTGTCGACGGCAAGCAGCTTCTTCGGCGCCAGCCGGCCAAGCACCAGATTGGCGTCGGTGATGGTCGGCTCCAGGCCGCCGCGCCCGTAGCAGATCGGGCCGGGATTGGCGCCCGCGCTTTCCGGGCCGATCTGGATCAGCCCCGCCGCGTCGACGCGGGCGATCGAGCCGCCGCCGGCGCCGACCGTGTGCACCGCCACCATCGGCACATGGATGGGCATGGCGTATTCGATTTCGATCTCGTTCGAGACAGCCGGCTCGGCGTTGCGGATCAGCGCCACGTCGGTCGAAGTGCCGCCCATGTCGTAGGTGACGAGGTTTTCGAAGCCGGCGCGTTTGCCCGTATAGGCGGCGGCGATGACTCCGGAGGCGGGGCCCGACATGACGGTCTTGGCCGATTCACGTGTGACGAAGCGGGCCGATATCATGCCGCCATTGCCGTTCATGATCAGGAAATCGCGGGCATAGCCCTTCTCGGCCAATTCCTTGCGCAGGCGCTCGACATAGCGCTCGAGGATCGGCTGCACCGAAGCGTTGACCGAAGCGGTCACGCCGCGCTCGAATTCGCGTGCTTCCGACAGCAACGCATGGCCCGTGGTGATGTAGCCATTCGGCCAGAGCTCGGCGGCGATCTCGGCGGCGCGCCGCTCATGGGCGGGGTTGGCGTAGGAATGCAGGAAATGGATGACCAGGGATTCGCAGCCGGCGGCGACCAGCGCCTTGACCGCTTCGCGCATCCCGGCCTCATCGAGCGGGGTGCGTATGGCGCCCGAGGCTTCGACCCGCTCGGAGACTTCGAGCCGCAGATTGCGCGGGATGATCGGCACAAAGGTGCCGGTCATGCCATAGGCTTGAGGCCGCGTGCGCCGGCCCAGTTCGATGACATCACGAAAGCCGCGCGTGGTGATCATGCCGGTCTTGGCCAGCCGGCGCTCCAGCACCGCGTTGGTGGTGGTGGTGGTGCCATGCACGATGAGGTCGATGCCGTCGACCGGGAAGCCGGTGGCGCCGAGCGCCGAAACCACGCCGAAAGCCTGATTGTCGACCGTGGTGGGCGTCTTGGCGATATGGACCTTGCCGCCGTCCCTGCCGTCGATCAGAAGCAGGTCGGTGAAGGTTCCGCCAACATCGATGCCGGCAACGACGCTGCCCAGGGAATCCGACGGTTGCACCGAAAAATTCTCTTTCATTGTCGAAACCCGAAATGCTGGGACTACGAATATGTCACAGTTTGGAAAGGTGTTTTACGGCGCCATCTTGACGCAAATATCGTTTGTATACTAATAAATTCCGGACACAAGAGCTTACCGCTTTGGAGTGTGTGAGCAGCACGCCGGGACCTGAACGGTCCGGGCGCGCAGAAAAAAGTTTGGCGCCCGCGTCCCCGGCTGGGCCAGAAAGTTGGTTTGATGAACACCACCTCCGCGTTCAACACCGCCGGCGCCCGCCCGCTGCAGTTCCCGATTCCGGCCAATGTCTATGCCGAAACCGTCGTCTCGGTGAAGCATTACACCGACCGGCTGTTCTCGTTCCGCATCACCCGGCCGCAGTCGCTGCGCTTCCGCTCCGGCGAGTTCGTCATGATCGGCCTGCCCAATGCCGAAAAGCCGGTGTTCCGCGCCTATTCGGTGGCGAGCCCGGCCTGGGACGAAGAACTGGAATTCTTTTCCATCAAGGTGCCGGATGGCCCGTTGACCTCGGAACTGCAGAAGATCCAGGTCGGCGACACCGTCATCATGCGCCAGAAGTCGACCGGCACGCTGGTGGTGGACGCGCTGACCCCGGCCAAGCGGCTGTTCATGATCTCGACCGGCACCGGCATCGCCCCCTTCGCCAGCCTGCTGCGCGACCCCGACACCTACGAGAAATTCGATCAGCTGATCCTGACCCATACCTGCCGCGACAATGCCGAACTGATCTACGGTCAGGAGCTGGTGGCGGCACTCGAGAACGACCCGCTGACCGGCGAACTGACCACCGGCCGCGTCACGCTCTACAATTCGACGACTCGCGAGGAATCGGCATGCATGGGCCGCATCACCGCGCTGATCGGCTCGGGCAAGTTCTACACCGACCTCGGCATCGAGAAGCTCAATCCCGAGACCGACCGCATCATGATCTGCGGCTCGATGCACATGCTGAAGGACGTCAAGGAGATGGCCGAAAGCCTCGGCTTCCAGGAAGGCTCGCTCAGCCATCCCTCGACCTTCGTCGTCGAACGCGCCTTCGTCGGCTGAGGCCGGCGCTTCTTCCAAGAACTGCTTGGCAAGAATCTGCTTTTGACCTTCCGGTCAAAAATCAGCTGCTTTCGCAGCCTTTTTCGGCTATCCATCGCTTGAGGACTCGTGAAGCGCGGCTTCGCGGGCTATCTTCTTGCGTGTCGTCCAAACGTATCGAGCGGTTTGGGACAACGACACGCACCAAGACATAAGCGCATGTCGCTGAATGAAAGGGCAGGAGATGAGCAGCACAATCCGCGAAGCCGACCTGGGCGGCAAGGTCACGCCGCTGCCCGCGCGTGCCGCCGCGAACACGGCTGTGCCGCTGGACCGCACCGCGCGCAACCCCGGAATGAAGCTCGATCTCGGCTTCATGGAATCGGTGCGCAGCGTCAATCGCTCGGCGCTGGAGCGACGCGTCGCCAGCCTGACCAAGCGGCGCTCGATCAAGGCCGACAACCAGGCCGCCTGGCTGCTGCGGGCGATAAGCTGCATGGATTTGACGACGCTGAATTCCAACGACACCGAGGAGCGCGTGCGCCGGCTCTGCGCCAAGGCGATCAACCCGCTGCGCCGCGACATTGTCGAGGGCCTCGGCATTGCGGGTGAAACCATTCGGCCGGCGGCGGTCTGCGTCTACCATCCCTTTGTCGCCACCGCCGTCGATGCCGTGCGCGGCACCGGTATCCATGTCGCCGCGGTCTCCACCGCTTTCCCGCACGGCCTGGCGCCGCTGTCGACCCGGCTGCAGGAGATCGAGGCCTCGGTGCGCGACGGCGCCGATGAGATCGACGTCGTCATTCCGCGCGGCCTGGTGTTCGGGGCGAAGTGGCGGGAGCTTTACAACGAGATCGTATCGATGCGCGCGGCCTGCGGCGACGCGCATCTGAAGGTCATTCTCGGTACCGGCGACCTCGCCACGCTGCGCAATGTCATGCTGGCCTCGATGGTGGCGATGATGGCGGGCGCCGATTTCATCAAGACCTCGACCGGCAAGGAGAGCGTGAACGCGACACTGCCCGTCGGCCTCGCCATGATGCGCGCCATCAGGGCCTATTTCGAGGAGACCGGCTACCTCATCGGCTTCAAGCCGGCCGGCGGCATCTCCACCGCCAAGGTGTCGCTCGACTGGCTGGTGCTGATGAAGGAGGAACTTGGCCGGCCTTGGCTGGAGCCGACCCTGTTCCGCTTCGGCGCGTCGAGCCTGTTGACAGACATCGAGCGACAGCTCGAGCACCATTTGACCGGGCATTATTCGGCCAATCACCGGCACGCAATGGCGTAGCGGTAGAGTTGCAACGTGAAGTTCCTTCGCGCCCCCCTCTGTCCTGCCGGACATCTCCCCCACAGGTGGGGAGATTGGCTGTCATCGATGACTTCACCAATCGTTGACATTGCAGAACGGCAGCCGACAGGAGCGAGGGCTGATCTCCCCCCAAGTGGGGAGATGTCCGGCAGGACACAGGGGGGCGCGACAGAGCGCCTGCCAAGACAATTATCTGGAGCGCCCCATGAACATCCTTGAACGCTATCACGCCATGGAATACGGCCCGGCGCCGGAGGCTCGCAACGAGGCCGATGCATGGCTGGCCGGCCGCGATTTCAGCAAAGCCCTGTTCATCGGCGGCGACTGGAAGGCAGCAGGCGGCGGCAAGACCTTCGAGACCAGCGAACCGTCTTCCGGCAAGCTGCTGGCCAAGGTGTCCGATGCCAATGCCGCCGATATCGACGCGGCGGTTGCGGCCGCGACGAAGGCGCTGCCGAAATGGTCCGCGTCCTCAGGCTATGTCAGGGCCAAAGTGCTTTACGCCATCGGCCGCGCCATGCAGCGGCATCAGCGCCTTTTCGCGGTGCTGGAATCGATAGACAATGGCAAGCCGATTCGTGAAAGCCGCGACATCGACGTGCCCTTGGCGATCCGCCATTTCATCCACCATGCCGGCTGGGCGCAGGCGCTGGACAGGGATTTCCCCGGCCAAAAGGGTATCGGTGTCGTCGGCCAGATCATCCCGTGGAATTTTCCGCTGCTGATGCTGGCCTGGAAGATCGCGCCGGCGCTTGCAGCGGGCTGCACAGTGGTGCTCAAGCCGGCCGAGTTCACGCCGCTCACGGCGATCCTGTTCGCCGAAATCTGCGAGCGCGCCGGCGTGCCCAAGGGCGTCGTCAACATCGTCCAGGGCGGTCCGGAGGCGGGCGCGGCGATCGTCAACCATCCCGGCATCCAGAAGATCGCCTTCACCGGTTCGTCCGAGGTCGGCAAGATCATCCGCAAGGCGACTGCCGGCTCGGGCAAGAAACTGTCGCTGGAGCTTGGCGGCAAATCGGCCTTCATCGTCTTCGAGGACGCCGATCTCGACAGCGCCGTCGAAGGGCTGGTCGACGGCATCTGGTTCAACCAGGGCCAGGTCTGCTGCGCCGGTTCGCGGCTGCTGGTGCAGGAAGGCATCGCCGATGCTTTCATCGCCAAGGTCAAGACGCGGATGAGCCGGCTGCGCGTCGGCAGCCCACTCGACAAGAACACCGATATCGGCCCGCTCGTCGATCTGACGCAGCTCGACCGCGTCAGGGGCCTGATCGCCGAGGGCGCCAGGCAAGGTGCCGTCTGCTGGCAGCCGGATGCGGCGCTGCCGTCCTCCGGCTACTACCACCTGCCGACGCTCGCCACTGGTGTTTCGCCGGCTAATGTCTTGGCGCAGGAGGAGGTGTTCGGGCCGGTGCTTGCCACGATGACCTTCCGCAACACCGAGGAAGCGATCGAGCTTGCCAACAACACCCGCTACGGGCTGGCCGCGTCGGTGTGGAGCGAGAATGTCAATCTCGCCCTGCACGTCGCGCCGCAGCTGAAGGCCGGTGTCGTCTGGGTCAACGGCACCAACATGTTCGACGCCGCTTGCGGCTTCGGCGGCTATCGCGAAAGCGGCTTCGGCCGCGAGGGCGGGCGCGAGGGCATGTTCGAGTATCTCACGGCAAAGCTGCCGCTCGGTCCGATCATCAAGCCGGCGACGGCGTCGGTGCAGCCTGTCGAACAGGCCGAGAGTTCGGCCATCGACCGTACGGCGAAGCTGTTCATCGGCGGCAAGCAGGTGCGGCCGGACGGCAATTATTCGCTCGCCGTCGCCACCGCCAAGGGCAAGCTCGCCGGCGAGGTCGGGCTCGGCAACCGCAAGGACATACGTGACGCGGTTGCCGCCGCTCGCGCTGCCAAGGCATGGCCGGAAGCGACCGCCTACAACCGCTCGCAGGTGCTTTATTACCTGGCCGAGAACCTTTCGGGCCGCGCGGATGAATTCGCTGCCCGGCTTGTCCAGCTGACCGGCCTGCCCGCCAAAGCCGCGCGCGAGGAGGTCGACCAGTCGATCGAGCGTCTGTTCCTCTATGCCGGTCTTGCCGACAAGTTCGAGGGCCGCGTGCACCAGCCGCCGGCTCGTGCCGTCACGCTGGCGCTGCATGAGCCGGTCGGGGTGCTAGGCATCGTCGCCCCCGACAATCAGCCGCTGCTCGGCTTCATCTCGCTCATCGCGCCGGCACTCGCCATGGGCAACACCGTGGTCGCCGTGCCTTCCGAGCGCTATCCGCTGCTGGCCACCGATCTCTACCAGGTCATCGAATATTCCGACGTGCCCGCCGGCGTCATCAACATCGTCACCGGCCGCAGCGCCGAGCTTGCGGGCGTGCTGGCCAAGCATGACGATGTCGACGGGCTCTGGCTGTTCGCCGACGCCGACACTTGCGCCAAGGCGGAAGCCGACTCCATCGGCAACCTCAAGCGCGTCTGGAGCGGCAACGGGCGCAGCCTGGACTGGGCGTCGGAAGAGGCCGCCGGCGACGCCCTGCTGCGTCGCGCCATTGAGGTGAAGAATGTCTGGGTGCCCTATGGCGACTGACACCGCCATACTGCCGCAATGATGATCGTGTTCGGGCTTGACGCCCGAACGCATGTTCTTTAACCAGAAAAAACACCTTTATCTGTGACCCGGCTAGGCCGCACAATCGAGCTGACTGGTACATGACCTGTCGGCCGGCCACCGATAGAGCGGATGCATCAGGCAGGCGAGGAGAAGAGCATGGCGGATCTGGCAGGCAAGGTCGTTGTCGTCACGGCAGCGGCACAAGGCATCGGCAAGGCAAGCGCGCTGGCCTTTGCTAAGGCCGGAGCCACTGTCTACGCCACCGACATCAATGAGGTGCTGCTGGCGGAGCTCGCCAAGACTTCCGGCGTCAAGACCCGCAAACTGGACGTGCTGAACGACGAGGCGGTCAAGTCAGCCTTCGCCGAGATCGGCCGCGTCGACGTGTTGTTCAACTGCGCCGGTTTCGTTCATTCGGGATCGATCCTGGAGATGAAGGACGCCGATCTCGACTTCGCGTTCAATCTCAACGTGCGCGCCATGGTCCGCACCATCCGTGCGGTGCTTCCGGGCATGCTGGAGCGTGGCGACGGGTCGATCATCAACATGGCCTCGCTGGCGAGCTCGCAGAAGGGTGTGCCGAACCGTTTCGCCTATGGGGTTACCAAGGCTGCGGTGATCGGCCTGACCAAGGCGGTTGCCGCCGACTATGTCGGCAAGGGTATACGCTGCAACGCCATCTGCCCCGGCACGGTCGAGAGCCCGTCGTTGCAGGACCGCATGCATGCGCAAGGCGACTATGACGCCGCCCGCGCCGCCTTCATCGCGCGCCAGCCGATGGGCCGGCTCGGCACGCCGGAGGAAATCGCCGATCTCGCGGTTTATTTCGCCGGTGCGAGCTACACATCCGGGCAGGCCTATAATATCGACGGTGGCTGGTCGATCTGAACCAATCTGACTGAGGAGAGAACTGCATGAAACTGCTGCGCTATGGCGAGGTGGGGAGCGAACGTCCCGGCCTGCTCGATGCGGATGGAACGATCCGCGATCTCTCCGCCCATGTCGCCGACATTGCCGGCACGGTGCTGCATCCGGCCTCGCTGGAGATGCTGTCCAAGCTTGATCCGAAGTCGCTGCCGGCCGTTTCCGGCAAGCCCCGGCTCGGCGCCTGCGTGGCCGGCACCGGCAAGTTCATCTGCATCGGCCTCAACTATTCCGACCACGCCGCCGAAACCGGTGCCAAAGTGCCGCCGGAGCCGATCATCTTCATGAAGGCAAGCTCGGCCATCGTCGGACCGGATGACGACGTGCTGATCCCGCGCGGCTCGGAAAAGACCGACTGGGAGGTCGAGCTCGGCGTCGTCATCGGCAAGACAGCCAAATATGTCAGCGAAGCCGACGCGCTCGACTATGTCGCCGGCTACTGCGTCGCCCACGACGTGTCCGAGCGCGCCTTCCAGGCCGAGCGCCAGGGCCAGTGGACCAAGGGCAAGAGCTGCGACACGTTCGGCCCCACGGGCCCGTGGCTGGTGACCAAGGACGAGGTATCAGACCCGCAGAATCTCAAAATGTGGCTGACCGTCAACGGCAAGACCATGCAGGACGGCTCGACCAGGACCATGGTCTACGGCGTCAAATACCTGGTGTCCTATCTCAGCCAGTTCATGTCGCTGCATCCCGGCGACATTATTTCGACAGGCACCCCGCCCGGTGTTGGCCTTGGCATGAAGCCGCCGGTGTTCCTGAAAGCGGGCGACGTGGTGGAGCTCGGCATCGAAGGGCTCGGCCAGCAGAAGCAGACTTTCAGGGCGGACGTGTAGCTCGATGGCTTTCCCTTCTCCCCTTGTGGGAGAAGGTGGCCTCGCGAAGCGAGGTCGGATGAGGGGTGTTGGAAGGATTGCGGTTTTGCAGAAGTAAGCGCTCGGAACCTTTCGATCTTTTCACGCCGCACTCCGCTGGAGCACCCCTCATCCGTCTCGGCGCTGCGCGCCGATCCACCTTCTCCCACAAGGGGAGAAGGTCAGGCTCTACTTTATCG
>NZ_VFUZ01000023.1 GCF_006658505.1 Mesorhizobium sp. B2-4-15
CCCACCCCGCTCCGCGTCGCGGATCGACCCTCCCCACAAGGGGGAGGGTAAAGAACTCTCAGAACTCGATGCCTTGCTGCGCCTTCACGCCGGCCGAGAAATGGTGCTTGGTGACGCCCATCTCGGTGACCAGATCCGCCGCCTCCACGAGCGCCGGCTTGGCGTTACGGCCGGTGACGACGATGTGCAGGCCTTCGCGCCGCGCCTTCAGCGCCGCAACGACCTTGTCGAGATCGAGATAATCATAGCGCAGCGCGATGTTGAGCTCATCGAGCACGACCAAGCTGATCGAAGGATCGGCGATCAACTCCAGTGCCTTGGCCCAGGCGGCCTCGGCGGCGGCGATGTCGCGCTTCAGGTCCTGCGTCTCCCAGGTGAAGCCCTCGCCCATCGCGTGCCAGACGACACGGTCGCCGAAAGCAGCGAAGGCATCCTTCTCACCGGTGTGCCATTTGCCCTTGATGAACTGGACGACACCGACCCGCTTGCCATAGCCGAGCATGCGCAGCGCCAGGCCGAAGGCGGCTGTCGTCTTGCCCTTGCCCGGCCCCGTATTGACGATCAGCAGCCCCTTCTCGACGGTTTTGCTCGCCACCTCGGCATCCTGCACCGCCTTGCGCTTGGCCATCTTGGCGCGATGGCGTTCCGCATCCTTGTCTTCGGTCATGTCATTTCACCTTCAGCGGCAGCCCCGCCACCATCAACAGAACCGTGTCGGCAACCGCCGCGACCTGCTGGTTGAGCCGTCCAGCGTCATCGCGAAAACGGCGCGCCAGCGCATTGTCCGGCACAATGCCTTGCCCGACTTCATTGGACACCACGAACCACGGGCCGCGCGGCCGTGACAACACGTCCGCCAGCCGCCGGCACTCGGCGGCGACATCGTGATCGGCCAGCATGTGATTGGTCAGCCATAGCGTCAGGCAGTCGACGAGCACCGGCTGGTTGTCGGGCAAAGCCTCGAGCGCACCGGCAAGGTTGAGTGGCGCGTCGATGGTCGTCCAGCCGTCGACGCGCCGCAAGCGGTGCAGCGCGATGCGCTCACGCATCTCGTCGTCATAGGCTTCGGCTGTGGCGATATAGATCCATGGCGAGGGTAAAGTCGTCGCCAGGATTTCGGCGTGCGCGCTCTTGCCGGAGCGCGCACCACCGATGATGAAGGTCAGCTTGCTGCGATCAGGCAAAGCTGTCGCGCAGGCTGCCGGCGGTGCCGGTGAAGCGTCCGCGCACCACGCCGACGGCGGCGCCGAGCACCAGCCAGAACACCAGATTGGTCAGCGTCACCGCCACCACGAACTGATGATGCAGGCCCTCCGGGATCGGCGTCTCGAAACTGTCGGGCTGCGGCGCGCCGATGACATGTGGGGCGATGATCAGCAGGACGGCAAGGATGGTCAGCGGCGGCGATCTGCGGAACGCGATTAGGCCCAGTCCGATTGAGGTCGCGACCACGGTCGCCGCCCACCAGATCTGGCGCTGCATGAGGTCAGCCGCGGGCATGGCCGGCAGTTCCGGCGGCAGGCCGAGGCCGGGCGCCAACGTGAACACGGCAAAGCCGGCCAGGCCCCAGAACACGCCCTGGCGCCAGTTGCCGATACCGCCAGCGAATTCCGAGACCGCCACGAGGACCAGCGCGAAGCCGACACCGGTGACGATATTGGCAAGCACGCTGAAGCCAAAACGCTCGAAACCGTCGGCCGGAGCCCAGCCTTCGTCTTCCGCCGGGGCGGCTGCTTCAGCCGGTGCTGGCACGGCGGAGCTCATGGCGTTGGTCTCTGCTGCTGCCGGTGCGGCGTGGTCGTGATGGTGGCCGCCGCCGGCCTGCTCATAGACTTCAGCCTTGAGGATCAGCGGCACGGTGGCATAGGCCTGCATACAGGCGAGAACGACGCCAGCAACGAGCCCTGCGATCGCCGCGATGAACACGACGTTGCGAAATAGGTTCATGATGTCAGATCCTCGTCAGTGGCAGGGAAACGCCATCGAATGACGGTAATCGTGGGCGGCATTGTGGACCGCATCGATATGCGAGAAGCCGACAAAGCCAACAACGAAGAGTCCGAGCAGCGCCGCGAGCACAAGCTGCATGAGGCGCGACTGCGAGGAGACGGAGGCGCCGAGGGAGACGGAAGCGGTATTCATGTCTTGTCCTTTCACCCTCCACCCGAGGGCATCGAAGTCAGTTTCCTGTCGCCGGCAGGTCTCCTGGCTCGCGGATCAGCGCCCTTCCCCACCTTCCCAAAGAAAAATCTTCAGTGGCTTATGGAGAGGACTACCGCATACAGTTGCGGGGGCAGCCACGGCATTGGGCAACAACTCGAGCCCGCACCGCATTCCCTCTTGGCTCCAAACGGAACCGACGACAGCTTGGACTATAGGCAGAATCGATGCGTCCGGCAAACCCAATTCCGCCGGTGACCATTGTGAATGCGCCATGTCGAGATCAGTCGCTTGTACCGTATTTGACAATTCCGCTGGCCGGGTGGCGGCTTCCGTCTTCACAGGAAGCCAGCCATGCAGCCCGGTGGCAGCGAGCGCGCTCCTTACAACGGCCTTGCCCGGGCCGAACCGACGCTGCCGTCATCGGCCTACTTGGACGCGGAAGCCCAAAATCGCGACAGATGTCCGCCAGAGCGAATTCTGAAGGCCGGCTAAAGCGACTTCGGCAGATATCGCCAGGTCACGAAGCCGCAAAACGCCGCCAGCAGGCCGAGCGTCACGAATACCGAGCCAAGCCCGAAGAACGCCAGCACGACGGAATAGACCAGCGGCGGTGTCAGCTCGGAAAAATCGAGATAGGTGCGGTAGACCGCGGCCATCTGCGCGCGCTCATAGGTGCGCACCGAGCGCATGAAAGCGGTCGAACCCAGCGCGTCGAGCGCGATGGTGAAGAAGGCGCCGCACAGCAGGAAGGCGCCAGTGAGCAGCGGGGCGCTCTCGCCGACCGTGCCTGCCGCCAGAAGCGTGGCCGACATAGCGAAATAAGCGAAGGTCATGGTCTTGCGGCCACCAAAGCGTTTGCCGGCCTTGCCCCAGAAGATCGCCATGAACAAAAGCGCGTTGCCGGCCGAGACCAGGAGACCGCCGGCGAGATCGCCCTGCCCGGTGATGACCATGAACAGCGGTCCGTAGACGAAGAACGTCGTCCAGAAGCAGGAGCGGCCAAAGGCGATCAGCCAGGCGAGCCTCAGCCTGGGCTGTGCGATGAAGCGGCCGATATTGGCGAGCGGATTGGCCGGACGCGTCTTGCCCGGCTGGATCGACTGGTTGTCGCTGAGCCGGTAGAACCAGAACAGCGCCAGCAAGATCGTGGCAAACACCGCCACCGCACCATGCGCGGCATAGATGCCGAAATGCGCGTAAAGAAAGATGCCGAGTGTCGGCCCGCCGGTCCAGGCGAACATCGACCACGCCATGCGAAGCGATTCGGCCTGCATGAAGTCGGTCTTGCGGATGTGGTCCATGATGTAGAGGTTGAGCGTGATCGACAACGCACTGGCGCCCATGACCCGGCACAGCATGCCGGCCAGTTGTCCGGCAAGCGTATGGGTGACGAAGAACAGCGATCCGATGGCGAGCAGGCAGGCGCCGGCGGTGTAGACCCAGCGCCGCGCAAAGCGGCGGATGAGCATCGGCATGAACAAGGTTACCGACAGGCCGAGCAGCGCAACGATCGTATAGAGGATCGAGACGATCTGCTCATTGTGCAGGATCTCGTAGGCCTGGATCGGGATGACGCTCGACACCGTGGCGCGGGCGAAGGACTCGACCGCGTACAGCGAGGCGAAGGTGCGCGCATCCGCGGCCTTGAGGGCCGGGAGCCAGATCGGATGGCGCACATGGGTGGACATCGCTTCCCCAAAGCAGAATCACCGGCCAAATCTGCCTTAGCGATTTCAGTGCCAATAAGAGGAAACCGACGCGCGCGCGGTGAAAAACGAAGCTGGTCAAAGGCTTTCCGGCGCTGGCCTAAAGCGGGATCCCAAGCGGCCGGCGCGGCTCGGCGCTATGCCGACGGTCCCGGCCTTCTTCTGTCTGGTTGAACCGTGATAGTCCTCAAGCGGGCTGAATCAGATCGCGAGACCATGACCATCCATACACCGACCGCACCCGTTCCGGAGCCATCGAAGCGCATCGTCGCCATCGACATCGTGCGCGGCATCGCGCTGCTGGCCATGGCGAGCTATCACTTCACCTGGGACCTGGAGTTCTTCGGCTATACCGATCCCGGCCTCACCGCCTTCGGCTGGTGGAAGATCTACGCCCGCTGCATCGCTTCGACCTTTCTGTTCCTGGTCGGCGTCAGCCTCTACCTCGCCCATGGCAAGCAGATCCGCTGGAACGGCTTCTGGAAGCGGTTCGCCATGATCGCGGGCGCGGCGATCGCCATTTCGGTCGTCACACGCATCGCCACGCCCGACGGCTTCATCTTCTTCGGCATCCTGCATGAGATCGCGCTCGCCAGCCTGCTTGGCCTCGCCTTCCTGCGGCTGCCCGCGCTGCTGACGCTTGTCGTTGCCGCGCTGATCATAGCCGCGCCCGTCTACCTGCGCTTCGAGGCCCTGGATCATCCCTGGCTGTGGTGGATCGGCCTGTCGGCGATCAATCCGCGTTCCAACGACTACGTTCCGCTGTTTCCATGGTTCGGTGCGGTGCTCATCGGCATCGGGACGACGAAGCTCATGACCTCCTCCGGCATGCGAACGCGCCTGGCGAGTCTGATGCCCGGTCGCTGGGCCAACCCGCTGGTCTTCATCGGCCGCCACAGCCTCGCCTTCTATCTGATCCACCAGCCGCTGCTGATTGGCTGTGTCTGGCTGTTTTCGCAGGTGATGCCGGCCGAGGTCGAAACCCCGCAGGTCAATTTCCTGAAAACCTGCCAGCGCTCGTGCGAGCAGACGCGCAACGCAACCTTCTGTTCGAGCTATTGCGGCTGCATGCTCGATACGCTCGAAGGCGAAGCCTCTCTTGATCGGCTCTACAACAACGACCAGACTGCGGACTGGAGAGCCCATCTGTCCGATCTTGCCGGCATGTGCACCGGCAAGACCGAGGACAAGATGACGGAGGGAGGGACGCAATGACCGACAGCCAGCCGAAGCCCGGAATGATCCCTTGGCCACCGGTGATCTACGCCGCCGCCATCGCCATCAGCGTCATCCTCGGCATGCTCTATCCCTTGCCCTGGATCGACGATCTTCTGGGCGACATCCTGTTCGCGGCCGGCTGGGTGGCGCTGTTCGGCGCCGCGGCGCTCTGGGTCACCGCCATCCGCGCCATGATGCGGGCCAAGACCACGCTCAGCCCCACCGCCCTGCCGGACCATCTCGTCACCTCGGGCCCGTTCGGCATCACCCGCAACCCGATCTACCTGGCACTCACCCTGATGCTGATCGGCGTCGCCTTCGTCTCGGGGATAGCCTGGTTCTTCCTGTTTGCCTTCATCGCAGCGTTCGTTACGCAGAAGGTCGCGATCGAGGGCGAGGAAAAGATCCTGGCGGCGAAGTTCGGCAAGAAATACCGCGACTACACCAAACGGGTGCGACGCTGGATTTGAGGCAGCGTCGCCAGGCTCTGTAATGCCGTCAAGTGACCTTGGCCGCCAGACCGGTCATCTTGGTGGCGTTTGGCCGGAACCCGATGCTTTGCTTCGTCTCGTCATCCTAGGGCGGAGCAAGGAGCGAAGCGACGCGCGCAGACCCTAGGATCCATGCCGTGACGTTAAGGCGTTTGCAACGGTTCAGAATTCTGCCCCGTGGCACTCTACGATCAAGGTCACAGCATGGCTCCTCGGGTCTTCGCTCCGCTTCGCGTCGCTACGCCCAAGGATGACAAAGTTCGGGGGGCTCCGGCAAATCTCGAACGTCTGCGAAAGTTGGCCTGGACGAATGCTGAAGTCTTCCGCTGAGAGCGGGTTTACGTGTTCACACCCAGTTCCACCAGCCGCTCGACGCAGGATTCCTCGGCCTGGTCGAGTTCCGCCAGCGTCTCCTCGAGGTCGCGGCGCTTTTGCCGGAGGTCCTCGCGCTTTTCCTCGATGCGCTTGATCATCAGCTTCAACTGCCCGACCTCGCCCGGCGGCTCTTTATACATCTGGATGATCTCGCGGATCTCGTTGATCGAGAAGCCGAGCCTTTTGCCGCGCATGATCTGCCGGATGAGATGGCGGTCGGACGGGCGAAACAGCCGCGTGCGCCCACGCCGCACGGGCTGCACCAGTCCCTCATCCTCATAGAAGCGCAGCGTCCGCGTTGACACGTCGAATTCGCGGGTCAGTTCGGTGATCGAATAATATTCCCGCATTGTCACTCCGTGCCGGAATCCCGGGCGATCGTCATGCGCCGCCTTCTGTCCCGAACCAACCCTCGCCTCGCCGGAATCGACGCGGCACCCCATGCAAGCCTCGCACGGCATTTACGTAAAAGTCAATTGAGACAGCTACCTGACGCCGAACCACCAGCTTGCAAGGCCGAGGAAAGCGAAAAAGCCGACGCAGTCGGTGACGGTTGTGACGAAAACCGCCGACGCCACGGCCGGGTCGATCTTGAACCTGTCGAGCAGCAGCGGGATCAGGATGCCGGCTAGTGCGGCCGCGAACATGTTGATGATCATGGCGGCTCCTATGATCCCGCCGAGATTGGGATCGCGAAACCAGACGGCGGCGACGATGCCGATCAGAACGGCAAAGACAATGCCGTTGATGAAGCCCACACCCACTTCGCGGCGAATGATGCGGGCGGCATTGTAGATATCGAGGTCCTTGGTCGCCAGCGCCCGCACGGTGACGGTCATGGTCTGCGAACCGGCATTGCCGCCCATGCCGGCCACGATCGGCATCAGCACGGCGAGCGCTACGATCCGCTCGATCGTGTGGTCGAACAGGCCGATTACCGATGCCGCCAGGAATGCCGTGACAAGGTTGACCAGCAGCCAGGGAACGCGCGAACGCGAAGTTGCCAGCACGGTGTCGGAAAGCTCCTCGTCGCCGACACCGCCCATGCGCAACAGGTCTTCCTCGGCTTCCTGCTGGATGACGTCGACGACGTCGTCGATGGTCAGCACGCCGACCAGCCGCTGGTTCTCGTCGACGACGGCGGCCGAAAGCAGGTCGTACTGTTCGAACTCCCGCGCCGCTTCTTCCTGGTCCATGGTGGCCGGGATGGCGTGGCGCGTCTCGTGCATGACCTCCTCGACCTTGACCGCGCGCTTGGTGCGCAGGATCTGGTCGAGGTCGATGGCCCCTAACAGCTTGAAGGTCGGATCGATGACGAAGATCTGGCTGAAGCGATCGGGAAGGTTCTTGTCCTCGCGCATGTAATCGATGGTCTGGCCTATGGTCCAGAACGGCGGCACCGCGACGAACTCCGTCTGCATGCGCCGTCCGGCGGTCTCTTCCGGATAGTCCAGCGAGCGGCGCAGCCTGATCCGTTCGGTGAACGGCAGCTGCGACAGGATCTCGTCCTGGTCTTCCTTCTCAAGGTCTTCGAGGATGTAGACCGCGTCGTCGGAATCGAGTTCCTGCACCGCCTGCGCGATCTGCGCGTTGGGAAGGTTATCGACGATCTCCATGCGGATCGCCTCGTCGACTTCGGTCAGCGCGGAAAAGTCGAAATCGGCGCCCAGGAGTTCGACCAGAGCCCGCCTTTGTTCGGGATGCAGCGCCTCGATCAGGTCGCCGAGTTCCGACTGGTGCAGATGGTCGACTTCACGCTTGAGGGACAGCGTGTCGCGGTCGGCGATCGCAGCCCCGATCTGGGCAAGGAAGGACGAAAGCACCGCGCCGTCCTCGCCATAGATGTCGGCGTGGACCTCGTCAGCCGCCTTGGCGGAGGTCGTCTGCTTGTCCTGGCCTTCCACCAGCGCCTCCCGCCATCAGAATCCCGAAAAGGTGCCTGTCAGGTCTAGACCATGATCTTGAAAAGTGGAAACCGGTTTTGGGGTCCGACGCTGAAACAAAAGAAAGATAGAGCCACAGCATGATTCGAGTTCGCAACCTGTTGCTCTAACCCACGGAAATCCTGAACGAAACGGACACTTTCCATTGACGATGATTTGCGCCGATGCGGTGCTGGCAGTCGAGCCCGGACCCTGTCGAATTCACGAGAACAAGCTGCGCTTGGTGTTCAGGCGGCGCGACAGTGCATGTCGCAGGGGAAAGAGCACCCCTATGCAATTGGGGCAGAATTGTCATGATGCAGGTCCACGCATTGGCTGGACCGCCCAGGCCGTAACCCGAACAGCCGGAAGCCCTTGAAGATCAGCTCGCAGACATCGAACAAGACAATCGAAGAGCGGCGCGTTCGCGTGGTCGTCGCCGAACGCAATCCGCTCGTCATATCGGCCTTGCGCGAAATGCTGGAATGCGACGGCCGCTTCGAACTTCTCGCCTCTGTCCAAAGCGGCAAGCATTTCCTGGAGCTGGCAATGACGGGCGAATTCGACGTCGCGGTCATCGGCTGGAAGCTCTCCGACATGGATGGCGCGGATGTTCTGGCCGAGGTCCAGGGCCGCAAGCTCGATGTGCGCGTCACGGTGTTTTCAAACGACCATGACATCGGCATCCTGAAACAGTGCGTGCGGCTGGGAGCCCAGGGCTACTGCTTCCAATTCGACGATCCGGCCATCATCTTCGAGACGATCCTGGCCGTCGCCCACGGGCGCATCTGCATCCCCTTTATCGACATCAACAAGGTCAACGACACGCCGCTGGCGCAGCTCACGGTCCGCGAGCGCGAATTGCTGGCGGTGCTCTCCGACGGCTGGACCAATTTGCAGATCGCAACGCGGACGGGCATTTCCGAGAACACGGTGAAATACCACCTCAAGAACCTCTACGACAAGCTCGACGTCCGCAATCGGGCGATGGCCGTCGCGCTCTACGCGCGCGAGAAGCGCACTCAGAAACAGCCTTTCGGGTAGGCCAAACGGGTAGGCCAGTCCCACCCGCACGCGGCAAGATCTTACCCGCCAAGGTGTGGCTTCCATTCGCCATCCAAACGAAACTCCCCGTCACCGCTTTGCTTGATCAGGAGGAGTTCGCATCATGGCCGGTTTCACCCATCTTTTCATTCCGGGGCCGACCAACATCCCCGAACAGGTCCGGCAGGCGATGAACCTGCCAATGGAGGACATGCGCGCCGCGTCCTTCCCCGATCTCACGCTGCCACTGTTCGGGGACATCAAACGAGTCTTCAAGAACGAGACCGGCCGCGTCTTCATCTACCCATCCTCGGGCACGGGCGCCTGGGAAGCGGCGATGACGAATGTTCTCAGCCCCGGCGACCGCGTGCTGATGTCGCGCTTCGGCCAGTTCTCTCATCTGTGGGTCGACATGGCCGAGCGCCTCGGCTTCGAAGTCGATGTCATCGACTGCGAATGGGGGACCGGCGTGCCGCTTGAACTTTACGCGGAGCGGCTGAAGGCCGACAAGACGCACCGCATCAAGGCCGTCTTCTGCACGCAGAACGAGACGGCGACCGGCGTGACGAGCGACGTCGCTGGCTGCCGTGCGGCGCTCGACGATGCAAACCACCCTGCCCTCCTCTTCGTCGACGGCGTGTCGTCGATCGGCTCGATCGACTTCCGTCAGGAGGAATGGGGCGTCGACTGCGCGGTCAGCGGCTCGCAGAAAGGTTTCATGCTGCCCGCAGGTCTCGGTTTCCTGTCGGTCAGCAAAAAGGCGCTTATCGCTTCGAGAACCGCCACCCACCGGCGCTGCTTCTTCTCCTTCGAGGACATGATCCGCGCCAACGATGCCGGCTATTTCCCCTACACGCCGGCGACGCAGCTGCTGCGCGGCCTGCGTGCCTCGCTCGACCTGATCGAGGACGAAGGCCTGGACGCCATCTTCGCCCGCCACCATCGTCTCGCCGAAGGCGTGCGCAAGGCGGTCGACGCCTGGGGCCTGAAACTCTGCGCCAAGGCGCCGAAATGGCATTCCGATACGGTGAGCGCCATCCTGGTGCCGGAAGGCATCGACAGCGGCGACGTCGTCAAGCGCGCCTATGGCACCTACCAGACGTCGCTCGGCGGCGGCCTCAACAAGGTGTTCGGCAAGGTCTTCCGCATCGGCCATCTCGGCTGGCTGAACGAGGTGATGGTGCTTGCCTCGCTGTCGGCGGCCGAAATGGCGCTGCTCGATTGCGGCGTGCGGCTGGCGCCGGGCTCCGGCGTCGGCGCGGCCATCCAGCACTTCCGCGCCTCGGCGCAGGTGCCGGTCGCCGAAGCGGCATAAGGGGGAGCCGACGATGAGCCACACCATCAACCACCTCAAGAAATTGCGGCTGCAGCGCAGCGAGCTGGCGGTTCCCGGCTCCAGCCCGGAGATGATCGGCAAGGCGGCGAACAGCGCCGCCGACTTCGTCTTCCTCGATATCGAGGATGCCGTCGCACCACCCGACAAGGAACGCGCCCGCAAGAACATCATCCAGGCGCTGAACGACATCGACTGGCGCGCCAAGGGCAAGACCGTCTCGGTGCGCATCAACGGTCTGGACACCCATTACATGTACCGCGACGTGGTCGACGTGATGGAACAGGCCGGTGACCGCCTGGACACCATCCTGGTGCCGAAGGTCGGCGTGCCGGCCGACCTCTATATGGTCGAGGCCATGGTCAACCAGATCGAGATGGCCAAGGGTTTCAAGACCCGCGTCGGTCTCGAAGCGCTGATCGAGACCGCGCTCGGCATGGCCAATGTCGAGGCCATTGCCGCGACACCCGGCCGGCTGGAGGCGATGCATTTCGGCGTCGCCGACTATGCGGCAAGCTGCAAGGCGCGCACCGTCAACATCGGCGGCCTCAATCCCGACTATCCCGGCGACCAATGGCATTTCGCCCTGTCGCGGATGACGGTCGCCTGCCGGGCATACGGCCTGCGCGCCATCGACGGACCGTTCGGCGATTTCTCCGATCCGGAGGGTTATGTCGCTGGAGCCAGGCGCGCCGCAGCCCTTGGCATCGAAGGCAAATGGGCGATCCACCCCTCGCAGATCGCACTCGCCAACGACGTCTTCTCGCCTCCGGAAAAGGAGGTGACGCGCGCCAGGCGCATCCTCGAAGTGCTGAAGGAGGCCGAGGCGCTCGGCAAGGGAGCGGCCGCCCTCGACGGCAAGATGATCGACGCCGCGTCGGAGCGCATGGCGAGGAACGTCCTGGTGGTCAACGAAGCCATCGAACGCGCCGACCAGGCGCGCGCCGCCACGCATTGACGGTAATGGGAGGACAACAATGGACATCCACGAATATCAGGCCAAGGAACTGCTCGCCCGTCACGGGGTGCATGTGCCGCGCGGCGGGCTGGCCTACAGCCCCGAGCAGGCGACCTACCGGGCACGCGAGATCGGTGGCGGCAAATGGGTGCTGAAGGCGCAGGTTCATTCGGGCGCCCGCGGCAAGGCCGGCGGCATCAAGCTGTGCACCAACGACGAGGAGATCTCGAGCGCCGCCGAAGCGATGCTCGGCCGCAAGCTGGTGACCCAGCAGACCGGTCCGCGCGGCAAGCTGATCTCGCGGCTCTATCTGGAAGAAGCGGTCGACATCGCCCAGGAGCTCTATCTTGGCTTCGTACTCGACCGCAAGGAAGAACGCGTCATGATCGTGGCCTCCGCCGCCGGCGGCATGGAGATCGAGGACATCTCTGAGAAAAAACCTGATTCCATCATCCGCGCGACCGTCGATCCCGGCGTCGGCATGCAGCGCTTCCAGGCGCGCGAGATCGCCTTCGGGCTCGGGCTGGAGGACAGCCTTATCGGCAAGGCGACCGAGACCATCTTCAGCTGCTACCAGGTGTTCCGCGACTACGACGCCTCCATGCTGGAGATCAATCCGCTGGTGGTGACCCGCGACGGCAATCTGGTCGCGCTCGACGCCAAGATGTCGTTCGACGAGAACGCGCTGTTCCGCCGGCCGGAAATTTCGGAGCTGCGCGACAAGAGCCAGGAAGACCCGCGCGAGACCTTCGCCAGCGACCGCGGCCTCTCCTATGTCGGGCTCGACGGCAACATCGGCTGCATTATCAATGGCGCCGGCCTCGCCATGGCGACCATGGACATGATCAAGATCGCCGGCGGCGAGCCGGCCAACTTCCTCGACATCGGCGGTGGCGCCTCGCCCGAGCGGGTGGCGAAATCCTTCCGCGCCGTGCTTGGCGACAAGAATGTCGAGACCATCCTCGTCAACATCTTCGCCGGCATCAACCGCTGCGACTGGGTCGCCGAAGGCGTCGTCAAGGCGATCCGCGAGGTGGGCGTGACCGTGCCGCTGGTTGTGCGGCTCTCCGGCACCAAGGCCGAGGAAGGGCGCCGTATCCTGGCCGATTCCGGCGAGGCGGTGATCGTCGCCGACACGCTGGCCGAAGCCGCCGAAAAGGCCGTCGCCGCATGGCGTGCGGCCAACAAGAAAAAAGCAGCCTGAGGGAGGTCGAAAACATGGCAATCCTGCTCAACCGCAGCACGCGCGTTATCGTGCAAGGCTTCACCGGCAAGATCGGCAGCTTCCACGCCGAGGACATGAAGCGCTATGGCACCAAGCTCGTCGGCGGTGTCACCCCCGGCAAGGGCGGCCAGGCACATCTCGGCCTACCCGTCTTCAACACGGTAAAGGGCGCGGTGCGCGAAACCCGCGCCGAGGCCAGCATCGTCTTCGTGCCGCCGCCCTTCGCCGCCGATTCGATCATGGAGGCGGCGGATGCGGGGATAAAACTCTGCGTCTGCATCACCGACGGCATCCCCTCGCAGGACATGATGCAGGTCAAGCGCTACATGCGCCGCTACCGCTTCGAGGACCGGATGCGGCTGGTCGGCCCGAACTGCGCTGGCATCATCACGCCGGGACAGGCGCTGATGGGCATCATGCCCGGCTCGATCTACCTGCCCGGCCGCATCGGCATCGTCGGGCGCTCCGGCACGCTCGGCTACGAGGCCGCCTCGCAGATGAAGGCGCTCGGCATTGGTGTGTCGACCAGCGTCGGCATCGGCGGCGATCCGATCAACGGCTCGTCCTTCAAGGACATTCTGAGGCTGTTCGAGCAGGATGACGAGACCGATGCCGTGGTCATGATCGGCGAGATCGGCGGGCCGCAGGAAGCCGAAGCCGCGATCTGGGCGCGCGACAACATGCGCAAGCCATTGATCGCCTATATCGCCGGCCTTTCGGCGCCGAAAGGCCGCCGCATGGGCCACGCCGGCGCCATCATTTCGGCCTTCGGCGAGTCGGCGCAGGAGAAGGTCGAAATCCTGAAAGAGGCCGGCGTCGTCATCGTGCCGACGCCATCCTCCTTCGGCGAGGTCGTGGCCGACACGCTGGCACGCATAAAGAAGGCGGCTTGATGGCCAAGCGGCCGAAGACCGCATAGCGCGAACGCAAGCGGTGCATAAAAACAAATACTTGGAGCGGTTCAGCGTCTCATGCAGTCACTGAACCGCTCCAAGGGCGCGGCCACAGTGGCAATCGATGGACGGGTCAGGAAACTGATTTGGAACAGAGTAGGCGCATCAGATTTCGTGAGGACGAGCGCAGCCTTTTGTTGCGCCTGCTGCTTCAGGTCGCAAGCGCGCGTGAGCCCGAGATCGCCGCTGTTCTAAGCGGACGCAGGTCGCTTGTCTCGCTTGCCGCGGAGCAGCGCATCCCGGCACTTCAGGCGAGCGGCGTGTGGTTCCAGTTGCTGACGATTGCCGACGAGTTGCTTGCCATGCGAACGCGTCGCGAACTCGAACAAGGCGCCGGCGTCGACGAAGTGCCCGGGTCGTTCGCCAGCGTGATCGCGCAGATGGCGGCGAACGGCCACTCGGCGGAGGAAGTCCAGGCGGCGCTCGATGAGCTTTGCGTCGGCCCGACCATGACCGCGCACCCGACAGAGGCCAAACGCGTCACGGTTCTGGAAATCCACCGCCGTATCTATCGCAAGCTGACCGAACTCGACCAGCCGCGCTGGGCGCCGGGCGAACGCGACCTGTTGGTCGCCGATCTGGAAAGCGAGATCGAGCTTCTGTGGATGACGGGCGAACTGCGGCTGGAGCGTCCGACGGTCGAACGCGAAATCGCCTGGGGCCTGCATTTCTTTCGCGAAGTCATCTTCGAGGCAACGCCGCAGCTCTACGGCAAGCTTCAAGGCGCTTTCCAGCGTCACTATCCGGGAGAGCCGATCAGAATCCCTTCTTTCATGCGCTATGCCTCGTGGATCGGCGGCGACCGCGATGGCAATCCAAACGTGACGGCCGCGGTCACCGTCCATGCCGTGGCCGAGTACCGCAATACCGCCATAGGCTGGTATCTGACGCAGGTGCAGCGGCTGGTGACGGTGCTCAGCGCCAGCTCGAACGTCATTGAGCTGCCGGCCAGCTTCAAGCCGGTGCTGCAAACGGCGCTTGATAAAAGCGGACAGGCGCGAGAGATCGCCACCCGCAACCCTGACGAACCGCTTCGCCAGTTCGCTTCGGCCTTGCTTGCCCGGCTGGAGGCCACGCGAGACGGCGGCACGGCGGCGTACCTCTCGGCGGAGGCGTTTCGTGCCGATCTGAACAGCCTGTCATGCGTTCTCGAAGCGATTGGAGGGCGCGCGGTAGCCAGGCGTTTCGTGCAGCCCCTGCTTTGGCAGGTCGGAAGCTTCGGCTTCCGTACCGTCTCGCTCGACATCCGGCAGAACTCCACGGTCGTCAACCGGGTGCTGGCCGAGCTGTTTGCGCTGACAAATCCCACAGATCCGGTCGCGGCCGGCACACCGCAATGGTCGGCGCGCATTCGCGCGGCCTTAAGTGGGGGCGAACGGCTGGAGATCGACACAGGCCGGCTTTCGCCGGAAGCAGGTGAACTGCTTTCGACATTCTCCGTCATCCGCGAGCAGATCTCCAGCTCGGATGCCGACGCCTTCGGCTCTTTCGTTCTCAGTATGACCCGCTCGGCCGACGATCTGCTCGCGGTCTATCTACTGGCCCAATATTGCGGACTTTCAACCGCGCCTGGTGGCGGCGGCGCAATCAGGCTGCGGATCGTGCCATTGTTCGAGACCATCGCCGATCTGCAGGCAGCACCCGTCATCCTGAACGAATTGCTCGGCGTTTCGCTGGTGAGGCGGACGGTGCAGGATTTCGGCGCGCGCCAGGAGATCATGCTTGGCTACTCGGATTCCAACAAGGACGGCGGTTTCCTGGCCTCCAATTGGGAACTGGCAAAAGCGCAAAAGCGCCTCGCTGCCATCGGCCGTAAGCATAGGGTCAGGATCAGCTTCTTTCACGGTCGCGGCGGCTCTGTCAGTCGTGGCGGCGCGCCGACCGGCCGGGCAATCGCGGCACAGCCGGCAGGCACCGTTGCCGGAGCCATGCGGGTGACGGAGCAGGGCGAGGTCGTATCGTCGAAATTCGCCAATCGCGGCACCGGCCTCAACCAGCTCGAGGTTCTCGCCGCCGGCGTACTGGCCCATAGTGTCGGATCGGCGGGCGATGTCGTGCCGAAGGAAACGCCGGAGTTCGACGAAGCGCTGGAAGCGCTGGCGGGCATGTCGCAGGCATCCTATGCCAGGTTGATGGCCGAGCCGGGCTTCCTCGATTATTTCAACCAGGCGAGCCCGGTCGCGGAATTGGCGCTCCTGAAAATGGGCTCACGGCCGGATCGCCGTTTCGGCGCCAGCGGCATTGCCGACCTGCGCGCCATTCCCTGGGTGTTCGCCTGGAGCCAGAACCGGCACCTGTTGACCGGCTGGTATGGCATCGGCAGCGCACTCAGCTCGTTCGTCGCGGTGCGCGGCGAGGCCGGGCGCGAGCTTCTGGCCCGCATGTTCGAGCACTCGCGCTTCTTCCGCCTGATCGTCGACGAGGCCGAAAAGACGCTTTACCAGTCCGACATGGGGATCGCGCGGCTCTACGCCGGCCTGGTGTCCGACAGCCAAGCGGCTGGGCGAATCTACGCCCGCATCGCCGCCGAATACGAGTTGACGCGGCGCCTTATCGGTGACCTCACGGGAGGCGATCTTTCCGCCCGCTTTCCGATGTTCAAGCGGCGTTTCGACAATCTGCGGCGGCAGATGGATGACATTCACCGGCTGCAGGTCGAGCTGCTGCGCGAAGTCAGGTCAAAGACCGGGACAGCGGATCAAAAGCGGGCGACCGACGCTCTGCTCGTATCGATCAATTGTATCTCGGCTGGCCTCGGGTGGACGGGATAGGCGAGGTTTTCGTTGGGCTACCTACGTCACCTAGCGTCGTTTGCCCTTCGATTGGAAAGTCGGGTGTGCTGGGGCGACCCGGCGACCCCGATTCGCAGATTTCTGTGATTAGGCCTAAACGTAGGAACATCAGCTTCTAATCGTGTCAATTTCGTGAGTCGGTTCATGTCCTTCGAAATGCGCCTCCGCCGTATTGAGCAAATTGAGCAAGAAATTCTTCGGAAGGCATCGGCGCTGATGGAAGACGGCGCCGGCGTCTATCAATCAGATTTATTTGTCCTTGGAGCTACGAAGCGCGTTCTTTCGCTCGCATCCGGGTTCAGGATACTGATGGCCGCGCGAAATTTCACTTGCGGCGCCGCGCTGCTTCGAATGCAAATCGATACTGCGGCAAGAGTCCACGCGTTGAAACTCGTGGATAGCATGGACGCCCTCTGCAAGGCAGTGCTCTCCGGTCAGCGATTTGATAAGCAGAAGGATAGAGAAGGTGAATTCCTGAGGGACAATCGGCTGATTTCGAAGCTGATGGAAGAATTTCCATGGGTCGAGAATGTCTACAAAGAAACGTCGGGTTTCGTCCATCTATCAGAACGGCACATATTCTCTTCGATCGCCAAAACCGACGACGCCAGCAGAACGGTTCAGTTCGTCATTAGCGCCGAAGACCCTGAACGACCGGACGAGGACTATTTTGAGATACTGGACTGCTTTTTTGAAGCTACCAAGATGGCTGCAACCATCATACTTGGATATGTCAAATTCCGGAGCCTAACAGCGCAGGAGAAAGAGTTGACCGCAGAGGCTTCATAGCCGTGAGAGACCAAAGCCAAACCCGGCGCAGACTGCTAGGTCAACGGGTGGAGGAAAACCTTCATTTGCAAAGGTTTCAAGGCTTTGGCTAAGCGAGCATTTGGTGCGGTCGAGAAGACTCGAACTTCCACGGGTTGCCCCACAGCGACCTCAACGCTGCGCGTCTACCAATTCCGCCACGACCGCACGTGGTAGGAGCCGGAACCGACCGGCTCGCGGCGTGTAGCAAATCGTTTCCGGCGAAACAAGTGCGTGGCGAGCAATAATCTCAAGCGATTGGCATAACGGTCCACAGGATTGGAATGAGCGCCCGCAACTGGACGTTTACGCCCGATATCGCCATATGAGAGCGGATGCATGTCGCCCGGACACATGCTTCGGGCCTGACCCATGGGATGCACAAGCGAAAAACGAAAAAGCCATGCCAGAACGCAGCCAGATCGCCACGTCGTTCCTGCCGCTCCCCGGTTCGGCGCCGGTCGAATGGCTGGTCGAGCCTGGCCTCACCGCTTATCCCGATGCGCTGGCTTTCATGGAGGCGCGCGCCGAGGCGATCCGCAGCGGGGCCGCCGGAGAAATGGTCTGGCTGGTCGAACATCCCCCGCTCTACACCGCCGGCACCAGCGCCCGTATCGAGGACCTGATCGATCCCGACCGCTTTCCGGTGTTTTCGGCCGGGCGCGGCGGCGAATACACCTATCATGGGCCGGGCCAGCGGGTCGCCTATGTCATGCTCGACCTGAAACGGCGCCGAGAGGACGTTCGCGCCTTCGTCGCCGCGCTCGAACAGTGGATCATCGGCACGCTCGCCGCCTTCAACGTGCGCGGCGAACGGCGCGAAGACCGTGTCGGCGTCTGGGTGGTGCGGCCGGATCGCCCTGCCCTGCCGGACGGCTCGCCGGCCGAGGACAAGGTCGCCGCGATAGGCATCCGGCTGCGGCGCTGGGTGAGTTTCCACGGCATCGCCATCAATGTCGAGCCGGACCTTTCCCATTTCGGCGGCATTGTGCCGTGCGGTGTTCAGGACCATGGCGTCACCAGCCTCGTCGACCTTGGTCTTCCCATCACAATGGGGGACCTCGATCTGGCACTGAAATCCGCTTTCGAGGACGTCTTCGGCCCCACCGAGGCTCTGCCCGCCGAAGAGGCTCGCAAAGCCGGTTGAATCTTCCCGGCCCGGAGAACCTGCCTAGATCAGTTGCGCCGACGCCCACAGGACGCCGCAGCCATGGATGACGAACACCGCCAGCAGCGCGCCCGCGATAGCGAAGCGGTCGACCGTGCGGATCGGCTCCAGTTCGTGGCGCGGCTTCACCCCGCTGCCCATGGTCAGCAGGCTGAGGATCGAGAAGACCGCTCCCGCCGCGAGCAGAAAGCCGGACGAGAAACCCGCCTGCCGGCCAAGCATCAAGAATGCCGAGAGCAGGAAGAACGAGGCCAGCGCCAGCGCGATCGGCCCGGGGCAGATCTGGCGCAGCACCTGGCCGCCATCGAACTTCCACACCGGCACCAGATTGGCGATGTTGAACAGGGCCGCGCAGCCCGCCAGCGCCGCGAGCAGCGCGGCGGCGGCCTTGTGCCCCTCGGCGCCGGCAAGCGCGCTGCCGGCAATGACGATCGGCACCAGGAAGGCTGAGAACCCCGCCCCCATCAATGCCACGAAGGCCACTTCGAACCGGCTGTTGTAGGGCCGGCCGCCAATGGCGATGCCGCCGAGCAGCGGGATGAAGATCATTCGCGCCTTGCGGTGTCCCATCAGCCGGAACGCCGCCATGTGGCCGAGTTCGTGCAAGGCCACGACCGACGTCAGGATCGCGGCCAGCGCCAGCCCGCCAAGATGGAGACCGAAGAACGGCCACAGGATCAATGCCGACAGCACCGCAAAGCCGATCTGGCTCAGCGGATGCTCGAACCAGCCGCCTTTGCGATAACGCCCGGTCGTCGCCCAGCCTTGCAGCTTGGAGAGCTCGCGGCGCATGGCGAAGTAACGGAACACCAGGAAGGCGATGCCGCGGTAGCGGTCGGTCCGGCCAAGGGTCACCCTTGTGCCATGCCCCTCGCAAACCAGTTCGGTGGTCTCCCGATAGTCCTTCCAGAAAGAACTATCGAGCGCGGTATCCTCGATGACGCGCATCGAAAAGCGGCTGCCCTCGACAACGTCCTCAAACCTTGACCTTCGCTCGATCGGCTTGCCGTCGCGGCCTTCCCACGACAGCATGATGCGGGCCACGCCCTCCTTGTCCAGCGCTTCGGCCGACAGGATCTCACCGGACCAGCCGGCATCGCTGCCAAGCGGCCACAGCGCCTGCCAGAGGCGCTGGCGGTCCATGGCAACCACGCGGCTCACCCTGACCGTGCGCAAACCAAGCGGCAGGGTCATCAAGAGAAAGATCAGCCCGAGATTGCTGGCCACGAGAATGGCCGTAACGATCGGCGACACCTGGACGTTGCTCCCTGCCTTCAGGGCACCCTAACGTCGCGGCGGCAAGAAAGACTTAACGGGCGAAGCGGTCCCTCACCATCGAGGAAACAGCGACGGCACGCCGCCAGTTCACATGGCTCCGATCCAGATCGCCATGGAAATGAGGAATGTGCTCATGCAGACAAGCGAGACGACATCCTGAACCAGATCGGTCATAACTCTCTCCTGTTGTTTGTATGTTCGTATTTTGTTCTAATTTTGTTCGAATGTCAACGACCGAACGCAGGGGGACAGGAGGAGAATTTGACACAGTTAGTGAAGGGTTAACCGGTCCGGAAGGACGTTTGACAAAGCTGCCAGCAGACCGTTCAAAGGCTGTCGCGCCAACATGGCGCATGACGACGACGGATGGTTCTGACAATTGCGCCGCGCCACCACGCTTCCTGTCTCATTTCAAGACGAAGGCGCTGGCATCCGTCTTGCTCTGTAGGTGTTGCCGGTTGATCCCGGTCCTGATTGCGTACTCTGATCAGGTTGTAGGCTCGCCGGGCTTCGAGGTTGTTGGGGTCCGCCCGGCGAGTTTATCGGAATGATGATCACCCTATCCTGAGAGCCGCCAATGAGCCTTCAGTGCGATTAAGGCGGAACAGATCGCAATCGCCAACACGACCAGTGCCCATGTGACACCACCGCGGGAAAGTCGCCATCGGCGGCCTTGTCTCATGCACTTTCGCCAACGGTCAGCCTGATTGGCACCACCGTATTTTCCCTTGCCTGTCACCCGCTCGCCACCGCCTGCTTGAGGCGCGCTCAATCGGGATCGGCCTGTCCGATGTGCCAGACGACTTTGGGGAGTTCGATGCATTCTTCTCATCAAAGTACCCTCGTCACTGGCAAATCTCTCATGATATTTCGCGTGTGTGGCTATGGGGAGTCTCGTGATGACTTGGCGGGTTTTTGGAATTTTGGCGATGGGACTGATCCCGGTCGCTTTCCTTAGTGGCACTTCGGACGCAAAAGCCTCCAACGCCGAAATAGAGCGCTGTATTCATTCGAAGACACCGAACGACAAGGTCTACTATTGCTCGATTGCATTGAGAGGCCGACCTGGCGGAGAGATGACCGATCGCCTTCTTCTTCGAAGGGGCAATGCGCTCATGCAACTCGGAATATTTTCCGAAGCTGTCAAAGATTTCTCGCGCCTCATCGTGGCGAATCCGACCGTGGCTGGCTACGTCGACAATCGTTTGGCCGCCCTGCGATCCCTCGGCCTTTATCAGGAAGCACTCGCGGACGCCAATCACGCAATAGACTTGGCGCCGCACAAAGCCTTTGTCTATCACAGCCGTGGTCTTGTTTTTGAAGACCTGAAACAGTTTGCTTCTGCTTTGAGCGATTTTGACCGAGCAATTTCCCTCGATCCCAACAATGCAGGGTTCATGGTCGAACGCGCGAGGATCAAGATGGAAGCCGGCCGTGCGAGTGAGGCTGTCGAGGACCTCTCGCGCGCCATTGCCCAGGACCCCGGCAATTTGGCCGCGCTGAAGCAGCGCGGCATGGCACGTCTCGCCCTTGGTGATCTCAACTCCGCGGCAAGCGACCTTCACACATACAGCCGGGCAGTTCCCGACGATCGGGAAGTCGCGGCCGCGATTGCCAGCATCAAGCCCGCCGCAAGTAGGAGGCCTTCAACCCCTTGATGAGAGGCGCGGTGACTTGAGCAATTCCAGGAAAAGTATGAAACGGTTTTCCTGGAATTGCGTCAAAGAGTCAGAGCAGTTCACCGTTTCTGTGAAACTGTAAACCGCTCTAACCGGACGGCATGAATGCCTTTGCCATTGAAGTGGCTGTCGCAGCCGATTGCCGCTGCACCATTTGGGCGGCCGGTAGCTGCCAGCCGAGGTGCAAAATTTCCTTCTATCTCCAACTTACGGCGCCGGCTTCGATTGCTCGCGCACGGCAGCAGGATACTGGTCAGGCCATCTTTGCCATTACCTTGGCCATATCTGCCGTGTCGAACGCTCTCAGAGTCTGAGTTCTGATGTTGCCCAGCGATGCGATCGACAGGGATAATGCCGTCGCGGCAATGTCGTCGTCGGCTTCGGCAATCGCCACGACATCATGTTGGCCAAGTGTCCACAACAGGGTGTGTACCTTGACGCCGCTTTTGCTGGCCATCGCCTTGAAGGCCTCGGCACGCTTCTGAGTATCCTTTATGCTCTTGATACCTTGGTCTGTGAAATTCGAGAGCAGCACGTAGTAAGCCATTCGTTCCTCCCACAATGGGGAGCGGGCGGGCGCTCACGGCGCGTCCGCCGTCTCCCAGAGCCTACGATAACACGAGCCGGGTGTGCGAACCACAGGCGGCCAGACACGCCATCGCGCACCATTGCGCAGCCTACAATGGGACAACCTTGCCGTCGGCCAGCGTGACGCGCCTGTCCATGCGCGATGCCAGCTCGTGATTGTGAGTGGCGATCAGCGCCGCGAGGCCTGATTGCCGGACCAGCGCCTCCAGTGCCTCGAAGACATAGGAAGCGGTGACCGGGTCGAGATTCCCGGTCGGCTCGTCGGCCAGCAGCACCAGCGGCGCATTGGCAACCGCACGCGCAATGGCGACACGCTGCTGCTCGCCGCCGGAGAGCTCGGCGGGCCGGTGCGATGCGCGCTTGCCGATCTGCATGTAGTCGAGCAACTGCGCCGCGCGTTCAGCCGCTTCCTTGCGCGGCAAACCCTTGATCAGCTGCGGCATCATGATGTTTTCCAGCGCGGAAAACTCCGGCAGCAAGTGATGGAACTGGTAGACGAAGCCGACATCGTTGCGGCGGATCGCCGTGCGCTCGTCGTCGGACAGCCGGCCGCAGGCCCGGCCCGACAGGATGACGTCGCCGGCATCGGGACGCTCCAGCAGGCCGGCCGTATGCAGCAGTGTCGACTTGCCGGTGCCTGATGGCGCCACCAGCGCCACCATCTCGCCGCGCCGCAGCGAAAAATCGGCGCCGTTCAAAATGGTGAGCTTGCGCGGCCCCTGGACATAATGCCGCTCGACGCTCTTCAGTTCGATAATGGCCTCGGCCATCATTCATACCTCAAGGCTTCGACCGGATCGAGGCGGGCCGCCCGCCATGCCGGAAACACCGTTGCCAGGAAGGACAGGCCGAGCGCCATGATGATGACATAGGTCGTCTCGCGCGGATCCATTTTCGCCGGCAGCTGGCTGAGGAAATAGAGCTCCGGATTGAACAGCACCTTGCCGGTCATCCAGGAGAAGAACTGGCGGATCGATTCGATATTGAGGCAGATGACGACACCGAGCAGCACGCCGGCGATGGTGCCTGTCACGCCGATCGCGGCTCCCGTCATCAGGAAGATGCGCAGGATCGCCCCGCGCGAGGCGCCCATGGTGCGCAGGATGGCGATGTCGTGCCCCTTGTCCTTCACCAGCATGACAAGGCCGGAGATAATGTTGAGTGCCGCCACCAGCACGATCAGCGTCAGGATCATGAACATGACGTTGCGCTCGACCTGAAGCGCGGAAAAGAAGGTCTCGTTGCGCTGGCGCCAGTCGACGAGGTCGATCGGCCGTTGCGCCGCTTCCTCTATCTTCGGCTTCAGCGCGTCGACATCGTCGGGATTATCGACATAGATCTCGATCGTCTGCGCACGCCCGTCCATGTTGAAATAGAGCTGCGCCTCGGAGAACGGCATGTAGACGATGGAGCTGTCATATTCCGACATGCCGACTTCGAAGATCGCCGCGATCTTGTAGCCCTTCATGCGCGGCGTCGTGCCAAGCGGCGTCACGTCGCCCTCCGGCGAGATGAGCGTGATGGTGTCGCCCAGCGTCAGGCCGAGATTCTCGGCCATGCGCTTGCCGATGGCCACGCCCTCGCCGCTATCGAAGTTGGCGATCGAGCCCTGCTTGATGTTGCCGGCGACGATCGCGATCTTGCCGAGATCCTCGCCGCGAATGCCGCGCACCAGCGCGCCCGAGCCGCCGCCGACATTGCCTTGCGCCAACACCTGGCCATCGATCAACGGGAGAGCATATTTGACGCCGGCCACGCCGTTGATGCGGCTGGCGACCTGGGCATAGTCCTCGAGCGGCGAATCGAGCGGCTGGACGATCAGGTGGCCGTTGACGCCCAGGATGCGCGTCAAAAGCTCGGCGCGGAACCCGTTCATCACGGCCATGACCACGATCAGCGTCGCCACCCCCAGCATGATGCCGAGGAAGGAGATCGAGGCGATGACCGAGATCACCGTCTCCTTGCGCCGCGAACGCAGGTAGCGCCACGCCACCGTGCGTTCGAAGATGGAAAAGGGACCAGCGCCCGCCGATCTTGCCGCAACCGCCTCGCTCATGCGGCGACACCGAAGCGTTTTTTCGCGTCGGCGACCGGCAGCGTTACGCGCTCGCCGGTCTTGCGATTCTTGATTTCCACCTCGCCGGCGGCCACGCCGCGTGGGCCCACGATCACCTGCCAGGGCAGGCCGATCAGGTCGGCGGTGGCGAACTTGCCGCCCGGCCGCTGGTCGGTGTCGTCGTAGAGCACATCCTTGCCTGCAGCGGTGAAGGCGGCATTGAGTTCGTCGCAGACGCGATCGCAGTCGGCGTCGCCGACCTTCATGTTGATCAGGCCGATGTCGAAGGGCGCCACCGCCTCCGGCCAGATGATGCCGTTCTCGTCGTGGCTGGCCTCGATGATTGCCGCGACCAGCCGCGACGGCCCGATGCCATAGGAGCCGCCGGAGGCGAAATGATCCTTGCCGTCGGGGCCGGTCACCTTGGCGCCCATCGGCTTTGAATACTTCTCGCCGAAATGGAAGATGTGACCGACCTCGATGCCGCGTGCCGAAACCTTGTCGTTCTCGGGAACCTTTTCCCAGGCCGCCTCGTCATGCATTTCGTCGGTTGCGGCGTAAGGCGTCGTCCACGTCTTGACGATATCAGCGATCTCGCCGTCATTGGCGAAGTCGGTGTTCGCGCCGGGCACGGCAAGCGAAAGATAGTCGCGATGGCAGAAAACCTGGCTCTCGCCGGTGTCGGCCAGGATGATGAATTCATGGCTAAGATCGCCACCGATCGGCCCGGTGTCGGCGCGCATCGGGATCGCCTGCAGGCCCATGCGCGTGAAGGTGCGCAGATACGACACGAACATCCTGTTGTAGGCGGCTCTCGCACCCTCGAAGTCGAGGTCGAAGGAGTAGGCGTCCTTCATCAGGAACTCGCGCGAACGCATGACGCCGAAGCGCGGCCGCACCTCGTCGCGGAACTTCCACTGGATATGGTAGAGGTTGAGCGGCAAATCCTTGTAGGACTTCACATAGGCGCGAAAAATCTCGGTGACCATTTCCTCATTGGTCGGGCCGTAGAGCATGTCGCGGTCCTGACGGTCCTTGATGCGCAGCATCTCCTTGCCATAGTCGTTGTAGCGGCCGCTTTCGCGCCACAGATCGGCCGACTGGATGGTCGGCATCAGGATTTCCAGCGCGCCGGCGCGGTTCTGCTCCTCGCGGATAATTTGGCAGACCTTGTCCAGCACCCGCTTGCCGAGTGGCAGCCAGGAAAAACTGCCCTGCCCCTGCTGACGGATCATGCCGGCACGCAGCATCAACCGGTGCGAGACGATCTCGGCCTCGCGCGGATTTTCTTTGAGGATGGGCAGGAAGTAGCGCGACAAACGCATGGACTGGTCCGTGAATGAGAACGGCCACGCCAGAATCGGCGCGACGCAGGCTTGCTTGCCCCGGCTTCATAGCCATTTCATGACGGATTGGAAACCCGGCCACACCGGCACAATGCCGCGCCTCAGGCCGGAATCCTTCGGTTTCCGATCAGGCCGCGCTGGCAATGAAGCGCACCGAACGTCTTGGGGCTTGGCCTTCAATTCTTTGCGCGCGTCAATTCAGGACATGCCGCAAAGGCTGCGCTATGCCTTGCTGGTCGTTTCGAAAGCAAAGCATGCCATACTATTGTGCAGTGCAGCACGAGAATGCCTGTTTCGAGGCAAAATTCTTCGTGACATTTTCATTCGGCTTAGGCTAGTGTGCCGCGATAACCGAGAGGGCAGAGAAAAATCTGCTCTCCTACGCGGTCAAAGTCTTGGGAGGATGCGATCTAGGCGCGGTTACTCGCTGCCGCCGGAAACCGGAAACAGATCGGACGCGTTTAATTGCAAGGCCTTGTGCCTTGCATTTTTTTTGTGCAATCACCCGGTTAGCGCGATGAGTTGCCAAGTCACATGACCTCGCGTCAGCAGGTGTATGGCCGCGAAAACGCGGCAGCATTCTCACAATCTCGATGCAGCCGCAGCGGTCTTGCCAGGCGATCTACTTCGCTGGAGTCTGTCCGAAATCCGGCACGATGTGCGGGATGTCGTTGAGGCTGTATCCCAGCCCGTGCGTCAGGCCATAGAAGATGGCCATGAGAATGGCCGTGACGATGGTGGTGCGGATCACGGCGCGCAGCATGTGCGGCCCGCGCGGCGCGCTTGGAACGGTGCCCAGCGTCACGTCGTGATCATCATCCTGCGTGCGGACACTGAACGGCAGCACGGCAAACAGCACCACCCACCAGGTCGCGAAAAACAGGGCGGTGAACGAAACCCAGCTCATGATTGCTCCAGTTCGATCAGCGTGCCGAAGAAATCCTTCGGATGCAGGAACAGCACCGGCTTGCCATGGGCGCCGGCCTTCGGGTTGCCGTCGCCCAGCACGCGGGCGCCGGCGGCCTTGAGTTGGTCACGCGCGGCCAGGATGTCGTCGACCTCGTAGCAGAGATGATGCATGCCGCCGGTCGGGTTCTTCGCGAGAAACGCCGCGATCGGCGAGCTCTCGCCCAAAGGCTCCAGCAGTTCGATCTTGGTGTTGCCGACATTGACGAACACCACGGTGACACCATGCTCCGGCAAAGCCTGCGGCTCCGTCACTTCGGCGCCGAGTGTGTTGCGGTAGGCAGCAACGGCAGCGGCCAGATCCGGCACCGCAAGCGCGACATGGTTGAGACGTCCGAGCATTGGCTTTCTCTCAAGGCAGTAAGGCAATAGGGCAGTAGCAGTAGGGAAGACAGTCCACGAGGAGGCATCCGATTACTTTCGGCTTCCACCCTACTCCCCTACTCCCCTACTCCCCTACTCCCCTGTTCGTCACCTGGTGACGAAAACCGTCACCAGCGGCTTCTTGCCCCAGGCTTCGTTGGCCGCGCCACGCACCGCGCGCCGAACCGCCTCTTGCACCAGGTCGAGGTCCTTTCGGCGCTGACGAGGAATCGAATCCACCGCGCCGACGGCGGCATCGATCATCAGGTCCTCCAGCGTCTCGCCGCTGGCATCGGCCTCGGCGACGCCGATGGCGACCAGGTCGGGATCGCCGGCCAGCTCATATTTGTCGTCGAGCACGACATTGACCGCGACATGGCCGGCGAAGGACAATTTGCGCCGGTCGCGGATGCCCATTGCCTGGTCGGTGCCGATCAGATTGCCGTCCTTGTAGATACGGCCGAACGGCACCTGGTCGATGATGGTCGCGGGGCCGGGAGCGAGTCTAAGCATATCGCCGTCGCGCACCTGCGCCACCTGGCCGATACCGGAGGTCGACATCAGCGAGCCCTGCGCCACCAGATGCGCCGCCTCGCCATGCACAGGGACGCCGATCTGCGGGCGCACCCATTCGTACATCTTGCGCAATTCGCTGCGGCGGGGATGGCCGGAGACATGCACCAGGGCGTCGCCGTCCTCGATGATCTTGATGCCGAGATCGATGAGACGGTTCTTGATCTCGAGGATCGCCTTCTCGTTGCCGGGAATGGTGCGCGAGGAAAACACCACCGTGTCGCCCGCCGTCAGCGACACCGATTTCATCTCGTCACGCGAGAGTTTTGCAAGCGCTGCCAGCGGCTCGCCCTGGCTGCCGGTGCAGATGATCACCAGGTTTTCGCGTGGGATGAAGCCGAAATCCTCCTCGGCGATGAACTCCGGCAGGCCGTCCATATAGCCGAGCTCGTCGGCCACATCGATGACGCGCTTCAGCGAGCGCCCGAGCACGAGGCACTGACGGCCGGCATCGCGCGCCGCCCTGGCGATGGAAACGATACGGCCGACATTGGAGGAAAACGTCGTGACCGCGACGCGGCCCTTGGCGGCCTGAATAACGCCCTTGAGGCCCTCGCCGACGGCGACTTCCGAAGGCGAATCACCTTCCCGCAGCGCATTGGTCGAATCGCAGATCAGCGCCAGAACGCCCTTGTCGCCATAGGCGCGGAAGCGCGCCTCGTCGGTTTTGGGACCGATGGTCGGTTCCGGATCGATCTTCCAGTCGCCGGTGTGGATGACGGTGCCCGCCGGCGACGTGATCGCCAGCGACATCGGCTCGGGAATGGAGTGCGCGACCGGAATGGCTTCGATCTCGAAGGGGCCGACGGTGAATTTCTCGCCGGCGCGGTAGATCGTCAGCGGGATCTTCGGCGCGCCCTGCTCGCCTTGCCGCTTGGCTTCCAGCAACCCGGCGCTGAACGGCGTCATCCATACCGGCGCCTTTAGCCTCGGCCAGATGTCCAGCAGAGCACCATAATGATCCTCATGCGCGTGGGTGATGACGATGCCGCGCAGATTGGCGAGGTTCTCCTCGATGAAGCGCGTGTCGGGCAGGATCAGGTCGACGCCCGGATGCGCCGCGTCCGGAAAGGTGACGCCGACATCGATGACGATCCATTCGCGCGCACTCGGCGGGCCGTAGCCGTAGAGGGCGAAGTTCATGCCGATCTCGCCGACGCCGCCGAGCGGCACGAAGACGAGTTCGGCGTTTTCCGCTTTCGCCATTATTTTTCCCTTCCTGGCCCTCAGGCCAAGCCGTTGAAGCAATTCCGGGAAAAGTGTGTAACGGCTTTCCGTCCGGAATTGCGCAAAAACAAATCACACCCGGGCGGATGCGACCGCGCCGAAATGCACATCGCCGGCGGCGATCGTCACAACAGTCCCCTCATCGTCGCGGATCACGAAACGGCAGTCCTCGTCAATGGTCTCGAACACGCCACGCACCACATTACCGTCAATTCTGACAGCAACCTCGCCGCCAAGTCCCGCCGCGCGCATCAGCCAACGCCGCCTGACGGCGGCAAGGCCGCGCCCTTCATCCCACAGCCGTGCATTCTCGCTCCAGGCATCCGACAGCGCCAGGAACAGCGTTTCCGCGTCGCAAGTCGCACCGAGCGCGTGCAGCGATGTCGCCGGATAAGGCACGTCCTCGGGGTGCGCCACGACATTGACGCCGATGCCAACCGCAACCGCGAAGCGGCCGCCGTCCAGAACCGCCGATTCCAGCAGGATGCCGGCGAGCTTGGCGCCGGAGGCAAGCACGTCGTTTGGCCATTTCAACTCGAAACGGTTTTGTCCCTGGCTCGCGCCATCGAGCCCGACGGCGATGCGGCCCTTGGGCACCACCGCGTCGAGCGCATCGGCAAGCGAGAGGCCGGCAACGAAACCCAGCGTCGCGGCAAGGCGGAGTTCACCATCGGTGATGACGAGCAAGGTCGCCGCCAGATTGCCTTCGGGCGACACCCAGGCGCGGCCGCGCCTGCCGCGCCCGCTTTCCTGCTTTTTGGAAACCACCCATAATCTGCCCGGGTCGCCTGCCCGGGCATGATCGAGCGCCACTGTGTTGGTGGAACCGACGCTGTCGTGCGCCTCGAGCCGGAACCCTTCCGACATAGAGGTTGGAGCCAGCCGAAATGCCATACTAGTGGTCCGTTTCTAACATTCGCATCCCGTTCCAGCAGCGCAGTGAGCGAATGTCAGAATCAAAGGACCACCAGCCAAATATGAGTTTCCAGTGAAGTTTTCAAATCTGACATTCGCGCACACACTTGGCGCGCCCCGAGTGCGGACGTCAAACTTAGTCACCAGCTAGAAGAAGGTCTTGGCGGCGGCTTCGGCGTAGGTTCCGATCGGGCCGCCGATCAGCACATAGAACAGCACGAAGGCGCCGGAGACGCCGAGCACGAGGCGCAACTCGCTGGCCATCGGCACGAAACCACCAACCGGCTCATCGAACCACATGATCTTGATGATGCGCAGATAATAGTAGGCGCCCACCACCGAGGCCAGAACGCCGATGATGGCCAGCGCGTAGAGGCCGGCGTTGATTGCGGCGAGGAAGACATACCACTTCCCCCAGAAGCCCGCGAGCGGCGGAATGCCGGCCAGCGAGAACATCAGGATGGTGAGGATCGTCGCCATGATCGGATTGGTCGAGGCGAGGCCCGCCAGGTCGCTGATCTGCTCGACATTGCCTTCCTTGCGCCGCATGGCGAGGATGAAGGCAAAGGTGCCGAGCGTCATCACCAGGTAGATCAGCATGTAGATGGCGACGCCGCGCACGCCAGCCTGGCTGTTGGCGGCAAGGCCGACCAGCGCGTAGCCCATATGGCCGATCGAGGAATAGGCCATCAGCCGCTTGATGTTGCTTTGGCCGATAGCCGCAAAGGCACCGAGCGCCATGGAGGCGATCGAGATGAAGACGATGATCTGCTGCCAGTCGGAGGCGATCGGCTTGAACGCGCCCATCGTGACGCGCACGATCAGCGCCATCGCCGCCATCTTCGGCGCCGCCGCCAGGAAGGCGGTCACCGGCGTCGGCGCGCCTTCATAGACGTCGGGCGTCCACATATGGAACGGCACCGCAGAGATCTTGAAGGCGAGGCCGGCCAGCACGAAGACCAGGCCGAAAACGAGGCCAAGCTGACGCTCGCCGCCGCCGAGTGCGGTGGCGATCTCGTGGAAGCCGGTGTTGCCGGTGTAGCCGTAGACCAGGCTGATGCCGTAGAGCAGCATGCCGGACGACAGCGCGCCAAGGACGAAATACTTCAGACCTGCCTCGGTCGAACGCAGATTGTCGCGGTTGATCGCCGCCAGCACGTAGATCGCCAGCGACTGCAGTTCGAGGCCGAGATAGAGCCCGATCATCCCGTTGGCCGAGATCATCAGCATCATGCCGAGCGTGCACAGCAGGATCAGCACCGGATATTCGAACTTGTCGAAACGTTCCGCCTTGGCAAAGCGCATCGACATGACCAGCGTCACCGCAGAGCCGACCAGGGCCAGCACCTTCATGAAGCGGGCGAAGGAATCCTGGACGAAGGCGTTGCCATAGGCATTGCCCTGTCCCGTGGAAAAGATCAGCCAGGCGCCTGATATGACCAGTACGGCGACACCAAGGCCAGTCACCGTATTGGCGGTGTTGGAACGGGAATAGGCTCCGACCATCAGCAGCGCGAGCGCACCGATGGCAAGGATCAGCTCGGGCGTCGAGAGCGACAGGCTGGAGAGAAGGTCCGGCGTCATGATTCGCAAAACCCTTGGGTTAATTCGCCGCCGCGGTCTGCGCGGCGCCGATGGATGCGGTGACATTGGTGACGAGCGACTTGACCGATTGGGCCGTCGCGTCGAAGACGGGAGCGGGATAGACGCCGAAGAAAATGACCAGCACGACCAGCGGGTAGATGATGGCCTTTTCGCGCGCCGACAGATCGAGCAGCCCCTTCAGGCTGTCCTTGGTCAGCGCGCCGAAGATCACCCTGCGGTAAAGCCAGAGCGCGTAAGCCGCCGACAGGATGACGCCCGTGGCGGCGAAGAACGCCACCCAGGTGTTGACGCGGAACACGCCGAGCATGGTCAGGAACTCGCCGACGAAGCCGCTGGTGCCGGGCAGCCCCACGTTGGCCATGGTAAAGACCATGAACACGGTGGCGTATTTGGGCATGTTGTTGACCAGCCCGCCATAGGCGGCGATCTCACGCGTGTGCATGCGGTCATAGATGACGCCGACGCACAGGAACAGGGCGCCCGAGACGAGGCCGTGGCTGAGCATCTGGAAGATCGCGCCCTGCACGCCTTCCTGGTTCAGCGCGAAGATGCCCATGGTGACGAAGCCCATATGGGCGACCGACGAATAGGCGATCAGCTTCTTCATGTCCTCCTGCATCAACGCCACCAGCGACGTGTAGATGATGGCAACGACGGACAGCGTGAACACCAGCGGCGCGAACATTTCGGACGCCAGCGGGAACATCGGCAGCGAGAAACGCAGGAAGCCGTACCCGCCCATCTTCAAGAGGATGGCGGCCAGGATTACCGAGCCGGCCGTCGGCGCCTCGACGTGCGCGTCCGGCAACCAGGTGTGCACGGGCCACATCGGCATCTTCACCGCGAAGGACGCGAAGAAGGCGAGCCACAGCCACGTCTGCATGTTGGCCGGGAAACTATGCGTCAGAAGCGTCGGAATGTCGGTCGTGCCGGACTGGTAGAACATCGCCATGATGGCGAGCAGCATCAGCACGGAGCCGGCGAGCGTATAGAGGAAGAACTTGAACGAGGCATAGACGCGCCGCTTGCCGCCCCATACGCCGATGATGATGAACATCGGGATCAGGCCGGCTTCGAAGAAGACGTAGAACAGCACGATATCCAGCGCGCAGAACACGCCGATCATCAGCGTCTCCAGCAGCAGGAAGGCGATCATGTAGGCCTTGACGCGCTTCTCGATCGCGTCCCACGACGCCAGGATGCAGAGCGGCATCAGGAAGGTCGTCAGGATGACGAACAGCATGGAAATGCCGTCGACGCCCATATGGTAGGAGATTCCGGAGTCGAGCCAGGCCGCCTTCTCGACGAACTGGAAGCCGGCTTGCGAATTGTCGAAGCCGGTCCAGATGAACAGCGAGATGATGAATGTGAACGCCGTGGTCAACAGCGCGATGGCGCGAATGTTGCGGCGTGCGTTTTCGCTGTCATCGTTGATGAACAGGATCAGCAGCACACCAACCAGCGGCAGGAAGGTGACCAGCGAGAGGATTGGCCAGGCGGTCATCAGAGCATCATCCAGGTGACGAGTGCGGCAACGCCGATCAGCATGGCGAAGGCATAGTGGTAGAGATAGCCGGTCTGCAGCTTGACGACGCGGTTGGTGACATCGACGACCCGCGCCGAAATGCCGTCCGGACCAAGGCCGTCAATGACGGTCCCGTCACCGGTCTTCCACAGGAAATGGCCGAGACGCTTGGCGGGCCGCACGAACAGGAAGTCGTAGAGCTCGTCGAAATACCACTTGTTGAGCAGGAAGCCGTAGAGCAAGCGATGGTTGGCGGCGACGCTCGGGGGCAATTCTGGCGAGCGGATGTAAAACTTCCACGCCACCGCCAGGCCGATCAGCATGGCGATGAAGGGCGACAGTTCGACCCAGAGCGGCAATTCGTGGATCTCGTGCAGGATGTGGTTGTCCGGCAGCGTGAACAGCGACGCCTTCCAGAACTCGGCATAGCCCTCGCCGATGAACGCGCCGTGGAAGATGATGCCGGCGAACAGCGCGCCAGCCGCCAGGATGAACAGCGGCACCAGCATGACCGGCGGCGATTCATGGACGTGGTGCATCACCTCATGGCTTGCCCGCGGCTTGCCGTGGAAGGTCATGAAGATCAGCCGCCAGGAGTAGAAGGAGGTGAAGCAGGCGGCGATGACCAGGAGCACGAAGGCAAGGCCCGCGACCGAATTATGGCCGGCGAAGGACGCTTCGACGATGGCGTCCTTGGAGAAGAAGCCGGCGGTGCCGATGACGGTCACCGGAATGCCGACGCCGGTCAGCGCCAGCGTGCCGACCACCATCATCCAGTAGGTGGTCGGGATCAGCTCTCTCAGGCCGCCCATCTTGCGCATGTCCTGCTCGTCGGAGACGGCATGGATGACCGAGCCCGAGCCGAGGAACAGCAAAGCCTTGAAGAAGGCATGCGTGAACAGATGGAAGATCGCAGCCCCATAGGCGCCGACGCCGAGCGCCACGAACATGTAGCCGAGCTGCGAGCAGGTCGAATAGGCGATGACGCGTTTGATGTCGTTCTGCACCAGACCGACGGTCGCCGCGAAGAAAGCGGTGAAGGCGCCGATGAAGGTCACCACCGTCAGCGCCGAATGCGAAAGTTCGAACAGCGGCGAAAGCCGTGCCAGCATGAACACGCCGGCCGTCACCATGGTGGCAGCATGGATAAGCGCGGAGACCGGCGTCGGGCCTTCCATGGCGTCCGGCAGCCAGGTGTGAAGCGGCACCTGCGCCGACTTGCCCATGGCGCCCATGAAGAGCAGCAGGCAGACGACGGTCATTGCCGTCTGCTTGTCCAGCGCATGGCCAAGGAAGGTCAGCACGGCTGCGCCCTGTGACGCGCCTTCAGCCGGAATGAATGTCGCCGCATTGGCGAAGATGGTGCCGAGATTGACCGAGCCGAACAGCACGAACACGCCGAAGATACCGAGCGCGAAGCCGAAATCGCCGACGCGGTTGACGACGAAGGCCTTGATGGCCGCGGCATTGGCCGAGGGCTTCTTGTACCAGAAGCCGATCAGCAGGTAAGATGCGAGGCCCACCCCTTCCCAGCCGAAGAACATCTGCACGAGGTTGTCGGCGGTCACGAGCATCAGCATGGCGAAGGTGAACAGCGACAGATAGGCGAAGAAGCGCGGCCTGTCAGGATCATGATGCATGTAGCCGATCGAATAGATGTGAACCAGCGCCGAGACGGTGTTGACCACCACCAGCATCACCACCGTGAGCGTGTCGATCCGGAGCGCCCAGGACGCCTCCAGCCCGCCGGACTGGATCCAGCGCAGCACCGGCACGGTGAACACCTCGCCATGGCCGAAGCCAACGGTGAAGAAGGCGACCCACGACAGAACGGCTGATATCACCAGGAAGCCCGAGGTGATGTATTCGGACGCCTTGGCGCCGAGCGACGTGCCGAACAGGCCGACGATCAGGAAGCCGAGCAGCGGAAGGAAGACGATCGCTTGATACATGATAGTCCCGTCAACCCTTCATCATGTTCACGTCCTCGACCGCGATCGAGCCGCGGTTGCGGAAGAAGACGACGAGAATGGCAAGTCCGATGGCAGCCTCGGCCGCCGCGACCGTCAGCACGAACAGCGCGAACACCTGGCCGACCAGATCGCCAAGTGCGGCCGAAAAGGCGACGAAGTTGATGTTGACCGCAAGCAGGATCAGTTCGACCGACATCAGGATGACGATGACGTTCTTGCGGTTCAGGAAGATGCCGAACACGCCGAGCGTGAACAGGATCGCCGATACGGTCAGATAATGTGCGATGCCGACGACCATCTCAGACTCCTTCGCCCGACTTGACCTTGCGGATTTCCATGCCGGTCGCCGCGGTGCGGCCGACCTGGGCTGCGATCGACTGCCGCTTGATCCCTTCCTTGTGGCGCAGCGTCAGCACGATGGCGCCGATCATGGCGACCAGCAGGATGAGGCCCGAAACCTGGAAGTAGTAGAGGTAGTCGGTGTAGAGGATGTCGCCCAGCGCTGCCGTGTTCGAGCGGGTGGCGAGATCCGGAATGGGCTTCGAGACCGCCGTGGCGAGTTGCGGCGCGAATGTATAGCCGCCCAGCACCACGATCAGTTCCGCCGCCAGGATCAGCCCGACCAGCGCACCGATCGGTGCGTATTGCAGGGCGCCTTCCTTCATCTCGGCGAAGTCGACGTCAAGCATCATGACGACGAACAGGAACAGCACCATGACCGCGCCGACATAGACGACGAGCAGGATCATGGCCAGGAATTCGGCGCCGGTCAGCATGAAGAGGCCGGCTGCGTTGAAGAAGGTCAGGATCAGGAACAGCACCGAATGCACGGGGTTGCGCGACGAAATGACCATGAACGCCGATGCCACCGCGACAAAGGCGAAGAGGTAGAAAAAGGCCGCCTCTAATCCACTCAGCATGGGGTTCCCCCAGGTTCCTAATTCCGACTCCGTCCCGACTCCGGTCCGAATTCGCGTGTTCCTTAGACGGGCGACGTTGCGCCGTCCACTTTCTTGTTCCTTCTCCCCGTTTAAGGGGAGAAGGTGGCCCGAAGGGCCGGATGAGGGGCAACGCAAAGATTGGCGACCTTGGCGCCGCCCCTCATCTGCCTGCCGGCATCTTCTCCTCGTAAACGGGGAGAAGGACGCCAATCACCGATAGGGCGCGTCCAGCGAGATGTTGCGCGCCAGCTCGCGCTCCCACCGGTCGCCATTCGCCAACAGCCTGTCCTTGTCGTAGTAGAGCTCTTCGCGCGTTTCCGTCGCGAATTCGAAATTCGGCCCCTCGACAATGGCGTCGACCGGACAGGCTTCCTGGCAGAAGCCGCAATAGATGCACTTCACCATGTCGATGTCGTAGCGCACCGTGCGGCGCGTGCCGTCATTGCGGCGCGGACCGGCCTCGATGGTGATGGCCTGAGCCGGGCAGATCGCCTCGCACAATTTACAGGCGATGCAGCGTTCCTCGCCGTTGGGATAGCGGCGCAGCGCATGCTCGCCGCGGAAGCGCGGGCTCACCGGCCCCTTCTCGTGCGGATAGTTGATCGTCTCCTTCGGCGCGAAGAACTGGCGCATCGACAGGAAGAAGGCGCTGACGAAATCCTGCAGCAGCAGCGATTTTGCGGCCTGAGCTAGCGCGTTCATTGGCCACTCCCATACAGGTTTATTGCAATGAAATAGCCCGCACATCCAAACAGGATGGGCGTCACGACACGAAACACAAATACTATCGGCTTTACAGCGTCCGCGCTTAGTTGCTTCAAAATACGAGGCAGCAGAACCAGATACTCGAACAACGCGATAAGAAGGCCGACAATTGCTCCCAAAAAGCCGACAGACAAATTACTCATCACGCAAACCCCGTGATCTTGAGGAAGGCGGCGGTGGCGACCACCATGAACAGCGAGATCGGCAGGAACACCTTCCAGCCAAGCCGCATCAACTGGTCGTAGCGGTAGCGCGGCACGAATGCTTTCACCATCGAAATGCCGAAGAACACGAAGCAGACCTTCAGCACGAACCAGATGACGCCCGGCACCCAGGTGAAGGGCGCGAAGTTGAAGGGGGGCAACCAGCCGCCAAGGAACAGGATGGTGGCCAGCGCGCACATCAGCACGATGGCGACGTATTCACCGAGGAAGAAGAGCAGGAACGGCGTCGACGAATATTCGACCATGTGGCCGGCGACCAGTTCCGATTCGGCTTCCACCAGATCGAAAGGCGGCCGGTTCGTCTCGGCCAGGGCCGAGATGAAGAAGATGATGAACATCGGGAACAGTGCCAGCCAGTTCCAGTCGAGGAACGTGTTGGGCAGGCCAAGCCGCGTGCCGAGTCCACCCTGCTGCGATAGCACGATATCGCTGAGGTTGAGCGAGCCGGCGGTGAGCAGCACGGTGACGATGACGAAGCCGATCGAGACTTCGTAGGACACCATCTGCGCCGCCGAACGCAGCGCGCCGAGGAACGGATATTTCGAGTTGGAGGCCCAGCCGCCCATGATAACGCCATAGACCTCGAGCGAGGAGATGGCGAAGACATAGAGGATGCCGACATTGACATTGGCGATTGCCCAGCCCTGGTCGACCGGAATGACCGCCCAGGCCGAGATCGCCAGCACCGCCGACACAAGCGGCGCCAAAAGGAAGACGCCCTTGTTGGCACCCGACGGGATCACCGGCTCCTTGAAGACGAATTTCAGCAGGTCGGCGAAGGCCTGCAGCGTACCGAACGGGCCGACCACATTCGGACCGCGGCGCAGCTGCACCGCCGCCCAGATCTTGCGGTCGGCATAGAGGATGTAGGCGACAAAGATCAGCAGCACCACGATCAGCACGACCGATTTCAACAGGATCAGCAGCGCCGGCAGCACGTAGAAGGAGAAGAAAGTGTCCATGCTTATTCCGCCGCCTGCTTGAAGCCGCTCTTGGCCAGTGCCGAGCATTCCGCCATCACGGCCGATGCCCGCGCGATCGGGTTGGTCAAATAGAAATCCTTCACCGGCGAGGTGAAGGTGCCCTTGTTCAGCCGCCCGCCGAGTTTCGCCGCGCTGGCGATATCCGCGGCGCTGCCGGCCGCGATCTGGTCGATGCGGGCAAGATGCGGGTACTCGCCGTAGAGCTTGTGGCGCAGTTGCGGCAGCGAATCGAACGGCAGCTTCTTGCCCAGCACATCCGACAGCGCCCGCAAAATGGCCCAGTCCTCGCGGGCATCGCCCGGCGCGAAGCCGGCGCGGTTGGTCTGCTGCACGCGCCCTTCGGTGTTGACGTAGGTGCCGGACTTTTCCGTGTAGGCGGCCGCCGGCAGGATGACATTGGCGCGGTGCGCGCCGGCATCGCCATGGGTGCCGATATAGACGACGAAGGCGCCGCCTGTCTTGCCCATGTCGATCTCGTCGGCACCGAGCAGGAACAGCACGTCCGTTTCACCCAGCATGCCGGCGACGTTCTTGCCGCCCTCGCCCGGCACGAAGCCGAGATCGAGGCCGCCGACACGTCCGGCCGCGTTGTGCAGAACGGCAAAGCCGTTCCAGTCAGCGCGGGCGGCGTTGACGGCAGCGGCAAGCCTTGCCGCCTGGCCGAGCACGGCCGCGCCGTCGGCGCGCGCCAACGCGCCCTGGCCGACGATGATCAGCGGATGCGTCGCCTTCTTCAGCGTCTGGAAGAACTTGCCATTGCCGTCGGCCAAATCCTTCAGCGAGTCCGGCCCGGCGCCCAGCAGTTCATAGTCATAGCGCGTGTCGCCGATCTCGCCGATGACGCCGACCGGCAGATCGCCAATCCGCCAGCGCTTGCGGATGCGGGCGTTGAGCACCGAGGCTTCGAAGCGCGGATTGGCGCCAATGATCAGCACCGCATCGGCCTGCTCGATACCCTCTATGGTCGGGTTGAAGATGTAGCTGGCGCGTCCGAGCGCCGGATCGAGCGCGGCACCGTCCTGAAGGCAGTCGACATTCTTCGAACCGAGCGAGGCCATCAAGAGCTTCAGCGCGTAGATTTCCTCGACCGCGGCGAGATCGCCAGCAATGGCGCCGATCTTGTCGGGCGATGTCTTCGACACCGCGTCCTTGATCGCGGCGAACGCTTCGGCCCAGCTTGCCGGAACCAGCTTGCCGTCCTTGCGCACATAGGGCCGGTCGAGGCGCTGCGTGCGCAATCCGTCCCAGATGAAGCGGGTCTTGTCGGAGATCCACTCCTCGTTCACCTGCTCGTTGACGCGCGGCAGGATGCGCATCACTTCGCGGCCACGGCTATCGATGCGGATCGCCGAACCGACCGCGTCCATCACGTCGATGGATTCGGTCTTGGTCAGTTCCCACGGCCGCGCCTGGAAGGCGAACGGCTTGGACGTCAGCGCACCCACGGGGCACAGGTCAATGACATTACCCTGCAGCTCCGAGGTCATCGCCTGTTCGAGATAGGTGGTGATCTCGGCGTCCTCGCCACGGCCGATCAGGCCGAGTTCGGAAATGCCGGCGACTTCGGTGGTGAAGCGGACACAGCGCGTGCAGTGGATGCAGCGGTTCATCACCGTCTTGACCAGCGGCCCGATATACTTGTCTTCGACCGCGCGCTTGTTTTCGTGATAGCGCGAGGAATCGACGCCGAAGGCCATCGCCTGGTCCTGCAGGTCGCACTCGCCGCCCTGGTCGCAGATCGGGCAATCCAGCGGATGGTTGATCAGCAGGAATTCCATCACGCCTTCCCGGGCTTTCTTGACCATCGGCGTGTTGGTGAAGATTTCCGGCGGCTCGCCGTTGGGACCGGGGCGCAGGTCGCGCACGCCCATGGCGCAGGAAGCCTGCGGCTTGGGCGGCCCGCCCTTCACCTCGATCAGGCACATGCGGCAATTGCCGGCGATCGACAGCCGCTCGTGAAAGCAGAAGCGCGGCACTTCCGCACCCGCGTCCTCGGCCGCCTGCAGCAGCGTGTAGTGGTCGGGTACAGTAATTTCTTTCCCGTCGACCTTGAGCTTTGCCATTCGTCTCAAACCCCTGCGGATTTCCCGCAATCTCATTTCCCGGGCGCGACAGACGCAGCGCCCGACATTTCATTCACGTCTTCGCGGCCAATGCCGCCGCCTGGGCAGTCCAGTCGTCGCGGCCGATGCGGCCCTTGAACGACAGATAGTCGTCGACCCAGGCGATCTCTTGCGGCGACCACGCGGCGATCTGGGCGAACGTCCAGATACCGAGACCGTTCAGCACCTTCTCCAACTTCGGGCCAATACCCGATATCGCCTTCAGATCCGAAGGCTTCGCCGGTCTGTCGATGGCCTTGGGCTGGCGGAAATCCTCCGGCAGCAGCACATCGGCGGCCTCGCCCGCTGCCGGACCGGCATCAGCCACCGGCCCCGTGGTGGCGGCTTCCTTGGCGGCGATGTCCGTGACTTCCTGCGCGAAGGACTGCGCCTCGGCAATTAGGCTCTTCGCCGTCACGCGCGCCTTGGTGGACGACGAGTTCGCGTCCTCGAATTGCTCGATGCGCGCCTCGAAATCCTCGATCAGCGGCTGCATAAGGCGCTGGGATGCCTCGGCGGCTCCCGAAAGCGCGCCCATCCAGACGCCGAACGCATGGTTGGCGAACCCGATGCCAAGCGCCGACATCGCCGCCGCGCCCGCGACAGGGTGCGCGAGAAGGTTGACGGCGCTGGCCATCTCCTTCGGCATCATCCTGGTCAGGTCCTGGTTCATTTTCTCGAGCTGGTCCAAATTGGGCATCAATGAGTAGGGTGTCGAATACGGCGCCATAGAAATTCTCCTGGTCGTTTCTTCGTTTGCCCCGCCCCGTTATTCCCGCAGTCGCAAATTCTTCTATTCCGCCGCCACCATCACCGGTTCGGCCCGGTGCGCGTTGCGCGAAAACTCGTCGATGCGCCGCTCCACCTCGCCGCGGAAATGCCGCATCAGACCCTGGATCGGCCACGCCGCCGCATCGCCCAGCGCGCAGATCGTGTGACCCTCGACCTGCTTGGTGACATCCAGCAGCATGTCGATCTCGCGCTTGTGCGCCTCGCCGCGCACCAGGCGCTCCATCACCCGCCACATCCAGCCGGTGCCTTCGCGGCATGGCGTGCACTGGCCGCAGCTCTCATGCTTGTAGAAGTAGGACAGCCGCGCGATCGCCTTCACGATATCGGTCGACTTGTCCATGACGATGACGGCCGCCGTGCCAAGGCCAGATTTGAGATCGCGCAGCGCGTCGAAATCCATCGGCGTGTCGATGATCTGCTCGGCCGGCACCAGCGGCACCGAGGCGCCGCCCGGAATGACGGCAAGCAGATTGTCCCAGCCGCCGCGAATACCGCCGCAATGCGTCTCGATCAGTTCACGGAACGGGATCGACATCGCCTCTTCGACGGTGCACGGATTGTTGACGTGGCCGGAGACGCAGAACAGCTTGGTGCCGACATTGTTCGGCCGGCCGAAGGACGAAAACCATGCCGCGCCCCGGCGCAGGATGGTCGGCGCCACAGCGATCGATTCGACATTGTTGACGGTGGTCGGGCAGCCATAGAGGCCGACATTGGCCGGGAATGGCGGCTTCAGCCTGGGCTGGCCCTTCTTGCCTTCGAGGCTTTCCAGAAGCGCCGTTTCCTCGCCGCAGATATAGGCGCCGGCGCCGTGATGCATATAGACGTCGAAATCATAGCCGGACGTGTTGCCCTTGCCGATCAGCTTGGCTTCATAGGCCTCGTCGATGGCGCGCTGCAGCGCCTCGCGCTCGCGGATGAACTCGCCGCGCACATAGATGTAGGCGGCTATCGCGCCCATGGCGAAGCCGGCGAGCAACGCGCCCTCGACCAGCGTGTGCGGGTCATTGCGCAGGATGTCGCGGTCCTTGCAGGTGCCGGGCTCTGATTCGTCGGCATTAATGACCAGATAGCTCGGACGGCCGTCGCTCTGCTTGGGCATGAACGACCATTTGAGGCCCGTCGGGAAACCGGCGCCGCCACGGCCGCGCAGGCCCGACGCCTTCATCTCGTTGACGATCCAGTCGCGCCCCTTGGCGACAATGCCGGGGGTGTTGTCCCAGGCGCCGCGCGCCATCGCACCAGCCAGCGACCTGTCGAAGAGGCCATAGATGTTTGTGAAGATGCGATCTTTGTCCTGAAGCATTGTTCGTTCCTCAGACCGGCTTCTTGCCGAAGACGCGGATGTATTCGGCGATGCCGCCCTTGGCGAGCGCCTTGGCCTGCTTGACCCAGTCGTCCCGGTCGATGCGGCCCTGGAAGGAGAGATAGCCGTCCACCCACTCGCGCTCGGCCTTCTGCCACGAAGCGACCTGCGCGAAGGTGTAGATGCCCAGCGAATGCAGGATGCCCTCGATCTTCGGCCCGACGCCCGAGATCAGCTTGAGATCGTCGACCGAAGCCGGGCGCTCGATTCCGGCCGGACGGTTCTTGTCTTCGAGCGAGGGCTTTGCCGTCTTGGCGGCAGGCTGCTTGGCTTCCGGCGACTTGAAAGCGCCGGCCGGTTCGGACTTGGGCTTCGGCCCGCTGCGCGGCTTCGAAACCGCCTCGACTTCCGGGGCAGCTTGATTGGCGTTAGCGGCGGAGTGGCGCGGCGGTCTGACGCTTGCCGCCTTCTCCTCGGCCAGCGCGACCTTGACCGGCGACGGTGTCGTCATCGCCGGGCTCGTTTCCAGCGCATCGGTCTTCGGCTTGCTGGACTTCGATGGCCCGACCGGAGCCGTCGGTGCCGGAGCAGCAGGCGGCTGCGAGACAACGGCCGCAGGCGCGCTCGCCGGAACGGCCGCAGCCTTGGCTGCTTTCGCCGCCGCCCTGGCGTCCCTGTCCCGGGTCGATTTCAGGATCGCTTTCTCGCTTGTCAGCGTCGTCAGGCCCGAGGCCGGTTCCGAGCCTGTGCGGCCGTTCTGCGGTCCCGGCGGCACCGAAGCCCCCTTGCCCGCATCATAGAGATCGATGATCTCGGCCAGCCGTTCGGGCGTCAGGTCCTCGAACGTATCCTTGAAGATCATGACCATTGGCGCGTTGACGCAGGCGCCAAGGCACTCGACCTCCTCCCACGAAAGCGTACCCTTGTCGTTGGTGTGGAACTGGTCGTGGTGGATTTTCGAGCGGCACACATCCATCAGCGCTTCCGAACCGCGCAGCATGCAAGGTGTGGTGCCGCAGACCTGGATATGCGCGCGCGTGCCGACTGGACTAAGCTGGTACTGCGTGTAGAAGGTCGCGACCTCTAGCCCGCGGATACGGGGCATTTCAAGCATGTCGCAGATGCTCTCGATCGCCGCCTTGGTGACCCAGCCTTCCTGTTCCTGCGCCAGCATCAGAAGCGGGATGATCGCCGACTGCTCGCGGCCCTTCGGATACTTCTTGATCCATTGCTTCGCCGCTGCCGCGTTCGCCCTGTTGAAGGCGAAGGAGGCTGGCTGGACGCTGGCTTCTGCGAGACGGCGGACTGACATTTAGCGATCGACCTCACCAAACACGATGTCGAGGGAGCCGAGGACGGCGGTGACGTCGGCCAGCATGTGGCCGCGGCACAGGAAATCCATGGCCTGAAGATGCGCGAAGCCGGGGGCGCGCAGCTTGCAGCGGTAGGGCTTGTTGGTGCCGTCGGAAACCAGATAGACACCGAACTCGCCCTTCGGCGCCTCGACGGCCGCGTAGACCTCGCCGGCCGGCACGCGGTAACCCTCGGTATAGAGTTTGAAGTGATGGATCAGCGCTTCCATCGAGCGCTTCATCGCCGCGCGCTTCGGCGGCACCACCTTGCCGTCGAGGTTCGACACCGGACCGGCGCTTTCCTTGCCGAGCAGCAGATCGACGCACTGGCGCATGATCCGGGCCGACTGGCGCATCTCTTCCATGCGCACGAGATAGCGGTCGAAACAGTCGCCGTTCTTGCCGATCGGAATGTCGAAATCCATTTCCGAATAGCATTCGTAGGGCTGCGATTTGCGCAGATCCCACGCCGCGCCCGAACCGCGCACCATCACGCCCGAAAAGCCCCAGGCCCAGGCGTCGGCCAGCGAAACCGTACCGATATCGACATTGCGCTGCTTGAAGATGCGGTTGCCGGTGAGCAGTGCATCAAGGTCGTCGATCGACTTCAGGAACGGATCGATCCACTTGCCGATATCCTCGACCAGCTTCTGCGGCAGGTCCTGATGGACGCCGCCGGGACGGAAATAGGCCGCATGCATCCGCGAGCCGGAAGCCCGCTCATAGAATACCATCAGCTTTTCACGCTCGACGAAACCCCACAGCGGCGGCGTCAGAGCGCCGACGTCCATCGCCTGCGTCGTCACATTGAGGATGTGCGACATGATGCGGCCGATTTCGCAATAGAGCACGCGGATCAGCTGGCCACGCTTCGGCACGTCGATGCCGAGCAGGCGCTCGGCGGCAAGCGCGAAGGCATGCTCCTGGTTCATCGGCGCGCAATAATCCAGCCGGTCGAGATAGGGCACCGCCTGCAGGTAGGTCTTGGCCTCGATCAGCTTCTCGGTGCCGCGGTGCAGCAACCCGATATGCGGATCGACGCGATCGACCACTTCCCCGTCAAGCTCCAGCACGAGGCGCAAAACGCCGTGTGCGGCCGGGTGCTGCGGGCCGAAGTTGATGTTGAAATTGCGGACGGAGGTTTCAGCCATTCTGGCGCCTCTGGCGACGAGTCAGTAGTGAGTAGTGAGTAGTGACCATCAATCTCAATGCCTACTTCATTCCGCCTGCTTGGCCTGCACTGTGCGAATGAGAGATCTCGTCATCTTTCCAATCTCTTCGCATCGCAGCAGCAGTTCAATCTCGTTGTCTTTTTCTAACAAGCCAACCCGGCCTGCCAGCAATATGTGCGTTTCCAGTTCCTTCAACGAACCCTGCGCCATGCGCAAAAATTGAACGAACGAACCTCTGTTTTCCCGACCGTAGCCCTCTGCGATGTTGGCCGCGATCGAAACCGCCGATCGGCGCATCTGCGAGGTCATGCCGTAGATCTCCTCCTTCGGAAACTCTCTGGTGAAGCGATAACAGTCTTCTGCGAGTGCCATCGCCGATTGCCACACCTTCAAGTCGCGATAAGATTCGATCCGTTGCTCCAATTCTTCCCCACCGACTACTGACTACTTCCCTACTCACTGCTTCGCTTTTTCGTCCCCGGGCAGCACATAATCGGTGCCTTCCCAAGGGGACAAAAAATCGAAATTGCGGAATTCTTGCTTGAGCTCGACCGGCTCGTAGATGACGCGCTTGGCCTCGTCGTCGTAGCGAACCTCGACAAAGCCGGTCAGCGGGAAATCCTTGCGCAGCGGATGGCCTTCGAAACCATAGTCGGTCAGCAGGCGGCGCAGGTCCGGATGGCCCGAGAACAGCACGCCATAGAGATCGTAGGTCTCGCGCTCGAACCAGTCGGCGCCGGGATAGACGCCGGTGATCGACGGCACCATCGTCTCCTCGTCGGCCTGCACCTTGACGCGGATGCGCACATTCTGTTTCGGCGACAGCAGATGGTAGACGACGTCGAAGCGTTTGGCTCGCGACGGATAGTCGGCGCCACAGACATCGATGATCGAGATGAACTGGCAGCGCGCATCGTCACGCAGGAAAGTCATCACGTCGACCAGGTCGCGAGGTTCGACATGGATGGTGAGTTCGCCATAGGCGAACACCGCGTCCGAGATCCGTCCGCTCAGTTTCTCGCCGAGATAGCTCGACAGTTCGCTCAGTGATGCGGCCATGGATTTACCGTTCGATCGTGCCGGTGCGGCGGATTTTCTTCTGCAGGAGAAGAATGCCGTAGAGCAGTGCTTCGGCGCTCGGCGGGCAGCCGGGCACATAGATGTCGACCGGCACGACGCGGTCGCAGCCACGCACCACCGAATAGGAATAGTGATAATAGCCGCCGCCATTGGCGCACGAGCCCATCGAGATGACGTAGCGCGGCTCCGGCATCTGGTCGTAGACCTTGCGCAGCGCCGGCGCCATCTTGTTGGTCAGCGTGCCGGCGACGATCATGATGTCGGACTGGCGCGGAGACGCGCGCGGCGCCACGCCGAACCGCTCCGAGTCATAGCGCGGCATTGAGGTGTGGATCATCTCGACCGCGCAGCAGGCGAGGCCGAAGGTCATGAACATCAGCGAGCCGCTACGCGCCCAGGTGATCAGCGCCTCTGTCGAGGTGACCAGAAAACCCTTGTCGGCGAGCTCATTGTTGATTTCGAGGAAAAAGGGATCGTCCTCTCCCACCGGCCTGCCGGTGTTGGGATCGATGATGCCCTTGGGCTTCGGCGCGACGAGGGTGCCTGAACTGTCGTTCAATCCCATTCCAGCGCTCCTTTTTTCCATTCATAGGCAAAGCCGATGGTCAGCACTGCCAAAAACACCATCATCGACCAGAAGCCGAGCATGCCGATCTTCGAGAACGACACCGCCCAGGGAAACAGGAAGGCCACTTCCAGGTCGAAGATGATGAACAGGATCGACACCAGGTAGAAACGGATGTCGAATTTCATGCGGGCGTCGTCGAACGAGTTGAAACCGCACTCGTAGGCGGAAAGCTTTTCAGGATCGGGGTTGCGGTAGGCCACCAGGAACGGTGCGGCCAGCAGCGCCAGGCCGACGACCAATGCCACGCCGATGAACAGGACGATGGGCAGGTACGAACTGAGAAGTGCGTTCATGCAGCGGCTTTCCGTTGGCGCCAATCCACTTTTGTTACAGCACCGGACCTTAATGCGGAAGCGTGACAGTTTAACCGCTGAACCGTTTTAGAGGGGCCCATGCTGCAACGCGGCGAGGGTTAGCGCAGCACTTCCAGCGAAGCAAGTCAAACCTTGTTCAAAACGCCGACCTGGACGGCATTACAGGAGAAACTGGTCCGATGCGCTCCTGTTTGATTTCCTTCGCGTTCTACTCCACTTTTATCTCCTGACATGGTTGCCGCCAAAACCCTGCTAGCATGGGCTGGAATCACCGGTCTGAACCGCCATAAATCGCCCTCTGAGTGACACCTGCATGAAGGAAAAGATCTCGCTTGCCGCCGCTCGGCGCGTTGCACTCGCCGCCCAGGGGTTTCTCGATCCTCGCCCGAATGGCACGCCAGACCGCCGCCACTTCGCCCGGGTTCTTTCCCGCACCGGCCTGCTGCAGATCGATTCCGTCAGCGCGGTGGTGCGCGCGCACTATATGCCGCTCTATTCGCGGCTTGGCCCCTACCCGCTCGCGCTCCTCGACAATGCCGCCGTGACGCGCAAGCGCATGGTGTTCGAATACTGGGCGCATGAAGCCTCGTTCCTGCCGGTCGAGACATACCCCTTGATGCGCTGGCGCATGCAGCGCGCCGAGCAAGGCGACGAAATGTATCTGGGCCTCGCCAAATGGGGCCGCGAGCACGCCGCCTACATCGAAGAGATCTATCGGGAAGTCGCCGATCGCGGCCCGATCGCCGCCTCGGCGCTTGAAGGCCAGAAAGGTTCCGGCGGCTGGTGGGGCTGGAGCCATGCCAAGCATGCCTTCGAATGGCTGTTCTGGGCCGGCCGCATCACCACCGCGCACCGCCGCGGCTTCGAGCGCTTCTATGACCTGCCCGAACGCGTGCTGCCGCAGGCGATCCTCGATTTGCCGGTGCCCGCTGCCGAGGACGCGCATCGCGAATTGCTGCGCATTTCAGCCCGCGCCCATGGGGTGGCTACAGCCGGGGACCTGCGCGACTATTTCCGTCTGTCGCCCGCCGACATGAAAGGCCGGCTGGAGGAACTGGCCGAGTTGGGCGAGTTGCTGCCGGTGCGTGTCGAGGGCTGGAACAAGCCGGCTTACCTCTATAAGGACGCCCGTTTGCCCCGCAAGATCGAAGCGCGCGCCTTGCTGGCGCCTTTCGACCCCGTCGTCTTCGAACGCTCGCGCACCGAGCGGCTATTCGATTTCCATTACCGCATCGAAATCTACACCCCTGCCGAAAAACGCCAGTACGGCTACTATGTCCTGCCCTTCCTGCTTGGCGACAGGATCGTCGCTCGCGTCGACCTGAGAGCCGACCGGCCGGCAAGCGTGCTGCGCGTCCACGCGGCCTACGCCGAGCCCGGAGCGCCGCCTGAAACAGCCGCCCAGCTCTTCGACGAATTGAAACAGATGCAAGGCTGGCTCGAGCTTGAACGAATGGAAGTGACGCCTGCCGGCGATCTAGGCCCGGCGCTGGCCGACATCGCCATGTCGTAGCCGCGCGTTGACACCGCTGCCTGCAAAAGCCTAAATCCCGTCCAGACGGTCCCCTGCCCGCAACGGCTGGGGCTAAGAGGGAATGCGGTGCGGGATTTCGGTCTCAAATCCGCGGCTGTCCCCGCAACTGTAAGCGAAGAGCCAAGGCCGAAAGCCACTGGGAGTTCCCGGGAAGGCGGCTAACCAAGGCGATGACCCGCGAGCCAGGAGACCTGCCGTCTGCGACAGAAGAATCCGATCGCCCGGCGGGTTTCCGGGCAAGGAGCCCGGTTTTTGGACCATAACGGCAGTTTTTCGGCTGGTGCAGCGGATATATCTTCCGCCAATGGCGACGCCTTGTCCGACGTCACCGTCATCGTCTGCGCGTCCTGCCGCGACGAAACCGGCTCCGACGCCCATCCCCGCGCCGGCGAATCGCTGGCGCAGGACACGCGCCGCGCGGCAGCATCCGAGAACGTCCGCGTCCGCACGGTCGAATGTCTCGGCAATTGCAAACGCCGGCTCAGCGCCGCGATCCTGCGCGACGGCTGCTGGAGCTATGTCTTCGGCGACCTGACCACGAGCAGCGGCGCCGACCTCGTTACCGGCGCCAGACTCTTCGCCACCTCGAGCGACGGCCTCATCCCTTGGCGCGGCCGCCCTGATTCCCTGAAGCGCGGCCTCGTTGCCCGCATCCCTCCCCTAGACCTGCTGAAAGACTGACCATGACCGCTTCCGTCTCCCGCGTTCCCTGCACCGTCGTCACCGGCTTTCTCGGTGCCGGCAAGACGACACTGGTCCGCCATCTCCTGGAAAACGCCGGCGGCAAGCGCATCGCGATTATCGTCAACGAGTTCGGCGACATCGGCATTGACGGCGAGATCCTCAAGGGCTGCGGCATCGACACTTGCCCGGAGGAAAACATCGTCGAACTGGCCAATGGCTGCATCTGTTGCACCGTGGCCGACGATTTCGTACCGGCACTCGACCAGATCCTGTCACTGACGCCGAGGGTCGACCATATCCTGATCGAAACCTCCGGCCTCGCTTTGCCGAAGCCGCTGGTCCAGGCCTTCCAGTGGCCGACGGTGAAGAGCCGCGTGACCGTCGACGGCGTGATCGCCGTGGTCGACGGCCCCGCACTGGCCGAAGGCCGCGTCGCCAACGACATGGACGCCCTGCAGGCCCAACGCGCCGGGGATGACAGCCTCGACCATGACGACCCGGTCGAGGAAGTGTTCGAGGACCAGATCGCCTGCGCCGACCTGATCATCCTGTCGAAGAGTGACCTGATGGACGCCGCCGGTTCGGCCCGCGCCAACGCCATCGTCAACGAACACTCCGCCCGGGCCGTCAAGATCGTGCCGACGTCCCACGGCAAGGTCGATCCCTCCGTACTGCTCGGGCTCGGCCTCGCCGTAGAGGACGACATCGAGAACCGCAAGTCCCATCACGACGGCGCATTCGACCACGAGCATGACGACTTCGACACCTTCATTGTCGACATCCCCTCGATCGCCAATCCGGACGAACTGGCAAAACGCGTCGCTGCCGCCGCCGAACAGGAAAACGTGCTGCGCGTGAAAGGCTTCGTAGAGGTCGGCGGCAAGCCGATGCGGCTTTTGCTGCAGGCCGTCGGCCCGCGCGTCAACCATTACTATGACCGCGCCTGGACCGCCGAGGACGACCGCCGCTCGCGTCTCGTCGTCATCGGCCTCAAGGGGCTGAACCGCCCTGCGATCGAGCGTATACTCGCCGGCTGATTTTCAGGCACGGGCCGCGATGCACATCCTCACCACGACATCCGCGTCGCTCGACGATCTCGCCGAGCCGGTCGATCTGCGGCAGACGCCGGCGGATATCGTGGCCCTGTCCTTCACCGACAGCGATCTCGCCGGCCTCGCCGCCGCGTGGAAGGCCGATGCCGGCCGCCTGCCCTCGATGCGGCTGGCCGCGCTGCGTGACCTGCGCCACCCCATGTCCGTCGACCTCTGGATCGACAGCGTCGCCCGCCACGCCAGGATCATCCTGGTGCGTATCCTCGGCGGCTACGACTGGTGGCGCTATGGCTGCGACCAGCTTGCCGCGACCGCCCGCGAGCGCGGCATAAAACTGGCGCTGCTGCCTGGCGAAGGCCACGATGACGATTTCCGGCTGATCGAAGCCTCGACGCTGCCGCGCACGGAACTGGACGCGCTGCTCGGCTATTTCCGCGAAGGCGGCCCGGCCAATATGGGTGCGCTGGTGCGGAGGTTGGCAGGGCTGGCAGGACAGGATGAAGCAGCAGCCGCGCCGGTAACCGTGCCCAAAGCGGGCTACTACGAGCCAGGACGTGGCGTCGTCGAGTGCGGCGTCCCCCTCCCCCTCGAGGGGAGGGTCCGGCCGCAGGCCGGGGGTGGGGTCGCCGGTGAAGTGCGCCGACTTCGAGAAACACCATATCCAGTCGCACCGACCCCACCCGGCCCTGCGGGCCACCCTCCCCTCGAGGGGGAGGGAAAGATCGTGCCCATCCTCTTCTACCGCTCGATGCTGCTCGCCCCCGATGTCGCGCCAATCGATGCGCTTTTCGACGCCTTGCAGCAGCGCGGCGTCACCCCCGTGCCGATCTTCGTCTCCAGCCTCAAAGACCCAGCATCCCTCGCGTTCGTCGAAACCGCTCTCGCCACGCTGAAACCGGCCGCCATCATCACCGCGACCGCTTTCGCGTCCGGCGCGGAGCCCGATGTCGAAACCCTGTTCGATCGCGCCGGCGTCCCCGTCTTCCAGGTGATCGTCGCCACCACGCGCCGCGACGTTTGGGAAAATAACCAGCGCGGCCTGGCACCCGCCGACCTCGCCATGCATGTCGTGCTGCCCGAACTCGACGGCCGCATCCTCGCCGGCGCCATTTCCTTCAAGGACGAAAGCGATGTCGATCCCGCACTTGGCCACCGCGCCTTCGCCAACCGGCCGGAGCCGGACCGCGTGGCCCAGGTTGCCGATCGTGTAGCAGCTTTTGTCCGCCTGCAGGAGACATCTCGCGCCCAGCGCAAGCTCGCCATCCTGATCCCGGATTACCCGAGCGCCCCCGGCCGCACCGGCTATGCCGTCGGCCTCGACGTCCCGTCGAGCGTGCTGGCCATGCTGCATGACCTCAGCGAACAGGGCTATGCCGTTGACGGGATTCCGCGAACGCCGCGGGAACTGCTGGATTTGCTGGAGCATAGCAACGACGGATTGGCCCTACAGGAGTATTTGGGCTTCTCGAAGGAGTTGCCGAGAGCTGTGATTGCCGCAGTAGAAGCAGCATGGGGAAAACCAGAAGATGAGGCAGGTTTATGCGAGGCACCCCCCTCTGTCCTGCCGGACATCTCCCCCGCAAGGGGGGAGATTGGCAGCTCGGATGCCGGCGCTGTTCCTGCGAGGCCAATAGCTGGCGAGAGCTTCGATGAAAGCTCGATCTCCCCCCTTGCGGGGGAGATGTCCGGCAGGACAGAGGGGGGTGGGCCGGAACACCAGCGTCCGAGATTTTTCCCCTTCCGCGCCGCCACCTTCGGCAACATCACCGTAGCGCTCGCCCCGGATCGCGGCCGCTCCGCCGACCGCCGCGCCGATTACCACGACCCCACGCTCCCCCCGCGCCATGCCCTACTCGCCTTCGGTCTGTGGCTCCGGAAATCGCTGGGCGTCAACGCCCTCATCCACGTCGGTGCCCACGGCACGCTGGAATGGCTGCCGGGCAAGACGGTCGCGCTGTCGCAAAACTGCTTCCCCGAGATCGTCGCCGGACCCCTGCCTGTCATCTATCCCTTCATCGTCTCCAATCCCGGCGAGGCGGCACAAGCCAAGCGGCGCATCGCCGCCGTCACGCTCGGCCATCTGCCGCCGCCGCTGACCGGCGCTGGCCTCGACCAAGACCAGCACCGGCTGGAACGCCTGGTCGACGAATATGCCCAGGCCGATGGGCTCGACCGGCGGCGCCGCGACCAGCTGGCGAAGCTGATCGTCGACACCGCGCAACAGACCGGCCTCGCCTCCGAAGCAGGCGTTGCGAGGACCGACGCGCCTGATGAGGCTTTGCGCCGTATCGATGCGTGGCTCTGCGACCTCAAGGATTTCTCCATCAAGGACGGGCTGCACATCTACGGTCGCGCCTCCGACGACGAACCCGATGCCATGCGCCGCCAGAGCGCGAACGCCGAAAAGGCCGCGCTGCTTGCCGCGCTCGATGGCCGTCACGTCAAGGCCGGCCCGGCCGGCGCACCCGCGCGAGGCCGCTCCGATGTGCTGCCCACCGGCCGCAACCTGTTCACGTCGGATCCCCGCACCATGCCGACGCCGACCGCCTACGACATCGGCAAGGCGGCGGCAGAGGAGGTCGTGCGCGCCTACTTGCAGTCGCATGGAGACTGGCCACGCTCGCTGGTGATCGACCTCTGGGGCTCGGCGTCGCTGCGCACCGGCGGCGAGGAGATCGCGCAGGGCCTGGCGCTGATGGGCTGCCGGCCGCAATGGAACACCGCCACCGGCCGCATCACCGGCATCGAGGTGCTGCCGCCGGCCACGCTTGGCCGCCCCCGCGTCGATGTCACCTGGCGGATATCAGGCCTGTTCCGCGACATGTTCCCGACGCAGATCGCGCTCATCGATGCCGCCGCCGGCGCCGTCGCCGCCCGCGACGAGGACGATTCGGAAAACCCGCTCGCCGCGAAGACCCGCGCTGACGGCAAGATCAGCCCCCGCATCTTCGGCACCTCGCCAGGCACTTACGGCGCCGGCGTCGAGGAGCTGTTGTCGAACGGCGACTGGCGCGCGCGCGAAGAGATCGGCCGTGCCTATCTCGATGCCACCTCGCACGCCTATGGCGGTGCCGGGGGTGATGGCATCTCCGCACCCGGCGCTTTCGAGGGACGCATCGCCGAGGCCGATCTTCTCGTCCACACCGGCGACGATCCCGGCCGCGACATTCTCGAAGGATCAGCCGATGTCGCCTTCATCGGCGGCTTTTCGGCCGCGCTTGCGGCCCTCGGCCGGAATGCCGACGTCATCGTGCTCGACACGACAGATCCGCAAAAGCCAAAGCCGCGCTCTGTCGGTGAGGCCGTATCGCGGGTGGTGCGCGCCCGTGCGGTCAATTCACGCTTTATCGCTGGTCAGATGCGCCACGGCCCGCGCGGCGCATCGGAATTCGCCGAAACGGTCGACCGGCTGGTCGGCTTCGCCGAGACCACCCATGCCATTTCAGGCGCGCTGATCGAGGCCGTGCACGATGCCTATGTTGGCGATCCCGAAGTTCGCGCCTTCATCCTGCGCGAAAATCCCGCCGCCGCGAAAGTCATCGCCGAACGCTTTCTGTCGGCGCGCCGGCGCGGTCTCTGGCATCCCCTGCGCAATTCGATCGACGACGACCTCGCCGCGCTGATTGCCGAGGCCGAGGCGCTTGGGGTGGCGGCATGAACGCCTTTTCGCGCCGCGGCGCCTGTCCTGCTCTCAGCGCCCCCATGCAGACCGGCGATGGTCTGCTGGTGAGGCTCAACCCGGTCGCTGGAGGATTATCACCGCAGTCGCTAATCGGGCTCGGCGAATCCGCCTTGCGCCATGGCAATGGCATCATGGAAGTGACCGCGCGCGGCAGCTTGCAGATACGCGGCCTGACAACGGAAAGCGCACGGTCGCTGGCGGCGGAAGTCGACGCATTGGGCATCGCGGTGCGTACCGGCGTGCCGGTCGAGACTGGGCCGCTGGCGGGCATCGACCCCCGGGAAATCGCCGACCCGCGATCGCTGGCTGAGCGGATCAGGGGCGCGATCGAGGACGCCGGGCTGACGGCAAGGCTTGGCCCGAAGGTTTCGGTTGTCGTGGACGGCGGCGGGCAATTGGCGATGGATGCGGTGACGGCCGATATCAGGGTGGTTGCTGTTCAGATGGGTGACGAAGTTCAGTGGCAGGTGTTGATTGCCGGAGACGGAAGGCAAGCGAAGCCGGTCTGCATGGTCGATGAGGACGCAGCGTGCGACATCGCTGTTGGTGCACTCAGGATGGTTGCCGAGAAAGGTCGAGAAGCTCATGCGAGAGATTTGTCGGAGAGGCAATTGGCATCTCTCGCAGGCTGGCACTCCGTCGCGCCCCCCTCTGTCCTGCCGGACATCTCCCCCACAAGGGGGGAGATTGCGCCCTCATCTCTGCTTTCGCCAACCGCCAACGTCCAGCCAAGCTCCAACGTGGAGGAAGAAGCGCCGTCGGCCGAACTGCTGATCTCCCCCCTTGTGGGGGAGATGTCCGGCAGGACAGAGGGGGGCGCCGTAGAGCGCCCTCGCACGCCGATTGGCCTTTTCGACCTAAGCCACGGCCACACCGTCGGCATCAGCCTCCCCTATGGCAGCATGCCGGCCCAAAACCTGATCGACCTCGCCAGCCAAGCATCGAACCTCGGCACTACCGAAATCCGCCTCGCCCCGGGCCGTGCCTTGCTCTTCCTCGGTCAGCCGGCGCACACCAACCAACCCCTTCAGGACGCCGCCTTCTCCCTCGGCTTCGTCACCTCGCCTGCCGACCCCCGCACCCGCATCGCCGCCTGCCCCGGGACGCCGGCCTGCGCCTCCGGTCGGATCCCGACACGCGACATCGCCGAAACGATTGCCGCCGGGAATGCCGACATTCTAGACTTCACGCTGCACATTTCCGGCTGTGCCAAGGGCTGCGCGCACCCCGGTCCGGCGACACTAACAATTGTCGGCGACGAAAACGGAGCCGGACTTGTCGTGAACGCGACGGCAAAGGCTCTTCCTGCCGGCTACAGGCCGGGCTATGACGCCGCGCGCGGCATGAGCCGCGTCGCGGCGGTGATCCGCAGCGCACGATATCAAGGCGAAACCGCCGCTGCTTGCCTGACAAGGCTGGGGCCGGCCGCCATCGCAGAGGCTTACCGACAGGAATAAGCATGGCCGCCTACGACTACATCCACGACGGCACGGCGATCTACGAGCGCTCCTTCGCCATCATCCGCGCCGAGGCCGATCTGTCACGCTTTTCGGAAGTCGAGGCCGATGTCGCCATCCGCATGATCCATGCCTGCGGACAAGTCGAAGCCGCCAGTCAATTTGTCTTCTCCAGCGATTTTGTTGCCGCCGCGCGCAAGGCACTTGCCGCCGGCGCACCGATCTTCTGCGACGCGGAAATGGTCTCGCATGGCGTCACCCGTGCCCGGCTGCCGGCCGGCAACGAGGTGATCTGCACCTTGCGCGACCCGCGCACGCATGAAATCGCCAGGGAGATCGGCAACACCCGCTCGGCCGCGGCGATCGACCTGTGGGGCGAGCGCATGGCCGGCGCGGTGGTCGCCATCGGCAACGCGCCGACAGCGCTTTTCTACCTGCTGGAAAAACTGCGTGACGGCGCGCCGAAGCCGGCGGCCATCATCGGCATGCCGGTCGGCTTCGTCGGTGCCGCCGAATCGAAGGACGCGCTGGCTGAGAATTCCTATGGCGTGCCCTATGCCATCGTGCGCGGCAGGCTTGGAGGCAGCGCGATGACCGCAGCCGCGCTCAATTCGCTGGCGAGGCCGGGCCTGTGAACGCCCTCGTCAAGGAAGGATCGGCAAAAGGCCGACTCGTCGGCGTCGGCACCGGTCCCGGCGACCCCGAACTGTTGACGCTGAAGGCCGCGCGCGCCTTGGCGGAAGCCGATGTGGTGGCGTATTTCGCCAAGCGCGGCAACAACAGCAATGCGCGCGCCATCGTCGAAACGCGCTTCCGGCCCGATATGCTGGAACTGCCGCTGCTCTACCCCGTGACCACCGAGATCGACAAGGATCACGACGACTACCGCTCGCAGATCACCGGCTTCTACGAGGAATCGGCCGAGAAGGTCGCCGAACATCTCGGGGCTGGCAGGATCGTGGCTGTGCTGTCCGAAGGCGATCCGCTGTTCTACGGCTCCTACATGCATCTGCATGTCAGGCTGGCGCATCGTTTCCCGACCGAGGTTATTCCCGGCATCACCGCCATGTCAGGTTGCTGGTCGGCGACCGGCCTGCCGATCGTCCAGGGGGACGATGTGCTGACCGTTCTGCCCGGCACGATGAGCGAATTCGAGTTGACGCGCCGCCTCGCCGACACCGATGCCGCCGTCATCATGAAGGTCGGCCGCAACCTGCCCAAGATAAGGCGGGCGCTGGAGGCGACAGGAAAGCTGACGCGCGCCGTCTATGTGGAGCGCGGCACCATGGCCGGCAGTATCTCGATGCGGCTGGCCGACAAGCCGGATGACAAGGCGCCCTACTTCGCCATCGTGTTGGTCGCCGGCTGGTCCGGCCGGCCCGGCGCCCTGGGAGCGCAGGCATGAGCGGCCGCCTCACCGTCATCGGTCTCGGCCCCGGCAATGCCGATCAGGTCACGCCGGAAGCCCGCCGCGCCGTGGCGGAAGCGAAATTCTTCTATGGCTACAAGCCCTATCTCGACCGGCTTGACCTACGCCCGGACCAGACCCGCGTCGCCTCCGACAATCGCGAGGAACTCGCCCGCTCCAAGGATGCGCTGGTCAAAGCCGCCGAGGGCAATGACGTCGCCGTCGTTTCCGGTGGCGATCCGGGCGTCTTCGCCATGGCGGCCGCCGTCTGCGAGGCGATCGAGGCCGGCCCGGCCGAATGGCGTGCGGTCGATCTTTCCGTCGTGCCCGGCATTACAGCCATGCTCGCGGTCGCCGCCCGCATCGGCGCCCCGCTCGGCCATGATTTCTGCGCCATATCGCTGTCCGACAATCTGAAGCCATGGGAGCTGATAGAGCTTCGTCTTCTGGCGGCGGCCGGCGCCGGCTTCGTCATCGCGCTCTACAATCCGATCAGCAAGGCGCGCCCCTGGCAGCTCGGCCGCGCCTTCGAATGCCTGAGCGCGATCCTGCCCGGCACCACCCCGGTGATCTTCGGCCGCGCCGCCGGCCGCCCGGACGAACGCATCGAGGTTTTCCTGCTGGCCAACGTCGACGCGCAAAAGGCCGACATGGCGACCTGCATCATCATTGGTTCACCGGAAACCCGGATCATCAAGCGCGGCGACAAGCCGGCGCTGGTCTACACGCCGCGTTCGGCCGCGGGCTCGACGAAATGATCCACCATCGCGCCCAGGGCTTCGACGGTTTCAGCCGAAGGCACTTCCGGCAGCGCTGGCCTGCGGACCATGATCACCTCGATGCCGAGCGCCCGCGCGGCGGCAATCTTGCCGTAAGTGGCCACGCCGCCGCTGTTCTTGGAAACGACAATCTCGATGCGCTGTTCGCTGAGCAACGCACGCTCGTCCGGCTCACGGAACGGACCGCGCGCCAGCAGATAATCAGCATCGGGCACGGCCAGTTTCGGCTCAATCGGATCGACGCTGCGGATGAGATAATGATGCTGGGCGGCCGCTTCGAAGGCCGCAACCTCTTGCCGACCAAGCGCCAGGAAGACCCGGCGCGGCGTATCGCCAAGCGCCTGCACGGCAGCGCCGACCGTATCGACCTCAATCCAGCGGTCGCCTTCGACACGCTTCCAACCCGGGCGGCGCAAGGCAAGGATCGGCACACGGCTCAGCCGCGCGGCCTGCGCCGCGTTGGCGGAGATTCGCGCCGCATAGGGATGCGTGGCGTCGATCAGCAGATCCGTACCCGTCTCCCTGATGTAGCTCGCCAACCCGTCGGCACCGCCAAATCCGCCGACCCGCACGGGAACGCCTTGGGCGACCGGGCTTTCGGTGCGGCCGGCCAGGGACAACGTGACCGAGGCGCGCATGGCCAGCCTTCCCGCCAGTTGCCGGGCTTCGGTGGTACCGCCGAGGATCAGGATCGTCTTCATAGGCACCCTACTGGACCACGTCGGCGCTGCCCCTCACCCTTACCCTCTCCCCGTAAGAACGGGGAGAGGCGGATCGCCAGCGTTGCCGCTAGTCCCTTCTCCCCGTCTCTATACGGGGAGAAGGTGCCGGCAGGCGGATGAGGGGCAGCGCTGGCATGTCAAACAACAAGCAGCCAACACTCCAATGGCTCACGATCATCGGCATCGGCGAGGACGGTCTAGCCGGTCTCGGCGACGAGGCCAAGCAGCAGATTGCCAAGGCGGAAATCATCTTCGGCGGCAAGCGGCATCTGGCGCTGGTCGCCCCCTTCGCCAAGGGCGAGCCGCGCCGATGGCCGGTGCCTTTTGATGCCGAAATGCGCGACGTGCTGGCGCTGGCCGGCAGGCGTGTCTGCGTGCTCGCCTCTGGCGATCCGTTCTTCCACGGTGTCGGCGCCACGCTGGCCCGCAAAGTCAAGCTGCAGGAGATGCACGTCATTCCCGCGCCGTCGGCCGTTTCGCTGGCCGCCGCCCGGCTAGGCTGGGCACTGCAGGACATCGAGACCATTTCGCTGCATGGCCGGCCGCTCGACCTGATCCGGCCGCTGCTGCAGCCGAATGCGCGCATCCTGGCGCTGACATCCGATGGCGATGCACCGGCGGCAATCGCCCGCCTGCTCGCTGAACTCGACTTCGGTGCATCACGGCTTACCGTTCTGGAGGCTCTGGGCGGACCGAACGAGATCCAACGTTCGGCCCGCGCCGATGCCTTCGCCCTCGAAAACATCAATCCGCTCAACGTGCTGGCCATCGAAATTGATTCTAATCCGCAGGCCCGCGTGCTGCCGCTCACATCAGGCCTTGCCGATCACCTGTTCGATCATGACGGCCAGATTACCAAGCGCGAAATCCGCGCCGTCACCCTTTCGGCGCTGGCGCCAAGGCGCGGCGAATTGCTGTGGGATATCGGCGCCGGTTCCGGCTCGATCGGCATCGAATGGATGCTTGCCCACCCCGCGATGCGCACCATCGCCATTGAAGCCGACGCGACCCGAGCCGCCCGCATCGGCCGCAACGCGGCGGCTTGCGGCGTTCCCGGCCTCGTCGTGGTGGAAGGCAGCGCGCCCAAGGCGCTGACCAGGCTGGACACACCCGACGCGATCTTCATCGGCGGCGGCGGCAGCGACACCGGAGTGCTGAACGCCGCCATCAAGGCGCTGCGCGGCGGGGGCCGTCTGGTCGCCAATGCGGTAACGCTGGAGATGGAAGCCCTGCTTCTTGCCCAACACATCAAATTGGGTGGCGATCTCACCCGCATCGCCATTTCGCGCGCCTCGCCGGTCGGCTCGATGCAGGCCTGGCGGCCGGCGATGCCGGTTACGCAGTGGGCTTGGGTGAAGCCATGATGGGGAGCCGGGTGAAGCCATGATTGTCGCGGGGATCGGCAGCCGGAAAGGCGTGAGCGTTGAAGACGTGCTTGCCGCGATAGAAACCGCGCTCGAAGCGCATGGGCTGGCGATGTCGGCTCTTTCGGCACTCGCCACCGCCGCGCTCAAGAAGGATGAAGACGCGATCGCTGCCACCGGTCGCACGCTGAATCTCCCGGTCATCATCGTCGATGACGCTGCCCTTCGGGCTGTATCGTCGGGAACGCTCAGCAATTCCAGCCTGTCGCAGAAATCGGCCGGCACGCCATCGGTTTCCGAAGCGTCGGCCCTTGCGGTTGCCGGCAAAGGCGCGAAGCTGCTCGGCCCGCGCACCGTGCTTGGCCCGGTCACATGCGCCATCGCCATCCGCGGAGACGCGCCATGACCGTCCATTTCATCGGGGCCGGTCCGGGTGCGGCCGACCTCATCACGCTGCGTGGTGCGAGGCTCCTGGCAAGCTGCCCGGTGTGCCTCCACGCCGGTTCGATCGTGGCACCCGAATTGCTGCAGCACTGCGCCCCGGGCACAAAACTGATCGACACCGCGCCGATGTCGCTCGACGAGATCGAGGCTGCCTATCTCGATGCTCACAAAGCCGGCCATGATGTCGCGAGGCTGCACTCGGGCGATCTGTCGGTATGGAGCGCCGTTGCCGAGCAGATCCGCCGGCTGGAAAAGCACGGCATCCCTTACACGCTGACGCCGGGCGTTCCTTCCTTCGCGGCCGCGGCCGCGGCCCTTCGCCGCGAGCTGACCATTCCCGAAGTCGCGCAAAGCCTGGTGCTGACCCGTGTCTCCGGCCGCGCCTCGAAAATGCCGCCCGGCGAAACATTGGCCGGCTTCGGCCGCACCGGCGCCACGCTGGCCATTCATCTTGCCATCCACGCCATCGACCGCGTCGTCGCCGAATTGACGCCGCACTATGGTGGTGATTGCCCGGTCGCGATCGTCTTTCGCGCCTCCTGGCCGGATGAGCGCGTGCTGACCGGTACGCTGGAGACGATCGAGGCAAGGCTCGCCGCCGATCCGATGGAGCGCACGGCGATTATCTTCGTCGGCCGCTCGCTGGCAGCGGAAGGCTTCGGCGAGAGTTCATTGTACGACGCCCACTACCAGCGGCGTTTTCGCGGACGGGACGGATTGTGAGCGGCAGCAGCAGGAACAAGGGCGAAAACACCACGCTCGCACAGGCGCTGGCGCGACTGAACTTCAAGCCGCGTCCGCTTGAGCCAGGCCATGTCTGGCTGGCCGGCGCCGGTCCCGGCGACCCCGGCTGCCTGACGCTGGAAGTGCTGGCGGCATTGGCGGAAGCGGATGCGCTGGTCTATGACGCGTTGGTCTCGCCTGATGTCGTGGCTGTTGCCGGAAATGCCGAGCTTTTCTTTGCGGGCAAGCGCGGCGGCCAGCCCTCAATGAAACAGGACGACATCACCGCCCTGCTGGTGCGGCTGGCACGTGAAGGCCGCCGCGTCGTCAGGCTGAAGGGCGGCGATCCCTATATTTTCGGCCGGGGCGGCGAAGAGGCTTTGGCGCTGGCCCGCGAAGGCATCCCGTTCCATGTGCTGCCGGGTCTGACATCAGGCCTCAGCGCGCTGGCCGCCACCGGCATCCCGGCCACCATGCGCGGTATCAACAAGGCGGTGATCCTGGCGACCGGCCACGCCGCCGGCACCGATGACGACATCGACTGGGCTGCAATCGCCCGCACCGGCCAGCCTGTCGTGGTCTATATGGGCATGGCCAATCTGCCGCTGATTACGGCAGCCCTGCTCGACGGCGGACTGGCGCCCTCGACGCCGGCGGCTGTGATCGTCGCCGCGACCACGCCAAAGGAACGGATCGTCGTCGCCACGCTCGCCACCATCGCCGAGGAAGCGGCCGTTGCCGGCCTGGCCTCGCCGGCGCTGATCGTCGTCGGCGGCATCGTCGCCATGCGCGCGGCACTGGCGGGCGGGACATGACGGCGCGCGCGATCATCATCGGCGCGCCGCGCTCCGGCTCGGGCAAGACCAGCGTCACCATCGGCATTCTGCGCGCGCTCGCCCGGCGCGGCCTGAAGGTGCGCGGCGCCAAATCCGGTCCCGACTATATCGATCCCGGCTTCCACACTGCCGCCACGGGTCTTTCCGGCGTCAATCTCGACAGCTGGGCGATGCCGCCCTCGCTGCTCAACGCGCTGGCCGCACAGGCAGCCGACGATGCCGATTTCGTCATCCTCGAAAGCGCCATGGGCCTGTTCGACGGCATTCCGGCCGCGCCGGGGTGCACCGGCTCGGCCGCCGATCTCGCCCGGCTCTACGGCCTGCCGGTGCTGCTGGTGCTCGATGTTTCTGGCCAATCGACCACGGCGGCGGCCGTCGCCAAAGGGTTTGCCACTTACGACCCGGATGTGCGCATGGCCGGCGTCGTGCTCAACCGGCTGGGCAGCGAGCGCCACCGGCGGCTGTCCGGCGACGCGATCGAGGCAATCGGCCTGCCCGTGGTCGGCGCCATCCTGCGCGACCCCTCGCTCAATCTGCCCGAGCGCCATCTCGGCCTCGTCCAGGCCGGCGAATATGATGACCTGATGGCGCATCTCGACAGGCTGGCCGATATGGCGGAGAAGTCGCTCGATCTCGATGCCGTCATGGCACTGGCAACGCCGCTGAATCCGGCAGTTGGCGATTTCGCCGACGCGCTGCAGCCGCCTGGCCAACGCATCGCGCTGGCCGAGGACGCCGCCTTCACTTTTCTTTACCCGCATGTCGCCGCCTATTGGCGCAAGGCCGGCGCGGAAATCGTTCCGTTCTCGCCGCTCGCCGACGAAGCGCCGGGCGATGATTGCGATGTCTGCTGGTTGCCCGGCGGCTATCCCGAGCTTCATGCGGGGCGGCTCGCCGCCGCAGCGAACTTCCGCGCCGGAATGGTTCATTTCGCGGAGGCGAAGCCCGTCCATGGCGAGTGCGGTGGCTTCATGGTGCTTGGGGAAGCGCTGGAGGATGCCTCCGGCGAAACGCATCGCATGCTGGGCCTGCTTGGCCACGCCACCAGCTTTGCCAGGCGGAAGATGAACCTCGGCTATCGCGAGGCGCGGCTGCGTGCGGACTGTCCGCTGGGTCCGCAAGGCGCGCTGATCCGTGGCCACGAATTCCACTATGCCCAGATGACGGCCACCGGCAATGACGAATCGCTGGCCGACCTCGCCGATGGCCAGGGCAATCCGATCGGCGCTTCCGGCTACCGGCGCGGCCATGTCAGTGGCACCTTCTTCCATGCGATAGCGAGGGCTGGCGCGTGAAGCTTCCAAATCTGACCCTTTCGCCCCGGCAGATTTTCGACGATGTCGCGCTCTGCCTGGTGTTTTTCACTCGCCTGCCCCTGCCCGTCCTAGACTTTCGCGGCCGTGGCCTCGCCGCCGCGATCTGGGCCGCACCGATTGCCGGCGTCGTCGTCGGCCTGATCGGCGCCATCGTCTTTGCCACGGCGGAACGGTTTGGCCTTGCCATGGGGCCGGCGGCCGCCCTTGGCCTCGTCTCAACCGTCATCACCACAGGCTGCCTGCATGAAGACGGACTGTCGGATGTCGCCGACGGTTTCGGCGGCGGCAAGTCGCGTGGCCGCAAACTCGAGATCATGCGCGACAGCCGCATCGGCGCCTACGGTGCGGTGGCTCTGGCCCTGTCGCTGCTGACCCGCTGGAACGTGCTTTCGGAATTCGCCGACCCCACACAGGCGCTCTTTGCCCTTGTGGCTGCCCACGCCGCCTCGCGCGGCCTGCTTGGCGCCTTCATGCATCTCTTGCCGTCGGCTCGGTCCGACGGCCTGTCGGCCGGCGCTGGCCCTGTCTCGCTCGACACCGCCATTGCCGGCGCCGTGCTTGGCGCGATTCCCCTGCTCCTGCTCGGCCCCGGCGGCGCCATCGCCGCGCTGATCCTGCTTGGCCTGCTGTTTGCCGCGTTCCACGCCCTTTGCCTCAACCAGATCGGTGGCCAGACCGGCGACACGATCGGCGCCCTGCAACAGGTGAGCGAAATCGCGGTGCTTCTCGTCGCTTCCGTTGCCCTTTCCTGATTCTCTTTTGGAGACCTTGCCCCCATGCCCTTCAATTCCCTCGATGAATTGCGCGAAGCCTGCCTTGACCTACCCGCCGGCAGCGATGCCGCGGCAAACGCGGTTGCCCGCCGCCAGGACACGCTCACCAAGCCGCAAGGCAGCCTCGGCCGGCTTGAGACCATCGCCGCATGGCTGGCGCGCTGGCAGGGCCGCGACATGCCGAAACTCGACCGGGTGAAGGTGTTCGTCTTCGCCGGCAACCACGGCGTCACCGCGCAGGGCGTGTCGGCCTATCCGTCGGAAGTCACCGTGCAGATGGTGGCGAATTTCGCCGGCGGCGGCGCCGCCATCAACCAGCTCGCCCGCATCGCCGGCGCCGAACTCGACGTCATACCGCTCGATCTCGACCATCCCACCGGCGACTTCACGCAAGTGCCGGCCATGGACGAGAAGGCATTCCTTGCCGCCGTCTCGGCCGGCTATGACGCGGTGACAAAAGACCTCGACCTCGTCTGCTTCGGCGAGATGGGCATCGGCAACACCACGCCGGCCGCCGCCATTTCGGCGGCGCTGTTCGGCGGTGGCGCGGAAAAATGGACCGGACGCGGCACCGGCGTCGACGATGCCGGCCTGAAGCGCAAGGTGGTGGCCATCGAAGCCGGCCTGAAGCGCCACGCCGCCGCCCTCGCTGATCCGCTGGGCGTCGCCGCCGCCCTTGGCGGGCGCGAACTCGCCGCGATCTTTGGCGCCACGCTGGCCGCACGGCATCTGGGCATACCCGTGCTGCTCGACGGCTTCGTCTGCACCGCCGCGGCCGCTCCGCTGGCAAGACTGCATCCGACCGGGCTCGCCCACACCATCGCCGCCCACGTCTCGGCCGAATCAGGCCACCGAGGCCTGCTCGAAGCGCTTGGCCTGCCGCCGCTGCTCGATCTCGGCATGCGGCTCGGCGAAGGCTCCGGCGCCTGCCTCGCCGTCAACATCGTCCGCTCGGCGCTGGAGTGCCATGCCAGGATGGCAAGCTTTGCCGAGGCTGGTGTTTCGGAGAAATAGGCTCAGGCGGGAAAGGCGGAATCGGCGCTAACGATGCCACGGAAAAGAGCATTGCTTTCCGATTCGGCCGGTTTCTAAGCCGCGTTTTTCAGCGCGGCTAGTTCGTCAGGGCGCAGCGTCAGCACCGATACGCCGGAAGCCGTAACGGCGACGGTGTGCTCGAACTGCGCGGAAAGCGACCCGTCTCTCGTCACGACAGTCCAGCCGTCAGCCTCGGTTCTGACAGTCCGCCGGCCTCGATTGAGCATCGGCTCGATCGTGAAGACCATGCCCTCGCGGAGCACGAGACCGGTTCCCGGCTTTCCGAAATGCAGAACCTGCGGTTCCTCATGCATCTCCCTGCCGATGCCGTGACCGCAATATTCATGCACCACGGAATAGCCATTTCGCTTGGCATGGCGTTCGATCGCCCAGCCGATGTCCCCGAGCCGCGCGCCCGGACGAACAGCCCGGATGCCCATCCACATGGCCTCGTAGGTGGTCTGGACCAGCCTCCTGGCGGCTGGAGTGACCTCGCCGACGAGATAAGTCTTGCTGGAATCGGCGATATAACCGTTCTTCTCCAGCGTGATATCGAAATTGACGATATCTCCGTCCCGAAGCACGTCCGATTGCGATGGAATGCCGTGGCAGACCACATCGTTCACCGAAGAATTCAGCACAAAACCATAGCCATATTGGCCCTTGCTCGCGGGTCGGGCCTGGAGATCGTGGACGATGAAGCGCTCGACCATGTCATTGATCTGAAGGGTCGACGCACCGGCAAGCGCGGTTCGATCCAGCAGACCGAAGACGGAGGCCAGCAGCCGGCCGGATTCGGCGAGCAGTGCCAGTTCCCGAGGCTGCTTCGTCATGCTTCGCTGAACGCCAGTGGTTGAGCCGAAACGCCGGCGGAACTGAGTTCGCGCTCGATGATCTCCGCGAAACTGAGCGTCGGATTGGTCTCGCACAGCATGCCGACCTTGATCCAGTAGGCGGCCTGCGCATTGATCGAACGATACGATACCTTGCTCGCCCTGCGCAGCTGATCGTGCAAGTCATCATCAATGTTCACGATGCCCATCGGGATCTCCATATACGGTTCGTATACGGAACATATACACCGAACATGAAAAAGCCAAGAGCACCGTCACAGCTACCCCGGTCGAGAGCGCGCCGCCTGACAGGAGGCGCGGCGACGCTGCGGGCAGCTTTTCATGGCCGCTACCGCCCCTGGCGCTCAATAGATTCTGACCCAGCCGACTTGAAAAAGAAGTGCCGTCGCTCGTCAAAGATCACGATCGGAGGCATGGCCCGAGACGCGCCAAACGTGTCTCGCTTTCAGGGTCTTTCCACCAAGTCTTTGAAGAATTTGGTGGTGCTGGCAGTCTGGAGCGAACCCGTCTCCGCGTGAATTTCCCAGTTAATTCGGGAAAAACTGGGAATTCTGAGCCTTTTCCAACCTTTAACGCGTTGCTTAAAGACGTTTCATTAAATCAAATCAAAGACATAAACGCGCCTTGACACGCAGTCGGAACTGCGGAAATTCCCTTCCGACTGCGGAAATTTGTAACGCCACGGGAAATCCTCCAAAAACGGTACCGAGCCCGCAAACGAGTGCCCATGAGAATGAGTACCTCACTCCTAAATTGCCCAGAGCTCAAAAATGCAGCGCACCTTTACCCGTCAAGAATTGTATGACCTCGTTTGGTCGACACCCATCATCACGCTCGCCGGGCGGTTCGACATTTCGGACCGAGGGCTGGCGAAGACTTGTGCTCGCTATCAGATACCCGTTCCAGGCCGCGGCTATTGGGCAAAGATCGAAGCCGGCCAATCTGCGCCGAAGACGCCGCTTTGGAAAATCGACAACCCGACCTTAGAGACTGTCTACATCGGAGGCTACAAACCACCGGTAAATCCATACGTCGCGTTTGCGATCGAGGCGGCGGCCGGCACCGTAAGGAAATCAAAGGAGATGAGGCAAGCAAGGGCCGTTCCTGACCAAACTAGGGATGTTGCCGAAAAGGAAGAGACACCTCGCGCGCCACGGGAACCGATCGTCTTCGAGCCCGTGAGACATCCTCACAGCTCGGTCGCTGGTTTTGTCGCAGCGCTGAGATCTGCGAACCCGGACCAATACGGTGAGGTCTCACTGCCTGGCGCGAAGGTTCACAAGAGTTCCGTATCCCGGCTGACATCGTTTCTCCACCACCTGGCTCTTGCTCTCGACCAACGAGAAATCGTGCTCAGCCATACCGAGAAAGGAATAAAGACCGCAATCGGGCCCGACGATGTGCGGCTTGAGATCGTCGAAGAGCGGAGGCGGGAGAAGCATATTCCAACCCCTGCAGAACAGAAAAGGCACGATGAGCACGAGAGGCGCCGCGAGATAGCTCGGCGCCGCGGCCAATGGCTCTCCTATGAGAGCTTCTGGCCAGAATACGATTACATTTACTCAGGGAAGCTCAGCTTCGAGATCCACAATTGGGCAGAGGGAGCCCGCAAGCGGTGGAAAGACGGTAAGCATCAGAGCCTGGAATCCATGCTCGATCCGATTGCAGACGGCATCCTTTTCCACCTAGCCTTCGAAAAAGCTCGTCGTGAGGAGCGCGAAGCGGAAGAGCGCCGACGCAAGCATATGGCGCACAGACGGGAGCTTTACAAAAAGCGGCAAGAACGCGAAACGAATAGGCTAAATTTCCTACGTCAGTTGGCCGAGTATCAAAAAGAAGCCACTGATCTTCGTGCCACGATCGCCAAGGCGACTGAATTTCTTCCGCAAGCTAGCTCCGAGTACCTTCGTATGATCGAATGGGCACAACAGCGCTTGGCGCATATCGAAGCACAGAACCAGATTGAGGTGCTGACATCGAATCTCCAGCAGCAAAACCTCTTTCCTGAGCCAGACGACTTGTACGATCCGGAAGGCGATCCAGCACCGCCAAAGAATCCCTGGAGCTATTAGATCGTCTGTCACGACAGAAGGGCACGGCCTCAGCGTTAGATGCCCATTTGAGCTGCACCGCCTCGGGTCAAAAAGCACGCCTCTCAAGGCGCCCTGCCCTGGTAGTTCGACCAAAGGATTATGACCACCTGTCAGAGTTGGACGCTCACAATCTGGCTGCTCGGCTGGCGACTCTCCTCCGCCTGCCGTTAGCAGTTGCCGAGCTTAGGCACGGATGCTTCGACAACGCATTCGACTCGCGCACCTTTAGTATTACTAACCGGACAGTCGATGATTCGCTGCTAGACAGGTGCGACAAAACCGCACAAATTTAGAGCTTCCAACGCTCATATCAAGTATTGCGGTACGAGAGTATCGTTTGTTCGTAAACACTAGCCCTCGACATGGCCGCCCAGTTCGGCGGTCCAGCATAGCTCGATCGCGCTCATCGTGCGGTGCTCGACGCGCCCGAGATGGCCGTCATGGGCCTGTCGATACGCCTCGCCATGGCGGCGGAAGATATCCGCCACCTCCAGTCTCGCCGGCATGGGCGGGACCGGATCAGACCGGCGGCACGACCTCGACGTTCAGCCGGTCGAGCGGGCTCGTTGTGCGCCGGATTAGGCCATTCGAGACCCTGGTGTAGCGCGCCGTGCTCGACAGGTTGTTATGGCCGAGCAGAACCTGGATGATGCGGATGTCGGTGCCGTTCTCCAGAAGATGCGTGGCGAAGCTGTGCCTGAGCGTGTGGACCGTCACCCGCTTGTCGATGCCGGCGGCCGCACGCGCCGAGCGACAGGCCGAATATAACACCTGCACATCGATAGGGCGATCGGCGCCGCGCCCGGGAAACAGCCAGTCCTGCGGCTTCGCCAGCCGCCAGTAGACCCGCAGGATGCGCAGAAGCTGCGCCGACGGCATCACGGTGCGGTCCTTGCCGCCCTTGCCGTGCTCAACCCGAATGACGCCGCGTCCGCTGTCGATGTCGCCGACCTTTAAGCCGACGGTCTCCGAGGCTCGAAGGCGAGCAGCGTAAGCTGCCGTCAGGGCCGTGCGCGCCTTCAGGCTCGGGACCGCTTCCAGGAACCTGACCACCTCGTCGGCGCTCAACACCACTGGCAGCGTGCGTGGCGAGCGGGCGTAGGCAATGCTCTCCGGGATCTCGGCATGGCCCAACGTCACACCGTAGAAGAACCGCAGTGCGCACACCCAGCGATCCTACGTGCATGCGGTGGCGAAGTTTTCGCGCTACTTTGGCCGCTCCCCTGACCGGCTTGGCCTAGAGGACGTGCGCGCCTTCCAGGTGCATCTGGTCTCAACGGGGATTTCGTGGCCGGCGCTGAACCAGACGGTGGCCGGCGACAGATTGCGGATCGTCATATCCTCGATCATGCGCCGGCGAAGAGGGCTCAACTCGACCATCTCATTGCTCCTGTTCTCGAGATTGCGCTTCAACAGCCGCAATCCTTCAAAACAGAAGCGTCACCTGCAAACCGATCCGCCAAATGCCGCGTTAGCGGCTTCATTCAATCCCGAAATCTCAACGAGCCTTAGGCAAAACGCTTGGGTCCCACAATCCGGGTCGTGCTGCTGTTGTCATAGGAGTAGATGGTCGGTGGCTGGAGCCGACGGCTGATGTATGGCCCGCTGTTCGTGTTGGAGGTCTCACCGTCGCTGACGACGGTTTCGGGGCGATAGCTGAAGTTGAAAATACTGGGGCCACGATAGGACTCCGAGGCGTCATGGAAGCTGCGTTCAGAGCCGGAGATCGAGCGCGTGCTGGATCGGGATTTGATTTCGGTCCCTTCGAAGCTCCGGCCTGACATTGTCGTGGGTGTCGGAGAACCTGCCTTCCCTGGTTTGACGGTCTTCTTCCTTGTTCGTGCGCGATTGAATTTGTTCCAACTGTTGTCAGCTCAAAGATGAGCGAGAAACCAATCCGTTGCCGACCTCGAAGCTGTCTCGAATTCGGCAAGGTATGGATCGAAATGGCCGCCTTTGAGCATCACAAGCCGCTTGGGCTCAAGTGCATTCGCGTAGGCCCTTAGAGCTAGATCCGTGACCGCTATGTGGTCTCGCTGTGCCACGACCATCAGAAGCGGCGTCGGAGACACTCGGGCGATCCAGTCGCCAGGAGAATACATGCGCGCCCATCGGGTGGATCGCACTGTTACCTTGTTCTCCCACACGCCTGGAGGGATCGGCCTCAGATAAAAGGACACAGCGTCGGCTGCCTGGTAGGAGGACTGCTTGTCCCTTTCCTCACTGACAATCGCTTGGGTCATCGGCGCATCGCCGCGAAGTTGCGCACGATCGTCAGCCGCAAAAACAGCTTCGAGATCTTCCACTTTTTCAGGTGGTACGCGACGCATACCGCTGGCGTAGCCGTCGATGGTAGGAGCTTGAGAAACGACCGCCTTGAGCCGTCGATCGGTTGCGGCAAGCACAATAGCATGGCCGCCAGCGAAGCTGGTACCCCAAACTCCGACGCGGTTTTCGTTCACCTCCGACCGATCCTGCAACCATGAAATCACGCGGCGCCAATCCCCGATCTGCTGCCACGGATTAACATCCTGCCGCGGTTCTCCTCCACTCTCGCCGAAGTTGCGATGATCATGGAGCAACACGACGAAACCAGCCTTGGCAAATGCCTCCGCGAACGGCTCGATGCCATGATATTTCGTGCCGGCATAACCATGAGCCATAGTTATCGCAGGCAATGGACCGCCTAAGTGCCTGGGCGTAAATAGCCAAGCCGAAAGCTCGACGCCGTCTTCGGCAGTGATGTGCACGTCTTCCTTGCTGAACATGACGATGTCCTTCCAAATGGGGCGGTCGTCGACCCCCTACAGTGAGGCAGATTGAATCGGACACCTGATCGTGGAGCCGGGTCGTGGCGGTGGACCTATCCGCCATAAAAGGACCGCGCAGCGTTCCGCCAGATTGATCCTCTTGTCTCATGCTCATCCGGGCACAACTCCAAGCGTCTGCCTCCTTATGTTGCCTTCGACTTCTTGCATGTCGCGAACGCGTGGTGGCCAACTCACCACCATCCGCCGCCTGTTGCCGGTGCGCGGCTCAGAAGAACTCGACTGACAACCAGGATCCAAAGGAGAAGCAGGAGCGGAGAAACCAGCCGCGAATACGCTCCGTCAGGAGCCCAGATGCCGTCGCTCAGCCAAGTGGTGCCACCGAGCACGCCGAGTACGACAACTGCCACACCTGCTGCGAAGAGGGCGCTGGAGATCAGGCCGGCACGCCAAAGGCCGAAGGCTCCTGACATGATCAGCATTGCTCGCGGAAAAGACGTCAACACGCCGAGAGTCCAGGCGAAAGCGTTCAGGCCGCTGACGAGCGAATGATCCTGTGAGCCGCCGAGCCTGTAGGCAAGTGCAGCGGCAACCGCTGTCTGGAGCAGCAACAATGCGCCAAGCATCGCACTGGCCGCAGTCGCGGCTGCGCCCCAACCATCTTGTCCTCTGTCGGCCAAAGTCGCACGCAAAGCCGCCGCGAACCATAGAAGATTGAGAACCGCCAGGCCTGACAACATCGCTGCGACCAAGATCTTGGTGCGATGACCATCGTAGAAGGCGACAAGCACATCATCAGAGGCGCTGATCGGCGGCTGAGACCCAACAATAACGTAAGCGATTACAAAGAGACCGGCGGCCTGAATGCCGCTTGTGCGCCAGAAGCGCTGCCAGAACGCAGGGGTGGCATACACGCTGGTGGACGGCGCCATTGATGTTGCAGACGTGCTCATGATTGTCTCCTAGAGTTTCCAATACGGCGGCGAGATCGTCAGTCTTCCAAGCTGCCAATCAGGCCCGCCAAATCCATTTCAGCGCTACGGGTTTGGAATCCGCTGCCGAACGCCGCCTTGAACCGCCTCTGACTTTCAGGGGTGCGGGCTGCCTCACCGAAGAGGTCGGAGTCCCGGCGAAAATCGTCAGCAGTAGCAAGCGCAATCGCGTTGACGCGATCCTTGACCGTCGCGAGGCCACTAGCCGGGAATTTCGCAATTCGATGGGCGAGCTTTTGGACGAAGTCTTTAAGCTCGCTGGCTGGCAGCGCGCGGTTGATCCACCCATATCGCTCGGCAAGCTCCGCGTTAAAGTCCTCCGCGCCTAACATGACCTCGAGCGCTCGGCCCCGGCCCATCAGCCTCACAAGGTGTTGGATGCCGCCGGCGCCGGGAGGTGCGCCAAAGGCAGGTTCGGGCTGCGCGAAGATTGCTGAGTCAAGGGCAGCAAATCTCATATCGCAAGCGAGGACAAACTCACTTCCGGCAGCTCGGACACGGCCCTCGATCTGAGCAATGGTAACCAGCCGACTTGCACTCAAATGCCGGAACATAAGCGCGAGCGATGCTTCACCCGTCAGCTTCGCCGCTTCCTCTCGATACTGTTGGATCAGGGTGACATCGACATGTGGAATGAAATAATCCGGGTCCGCGCTTCTGAAGACGATTACCTTGAGGCCCCTGTCAGCCTCGGCCTGCTGAATGAAAAAGACCAGGTCGCGAACCATTGCCGGCCCCAGAAGATTCATCGGCGGCGCAGCGATATCCACGAACAGAACGGAACTTTCCCGATGAACTCCAAGTGTCTCAAAAGACTCGATGCTTGGTGGCGCGGCAAATCCGTAACTTGACGCCGTGTTGGCGGGTCCTCGGCTATCGCGATCAACGGTGTTGGTCATTGCGCAGCTCGTCGCCAAAAGCGCTGTGCCGCCGCAGCTGCGGCGGCAGCGGCGGCCGGGCGGGACAACGCTCCCTATGCCAAGAAGTAACTTGCAGCGACGCGCTCATGATTGTCTCGCCCGAAAATGCGTTGGCCGTGAAATGTCGGCGAGGGGTAATCTGGTGGCTTGGCATAGCGCCGGCAATTGCACGTAGGTATCGGTTCAATTGTGGACACGAGTCCGGCATCGCACTCCTTACTTATCGAACCACCGACGATGCTTCCGGTCGGCCTATCAGATAGCGTAACGAAAGGCTTCTCGCCCGACCGATCGAGAGAGTTGCAAAAGATGAAGCCGAGAAAATCGGCGCTTAGCTTTCACGACGGTTTGCGAAAAACGACAAGCTTGGCCTTAAGCGTCTGAACGACATCTCCGCGCTGGTTCAGAGTACGGCTTACGACGGTAACGATGCTGCGATCAGGCTTGGAACGCGATGGTGTGATTTCGACCACTTCGCTCTCCACATGAAGGACGTCGCCGGCTCGTGTCGGATTTGGCCAGTTGATCTCTCCCCCGGCACCGATAATGCCACTGGCAAACGGCAGGCCACCCTCGACATTCAGGCGCATTGTAATGGCGGCAGTGTGCCATCCGCTTGCCGCCAGGCTTTTGAAGAAAGTCCCGGCAGCGGCTTCTGTGTCCGTGTGAAAGGGTTGCGGATCAAATTGAACCGCGAAAGCCTTGATCTGAGCTTCGTCGATCTTATGTGCTGCGCTCGCAAATGTCTGCCCGACATAGAGATCATCGAGAAATAGCTGGTCCGCAGGTACAGACATTTTACTCATCGCTTTCTCCAAGTCACTTGGCTTTGGAAAGATTGGTCGCAGTCGAGGACAGTTATCCGAACGTGAAGTCGTAGACCTCCACGCCAGGGCCAAAGAATTTGATTTCGAACTGCCGGTCAACAACTGGTGTCGGTTGGCGCACCAACTGATACAGGCGTAGCTCTGAGATTGTACCGTCTCCGTTTTCGTCGACATCCAGCCCGTGCGCTGCGCCTGGCGGCTTACCGTCGATGAGAATGCGAAATTTCACGGAAGTCCCCTTGGCTGGGAGACCCATTACGAGATGAAGATCGCGTGCATGGAACCGGTACGTGACACTTCCACCGGCTTCATCAAGGACGACGTTTTCCTTTCTTCCAGTCCAACGGCCGTCCAGAGCCCACTCGTTCAAGCCCAATTGCGAAGGGACTTTGTAGGCGGTGGGACGATCTCTCACCATCCCTTGGGGGGAGGCAAAGCTGTGAGTGAACTCATATCCGGTATAGGTCTCAGGCGAGTTGAGTTCGGTCCAATCGGCGGCTGCTTCGAACCCTCTGGCTTTCACGAAAGCCGGTTCTGGATCGATGTTGCTGCCACCATTCTCCGATAGCATTTTGCGCAGAATTGGCTCCGCGCGCTCGTAAGAGCGTTCTCCTGCCAGCCGGTATTTCACCCTCCCCTCCGAATCGATGAGGTACAAGGTCGGCCAAAGCTGGTTGCCGAAGGCCCGCCAGACGGCCTCGTCATTGTCCGTCAGGACGGGATAATCAATATGCATCTCCTTGACGGCCTGGCGAACATTGTCGAGGTCTCTTTCAAACGAGAACTCCGGCGTATGAATGCCGATCACAATCAGGCCTTGGCTCCGATACTTCTCGTGCCACGCCTGAAGATAGGGAAGAGTACGCCGCCAGTTGATGCAGGTGTAGGTCCAGAAATCGACAAGAACCACCTTGCCTCGGAGCTGTGACACCGTCAACGGCTGCGAATTGATCCAAGTGGTCGGGCCGCCAATCGATCCCAGTTCGAACTTTTCGGAAATCGGAGTGACAGGGGAGCCGGTTCTCGGGCTTTCCGTTGGATTCCAGGGTCCTAAGTCTCCAGCAATGCAGGCACCCGCCACGCCGGCTGCCGCGGCAAGCAAAACAGCAAGTATCAGCTTTCCTGTTCTCATAGATATCGCCCAATGGGGGTTCGGTCAGTTCGACATGGATTGCACCGGCGGGCGGCGGACCGGGTTCAGTGACCCGGTCCGCCCTGGGAGGAGAACGGGTCGCGGATACCCGTTCGCTCGATCCTCATGCCGTTTCGGCCGCCGCCGACGCCTAATCTGGCGAGCGAGCCCCTCAGGCTTGGCGACCCTCAGGTCGGAAGGACCTTACCGGCCTGCTCGCTGACGATGTATTCGGCGTACCAGTCAGGCCAGTTCTGATCATATTGGCCTCCGGCCCGCTTTTCGTGCTCACCGTGGGCAACCGATGCCCGTCTCAGCGCACCGGCGATGTCCGCGACGGAAGCGAAGCTCGTAACGTCAGTGTCAATCCTGCCGGGAAGCCGAGCCGTGATCTCCTGCAGAATCCATTCGTTGCCGTCCGGATCGCTAAACTTAGCAAATGACGAATAGCTGTGATGCTCCGGGTCCGGACCGTCGACTGGGGGCGTCCCAGGACCAGCGGTATGGAAGATGTCGCTCACCTCTGCGCCACGGCTGATGAGTTCGGCGCGTGCTGCCTTGATGTCGGCTACGACGAGATAAATCCCCTTGGCGGAGCCGGGAACGGCGCTCGTAACTCCAATTCCGAAATGGATCGAGGCAGGCGAGCCTGGCGGCGTGAATTGCACGACCCGGAATTTTTCGCCGACCGGAAAATCCGCATCGAGCCTCCAACCCAGACCGCTGTAAAATTGCTTCGAGCGCTCAACGTCCTTAACGGAGATCACGAGGACCTCAAGCTTCATGTCCCCTACACGTCGTCCCTGGGTGTCCGTTTCTCGGTTGGTTTGAACAATATCCATATCTGCCTCCAATAGCGCTGCTCCGGCGACGTGCTTGAGGTGTCCTGCGGCGGCCTGGATCGACCTGCGCGACGGCCAACTTCATCACTTGCTCCGATACCAGGTGAATATTGGCGGCAGATCAGATCGAATCTATTGCACGATGGTGTCGGCCATACTTTGGTATCGCCCGAGCTGGGTGCCCGTCGCACGAACCGTCACAAAAAGCCTTCCCTTGGGAGATTCCGTTGGTGGAAGAATACAACCTATACAGCGGGTCTTACCGACCACAGCGCATGCTCGACGGCATTGCCACGACCATAACGAGTTACTGTTCGGCCAAGGAGGCTCTAGCGATCATGTCCAGCTTGGACGAGAGCTACGCCTCATGCGCAGCGGCCGTCACGAAATGGATTTCGGTCGGCACGAAAGGCTCGGCCTGTCCAAGGGTTCATCGCTCACCTGCATCAATGAACGAAAGTGCAGAAAGCCGGCGTCATTTTCAAACGGCTTGGGTGCGACGATAATCAAGAGGTGCTCATTAGGCCGTGTTGGCCCGCTACACTCTATTCCAGGGGCTCCAGGCACTTCAGACGGCAGGGCGCAAATCGCCGAGAACGGTAGGTATCAGTTCCGACACGGTCGGATGAATAGGCACGGCCCATCGCAGAGCTGGGTAGGAGGCCCCGGTGTTCATGGCATCCAGAATCCCGTGGATCGCCTCGTCGCCACTGACGCCCAGGATCGCGGCTCCCAATATCTGCTGTGTGCCAGCGTCGGCCACGATCTTGATGAACCCCTTCGTCTCGCCGCGTTCGACGGCTCTGCCAACCCGGGTCATCGGACGCTTGGAAACGAGCAGAGGTCGCCCGGTCTTGCGCGCTTCACCCTCGGTAAGCCCGACCCGGCCGAGGGGAGGATCGATATAGAGCGCATAGCCTGGGATGCGCTCGCTGACGCGACGGTTTGCTGCGTCGAGGAGATTGGCAGCCACAATTTCAAAATCGTTGTAGGCAGTATGCGTGAAGGCGCCGTGGCCGTTACAGTCTCCGAGAGCCCATATTCCCGGAACCGAGGTCATCAGACCATCATCAACGACGATGTAACCGCGGGCATCGACAGTGACACCTGCCTCCTTTAGACCGAGGTCGTCGGTGTTGGGCCGGCGGCCTACTGCCAGCAGCACGTGGGAGCCCACCGCCTGGGGCTGCCCAGAGGTGCAATCGATACGGACCGCGATCCCGTCCGGGCGTGGCTCGAACGCGATGCAGGTTGCGCTAGTGCGCACATCTATGCCCTCGTCCGCAAGGATCTGCCGAATCGCGTCGGAGATGTCGTCGTCCTCACGCGCTATCAGCCTTGGTCCCTTTTCAATGACGGTGACCTGCGCGCCAAAGCGCCGATACATCTGTGCAAACTCCAAACCGATGTAGCTTCCGCCCACGACGATCAGGTGTTGCGGGACGGCATCGAGTTGGAGGATCGATGTGTTTGTAAGATAATCGACAGCGTCGATACCGGGCATGTCCGGTACGCTGGCACGCCCCCCCACATTGATGAAGATGCGAGGAGCCTGCAGAACGATCTCGCCGACGCGGACGTGATGGGGGCTTGCGAAACGCGCGTGCCCCTGAAACACCGTGAGGCCGCTCATACCGCGCAGCCACGTCTCTACCCCTGTGCGGGCATTCATTGAAACCGCATCCGCTCGAGCCTTCGCCCTTTTCATGTCGATTCGAATGGGAGCGTCGACTGCCACGCCATAATCGCTTCCCCGGCGCGCCAGATGGGCAGCGTAGGCGCTCGCGACGAGCGTTTTGGTCGGCATGCAACCAGTGTTGACGCAGGTTCCGCCGAACAGCTTGCGCTCTATGAGCGCGACCTTCAGCCCAGAGGCTGTCAGCCGCCCGGCCAGCGAGGGACCAGCCTGACCAGCGCCGATGATGATGGCGTCGAAACTATGATCCATGATCCCGCACGCAACTTGCTGTCAGAGTCTATTCGCATCGATGATGGCTTGAGCGAACTCGTGAGGCGCTTCCTGCGGTGCGTTGTGGCCTACACCGCCCGTGAAGATCCGATGGCGGTACTTGCCGGTGAAGCGCCTAGCGTATGCCGACTGATCGGGATGTGGCGCGCCATTGGCATCGCCCTCGATGGTGATGGTCGGCACACTTATGTCGGGCAAGACCGCTATTTTTTTCTCAAGCGCGTCAAACCGTGCTTCGCCTTGTGCCAGCCCCAGCCGCCAGCGGTAGTTGTGAATAGCGACAGCCACATGGTCAGGGTTGTCGAACGCGGCTGCGCTTCGTTCAAAAGTGGCATCATCGAACTTCCAACGCGGCGACGCCAATTCCCAGATCAAACGCGCGAACTCACGCGTGTATTTGGCGTAACCGGCGGCACCCCGTTCTGTGGCGAAGTAGAATTGATACCACCATTGGAGTTCGACCTTAGGTGGCAGGGGTGGCTTGTTGAGCTCCTGGTTGCCAAGGAGATAGCCACTGACCGCGACCAACGCCTCGCAGCGACCGGGCCAAATAGCAGCAATAATATCGGCAGTCCTCGCACCCCAATCATAGCCGCCAAAGATCGCCTTCTCGATCCTCAAGGCATCCATTAAATCAACGATATCGCCGGCTAGCGCCGCCTGCTGTCCGTTGCGCGGCGTTCCTGCGGACAGGAAGCGCGTCGTGCCGTAGCCCCGCAAATAGGGCACGATTACCCGGTAACCGGCCTTGGCCAATATCGGTGCAACGTCGACATAGCTGTAAATGTCGTATGGCCAACCATGCAGCAAGATCACTGGCTGGCCATCTTCAGGTCCATCCTCAGCGTATCCGACATTCAGCACTCCCGCATCGATCTGCTTGAGCGCCCCGAAGGAAGTGTGCACTGGGGAATTGGAAGCCGAGCTCCCGCCGGTCGCTTGGGCGGCGGCCGGCCTTATCATCCGAAGTTGCGTAGCAGCGAGACCCGCCGTCGCCGCCGCGAAGAAGTCGCGACGACTTTGGTTGATTTGAGCCAAGAGACTGAGACCGTTCATCGGTAAGCTCCAACGGTTGGTACGCGCAACAGCCTTGAGGCACTTGCCAGCTAGCGTCCCGCAGCTGCGTCTTCAATAACCCTGGCCACCTCCTTCGCATGTGAGATCATCACCACGTGCGAGGCACCCTTGACCACAACCGTCTCCTTCGCGTGGGCTCTTTCGGCCATGAAGGCCAAAGCTTTTGGCGGGATTGCCGTGTCGTGGTCGCCATAAACGAACCATGTTGGAACGGTCTTCCAGGCTGGTTCAGTCGCTGCGTCCCCGAACGCTATGTCAGTGATGGGTCTCTGCGTTGTCGCCGCAAGCCTCGCCGCGATTTCTGGCAGGTCCGGCGCGAAGGCGTCGCGGAACTTGTCCTGTTGGACGTAGAGGTCATGGCCTCCGCCGGGCAATGGTACCGGCATCAACGCCGGACCGAGCAAACTGCCTGGAAACTTGCCGTCGAGAGCACTGGCACTCTCGCCAGACTCCGGCGCGAAAGCAGCCACATAGACCAGCGCCTTGACATTTGCCTGGTTGTGCGCGGCGTCGCTGATCACCATGCCGCCATAGGAGTGCCCCACCAGAACGACAGGCGTCGTGATGGTGCTGAGAAGACTGCGCACGCTGTCGGCGTCGCTCTTCACGCTTCGCAGTGGGTTGGCAGCCGCAACGACCGTGTAGCCGTCCTTTTCCAGAATGGCGATAACCCGATTCCAGCTTGAGGAGTCGGCGAAGGCGCCGTGCACGAGAACCACGGTCGGTTTGGCCGGCTCCGTCGTTGCCGCGGAAGCCGGAGTCGCCAACAAGCTGACGAACATCAAAAAAGCTGAAAACATCTTCATTGGTGGAACCCCTTTCGAATTTGTCGCGAAGTTGCTCGCGCAGCTCTAGGCCGGCTTGCGCAAAGACTGGAATGACGCACGCATCTCCTGACAGAAAAAGTCCGTCTGTTCCCAAGCCGCGAAGTGGCCACCCTTGGGGGCTTTGTTGAAGTGAATTAGCTTCGGATATGCCTTTTCGGCCCAACTCCTCGGAGCTGTATAGATTTCATCGGGATAGGCTGTCACAGCGACCGGAATTTGGATCCCGCGCACATCGAAAAACCCACCCGTCGGATGATGCGCATTGTCCCAGTAAAGCCTGGCTGACGAGATCGCCGTGTTGGTCAGCCAATAGAGGGTAACATTGTCCAGCACGTCATCCTTCGATAAGCCCTCCTTCTGGCCGGCAAAGGCCCGGGCGATCATCTTCTGGCTACTGTCGTCATGATCGATCATCCATGCGGCGAGGCCAATGGGCGAATCCGCGATGGCGTATAGTGTCTGCGGGCGGTTGTTCATTTCGATCGCATAGCCCAGGCCGTTCTTGTTGAAGAAGTCGAGCTGGTTCCATGCTCGAAGCTCCTCGGCAATGAGATTGGCAGGCGGCGCCCCCTCCGCCAGCGACTTATTGATTTCGGCCGGGACCGCCGCCGGCATGTTGGTATGGATGCCGAGCAGCCCGGGCGGTTGCTGCAGGGCCATATGCTCCGTGACGGCGTTACCCCAGTCGCCTCCTTGGGCAACATATTCTTTGTACCCAAGCCGCTGCATCAGAACTGCCCACGCCTTTGCGATGCGAGGTGGATTCCAGCCGACTGCGCTTGGCTTGCCCGAGAAGCCGTAGCCCGGCAGAGATGGGATAACGAGATGGAAAGCGTCGGCAGCGGTGGCGCCATGAGCGGTGGGATCGGTCAATGGACCGATGATCTTGAGTTGCTCGATAATCGAGCCAGGCCAGCCGTGTGTCACGATCATTGGCAAGGCGTTTTCGTGCTTCGACCGCACGTGGATGAAGTGAATATCGAGCCCATCGATTTCCGTGACAAAATTGGGCACTGCATTCAGCCGAGCCTCGACTTTGCGCCAATCGTGATGGGTCGCCCAATGCTCGGCCAACTGTCGCATCGTCGCGAGCTGCACCCCCTGAGTGGTGTCCGATACCTGCTCCTTGTCGGGCCACTTCGTAGCCTTAATGCGCTGGCGCAGATCTGCCAGATCAGACTGGGGGAAGCTGATCTTGAATGGCTTGATGGTGTCGCTGGAGGCTGCACGCAACGCTCCGGGCAGCAGACTTACAACACCGCCCGCGGCGGCAGCGACAAGGAGTTGACGACGAGTGGCTGACAGCTTCGACATAGTTACCTCCGATCTCGGTCCGGTGAAAAGTTCCAAGCGAAGATCATCGGGAAAGGTGATGAAATCTATTACACCTAGGTGTCGCCAATACTTTAGGATTGGTGCGGGACCGCAGGAACTTGCCGATGGCTCGGCACGGCAAAGCTGCGATCGGTGACCGCGGTCGCTCAATCGAAGGGGTTTCGCGGGAGGCGAAAGCAATCCAAAAAAACGATGAGTGGCGGGCCGCGCCCGCCACTCATCTATCGGCAAACTAGCTCAATTGCCCCAGGGGCCGCGGTTGAAGTCTGGCCAGGACTGGTCGGCCTCTGCTTCACTGCGTGCCTCCGACATGATCTTGGTTCTACTCGAAGCATGTCGGCCGATCGACCCGGTGAGCGTCAGGTCGGTAAGGGCCGTATCACTTGCAACGGCAGTGCCGTAGTGATCGCTACCGGCGACAGCGGGACTGGAAGCAAGGAGGACCAAGGTGAGTAGTGGGATCTTGGTCATTTCCAATCAATGTCCCCAGATGCCCTGGCCAGGCTCCGGATCGAACAGCGGCCTGACAGGCTTACGGCCAGTGTGTACGATCGAAGCCGTGAAGGTATGGTCGATGCTGGTGCTCAGAGACGATGTCGGCTGGTAGACAAAGTCGGATCCATAGTGATCACTGCCGGCGAAGGCGGCACCGCCGGAGATGAGAAGGGCTGCAGCAGCCACCAGAGATATTTTCGTCATTTCAAGTACTCCTTTTCGGTTTGTTTCTGCCCATCAAGACGACGCGTGCCCGGGAGGATGCGCGCGTCTCGGATAACGCCTAGATGGATGGGACGTAGATAACTTGTTATTATACGAAGGTGTTGCGGCAACAAAATACGTGCAGCAATCGGCAATGCGGCGGATACCATTGTTAAAACGTATCTTCATGGCATCATTACTCTGTTTTATTTCATGCGCTTAGTGTGATTGAGTCCGGTAAGCGCACTGCTCAGAGATTGAAGAGATGTCTGACACGCGCAGTCAGAATTCCGCCATGCTCCGTAGCAGGGCCGCGTTTAACCTCGGACAGTTCCGCCGTTGCGCGGGAGATAGAAAGCGATGGGGATACCATCGTTCAATGGATCTGCGTCGATCTCAACCAGATGTAAGCACCGTATTCCGTTGATAGACACGGCAGGAGATAAGCTATGAAACTCTGGATTTTGATCACGCGGACCGTCTCGAACTTCCGCGAGTTTTTTTCCTCTCGCTACCATCCGGAACTTCACTACATGCGCGGGCCTGGACCAGCCTTCGCAAGGCGGGCAGTGATGGTGGAATCGCGGCGTGTGCTGCCAATCCTGCGTACTCCCGCCGATAGTCCTCTAGCAAAACAATGGCCCCGATCCTTCGATCAGGCGTAATTGCGGAGGAGAATCGCACGCTGCTTCCATCGAGGTTGCGCAGTTCAGTCCCGCGTAGCGTCTAGCCAACGACAATCTGCTTGAAGCGCTCGGACCATCCGTGACAGGTGACAATCCTTGCTGCTGGGCTGTCTTTTATTGTGCTGTCGTCGCCGGATGCCTTTTGCAGATCACCCTTGTGAGCCCTTACTCACGACGTTGACCAGCCGACAGCCACGCCGCTGTCGGCTGATCCACTTTTAACAAAGTTCGATGCTCAGCGCTCTCAACCGCCGCAGAAATCTAGCGGCGCCGACACCTTCTCGAAAAATCTAAAACAGGCGAAAGACTTCATCTATCCATCGTCATGAGGGCGTGAACGAGAATTCCGCATAAACGCGCAGGGGATGTCGAGGGCATTTGGGCAGCTTTGCGCCCGACGGAGCGGTACACCACGGTTACGACGCTTGACGTTGGCGGAGCATGAAGCGCCAAGGCCCTCCTCGGTGGTTCACGGTTCGCAATGGGAAGCTTCATCTTGGTGACGGAAGTGGGCCTGCGGTCGGAGTCCTCGTCGATCAACCAGATGCCGCTGCGACTGCCCCCCAGTAGTGGAAAACGAAGGAAACAGATTCCGCTCCTCGTGGTTAGGCCACCTCCGGCAAAAAGCCGAACAGTTCGCATCGTGCAATCTGCGCGCCTCCGGCCCGAGACCGCATTCTGGCGACCTAAGGTTGGTTGGGTCACGGTTTCGCCAAACTAGCGATCTGGCAAGGCAGTCCTAGTGACCAATCCCGAGCTTGGCGGCAATATTGACAAGGTCGGCCAATGAGCCGGCGATCATCTTGCGCATAACCCGACCCCGGTGAGCCTTTACGGTGATCTCGCTGATCCCAAGTTCGAAGGCGACCTGCTTGTTCAACAGGCCGGTGACCACAAGCGCCATAACTTCCTGCTCACGCCGACTGAGCGAGGCGTAGTGGTCACGTAACGACTGCATCTCTGTCCTGACAGCAAGCGCCACTCGACTCCGCTCGAGCGCCTGCTCGATTGCAGTCAGCAGAACCTCGTCGGAGAACGGCTTTGTTAGAAATTCGACGGCACCTGCCTTCATTGCCCGCACAGTTATCGGCACGTCGCCATAGCCGCTCAGAAAAATGATCGGCATGTCCGCGCGCTCCGGGGACACCAATTTCTGCAAATCGAGACCGTTAAGATTGGGCAGGTTAACGTCGAGGATCAGACAATTCGGGACTGTCGGCCGCGGCTGCCCTAGAAACTCCTCCGCGGAACCGCAGATCCTTGGCTCCCAACCTGCGGAGCGGACCACCAGATCGAGAGATTCACGAACAGAAATATCGTCGTCGACGACGAACACCACAGGCGTCTCTCGTAGCATTGATGGCACCCCCCCTTCATCTCTCGTGGTCCCCGAATGCATTGCAACCGTCCTCCCAATACTCGGTTGCACCGAGCGCTGATACAGCCTAACGCAGCGCTAAGTTCAACGCGTCCCTGAGCTCTGTGTCGCTAAAAGGCTTGAATAGGCATTCCACCGCGCCCAGCCTCATGAGACTTGGACGAACAGTGTTATCTTTCTTAGCGGTAATGAAGACAATGGGGATAAATCGACCAAGGCGCACCAGCTCCTGCGCCAGTTGCGGTCCTGTCATGCCGGGCATGCCGACGTCGAGAAGCAGACATCCGGTGTTGCCAACACTATCGGAAGCCAAAAACTCTTGCGCCGAGGAGAAGACCTTCACACGATAGCCGAGCTCGTTGATGAGGTCAGGCAATGACTCGCGCATGGACTCGTCGTCATCGACAACAGACACGAGTGGATGCCTAGCGCTCATGAAATCTCCGATGCACTTCTCGTATTTCCGCTGCAGGCGCGTACGTGGCATCAATCCAGGAACACCTCGCAAACGAGGGAATTCGTGTTCTTCGCGGGTTCGAAGACCTTCCGAACAAGGTGAAAGTCTCCAAGATACTGCCCATCAAAGTTGAGGAAATTGAAATGCCTTTGTCGGCCGGTTGAGTATCGAGCAGACGGCAAAAGGTCAGCGACCATTCAGTTTCTCTAAATGCCCGCTGCACGCTGTCGGGTTGGTCGGCCAGCTTGCCGCACAGGCCGACGAAGGAGTGCACGTGCGACCGAATACCGCCCGTGTCGCCACTGAAATCGCTCACCATTGCCGTCCTTTCAGGTGCACACGCGAGAAGGATGCGCTGATCCTCAGGCTGCGTCTATTATTCCTTGGTGTCACTTTTTCCGTCCCCTTTTGCGGCGTCCGCACCGGAGCGATACAAAGGCATCGCACATACTTTCGTGCAATGGATTCGTGCCGCGTCATGGTTGATCTATTCAGCAAATCCAATCGCAAGAAGTAGAGGACGACGTTATGACCGCCACATCAACCTTATCGAGTGCTTTGCGTACCGGGATTTCTGTGCGCCCTTCCGCAACGAAGGTCCCTGTGCATTCACGGCGTTCAAGCACATTAGTGTTGGCCCCAACGCCAATACTGTATGAGCAAGGCAACATAAAAGAGGTGCGCGCAAGCGACGGCGAGGCTGTTGAGGTGACAGGAACCACAATCGTTCATGCACCCCTCGATGATATCGACCTGGTCAAATGGTTTTACGGGTCCGCCGAACGCGACAGACGTCTCGTCCTCGATGCTTCCTCCGAACCGATCATGGCCCCTGACGATAAGCGAATGTCGATACAGGTCGAACTTATCGGCGGAAAATTGATGACGCAGTACTATGTCGAGACAATCGCTAAGAAAAACACCCTGATATTGGAATCGTATTCGAATGTAATCGCGCCCCGAGGAGAGCGCGCTTCCATGCACATTCGATGGGAATTGAGCGTGGCAGAACTCGATGATGGGACGTCAAAACTCACCAATCATGTCCAATCACGAGCTTCGCAGGCATTTGTAACCTTTCTCGAGAGGCAGGGGATCGGAATTGAAGCTTTTCGTTCGCAGCGTCTTCCCGCGCCCGAACTCGGCGCCTTGGCAACAAGCATTGGTCACGCTGCGGTCGGTTATTAAGAAAATCGCTGCGGTTGGCGAACTGCATCGATGAAGCATGCGATGCGGCCCTCAGCAGCGGCTCGGGCGGCCAGCACGATGTAAACTGGCCTGCCTGGTACGTCGACTTCATCGTCGCGGAGCAGGCTGGCAAACAGCTTCCTAAATGAAAGCGTCAGAACTTCTCGCGGGCCGAATGCGCAATACCTGGGTAATCGTGCAGGAGCCACCCTATCTCGATGACCTTGCCGCGGGTTAGCGGTTTGCCACGGCAAGTGCTCGATTCTTTCTAAATCAAGCAGTTCGCCGCCGAATACGATCCGCAGCCCTTTCATCACGGTGAGAAGGCTGCGGAAACACCCTCTTGCACGGTCTCGCAGCCAGTGGCTGGCGAGTGGTGGCCATAACAAAGCGGCTTATCGTGGGCAGCGGGCTTGCGATCGCGGGTGGCACATTAGGGCGGGACCGGAGATATCGTGGCCCAGGCCCACGCGCCGCGCGGCGACGTGCTACAGAAGGTCGGGCAGATTGTCGACATCCGGCCGTCGAGGTCTAAGCCTCACTGCGGCCATGCTCACACTGAAGATCGAGACGATCAACCAAAGGCATGAGGTCGTTCTGACGCTGGTTATGGTCAGCTCGTCATCCGGCGAGCGCCAAATTCAAGCTAGGTACTGTACGTCCGCTGACGTCCATAGCTGACCGGCTGCGGCAGGGGAGTCCGATGCCTCCTCGGCTTTCGAAAATGGATGTTCGGTTGCAACTCATTCGCAATCGAGTGGGTTTCGCGGTAGGTTTGCGGGGCATCGGCTATCTCCCCAACGGCGAGCGGCCAACGGACTACTGGCATTTCCTCGGCAACGCGATACGATTTGATCTGGGCGGGCAGAAGCCGCAGGTGCTTGGCGCTGGTGGGTGACATCGGACCAAACTCAATCCGTGTCCGCCGGGAGTTGGAACTATGCTGCCCAATTCGCTTGATGGCGGGTACTCAGGTGTCGACTCCCGGGCTCTGTGGGACGACGGCGAGTGCACGTTTCGGCGTGGTTGGCGGTCGGATGAGAGCGGAAAAAAGCGCGCTGTGCTGTTTGTCGAGCCCGCCGCCGACCATCCATCCCGGAAGTGCCTTGATCGCCTTGTCCATGAATACGACCTGAGGGGCGAACTCGACAGTACGTGGGCGGCGAGGCCGTTGGAACTCGTCCGCAATGCTGGCCGGACTATTCTGATACTCGAGGATGAGGGCGGCGAACCGCTTAGCGGTCAGGTCGGCGCTCCTATGGATACAGGACACTTCTTGCGCCTCGCAGTCGCCGCCGCGTGCGCTATCGGTAAGCTTCATCACCAGGGGATCGTCCATAAAGATATCAAGCCGGCCAATATCCTGGAACTTTGCTGTCCTGCCTCACGTCGCCGAGAGAGACGCCTATTGGGTCGAGAAGAAGGGCGCGGCAGGTCAACGATCGCGGGCGCGCGAATACGAAGTGATCGAAATGCCGAAAAACACCGCGACTGGCTTCGTCACCGCCTTCTTTGCCGTTGTTACCGGCTTTGCCATGATCTGGCACATCTGGTGGATGGCTGCCCTCGGCATCTTCGGTGCATTCGTGACATTCCTCGTCTTCGCATTTCGCGAGAAGGCGGAGTTCCAGATGCTGACCGAGACGGTTGCTCGGTTCGATCGCGCTCCCCTAACGGAGGTCGTCCCATGAGCGTCGCCGTCGCCGTTTATGACGCCGTGCAGGAGGCATCTGCTCCTGCCAGCGAAGCCGGCCCCGCTCCCAAGCGGATTGTGGTTGCCTACGGTTTTTGGATTTTTCTTCTGAGCGACGTCGTCATGTTCTCGGCGTTATTTGCTGGCTACGCGGTCCTCGTTCGCGCCATTGCGGGCGGGCCGGCGGGCATCCAGTTGTTCAGTCAAAGCAGTGTCGCGCTTGAAACTGCCTGCCTTCTCGCTTCCAGCTATACGTGCGGACTGATGTCGCTGGCCGTCGGCTCGGAACGTCGCTCAGTGACCTATTTGGCGGCCTTCGCCACATTCGTGCTTGGGGCCGCGTTCCTTGGGCTGGAGATTCGCGAGTTCGCCGACATGGTCGCCCGCGGCGCCACGCCGCAGCGCAGTGCCTTCCTGTCCGCGTTCTTCACCCTTGTCGGTTGCCACGGCCTGCATGTCACCGCCGGCCTGATCTGGCTGGCGGTGATGATGGCGCAGGTGGCAGTCAAAGGCTTCCGCGCCACCGTGCAGCGTCGGTTGCAGTGCTTCGCCCTGTTCTGGCACGCTCTCGACATAATTTGGATCGGGGTGTTCACGGTCGTTTATCTGATGGGAGTCACACCATGACGGAAACCCGCCACGATCGCGCGCCGGGAGACGCGTCGGCTCCGAGTGAGCCATCCAGTGTGCTTGTCTACACGACCGGATTGCTTCTGGCCGTGGGGCTGACCGCCACATCGTTCTGGGTCGCCAACACTTCGCTGCTGTGGGGCCCAGGCGTAGCCCTGGGCCTTGCCGTTCTCGCCATCGCCCAGATGGGGGTTCACCTGGTTTTCTTCCTCCACATCACGACCGGCCCGGACAACACCAACAACGTTCTGGCGCTCGCGTTCGGCATTCTCATCGTCTTCCTCGTGATTGCTGGATCGCTTTGGATCATGACGAACCTCAACGATAATATGATGCTGTCGCCCGAGCTAATGGATTTGCACATGCAGCATTGATCCGGAATTTGAGCGCACCTCGTCGATGCGTTCTATCCACCACTGCTGCCTCACGAAACAAAATGATCGACCAGAACGCGTGTCAGGAACCATCGCCCTGAGCGAGCGACGAAACGACGGTCCCCGATACCTTAGCTCAATTGACCGCTCTTGGGGCCATTACCACTCTCAAGGCAGCCAAACTCAAGGAGCCCAACATGAGCACTCTCGCAGCAACCAAGGAAGTTTCAACTGGGGCCACCTCTGCGCCCCGCGTCGACTTTAAGTTGGAAGTCGTCATCGTCCCTGTTTCCGACATCGACCGTGCCAAGGCCTTCTATACCGGCCTCGGCTGGAGACTCGACGCCGACTTCGTCAACGGTGATGCGTTTCGGGTCGTGCAGTTCACGCCGCCCGGTTCGCTGGGTTCGATCCACTTCGGCAAGGGCCTCACCGCGGCCGCGCCAGGATCGCAAAATCTGTATCTCGTCGTATCCGACATCGAGGCCGCACGCGCCATGCTCATAGCGCGCGGCGCCGATGTAAGTGAAGTGTTCCACCGGGCCGCGGTGGGCGGCCCCGCCATTGCGGGCGTCGATCCGGAGCGCCGCACCTACAACTCGTTCGCCACCTTCCGCGATCCGGACGGCAACAGCTGGCTGCTCCAGGAGGTCACCACCCGGCTGCCCGGACGTGTGGACTCGGGCGACACAACCTACGGCTCGGCAGACGAACTCGAGGCCGCGCTCTTGCGCGCGGCGACCGCCCATGGCGAGCACGAGAAGCGCGACGGCGGCCGCCACAACGTGAACTGGCCGGCATGGTACGCCGAGTACATGGTCGCCGAGCGGGCCGGCACGCCGCTGCCGCGATAGGATTTCCGGCGTCGGCACGAGCGATCCGCTCGCCTGCCTGCCGGCTGCTCGAACGACAAGTATTGGCGACGATCTGGTCGGCGGCATCGGCCGGCAGAATCGCGTCGATGAACATCCGTTTGAAAGCGTGCGCCGGGAATGGCGCGCGCTTTTGTCATGCCTTGCCGTCGTGCCGATTCCTCAAGCCGGCAGCTCATTGCCCGAACCGATCCGAAAGTATTGCCGATACCAACGTGTAATGGATTTGCCTCGGCCGACGGTCGATTTGTGTAACGCATCGTAACGCACCGACCGAAGAGGAGCACGTCATGTCACCCATTTCGCTATCGCCCACCCGGCGCGAAGTTCTCGCCGCCACCGCCGCCGCCGGGGTCATCAGCCTGCTGCCTCAGGCACTGCATGCGGCGACTGACGCGGAGGCGATCCGCCCGTTCACTTTCAGCTTTCCGGACGAGGACCTGGCCGATCTCCGCCAGCGCGTCGCCGCAACCCGCTGGCCGAAATCGGAAACGGTAACGGACGCGAGCCAGGGCGTGCAGTTGTCGACGATACAGAAACTCGCGCGGTATTGGGCGACGGACTACGACTGGAAAAGGTGCGAAGCGCAACTGAAGGCTCTGCCTCACTTTGTGACCGAGATCGACGGGCTTGATATCCACTTCATCCACGTCCGTTCGAAGCATGAAAATGCGCTGCCGCTCATCGTCACGCATGGCTGGCCGGGCTCGATCATCGAGCAGCTGAAAATCATCGATCCCCTGACCAATCCGACCGCGCATGGCGCGAGCGCATCGGACGCGTTCGACATCGTGGTTCCGTCGCTGCCGGGCTACGGATTCTCAGGCAAGCCAACCGTTACAGGTTGGGACACACCGCGCATTGCACGCGCCTGGGTCACGCTGATGAAGCGGCTCGGCTATACCAATTTCGTGGCCGCTGGCGGCGACGTGGGTGCGCAGGTCGGCGACGAATTGGGCGTGCAGGCACCTTCCGGATTGCTTGGCGTTCACTCGAACATGCCGGGGACCCTTCCTGCCGATATCTCCAAGGCACTCAATCTTCACGAGCCGGCGCCCGCCGGGCTCTCCGCCGACGAGCAGAATGCGTGGAACCAACTCGAGCTCTTCTACAAGAAGGGGTTGGGCTACGCCAACGAGATGTCACTTCGTCCCCAGACGCTATACGCGCTCGAGGATTCGCCGGTTGGCCTGGCGGCCTGGATCCTCGATCACGATGCGGGCAGCTACGCGATGATTGCGCGCTCGATCGACAGACAACCCGAAGGCCTCACCCCTGACGACGTTCTCGACAACATCACATTCTACTGGTTGACCAAGACGGCGGTGTCGTCGGCGCGGCTCTATTGGGACGCCAGCGCCACGGCGAAGAAGGGCTTTTTCGACGTCAAGGGCGTGAACACCATCCCATTCGCGGTGAGCGCGTTTCCGGACGAAATCTATACTGCCCCAAAGAGCTGGGCGGAGAAGGCCTACCCCAAGCTCATTCACTACAACAAGCTTCCCAAAGGCACGCACTTCGCTGCCTGGGAACAGCCGAAATTCTATTCAGAGGAAGTTCGCGCAAGTTTCCGGCAGCTGCGGTCAGCCTGATATGCCCGGAGCGGGGCACGATTGTTCCGCTCTCCTCCGGCTCCAGCTTGCCACTGTCTGCTGTCGTCGCCCCCTAGCTGATGGATTTGCACATGAAGCACGGGGCTAGGCTCGCCCGCAGTTCTGTAAAACTCAGGAGATCGACCGACCAGATGTCTACGTTGCTTGAGGACAAGGTGCTCTCGTAAGGCAGAGTTGCCCTCAGGCGAGAGGCGTGCAAGCGGAGATTTCCATTGGCCTCACACGTTCCGGGATCGAGGTGGCGGTCCACGGCCCAAATGACCGTTCATAGCAAGGCAAGTATACCATGATTAACTCTTCGGCTGCGCTTTGCGCGGCGATCTGCCTGCACGCAACCGGACGCAAGCGCTCAATGATTGGAGAGTCGTCTGCATGGAGCTGACGGCTGCTTCTTGTCGGCCGATAGGCCGCGGATGGCGTCTTCGATCTTGTAGAGCTCGGCGATCCGTCTTAGCGCCTCGCTGGCGA
>NZ_VFUZ01000024.1 GCF_006658505.1 Mesorhizobium sp. B2-4-15
GGCCAGCGGGGTATCGTCGGCCGACAGGCCGTTGCCGGTGATGTCGGTGTATTTGTGGCCCGAGATCGAGAACAGCTTGAAGTTGTCGAAGTCGAGCCCGGTCTGGTTGGTGCCAGAAGTGCCGGTAATGCCGTAGCCGGCAGCACCGACCGTCTGCACATAGCCGTTCGGCAGGACTTCATAGACCTTCTTGCCGGCATAGCTGGCGTCAAGCCCGCCGAATGACCAGCTGCCGTCGGCGGCGGTCACGGTCTGGTTGGCCGCGCCGTCGTCGTTGGCCCCGTTGCCGTTCTTGTCGATGAAGATCGTCACGTTGGCCAGCGGGGTATCGTCGGCCGACAGGCCGTTGCCGGTGATGTCGGTGTATTTGTGGCCCGAGATCGAGAACAGCTTGAAGTTCCCGAAGTCGTTGTTGTGGCTGGACTGCCCCGCTGCCAAAGTGACGGTGTACTCGCCCTCTGGGGTGTTCGGCGCATCCTGCGTCCATCCCGCTTGCGGCACCTCGCGGATCGTGTAGGTGCCGGGCGTGACGGTGAATTTATAATACCCGTTCGCGTCGGTGACCGCAAACGGCTCGCCCGCATCCAGGTGGTTGTTGTTGTTGGCATCGAGATAGATCGTCCAGCCGCTGAGAGCCGGCTCCCCGGCCTCCCAAATATGGTCGGTGTTCAGGTCGTTGAACTTGTGGCCATCGATCACCTGGCCGATCTGGCGGTTCCATTCCTCGAAACCGGAATTAGCCGCCCAAGTGCTCGGCTCCGATTCGTTTGGCCCTTGATAGCCGCCGGCTTGATAGCCGAACGCAGAATAGAGATAGATATAAGGCTGGCTCGCATTGAAATCGGCGACCGGAACCAGCAGCGACATGTCGGTGGTGTTGCCGCTACCCGGCTGGAGCTGGCCGTTCAACCCAACAAACGTATCGCCGCCGCTATCCATATTGTAGATCAGCGAAGCGTTGTCGGCCCCCGGGAAGCCGCCCGTACCCTGTTCCGGGGTCGCTCCGGGATCGTAATCATGCAAATCAGCGGTAGGTGCCTGCCAGATCTGAAGTGTATCCAATGAAAGGTTCTGAGCGACGCCTTTGTTGGCCTGATTGATGTCAAGATCAAACCGATAGTAGCCGACACCATCTACGAATTGAATCGGAATGTCGGAAATATTCAGTGAATGAATGAAGTTGGTGCCGCCCTTTCCGGCATTATCCAGGACGAAATCGTTAAAATCCGTATTATATCCCTGCTCCGTAGTGCCGTTTCCATGAGCCTGGACTTGGGAGAAAGGAGCAAGCAGACCCGTTCCGGCACCGATGACGAGGTTCGAGGACGAAAAGAGTGCACCGTTAATCGTTACGGTGTTTTCAAAGGTCAGATCGTTGGGTGGCGGGTTAGGCGGCAGCGCATCGGTAAAGTTCGCCGTTGCCGAGGCGCCGGAGGCAGCGTCGGTCGCGGTCAGCACGAAGGCCTGGTTCGCCGCGTCGGCATTGACATACCATGAGGTCTTGACCGAGCCGTTGACGATCCCATCCAGGTCGCCGACGCCACCGTCGGTGACGGTCCAGGGCGTACCGGTTCCGGTGAGATCATAGGCGAGCACATCATCCGCGGTGCCGAGGATCCCATCAGCGCCTGCGGCGATGTGGGCGACCTGGAACGTGAACGTGCCGCCGTCCGCGATATCGGTGGTCGTGATCCCCACCGTCTCGCCGGGCACGTAGTCCGCATCCGCATGATCGAGCGAGACTGCAAGTGGCGGAACGGGATCGGTGCTTCCCGTCGTGGTGGGATCTGATGTCGCAAGCAGATCAGTCGTCAGATTGTCCGTAATATCGCTAGAGGCCATGATTTTTCCCCTTAACTTTGAATGCGGCACCGTCGGGTGCGGTTACTTATCGTCGTTTCTATTTTCATTTCCCGCCTGAGGCGGGTTTTTTACTGTCTGAAGGCTCTGGTGATCTGGTCCTGCAACGGCTTCACGAGGTAGGACATCACCGAACGGTCCTCGGTCTTGATGAAGGATTCCACCGGCATGCCGGGCACCAGCTTGACCTCGCCGAGGCGCGCAACCTGGGCGGCGGTCGTCCTGATGCGCACGGTGTAGTAGCTGACACCGGTGCGCTGATCGGTTGCGATGTCGGGCGAGGTCCGCTCGACCACGCCGTCGATCTGCGGCGTCGTGCGGGTGCTGAATGCGGAAAAGCGCAGCGAGGCCGACTGGCCGACCCATAACTTGTCGATGTCGCTGGGCGCGATCCTGGCTTCCACGGCAAGGCTGTCATTGTCCGGCACGACCTGCATGATCGTCTGGCCGGCCTGAATCACGCCGCCGATCGTATAGGCGAGCGACTGTTGTACGACGCCGTTCTGCGGCGCGCGAACGTCGACCCGCTTCAACTGGTCCTCGGCGGCGACCTTGCGCTCCAAGAGCTCGCCCATCTTGCCGTCGATGTCGCGCAGGTCGCTGTTCACTTCGGTGCTGAGGTCAAGGTCGATCTGGATGATCTGCAGCTTGATCTCCGCGATCTTTCCTTGAGCCTGCGCCTGCGCGGCAACGAGCTGGCCGCGTTCGCCATCGAGGCGCGTGGCTTCGCGCTCGGCCGAGGTCAGGCGATCGATGGAAATGAGCTTCTTGGCCCAAAGCGCGCGCACCGAAGCGAGCTCCTTTTGCTCCAGCTCGATCTCCTTGCTCTTGGCATCCGCCTGTGCGACGTCGCCGGCGATCTCCTTCTCGAGTTGGGCGATGCGTTCCCCGAGCTGGCTTTTCTGACCGGCGCGGGACATGCGTCGGGTCTCGAAATGCTGCTTCTCGCCAGCCACCGCCTCGGCGACGTCGGGATCAGCGACGCGATCCAGAAGATCATTCGGGAAGATGATGGCGTCGCTGCCGCGGCGCTCCGAATCGAGACGGGCCTTACGCGCCGTGAGCTGGTCGAGCGCCTTGCTCACCACCGCGAGATTGGCGGCCGGCATGGTGCGGTCGAGGCGAAGCAAAAGGTCGCCGGCCTTGACGCGGTCGCCGTCGCGGGCATCGATCTCGGCAATGATGCCACCGGTCGCATGCTGAACGTTCTTGACGTGAGAATCGACGACGAGCGTGCCGGGGGCGATGACCGCGCCGGCAATCTCGGTGACCGAGGCCCAGCCGCCGACGCCTCCGCCGAGCAGCAGCACGGCTCCGAGCCCAAGCCTCGTGTAGAAGCGGATCGACGCATGCGAGGCGCCCGACGGAGTCATGTCAGTTCCCTCCCTCAGTTCCGTTAGCGACAGCCGGGGCGCCGGATTCCGCGGCCACCCTCAGCGTTGGACCGGCGGCCGGTACGGGCCGCAGCGTCGGGAACATCTTGGCGAAGACCTCGTCCTTCGGTCCGAAGTCGTGGATGCGCCCCTGATTCATCGCCAGGACAAAATCGACCGCCGTCAGCACGTTCGGACGATGGGCGACGATGACAACCACGCCGCCGCGTTCGCGAACGCCAAGCATGGCCCGGATCAATGCCTGCTCGCCATCCATGTCGAGGTTGGAATTCGGCTCGTCGAGCACCACGAGGAACGGATCGCGATAGAGCGCGCGGGCGAGCGCAATACGCTGGCGCTGTCCGGCCGAAAGCGCCTCGCCATGCTCGCCGATCTCAGTCTCGTAGCCCTGACGGAACCCCACGATCAGTTCGTGCGCGCCCGCGGCCTTGGCCGCGGCGATGATTGCATCCGCATCGGCGTCCGGCTCGAAGCGGGCGATATTTTCGGCCACGGTGCCGGCGAACAGTTCCACATCCTGCGGCAGGTAGCCGATATGGCGGCCACGCTCTTGTGACGACCACTGGTCGAGATCGGCGCCGTCCAGCTTGACGCGACCGCTTACGGGCTGCCAGGCCCCGACGAGAGCCCTGACTAAGGTCGACTTTCCCGAGCCGCTTGGGCCGATGATACCCAGCCCGTGGCCCGCCTCCATGGCGAAGCTGGCATCCTGCACCAGCAGCCGCTGGGTTCCCGGGGCCACGATGGCGGCGCCGTGCATCATGACATTGGCGTTTGGCGCCGGCAGCAGCATCGCTTCGGCTTCGGCGGGCATAGCCGCAAGCACCCGGCTCAGCCGGTGCCAGCCCTGGCGCGCGCCGACGAACCCCTTCCAATTGGCGATCGCGAGATCGACCGGCGCCAGTGCGCGGCCGCTGATGATGGAAGCGGCGATGATGACGCCCGCCGTCGCCTGCTCCTCGATAACCAGCCATGCGCCAACGCCGAGCATGGATGACTGCAGCAGCATGCGCAGTACTTTCGAGACCGCGCCGAAACTGCCGGCAACGTCGCTCACCTTGCGCTGGTCGGCAATGTATTCGAGGTTGGCATCTTCCCAACGTGCGGCAAGCCCGCCAGCCATGCCCATGGCGGCGACGACTTCCGCATTGCGGCTGCCGGCCGTAATCAGCCCGCTACGCCGGTTCCCGCTCAAGGTTGCGGAAGACACCGGTTTTCGCGTCAACCGCTCTGCGAGCAGGGTCAGCAAGACCAGAACGATCGCCCCAAACAGCGCCGTCACGCCAAGCACCCAGTGGAACATTAAGATGATGATCAGATAGATCGGCATCCATGGAAGGTCGAACAGCGCCGTTGGACCCATGCCGGACAAGAAGCCGCGCACGCTATCGAGATCCCGCATCGGCTGCAGGCTGTCACCCTCGCGCCCAGCCTTCAGCGGCAGTCTCAGCGTCGACGTATACACACGGTGACCAAGAGCCTCGTCGAGAGCGCCGCCGATCCTAACCAGAACCCGCGCGCGCACGAAATCGAGAAAGCCCTGCCCGCAGTAAAGGATGATGAGCAGTATCGAAATGCCGACGAGCGTCGGCAGGCTGCGGCTCGGCAGCACGCGGTCATAGACCTCGAGCATGTAGAGCGAGCCTGCGAGCATCAGCAAATTGAGCATGCCGCTGAACAAGCCGACCGCAAGGAAGGCCGACCGGCAGCTGGCAAGCGCCGCGGAGAGCTCCGAGCGAGCGGAGCCGGCCGGCCGCCGGCCGATCGGTCTCGCCGACGGCTTGCCACGTGCCACGGTCGGATGATGTGCGTCGCCGATGGCATTTCGTACGGCGTCGCCGCGAGCGCGGAATATGGCCAGGCAACCGAAACTCGCTATCGCCACCGCGCCGAGCATCGAGCCCGGCGATGTATGCCGGCCGGAACCCAGGAGAAAGAAACTGACGACGCATGCGATGAGGATCAAGCCGAAAAGCTTGATCTTTGCCTGCTGCGATCGAAACGTTGCCTTGCCCATCATTTGCAGACCGACGCCTTACTGAACTCCACAGTCGCAGCTTTCCTTGCACATCCCGGACACGTAAGCCGCCGGGATTGGCATGTCGGCCGCGCAAGGCGGCTAACTACCCCATGCCGAAAGGCGTGCGGCGCCCAATTTTTTGCGGGAGAAGAAGGATCAGAGCGCCACGCGAACCGCGCACAACCATTCAATCCGGCCCTGAGCGGCCAGCCGATGGCGGTACACGGACGAGCGTGGCTAAATAATAATGGCTGCGACGACTATAAAAGCCGCGCTTCGTACCTCCCGCCCCAGTAGCGCCGCAACTCATCGTAACCGATGAAAAATATTAGCAGCACCTTATATTAACAAATCCTTAACTCTACCGGTGCCGTGCGTCAACGGGAAATTCAATGAAGACTCAGTGACAAGCCTCAAGCTTACGCCTCGTTGTCCTCGATCACATGCCCAGCGACGCTGCTTATCGGCTGCGATAACAGCCTACCCATGAGCTTGATGAACATCGACACTGCATCGTCGGTGAGCTTCTGGCCACATGGCGGCGCTCATTCGGCCACCATGGAAGTGGTGTGGATGCCGGTGTCGTTGATCAGGATATCAATCCGGCCAAGTGCCCCTTCCACCTTCTTGACAGCACGCGCCGTCGGGTCGAGCGCGGAGGTCGGCTCGTGTAGGACAACGAGTTCGGCTTGGTGACCATGGCGCGTCCAATGCCGACGCCCTGCTGTTGGCGGAGGAAAGCTCGGATGGATAGGGGTCCAACATGGCAGGCGCCTTTCCGCGACCGGAGGCGCCGTCAATGCCCCCAAGTCTCATCGACTTTAGATTCTGGAAAGGCACGATCAGCCTTTCGTTGCAGCCGCGACGAGATATTTTTCCCGAGGGAAAGCTGATCGCGATCATGCAGCCCCCCGCACAGGCGGTGGGCATGCCGGTCGCGCGCTCAGCGTGTAGAGCCATGCCGAACAGATCGTGCGGTTCGTCAGGGTCGGCCAGCGTGTCGGCGATCCTGGGGCTCAGGGCAAGCGACGTCTAAAGGGAAGGTCCCAGATGGATGGGACTGCCGTCGCTGAACCGGGACAGACGGAACCTGTGAAGGCTGTGTCCTGTCTCGTTGCCCTGGATCAAATCGGACAGGATACGGCCCATGCCAGGCCCTATGCCGAAGCCATGGCCACTCATCCCTGTCGCAATGGCCAGGCCGGGAACCGCGGCCGCGCGGTCGACAACAGGCACGACGTCCGGCATCGCATCGATCATGCCGGCCCATCTGGCCTTGAGCGGCACCGCGTCGAATTGCGGGAAAAGGCTCCTGAAGCCGGCGTCGATGGCGCGAAGGGCCCTGGCCTCGGGAGCAGGATTGAGAACGCGCATCCTTTCGAACGGGCTTTCCTTGTCCGCATCCCATTTGCGTGGGGTCGACCAGGCGTCCGGATAGGCACGGGGTGCCGCCGGCCGGTAGCGCGTGCCGAACGGACTTGCCTTCAGGGCGGGCAGATATTTCGGTGCGTGGCGAAAAGCGTCCGGCCCTACATAGAGCAGATGGCTGCCTCCCGCCGCCAGCGTATACCCGCCATCCTTTCTACGCCGGAACGCGATGTGTTCGTCCGCGGCGGCGCCCGCGTAGATTTCCGGCATAGGCGCGGTCGCCACGACGGTCGTTCTGACACTGAGCTGCGGGATCGAAACTCCGTGCGCGCGCAGGAACAGCGATGTCCACGCGCCGCTGGCGACAAGCACGTTCGATGTGGCAATGCGGCCTCGTTCGGTCCAGACGCCGCTGATGCGCCCAGCGGAGATATCGAGCATGCGTGCGGCACAGTTCTCGATGATGGTGACACCCTGGCGAGCGGCCAGGCGGGCAAGCGCCGGCACAGCGACCCAGGGCTCGGCACGCATGTCCGACGGCGTGGTCATGGCGCCCTTGAAGGAGCGCGACATGGTCGGAATCAGCCTCGCGGTCTCACCCTGGTCGAGAAGACGTGTGTCGACGCCGTGAGCTTCGGCGATCTTCAGGAACTTGGCGAAACCGGCCATTTCCTTGTCGGTGCGCGCAAGGTAGGTAACGCCCGTCTGCGTCAAACCTATGTCCTCGCCGGTCTCCTCGGCCAGTTGCCGCCAGAGACGCTGCGCTTCGATGACGATGGGCAGTTCGTCCGCATCGCGGCCCTGCTGGCGTATCCAGCCCCAGTTGCGCGAGGACTGCTCGGCGGCGATGCGCCCCTTCTCCAGCAAAGTCACCGGTATGTTGCGCCGCGCCAGGAACAAGGCCGCGGTCACGCCGATGATGCCGCCGCCGACAATCACGACATCCGACGTCTTCGGCAGCGGCGCTTGAAACTGGATTGGAGTGGCTTCAGTGAAGGGGAAGGTCGTCAAAGAGCATTGTCCTTTTGGTACGCCACGGCCCTGCACCGATGGCTGGTCCTGGCGGCGCGAGAGTCGCTCCCCTGGGACGTCGGCAACGCGTGAAGAGAGCGCTGGTCAGCACTACACGGCCGAACTCGGAAATCTGCGTGCCAGCACAATGAAATTGTTGGCCACCGTCGAGGCACTGCCGCGCCCGCTCTGTCGCAAGCTGGTCTTCGAGAAATATGTCGACACCATACCGATGAGCATCGAACGCATCGAGGCGGACCTGCGGCGCAAGGTCAAAAAAAGCCGGCGAGGAAAGCACCGTTGCTTAGCCGGGCAATGATGGCCATGGCATGATGCCGCAACTCAGCTGTTTGGCTCTCGAAGCGCCGCCAGATCAATCTCGGTGACATGCCAGCGGCCAAGATTTGCCGTGTAAAGTTTGTCGCCCTTGAAGGCGATGTTGGTGGGGTGCGCCAGCGTGGTTGCCGCCGGGTCCTCGATCAGCACTTCGAGACCTTTGTCGACGCGCCAGCGATAGATGCGGCTTGGCTCGTAGCACGAGATGAACAGCGAGCCGTCCGGCGCGAAGGCGACGCCGTCGGGAACGTTGTGCACGCCATCGACGACGACTTTTCGCGGCCCTGCCGTGCCGTCGGCATGGATCGGCACATGGCTGATGCAGGCTGCATCGCTTTCCACGACATAGAGGCCGCTCTCGTCCGGCGCCATGGCGATGCCGTTGGCGAACGACATGGCCTCCCGACACCACAGACCGCCCTCGCCCGTCTCAAGGTGGTAGCGGAAGATGCCCGAGCGATGATCCTCGCCAATGCTGTCGGACACGTAGAGCCAGCCCCTTGCCTCATCGACTATGGGATAATTCGGCACACGGATGCCGGACGACGCGAAGCGCTCCATCTGGCCTGTCGCGGCGTCCCAGCGGAAGATCGCGGCATGCCTGAGATCGCAGGCAAAGCAGTTCCCCGCGCTGTCGAAGGCGATGCCGAGCAGAAAGCCGTCCGTGCCACCCATGCGCTCGACCGAACCGCCATCGGGGGCGAGCCGCAGCAGGTCGCCGGTTTCGGTGCCGCACCAGATCGATCCGTCACGGTGGACCGCAACGCCCTCCGGGTGCGCGACGCGCGGACTGGTGAAGATGCCGTCGAAGAAGACGCGCGCGGCGGACATGTCGAGCAACGGCTTGGCCATGGGTCCTCAGCTTTCGGTAAGCGATCTCTGGGCGGCGATACAGCGTGCGACCATGGCGCGGTCGGCCGCAAGAATCTTCGCGATGAGCGCACCGCGCTCCTTGGCGCTGACGAATTCCAGGCGACGCAGGCCGAGTGGGTCGATGCGGTTTCGCAAGATGGCAAGCGCCTCCCCGGAAGGCAGCGGAACCTCCCGGCAATCGGCGCCGAATGTCACCGCGAAACCGGTGGCGTCGCGGATCTGCTGGTACGTAACGCCGGGCATGATCTCGACGACGGTCAATTCCCTGGATATCTGATCGAGCCGGAAGACGCAGAGATCGGTGAAGACCAGCGCCTTGCCGGTGCGATAGCCCATCGGCTCGCGCTCGGCCGGCGTCAGCAGCCCACGGGCGGAGCTCGCGATCTCCACCTTATCCACCAGTGACTGGACCGAATGGCGTGGGAGATAGAGCAAATAGTCGCGATGCATGTTGGCGACGTCGGCCATGCCGCCCTGCCCCGGCAGCCGGATCGGGCCACCGCCCGGTTTGCGCAGTTCGATGGTGTTGACGCGGCCGCGCCGGTCGACCTGGGCGGCGCCGACGATCTCATGGGTCACCGCACCCGCCTGATAGTAGGTCGAATAGGTGTCGTCGCCACCGGCATGCGCTACCGCCGTCTCGCAATCCAGGCTCTCGATCAGCGACAGGATCATCGGGCTCGGCGCGATGTCGAGGTGGCCGCAGCTCATTGTCGCGATGATCATGTCGGGCGCGTGGGTAGCCTTGGCCAGCCGGTAGGCGACGTTGGCCAGCGGCGACACCGCGCCGGCGCTGGCAAAACTCTCATTGTCGAGCTCGGCCGCGATACGGGCGGCAATGATCTCGTCGATGGACGCTTTCATTTCGCCGTGCACCGGCGTGGGCATCGCGACGACCGTTTCCGCACGAACCTTTGCAGCGTCTTGAAGCGGCGCCGGAACACCTTTGGAAGGCAGGCGCAGATTGTCCTCCAGTGGTGTTTCCCGGGCCGCGAATGCCTCCGCCAATCGCTGATAGTCCGTGACATAGAATGGCAGGCACGAGGCCGGATAAGCGCCGCCGGGCGCCAGCGCTATGGCCGAAACCTGGTTGCGGGTGAGGATGCTCTGGCGCTCGTCATGCCGAAGCGTCCCGACCGGCACGATCTCCTCGACCGTGACCAGCACCTGTCGCGCGGCTCCCGCCATGGCGAAGTCCAAGGCGCGCGGCCCGATGATCTGCACATTGCCGCTTTCATCCGCGCGCTGGGCGTGGACGACGAAACTATCGAGCCGCAATGGTGGGATGAACCCGGTGGCGGCTCCGGAAATCGGATCGGACGCAGCATGCGCACCTGGCACCCGCGCCAGCATGTCTGATCCCCGCGGAAGCTGGAACGGCATGGATGGCAGGTTTTGCTGGGCGGCGCGCAGCGCCTGGATCATCGCGAGCGCCGTCCAATCGCGAACCGGAATGGCACCGCTCTCAGCGGCGGCACGGAACCGGGGCGGCAGGCCGAAAATGTCGAGGCTGGAAAAGCAAAGGTCGATTTCCGCCACAGCATCTGCTTCGAGCATCAGTTCGAGCGGCAATCCACCTGCCCAGCATACGTAGTGCAAGTCCTTGGCGCCCGATTGGGCTATCGCACGCAGCAAGGCGATCGGCAGCCGGGCGAAATGGTGGCCGCCGACGCCGAGCGAGCCGCCTTGGCCGACCATCGCGGCCAGTCCGGCGACATCAGTGAAACGCGGCCGGTTCGGCTTGACCAGGGACATTGCGGCACGGTTCGTCACAGCGCGGATGCCTCGATGCGATAACGGGTCACGAACGGTTGTTCTGGCGAGAAGTCCAGCGCCGTCGCGATACCGGATTGGGCGATGGGATTGTCGGCCTTAGCGGTTGCCGGGCCGAGCCCGAAGGGCGAGCTGACCGGCTCGATGCCGATGGCGACATGGCGCCCATTCCAGGGAGCCGCCTTGCGGCCGCGATTGGAGTACCAGAGCAGGAGGCTTGGGAAATGCTCCTTCTGCCACCCAAGCGTCACCCGGTACCCGTCCTCATGGTTGGCGAGCGTCGCCATGCCGTCGACGCCTTCGATCTGCAGCAGTTCCTCGGTGTCCGCGGCCAATGGCAGGCGCGAGGCGTCAGCCATTCCGCCGCCTCGGGCGGGCACGCTGCTCAAGTCGGCGAACGTCGAGTTCCGGGCAAACAGCTCAGCACCCGGTTCGACATCGTGAGGATAGGTACGGCCCTGCTCGAAGTGGCCGAGTTCTAGCGTGGCCGCGCCCGTCTCGAAAGGCAGCCGGAACACCGGATGCAGGCCGATCGGCAAGCGGCAGGCGCGGCGGACGACGACCTTGAATTCAATGTCGATGGCTGGCGCTGATTGATCAGGTGTTATCGTCCGTTCAACCCGCTCGACAGGGCTGCCCCGGGGATAGTCCAGTATCAGCGACAGCGACCCGCTCCGGTTGTGGTGCCAGCTCCAGTCATGGTTGGAGCTGTGGCCATGGACCTCTTCATCCTGTTCCGGCGGCCCCATGACGCGTGCCCAATTCCCGGGCCATTCGTCGGCAGGCACCGAATAGCCGAAGGGCACGCAAGGCCATTCACCGCGCAGTTTACGCAGGATACCAGGCAGCGCTCCCGCCTCCGGTTCGTTCGACCACGGTGCAACGTGCATTGGCGAGACCTGCCGGCCATCGGGCAGCAGGAACGTGACCGGCGCCAGCATCGCGCCGAGCCGCTGGACGGTCAGCGCGCCATGCGCCCAGCCCAGTCCGCGATACTCGTCGTTGCCCTTCACGGCCCGGCCTTCTTCACAGCACTCCTGTCGGCGAATTCCCTGACGCGTTGCTGGCCGATCTCGCCGCGATAAAGATCGCCCAGTATGTCGCGCTCCATGGCGAGGCCGTCGGCCAGATCACCCGACATGGCATGCGCGGTCAGCGCCTTCAGCCCTTCGATGGCGGCGGCGGGCTCGGCGGCGATCATCCCCGCCAGTTCCAGCGCACGCGGCATCAGCCGGTCGACATCGACGATCTCATTGACCAGCCCGGCATGGACGAATTCCGAGGCCGGCACGATGGCTCCGGTCATCAGGAGAAGATTGGCGCGGTTGCGGCCGAGCTTGGCGACGGTGCGCTGCGTGCCGCCGCCGCCCGGGATCAGCCCGAGCTTGATTTCCGGCAGGCCGAGTTTGGCGAACTGGTTGGCGATGACGATATCGCAGCACAGCACCAGCTCCATGCCGCCGCCCAGAGCGAAACCATTGACCGCGGCGATCACCGGTCTGCGGTTGTTCTCGATTGCCGCATACATGCGCGTGCCGGCAGCCTGGAACGTGTCGAATTCGGGGCCGGTTTGCGCGGCATATTCCTTGATGTCGGCACCGGCCATGAAGCCGCGCCCCTCGCCGGTCACCACGATCGCGCCGATGCCCTCCTCGGCCGACAGAGCCTCGAAGGCCTCGGTGATCTCGCCTTGCATCAGCCGGTTCATGGCGTTGAGCTGGTCGGCGCGGCGGAAGGTGACGATCGCGACGCGGCCGGCGGTTTCGACGGTGAGTGTCTGGTAGGCGCGCATCGTCAGGCCGCATCCACGGTCATGTCGCCGGACGCTTCCAGCGCCGCGATCTCATCCTTCGACAGGCCGAACTCGGCCAGGATCTCGCGGCCGTGCTGGCCGACCAGTGGGGCCGGCCGCTCGATGGTCGCCGGCGTCTCGCTCATCTTGACCGCGGGCGCCACGACCCGCACCTTGCCCCCACGAGGGTGATCGTAGCTGGTGATCATACCCATATGCGTGACCTGCGGGTCCTCGGCCGCGCGGCGGATATCCTTCACCTCCGCGCACCAGATGTCGGCCGCCAGAAGCCGCGCCAGCAAATCCTGCGTGCCGAATTTCTTCGTCTCGGCGTTGACCTTCTCGAACACCTCGTCGCGCTTGTCGAACAAGGTCTTCAGGTCGTCATAGAGGGCGAGCTGCGGTGCCTCCAGCACTTCGTACAACGTCTTGAACGGGCTCATGGCGATTGACACGTAGCTGCCGTCCCTCGTCTCGTAGATGCCGAACGGCGCCTGCATGCCGGGATGGCCGATGCCGGAGTTCGGGCGCACGAAATCCTCGCCGAGGTTGAGCACGGCGACATATTCCTGGTTGAGATGCGCCAGAAGGCCGGCCAGCAGGTTGACCTCGATCTTCTGGCCCTTGCCGGTCTTCTCACGATAATAAAGCGCCGACAGGATGCCATAGACCATGTTCATGGCTCCGATCTGGTCGGCGAGGCCCGCGCCGGCGGGAACCGGAGCCTGGTCACCACGGCCAGTGTTGGCGATCAGCCCGGCGAGCCCCTGGATCAGCATGTCCTGGCCGGGGCGTTCGACATAGGGGCCTTCCTCGCCATAGCCCGAACCCGAGCAGTAGATGATGCGCGGATTGACGGCCTTGAAGTCCTCATAGCCATAGCCGAGCTTGGCCAGCACGCCGGGGCGGAAATTCTGCACCACCACGTCGGCGCTCTTGGCCATCTCCATGACGATGGCATGGACCTTGCGGCTCTTCAGGTTCAGCGCGATCGAGCGCTTGTTGCGGTTCCAGGCGAGGAAGTTCGGGCTTTCCGAGCCGCCCACCCATTTGGCGAAGAAGGTCATGCCGCGGAACATATCGCCGGCGCCGGCGCGCTCGACCTTGATGACATCGGCGCCCATGTCGCCGAGCAGCTGCGTGGCGAACGGCCCCTGCAGCAGATGGCTGAAGTCGAGGATGCGGACGCCTTCGAGGGCCTTGTTCATTTCATGTCTCGTTTCAAAGTTTCAAAGCAGTTCGGGAACGTAGCGCGGCGCGGCGGTCAGTCCGCCGTCGACGCGCAGATCAGTACCGGTCGTGAAGCCCGCCGCGTCGGAGGCGAGATAGACGGCCGCCTCTGCCACTTCGGAGGGCTCGCCGATACGGCCGAGCGGATGCATTTTTACCCAGGCCTTGGCGAGGTTGCCGCCGATTTCCTTGATCAGTCTGTCGTTCATCGGCGTGTTGATGGTGCCGGGCGAGATCGAATTGACGCGGATGTTCATCGGCCCGAATTCGACCGCCATCTGGCGCGTCATTGCCATCACCGCGCCCTTGGCGCCGGCATAGGCGGTCCAGCCGTCGAGGCCGATATGGCCTTGTGCGGAAGCCATGTTGATGATCGAGCCGGACTTCTGCGCGATCATGTGCGGCAGTGCATATTTGCAGCCGCGAAACACGCTGGTCAGGTTGACCGACATCAGCCGATGCCACTGCTCGTCGGTCATTTCGTGCACGGGCATGCCGCCGATGGCGATGGCGGCATTGTTGACCAGGATGTCGAGACGCCCGGTCTTCTTCACGGCACTGTCGATGAGGCCCGCGATATCGGCCTCCCGCGAGACATCGCAATGCACATAGTCGGCCCGATGCCCGGCTGCTCGCAATACCGCCGCAAAATCCTCGCCCGCGCTATCGGCGATGTCGCCCAGGAAGACGTGCGCCCCTTCCCGCGCCATGGCCTCGGCAATCGCATGGCCGATGCCGTCCGCGGCGCCGGTGATGACAGCGGTTTTTCCGTCGAGACGAGCCATATCAGCCTCCGTTCGCGCGCCGGCGTTTCGCCTCGTCGAAGGCGACGGCCGCAATGATGATCATGCCGGTGATGACCAGCTGCCATTCGGTGGGCAGGCCGAGCCCGCGCAGACCATTGGACAGGAACTGCAGGATGAGCACACCGAGCGCCATGCCGGTCAGGCTGCCGATGCCACCGGCAAGGCTGACCCCGCCAAGCACCGTGGCGGCCACGACCTGGAATTCGAAATTCAACCCCGCCGTATGCTGCGCCGAGCCGACCCGCGCGGCCAGGATGATGCCGGCGACCGTCGCCAGCAGCGCGCTGATGATGAAACAGACGAATTTGACGCGCCGCACATCGTAACCCGCCAGACGCGCCACTTCCTGATTGCCGCCAACGGCGTAGATCTGTCGCCCGAACGGCCGGTGCCGCATCATGTAGCCGAAGGCAACAAGCAGGATTATGGCAATGACCGCCGAATACGGCATGATGTTGAACAGCCGGCCATCCGACAGCGCGATGAAACTGTCGAGGCTGGCATCGTCCGGGATCGCGCGTTGGCCGGTGTAAAGATAGACGCCGCCGCGCATGATGAACATCGTGCCGAGGGTCACGATCAGCGAGTTGATGCCGGCATAAGCGGTGAGATAGCCGTTCACCGCGCCGATGATCAGCCCAAACAGCAGCGCACCACCGACACCGAGGAGAAGCGAGTTGGTGTCGTTCATGATGATGATCAGCGGCAGGGCGATGGTTGCCAGCAGCGATCCTATGGAGATGTCCACTTCGCCGGAGATGAAGACGACCGCGCAGCCGATGCCAGCGATGAGCGGCAGCGAGGCCTGGCCAAGCACATTGGTCAGGTTGCGCACGGAAAAGAAATTCTCGACGGTGACGGAGAAGAACGCCAGCACCAGGATGAGGCAGACAAGCAGAGCCAGCTCCTGCCGGGCAAAGAGCCGCGCCAGCGTGGATGGCTGGGTTTTTGCGGAAGCCGTGCTAGCAAGGCTCATCGCTTGCTCCCTTCGAAAAGGCTGGGCCGATCGCGAAGCGTCATTGTCTCACCCGATCGCCGCATTGAGGATGTTCTCTTGCGTCGCTTCATCGCGCGACATGATCGCGGTCAGCCGGCCTTCGCACATCACCGCGATGCGGTCGGACAGACCAAGCAGCTCCGGCATCTCGGACGTCATCATGACCACCGCCAGGCCTTCGCCGGCGAGCCGGTCGATCAGCGCGAAGATTTCCGATTTGGCGCCGACATCGATGCCGCGCGTCGGCTCGTCGACGACGATGACCTTGAGGCCGCGCATCAGCCAGCGCGAGATCAGCACTTTCTGCTGGTTGCCGCCCGACAGGTTCTTCACCTGCTGGAACAGGCTCGGCGTCTTGATGCGGAAGCGGTCGACATAGTCCTGCACCGCGCGGTGCTCCTTCGCTTTGTCGACGAAGCCCAGTCGGGCGAAGGCACCAAGCGAGGCCAGGCTGGCATTCTGGTAGACAGGTAGCTCGCCCATCAGTCCCTCGCTCTTGCGGTCTTCGGTGAGCAGGCCGATGCCGAGCCGGACGCCGGTGCGCGTGTCATGCGGCGCGAGCCGGCTGCCGTCGACGGTGATCTTTCCCGAAATGATCGGATCATAGCCGACGATCGCCTTGGCGAGTTCGGTGCGGCCCGCCCCCATCAATCCGAAGAAGCCAAGCACCTCGCCGGCGCGTGCCTCGAACGACACATCGTCGAGCTTCTTCGCCGTGCTGAGCTTCTCCACCGACAGGGCAACCTTGCTGCCTGCCGCGCCGCGCTGGCGGGGAAACAGATTGTCGATGCGCCGGCCGATCATGTCCTGGATCAGCGTGTCGCTGGTGTGTTCGCCGATCGGCTTGGTCGAGATGTGACGCCCGTCGCGCAGCACCGTCACCGTGTCGGCGATCTCGAAGACCTCGTCGAGCTTGTGGCTGACATAGACCACAGCGATGCCGAGGCTGGCCAGCCGTTGGATGACGGTGAACAGCAGCGAGACCTCGTTCGGCGTCAGCGAGGACGTCGGCTCGTCCATCACCACCACGCGGGCTTCATGGGCGAGCGCGCGTGCTATCTCGACCATCTGCTGCTGGCTGACAGGCAGCGATCCGGTGCGCGCCGCCGGATCGACGTTGAAGCCGATGCGATTGAACAGGGCGGCTGAATCGGCGCGGATCTTCTTCCAGTCGATCGAGCCGGCCCTGCCGGTCGGATAGCCTTCGAGGAAGATATTCTCGGCGACGGTGAATTCGGAAATCAGCGCGATCTCCTGGAAGACGACCTTGATGCCTTCCTTCAAGCTGTCGCGCGGCGACTTGATGTCGACCTCGCGCCCGCGCAGCCGAATGGTGCCGGCATCCTTGCCATAGACGCCGGCCATGATCTTGATCAGCGTCGACTTGCCGGCGCCGTTCTCGCCCATCAGGGCATGGATCTTGCCGGGCTCAAGGGTGAAGTCGACATTGTCCAGCGCCACCACGCCCGGGAAGCGCTTGTCGATGCCGCGCAGCTCCAGCGCCGGCACATCTTTGTCGATGACCACGCCTTCGCCGGGGTGAAGAAAATCAACGGACATTGGCTCTGTTCCGGATGATATCGAGATAGGTGGCCAGGATGATGACGACGCCCGGCACCACCATCTGCAGGTCCTGGTTCCAGCCGAGGATGATGATGCCGTTGTCGATCACCTTCAGCACCAGCACGCCGAGCAAGGTGCCGAACAGCGAACCGCGGCCGCCGAGCAGGCTCGTGCCGCCGAGGATGACGGCGGCGATGACCGTCAGTTCGAAGCCACGGCCGGCGGTCGGCTGGCCGGCATTCATCAGCGACGACAGGATCATGCCGGCGACGCCAACGCACAGGCCGGTGACGACGAAGGCAAACAGCTTGAGGCGTTCGGAACGCAGGCCGGACAGGCGCACTGCCTTTTCATTGGCGCCGACCGCGTAGAGGTAGCGGCCGAGCGTGGTGAAACGCAGTGTCACATAGGCGACCACGAAGATCAGCGCCGCCAGGATGACGGGAACCGGCACCGCGCCGACATAGCCGGCGCCGAGATCGGTGAAGCTGGCCAACTGGTTGTGGTTCTGCACCGCCTCGCGGGTGAAGAGATAGACGCCGCCCTGCAGCATCATCATGGTGCCGATGGTGGCGATCAACGAATTTACCCGCAATCGGGTGACGACCAGCCCGTTGAACAGGCCGACCCCGCCGGCAAAGGCAAGGGCCGCCAGCATGCCCAGCGTGAGGCTGTGGGTGGAATTGAGCACCGCCATGCCGATGCAGCCGACGAAGGCGAGCGACGCGCCGACCGACAGGTCGACCTCGGCGGTGATGATCAGCATGGTCATGCCCGAGGCGACGATCAGCACCAGCGCGCATTGGCGCAGGATGGCGATGATGTTGGCCTCCGAATAGAACTGTGGCGCGGCGATCGAGATAGCGATGCACAGCGCTGCCAGGATGACACCCAGCACAAGCTGGCTGCTGCCCAGAAGCTGGCCGCCGATAAAGCGCTTCGGCGCGGTGGCGTGAGTAAGCTCGCTCATTTCAGTCCATTCCGGGCCGATTGTCCCAGGCGTCGCGCCTGTCCTTGGCCGTCAACAGCTCTTGACCATGTGCCCTTCCCGCGGCGCGGGAAGGGCAATGTCGGCCGGCCTTACTTCTTCAGGTCAGCCGAGGTCTTCATGCACTTTGCCGGCGGCTGCAGCGCGTTGACGGCATCCCATTTGATGGTACGGATCTTGCCGTCATAATCGTAGTACTTGTTCCAGTCCTCGCCGTTCATCGGCGCGGTCGGGCTGACGATGTGCTCCGGCACTTCCTCTTTGTTGAAGAGCTTGACCGCCGCATCGATGGCGGTGAAGCCTTCCTTCTCCGGGAACATCGCGGCTTCGATACGGTAGGACGGCTCGTTCTGCATCGCGTTGATGAAGGCAAGGCCTTCGCCGCCAGTGCCGACGGTCAACAGGCCGTCCTGCGACTTGCCAGCCGCCTTCCAGGCCTGCAGGCCGCCCAGCGAGGATGAATCGTTGATGCCGTAGATGATGTTGATGTCGGCGTTCTTGGCGAGGGCCGCCGATGACACTTCCAGCGCGCGGTCCGGGTTGCCGCCACCATCGAGGTCGTGGACCATGACCGCATCAGGAACGATGGTCTTCAGCCCGTCCATGAAGCCGTGCGAGCGCAGCACCGTGGCCGAAAGCAGCGGCAGGCCGACATTCATCACCTTGGCAACGCCGCCGAGCTTTTCCTTGGCATATTTGCCGGCTTCGACGCCCGACATGTAGCCGGTGTCGTAATCGCAGATGGCGACCATCGTGGTCATGCCCTTGACCGGGTTTCCCTCGAGCACAACGGGGATGTTGGCGGCTTTGGCCTGACGCAGCAGCGGCACCACGCCTTCCTCGTTCACCGGGGTGATGATCAGCACGTCGACGCCCTTGGCGATAAAGTCCTCGGCCGCGGCGACCTGCTTCGATATATCGAGATTGGCGTCCTGCACCTCGACCTCGATGCCGAGTTCCTTGCCGTGAGCCTTCATGCCCTTGATGACGTTCTGGTACCACTCGTGGGTGGCGTAGTTGGTGACGTAGCCGATGCGCTTGGGCATGTTCTCGGCATGCGCGGCTGCCGCGCTCATCGCCAGCACGGCGGCGGATGCGAACAGGATTGACTTGGACCAGTGCATTTTCTTCTCCCAGGTTTTATCGCTTTTGTTAATCGCTGAACGGGTAGTCCCGCCGTTCCGGGTCGGCACGTAAGGAAGAGGTGGATTCGCCCCAGCCGAGCGCCGCCGATATCTTTTCGGCGGCGGCCCGGGTGCGCTCGAAGACGGTATCGCGGTCGAACCGCGCCGCCTTCTGCGGCAGCAGCGGAACGGTGAGCGCGGCAATGACGGCGCCGGTGTGGTCGCGCACCGGCATCGAGATGTTGGTGCAGGCTTCGACCGCCAGCGAGGCACGCATCTCGTAACCGAGCCTGGCAACCTCGTTCAGCCGCGCTTCGATTTCGGCCCGGCTGCCCTGGCCTTCGCCGGCGGCCACGATGCGCTCGACGATGCGGTCGCGCTCGGCGCGGTTCGAATGGGCAAGCAGCACGGCACCCGAGCTGGTTTCGAGGATCGGAAAATGCGACCCCAACGCCACCGAATAACGCATGGGCAGCGGTGAATCGATCTGCAGAACCACCAGCGCATTCTGGCCTTCGCGCACCACGAGGTGGCAGCTCTGGTCGGCATTGGCGGTCAATTCGCGCATCACCGGCAGCGCGCATTCGACAAGCCGGTTCACCGGCGGATGCATGTGCGCCAGTTCGAACAGCTTCAGCGAGAGCCGGAAGCGGTCCGATTGCATGCGGAAGATGTAGCCGCGCTTCTCCAAGAGAAGCAGAATGCGGTAAATCTCGTGGATGGAGCGGCCAAGGCCGGTCGCGATCTCGGTCTGGGTCAGCGTTTCGGCGCTGGTCGCCATGAACTCCAGAACGTCGAGCGCTTTCTCCACCGCCGGCACGCGATAGCCATTGCGGCCGCTTTCGCTGTCGTCCAGGGTCTCGGCAACGCTGGCGGCCATTAGGCGATGCTCCGTTCCGGTTGCCTGGTTTCGCGGTAGAGGCGATTGACGTGGTCCGCGAGTTCGGCCGCCGATAGATCGCCGTCTATCGCTGCGGCCGCATGCGGCGCGCATTCGCGGAAGAAGGTGATGAAACCCGGATGCGTCGGACGCAGATAGGAGGAGCTGATCGTCCGCAGCGTGGAGGAGAAGAAATCACCGGAGAGACCGTTGACCCCAGCGTCCTTCCAGGCAGCCAACGATCCGGGCTGTCCGCCCGCCTTCACGTAGTCGCCCCGCTGGTATTCGGGCGAGCACAGGAACAGCGCGTAGTCGATCGCGGCCTGCTTGTGCTTCGACTGGGCGCTGACGCCGATACCGGCACCACCGAGCAAGGCGCCGGCGGCGTGCGGGGTCGGCACGTCGGCAAAGCGCAGATACGGCCTGTCGATTTTCGAGGCGTAGTTCACATAGCCGAATGCGAACGGCACATAGACCACATCGTCATGCGCGATCATGTGATCGTAGCAGCGGATCGGGTTCCATTTCGATGAGTTCGGATGCGACAGCGCCGCAAGCTCCCGCAATTGCCCGATCGCCTGCTCGACCCTTTCCCTGGCAATGAATTGCTCGCCCTTCTCCTGTGGGCTGCCAAGCGTCAGAAGCATGCACATGGCATCCGTCGGTACGAACGGCAGGCCGAGCCACTTGCCGTCCCTGCGCGCGCGCTGGCCGAGTTCGACCACCTCTTCATGCGTGCGCGGCACCGGTCCGTAGCGCTCCAGAAGATCAGGACGGTAGGAGGCGACCTGGCAAGCGGCGTCGATCGGCAGCGCCCACTGGCGCCCGTTCTTTTCGTAAGAGCGCCAGGAGGCACCGACTGAATCGTTTTCGAAGAAGCGGATTTGCTCGGCCGACAAATAGGCATCGAACGGCACCATCAGTTCGTCCTGCGCGATGTCGCCGATGAAGGGATGGTCGAACACGACCAGGTCATAGGTGCCTAGCACCAGGCCGAGGGCGCCCTCGCCGAACTCATAGAGGCTGCGGCGGTCCCACTCGATTTCCAGGCCAGGATTGCCAGCGCGATAGGGCGCGACGCTGGCGTCCAGCGGACCCCAGCAACGTCGATGATCCCACGCAAGACCACGCAGTCTTGTCATTTCAGGCAATTCCTCCCTGGAACCGGGCATCTCCACCCGGCCCGCTTTAGTAGCAGGTATTTTCACATGTACAAGTAACTTTTACATATGCAAACAGCCACTCGCCTACCGGGGGCTTCACGCCAGTTCGAACCGCTCCACGGCGCGCATGATGCCGCGCAGTTCGGCGAGGCCTTTGAGCCGGCCGATCAGCGAGTATCCTGGATTGATCTTTTCCTTGCCGATGTCGTCGGCCAGCAGATGGCCGTGGTCCGGCCGCATTGGAATGCGCCAGTCCGCACGGCCTTCCTTCCGCCGGCGCGCCTCTTCCTGCATCAAAGCGAGGATGACGTGCGCCATGTCGGTGCCACCCTCGAGATGCTCGGCCTCGTGGAACGAGCCGTCCTCCTCGATGGTGATGTTGCGCAGATGCACGAAATGGATGCGGTCGGCGAATTCCTTGATCATGGCGACAATGTCGTTGTCGGCACGCGTGCCGTAGGAGCCGGTGCAGAAGGTCAGCCCATTGGCCGGGCTGTCGACGGCATTGAGGATGAAACGCGCATCCTCAGCAGTCGAAACGACGCGCGGCAGGCCATAGAGCGAGAATGGCGGATCGTCAGGATGGATGCACATGCGCACCCCCTCGTCTTCGGCCGCCGGAATGATCTCGCGCAGGAACCAGGCAAGGTTGTCGCGCAACTCCTTCGGCCCGATCGCATCGTATTCCGCCAAGGCCTCGCGAAAACTGTCCCTGTTATAGCTGCGCTCGGTCGCCGGCAGGCCGGCGATAAGGTTGCGCTCGATCTGGTCGATCCGCTCTGGCGTCAGCACCTTCAGCCGCTTCTCGGCCTCGGCAATGCGCGCCGGCATATAGCTGGCGGCGCCATTCTTGCGCTGCAGCACGAAAAGATCGTAGGCGGCGAAGTCGATGGCGTCGAAGCGCAGCGCGTAGCCCGTCGTCGGCAGGCGATACATCAAGTCGGTGCGGGTCCAGTCCACCACCGGCATGAAATTGTAGCAGATCGTCTTGATGCCGGCCTTGGCGAGCGCGCGGATGCTGTCGCGATAATAGCCGGCATAACGCTCGCGTTCGGGCGCGCCGATCTTGAAGGAATTATGGACCGGGATGCTCTCGACGACCGACCATGTCAGGCCGGCTGCCTCGATGATCCGCTTGCGCTCGAGCACTTCGGCCTCAGGCCAGGCCCTGCCGTCGTAGATGTGGTGAAGGGCTGAAACCACACCGGTGGCGCCAGCCTGCTTGACATGCTCAAGCGTCACCGGATCATCCGGACCATACCAGCGCCAACACTGTTCCATGAAGCCTCCTAATCGTCAGATGGTGCAAACCATATTGTTGGACCACAACCCTGTCAACAGCACCTTTTTGCAACCCTGCAGTTGATTTCCTTCCAATCAAACTCTAATCTGGTCCAACAAATAAACAAGGAGGTAGCCGTTGGAACAGGCTGGGCACGATCTGGCGGAAGATGCCGGCGTCAGCAGCTCTGCCGTCGACCAGACGGTGCGGCAGATCCTCGACCTCATTCGCAACCGCGCCATGTCCGTTGGCGACGTCCTGCCTACCGAGCGGGAACTCGGCGAATTGTTCGGCGCCAGCCGCAACACGATACGCGAGGCGCTGCGCACCATCCGCACCTACGGGCTGATCGATCCCAAGCCGCGTGTCGGCGCGGTGCTGGCCGATCGCCAGAATGTCGCGATCCAGAATTTTTTCGCCGCGCAGATGGACATCTCCAAGACGTCGTTCAACGACATCCAGGGATTTCGCCGCATTATCGAGGTGAGCATCGGCGACCACATCATTCTCAACGCCAGCGTCGCCGAACTCGGCGCCCTGGATGAGGTCAACGGCCTGATAGAAACCGCCAAGGATGTCCAGGAAGCCGCGCAGCGCGATTTCGATTTCCACATGGCGCTGATGAAGCTCGCCGGCAACCGCATGCTGGTGCAGACGTACCAGTTCCTATCGCCCGTCATCCAGCACATCATGACCGTCGGCAAATCGATCCGCCCGGTGCTCGGTGAAACACGCCGTGCCCATGGCGAGATTATCGCCGCGCTGCGCGCACGCGACCGCATCGCCTACAGCTACCTGATGAGCCGGCATCTCGATTTCGGCTTGCGCTTCGTCCCGGACGATCTCGAAAATGCCCGCGCCGCGCCGATGGTGCCGTCGCCAGACATGTCATCTTCCAAGGATTTGCCCCATGCTTGATTTTGAGAACAAGGTTGCGCTGGTGACCGGCACGACCGGCATCGCGCTCGCCACCGCAAGGCGCCTGGCCCAAGGGGGTGCTGCGATCATCGCCTGCGGCATCGACCGGACAGCCAACACCGCCATGCAGGAAAGCCTCGCCAAGGCCGGAGCCAAGGCGCTGGTGCAGACCGTGGATGTTTCCGTCTCCGACCAGGTTCGCGATGCGGTCGCGGCCGGTGTCGCGAAGTTCGGCGGCATCGACATCATCGTCAATTCCGCCGCGGTCCATCCCTACGGAACCGCGACGACGACCGACTGGGAAACCTGGAACCGGGCGATGACGGTCAATGTCGGCTCGATCTATCTGACCGCGCATTTCGGCATCCCGGAAATGGTCAAGCGCGGCGGCGGCGCCATCGTCAACGTCGCTTCGGTGCAGGGCTTTGCCTGTCAGCAGAACGTCGCCGCCTATGCGACGACCAAAGGCGCCATCCACACGCTGACACGTTCGCTGGCGCTCGACTACGCGGCTTCAGGCGTCCGGGTCAATTCGGTGAGCCCGGGTTCGATCCGCACGCCGATCCTCGAGAAAGCCGCGCGCGGCGACAATGGCAGCGATGCCGATGTCGAAGAGGCCTACAGGCGCTTCGGCGCGGCCCATCCGCTCGGCCGCATCGGCGAACCGGAAGAGGTGGCGGAGTTCATCGCTTTCCTGTGCTCGTCCAAGGCCGGCTTCTGCACCGGCGCCGATTACAAGATCGACGGCGGCCTGACCGCCGGCATCGGTGTGAAGTAGAAACATGAAGATCGGTCTTGGCCTTTACCGGGAGTCGCTGACCCCGGACAATTTCCGTTTCGCGCGGCAGGCGGGCGCGTCTCACATTGTTGCCCACCTCACCAATTATTTTCGCGGCCGCGACCCTTCGCTGTCAGCCGGCAGCGAGAAAGAAGGCTGGGGTGACTGCTCCACCGATGAACTTTGGAGCTACGAGGATTTCGCCGGCCTGGTGAAGACGGTGCGCGAGAATGGGCTGGAAATCGCGGCGATCGAGAATTTCTCGCCGCGCTTCTGGTCCGATGTGCTGCTCGGCGGACCCGACAGGGCAAAGCAGATCGAAGGGTTGAAGCGCCTTGTCCGCGATGCCGGGCGCGCCGGCATTCCCTGCATCGGCTATAATTTTTCCATTGCCGGTGTCTGGGGCTGGTCGCGGGGACCGTTCGCGCGCGGCGAGGCGATGTCGGTGGGGCTCGACCTCTCGGCCATCGACCCCGATCTACCCCTTCCCGACGGTGTGGTCTGGAACATGCGCTACCGCGCCGGACGGCCGGATTCCGAACCGGTGAAAGTCACCAGCGACGAGCTTTGGCAGCGGCTTGACACCTTCCTGCGCGAGATCGTGCCGGTGGCCGAGGAGGCCGGCGTCGTGATGGCGGCGCATCCCGACGATCCGCCGGCCGAGGCGCTGCGCGACGCGGCGCGGCTCGTCAACCGGCCGGAGAAATACGACCGGCTGATGGACATCGTCGATTCACCGTCCAACGGGCTCGAACTCTGCCTCGGCTCGCTGCAGGAAATGCCAGGCGCCGACGGCATATACGAACATGTCCGCCGCTTCGCGCAGCGCAAGCGTATCGGCTACATCCACTTCCGCAACGTGCGCGGCAAGGTGCCCAGATACCACGAGACCTTTGTCGACGACGGCGACATCGACATGGCCGAGATCGTGCGCATCCTGCGCGACGAGGGCTATGACGGCGTGATGATTCCCGACCATACGCCGGAAATGTCCTGCGACGCGCCCTGGCATGCCGGAAAGGCTTTTGCCCTCGGCTACATGCGCGCGCTGGTCCAGAACGCCGCATCGCTCGGGCCCTCCCGCACCATCCAATCAACCAGCGCCCGGAGGCAAGCCTCATGACCACATCCACCCGCCTCTATGCAGACGACGCTGAAATGTACCGTCTGTTTGAGAAGGAGCTCTTTGTCGCGGTCGTCGGAGACGTGATGGACACGCTTGGGCTGCAGCATCAGTTCCTGCCGCCCGTGTTCAAGCCTGTCGACGAGAAGACGCGGCTGCTCGGCCGGGCCATGCCGGTGCTGGAAACCGATATTTTTCCATCAAGTGAGCCGACGCGCAATCCGCTGATGACCAAGCCGTTCGGGCTGATGTTCGAGGCACTTGACGATTTGAAGCCCGGCGAGATCTACGTCGCCAGCGGCGCCTCGCCCCGCTACGCGCTGTGGGGCGAATTGATGTCGACGCGAGCGAAAATCCTCGGCGCGCATGGCGCGCTGGTCGACGGTTTTGCCCGCGACACGGACGGCATCAAGGCGCTGGGTTTCCCTTGCTTCTGCACCGGCTACTACGCGCAGGACCAAGGCGTGCGCGGCAAGGTCGTCGATTATCGCTGCGCAGTCGAAATCGGCGGCGTGCGGATCGAACCGGGGACACTGCTGTTTGGCGACAAGGAAGGTGTCCTCGTCGTTCCACGGCAAACCGAGGAAGAGGTGGTGCGGTTGGCCCTGGAAAAGGTGCGCGGCGAAAAGCTCGTCGCCAGGGCGATCCGCGAGGGCATGAGCGCGGTGGAGGCGTACAGGACCTTCGGCATCATGTGATTTCCGATGGAGCCCTGATGCTCAGCTGTTTCACGCCCTCAATGTCCGCAAGGTGATCGAATAGCGATGCTCGGCAAGCGGTGGGATGCTGTGCTCCCATTCGGTGCGCGAAGGGCCTGTCATGAGATAGGCTGACCTCGGCTCGACCAAAATGGTCCGGCGGTCCCACCCGTCACTGTTCTTTCGACGAAGCCGGAAGCTGCAGAGCGCCAGCAGCGAGACGCCAGCCACATCTTCGAAATGCGGCTTGTCGCGATGCCAGCCGATGCCGGCACCAGGCCGGTATTCATTGATCAGCACCTGCGCGAAGGCCTCGGCAGGCCGGCGCGCAAAGGCCGCGACCTTCTCGCGCAAAGGCAGCAGAAAATCGGGGATCGGCGGCGCCTCGACGACTTCGCGCCGATCGTAATCGTAGCGCAGGCCGAACCCGACGACGCGCCGGTTTGCGAGATGGCCATGGAAATCGAACGCCTGGAAAGGCAGTTCTTCCAGATGCTGGACGAGCTGTGTCTCTTCCTGCGGGGTGATCAATCCGGCCTGGTAGGCGAACCCCTCCGGCAGATCCGAGGCATCGCCAAAGAGATCGTGCTGGAGTGCGACGTTGCGGGCGGTGGCTTTCGATTTGAGCGGCGACATCCCGCCTAGATGGTGAGGAGCGTACCCCAAGGCAATATCGGCACCCGCTCCAGACGTGACACAGATTATGGCTGCACGGAACCAGACGTTGCCCTGGCGGATTTATCCGGCTGAGCAGTCAGGTTGCCAAGATGCCGTCGACAGCGATCCAAAACACACAATACGATCCCGCGACCAGGGTCCTCTCCGTCTGGTTCGTGCCGACCGGCTATCGTTACGACTACATGGACGTTCCCCTCGCGACCTATACCGCTTTCAGGAAGTCCTCCTCGAAGGGCCGCTTCTTCAACGAATACATCCGGGATAATTATACGTATCGTCGCGTGGCATGACCCGAACGCGATGCGTCCGCCACTACTCCCCTGTCATGCCCTTCTTGTCCCGCTCGACGGGCGCATTGTCCGGCGCTGCCTCCCAGCCAAATACACTGCGGCCGCCAAGCAGATGCGACTGGTCGAATTCGCCGGCGACAATCTCCTTCAGGCTGGGACCGGTGACATACCGCTCGACCTGCCGAGCCTGATCGTCGAGCCGCCTCAACGCGCCGATTTCCTCCTCGCGGCCAAGCTTGGCCTTGTGCACGGCCGACTTCAGCACGCCGATCGTCTCGTCATAGACCTTGAGCGGAACGGGAAACGGGTGCCTGTCCTTGCCGCCATGCGCGAGCGAGAAACGGCCGGGATCGGAAAAACGGCACGGCGCGCCATGCACCACCTCGGCCACGAGCGCCAATGCGCGCACCGTGCGCGCGCCCACACCGGGCACCAGCAGAAGCTCGGAAAAATCCGCCGGGCCGCGTTCGGCGGCCGCCGCCATGTTTCCATGCAGGCGGCGCATGACGACATCGCTTTCGCGAACGTCATGATGAGCCGGCATGACCAGATGCGGCAGCAGCGGCTGTTCCGGAGCCGGCAGAGTGCCCGAATTCAGGGCAGCGAACTCCCGCAGGATGCGATCCGGGCCGAGGTCATGAAGCAGATCCAGTTGGCCCAGACGCGAGGCCTCGGCACGATGGTCGGTCAGGTTGACGATTTCGCCCTGGTTGGCGCCCTCGATGGCGGCGTGCGGCTGATCGACGAAACTCTCCAGACCTTCGGACAGCCAATGGTAGCGGCGTGCCACCTTGCTGTCGCCGTTCATGCCTTGCTGCACCACCACCCAGTCGCCGTCGTCGGTGACGATGAAGCCGTGCAGATAGAGATCGAAACCATCCTGGACCGCGGCGCTGTCCACCTTGGCGACAAGCCGGCTGGCGGTGGCCAGGCGTATCCCGTCGAAGCCGATGCGCTCGCCGATCGCGGCAAGTTCATGCGGGGTCTTGCGCGAATGCGCGCCACGGCCGCCGCAGACGTGGATACCGAGTTCGCCAGACAGCGGCGTGAGGCCGCGTTTCAAGGCGCCGACAACGCTGGTCGTGATGCCGGATGAATGCCAGTCCATGCCCATGACGGCGCCGAAGGACTGGAACCAGAACGGATGCGCCAGCCGCCGCAGCAATTCGTTGCGGCCATAGTGATGGATGATCGCCTCGCACATCACGGCGCCAAGACGCGTCATGCGGTCGCCCAGCCATTTCGGCACGCGTCCGCCGTGAAGTGGAAGATCAGCACTGCCCGATCGCTGCGCCACGCCTGTTGCCCGTTCCGGTGTCTGTCCGGACAGATAAGTCTCCCGGGCGGTTCAGGGAAGCCCGGAATGGGCCTATCCCCGATGGCCGATGAGAGTCTAGCCGGTTTTCAGCCCGCCGCGAGCCGAACCCGTCCGGCTATCTCACCACGCGTTTCTCGAGCTTGCGGGCCAAAGTACGCCGGTGCAGGCCAAGCCGGCGCGCGGTTTCGGAGATGTTGAAACCGGTCTCGACGAGCGTTTCGTGGATGCGCTCCCATTCGAGGTTCTTGATCGAGGTGGGACGGCTGCTCAGCGAAACCGAAACGTCGCCTTCGGCCCGGCCGAAGGCGGCTTCGATGTCATCGGTATTGGCGGGCTTCGCCAGGTAATGGCATGCGCCAAGCTTGATCGCCTCGACCGCCGTGGCGATGCTGGCAAAGCCGGTCAGCACGACGATCCTCATCGAAGCGTCGCGGCCGCTCAGAAGCTTGACGCATTCCAGCCCGGAGCCGCCGGCTCCCAGCTTGAGGTCAACGACGGCGTAGGCCGGAACAGCGGTTTCGAGGGCGCGAGCCAAGTCTTCCCTGCCGTGGCAGACCATGACGTCATAGTCGCGCTTTTCGAAGGAGCGCTTCAGCGTTTTCGCGAAGGTCGCGTCGTCCTCGACGATAAACAGGGATCGATCAGCCCTCATGATCATCTCCATCGGTCAGCGCCGCGAGCGGCAGCGAAAGGGTGACACAAGCCCCCTGCTCCATGTTGCGCGCCGAAAAGTCGCCTCCCAGCTTTCGAACCACATTCACCACCAGGAAAAGACCAAGGCCACCGCCGGGCCGTCCCTTGCTCGACATATAGGGCTGGCCGAGCGCGGCCAGAATACCCTCGTCGAAACCGGGCCCGCGGTCGCGCACGGCAATCACCAGTTTCTCGCCCTGCCGCTCGGCGGTGACGCCGACCCAATCCTGCGATGCTTCCTGGGCGTTGTCGAATACGTTGAAGATGACCTGCTTCAGCGCCGTGTCGGACACGATCTGCTCGTCGGGTTCGAAATCGTTCCTGTAATCCAGATTGAGCGGCTGGCGGCTGACACGCCATTCCTGGACAAGATCGTCGAGGAAATGGCGGATGCTGGTGCGGATCGTACCCTCGCCCCTCGCCTGCCCCGAAGACATGAGAATGCCCGACACGATGCTTTTGCAGCGCTCGATCTGCGCCTGCATTTCGGCCATGTCTCCGGCCAATTCGCGGTTGCGGGTGACGCTTCGCATCTGGCGCCAGTCGGAGAGGATAACGGAGATGGTCGAAAGCGGCGTGCCCAGCTCATGCGCGGCACCCGAGGCCAGCAGGCCCATGCGCACGATGTGGTCCTCCTCGGCCGATCGCTGGCGCAGATCGGCGAGATAGGCATCGCGCTCACGCAAATTACGGTTGATGCGGGTCATGAAGATGACGATCAGGCCGGCTGCCAGCACGAAGCAGATGAACATGCCGCGTATATGCAGGGCCAACAGGTCGCTGCCGCCGTGATGCGGGATCGCGATCGGCTGGAACTGGAAGGTGAGGAAGACGAAGCAGGCGGAGGCGGCCACCACCAGGATCCAGGTGGACCACGGTGTCAGCAGCGCGGCGCCGAGGGTGATCTGCAGCAGGTAGAGCGACACGAATGGATTCGAGGCGCCGCCGCTCAGGTAAAGCTGGATGGTCAATGCCGCCATGTCGAAGATCAGCGCGACGAACAGCTGTGCGTTGCTGATCGGCCGCTGGCCACGCAAGACCAGGAGGCTGAAGATGTTCAGCCCGATCAGGAAAAGCACGACGCCGGCCATCTCCGGCAAGGGCAGCGGGATGGCGAACCAGTATTCCGTCACCAAAATGGTAAGCACCTGACCAGCCACCGCCAACCAGCGCAGCTGGATGAGCAGGAACAGGTTCTTCCTGTTCGCCGCATCGGGATTGGCGGCCGCACCACCCTTGCCGGCAATGGACGCCGCCGCGAAGGACTTGTCGTTGCGAAGTGCTTGCGTCGGGATGCTCATCTTGCCGGCCCTTGCCGCGAGCGGCGGCCGATCATCGGCGCGCCCAGGGCGACGGCGAGCATCGCAGCGAGCGTGAACCAGGTCAAAGCATAGACCAAATGGCTGTTGCGGAAATTAACGACAGTCAAACCGCCGCGCGGCCAGTTGTCCATGCCGGACGCTTCCGCATCGACGAAATAGGGGGCGACATCCGTCAGGCCGCGCACGGCTGCGATGGCGGCAACGTCCCGCGAATACCAGCGATTGTCCGCGGCATCGTTCTTGCGCAGGAAGCCGCCGCCGGGTTCGCTCATGCGCAACAGCCCGTCAATGACGGCCGGCGCGGTGAAACCACTACTCTCCCGTTCGAATTCTACCTTGCGCTCCTGCGGAATGAAGCCGCGGTTGACCAGCACGACGAAGCCGTGGTCGGTCCGCATCGGCGTCAGCACCCAGTATCCGCCGCCAAGCTCCGTCACCGCCTGCACCAGCGTGTTGGCGCCGCTCAGAAAGCGTCCGGCCAGTCGCACATGGCTGTATTCGGACCCGGCCGCGGTCAAGCCGTTCCAACTGACCGGGCCAGGCGCATCGACGACGGGAGCATGGATACGTTGATCGACGCGGGCGATCAGGTCAAGTTTCCAGACGCGCCTTTCCAGCTGCCAAATGCCAAGCCCGACAAACACCAGCACACCGAGGATACCGAGCAGCAGGAGGAAAAGACGCGACGCGGGCGATCTGCCCGCGTGCTTGCGTGACGCGGTGCGCAGACGGATGCCAGCTTGGCCGTCCCGTGCCTCGATAGTGGTGCTCCCCGCGCCCGGCGGCGGGCTCATGGCATCTCGCGCATGTCGTGAAGCCCCGGCATCATGTTCGCGTTGAGGTGGTACATCACCCAGAGCGAGCCGGTCAGCACGATGACGACCAGGATCAGCGTGAAGATCAGCGCCAGCATCGACCATCCGCCCTCCGAGGCGGTGTTCATGTGCAGGAAAAAGACCATGTGGACCACGATCTGCACCGCCGCGAAGACCATGACCACGATGGCCGTGGCCTGCCTGTTGTCGATGGCGCCGGTCATGACCAGCCAGAACGGGATGGCGGTCAGGATCACCGACAGGACGAATCCGGTCAGGTAGCTTTTCAGCGTTCCGTGCGCGGCGCCGCCATGCGCGGGGCCGTGATCGGCGGCGTGATCGTGAGCGTTCATCGCAACATCCCCATCAGATAGACGAAGGTGAAGACGCCGATCCAGACGACGTCGAGGAAGTGCCAGAACATGCTGAGGCACATCAGGCGGCGGCGGTTCGCCTCGATGAGGCCAAATCTCGCGACCTGCACCATCAGCGTCACCAGCCAGACCGTGCCGAAGGTGACATGCAGGCCGTGCGTTCCCACCAGGGTGAAGAAGGACGACAGAAAGGCGCTGCGCTGCGGCGTGGCACCCTCATGGATCATGTGGGCGAATTCGTAGAGCTCGATCGAAAGGAAGGCCAAGCCGAACAGGCCGGTCACGGCGAGCCAGGCCTGTGTCGCGGCCACGCGGCCCTTGTCCATGGTCAGCATGGCAAAGCCATAGGTGATCGAGGAGAAGAGCAGCATGGCGGTGTTGACCGCCACCAGATCGAGATCGAACAGGTCCTTGGGCGCGGGACCGGCCGCGTAGTTGCCGCCGAGCACGCCATAGGCCGCGAACAGCATCGCGAAGATCAGACAATCGCTCATCAAGTAGAGCCAGAAGCCAAGCATGGTGCTGCTGCCTTCGGCATGCGCATGCTCTTCTTCCAGATGAAAGACCGGCTCGGTGTCGGCCGTGATTGTCCTCGATAGCATGCTCAAACCCTAGACCCGAGCGGCGAGAAGCGTCGTCCTCGCCTCTTCCGTTTGCGTGACCTCGGCCGCCGGAATGTGGAAGTCGCGGTGATAGTTGAAGGTGTGGCCGATCGCGGTGGCGATCAGACAGACGAAGCTCAGCGCCGCCAGCCACCAGATGTACCAGATCATGCCGAAGCCGAGCGCGACGCTGAAGGCCGCTAGGATGATGCCGGTGCCGGTGTTATCAGGCATATGGATCGGCCTGAAGCCGGAAAGCGGGCGCCGATAGCCGGCCTTCTTCATGTCCCACCAGGCATCGTTGTCGCGGATGACCGGCGTGAAAGCGAAGTTGTAGGCCGGCGGCGGCGAGGAGGTGGACCATTCGAGCGTGCGACCGCCCCAGGGATCGCCGGTGACATCGACGAGTTCGGCACGTCTGCGAACCGAGACGAAGATCTGGATCAGGAAAGCGCCGATGCCGAAGGCGATCAGCACCGCGCCGAAGGCGGCGATCACAAACCAGATCTGCAGCGAAGGATCGTCGAAGACGCGCATGCGGCGCGTGACGCCCATCAAGCCCAGGATGTAAAGCGGCATGAAGGCGAACCAGAAGCCGACCACCCAGCACCAGAACGAGACCTTCCCCCAGAACGGATCGAGCTTGAATCCGAAGGCCTTGGGCCACCAGTAGGCAATGCCGGCGAACAGGCCGAACAGCACGCCGCCGATGATGACGTTGTGGAAGTGCGCGATCAGGAACAGGCTGTTGTGCAGCACGAAGTCCGCCGGCGGCACCGCCAGCAGCACGCCGGTCATGCCGCCGACGACGAAGGTGAGCATGAAGGCCACTGTCCACATCATCGGCAGTTCGAAGCGGATGCGGCCGCGATACATCGTGAACAGCCAGTTGAATATCTTCGCCCCGGTCGGGATCGAGATGATCATCGTGGTGATGCCGAAGAAGGAATTGACGCTGGCGCCGGAGCCCATGGTGAAGAAGTGATGCAGCCAGACGAGATACGACAGGATGGTGATGACCACCGTGGCGTAGACCATCGAGGTGTAGCCGAACAGGCGCTTGCCGGAGAAGGTCGAGGTGACCTCGGAAAAGACGCCGAACAGCGGCAAGATGAGGATGTAGACTTCCGGGTGACCCCATATCCAGATGAGGTTCACATACATCATCGGGTTGCCGCCAAAGTCGTTGGTGAAGAAGTTGGTGCCGACATAGCGGTCGAGCGACAGCATCGCGAGCACCGCCGTCAGCACCGGGAAGGACGCCACAATCAGCACGTTGGTGCAAAGCGACGTCCAGGTGAAGACAGGCATGCGCATCATCGTCATGCCAGGCGCGCGCATCTTGATGATCGTGCAGATCAGGTTGATGCCCGACAGCGTCGTGCCGACGCCCGCCACCTGCAGCGCCCAGATGTAATAGTCGACGCCGACGTCAGGACTGTAGCCGATGCCGGAGAGCGGCGGATAGGCGAGCCAGCCGGTGCGGGCGAATTCACCGACGAACAGCGACGCCATGACCAGGATGGCGCCGCCGACCGTCATCCAGAAGCTGAAATTGTTGAGGAAGGGGAAGGAGACGTCACGTGCGCCGATCTGCAGTGGCACGACGAAATTCATCAGCCCGGTGACGAAGGGCATCGCCACGAAGAAGATCATGATCACGCCATGGGCGGTGAATATCTGGTCGTAGTGATGCGAATTGAGATAGCCCTCGGAGCCGTTGAAGGCGATGGCCTGCTGGAGCCGCATCATGATGGCGTCCGAGAAGCCGCGCAGCAGCATGATCAGGCCGAGCACCATGTACATGATGCCGATCTTCTTGTGGTCGACGCTGGTGAACCACTCACGCCAGAGATAGCCCCACAGCTTGAAATAAGTGATCGCGCCGAGAAGGGCGATGCCGCCGAGCGCCACCGCGACGAAGGTGGCGACGACGATCGGCTCGTGCAGGGGCAGCGATTCCCAGGTGAGACGGCCGAAGATGAACTTGGTCAAAGAGTCGGGCATCGGCTATCTCTCACAATTCGCGCCGCAGCAGGCCGAGCGGCGGCGTACCCGCCTCGGCGCGACGGCTCTCGGTCCCGGGCCGCAGCAGCCCCGCCCCGCGAAGCGGGGAGAGATCCTTCGCCGACCAGTTCGTCGGCGTGGCATCGCCGGCGGCGCGCGCCGCCGCGGCAGCTTCCTCCGCCGTGCAGATGCTTGCGACATAGGACGGGTCGTTGCCAAATATCGCGCCGCGCCGGGCGAGCTTGTCATATTGCAGCAGCAGCGTGTTGCGGACGCCCGCGAGACCAAGGCCACCCTTGGCATCGATCGACATCATCTCATTCATGCACATCTTGCCGCGCTCGACGCACAGATTGAGGATGGCGCCATAAAGGTCGGAATCGACGGAAGCGTAGTGGCGGACCGGTTCGTTCTCGCTCGGCTTTTCGAGTTCGAGATAGCTGTCGCGGTTGAGCGCCGCCGACGCGGTCTTGGCCTGTGCCACCCACTGGTCGAAAGCCTGGTCGGACAGGCCGTGGAAAGCGAAACGCATCCCCGAAAAGCCGGCGCCGCTGTAGTTGGCCGAGAAGCCGCTATAGGTGCCCGGCTGGTTGATGACGGCGTGCAGCTTCGTCTCCATGCCGGGCATGGCATAGATCTGTCCGGCAAGTGCCGGAATATAGAAGGAATTCATCACCGCCGACGAGGTGATGCGAAAGTCGATCGGCTGGTTGACCGGCGCGGCCAGTTCGTTGACTGAGGCGATGCCATAGTCCGGATAGATGAAGAGCCATTTCCAGTCGAGCGCCACGACCTCGACCCTGAGCGGCTTGTGCAGTTGGGTAACGGGCTGGCCCGACTCGATCCGGTCGATCCGGCGGTATGGGTCGAGCAGGTGCGTGCCGAGCCAGGTCAGCGCGCCAAGGCATATGATGATGAGCAGAGGGGCGGCCCAGATCACCAGTTCCAGCTTCGTCGAATGATCCCAGTCCGGCGTGTAGGTCGCCGAGGCGTTGGATTGCCGGTAGCGCCAGGCGAAAAAGACAGTCAGCGCCATGACCGGCACGATGATGACCAGCATCAGCAGGGTCGAGACCACGAGCAGGTCGCGCTGCTGGGCCGCGACGTCGCCCGCGGGCGCCAGCACGACCAGATCGCAGCCGCTCAACAGCCCGGCCAGGGGAAACAGAAGCAAGGCTCCAAATCGTTTCATCAAACGCTGCCCTCGATGGACCGCAGCAGCCGTCCATGCTGCAGCGCGGTATCGACAAGGGGCTACCGCTGGCGGCGGCGCGGTGACATTGGACAATTTGTCCAATGCCCAGCTGGGGTGGCTTTGGCACAGTGTGCAGCGCACAATGGGATCCCGGGAATTAGGTCCCTGACACCTCATTCCACTCAGTGACGACGGACAAATGGCTCAGACTTCGAGTGCCGAAACGAACAGCGGGCTGATCGGCTCGGATCATGGCCAGGTCAGCGCGGGCGATATCGCTGTCGGCGTGATCGTGGGCAGGACGTCGGAATTCTTCGACTTCTTCGTCTATGCGATCGCCTCCGTCATCGTGTTTCCCAAGCTCATGTTTCCGGCGCACGATCCGCTCGTCGGCACGCTCTACTCCTTCTGCATCTTCGCGCTGGCCTTCGTCGCGCGCCCATTCGGCTCCGTGCTGTTCATGGCGGTCGATCGCGCCCATGGCCGCGGCGCGAAACTGACGATCGCGCTGTTCCTGCTCGGCACGTCGACCGTCGCCATCGCGTTTCTGCCTGGCTATGGCGACATTGGTGCTGTCGCCGTCTGGCTGCTGGCGCTGGCCCGCATCGGACAGGGGCTGGCGCTTGGCGGTACATGGGACGGGCTGCCCTCGCTGCTGGCGCTGAACGCGCCGCGGAACCGGCGCGGCTTCTATGCCATGATCCCGCAACTGGGCGCGCCGATCGGGCTCATCGTGGCGAGTTCCCTTTTCGCCTTCTTCGTCGCCAACCTGTCGGCCGACGACTTCTTCTCGTGGGGCTGGCGCTATCCCTTCTTCGTCGCCTTCGCCATCAATGTCGTGGCTCTGTTCGCCAGGCTGCGCATCGTCGTCACACCCGAATTCGCAAGATTGTACGAGAGCGGGGACCTGCAGCCGACCCGCATCAGGGACACGATCAGGGCCGAAGGCCGCAACGTCGTCGTCGGCGCCTTCGCACCCCTGGCGAGTTTCGCCCTGTTCCACATGGTGACGGTGTTTCCGCTCTCCTGGGTGTTCCTGTTCACCAATGAGGGACCGGCGCGTTTCCTGGTGATCGAGGCGGTGAGCGCACTGTTCGGCATTGCGGCCATCGTCGCATCGGGTCCGCTGGCCGACCGCGTCGGACGGCGCGCGCTGCTCGGCGGCTCGGCGATCGCAATCGCGACATTCAGCGGTTTTGCCCCGCAGCTTCTCGATGGCGGCACCATCGGCGAGGCCTTGTTCATGGTGCTGGGCTTCATCCTCCTGGGGCTGAGTTTCGGGCAATCGTCCGGCGTTGTCGCATCGAGCTTTTCCCGACAGTACCGCTATACCGGCTCTGCAATAACCTCTGACTTGGCATGGATGTTCGGCGCCGGCTTCGCGCCGCTCGCAGCCCTGCTGTTGGCCGGCAATTTCGGCCTCATCGCCGCCGGTGCCTATTTGCTCTCAGGCGCGGGCTGCACATTGCTTGCCCTGTGGATCGACGGCGGGCGCCCAGTCGCGGGCCGTCGAGGCGACTGACCAGGCACGACGACGGACGCTGGTCCCGTATCAGAGCCTTTGCGCATGCCACTTCAGATGGTCGTCCATGAACGTCGAAATGAAGAAATAAGAGTGATCATAGCCGTCCTGCACGCGCAGTGTCAGGGGAATGCCGGCCTTGGCGCAGGCTGCTTCCAGGAGCCACGGCCTCAGCCCATCATTGAGAAATCCGTCCGACTTCCCTTGATCGACGAGGAACTCCGGGAAGCGGTGGCCGTCCTCGATGAGCGAGGTGGCATCCCAGTTCCGCCATGACGCCTCGTCCGCGCCGAGATATTTCTCGAAGGCCGGCCTCGACCAGCCGGCGGTACTTGGCTGCACGATCGGGGCAAACGCCGAGCAGCTCTTGAAGCGCTCGGGATTCTTGAGCGCGATCGTCAGCGCGCCATGCCCACCCATCGAGTGGCCAAAGATCGCCTGGCGCGTCATGTCGGCCGGAAATTCCCGCGCGATCAACGCCGGCAGCTCCTCGGTCACATAGGAATACATGCGATAGTTCCTGGCGTAGGGCGCTTGCGTCGCATCGACGTAGAAGCCGGCGCCGCTGCCGAACTGCCAATTCTCCTTCTCGTCGGGAATATCGGCGCCGCGGGGGCTGGTGTCGGGACAGACGACGATCAGGCCAAGCTCGGCGGCCATCCGCCTGTACTCGCCCTTGTCCATTACATTGGCATGGGTGCAGGTCAGGCCGGAGAGGTACCATACGACCGGACAAGGTTTTTCACGGGCCTGCGGCGGCACGAAAACGGCAAAAATCATGTCGCAGGAGCAGGCATCGGAAGCGTGGGAATAGACGCCCTGCACGCCGCCATGCGACCTGGCAGAGGAGATGGTCTTCATCCGGTCCGACATGTGGTTCTTCTCCGCCTTTGGATTGTTCACGGGCGCCTGTCTAAGGCATTGACCGGGATCACGGCAAGGCTGGTGGATTGGACCATGACCGGCGGCACGGGCATTTTTTAGCGCCGCCGGTGTTGCGATCTTGCATGTCCTGAAGTGGCCGCAACGCGAGGGGCCCGGAGGCTACCGGCCGGGCCTTCCCTGCACGATCCGATCGATGATCATGGCGCAGAGCAAAATCGCGAAACCCGCCAGCAGCCCCTGCCCCACCGCCGCATATTGAAGGGCGTTCAAGACGTCCTCGCCAAGTCCCTTGGCACCGATCAGCGAGGCGATGACGACCATGGACAGGCACATCAATATGGTCTGGTTGATGCCGGCCATGATCGAGGGCATCGCAAGCGGCAGATCCACCCGCGTCAGCAGAAACCACCTTGTGGCGCCATAGGCCTGCGCGGCTTCGCGGACGGCCGACGGCACACCTTGCAGGCCAAGCGCCGTCAAACGCACCACGGGCGGCGTGCCGAAAATCAAGGTGGCGATCACGCCGGGGGGTTTGCCGATGCCGAACAAAGCGATCACGGGGATGAGATAGACGAAAGCGGGCATGGTCTGCATGAAGTCCAGCACCGGCCGCAATGCCGTGTAGACACGCGGCCTGCGCCCACACCAGATGCCGAGCGGAATGCCGATGGCCAGGCAGAGGACCGCTGCGGTGCCCAGCAAGGCCACTGTCTCCAGGCTTTTTTCCCAGAAGCCGAGGACGGCGAGATAGGCCAGTGCGGCGGCGGTGAAGATGGCGACGCGCGGCCCCGCCAATTGCCAGGCAAGGACGAGGATGATCGCCATCGTCACCGGCCAGGGCATTCCCGTCAGCGCATAGGCCAGGCCGTCGAGAACCAGAGATATCGCCCCGGTGACCACGCCGAACACGCCTTCTCCGCTATGCGATATCGCCGCCATCAAGCCATCCAGTCCGGAGGACAGGGCGACCTGCCAGTCACGATTGGACGGCGCGACGGTGAGCCAGGCGGCCGGTGCCGCGATGGCGAAGCGATAGACGGAAAGCCCGTAGGCGAGGAGACAGAAGACGAGCGCTCCCGTGGCGAGCGGATAATCGAGCCCGTGCCGCAGCGTGGGCTGCGAACGCCATCGCGCGAACCGCCGCTCAAGCATCCTGTTGGCGAGAAATCCGGTGATGAGCTTGGCAACAAACAGCGTGAGGAGACCCGCTCCGATCAGCAGCGGCACTTTCGCCCTCGCCGTTTCGACCTGCTGCCTGGCGGCGCTCGCGGCCTTCTCCAAGGCCGCGGCAGACGATTTCAGGCCTTCGGCATTGTCGGCTCCCGCCGCCGTCGCGGCCTTTGCCTGCTCGGCGCGCGCTTCGGCCTGCTTGGTGAGCCGTTCGGCCCGCGCCATCTCCGCACCGCCCAGATTTCCGGCAGCGCCAACACCGATCTGAACCACCGCCAGCATCTCGAGGAAGAAGGCGATCCAGAACAGCACCATTGTGCCACGGGCGGCCGCCCACACCGGACCCAGCAGCGCCGCCGCGATGTTGAACGGCCAGACGGCATTTCGCGCGTCCCTGATGCGGGCGAACATCTCGACGTAATAGGCCGAATTCTGGACCACGAATTCCCGGACAAGACCTTCTTCCGACGACCGGTCGTGCCCGACCATCGGCTTGGCTACCGGATCATGAGCGTTCACGGTCGTGCGCCCTTTCTCAAACCCTCGAGGAGAGCTTGCCTGTCGACGATGCCGACAATCCCGCCACCATCGGTTACCGCCAGTGGAGCGGCATCCTGGGCGGCGAGTTCGACAAGCTCGGCCAGCGGCTGCTGCGAGGCGACCTTGCGCAACCGATCGATATCCAGCATTGAGCGATCCCGTGCCCTGAAGCTCTCGACGGGTTCCATGATGCGCCGCGCGGTGATGACCGTCAGGCGCGAAATATCGGCGACGAACTTTGCCACATATTCGTGCTTCGGCGCGGTGACGATCTCCTCGGGCGTGTCGATCTGGATGATGACGCCATCCTTCATGATCGCGATGCGGTCGCCGATGCGGATCGCCTCGTCGAGATCATGCGTGATGAAGACGACCGTCTTGCCTATCGATCGTGACAGCGCGAGGAATTCGTCTTGAAGCTGCCGCCTTATCAGCGGGTCAAGCGCGCTGAACGGCTCGTCCATCAAGAGGATTGCCGAATCCGCGGCCAGCGCCCGGGCCAGTCCGACGCGCTGCTGCATGCCGCCCGAAAGCTCGTGGCAATAGCGATCGCCCCAGCCGGACAGGTTGACCTTGGCGAGCGCTGCCTCGGCGACATCGAAGCGACGCTGCTTGCTTGCCGCCTGGATTTCCAGCGGCAGGGCGACATTGTCGCGAACCGTCCGGTGTGGAAGCAGGCCGAAGCTTTGAAACACCATGCCGATCTTGCGGGACCGCAGCGCCCTGAGTTCGGACGGCGTCTTGGCCATGATGTCCTCGCCGTCGACGAAAATCTTGCCGGCCGACGGTTCGAGAAGACGGTTGATATGGCGGATCAGCGTCGATTTCCCGCTGCCCGAAAGCCCCATGACGCAGAATATCTCCCCCGGAGCGACCGAAATGCTGACGTCGGCCACGCCGACCACGCAGCCGAACCGCTTGACCACCTCGTCCTTGTCGAGGTGCTCGCGCAGGATAGCCGTCATCGCCTCCGGCGCCCGGGCGCCGAAGACTTTCCAGACATCGTTCATGACAATGGCGGCGGGACCGGCGGCGGCGTCCACGTCTATCGATCCCGCTCGGCGGCGAACAGGTGATGCAGGCTGTAAACCGTACGCCGGCCGACCGTCAGTGGCCGAACCACTTCGCCACGTCCTGAGGATGGGCCTTGATCCATTCCTTGGCCACATCGTCCGCCGGTTTCTTGTCGACTATGATTGCATACGCCCATTTGCTGATGTCGTCCGGGTTGAAGGTGATGCGCTCCAGCGCCGCGGTCAGGTCCGGCTGGCGTTGCGCAAGCGAGGCAGCATAGGCAACGTGCACGGTGGTGTCAGCATAGGCGGATGAGACTTTCGACTTTTCGAACCATTGCGGGTCGTCGTTGGGCTGCACGACGACAAATTTCGCCGGATCGTTTTTCGGCTCGGTCAGGAAGGCGAGCTTATAGCGGGCGAAATTCTGGTGCGGGCTGTAGCAGTAGCCGACCCATGGCTTGTCGGCCTTGGCGGCGCGGTCGAGCGAAGCTGCCGCCACCGCCTCGTCGGTCACCTGCAGGTCGAAGAAATCGGCAAAGCCATAGTCGCGGGCACGAACCTTCTCGATGTTGGTGGATTGCCAGCCTGACGCGCCGATCCAGATTTCGCCCTTGCCATCACCATTGGTGTCGAAAAGCTTGGCATTGTCCGGATTGGCGAGATCCGAGACATCCTTGATGCCATATTTGTCGACGGTGACCTGGGTGACGCAGTAGCCCTGCTTGGCCTCATAGCCGTTTTGCGCGAGCTTCACGGTGCCGGCGCCCTTCACATACTTGTCCACGAGGCCCTGCTGGTTCGGCAGCCAGACATCCGGCCAGATGTCCACCTCGCCCTTGTTACGGCTCATCGCCTCCCAGATCACCGGGACGGCGGTGGTGGTCACCGTCGAAACCTCCAGCCCCAATTCCTGTTGGGCGGCGTCCTTGATGACGTTCATGACCGCTGTCGCGGTGGCGTAGTTCGGATCGGGCATCGTCACGTCCGCGGCGAGCGCCGAGGACACAGGCATCAGCAACAGAGCGCCGAATGCCGTTTCGAGTAGGTAGCGTTTCATGATGTTCCCCATTGCGCTGATTTCGTTCAGTCTATCCATCAGGTTAGCGGAACGCGCAGCCAATCCATCCCAAATTTCCTCGCATTAGGAAAAACGATGAGCCGCATAAGGTCATCACCTCGCAGCCGCATGCTCCTGACTGGATGGCACCAGATCAGGATGACGTTTCGCCATCCTGATCTGTCTCTTTGTTGGAGCATGATCTTTCCCGAAAACCGGTTCCCACTTTTTGGGGATCATGCTCTAGAAATACGCCTGATCCGGCTCGCTGGCCTTGCGCGCGGCAATGAAAGCCTGCAGCGCCTCGTCGATGGCCGGATCGAGGCCCGGGTCCTGATACTCATCGAGCAGCCGTTTCCACTGCCGGTTGGCGCGCTGGGCGGCGTCGAGGCGCCCATCCTCGTTCCACTGTTCGAAGGAATTGTTGTCGCTGCTGGTGGACCGGTAGAAAGCCGACAGGAAGTTGGACTGCGTGTGTGCGCTGCCGAGGAAATGCGATCCCGGTCCGACCGCTTCGATCGCCTCCATCGCCTGTGCGTTGGCCGATAGATCAATGCCCTCGAACAGGCTGGCGACCTTGCCGCAAAGATCGGCGTCGATGACCGTCTTTTCGAAGCCGGTGACCAGTCCGCCTTCCAGCCAGCCGGTGGCGTGGTTGATCACATTGGCGCCGGCAAACATCGACATCAGGATCCCCCATGTCGCCTCCTGTTCGGCTTGGGCGTCGGGAAGCTTGGATGCCGACAAGGAGCCGACAGTGTGGAACGGCACGCCGACACGGCGCGCCAGTTGCCCGCACGCCAGCACCATCTTGCCTGCTTCCGGCGTGCCGAAGGTCGGCGCACCGCTCTGCATGGAGATGGTGCTGGCAAAGCTTCCCATCAGGCAAGGCGCTCCCGGGTTGATCAGTTGCACAAGGCTGAGACTAGCGAGCGCTTCCGCCAGCACCTGCGCCAGCGTGCCGGCAACCGTGCACGGGCTCATCGCGCCGGCCAGAGTCCAGGGCGTGCAGGCAACCGGCTGGTTGTTGCGGGCATAGACCTTCAGCGAGCCGGACATGTTGGCGTCGAGCACAAGCGGCGCATTGGTGTTGGACACGTTGTAGAGCACGGCGTTGTTGGTGACGAACTCTTCGCCGAAGACGATCTTGGCCATGTCGACAGCGTCCTGTGCGCGCTTCGAACCGATGAAGGCACCCATGAATGGCCGGTCGGAATGGCGGATGTGCGTGTACAGCATGTCGAGATGTCGCTTGTTGGCCGGCAGGTCGACAGGCTCGCACACCACGCCGCCCGAATGATGCAGGTGCGGGATCATCTGATGGATTTTCACCAGGTCGCGGAAATCGCCGATCGTGGCATAGCGACGGCCACGGTCGAGGTCGTGGACGAAGGGCGGTCCCCAGGACGGGCACAGCACGGTGTTGTCGCCGCCGATCATCACCGTGTTGGCGGGGTTGCGGGCATGCTGCCTGAATTGGGAAGGCGCCGTGGCACGGATGATCTTGCGGCACATGCCCGGCTCGAAGCGCACCCTCGTGCCCTGCACGTCGGCGCCCGCCTCCCGGAAGATGTCGAGGATTTCGGGGTCGTCATGGAACTCCATGCCGATCTCCTTGAGCAGCCGGTCGGCATTGGCCTCGATCAGGCTCAGCCCTTCCTCGTCGAGGATGTTGAAGGTGCCGATCCTGCGGCTGATATAGGGACGGCGCGGCGCCTGCTGCGCCATGCGCTGGCCCTGCCTTCCAGCCCTGCCCCCGGTTCGGGGTGCGTGAGCTTCGGTGGTGATCGTCGCGTCCGTGTTCATCTTTTTCTCCGACATCAGGCAAGCGTGAAGGCAGCCGGTTCCGCGGCATGGACGCCGCGCAGCCGCATATTGCCGGGATCATAGGGGGCTTCGCGAAGTTCCCGCGCCGCGAGTTCCTTTCCGAGGATAGAGACGCTCAACCCTCCGGTCGGGACACCGGGGCGCAGATAGGCAAGCGCAATGGTCTTGCCGGTGCGGAAGCCATGGGCGCCGGAGGTGACGATCCCGACCGGCCGCTCCGCCTGCATCACGGCATGGGCGTAGAAAGGCAGCCTTTCGGCGTCATCATCGATTTCGAGAAGCACCATTCTCCAGGCGCCATCGCCGACGCGTGCGAGCATGGCCTCGCGGCCGACGAAATCCCGTCCCTCGGTTTTGACCAGGGCGTCCAACCCGGCTTCAAGCGGCGTCCGCTCCGTCGTCAGGTCGGCGCCCCAGGCACGATAACCCTTCTCCAGCCGCATGGCGTTGAGGGCGTGGATGCCGAACGGGCGCAGGTCGAAACGTCGGCCGGCCCTGGTGATCGAATCGTAGAGCTTGCCGAATTGCGCCAGCTGGACATGAAGCTCCCATCCCAGTTCGCCGGCATAGGACACCCGGAGCGCCGCCGCCTTGATGCCGGCGACACGGATGATCTGGGCGGAAAGCCAGGGAAATCCCGCGTTGGACAGATCGGCCTCGCTCACCGTCTGCAGCAGATCGCGGGCACGAGGGCCCATGACGGCGAGCACGCCGCGCCTTTCAGTGACATTGTCGATTGTCACATTCGCAAAGGCCGCGGCACGAGTGCGCAGCAGGTCCTCGTCATGCCGCTCCGCCACAGCGGCGCTGGTCAGGTAGAACCAGTCATCGCCGAGGCGGGTCACCGTGAATTCCGACGCGACGCCGCCCTTTGCCGTCAGCACATGGACGAGGCCGATGCGACCCTGCCGCGTTGGCGGGCGATTGGCGCCAAGCGAATCCATGAAGGCGCTCGCCCCGGGGCCGCCAACTTCGAACTTGGAAAAGGCGGACAGATCGATGGCGCCGACGCCATCGCGCACGGCGAGACATTCGCCGCGCGCCGCTTCGAACCAGCCGGGCCGGCGAAAGGTCAGCGGCGGATCGCGATCGATCCCGCCGATGGCGAACCAGTTCGGCCGCTCCCAGCCATAGGCGGCGCCCAGCACGGCGCCCTGGTTTTTCTGGAGGTCGAGCGCCGGTGTGGTGCGGCGCGGGCGCCCGGCTTCACGCTCTTCATAGGGATAGTGGATGCCGAACTGCAGACCGAACCCTTCGACCGCCCTGTCGATGCGATAATCCCGATCGGCATAGTTGCCGAACCTGCGTGGATCGATGGCGAGCGCGTCGCTCGGCGGCGCCCCGTCGACGATCCAGTCGGCGAGGAAACGTCCGGCGCCGCCGCCTTCCATCACCCCCATGCTGGAACCGGTCAGCAGCCAGGCGTTATCAAGGCCGAATGCGGGACCGATCAGAGGATTGGCGTCCGGGGTGAAGGTGATGGGCCCGTTGACCACCGTCTTGATGCCGGCATTGGCAAGTGCGGGGACGCGCTCCATCGCCAGCGCGATGATATGCTCGACGCGGTCCAGGTCAGGCGGCAGCAACTCCATGCCGAATTCGGCCGGCACCCCGTCGATTGCCCAGGGCTGGGCCGACTTTTCATAGGGGCCGACGATATAGCCGTCGCGTTCCTGGCGCAGATACCAGCTTTCTTCGGGATCGCGGATGATCGGCAATTCCTTGGCGCCGGCGGCAATGCGATCGGCGATTTCAGGCACCCTGTCGGTCACGACATACTGGTGCAGCATCGGCACGACCGGCAGGTCGAGCCCCATCATGGTGCCGATCTCACGGCACCAGGTGCCGGCGGCGTTCACCACATGCTCGGCGGTGATGTCGCCCTGCGTCGTGCGGACGAGCCACTCGCCGGATGCCTTCCGTTCGATCGCCAGGACGGGATTGTGGCGGACGATCTCGGCGCCGCGCGAGCGCGCGCCGGCCGCCATCGCGTTGGTCGCCAGCGTCGGATCGACATGGCCGTCATTGGGCTCGTAGATCGCCCCGATAATGCCGTCGGTCAGGCAGAGCGGATAGATCTGCTTGAGTTCTTCCGGGCTCAGGATGTGAAAATCATGGCCCACGAACCGGCCGAGCCCCTGAACATGGCGGAATTCGTCCATGCGGTCCCGCGAGCGGGTGATGCGCAGTGCGCCGCTGGCATGGAAACCTGTTGGCAGCCCGGTCTCGGCGGTCAGGATTTCCCGATAGAGCCGCACCGAATGCGCGCGCATCTCCATGATCGTCGCATTATGGGCGAAATGCGTGCAAAGGCCGGCGGCATGCCAGGTGGAACCGGCGGTCAACTCATGCTTCTCGACGAGGACGACGTCGCCCCAGCCGCGCTTGGCCAAGTGGTAGAGCAGGGAAACGCCCATGGCTCCACCGCCGATAATAACGACACGGGCATGCTGCCTCATGAAATTGTCTCCTCGCAGCCGCGCATCCGCGCTCCAGTTGGGTCATAGGGCGGCTTGTCGAGCGCCCTCAGCATATGGCGCGTGCCGGCCACCGCGATCTCGTAGTCGGAGGCCAGCACCTGTGCTTTCGTCTCACCCGGCTCGCAGGCAACGTAGCCAAGGCAAAGGCTCAAGCCGGTGCGTGAACCAAGACCGCCCGACGTGGTCAGGCCGGCAAGTTTGCCGTTCCGATAGATCGGCTCATCGTGAAGCAGAAGCGGATTGGCGCCGTCGACCGCGAAATGCAAGAGCCGGCGGCTGACGCCCCCGGCCTTCTGCGCCAGCAGCGGCTCACGGCCGATGAAATCGTTCTTCTTCCAGGAGACCGCGAAGGACAGGCCAGCCTCCAGCGGCGTGTCCTTCGGGCCGATATCGTGCCCCCAATGGCGATAGCCCTTTTCAAGGCGGCAGCCATCCAGCGCATAATGGCCGCAGAAGACGAGGCCGTAGGCGCTGCCCGCCGCGGCGATCGTGGCGAGCAGGCTTTGCGCGCATTCGACCGGCACGTAGAGCTCGAAGCCGAGTTCGCCGACGAAGCTGACGCGGGTGGCCCGGACACTGACCATGCCGATGTCGATGCAGCGCGAGGTCGAGAACGGGAAAGCGGCATCGGAAAGATCGGCGTCGGTCAGGCTTTGAAGCAGGTCGCGGGAGCGCGGCCCCATGACGCCGAGCACGGCTTCCGAAGACGTCGCGTCGAAGACCGAGACGTCGAGGCCAAGATCCTCAGCATGGCGCCTGATCCAGGCAATGTCCTTCTGTCTGGTCGCCGCACCGGAGATCACGCGGAATGCGTGGGCGCCGTCGCGGGTCACGGTCACGTCGGCCTCGATCCCGCCCCGCGCATTGAGCATCTGCGTATAGACGGCACGGCCTTCGGCGACATCGACGTCGTTGGCGCAAAGCCTCTGCAACAACGTCCCTGCGTCGCGGCCAACTATGTCGAGCTTGGTGAAAGGGGAGAGCTCGAACAGGCCGACGCCCTCGGCCATGCGGCCGGCTTCCGCTTTCGCAGCACCCCACCATGGCTGCGCGCCGACCGAATAGCGGACTGCTCGTGCGGCCTCATCCCGGCCGAACCAGAGCGGCCGCTCCCACCCTGTCGGCGCACCGAAAACAGCGCCGGCAGCCGCGAAAGTCTGGTGAAAGACAGAACGCCTGACGTCGCGGCCCGCGCTCGGCTGCTTGTAGGGCCAGTGCATACGGAACAGATCGGCGACCGCTTCCTCCATCCGGGCGCCGACAAAGGATCTAGACGCGGCGGACCGGTCGAAGCGGGCAATGTCGAGCGCCCACAGATCAAGGCCTGGCTCGCCGTCGACGATCCATTCGGCCATCGCCTTGCCGGCGCCGGCCGAAGACATCATGCCCGTGGAATTGAAACCGGCGGCGACATGGAAGCCGCGCAGGTAAGGCGACTCCCCCATGAGCGGCCGCGTGTCGGGCGTGAAACTCTCGGGGCCGTTCATGAAGTGCCTGATGCCGGCTTGCGAGAGCGCCGGCAGAAGTTTAAGTCCGGCCGACATGAACGGTTCGAACTGATCCCAATCCTCCGGCAGTTCGAGGAATGGCCTATCGCCAGCCGGTCCGCGAACGTCGAATATCTTGGCATTCGGTTCGAACCCACCCAGAACCAGCTTGCCGGAATCGCCCTTGATGTAGATGCCCTCGTCGAGGTCACGCACGATGGGAAACGGATCCTGCAGGCCCGCAATCGGCTCCGTCACCACATACATATGCTCGACCGCCTGCAGCGGCACCGGAACGCCGGCCAGAGCGCCGATATCGCGCGCCCAGGCGCCGGCGCAGTTCACCACCGTTGCGCAGTCGATTGTGGCGCCGGACGCCAGCTTGACGCCGGCGACCCTGCCGTTCTTCGTCACGAAGCCAGTGCAGACGGCCCCTTCCAGGATGCGAATGCCGGCGGCGCGTGCGCCCTTGGCATAGGCCGCGCAGATGTCGACCGGATTGGCCTGACCATCCTCCTCGACCCACAGCGCGCCCTCGATGCCATCCGGGACGATGCCGCGCACGCGCCCCGCAACGCCAGCGCCGTCGATCATCTCGACCGTCAGGCCACAGACATCGCCCATATGCGCGATACGCTTCAGCTCATCCATTCGCTCCGGCCTGCGCGCCAGCCACAGGCCGCCTGTGCGCCGATACCCGGAGGCCTGGCCGGTCCGCTCCTCCAAGCGTGGAAACAATTCGGTCGCATATTGCGCAAGCCTTGTGAGATTGAGGCTGGCGCGCAGCGGACCGACGATGCCGGCAGCATGCCAGGATGTGCCGCTGGTCAGTTGGTGACGCTCCAGCAGAACGACGTCGGTCACCCCGAGTTCGGCGAGATGATAGGCTATGCCGAGGCCAATGACGCCGCCGCCAATGATCACGATGCGTGCGCTGTCATTCACCGGGCAAATACCTTTGTTGGGATCGAACGGCGCGATCTTTTCCCGGCAAGCCTCTTGCACTCAATCGAATTTTTGCAACATTAGGAAAACTTATGAAGACATCGCGGACTGGAGTTGGCGGATGAAGAGCGGCGGTTTCGATTTCAACCTGTTTCGATCCATCGAGGTCTTTGCGGCCGTCGTGGAGACAAGGCACGTCACCCAGGCGGCCCAAATGCTGGGCATGACGCAGTCCGCCGCTTCGCAGCACCTGAAGAACCTCGAGACCGCGCTTGGCGTCAGCCTGATCGACCGCAATCTGCGCCCGATCGAACTGACCAAGGCAGGCATCGCATTGCATCGCCGCGCCATTGCCATCCTGGCCGAGGTGGAGGGGCTACGCACCGACGCGCGGCGGGTCAATGCCGCGCCGCTGCCGCTGCTGCGCGTCGCGCTTCTGGCCTCGATCGCGACGACACTGGCGCCGGCGCTTTCCGTGCTGGCCAGGAACACCTTCGGCATTCCTGAACTCAGTCTCTTCGCCGGCCTGGCGACCGATCATGTCGCGTTGTTGCGGGCCCGGCGCGCGGACCTCGCCGTCACCTCCGGCGAGCTTTTCGAGATCGAGGGGCTGACGCGTTATCCGATCATGACGGAGAAGTTCCTGCTGGTAACGCCGAAGGGCTTCGCGGGCGATGTCGGCGACATCTTCAAGCTCTCCAAGAAGCTGGCCTTCGTGCGGTTTTCCAGGGAAACGCCGGTAGGCCTGCGGGTCGACCAGCATCTGAGCCGGCTGCGCATCGAAATCCCGCGCACCATGGAAGGCGACCGTTCGAGCGTGGTCATGGCGCCTGTCGCGGCCGGGATGGGCTTTGCGATCCTGACACCGACCCTGCTCATCGACGGGCTGGCGGAAGGCATGGAGATCGATGTGCACGCTTTGCCGTTCACCGGGCTGTCGCGCAACATCCTGCTGGTGGCGCGGGAACGCGAACTGGGCAACCTGCCGGAAGCCTTCGCCACGCGCACCGCCGAGGTGCTGACCAATGCGATCCGTACGCGCCTGCCTGGCCTTCCTCCCGATTGTTATGTGGTCGACCGCCCCTCATCGCAGGACTAATCGGCTCCATCATTTAAACTGATGGATATCTTTGGCGGTTCACACATTCCTCATTCAGTGTTCAATCCCTGCCAGGTTCCCAACACAGGAGACGGGCATGAATGCTCCTCACGCTCATTCTAATCTGGAGATCGACTGGTCGAGCGAGGCGATCGTCGACCGGCGAAACCGCTTCTATGCGGCCTCGCAGCGCAAGTTCGTGCCCTACAAGGACCCGCTGATCATCAAGCGCGGCAAGGGCCAGTATGTCTGGGATGACAAGGACCGCAAATACATCGACCTGCTCGGCATGAATCTTTGCATTTCCGTCGGCCACGCGCACCCGCAGGTGGTGAAGGCCACCACCGAGCAGCTCGCCGAACTCACACATTGCACGACGATGTTCTATCACCCGGTTCCCGCGCAATATGCGGAGGAACTGGTGGCGACGATGCCAGGGGGCCATGACTGGGTGGTGCATTTCACCAACAGCGGCGCCGAGGCGATCGACCTTGCCTTGCTGATGGCCCGCAGCCACACCGGCAACATCGATATGCTCGCACTTGCCTCGAGCTATCATGGCGCCACCTTCGGAGCCCAATCGCTGACGGGAATATCGGGATTTCGCCATCCCGTCCCACAGCTCGGCGGGGTGACCTTCGTGGCCGAGCCCAACCAGTATCGTGGTATCCACGGCGAGGGCGTCGAGCCCTATTTGAACGAGGTCGAGCGGGCCATAGCCACTTCAACCAGCGGCAGGTTGGCTGGCATGATCATCGAGCCGGTACAAGGCTATGGCGGCATCGTGCCGATGCCCCACGGCTACATTTCCGGCGCGTTCGAGCGTGTGCGCGCGGCTGGTGGCCTTTGCATCATCGACGAGGTGCAATCGGGCGTCGCACGCACCGGCGATGCCTTCTGGGCCTTCGAAACGCACGGTGTCGTTCCCGATATCGTCGTTGTCGCCAAAGGCGTCGGCAATGGCATCCCGCTTGGCGCCGTCATCGCCAAACGAGACGTCGCCGAATCCATGGCGGACAAGTTTCTTTTCCATACTTACGGCGCCAATCCGGTAGCCTGCGCGGCCGGACGCGCGGTTCTCAAGGTGATCCGCGAAGAGCGCTTGCAAGAGAATGCGCGAACGGTCGGCGCCGCACTGAAGACGAGGCTGCAGGAGCTCAAGAACCATTCTCGCCTGATCGGCGACATCAGGGGGGAAGGTCTCATGCTTGCCATCGAGTTGGTGAAGGATCAGACGACGAAGGAACCCGCACCCGAGGCCACACTCGCGATCTTCGAAGAAAGCCGGCGCAACGGCCTCGTTGCGAGCCGATCCGGACCTTATAGAAGCGTCATCAGGATGTGCCCGCCGCTTTGCCTGTCGATGGCGGACGTCGACGATGTGATGGAGCGATTTGTCAGGAGCTTCCAGAGCATCACAGCTTGATGGTCAACCGTTCGCCATCGCCCGGCAGAATGAGGATCACGCTCCCTCCGTGTTCCAGCCTACGCGCTGTGCGAGACATCCGCGCTGTGCGAGACATCGAGGCAAAGGGCCTGCCATCGGCCTAATCTTTGCGGAACACCGTGCGGGCCGCTGACGAGGAGCGCCGAGGCATGTCCAAGAGCAATCAGGACTTCCTGATGGAGAAATGCAACGACGCGGCGACGGGCAAGCCTACGCTCCATTCTGCGACAAGATCAGGATATTCGGCGGCGCCAACAGGTAGCGCCCCCGGAAACGATCTCCACAGGGCGTAAAGGCCCGCCTCGGCTCCAGCCGGGGCGGGCCAGCATTGACGTGGTGGACTTCGGATGGGCAATGCCAGGGCCGAGGTGAGGCAGCGCCACATCGAGAATTGCACGAAGGCGGATCCCGACTATGGCGCGGCGCCTCATTCGACATGTCGCTCGGACCGGGGCGGCACATTCGACAGCAAGGGACCAAGTCCCTCGGCGATCGTCAGGTGCGTGATGACGGCGTCGCGCAGCTTCGGATAGGGCAAATTCGCCAGCATCGCCGTCTGCACCGCAGCCAGGACCTCGCCGGCCTCGGAGCCGATCATCGTGAAGCCGAGGATGCGGTCGTCGTCGCCGGCCACGACCACCTTCATGAAACCCTCGGTTTCGTCCGTCGCCTCGGTGCGCAGCACCGCACTCATCGGCAGCCTGGCGACCCGCACGATGATGCCCTGGCGCTGCGCCTCGCCCTCGCTCAGGCCGACGCGGGCGAGCGGCGGATCGGTAAACATCGTGTAGGGCACCAGCCGGTCGCGCGTGCTGCGATGCCCGCCGGCAAGATTGTCCCTGATGATGCGGAAGTCGTCGACCGATACATGGGTGAATTGCGGGCTGCCAGCGCATTCGCCGAGCGCCCAGACGTCGAGTGCGGCCGTCTCCAGCCGTTCGTTGACACTAATAAAGCCACGGGCGTCCAGCGCGACGCCGGCCTCGTCCAGGCCTATGCCGGCGGTGTTCGGGACGCGGCCGGCGGCAACGAGCAGATGGCTGCCCTCTATTGTCCGCTCGCCCGAAGCGGTGCGCACCGTCACGTTGACCTCTTCGCCGGAGCGGCCGCGCACCACAAGAGGTTCGGCGCCAACGAGAAAATCGATGCCTTCGATCTCGAGAAGCCGCTGCATCTCTTCGGCGATGTCGCGGTCCTCCCGACCGACAAGCTGAGGTCCGGCTTCGATCACCGTCACCCGGCTGCCGAAGCGTCGATAGGCCTGCGCCATTTCCAGCCCGACATAACCGCCGCCGAGCACGATGAGATGCGGCGGCAACGTGTCGAGCTCGAGGGCGCCGATATGGGTGAGCGGCTGGGCTTCCTGAAGGCCGGGAATGCTGGGGATCGCCGCATGCGTGCCGACATTGATGACGACCTTATCGCCAGTGAGCAGGCGCGTGCCGCCTTCGTTCAGCGCAACTTCAATGGTCTTCGGACCAACGAAGCGCCCGCTGCCCATGATCAGCTCGGCGCCGCTGGTCTTATACGCATTGAGATGGAAGGCGATCTCGCGCTCGACCATCTCCTGCTTGCGTCGGCGGACCTTCACCATGTCGGTCGAGACCGGCCCGGTGACGGTGCCGAACTGGGCGGCGTTGCGGGAGAGGTGCGCGACGCGGGCGCTCCACACTTCGTTCTTGCTGGGCAGGCAGGCGACGGCGGGACAGGAGCCGCCAACCCAGCGGCGCTCGACGACCGCGACGCGATGGCCGGATCGGCCCAGATGCCAGGCAAGCGCCTTGCCGCCCTGGCCGCTGCCTAGGATCAGGAAGTCATAATGTTCTGGTTGGGGCATGAGCTTTCTCCGCTGCATTCCGGAAAGGATAATGGCACATCCGACGGCAAGCGGACGAGTCCGTTCGCCTGCCGTCGCTCTTTACGCTTGATGCCGGACTAGCCAGGCAAGCCGTCAGCGCTGCCCGCCGGAGGCGGTGATGCGTTCGCCCGTCAGCCAGGCCGACTGGTCGGAGGCCAGGAAAACGGCCACGCGGGCGATGTCGTCGGGCTGTCCGAGCCGTCCCATCGGCAATGTCGCGCCGATGGTCCTGGCCGTCTCGCCTTCGATGCCCGCAACCGCCAGGCCTTCGGTTTCCGTCATGCCCGGGGCGATCGCGTTGACGCGGATCTTACGGGCGGCGAGTTCGTTGGCGAGCGCCTTGGTGATCGTGTCCACCGCGCTTTTGGAGGCCGAATAGACGACCGAATTCGGCACCGGGTTGGCACTCGAAATCGTGCTGAGATTGATGACACTGCCACCATGGCCGTCAAAAACCCTTGCCGCTTCCTGCGTCGTCAGGATCGTGCTCAGCACGTTGGTATCGAATTGGCGATGAAATTCCGCTTCCGTCACCTCCTCCAGCGGCCCGAAACGGTAGACGCCGGCATTGTTGACGAGGATGCTAGGTGTGCCGAAGGTGGCCTTCGCCTCGGCGAAGAGCCGCTTCACGTCGGCGCCCTTGCTGACATCGGCCTGGATCGCAACGGCCTTGCCGTCGTCGCGCAGGATGTCGCCAACCACCTTGTCCGCGTCTTCCTTGCTCGAGCCGTAGTTGACCACCACCGCGGCGCCCGCCTTTGCGAATTGCCGCGCGATTGCCGCGCCAATCCCTTTCGAGGCGCCGGTCACGATCGCTACCTTGCCTTTCAACTCATCCATGATCTTTCTCCTTCCTGTGAACCGCCGCCAATCGGCGTGTTGGTCAGGAGATAAATCATGCATCATGCAGCGGGTAGCGCCGCTGACATCATATGATATATACGTATCTAGTATGAATGATCGGCTTCAGCAACTTGCGATCTTCGTCCGCACGGTCGAGACCGGAAGCTTTTCCAAGGTGGCCCGCGAGTTCGCGTTGTCGCAGCCTTCCGTCTCGCGCACGGTGGCAGCGCTCGAGGAGCGGCTCGGCGTCAAGCTGCTGACGCGGACCACGCGCCAGCTCTCCCTCACGGATGCAGGCGAAGCGCTGCTTTCCAGGGCGCGCGAGGCGCTTGCCGGCGTAGAGGAAGCGGAAAACGCCGCGCGCGGCGCGGACCGGCTGTCCGGCGTTCTGCGTGTGGCGCTGCCGGCGACCTTCGGCGCCAGGCAGATCGTGCCGCTCTTGCCTGGTTTCCTCGATCGGCACCCCCAGCTCAAGATCGATCTCATGATGTCCGACCGCTACGAGAACCTCGTTGCCGAGGGCGCCGACATGGCGCTTCGTCTCGGCAGTCAGCCGGATTCCAGCTTCGTGGCGCGCAAGCTTGCCACCGCCCGTCGCCTCTTCGTCGCTTCGCCCGACTACCTTGCGCGCCGTGGCACGCCGAGGACCCTTGCCGACCTTGCTCAACATCATCTCGTCGGCGGCCCGGGCGACGGCGGCGAGCAGAATTGGACGGCCCATCGTGATGGGGTGATCGAGGTCCACCCGGTCGATCCGCGGGTGCGGACCCGTTCGGCGACAGGCGCGGTTGCCTCCGCGAGCGCTGGTCTGGGCATCGCGATCGCCTCGGCATGGATGTGCGCCGAAGAACTCGCCTCCGCGAGATTGGTGGAAGTCCTGGCCGATTATCGGCTCGAGCCCACAACCGCATATGTGGTCTTCCCGGCAGGGCGGCGCCCTTCGCAGAAAGCGCGTGCATTCAGCGATTACCTCGAACAGGTGCTGGTGACCGACCGGTAATCGAACCGCTCGCTGAGGCGACATTGCAGTGCCAGTCACGCCAGAGAGATGCGAACACGTGCATTGCTCCCCGACCAACGAGGCCAATGCGGCACCATGGTGCTGGGTGGCGATCGCCTTGTGCCGGGCTGGCCAATCGTCGGGCGGTCCTCATATAGTACCTCCATCGTAGCTTGCGGACGCGGCGGACAGATGGACTATCTTCCGGTGAGGGAAAACCGCATGCACCCGTCCGGAGCCTCAACGAAGGGAGAGAACCTTGTCGTCTGCCGATGATCTGGAACGCTGGCCGGACCTGCCTTACGCGGCCTGGAAGGACACGTACGAGACCCTCCACTTGTGGACCCAGATCGTCGGCAAGATCCGCTTGATGCGCGAGCCCTGGCTGAACCATTCCTGGCATGTGCCGCTTTACGTGACCGCTCGCGGCTTGACGACCTCGCCGATCCCCATGGGTGGGCGAGCATTTCAGATCGATTTCGATTTCATAGACCATCTGCTGTGGCTGAGGACGAGCGACGGTCACATCCGGCAAATCATGCTCGCGCCCAAAACCGTGGCGGAGTTCTATGGCGAAGTAACGCTCGCGCTGGACGAACTCGGGCTCACGACGCCGATCTTCACCCAACCGTCCGAGATCGCCGACGGCGTCCCGTTCGATCAGGACCGTGTTCATGCCGCTTACGACCGCGACTATGCCAACCGCTTCTGGCGCATCCTGCTTTCGACGCACGCGGTCTTTTCGCGATTTCGCACGGGATACCTGGGCAAGGTCAGTCCCGTGCATTTCTTCTGGGGCGGTTTCGACCTCGCGGTCACGCGCTTTTCCGGCAGGCGGGCACCGCTGCATCCCGGCGGCGTGCCCGGCCTGCCGGACACGGTGGCCCGCGAAGCATATTCGCACGAGGTGTGCAGTGCCGGGTTTTGGCCGGGTGGCGGCCCGATCGACTACCTAACCTTCTATTCCTATGCCTATCCGGCGCCGGAAGGCTATGCATCGGCTGCTGTCCAGCCACCACAGGCGTTCTTCTCCAAGGAGTTCGGTGAATTCCTCCTGCCCTACGATGCCGTGCGCCGGGCGCGGGATCCGGAAGCCACGCTCATGTCGTTTCTGCAGAGCACCTACGAGGTGGCGGCCGACCTCGGCAAATGGGATCGCGACGCACTAGAATGCTCCGTCGGCGTGCCCTGTCGGCCGCGCCCGCTGTAGATTGGTGGCGGCCATGCCTTGCGCAATCACGCGTCCAGGCACCGCCGCCAGGGGCGACCGACAAAGGAATGGCGTGAACGACGTAAACTTTTTTGTTCGACAGGCGTTGTTCGTTCTCCAGACCGGGAGACAACCATGCCAGATGAAATCGCAAATCGCCGGCTAGGCCGCCAAGCAACGCCAGCGCAACATCGGTACTCCTCGATCCGTCGGCCAGCAGCCTATCGGCGTCGTGAAAGGTCGGTGAGATGTATTTAATAGCCTTCGCGACGGATTACGACGGCACTCTTGCATATAACGGGACTGTCTCAAAAAAGACCATCTCCGCGCTCGAGCGGCTGAAAAAGACCGGTCGAAAGCTTATCCTGGTCACCGGCCGCGAATTGCCCGACCTCAAGCAGGTCTTTCCCGAGATGGCGCTGTTCGACAAGGTCGTCGCCGAAAATGGGGCGTTGGTCTATACGCCGGCCAGCGAAGAAGAACGCACCATTTCACCGGCGCCCTCGCCCGACTTTGTCGCCGCGCTGAAGAAGCGCGGCGTCAAGCCGCTATCGGTCGGGCGCTCGATCGTGGCCACCTGGGAGCCTCACCAGGCAACGGTGCTCGAGGTCATCAAGAAACTGGGACTGGAACTCGAGATCATCTTCAACAAGGGCGCGGTGATGATCCTGCCGAGCGGCATCAACAAGGCGACCGGGCTTGCCGCTGTGCTGGAGGATCTTCGCCTGTCGCCGCTCAATGTGGTGGCGGTCGGCGATGCCGAAAACGACCACGCCTTCCTGAAAGCCTGCGGCTGCAGCGTCGCCGTCGACAACGCGCTGCCGGCGGTGAAAGACACCGCCGATCTCGTGACGCGCGGCGCACGCGGCAAGGGCGTCGAGGAACTTATCAGCAAACTGATCAAGCAGGATCGCGCTATCGTGAAAAAGGGGCGCGACGGCGTCCTGCTCGGAACGGCAGGCGGCAAGGACATCCATCTGTCGCCGATCGATACGGTCCTGATCGCGGGGAGTTCCGGCATCGGCAAATCGACGCTGGCCACGGCGCTCACCGAACGGTTCGTCGAGGCGGGTTTTCAGTTCTGCATTTTCGATCCGGAAGGCGACTATGACGGCCTTCAAGGTGCGGTTGGGCTGGGCGACGGTTCGAGCGTGCCGACAAAGCAGCAAGTGCTCGATCTGATCGAAAAGCCTGATACCAATGTGATCGTCAACGGACTGGCTCTGCGTGTCGACGAACGCCCCGACTTCTTCGCCGACCTGCTGCCGGGCCTGGGCAATTTCCGTTATCGAACCGCAAGGCCGCATTGGCTGGTCATCGACGAAGCGCACCATCTTCTGCCCAGCCGGCGCGACGATACCCGTGCCGTGCTGTCCCTGGAATTGCCGGGCACGATCCTCATCACCGTGCATCCGGAGGCGGTCTCGGCGGATGTTCTGCGCCTGGTGACGGCGGTGATCGGCGTTGGCCCAACAGCCAAGAGCGTCATCCAGACATTCTGTCGTGAGACGAGAACCGAACCGCCAGGGCAAATGCCTTCGCCAAAGGGAGACCGCGTGCTGTTCTGGCGCCCGCAAATGGGCAAGAAACCAATGACCGTGAAGGTGATCGAACCGCGCCAGTCGCTCAGGCGACACAGCCGCAAATATGCCGAAGGCCAACTCGACGAGGCCGGCAGCTTCTATTTCAAAGGTCCCGACGATGCGATGAACCTGAGGGCGCACAATCTGATGATTTTCGCCCAGATGGCGGAGGGCATCGATGACAAGACCTGGGACTATCATTTACGCGCCGGCGACTATTCCGAATGGTTTCGCCACCAGATCAGGGACAAGGATCTGGCGCGCGAAACGGCAGCCGCCGAAAAGGACAAGACGCTATCGCCGCAAGAGAGCCGCAAGATCGTGCTCGACGCGGTGCGCCGGCGTTACACCGCTCCAGCCACAGCGCCGGAAGAGTAGGTTCAATCGCTCATCCGCGTGCTGCCACGGATACGAGCCGGCAAGGCAGGCCAATCCGGCATCGTGGTCAAGTGACAAGATCCTCGATCCTGATCGGCAGGTCGCGAATGCGTTTTCCCGTTGCATGATAGACCGCGCTTGCCACGGCGGCCGCGGTTCCAACATTGCCGAGCTCACCCAGTCCCTTGACACCGGCCGGATTGACCTCGTGATCGATTTCCGGAACCAGGATCACCTCCACCTCCTTGATGTCGGCGTTGACGGGGACCAGATAATCTTGCAGGTCGCGGTTGACGTAACGCGCGTGGCGCTGGTCGATCTCCGTCGCTTCATGAAGGGCCTGACCGATGCCCCAGATCATGCCGCCCATCAATTGGCTTCGGGCGGTTCGCGTGTTCATGATGCGCCCAGCGGCAAAGGCGCCGACCAGTCGTGGTACCCGAACCTCCCGCGTATGGCTGTTGACGCGAACCTCGACGAACTCCGCGCCGAAAGCATATTTTACCGAATCCTGATCCTGGTCGCCGCCGTGGAACTCCGACTCCCCGGCATAGAGTTTCTTCAGCGCCTCCGGCGAGGAACCCCGTGGCGCGAATTCCGCATATTCCTCGATCGCGCCGATCTGCATGGTCTTGAAGAGGTCCGACAGAGCTGCCGACTTGCCATCATCGGCAACGATCTTTTCTCCTGCCATGTCGAGCTTCGCATTGCCGGAACCGGCAAGCGGACCACCCTCGCCCACGGCGGCCGCAAACAGTTTTTGACGCACCGCATCGCACGCCTTGAGAACCGCGGAGCAGACACTGGCGGTGGAGATCGAGCCTCCCGACACCGGTGCCGGCGGCAGGGCACTGTCACCCATTTCGACGCTGACCTTGTCCAAGTCGACGCCGAGGCGTTCGGCGGCCATCTGGCCGGCCACGGTGCGCACGCCGGTGCCGATTTCGTGCGAGCCGCACTGCACCCGGACCTGGCCATCCGCTGTCAAACGAATGCGGGCGGCACACGGCGCTACAGCGGTCGGGTAAATGGCGGTCGCGCATCCCATGCCGACCAGCCAGTCCCCGTCGCGCATCGAACCTACCCTTGCCTCGCGCCTCGACCAGCCGAACGCCCTGGCGGCCTGTTCATAGCATTTGAGCAGCGACCGGCTGGAAAAGGGCTTTCCGCCGATCGGCTCCTTCTGCGGCTCGTTGATACGTCGGAACTCGATGGGATCCATGCCAAGCGCCACCGCCATTTCGTCCATGGCGTTTTCCAGCGCATAGACATAGGGCGTCTCGGGCGGCGATCGCATGTAACCCGGCGTGTTCCGGTCGGCACGGACCAGCGAGACATGCGTCAGCACCGAGCCATAGTTGTACATGCGGGCAGTGGCGGAGGCGCCGCCGACAACATAGGGATCGGGCCGGGACGTGACCTCCCAGCCCTCATGCGCGAATGCGGTGATGTGACCGTCCTTGCCTGCTCCGATGCGAATGCGGTGACGGGTTTCTGCCCGATAGGTCTGCGTGCCGAAAGCCTGCATGCGGCTGACCACGCAGCGCACCGGCCGACCCACACGACGAGCGGCGACCGCCACGATCGCCGTACGAGCCGTCATCGGTCCCTTGGAACCGAATGCACCGCCAACATAGGGGCTGATGATACGCACATTGGCCGGATCGATCTTCAGCTGCCTCGCCAGTTCGATCTTCCAACCGGTGACGTTCTGGCTGGGCTCATGCACGGTGAGTTGGTCGCCCTGCCACCATGCCGTGGTTGAAAAGAGCTCGATAGGATTGTGATGTTGGGTGGGTGTCGAATATTTCTGGTCGATCTTCACTTCGGCCGAGGCATAGGCGGAATCGAAGTCGCCGACCTTGGCGTCCTCCTTGTACATCGGGCTTTTGCCGGCGGCCGGTTCGATCTTGGTTCCCTGGGAATCGAAGCTTGCGCTCGGGTTTTCCTGCGCGTAGTCGGCCTCAATCAGCATCGCGGCTTCTTCGGCTGCCTCGAAGCTCTCGGCGATCGTCAGGGCAATGATCTGGCCATCATGGAAAACGGTCTTGTCGTGCAACGGACCGATCGAACTAGCGCCGGTATTGCCGAATTTCGGCTTTTCGATCTGATCCATGTCGCCGATGCTGACGATGTCGAGCACGCCGGGGACGGCTCGCGCCCTGTCAAGGTGAAGAGCCTGGATCGCGCCCTTGGCAATCGTGCTGGTTGCAAGCGCGGCATAGGCGACATTCCCGGCGGCAAGGTCGGCGGAATAACCGGCCTGGCCGGTCACCTTCAGACGGGCATCGATACGGGGAACCGGCTGGCCCATGTTCTCCTTCGGCGCGGGAGCGGCTTGGTTCATAGTCAGACCTTCATATCGCGTGTTTCGAGCAGCGCCCGCACCAAAGTGCGTTTGCCAAGTGGTATCTTGAACGCGTTGTATCGCCTCGGCTGCGCTTCCGCGAAAGCGGCGTCGGCGGCCGTCTCGGCCACCTCCTGATCGAGCGTTTTGCCCTGGAGCGCCTCTTCCGCGGCTTTTGCCCGCCACGGCACCGTCGCCACGCCGCCCAGGGCTATTCGCGCATGCCTTATCATGTTGCCATCCAGATCGAGGGCGACGGCCGCCGAAGCCAAGGCGAATGCATAGGACTCGCGGTCGCGTATCTTCAGATAGTGCGAGCGGCGTGACCATGCCGCGAAAGGCACCTCGATGGCGACAATGACGTCGTCCGGCGCAAGATTTGTTTCAATGTCGGGCGTATCACCGGGAAGACGATGAAGTTTGGCGAACTCCATTCTGCGCGCGCCGCGCTTTCCTTCGATCTCGACGGTGGCATCGAGCGCAATCAACGCCTGGGCAAAATCGCCGTGATAGGTGGCGATACAGCCATCGCTTGTGCCGAGCACGGCATGCTGGCGGTTGAACCCTTCCATTGCCGCACAGCCGGAACCTGGATCGCGCTTGTTGCAGGGCCAAGAGGTCTCGCGGAAATACTCGCATCGCGTTCGTTGCAAGACATTGCCCGCAAGGCTGGCCATATTGCGGATCTGACCGCTGGCGGCGAGTTTCAGGCTCTCGGAGAGCAGAGGGCAGATTCGCCTGACATCGTCATTGTCGGCTGCCTCACCCATTCGAACCAACGCCCCGAAGCGGATGATGCCGTCACCGATCTTGATCTGTCGCAAGGTCGGTTCTCTCAGGGCGTTCAGATCGAGCAGCCGCTTGGGCTTGGCAACGCCGAGTTTCATGTAGTCAGCAAGGTTGGTGGCGCCGGCGATGAACTGAACGTCGGCTTTCGTCGGCTGATCCTGCTGGTCAGCAAAGCGCGAGGCGACCGCAACCGCGGCGGAGACGTCGGCAGGTCTTTCGTAGACGAAGGGCCGCATGTCAGGACCTCCTCGTTTCGTCCCGCGCCTGGACAATGGCCGCGACGATGTTCGGATAGGCGGCGCACCGGCAAAGATTGCCGCTCATATATTCGCGGATATCATCTTCCGATCCCGCATGGCCTTCGTTGACGCAGCCGATCGCGGACATGATCTGGCCCGGCGTGCAATAGCCGCATTGGAAGGCATCATTGTCGATGAAGGCCTGTTGCATCGGATGCAGACTGCCATCGGCGGCGGCAAGCCCCTCGATGGTGGTAACGTCGCGGCCTTCGTTCATGACCGCGAAGCTTAGGCACGAGAGCACCCGTCTGCCGTCGACAAGAACAGTGCAGGCGCCGCATTGACCGTGGTCACAACCCTTCTTGGTACCAGTAAGTCCGGCATGGTCGCGCAGCGCGTCCAGCAGACTGGTGCGATTGTCGAGGGCAAAATTGTAGGACTGCCTGTTGACGCGCATCGAAACCGCCGCAAGAGCGCGCGCATTGTCCTGACCGTCGGATGGCGGCTCCTCGGCTTTCGCCGACCGGGTAATGATCGGCATTGTCGCCGCTGCAAGAACGGATCCGCTCATGAAGCTGCGCCGGCTGAGTTTCGAAACGGTGGAGGTGCCGGTTGATATGACCTTGGGCATGGCTGGCTCGCGGCTGGCTTGAGTGGCCCGAACCGCCGAGATGCCACAAGGTTCCCCCCTCACGTCTCTGTGATCGCATTCCTCTTTGACAAGTAACTCCAGCGGGAACCTCCTTCCTTCAGCGGCGGTTCTTTGCCTGAGCAGGAGGCGATTAAGTATGAGCGATCGACAAACCCGCCGTGAGAACGAAGGACCGGTCTTTCCGCACAAGACGCTCGGCAAGGCGAAATCGTCCTGAGAACCCGCACGGCCGGATCATCTTCATCGCCGGGCTGATTGGTATCGTAGCGCTGGCAATCGTGCTGCGCCTTGCGATCGGCTGAGGTGCCAAGCCGCGAGGGGTCATGTCCTTTGGACAGGAACCTTTGCCAAGGCCCTTCGTTGTTTTGCGTCCGCCGCCGGCGTCGACGAAAGCCTCGGTAACCCGAAAGCTATCCCCTTGGACACGAAAGTTGAAAGAGCCGACCCAAAAGCTGAGCGCGTCGATGAAACGCGAGCGGCGCTCCGCCAAGCGCGGGCTCAACGACCGCGTAATAGCGGTAAGGGAGGGCCGGACGCCCCGCCGCGGGACACCGATCTGCTCGGTTTTCCCAGGCGTCATCCCTATGCGACAGCCGCCATTGCCCTTGTGCTGCTGCTGATCGTGGCGGGAGGCGTCATCTGGTGGCTCAATGCCCGCCAATACGAATCCACGGACGATGCTTTCATAGATGCCCGCACGGTCACCGTCAGCGCCGAAATCGCCGGGCGCATCACCGACGTGGCCGTCACCGACAATCAGCCGGTGCGCAAGGGTGATGTCCTGTTGCGCATCGACGACAGCGACTACCGCGCATCGCTCGACCAAGCCGACGCCGGCGTGGCCGCCGCGCAAGCCGACATCGCCAATGTCGCGGCCCAGATCGAGGCGCAAAACGCCAAGATCGACGCGACGCAGAAGCAGGTTGCCCAGGCGCAGGCGGCGGTCGACTTCGCCAAGGCAGAGGACCAGCGCAATCGCGAATTGCTGGCCAAGGGAACAGCGACGCAACAGCAGGCACAGCAGGCGGCATCGACGCTGCGGCAGGACCAGGCAACGCTCGACAGCACGGTGGCGGACGTGGCCGCGGCGAAGAGCCAGGTTTCGGTTTTGCAGGCGCAGACCAAAACCAGCGAAGCCAAGCTCCGGCAGGCAGAAGCCACCCAGAACCAGGCTCGCACGGCGTTGGCACGCACCACCATAACCGCGCCTGTCGCCGGCCGGGCAACAAACATTTCAGCCGCCATCGGCACCTATACCCAGCCGGGCCAGGTGCTGATGATGTTCGTTCCCAACGAGGTTTGGGTGAAGGCGAACTTCAAGGAGACCCAACTCGACCTGATGCGGGCCGGACAGCCAGTCGACATCGACATCGACGCCTATCCCGACAAGACTTTCCATGGCCGTGTCGACAGCATCCAGGCCGGCAGCGGCACCGCCTTCAGCCTGCTGCCAGCGGAAAACGCCACCGGCAACTTCGTCAAGGTCGTGCAGCGTGTGCCGGTCAAGATCGTCTTCGACAATGCGCCTGACGTGCTTCTGGGCCCCGGCCTTTCGGTGGTGCCGACGGCAAGGTGCGATGACCGGCGAAGCGACGCGCGGGCAAGACGAAAGCCGTTCGGCCGCCGGCGGCCGCAACCCCTGGCTCATCGCCATCGTGGTCTCCATCGCCACCTTCATGCTGGTGCTCGACACCTCCATCGCCAATGTGGCGCTGCGCAACATCGCCGGCAGCCTGGCGGCCGGCGTGGATGAAAGCACCTGGATCATCACGACCTACCTTGTCGCCAATTCCGTCATCATTCCGGTCAGCGGCTGGCTGGCCAGCGTTGTCGGCCGCAAACGCTACTACATGTTTTGCGTCGCGACCTTCACAATCGCATCGCTGCTGTGCGGGCTGGCCCCGAATCTCGAAATGCTGATCCTGTTCAGGATCCTGCAAGGCCTTGGCGGCGGGGGCATGGCGCCAAGCGAGCAATCCATCCTGGCCGACACCTTTCCACCTGAAAAGCGCTCGCAGGCATTCGCCCTCTACGGTATCGCCGTCATCGTCGCGCCGACGGTCGGACCGACCCTAGGCGGGTGGCTGACCGACCATTTCTCCTGGCACTGGATTTTCTTCATCAACGTGCCGTTCGGCATCCTCTCGGTGGCGCTGGTCCAGTGGTTGCTGGTTGAGCCTAAGGTGCTCGAGGACGAACGCCAGGAGAGGCTGCGCGGCGGCCTGAAGATCGACTGGGTCGGCTTCCTGCTCGTCGCCCTGGCGCTTGGCTGCCTGGAAATCTTCCTTGACGAGGGGCAGCGCAACGACTGGTTCGCATCGACCTTCATCACCATTTTCGCCGTGATCTCGGCGATCTCGTTCCTGCTGCTCATCCCATGGGAACTGAGCCGCGACGACCCGATCGTCGACATACGGCTGCTCTTCAGCCGCCAGTTTGGCACGTCGTTCCTGGTGATGATGGCGGTCGGCGCCGTCCTGTTCTCCACCACGCAGTTGATGCCGCAGCTGCAGCAGACCGCCTTCGACTACACGGCGACGCTGTCGGGCTTGTCGATGATGCCGGGCGGCATCGCCATGCTGATGCTGATGCCGGTTTCGGGATTTGCCGCTGGTATCGTCCAGCCCAAATACCTGATCATGCTCGGCATGTCGGTGGTGGCGGTCGCCCTATGGCACATGACGTCGCTGACGCCGGACGCCAGCTTCCGTTTTTTCGCCTTCGCCCGCGTCTTCCTGATGATCGGATTGCCCTTCCTCTTCATTCCGATCTCGACCGCGTCCTATGTCGGCCTGCGGCCGCAGCAGACCAACCAGGCCTCGGCCCTGATCAACGTCGCCCGCAATATCGGCGGCAGCGTCGGCGTGTCGTTGTCCAACACCGTAATCGCTCAAAACGCGCAATTGCATCAATCCAATCTGGTCGCCCATACGGCACAATCGTCCGCGACCTATCAACAGGTTCTTCGCCAGGTGACCGACCATTTCGTCGCCCAGGGCTCGCCCTTGGTCGAAGCCAAGCAGCAAGCCATCGGCTGGATCGGCCAGCTCATCGCGCGCCAGGCGTCGCTGCTCGCCTATGTCGACGTCTTCCGTTATTGCGCGGTGGCGACGGCCTTGCTTGTTCCCCTGGCGCTTTTGCTCCGATCTCCCAAGCCGAAACCTCAAGGGCACTAGCCTGGAGGGGGCAAACAGCGCCGGCGGCGTAATCGGGGTGCACCTCGATGGCGCCGCCGGTTGACGCCGGGCTTGGGGAACACGCTGACCTGGCCGGGAGGCTGGAGGCCCGCGAAAAGCCTTGGCGTTCCGTGACTATGGCCGCAGGCGCCGGATTTCCTGGCTGTCCATCAGGCCGGGGCTTGAGGCAATCGTAGGGTTCGAGCCCGGTCTTGGCTGGCGGCGTGTGGCTGGCTTCAATAAACGACGACGCTTCGGATCGACTTGCCCTCATGCATGAGGTCGAACCCCTTGTTGATGTCCTCGAGCTTCAGCGTGTGGGTGATCATCGGGTCGATCTGGATCTTGCCGTCCATGTACCAGTCGACGATTTTGGGCACGTCGGTGCGGCCGCGCGCGCCGCCGAAGGCGGTGCCCATCCAGCTGCGGCCGGTGACCAGTTGGAACGGCCGCGTCGAGATCTCCTGGCCGGCGCCGGCGACGCCGATGACGACGGACTTGCCCCAGCCGCGGTGCGAGGCTTCCAGCGCCTGGCGCATCACCTTGGTGTTGCCGGTGCAGTCGAACGTGTAGTCGGCGCCGCCGATCTGGTCGGCGCCGCGCTTGGTCATGTTGACGAGATAAGGCACGATGTCGCCGTCGATCTCCTTCGGATTGACGAAATGCGTCATGCCGAAGCGCTCGCCCCATTCCTTCTTGTCGTTGTTGAGATCAACGCCGATGATCATGTCGGCGCCGGCAAGCTTCAGGCCCTGGATGACGTTGAGGCCGATGCCGCCGAGGCCGAAGACGACGGCCGTTGCCCCTTGCTCGACCTTGGCGGTGTTGATGACGGCACCGATGCCGGTGGTGACGCCGCAACCGATGTAGCAGATCTTGTCGAAGGGGGCGTCGGGGTTGACCTTGGCCACCGCGATCTCGGGCAGCACCGTGAAGTTGGAGAAGGTCGAGCAGCCCATATAGTGGAAGATCTTGTCCTTGCCGGTGGAAAAGCGCGACGAGCCGTCCGGCATCAGGCCTTGCCCCTGGGTGGCGCGAATGGCGGTGCAGAGGTTGGTTTTCCTGGACAGGCAGGACGGGCACTGCCGGCATTCGGGCGTATAGAGCGGGATGACATGGTCGCCCTTCCTGACCGAGGTGACGCCCTTGCCGACATCGACCACGACACCGGCGCCTTCATGGCCAAGAATGGCCGGGAAGATGCCTTCCGGATCGGCGCCCGAGAGCGTGAACTCGTCGGTGTGGCAGATGCCCGTCGCCTTGATCTCGACCAACACCTCGCCGGGCTGAGGACCGTCGAGGTCGACCTCCATGATCTCCAGCGGCTTTCCGGCGGCGACGGCGACAGCGGCGCGCGTTTTCATTCTTCCTTCTCCCCAAACTTCATTTGCCAGGCCGTGCCCGGACTCTTCTGAAAATGATTATGCTGCGGCCCTGGCCGGTCCTGCCGGGAACACGCCCGACATAACGGTAAATCCCTTGATGCGCTTGACGCGATCGCACCAACGGCGGATCGCCGGATAGTCCTGGCGCGGGATGCCCCCCTCCTCCGACAGGATGATGTAGGGGAAGCAGGCGATATCGGCGACGGTCGGATGACCGGCCGGGCAGATCCAGTTGCGGCCTTGCTGCTCGCCGAACCATAGATGCTCGTCGAGGATGCGGAATAGCCGATGCGCTCCAGCGCGCGCGGCATCGATGTCGAAATCGTAGAATAGCGCATCATGCAGGCGGGCGGCGGACGCCGTTGCGGTGATACTGTCGGCAAAAGCCAGCCACTGGCTGACTTCGCCAAGCAAGTCCGGATTGTCTCGCGGGTACCAGGTGCCGGACGGATCGTATTTCGATGCGAGATAGACCAGGATTGCCTGGGCGTCGCGCAGGATCAGTCCACCATCCTCGATGACCGGCAGTTGCCCGAGCGGATTGAGCTTCAGGAACCATTCCGACTTGTGCTCGCGACCGGGATAGAAGTCCACCGGCACGGTCTTGTACTCAATGCCGAGGAAACTCATCAGCAGCCGCAATTTGTAGCAATTGCCAGAGAGTTCGTAGTCGTAAAGCGTGATCATCGGCATCCCCTAGATGTCCAGCACGAGGCGCGCGGACTTCGCTCGCGACACGCAGGTCATGATCTTGGTCCCTGCCTTCCTCTCGGCGTCGTTGAGATAGACGTCCTGATGGTCGGGCTCGCCTTCGATCACCGCCGCCACGCAGGTGCCGCAGGCGCCCTGCTCGCAAGATGACGGCACCTCGATGCCGTTCTCGCGCATGACCTGCATGATCGTCTTGCCGGCCGGTACTTGCAGCGTGACGCAGGACCGCGCCAAAGCGATCTCGAAGCTCGAGCTGTCGTCGATCTTGTTGGTGTTCTTGAAGTACTCGAAATGCACTGCCGTATCCGGCCAGCCTTGCTCGGCCGCGATCTTGCGCGCGGCTTCCAGCATCGGTCCGGGGCCGCAGATGTAGAGATGCATGCCGTTCCGGTAACCGCCGAGAACCTGTCGAAGCTCGGCGCCGGTCGCGTCCGGCGACAGCCCGAGATGCGGCTTGAGCGCATCGCCGAGTTGCTTCAGCCGGTCGGCAAAAGCGAGATGCTCTTCGCCTTGGGCAAAATAGTGCAGCTCATGCGTCAGGTCCTGGTTCTTCAGCGCCTGCGCCATGGCGAGCAGCGGCGTGATGCCGATGCCGCCGGCGACGAAGATCGTCTTGATGGAGTCGCGGCGCAGCGGGAAGTTGTTGCGCGGCTCCGAAATCGCCAGCACATCGCCCTCGCGCACAGTCTCGTGCATGCATTTCGAACCGCCCTTCGAATCCCGTTCCAGCTTGACGCCGATGACGAAACTGTCGGTCTCGCCGGGCCCATTGGTAATCGAATATTGGCGGACCTCGCCATTTGGCATGTGCACGTCGATATGCGCGCCGGGCTGGAAAGTGGGCAGAAGACCCTTGATCGGGCGAAGCTCGAAGCCCGCGATCCCATCAGCCGCCGGCCATTTCCTCGCCACCGTGACGCGCAGCGCCGCCTTGCGGCCATGCGTGGTCAGCTCCGGCATTTCGGCAAGCTCGGCCGACACCCTTTCATAGACCGGCTCGAGCGGCGCGGGCGCCGACGCGTTGGCCGCCTCGCGCTCCGCCTCGTCGCGCAGCTTCGACAGCCGTTCATTGTGGTGGCGCAGGATGGCGATGCGCACAGCCCCCTCGGCATCCTGGTCGAGCACGCCGCGGATGACCGAGCGGTTGGAATCAACCGGCTGAACAAAGAAGACACCATGCGTCCGCGCGTTGCCGTCGCGCGAAAGCAGCGCCACGGCAAAATCCTGAGCGGCCTCGACCAGGGTTTCGCCACCATCGCCATCGATCGCCCCATTCGGCTGAAAGCGGTAGGCCTTCAGCCGTTCGACGACCCGGTCGGCCGGCGCGTTGACCGGAATTCCACGCAATGCAAGAAGCTTGCCCTCGGGGAGGCTGGCGATGACAGGCACTTCGCCGCGCGGCTCTTCGGACGACCAGACCAGGCCGTAGCGCTCGACGGCCGGAAAGGTGCGGTTGGTGATGGTGCGGGCCGGCGCGTCGGCCGGATGTGCGGGGATATAGGTGCAGCCGGCTGTGCGGTTCGAATAGCGCCAGCCGTGATATTGGCACTTCAACTCGCGGCCGTCATTGATGCCGATCGACAACCTGACGCCGCGATGCAGGCAGCGGTTCTCCCAGATGTTGACGTAGCCGTCGTCGGCACGCCAGACGGCGAATTCCCGGCCGAGCAATTGGCCATGGAAAACATGGCGGTAGGGCAGGTCATGGGCGGCAGCGATCGGATGCCACTGGCTCTTGGCTACTTCCAGCATTCGTCGTCTCCAAAAAATGTCTTGTCAGGCCGCGGCCGGAATGACCCCGTAGGTCACGCCCTTCTGGCTGAGCCAGCGCCGGTATGCGATCGCGGACTTGTCGGCACGGATCGGAGTTTCGGCGCGCGGATCGAGCGGTAGGCGTTTCGGCACCTGGTTCTCGAGGATCGGCTTGTCCTGGCCGAAGATCGTCTGCTGGAAGCGCTTGATCACCTTGTCTTCATTATCCTCGTCGAGCACGCAAAGCAGCATGTGCGCACGTACATGCTCCTGATCGACCGGCTGCAGGAAGATGGCGATCACGTCGCGCCGGGCCTCGTCGACCGGGCTCGATTTGTAGAGCACCGAGCAATAGGGGTGCGGCACGCGATAGACGTAATCCACGTCGGCGCCACCATCGGAAGCAGTCGAAGCCATCGGCTGGAAGAAGCGGCAACGGGTAGCCAGGATCTCGTCACGATCCACCGAAATCTCGACATCGTATTCCTTCACTTCGGTATGCGGTTCGACGCCGAGAATGTCGGTGTGCACATAGGGAAAGTGGCCCATGTCGAGAAAATTTTCGATGGCGCGAGGCGCCGAGACATTGACGCCAAAGGTTGCCGCGTTGAGCTTGCGGCGATCCGGCTCGCCATATTCGGGGATCGGGAACAGATCGGCTGGCGGCGACCCAAGCGAGGTCCAGACGTAGCCATAGGCGCTCCTTGCCGGAAGCCTGTCGACGCTCGGAACCTGATCGGCCCAACGCAGATCCGGCCGCGAGCGCCAGACAACGGGCTCTCCATTCGCCTCGACTGCGAAACCGAGGCGTTCCTCAAGCAAAACTGTTTCCTGGATAACCCCGGGGGCGGCCTCGGCGATCGCACCGACAGGATGCCAGAGATTGAGAATCACAGGATCGGAGCATTTTGTCATCGTGTTACCTTTGAATGCCGTTTTGGACGTCATCAGGATTGTGCCGGTATGGCGCCATAAGTGACGGCCCGATCGCGCAGCCAGCGCCGGTATGAAACCGAGACGGCATCTGCTCGGATCGGCGTTTCGGCGCGCGGATCAAGCGGCAGGCGCTTGGGTACCTGGTTTTCCAGGATCGGCTTGTCCTGGGCGAAGATGAGCTGCATGAAGCTACGCACCGTTGCCGCCGCCATGCCTTCCTTGAGATAGCAAAGATAGGGATGGGCGATGCAGTTCTCCTCGTCGACCGGCTGCACGAACAGAGTGATCACATCGAGCCGGTCCTTCTGGATCGGATTGCTCTTGTAAAGCGCCACCGTATAGGGCCGGATCACCTTGTAGATGTAGTCGACGACAAATCCTTCCTTGGCGGTCGGCGAGGCGATGGGCTGATAGAATTTGCATTCGGTCGCCAGCACCTCGTCCTGGGCGGTGATTTCCACCTTGTAGGGAGCCACTTCCGTATGCGGCTCTTCGCCAAGCCAGCCGGTGTGGATGAATGGGAAATGGCCCATGTCGAGAAAATTCTCGACGGCCCGAAGGCCGGACACCTTGACCGCGATCGACCCGCCACTGACGAGATGGCGGTCGGCCTCGTTGGCCTCGGGAATGTAGATGATGTCGCGCCAGGGCTTGTCGAGACATGCCCAGATGAAGCCGTAGCGCTCAGCGCTCCTCAGCGCGGCGCCGGTATCGGTGCGCACGACATCAGTCCTGTCGCGACGCCTGCGCACCACGAGGTCGGCCCCCAGCAGACGTGTCGGAAATGGCGTATCCGGACTGAGCGATTCCTGGTCGGCGACAACATGCCAGTCGTTCAGAAGCTCGCGATCGACGCAGCGGGTTGCCATCGGCTTCCCTCCCAACTCGGCTAGCCCTTCACCATGAACCTAGCCCGGCGTTTCGAGATCACGAAACCATAAGATTGGATATCAATCAATAATTTTTTGTCGGCCAAATTCGTTTTTTGTGTTGACAGAATTCGGTGATTGACTTCCGATACATGAAATTCTGAATTCGGGATATGTCGCATCCCAACGAGGCACGTCGTCACCACGGAGAGCCTGCTGATCATGCCCTCGAAATGGCGGAGAGCCACGCCTTGACCAGCCGTTCCCAGACGATCGCGGATACACTGACACGCGCCATCATCGATCACCGTCTGGTTCCGGGATGCAAGCTCGGCGAGCGCGAACTTGCGGAAATATTCGACGTCAGCCGCATCGTGGTGCGCCAGGCTTTGATACGGCTTGCCGACGATGGACTGGCCCAGATCGAGCGCAATCGTGGCGCCTTCGTCGCCAAGCCGAGCATGCAGGAGGCGATGGAAATCTACGACGCCCTGACGCTTGTCGAACAGGGCGTGGCCGCCCAGCTCAGCGACCGCCTTGGTCCGGCCGGTTGGGCGGAATTGCGCCAGCATGTCGAACGTCAGCGCCAGGCGGTTGCCGCCGGCAACGATGCGTTGGCGGATGTGCTCGGGCAGGAATTCCACACCGTTTTCGTGCGTCTCAGCCGCAACAAGGTGATGCAGGAAATCCATGCGCAGCTCGTGCGCCGCACGACGCTGCTGCGCTCGCTCATCACCGCGGATTTCGACTATTGCAATCTGCTCGACGACCATTCGCGGGTGGTCGACCTCTTGGAAAAGGGCCGCCTGAAACAGGCCATGGACCTGATCGACACGCATCACCGCACGGTGGTGCGCGGCTACATCATGGACCGTGAAGTCTTTGCGGAAATGACGCCGGCCGAGGCGCTGGCACCTTACCTTGACGGCAAGGCCGACGGTGCAACCCTGGTGCCATCGAGGAAGCCGGCAAGGACATCCGGAAATGGCGACAGCGCGGGGCACGTGCACGTCCATCTCCCCAAAACAGACCGGGCATCGACAAGCCGGGCATCAACCAAAAAAACCAACAGAGGGTTACCAACATGAACAACCTGACAAGACGCGGATTCCTCAAATACAGCGGCGCGATCGGCGCCGCGCTCGGCGCCGGAGGACTGAGCACCATCGCGCGGGCCCAGGAGGTGCTCAAGATCGGCGTCGTCTATGTCTCGCCGGTCGCGGAGATCGGCTGGACCAAGCAGCACAGTCTTGGCGTCGACGCGATCAAGTCGCAATTCGGCGACAAGGTCGCCCTGACCGTCATCGACAACATCTTCATGCCACAGGACGCGGAGCGCATCTTCCGCGAGCTCGCCAGCGCCGGCAACCAACTGATCTTCGGCACCAGCTTCTCGCACGGCACGCCGATGCAGAAGGTGGCGCCGCGCTTCCCCAAGATCGCCTTCGAACATTGCTCGGGCATCGTCCATCTCGCCAATCTCGGAACCTTCGAGGCCAAGTACTACGAAGGCACTTTCGTCGCCGGAGCGGCGGGCGGCTACATGTCGAAATCGGGCAAGATCGGCTTCATCGGCGGCTTTCCGATCCCCGATATCGTCGGCCCCGCCAATGCGCTGCTGCTCGGCGCGCAAAGCGTCAACCCGAACGCCACCTGCAACGCCATTTTCCTCAATTCCTGGTTCGATCCGGGCAAGGAGAAGGAAGCGGCCAAGACGCTGCTTTCACAAGGCTGCGACGTCATCTGTTCGATGACCGATACCGCGACCGGCGTCCAGGTTGCCGGCGAAGGCGGCGCCTGGTCGATCGGCTATGCCAGCGACATGGCCAAGTTCGGCTCGGGCAAGCAGCTGACCTCCTTCGTGCTGGACTGGACCAGCGACTATGTTGGTGCCGCCAAGGCTGTCGCCGCCGGCAGCTGGAAGCCGGAAGTGCGTTGGGACGGACTGGCAGCCGGCGTCGTGAAGATGGCCCCCTATAATGACGGCATGCCAGCCGACACCAAGGCCAAGCTCAAGCAGCTCGAGGCCGACATCGGCAGCGGCAAGGTGCACCCTTATGCCGGCGAGTTGAAGGACCAGGACGGCAAGGTCAAGGTCGCGGCGGGATCGGTTTTGACCGACGACGGCATTCGCGGCATGAACTGGTTCGTCAAGGGGATGATCGGCAAGCTGAGCTGATCGCCATCGCAGAGCCGGGAGACGCCGAAGCCTGACTTTCGGCGTCTCCTTGCCTGGTTCCCGTCCAACCTTGCTTCACGCCACGGCAGGACCCGCCATGCATCCGCGACTAGAATTGCGCAACATCTGCAAGCGCTATCCGGGCGTCATCGCCAACGACGACGTCTCGCTGTCGATCCAGCCCGGCGAGATCCACGCCGTGCTCGGCGAGAATGGTGCCGGCAAATCGACGCTGATGAAAATCATCTATGGCGCGGCACAAGCCGATTCCGGCGAGATTTTTTGCGACGGCAATCCGATCGCGGCGCACAATCCAGCGATGTCGCGCTCGCTCGGCATCGAAATGGTCTACCAGCACTTCGCGCTGTTCGAATCCGTCTCGGTGGTCGAAAACATAGCGCTCTCGACAAGCAGCGCCTTTCACTTGCCCTCGCTTGCCGACAAGATCCGTGAGCTTTCGCTTCGTTATGGCATGCCGATCGACCCGCACCGCCAGGTGCACGATCTCTCGGTTGGCGAGCGCCAGCGTGTCGAAATCGTGCGTTGCCTGCTGCAGGCGCCGAAGCTTCTGATCCTCGACGAGCCGACATCCGTGCTGACGCCGCAGGCCGTGGTCAAGCTGTTCGAGACGCTTCGGCAGCTCGCGGCCGAGGGGTGCAGCATCGTCTATATCAGCCACAAGCTCGACGAGGTGCAGGAGCTCTGCGACTCCGCCACGGTGCTGCGGAACGGCAAGGTCACCGGCACCGCTCGTCCGAAGGAAACGACATCGCTCGAGCTCGCCCGCATGATGGTCGGCTCGAAGCTGCCGGAAATGCATGTCAGCCCCTCTGTCCCAACCGAGAAGCCGGTGCTGGAAGTCAGGAACCTGTCGGCGAAAGCAAGGGACCATTTCGGCGTTGACCTGGAGGACGTGTCCTTCGCCGTGCATGGCGGCGAGATCGTCGGCCTGGCGGGGGTCTCGGGGAATGGCCAGGCCGAGCTGATCGCCCTGCTCAGCGGCGAACGCACGCATGAGCAAAGCGATGCGATCAGGATTGGCGGCACGGCTGCCGCCCGCCTGCGTCCCGACGAACGCCGCAAGCTCGGTCTCGCCTTCGTTCCGGAGGAGCGGCTCGGGCGGGGTGCGGTGCCATCGCACACATTATGGGAAAACACGGTGCTGACCGCACATCGCTTCGGCACCGTCCGCAACGGATTGGTCAACCGGCGCAAGGCCAGTGGTTTCGCCGCAGGCATCATCGACAGGTTCAAGGTCAAGGCCAGCGGCCCGGGAGCGACCGCGCAGAGCCTGTCCGGCGGCAATCTGCAGAAATTCATTGTCGGACGCGAGATCGCACTGGCGCCGAAACTTCTCATTGTTTCGCAACCGACCTGGGGTGTCGACGTCGGTGCAAGCGCCTTCATCCGCCAGACCATCCTCGACCTCAGCCGCGCCGGCGCGGCGGTACTCGTCGTGTCGGAGGAACTTGATGAGCTGTTCGAGATTTGCGACCGGCTTCTGGTCATCTGCCAAGGACGGGTTTCACCACCGCTGATGCGCAAGACGACCGATCGCGAGGAGATCGGACTGCTGATGACCGGCAGAACGATGAGCAAGGACACGATGGCAAGTGGGAGTGGCGACGTTGCGCTTCAGGATTGAACAAAGACCCGAGCCTTCCGCACCGATGCGCATCGCCGCGCCGGTTGTGGCGGCGATTTTGACACTGGCCGTGGGCTCGATCTTTTTCGCTTCCCTCGGGCACGATCCGCTGCCGACACTCTATGCCTTCTTCGTCGAGCCGCTGAACTCCATGAACGGACTGTCGGAGTGGCTGCTCAAGGCCTCGCCGCTGATCCTGATTGCTTGCGGGCTGGCGGTCGGCTTCCGCGCCAACGTCTGGAACATCGGCGCCGAAGGCCAGTTCACCATGGGCGCGGTTGCCGCCAGCGGCGTCGGACTGTTCTGGCCGAACCCGGAGAGCGCGCTGCTATTGCCGCTGATGTTCGTCGCCGGCATGGGCGCCGGAATGGCATGGGCAGCGATCCCCGCCTTCCTGCGTGCCCGCATGAACACCAACGAGATCCTGGTCACGCTGATGATGACCTATATCGCGACGCTGTTCCTGTCCTACCTCGTGCATGGACCGTGGCGCGACCCGGCCGGCTTCAATTACCCGCAAACCGCGCTGCTGCCGGCGGCGGCGATGTTCGGACCCTTCGATCCGGCCTATCGGCTCAATCCTTCGATCTTCATCACCATCGTGGCTGTGTTCCTGATGTGGCTGTTCACGGACCGCAGTTTCCTCGGCTATAAGATGTCGGTCAGCGGCGCGGCCCCCCTTGCCGCGCGCTATGCCGGCTTTCGCGAATCGGCCGCGGTCTGGATCGGCCTTCTGGCGGGTGGTGCCGCGGCCGGCGTCGCCGGCATGGCGGAAGCCGCCGGACCGCTCGGTCAGCTCTCACCGCAGATTTCGCCGGGCTACGGATTTGCCGCCATCATCGTCGCCTTCATCGGGCGGTTGAACGCCTTCGGCATAGTGTTGGGCGGGCTGTTGATGTCGCTGCTTTTCCTGGGGGGCGAAGGCGTGCAGATGACGCTTGGCCTGCCCTCGGCGCTGACGCGCATTTTTCAAGGCATCCTGCTGTTCTTCCTGCTCGCCGCCGATTTCTTCATTTTCTACCGCGTTCGCCTGGTACGGCCGGCCCGAGATGCGCATGCACTCGAGACGGCACGATGAGTGAATTTCGGTTTGCGCAGGAGACAGCCTGATGGATCTCTTCATCGCCATCTTCACCGGCACCATCATCGCCGCCACGCCGCTGATATTCGCAGCGCTTGGCGAGCTCGTGGTCGAGAAGTCCGGCGTGCTCAATCTCGGCATAGAAGGCATGATGCTGATGGGCGCCGCCCTCGCCTTCTGGGCCGTCACCGCGGGCTATTCCATGCCGGTCGCGATCCTTGCCGGCGCGTTGGCAGGCGCCGCCGCATCGCTGCTGTTCGGCGTGCTGGCGCTGACCTTCCTGACCAATCAATATGCGGCCGGTCTGGCGCTGGCGATTTTCGGCTCCGGCGTGTCCGCCTTCCTCGGGCGCGGCTTCGGCAGCGAACCGATCGAAGCGCTGCATGGCGTCAACATCCCGGTTCTGTCCGACCTGCCACTGATCGGGCCGCTGCTTTTCCGCTTCGACCCGATGGTCTACCTGGCCCTGCTGATGTTCGTCGCCATAAGCTGGTTTCTCTACCGCACGAAAGCCGGCCTCGTTCTGCGCACGATCGGCGAGTCGCCACAGACGTCCCATGCGATCGGCCATCCCGTGATCAGGATACGCTATATGGCGGTGCTGTTCGGTGGCGCGATGGCCGGCCTGGCCGGCGCTTATCTTTCGGTGGCATACACGCCCCTATGGGTCGAGAACATGACCGCCGGCAAAGGCTGGATCGCGCTGGCACTGGTGGTCTTCGCCACATGGCGGCCGCTCCGCATCCTGCTTGGCGCATGGCTGTTCGGCGGCATGACCATCCTCCAGCTGCAAGGACAGGCGTTGGGACTGGAGGTGCCGTCCGAACTGTTGTCGGCCCTGCCGTATCTGGCGACGATCGTCGTACTGGTCCTTATTTCGCGAAATCGCCAAATGCTTGCACTGCATTTTCCAGCCTCGCTCGCGAAACCATTTCGGCCGGCAAACTAAGGCCCGGCCCATAGGCCGCGCATGCAAGATGTCCGCCACTTGGCGAGAAGACCGCCAGGAGGTCGCGGCAGGCCAGAATTCGGCAGTAACAGCGCCGGAAATCCAGCCCCGGATGCCTCATCCGGGAGCCTGATTGGGGTTTGGAGCCTAGTTGTTTCATCCCGACCTTTAATGGTGCATTATTTTCCCTGGAGTGGAAGGAGGCACTATGGGCCAGGTTCTGCATGGGCGCGCCACAACGACAGAGGCAATCCGTCGAGCAATACAAAATAGTCAAGAGAGCCTGAGGAAGCTGTCCAAGCGCTACGGGATCGACCCGAAGACGGTTGCCAAGTGGAAGGGGCGCACTTCGGTCGCCGACCTGCCGACTGGACCCAAAGACCCGAAGTCGACGGTGCTGACGATCGAGGAAGAGGCCGTTATCGTCGCTTTCCGCAAGTACACATTATTGCCGCTGGATGATTGTCTCTACGCGCTCCAGCCGACGATCCCGAACCTGACGCGCTCGTCATTGCATCGCTGCCTGCAGCGCCATGGCATTTCGAGGCTGCCCGAGGTTGAAGGCGACAAGCAGCCCGAGAAGAAGTTCAAGGCCTATCCGATCGGCTACTTCCATGTCGACATTGCCGAGGTGCAAACCGCCGAGGGCAAGCTGTATCTCTTCGTGGCCATCGATCGGACCAGCAAGTTCGCTTATGTCGAGCTGCACAAGCGGGCAACAAAAATGATCGCAGCCGACTTCCTGCGCCACCTCATCGAGGCGGTCCCCTACCAGATCCACACCATCCTCACCGACAACGGCATCCAGTTCAAAAACCGCGAGCAGGATCGCACCGCCATGGAGCACATTTTCGGGCGCACCTGCCGCGACAACGGCACCCAGCATCGCACGACCAAGGTGAAGCATCCCTGGACTAACGGCCAGGTCGAGAGAATGAACCGAACCATCAAGGAAGCCACCGTCAAGCGCTTCCACTACGACGACCATGACCAACTTCGCCAGCACCTTGCCGACTTCATGGCAGCCTACAATTTTGCCCGGCGACTGAAGACCCTCAAGGGCCTCACACCCTATGAGTTCATCTGCAATATCTGGACAAAAGAGCCTGAGCGCTTCAGACTCAATCCAATCCATCAAATGCCGGGACTAAACACCTAGTGCCTGACCATGCCGGCGTCGACATTGAGCGTCTGGCCGGTGATCCAGCGGGCGTCGTCGCTCGCCAGGAATGACACCACATCGGCAATGTGCTCTGGCTGGCCCTTGCCCTTCATCGCCTGCAGCATCTCGACGAAACCGAACGCCTCGTACCGCCCCCGTCACCGCGGCTTAGCGCGGGCCAAGTTCGGCGACCAGATCCTGCGCGGTGCATCGCGCGGCCTGATGAAGATCGCGGGCGGTGTGCGCCTTTGACCGGCGTACGAATTCATCATGCTCGTCGGACGCGAGGGCGGATTATGCGTCGGTATGCACGGCGATCGAACTGCGTTCCACCAGACGGGCCGTCAAGATACGGTGCTCGAAAGGCATCATCGCCTCGGCCAGCCTCTTCAAGAGGAGTTCCGCGGCTGCCGCTCCAATCAGATGCGCCGGCTGCGCTATGGCGGTGATGCCTTGGGCTACGAACTGCATCCAGTCGAGATCGTCGAAGCAAAGCAACGATACGTCTCCCGGAATCGCAAGTTTCAGTGCGGAAGTCGCCTCCAAAACCCCAGTCGACATCACACCATCGGCGGTAAACAGGGCAGACGGCGCATCGCGCATCGTCAACAGATCGAGCGCCTCCTTGCGGGCTGCCTCGCTCGAATAAACCGCCACGCGACGGATCAACCGCAGATCCGGCTTGATGCCCGCGGCACGATGGGCTTCCAGATAACCCAATAGCCTTTGCCAGCTTGGATGATGACAGCGAACATCAGCGCTGGAGAGATCGGTGTTTGCCACAAAGGAGCCGACATCATCGCGCTGGCCGGGCCCGAGTTCCGCCAGTATGGCGATGCGGCTGTGGCCGGCCGCGATCATCGTCGCGATGCCGCTGCGCGTTGCAGAAACGTTGTCGACCACCACTGAATCGGTTTCCAGACCCGCCGCGATGCGATCGAACTGGACGACGGGACAGCGGGCCGCGATGGCTTCCCGCAGATGATCCGGCTCGTCCACAAACGTCGATGAGACGATCAGTCCGTCGACCTGCTTTTCCAGCAGCAGCTGAACCGCCTCCCGCTCGAGTTCGGCATTTTCGTCACTGTTCGTAACGATGACACCGAAGCCGCCGCTACGTGCAACATCCCCTATTCCGCGCAGCACGCTCGCATAGAATGGGCTTTCGATGTCGCCGACCACAACTCCGATGGTCTGCGTCTTGCCGGTGATTAAACCCTTGGCCAGGCGGTTGGGGCGATAGCCCAGCGCGGCTGCGGCGGCGCGCACTTTCTCCTGAACTTCGGGGCTGCTGTAGCCGTAGTCACCAAGTACGCGCCCTGCCGTGGCGGAACTCACCCCGGCCCGGCGAGCGACCTCGATGATGGTTGGATTTTTTGACGATCTTGGAGTCACTCACCAAGCCTTGCCGCCCATGGGTGCATCGTGAAGAGACGAGCTAGCGGCAGCAGCCCCTGTCCCGCAAGGCTGAAAACCGCGTCACCCGAAGTTGCGCACATCATTGCAATCACAACACCTCGGACAGAAAGTGCCGGAGGCGTGGGCTCTGCGGATTGTCGAAAAGATCCTGCGGCCGCCCTGCTTCGACGATCCGGCCCTCGTCCATGAACACAACCTGGTTCGCGACCTTGCGAGCGAAATTCATCTCGTGCGTGACCACGACCATGGTCATTCCCCTTTGCCCAAGGTCGGCCATCAAATTCAGGACGCCTTTCACCAGTTCCGGGTCAAGTGCGCTGGTGACCTCATCGAAAAGCATGACTTCAGGTTCGAGCGCCAATGCCCGCGCAATAGCCACCCGCTGTTGTTGTCCGCCCGAAAGATTGGCCGGCCGGTGATCCTTGCGCTCCAGCAACCCGACCTCCTGGAGTCGTTCCTGGGCCAAGCTGTCGGCCTTTTCGCGCGACACGCCTTTGACCTTGCGCAGTGCCAAAGTGATGTTGGCGAGGGCACTGCGGTCGGGAAACAGGTTGAACTGCTGGAAGACCATGCCGACGCGCCGGCGAAGCTGGTCAGGCGTCGACTTATGAATGCTTTCGCCATCGAGCAGAATATCCCCCGCGCGACATTCGACGAGCCGGTTCAGGCATCGCAGCAATGTTGATTTGCCCGACCCGGATGGCCCGATGAGACACGTGACAGTCCCTGGCTCTACCTTCAGACTGACGTCATGCAGGACCTGAAGGCTGCCATAGGCCATATCTATGTTTTTGACTTCGATGCCGCCGCCCTTGAAACGCGTCGTCGCTGCCGCGGACGACTTCGCAAGGTCCGGCGCACCCGCTTCGGCAAGCTCGGCGACTTCCTTGAGCCCGCTCTGCACAGCGACGATGCGCTTGCCAACGCGCATGCGCGCATCGATATAGTTGACAAGGTGGGTCAAAGGCACGGTAATCACCAGGTAGAATACGCCCGCCAGCAAAAGCGGTGAGAGGTTGCCGGTTAGGACGGCCTGATCTTGCCCCACCCGAAACAGTTCGCGTTCCGAAGCCAGAAGGCCGAGGAAGTAGACAAGGCTGGAATCCTTGACGTTGCCAATGAATTGGTTGACCAGCGCCGGCAGCACGCGGCGGATGCCTTGCGGAATAACCACCAGCCTCATACCTTGGCCATACGTCATGCCGAGAGTCCGCGTGGCGTCGAGTTGCCCGCGCTCGACGCTCTGAATCCCTGAGCGAAAGATTTCTCCGATATAGGCCCCGGCAATCAGGCTAAGCGCCAGAATGCCCAAAGGATAGGGTGACGGACCGAACAAGTCGCGGCCCAGCCGGGCAAACCCTTGGCCAATGATCAGGATCGTGACGATGGCGGGCAGCCCGCGAAAGATGTCGGTATAAATTCGTGCAATGAGCTTCAGCGGCCAGCTTTCGGAGATCCCCATCACGGCGAGCACCATTCCGATGAGCGTGCCGAACAGGGTCGACGCGATCGCCAGGATCAAGGTGTTTTTCAGACCCACCATGATCATGTTGGGCAGGACGTCCACCATCGCCTGGAAATCCAGGAAGCTGCGCGTGAATGTATCGAGCCAGCTCATATTCAATCCCACCTGAAATGCGACCGGGCACGTCGCTCACGAGCCCGGCCGAAAAAGCATCGATGAAAGACGCCCTGCGGACTACTTCTTGGGCAGATACTGGTCCGGCATCGGGGTGCCTGGGAACCACTTTTCGTGCAGCCGTTTCCAGGTGCCGTCGTCCATGGCCGCGCGCAGTGCCTTGTTCAGCGCCTCGCGAAAGGCGTCATTGCCCTTTTTTACGACGAAGCCCGCCGGCGCATCGAAGGATGGCACGTTCATCGTTATCTTGAGGTTTGGATAGCGCTCCACATACTGCTTGGCCGATTCATAGTCGGTAAAGTGGCCGTCGATGGTCCCGTTGTTCAGCGCCGCCACGGCGGAGTTGTTATCGGGGAATTTGACGATGTCGCCCTTCAGATTTTTCTCGGCATAGATTTCCTGAAGCGTGCCCTGGATTACTCCGATGCGCTTTCCCGCGGTGCTCTCATTGCTGGTCAGAGCCGGATCGGCAGAGATGATCGACAGATAACCAGCCAAGTATCCGTCGCTGAAATCCACGGTCTTTTTTCGCTCCGCCGTTGTTCCAATGGCCGCCACACCGACATCGAAGCGACCGCTCGCAACGGATGGCAACAGCGCCGCGAAATCTTGACCGGTGAAGATCACCTGGTCCTCTTTGAACCCGAGCCGCCGCGCCACGTCTCGGAAGAGTTCGGCATCGAAGCCGGTGAAATTTCCGTTGGCGTCGGTGAAGACGTAAGGCCTCGCGTCACCCATGGTACCCACACTGATCACCGCAGGATCGATCAGGTTGTAGGGATTGTCCGCTGCCTCTGCTCGCGTCGAGGCACCCAACGCGCCGAGCCCTGTCACCAGGGCGATAGTCAGCGCCAGACCGCATTTCATCAATCGGCGCTTGCTCGAATTCGTTTGCATGTCTTCTCCTCACATCTATGGGGCCGAACCCGGCCCGCGATCCCACTCGACGTCTCATTCATCGACCGACGCTCTCTGGCGGCGTCCGGCTCGAAAAGTGAGAACGTTCTCACTTTCTAGCATTGTCCTTTTCTTGCGTCAATTGTTCCGGAGAGCCCCGCAATTCTTGAGCGCGCTGCGCTCGGAGCAGGATTTCGGACGTGACCTCGCCTATATCGATCGCCGCCGCATGGCCGACCGCCCCGTAGTACTGGCATGTAGCCGCCGCTGCCTCGGCGGCTTGGGCGAGAATGTCCCGAGGCGCCTCTTGCTTAAGCAGGCCGAACAGCGTTCGGGCGATGAAGGTGTCGCCCGCGCCCAGCGTGTCGACCGGTTCGACGAGTCGCGCCGGGACACGGCAGGAGACCGAGTGGCTGCGAAGCAGCGCACCGGCCCGACCACGCGTGACAAGGACCCATTTGGAACCGCATGCAAGCAATTCGGATGCAATTGCGTCCGATTCCTTGTCATCGAGACCGTCACCCGACACAGAGGCCAGGTAGCAGTAGCGTCCGACCGAATAGCGATGCACCGCTTCCCGCCGCGTCGAAAAATCATAAGAAACCAACGATTTACTGGCAATCTCCGGTATCCATGCATCGAGCCCGCTAGACTGACCGATGTGGGTGGCCTGAAAGCCCGAGAGAAAATCGAGATCTTGTCGGTTCGGCGTGAACATCGATACGCCGAGATCGAAGGTCAGGAAAATCCGATCGGCATTGTGGTGACCTATGATGCAGTAGGCGGTAGGACCGTCGAGGCGGCGCAGCCGACTGATGTCCACGCGCTCCGATGACAGCGCGGTGTGGATCAGGTCCCCGGCCCGGTCTCTGCCGATCGCCCCGACATATGCCGCCTGCCCGCCGAAGCGGCTGACATTGACCGACACATTGAGGCAGTTGCCGCCAGGATACATCTCGCCCCGGGCAAGATAGCAATCGACAACGTTATCGCCCATCGCGGCAATCTTGACCATGGCGGAACTTTCGGTTTATGAATATGAGAACGTTCACACAATGACTGCTGTTTGTCAATTGTGCGCCGGCCTCAAGCTTTCCGAACGAGACGAGGATGCTCATGATTTCCGCACTGCCCGCCGATGCAGAACGCGCCCTGGCCGCCACGGCGGGCAGGCGGTTTTCGCATCTATTTCTCGTGGCGTGCGGCGGCTCGCTCTCCGTCATGATGGCAGGAAAATACTTCGTAGACCGTCACAGCGGCACGATGGCCTGCGACATCTACAATGCGGATGAATTCGTCTGCCGTGATCCACGGCGCTTGGGACCCGATACGCTCGTTGTCCTTTGCTCGCAGACCGGAACCACCAAGGAAACGGTGCGCGTTGCCAATCATGCGCGAGATCGAGGCGCCACGACGATTGGCATGACACTCGACCAAACGTCGCCGCTTGCCCGGGCGGTCGACCACTCGGTCACCTACCAGGCTTCCTATACGACCGGCAAAACAATCGATTCAGCCTACAGCAACTACGGAGTGCTCTACATGTTGCTCGCTGGCCTGATCGATGATCGGGAGAATGCCGGACTGACCGCCGACCTGCTGACCAGCCTCGGCCATCTCCAGCCGGCGATCGATCGTGCGCACCGGATCTATGAAGACCGGTTTCAGGCCTTTGCACCCCGCTTCGCGCCGCGCAAGGCAATCTATACCCTCGCCAGCGGTGCCAGCTATGGCGCGGCCTATTCGTACGCCATCTGCGTCTTGATGGAGATGCAGTGGTACGACTCGCAGGCCATACATGCCAACGAGTTCTTCCACGGGCCTTTCGAGGTGGTGGACGAGGATGCAGGTTTCATTGTGATGTTGGGGCTGGACGAGACGCGGCGCCTCACCGAACGCGCGCGCGACTTTCTTTTCAAATATGGCAGCCGTGAGAACATCCTGCTTGTGGACGCAACGGAACTCGATCTCACGGGCATGGCAGATCGGATCAAGCCTTATCTCGTGCCCCTGGTTTTCTTCGACACTCTATGGCGGTTTGCCTACAAGCTGGCCGATCTGCGCGACCGGCCGATGCTTGAGGGCCGGCGCTACATGAAGAAGCTGATGGACTACTAGATCGACCGTTCCTTGCCCAATGTCGGCATTCCCCATTCCTCTTCCGCGTAGAAGGAAATCTCCATGACCGCATCCCCAAAGCCGCGCCAGGTGATCGTCGTCGGCGCAGGCATCTTTGGTGTCTCCTCCGCTCTGCATCTTGCTCGTCTTGGCCTGGATGTGACGATCGTGAACGATGGTGCGCCGGCCAACGGGGCCTCGGGCCGTTCACTTTCCTGGTTGAACTCGGCGCGGCGCGCCGACACTGCCTATCATCGCTTGAGGCTCGCTGGCATCGACCGCTATCGCACGCTGGCCGCCACAAAGCCGGAAACGGCATCGTGGCTCCGCTTCGACGGCGGCCTGACTTGGGATGCGGACGAGAACACAAACCAGATCGTCTCGATCTGCCAACTGGAACAGGACATCGGCTATGACGCCCTGTTGCTCAGCCCGGCGGAAGTTGCCGCCGTGACGCCCGGTGTCAATGCCGGTGCGATCAGTCCACAGGGCGCCATCTTCAATCCTGGCGAGGGATGGGTCGACTTGCCCGCTCTGATCGATCGGCTGCTCAACGAATTCCGCGCCAAAGGCGGCAAGCTTGTCGAGGATGCCGGACGCGTGCGGATTGATGTTACGGGGGGCCGCGCTCGCGGCGTCGTCACCGCTGGCGGCGAGCCGCTAAAGGCGGATTCAGTGCTGCTTGCCGTTGGACCAGCCACTCCAGCCGCGCTCGCCGAGATTGGCGTTCATGTCCCCGACGCCACGCCGATTTCGCTGCTCCTGAAAACCCAACCAATCAAGACCGAGCTTCGTGCCGTTCTGAACACGCCGCGGGTGGCGGTGCGGCCAACGCCCGGTGGTGCGCTTGCTTTGGATTCGGCATGGTCGGAGGAAGAGGTCATCGCCAACTCGGACGGCACCTACACCGTGCACGACAGGACCGTCCAGGGACTGCTCGACGAAGCCAGTGCAGTGCTCGACGGCAATCCGCGGCTCCAGCTCGCCGCCTACGCCGTCGGCCCGAAGCCTATCCCCGGCGACGGCGAGCCGGTGCTTGGAGGACTCGAGACCGTCCCTGGTCTCCACGTTGCCTTCAGCCACAGCGGCGCCACGCTTGGATTGATTGTCGGCGAGTTGCTTGCCCGCGAGATCGTCTCGGGCAATCCACACCCAATGCTCGCAACCTTCCGCGCCAGCCGTTTCAGCTAAGCCGGTGACAAGACAGCCGCAGTTCCGGCCCGGCCGATAGCAGCGACCGATAAAGGAAATGATGTGAGCGGCGTAAACCTTTTTGTCTGACGGGAGTTGTTCGTTCTCCAAATCAGGAGACAGCCATGCGGATGAAATCGGAAATCGCCGGCGAGGCGGCCAAGCAGCGTCACATCCAGCGCAGCATCGATGCAAAGGACAAATCGAGACCCAAAGCCAAACAGCAACGCGCCATGCAGGCAGGCGCGCGAAATTACCCCGAACCGCCCTTCCCCGAGCAGCACCAGCCAAAGCCTGGGCATGAGTGGGCGATCGAGCCCGCTCCGCTTTACGACGCGCCCTACTACCTCGGATCGAAAAAACTCGACGGCAAAGTGGCCTTGATCACAGGTGGCGATTCCGGCATCGGCCGTTCCGTAGCGGTTTTGTTTGCCCGAGAAGGCGCCGACATTGCGATCGTCTACCTGGCGGAGGACAAGGACGCCCAAGAGACTAAGGAGGCTGTCGAGAAGGAAGGCGCAAGTTGCGTCTTGGTGAAGGCCGATGTCAGCAAGCGCGAACATTGCCACAGGGCGGTGGCGGAGACGGTTGGAAAATTCGGGCGGATCGATGTGCTGGTCAATAATGCGGCTTTCCAGATTCACTCCCAGGATTTCAGCGAAGTGACCGAAGAGCATTTCGACACCACGCTGAAGACCAATCTCTACGGCTATTTTCATATGGCTCAGGAGGCCGTGCCGCACATGAAACCCGGCTCGGCCATCATCAACACCGGCTCGGTCACGGGTATCGAGGGCTCGAAGGCGCTGGTCGACTATTCCATGACCAAGGGCGGCATCCATGCCTTCACGCGAGCGCTCTCCGGCAGCCTGATCGGCAAGGGCATACGGGTGAACGCCGTGGCGCCCGGTCCGGTATGGACGCCGCTCAATCCGGCGGACAAGGAAGCAGATGATGTGGCGAAGTTTGGCGCCGACACGCCGATGAAACGACCGGCGCAACCGGAAGAACTCGCGCCCGCCTATGTGTTCCTCGCCTCGCCACACTGCTCGAGCTACATCACCGGCGAGATATTGCCGGTCGTCGGTGGATATTGACGGAGCGGCTGTTCACCTATGCGAGATCGGGAGGACGAAGCTTTGCCAACAGCAACCGATGCCTCATTCCCGCCAGCGGATGCTTCGAGTTCGTGAGGTCCAGGGCAACCATCCAGCATCGTTCACGATGCTGGCGACCGCCCCTGGACCGGACATCGAGCCTTGTCAGGCTTACCGCCGCACAGTGACATTGATTTGCGCTGTGCCGCCGACGGGCCAGCCAGTTCAGGCTTATAAAGTGGTGTGGCGAAGACCAGATGATCCTCACCCCAGCGGCGAGGAAATGCGCGAGTGGAAATGCACCAGCGCATCGATCTCAGCTCTACGCCGTCGGACGTGAGCGCTTGCGATTCAAGCCTGTCTCCAAGTCTTTTTTGCCTGCCTCTAATTCGCCCCGATCTTGACAGGGCGGCGCTGCCGTCCGATGCCGTCATCCGTTTTAACATTCGCCGACTCTTGCCTAAAAAACGAAAGCTCGATGATCCAGGGCAATGCTACCGTAGTGGTACCGATGTTCCTGGCGGACGATGGGCCGAGGCAGGAAATCGCCGGCTATGTATCGGGGCTCCTGTTCTACCTCCGAACCAGGCGCGGGTAAGACGGCGTGGCGCAT
>NZ_VFUZ01000025.1 GCF_006658505.1 Mesorhizobium sp. B2-4-15
GTGGGCCTGAGAGGCGCCGGCCTTGGCGGATCAAATCCACCGCGAGGATGTTTAGCAATGCCTGCGCCGCGGATAATTCCGCGATCGCGCCAGTATCGCCACGCCCCCTCCTCTGGATCGCGCGTTCGACAGCCCAGAACATGACTTGACGGCTTGTGTCTGGCATCTGAAAAGGGCTGGCCTGCGGACGTGGCGGAATTGGTAGACGCAAGGGACTTAAAATCCCTCGATCTCTGATCGTACGGGTTCGATTCCCGTCGTCCGCACCAGGTTGAAACCAAATTGAAATTCGGCTGCCCTGCACAGGCCCGCCCCTCTTGAAAAAGTCTGGCTGGGTAGCCGGACCAAAGACGGCCATCCGAATTCGTTTTTTAGCCGAAGCGAAACGAAGGCTGCATTTCCACGTTGAGGTTCGTCAAAACGAGGGAGATTTTAGAAAATGGATCCGGCAACTGCGGCAGTGATGGTTTTGCTCTCGTGCAGCCCGGGCGAGACCTCCATCTGCAAACCTATCGACACGGGGACGACAATTTACGCATCGCTCGATCTGTGCATGGCTTCACTGAAGGAAAGGCTCGCAAGTTCTCCGAACGGCGAAACCATTGGGCGATGTCGCCTGGTTGATGCGGCCGTCACCGGCGCCGTATCGGTCGGCCTTACAACGGTTTTTGTGACTCGCGGCCTCGGCGACGACGCCGTCACGAGTAGTTACGTCGTACCGCACGAGCAATAGGAGCTTCGTTCCCGTTGGCTTACGGTAGCGTTCGTCCCCTCGGCGATGGCGAGATGATGGACGGCGGCGCGGGCGTGAGGCTGCGGAAATAGCGCCGTACTACGTTCGCAATCCATACCTTAACGTTTGTTCAATGCGCCTAATTTAGAGTTGGAGCATGCGCTTCTCCATTGTGCTTTTTGGCTGGGCGGCAATTTTCGGCTGGGACTTCGCCGCCAATCAAGGCGAATTCACCATTCGCCTCGGTATGCGAGTTGCCCACCTGATCCAAACGTCGGGGCTTGTTTGAAACGACGTAGATAGATAGGGCTTCGACGCGTCCGCAAGGCTTCGCGATCGGCCTGGGTATCGCCATAGGCCACGCTGTAGCGGGTTGATCTCATAAGGGTTCACTCGGCCGCACCGGCCCCATGGTATTCCACTGGATGAACTCGACCTCCTTTCCCGTCACTTCCCGCACGGCCTTCAACAGCGCCTCATGAAGGTCTTGCATTGATCGGTAATGATGCACTGCCGCGATATAAATGGCTTCACGATACTCAAGTGCAGCGCCTCGGCCGCCGCTAATTTAGGAAGCGCTCGATTTCCGCCTCGGAAAGCTGTTTGGATGGTTTGCTCCTGGCCATTTGGCGATCTCCTTTTTTGAAGGGGTCGCCGCAACGAAAGGATTTCTAACTGGAATCCCTGCCAGCGACAGCACCGGGTTGAGCGCTGCCGGCGTCGATGAAAATGGCGTCTCATGGCGATCGTCAACTGCATCGCAAATCAGGCCAAACTCAACGGGCATATACAGTTGAAGCCAGATGGCTATGTAAGCCGTGTTCGTCAACACTCCGGTACAAAAGCAGGACAACACCAAAGACCCCGAGGATCCTTCGTCCGGCTAGAAACCCAGCCTGGAGATCGTCGACGTCGATGGTGCGTTTGCCAACAACACTCTTGTCGACAAGGCATTTCGAAAAGAGGCGCAGCTCTACCGATGAAGCGACTAGCTCAGGCTTTCTTACTCATCTCCACCCCCGCTATGGCAGAGATGTCTGTGACAGGTTGCAATGCCCTAAGCGATTCTGCCGGGGCGGCGGCTCTGCAACTGCGATCGCCGTGACATCACTCAACTTGTTGATGGTGATGTTCTGCTGTGCCGAATACGGTGACGTTCGTCCCTGCTTGTTAGATGCGCGTGGTGCCATTCCCTTGGCCACCAAAATGTCGTACCGGCGGCCGCTGATCGGTGCTTCGCCCATGGTCTGGTCCACCGCCCGCCTCAATGATTCCGACCAGTGCGCGAACAAACTCAACCATATCGTTTGCGGTGAGGGCTGCCTTGTCGGGACTCTGCCCAATGTGCTCGGCGGCCGCGCAGCATGACAGGCGGATGAGATCGTAGTGCGAATCCCTTTCATCCTCCGGCAACGCCGCTAATCTCATGGCTCGGCGATGAATCAATCGCAGCAATTGTTCGAGAGCTGCTCCGACGCTCATGCGTTTGCTCCGCATTGGTCAAGCGTTTCCGGCGCTCCAGGACGCGTTGGAACGTCGATGAGGACATGTCCCGTCCCCTGTCTCAAAGCTGCATCACAGCCATTAATATATCGTTTATTGCTAATATAAGACGCTTCGCAGGAGCCAGATGCGCGCGCCGGACGGCGCCCGCTGCTCCTCGGAAATCGTTCGTGTCAGCGTTCATGTCGGTGGTGTTGGTATAAAAGGCCCACCATCGTCGGGCAGCGGCCTCGAGGCGCCAGAACGCGACTCAAGCCGCCATCGGGTTCAGCTTCAGATGCTGGATCAGGATGATGGTCTTGGCGTCGACGATGCGGCCGTCGGTTATGCCGGCGAGCGCTTCGTCGAGCGGCATTTCCAGGACTTCGATGTCCTCGCCTTCTTCCGGGGCGCCGCCACCGGCGGAGATGCGGTCGGCGGGCGAATAGCGGGCGACGAAAAACCAGAGCCGCTCGGTGACGCTGCCCGGGCTCATGTAAGGCGAAAACAGCCGCTCGACATCCTTCAGGCGGTAGCCGAGCTCTTCCTCGGCTTCCTTGCGGATGGTGGTCTCCGGATCGTTTTCATCCAGCAGTCCGGCACAGGCTTCGATCAGCGGTTCGCGATGGCCGGTCACGTAGGCGGGATAGCGGAACTGGCGCACCAGAAGCACGGTCGAACGCAAAGGGTCATATGGCAGGATCACCGCCCCATCGCCACGATCATAGGTCTGGCGGATTTGCGTTTCCCACTGGCCGTCACGCCGGCGATAGTCGAGCACGGTCTTCTTCAGGACCGCCCAATCGTCGGAAAGAACCTCTTCCGAGCGGATGCGAACGCGGTCTTCCATCGGATACCCTCTGAGCTGTTGGCGCAGGCAGCCCTAGCGGCGAACCGGCTGCGGCGCAATCGGGCCAGCGATTGGTCCAGCAGGTGTTTCACTCTCTCGTGTGTGGCATGGAGGATATCCGTTGCCTAAATAGCAGGTTCCCTCCCCGGAGTTTCTTCCATGACGACATCGCTTTTCCAGCCCATCACGCTCGACGGGCTCAGCTTTCCCAATCGCATCGCCGTGGCGCCGATGTGCCAGTATTCCGCCGAAGACGGCTCGGCCAGCGACTGGCATCTTTACCACTGGATGAACCTGGCCATGTCCGGCGCCGGCATGGTCACTGTCGAGATGACCGATGTCGAACGGCGTGGGCGTATCACCCATGGCTGCCTCGGTCTCTATTCCGAAGACAATGAAGCCGCCGCGCGGCGGGCGCTGGACGCAGCCAGACGCGTTGCCGCCCCGGGCACCAAGTTCGGCACGCAGCTTGCCCATGCCGGCCGCAAGGCCTCGAACCGCAAGCCCTGGGAAGGCGGCGGGCCGTTGCAGCCAAACGAAGATCCCTGGCAGACCGTTTCGGCCTCGGCCATAGCCTACGACACCGGCTGGAACGTGCCGCGTGCGCTGGAAGACGACGAGATCCTCCAGCTCATCGAGCGGTTCGCGGAGGCCGCAAGGCGGGCCGAACGCGCCGGCTTCGACTTCATCGAACTGCATGCCGCGCATGGCTACCTGATCTTCCAGTTCCTGTCGCCGCTCTCCAATCAGCGCACGGACCGCTGGGGCGGCTCGCTGGAAAACCGGATGCGTCTCGCGGTCGAGATCGCCAGGGCGGTGAAGAAAGCGGCACCAAGCCTGATGCTCGGCGCGCGGCTGTCGGTGAAGGACTGGGTCGATGGCGGCTTTGACGTCGAGGACGCGATCGAGGTGGCCAAAGCGCTGAAGGCCGAGGGCGTCGCCTATCTCTGCTGCTCCAGCGGCGGCAACTCGCCGTTGCAGAAATTGCCCACCGGCCCCGGCTATCAGGTGCACCTGGCGGAAGCCGTGCGCAAGGGCGCCGACATACCGACCCGTGCGGTCGGCCTGATCGACGATCCGAAGCAGGCCGAGGCTGTTATCGCCGAGGGCCGCGCCGACATGGTGGCGCTGGCGCGCGCCTTCCTCGCCGACCCGCGTTGGGGTTGGCGTGCGGCCGCCACGTTCAGCGAAAAGATCCATCCGGCGCCGCAGCTCGCCCGCTCGGTGACGACGATGGAACACTGGATGAAGGCGGCGGGCTGACCGATCCCACCTCCCAATGCCGGCGCGGCCTGCCAACGACATGCATCAAACAAAGACTTAAGTCGCGTCGCAAACGCGACGCGACTTTTGGGCGCAGTCTGAGGGCCATTTTTGAAACCAAATTGGCTGCTTTGCGTTGCGGCCATGATGGACAACAAACCCTTTGAAACGCCTGTGGTGGTCGAGCTTGGCCATGTCGGCAAATATCGCCATATCCGCAGCACCCAGGAGGCGGCGGAGTGCCTGATGACGGTTTGGCCGCTCAATCGCGGCCCGCGTCACCGTGATGCTCTCGACACTTGCCTCAAAGTGCTGGAAGGTTATCGTTCGACGGCGGATGCACGACGGGCACTGATCGAGGCCGCCAGAGAATCGGAAGTGCTTGTGCCCGACGACAGGCTGTCCGACGACCGGCTGCATTGAGCAGGCGGAGCTTTCAACCGGAGGTTTTTAATGGCGAAGCTGACTTACAAGATCGTCGAACATGACGGCGGCTGGGCCTACAAGGTCGGCTCGACCTTCTCGGAGACGTTTCCCACCCACCAGGACGCGTTGCGCGCCGCCGAAATCGCTTCGGCCGAGCAGCAGGTCGCGGGCGCCACGGACGGCATCCAGTATGAGGACGCCGAGGGCAAATGGCACGAGGAATTGGCCGATGGCCGCGATCGGCCGCAGACCGAGGTTTCCGACTAGACTGCCAGCAGAAGAAAACTTGCCAGCACAAAAGACAGGGTGCCGACCGCGGACGCCAGGAGAGACGACGTCCTGCGGTCAGCGGCCGCCCGCGGCGGAATTATTTGCCGCAGTACTGATCGTTGACGTTCAGTCCGGCATTGGCGTCGGGACCAGGGGTGCTGGACGCACAAGGCCCGACCGGACCAGGGTTGCCAAGGCTGTTCAGCCCAGTGCCATCCGCATTGATGCTTCCGGTGGTGCTCTGGTCGACGCCTGAGGAATCCTCATTGCCGAACAGCCACCAGTTGTGATGGCTGGAATAGGTGCCGTCCGACGGCTGGGCCATCGCCGATGTTGCGAACCCGATTGTCAGAACCGTCGCCGCGAGAAGTTTCGTATACATGGAATCACTCCGTATCTTGGCCGCCTTGGGTGCGACACGGGGTAAACCCGGCGATCAGCAGGATGGTTCATTGAAATTGTTGTGAGGCCGCGGTGATGGAAATGCACGGGCTGCAATCCGCTCTATGAAACCACGACCCGCTTCGGTTCGACGAACTGCGGCATGTGGCCGGCACCTTCGACATGTTCGAAATCAAGCTTTTCGATCTTGCTTCGCATTGACTGGCCGTGGATGCGGATGTCAATCACGCGGTCGGCGGTTCCAAAAAGGATGCCGGTGGGCATGGCAACCTCGCCATAGCGTTGCTCTATGCGGCCGGGATCCTGTTCGATGGCCACGACATCAGCCGATGTTGCCTGGAAATGGGCTGGCCGCAAGCTTGCATCGAAACGGGTCAGGGGATCGCCCGTCGACACGTTGAAATTGCGAATACAGACGCCACCGGCCGGCCGAAACACAGCGCCGGCCGGGTGGCATTGCCGCAGGCCGCGCGCCGCGCTATCTCAGGCGACATCGCCTTCCCAGACGACCCGTCTTGCCGGAGCCTCCATGCCCGAAATCGTTACCGCCGCCATGCTTGTCATCGGTGATGAGATCCTGTCCGGCCGCACCAAGGACAAGAACATCGGCCATCTCGCCGACATCATGACGGCGATTGGCATCGACCTGAAGGAGGTGCGCATCGTCCCCGACGAGGAAGACGAGATCGTCGCGGCTGTGAATGCCGTGCGCGCACGCTACACCTATGTGTTCACCACCGGAGGCATCGGTCCCACCCATGACGACATCACCGCCGATTCGATCGCCAAGGCATTCGGCGTGCCCTGCGAATACGATGCCAAGGCCTATGCGATGCTGGAGGCGAGCTATGCCGCGCGCGGCATCGAATATACAGAGGCGCGCAAACGCATGGCACGGATGCCGCGCGGCGCCGACCATATCGACAACCCGGTGTCGGTGGCGCCCGGCTTCCGCATCGGCAATGTCCATGTAATGGCCGGTGTGCCCGCCATCTTCCAGGCCATGCTCGACAATGTCGTGCCGACGCTGAAGACCGGCACGAAGATGCTGTCGGCGGCGGTGCACTGCCCCTTCGGTGAAGGCCTTGTCGGCGGGCCGTTGGGCGAGATCCAGAAAGCGCATCCGGACACGATCATCGGCTCCTATCCGAAATATGGCGATGGGAAGTTCTGGACTGAACTGGTCGTTCGCGCCCGCAGCCAGGAGGCACTCGACGCCGCGCGCGGCGATGTCGAGGCGATGGTGGCGGGATTTGCCGGTAAGGCGGGCTGATCGGCTTCAGGCCGGAACCAAGCACGACGCCGCGACGTTTCCTTTCTGCGAGTTCCGGCGCTCGCAAGATTGAGGGATCATCATGCGTTTCAAGACCATCGTTGCCATTCTGCAGAACGAGCAGGACGCCGAGCGCGTGCTCGACTGTGCCATTCCGCTCGCCACCCGCTTCCAGAGCCATTTGATCGGTATCCATGCCGAGGCGCTTCCGGTGCCCTACACATCGGCGACCGGCTTCCCGGACACCGAATTCCTGCAGGTCTCGGCTGACATGAACCGCGAGCGGGCCAACAAACTCCAGGCCGCCTTCCTCAGGCGTATCGAGGATTCCGGCCTCTCCTTCGAGTGGCGCAGCCTGGAGAGCTTTTCCGGCGACAGCGCGCTGACGGGCATTTCCAGCGTGCGTGCCGCCGATCTCATCATCGCCGCCCAGCGCGAGACCGGCGGCGACCCCAGCGCCGACGTCGATACGTTGGTCTATGACGCCGGCCGGCCGGTCTTGGTAGTGCCCCACGCCGGCCCGCTGGTCACCACCTTCAAACGTGTGCTGCTCGCCTGGAACGGCAGCAAGGAAGCCGCCCGCGCCGCATTCGACGCGCTGCCCTTCATCATCGAGGCCGAGAAAACCGACATATTGGTGATCGATCCGCCCGATACGCTCGACGAAAGCCCGGAGGCCGCCGGTGCCGAAATCGCTTCCGCCCTGTCACGTCACGGCGCCACCGTCAGCGTCTCGGTGCAGAAATCGGCCGGCATGTCGGTCGATGACATGATCCAGAACAGGGTCGCCGAGAGCGGTGCCGATCTCCTGGTTCTTGGCGCCTACAGCCACTCCTGGCTGCGTCAGCTTCTGTTCGGCGGGGTGACGCGCACGGTACTGCGCACGGCGCAGGTGGCGGTCTTCCTGTCGCGATAAGTCCACAACGATCGCTGGTGGCCACCCTTGCCAAACCCAAGGGTTTCCAGTTAATTCCGCGCGCATTCCCCTGTTTTCTTGCACGCGGCCCTCGCGTGCTGCGGAGTGCGCGAGACATGTCCCTTCCCGAAAAAGCCTTCCCGGTCTCCTGGGACCAGTTCCATCGTGACGCCCGCGCGCTCGCCTGGCGGCTTGCCGGCACCAACAAGGGGCAATGGAAGGCGATCGTCTGCATCACGCGCGGCGGATTGGTCCCGGCGGCGATCATCTCGCGCGAGTTGGGCATCCGCATCATCGAGACGGTCTGCGTGGCCTCCTATCACGACTATACCAGCCAGGGGCAGTTGCAGGTGCTGAAGGAGGTCACGCCGGCGCTGCTTGCCGATGATGGCGCCGGGGTGCTGATTATCGACGACCTGACCGACACGGGCAAGACCGCCGGCATCGTGCGCGCGATGATGCCCAAGGCCCATTTCGCCACCGTCTATGCCAAGCCCAAGGGCAGGCCCCTGGTCGATACTTTCGTCACCGAGGTCAGCCAGGACACCTGGATCTATTTTCCCTGGGATATGGGCTTCACCTATCAGAAGCCGATCGCTGACGATCACGCCGGTTGATTCGCAAGAGGCCTCTTCCGCGCTGGAGTACGAGCAAGCCTCCTTTGCTTGCTGAAGGAGCCAGCGGGCAAATTTGCTGGTGAAATCGGTTGCCAAGGGTGCAACCAGTCAGGCCGATGAAAGTTTTTACTTTTATTGTAGACAATTCCACCTAAATTTATGAGGCGGCAAAACGATTCTAAGGGCTGGGGCTAGCTTCTCCTATGTTAATGGGGCCAACGACGCACAACCATCTGGCTGAAAGGGTCCGACGACTCTTCGGCACCGCGCCCTGCCGTCTGCAGGTTGCCGCCCTGCCTTGGCGTAATGTCGGGAACGGTGTCGAGATCATGCTGATCACCAGCCGTGACACCGGCCGCTGGGTGCTTCCCAAAGGCTGGCCTGAGGCCAGGGAGCCGCTCTGCGAGGCGGCCGCACGCGAGGCCGGCGAGGAAGCCGGATTGCGCGGAAGCGTCTCCCATCTCGAAGCTGGCCGCTACTTCTATGCCAAGGTGCTGGCTTCCGGCGAAGAAGTGCCCTGCGAGGTGCTGGTGTTTCCGCTGCATGTCGACAAGATCGCCGACCGCTGGAAGGAAAAACACGCCCGCACCCGCAAATGGGTCAGTCCCAGCGAAGCGGTGCGCATGGTCCATGAACGCGACCTGTGTCAGATCATCGCCTATTTCTGCGCCGACCCGCACAGATTTTCCTAGCCCGCCGCCGGCCTGTGCCGCGTGCGCCACGGCGGATTCATACGCCTGTGATGTGCCGCATGAATGGTTTGCTAATTCTTCTTCGCTAGGAAGCGGCCAATCTGGCGTTTGATCGATGGCGAATCCTGTAGAACCACTTCCGCAAGACCCGGGCGAGCCCAAGCGCGAGCATCGCCCACGCGTGCTCAAGGGTGCAAGCATCATCACCGGGGCCCATTCGGAAGTCGCCGTTTTGCTGCGCAACCAGCATGCGGGCGGCGCCGAACTGAAAATACCGCTCGAGGCCCGGATTCCCGATCGCTTCCTTCTTTACGTGCCGCTCGACGGCGTCGGCTATCGCTGCGAGGTCCGCTGGCGCCGCAAAGACAGGATTGGCGTGCAGTTCACCGGCACCGAGCCGAAACCCAAGATGCACTACGGCTGAACCAAGGCCTGCCAGCCTGCTTTTGCAGCCGATCGGATTGCTCTCGACGGGCGCCTCGCGACCGTCAACGCCTCGCAAACCTGTAATCCGAAATGACGATCGCAAGGCGCATTTCTTTCCCCGTTATCCACATGCGTGACACACAAGATGTTGGGGTCACAAAAGCTACGCAAACGAATCCTTGACGGCGCAAAACGAGTCGCCTTTTATAGGCCATGTGCTCCTGTTGAGAGCGCGACCGGAAAGTTCTGAGCCCGGTCTTTTTCCCGGATTATGTGTGTTTTTGCCCGCATTTCCGCCTGTTTACGAGGCCGGCGGAAGCGTTGGGATCGTGGGGCATGGGGCGACGAAAGGGAGAATTGTCGGACTGGAATAAATTGTCTGTTAATACTATATTTAGTGTTTGCAGGTAGGTTCGGCGCTAGATAGTGTGAATTTCCCTCGATCGAGGGACTCGAAAAATTCAATTTCGAAGGACCCGCAAGGTCGGTCGGCAGCCTCGGCAAGCGCCTGGCAAGGCGTCTTGTTGTGCGCGCGGCAGCAGCTTGCGACGGGGAGATGCCGGCATTGTTCGCGATGCCTGCAAACGGCGGACTGTGCTTTTCGCTTTGGGGGCAGAAATCCCCTGACGAAAGCGCTATATATAGGCAAAAGGGACAGGACCAATGCGCATCGAGCGTCGTTTCACCAAGTCGGGGCAATCTGCTTACGCGGAGATTGAATTCCGCAAGGCGCTTTCCGAGATCAAGAATCCGGATGGCTCGGTGGTGTTCCGTTTGGACAATATCGACGTGCCGGCGCAGTTCTCCCAGGTGGCGGCCGACATCCTGGCGCAGAAATATTTCCGCAAGGCTGGTGTCCCCGCACGGCTGAAGAAGGTCGAGGAGAATGACGTCCCCTCGTTCCTGTGGCGCTCGGTCGCCGACGAGGCCGAACTTGCCAAGCTGCCGGAAGCCGAGCGCTATGGTTCCGAGATCGACGCCCGCCAGGTCTTCGACCGTCTGTCCGGCACCTGGACCTATTGGGGCTGGAAAGGCGGCTACTTCAAGTCTGAAGACGACGCGCGCGCTTTCCGCGACGAGCTTGCCTACATGCTGGCCACGCAGCGCGTGGCGCCGAACTCGCCGCAATGGTTCAACACCGGTCTGCACTGGGCCTATGGCATCGACGGTCCGAGCCAGGGCCATTTCTATGTCGACCCCTTCACCGGCAAGCTGACCAAGTCGAAATCATCCTACGAGCATCCGCAGCCGCATGCCTGCTTCATCCAGGGCGTGCAGGACGATCTCGTCAACGAGGGCGGCATCATGGACCTTTGGGTGCGTGAGGCGCGCCTGTTCAAATATGGCTCGGGCACCGGCTCGAACTTCTCGCTGCTGCGCGGCGAAGGCGAAAAGCTGTCGGGCGGCGGCCGTTCTTCGGGCCTGATGAGCTTCCTCAAGATCGGCGACCGCGCGGCTGGCGCCATCAAGTCGGGCGGCACAACGCGCCGCGCCGCAAAAATGGTCATCGTCGATGCCGATCACCCCGATATCGAGGAATTCATCGACTGGAAGGTCAATGAAGAGCAGAAGGTCGCCTCGCTGGTGACCGGCTCCAAGATCGTCAAGAAGCATCTCGAAGCCATCATGAAGGCCTGCGTCAACTGCGAAGGTCAGGATGACGATTGCTTCGATCCGTCGATCAACACCGCGCTGAAGCGCGAGATCAAGGCGGCCAAGAAGTCCGCCGTGCCGGAGAACTACATCTACCGCGTCATCCAGTTCGCCAAGCAGGGCTATACCTCGATGTCGTTCAAGACCTACGACACCGACTGGGATTCGGACGCCTACCTCACCGTTTCGGGCCAGAACTCCAACAATTCGGTGTCGCTGAAGGACAATTTCCTGCGCGCCGTCGAGCAGGATGGCGACTGGCAACTGACCGCCCGCAAGGACGGCAAGGTGCTGAAGACGCTGAAGGCCAGGGACCTCTGGGAAAAGATCGGCTACGCCGCCTGGGCTTCGGCCGATCCCGGCCTGCATTTCAACACGACGATGAACGACTGGCACACCTGCGCTTCGGCTGGTGCGATCCGGGCCTCCAACCCGTGCTCTGAATACATGTTCCTTGACGACACGGCCTGCAATCTCGCCTCGATCAATCTGCTCCCTTACCGCAATGCCGACGGCACGATCGATATCGCCGCCTACGAGCATACGGTCAGGCTGTGGACCGTCGTTCTCGAAATCTCCGTCATGATGGCGCAGTTCCCGTCGAAGGAGATCGCCAAGCTCTCCTACGACTACCGCACGCTCGGCTTGGGCTATGCCAATATCGGCGGTCTCTTGATGACTTCGGGCATTCCCTACGATTCCGACGAGGGCCGCGCCATCTGCGCCGCGCTGACCGCGATCATGACCGGCGTCGCCTATGCCACCTCGGCGGAAATGGCCTCCGAGCTCGGCGCCTTCCCGGACTATGACCGCAACGCCCAGAACATGCTGCGCGTCATGCGCAATCATCGCCGCGCCGCCTACGGCGACAGGGACGGCTACGAGAAGCTGGCCGTCAATCCGGTGCCGCTGGTCGCCTCGGACCTCAAGCAGCAGGCGCTTGCCGAGCATGCGAAAGCCGCCTGGGACCGCGCCATCGAGCTTGGCGAGGAGCATGGCTACCGCAATGCGCAGGCGACCGTGATCGCGCCGACTGGCACGATCGGCCTCGTCATGGATTGCGACACCACCGGCATCGAGCCCGACTTCGCCCTGGTGAAATTCAAGAAGCTTGCCGGCGGCGGCTACTTCAAGATCATCAACCGCGCCGTTCCGGAGGCGCTGCGCACGCTCGGCTATTCCGAGAGCCAGATCGCCGAGATCGAGGCCTATGCGGTCGGTCACGGCAACCTGAACCAAGCGCCCGGCATCAATCCCGGTTCGCTCAAGGCCAAGGGTTTTACCGACGAGAAGATCAGCGCGCTCAATGCGGCGCTGAAGTCGGCCTTCGACATCAAGTTCGTCTTCAACCAGTGGACGCTCGGCGCCGACTGGGTGAAGGAGACCTTTGGCTTCACCGACGAGCAGCTCAACGACTTCTCGTTCGAAATGCTGCCGGCGATGGGCTTCTCCAGGAAAGATATCGAGGCCGCCAACATCCATGTCTGCGGTGCCATGACTCTGGAAGGCGCGCCCTTCCTCAAGCCCGAGCATCTCGCCGTGTTCGATTGCGCAAGCCCGTGCGGCAAGATCGGCAAGCGCTCGCTGTCGATCAATAGCCACATCCAGATGATGGCGGCCGCACAGCCCTTCATCTCCGGCGCCATTTCCAAGACCATCAACATGCCGAACGATGCGACGGTGGAGGACGCCAAGAACGCCTACATGCTGTCGTGGAAGCTGGCGCTGAAGGCCAACGCGCTCTATCGCGACGGCTCCAAGCTGTCGCAGCCGCTCAATGCCTCGCTGCTCGCCGATGGCGAGGACGACGAGGACGAAGCGGTCGAGCAGCTGATCGCGGCGCCACAGGCGGCGCGGGCGGCGCAGATCACCGAACGCATCGTCGAGCGCATCATCGAGCGCGTGTCGCGCGAGCAGGAGAAGCTGCCCGGACGCCGCAAGGGGTATACCCAGAAGGCCAAGATCGGTGGCAACACCATCTTCCTGCGCACCGGCGAATATGATGATGGCCGCCTCGGCGAGATCTTCATCGACATGAACAAGGAAGGCGCGACGCTGCGTGGTCTTCTCAACAACTTCGCAATCGCGATTTCGCTCGGCCTGCAATACGGCGTGCCGCTCGACGAATATGTGCATGCCTTCACCTTCACCAAGTTCGAGCCGGCTGGCATGGTGATCGGCAACGACGCCATCAAGAGCGCGACGTCGATCCTCGACTACGTGTTCCGCGAACTTGCGATCTCCTATCTCGGCCGCAACGACCTCGCCCATGTCGACCAGTCGGACTTCTCCAACACCGCGCTTGGCCGTGGCATCAGCGAAGGCAAGACCGACGCCGTCTCCAAGGGGCTGACGCGCGGTTCACCGGTGAAGCTGGTTTCCCGGGTAGGCGGCAACGAGCCGAAGGGTTTTGCCGGCTCCGCCTCCGGCACCCCTGCCCGCTCGGCGCCGTCGGCCTTCTCCGGCTCCAACGTGCTGGCGTTGAAACCGGCCAGCGACGAGGCAATCGCCTACAAGCGCGACTATGAGGAGCGGGCCAGGGAATTGGCCGAGGATATGGCCTTCGAGGAAGCCGCCGACGCGGCCTCCGGCGCCGCGGCCCTGTTCACGGACGCCGCCGCCAATGAAGCCGCCGAGGCGAAGAAACTCGCCGCCGACCGCCGCGCCAAGTCACTGCTCCAGGGCTACACCGGCAATTCCTGCTCCGAGTGCCAGAATTTTACGATGGTGCGGAACGGGACTTGCGAGAAGTGCGACACGTGTGGCGCCACGAGCGGGTGCAGCTGAAATCCTTGCCCTTATGCTCTCCTGACGCGTCACTGAATCTCGCTCAACGTCAAGGTGGATCGCTCATTCGACACACGAAGTCCGCTCACCTCCGGCGGTAAGCCGAAAAACACAATTTCCCGGGCGCTTTTCGCGCCCGGGAATGCGAAGGGGAACAAATCAGAAACGCGCTGCACCTAACTGCGTTTCTCCTAGCGACGTCGACCTCCGCTTTGACGGGCTGATCTCCAAGGGCAGGCAAGTCGGTCGTGGATGGCGATTGCGAGCCGGAGCAGAAGTTTCGCCGCGCCGTCGATGCCTTCCTGCGATTTGTCGAGGACGAACCGGACGCCGCTCGCGTGCTGCTAACGATCCCGTCCGGTGATCCCGCGGCCGCGCGGGTTTCGCGCGAGGTTCAGGCCGGCGCTTCCGCGGGAATAGCAGCCCTGCTTGTCGCGTTCATGCCGGGCAGCCCCGTGTGGCGCCTGCGCGCCACCTCCGAGTTTCTCAAGGAAGGCCTGCACGCACTTGCCGTTTGGTGGCTCGAAAATCCTGGCAAAACACGCGATGAGATCGTTGACGTCGTCATGCGTGTTGTTTGGCCCGGCCTGCAAGCGGGAGCCCAAACGACGGAAACTCCGTAGCCGACCCGACGCCTGCCCTACAATTGGCGCATCTGGAAGCATCCCCGCCAATCTTCTTTGCGAACCGCGTGCAAGACTTCTGGGCGAACGTGTCGCATCCATTGTCGTTCCGACGCAGGAACTCTTCGCACCGTCAGGTCGTTCTTCAAATCTAGCGGACCGGCGGATTGCCTGAAGGTTTGCCGCTCGGTCTTTTTCGATCCGAAAAACAGGGGAGACTGGGCATGCAGGTGCGCGAAACGATGACACGCGACGCATCGCCAATCCGGAGGAAACTCTCCAGCAAGCTGCTCAGGTGATGGCCGAGCTTGATGCCGGTGTGCTGCCCGTTGGTGAGAACAATAGGGACCGGGTCATGCTCGACGTTGCCGATTTCACCCGCGCCCGGCGGCACATGGTGGAAACCCAACTCAAATGGCGCGGCGTGCGTGATCCAGCGGTCTTGATGGCGACGCACCGCCACTTTTCGAACGGTTGCCGAGCCAGGAAGGAGAAATGCAATGCCAGACAAAAAGACCATCGAGAAGGCGCGAAAGGACAAGCGCCAAGGCAAGTCGCCGAGCACCCAGGCTGGCGAATTCGTTCATGAGGAGATCGAGAAGGTCCGGCGCGGCGAGCATGGCGCGCGCTCGACCAAGCAGGCGATCGCCATCGGCCTATCGGAAGCACGTCGCGCTGGGGTTGATCTGCCGCCGCCCAACAAAGGCAAGGTCAAGGAGAGCACGCGCAAGAGCGCCGAATACGCCTACGAAGTCGGCCAGGGCGAGCGCACGCCGAAGCGCCGCCCGAAGGTCTCGAAGGCTGTGTCCGAGGTCCTCGAACACGAACCGAAGAACACGGCATCGCATGAGGCTCTCTCACGGCAGACCAAGCGCGCGGCATCACACCGGACGGCGGAAGAACGCTCGGCTGCGGCGAAGAAGGCAGGCGAGACGAAGGGCCCGTCCGGTCGCTCGGCCGCGGCACGCAAGGCTGCCGAAACCCGTGCGCGGAAGACCTAAAACACGTCACGGACAACCTTTCGCTTTCCCGGAGCTTGGCAGGCAGTTCTACCGAGATATCGCGAGACCAGATCCAATCCTGGACCTGCTCAATGTGCTCCCGTGCGTGTCCCAGTCGTCAAATGCTTCCCACGAGCTGCGTGCACCACAAAAGCCCACAGACACCGATCCATGGAACCCCCACGCATTCTTCCCGTTTCAATTCGTGCTTCCAGAAAACCGTCACGCCATTTGAGCGGATAATCCTGAACGCCGAGGGTTCCGTGACCGAAGCGAAGGTTCGTAATTTCACCATCAACTTTGGGCCGCAACACCCGGCAGCGCATGGCGTCCTGCGGCTTGTGCTCGAACTCGACGGTGAAGTGGTCGAGCGCGTCGATCCGCATATCGGACTGCTGCACCGCGGCACGGAAAAACTGATCGAGCACAAGAACTACCTTCAGGCACTCCCATACTTTGATCGGCTCGACTACGTCGCCCCGATGAATCAGGAGCACGCCTTCTGCCTTGCGGCTGAGAAATTGCTCCAGATATCGGTTCCGCGACGCGGGCAGCTCATCCGCGTCCTTTTCTGCGAAATCGGGCGGCTGCTGTCGCACCTGCTCAACGTCACGACGCAAGCAATGGACATCGGCGCTCTGACGCCGCCGCTGTGGGGCTTCGCCGAGCGTGAGAAGCTGATGGTTTTCTACGAGCGTGCTTCCGGCGCCCGGATGCACGCCAACTATTTCAGGGTTGGCGGCGTGCATCAGGATCTGCCACCGGAACTTCTCGAGGACATCTGGAATTTTTGTGACCCTTTCCTCAAGGTCTGCGACAATCTCGATGAACTGCTGACTGGCAACCGGATTTTCAAGCAGCGAAACGTTGACATCGGAACGATCGGCTTGGACGACGCCTGGGCATGGGGCTTCTCAGGCGTGATGGTGCGCGGTTCCGGAGCCGCCTGGGATTTGCGCAAGGCCCAGCCCTACGAATGCTATCCCGAGATGGATTTCGACATCCCCGTCGGCAAGAACGGGGATTGCTACGACCGCTATCTGGTTCGAATGGAGGAAATGCGCCAATCCGTCCGGATCATCAAGCAGTGTTTGGAAAAGTTGCGGCTGCCGGCGGGCCAAGGACCAGTCGCGATTCCCAATCAAAAGATCACGCCGCCAAACCGTTCCGAAATGAAACGCTCCATGGAAGCGACTATCCACCATTTCAAACTCTACACCGAAGGCATCCGTGTCCCCACTGGAGAGGTGTATGCGGCTGTCGAAGCACCAAAGGGCGAGTTCGGCGTCTATCTGATTTCAGATGGCGGCAATGTCCCGTATCGATGCAAAATTCGGGCCCCATCCTTTGCCCACCTGCAGGCGATGGATTTCCTGTCGAGAGGCCACATGATCGCCGATGTGTCGGCAATCATCGGCTCGCTCGACATCGTGTTTGGAGAAATCGATCGTTAGCGCGGAATGTCAGGTGGCAAGCTGGCGCGATCGGCGGCATCAGTTACACGGCAACGAGGGTGGCTTGGCACGAATGATCGTCAAAGTATCATCTTCGGTGGCGCAGACGGGAGCAGAACATGAATTCTATTCTGCGCCGGCGATTCAATGTGAAGCGACCATGTGAATCATCGCCCAGATCAGCACTGCGAGGACGGCCACATCCGCCAGCGGCTTGGCGGCTAACCCGTACAGGCCGACCGAAGCGCCATCCTGACATCTCTTTGTATTTTCGCGATTATTCGGCGCAAACCTTGGAGCAACAGGAAAGCATTGTCCTTTCCGCCTCATCCATGATCGCGAGATCTGGCGGGAAAGCCTGCGCTCGACGCCCTCGATAGTTGGAGGAAGTATCCGAGCTGCTTTTACCTGCTGCAAACGGATAATAGCACTAATTCCCATCCTTAAGTCAGCCTTAATACGTTTGGCGCTATATTAAGGAAAGCGCTCTAAACTTCCTGCGGAATCAGCGTAGGGGGCGGAATTGGTCCAATTGCACCAATGTTTTACCTGAAGCCATTGAAGGATGTTAGCGTCAGGACCAAGCTCTCGCTGGGCTTTGGTCTGGCGTTGTTGTGCGTCCTGGCAGTAGGGCTATTTGGCGTGAATCAGCTGCGATCTCTCAATGAAATCACAGGTGAGATCACAGGCGTTTGGTTGCCGCAGGTCCAGGTCGTGGAGGAGATGAAGCGCAATCTGGCGGAACATCAGCTCTATGCGACGCTGCGCATGCGCACCGACGATACCCGACAGCTGCTGCGCATCGATGACGAGATGGCGAGGGAGAGCGACGAGATTCTGAGGGGTCGGCGTGCCTACCGCAGGAGCGCCGGATCGCGCGCCGAGCAGGAACTGTTCGATCAGTTCGTTTATCTGTGGACGGCCTATCAAGACTCCCTGACATCCATTTTCCCGCTCCTGGAAACAGAGGGGCCAACAAAGGCCCTTAAAGAGTTCGAGACGGTATCGCTGCCGACCGTCGCCGAGGCGGCGCAGCGGCTGGACGGCTTGCTGGCCCTCACCAATCAGCGCAGCACGGCTGTCGCAGCCATGGCGGATCGCACCTACACCATCGCGCAGCGGCTGACCTGGGCCGCGATTGCCTTTGCCGCCGTGTGCCTCGGCGGGCTTGTCGCCTGGATTCGACACAATGTCAGCAAGCCGATCCTCACGGTGAGCGAGGCGATGCATCGCCTAACACTGGGTGACCGCCGCTCAACCCTCGTCGCACCCAAAAGGGATCGCCGGGACGAGATCGGGGTGTTGTTCTCGGCCTTTGCGGGCTACCGTGCCAGCCTGGAGCGCAGTGATGCCTTGGCCCGCGAGGCGGAGTTGGAACGGCAGCATCTGGCCGCGGCAGCAGCAAACATGCCGGTGGGTCTGTGCATGTTCGATGCCGAGCGGCGGCTGGTTTTTTGCAACCAGGCCTACGCTGACCTCTATCACTTGCCGGAGACCCTGACCCGTCCAGGCTCGCATTGGGCCGATTTGAAGCGGTTCCGGATAGCCGCGGGGCTCTATGTCGGCCTGGAGCCTGAAAGATATCTGGAAGAACTCTCGGCGACGATCGACCGTGCCGAGCGCGTCGTGAGCCTCGTCGAACTCCGGGACGGGCGCACAATCGACCTCATCCACCAGCCGCTGCCAGGCGGCGGATGGCTTGCCACGCACCACGACGTGACCGATTTGCGGCGTAGCGAGGCCCGCATCTCGCACATGGCCCGCCACGACGGGCTTACCGATCTTCCGAACCGTACATTGTTCCACGAACGCGCCGAGGAAGCTCTGATCGAGATGAGCCGGCAGAACGGCAAGGTCGCCGTCCTTTGCCTTGATCTCGATCATTTCAAGACGGTCAACGACACGCTGGGGCATCCGATTGGTGACGCCCTGCTGAAGGAGGTCGCCGGCAGGCTGAGGCGCGTCCTCCGTGAAGGCGACACGGTAGCCAGGCTCGGTGGCGACGAGTTCGTGATCATTCAAAAGGGGACCGATCAGCCGGTCGAGGCCACTGCCCTTGCTCAAAGGGTCATAGACGCGCTGAGCGCGCCTTACATCGTCGATGGACACGGGGTTATGATCAGCGCCAGCGTCGGCATTTCGATTGCGCCGGACGATGGCGAGAACGCCGATCAACTGCTCAAGAACGGTGACATGGCGCTCTACCGGGCAAAGGCGGACGGACGCAGAACATATAGGTTCTTCGAGCCGGAAATGGATGCCCGCATGCAGGCGCGGCGATTTCTCGAACTCGATCTGCGCGAGGCGGTGGGGCGGGAGCAGTTCGAGATCTATTACCAACCGCTCCTCAATATCGACCGCGGCGAGGTCAGCTGCTTCGAGGCGCTGCTGCGCTGGCATCACCCGAAGCGTGGCATCGTCTCTCCGGCAGAGTTCATTCCCCTGGCCGAGGAGATCGGCCTCATCGTCCCGATCGGTGACTGGGTGATCAAGCAAGCGTGTCTCGACGCAGCAGGCTGGCCCAAAGGCATCAAGGTTGCCGTCAACCTGTCGCCGACGCAGTTTCGCAGCACACGCTTGCTTTCGACGATCGTCGAGGCACTGGATGCCTCGGGGCTGCCCGCGAGTCAGCTCGAGCTTGAGATCACCGAGACGGTGCTACTGGCCAACAGCCCGGCGACGCTCGCGCTGCTGCAGCAGATCCACATGCTGGGGGTGCATATTGCGATGGACGACTTCGGAACCGGATATTCGAGCTTGAGCTATCTGCGCTCTTTCCCGTTCGACAAGATCAAGATCGACCAGTCCTTCGTGAGGGATGCCGATGACGTCGACAGCTCGGTTGCCATCATCCGGGCCGTCACGAGCCTTGGCAACAGCCTCGGGATACAGACCACCGCCGAAGGAGTTGAGACAGCGGAACAGCTCGAGCGGGTACGAAGAGAAGGCTGCACCGAGGCACAGGGTTTCCTGCTCAGTCGGCCGCTACCTGCTCGGGAAATCCCCGCAATGCTGGAGCGTACGCGCGCCGTCGTGGCTGGCGACATCATCGAGCCTGCACCCGAAATGACGGCCGAGCGGAAAGATCGGCGCCGCAAGAGCGCGTTGTAGGTAGTCGCCCATAGTTGCAGCCGCGCGAGAAGCTCGGCCTATCAGTCAGAAGACAAAGCTCGGCGGAGCGAGCCGGAGCGCCCGCCGGAGCGCTCGTTCATCGTCAGATCAGCTGCGATGCGAGACACCTTTCCGTTGAGTTCCGGCGTGGTGCGCTGATTGAAAGCGGAAAGGCGAAGGACCGCCTTCTGGCCGAGTTGAACCTGGTCGATGTCGGGCGGCGCGATCCGATGAAGCCGCCTTGATATCCAGGTATGGGGCCGGAACAAGAACTATTCCCTCAGACACGCTATGGCTGAACGAAACGCGAAGGCCATCCACATGAGGAAGTGATAAAAGAGCAATTTGACGATCGATCCGATCGGACGGAGAAATCTGGAAAAACAACAGCCGGGACGATGCGCATGAGCGACGAAACCGACGATGACACCGATATCGTGAATCAGCTCGCCTATGTCAGAGCCGACCCAACCCAGCACGACACGCTTACGCTTCTTGCGATGATCGATGCCGCGATTGCCGAGATCATGAGCTTGAGGATGAAGCTGCGGCTGAGCGAGGAACGGAATGGCGGGAGCAGCCAGCTCCAATAGCTGGCCGGAACGGGAATGAACGGCGACGCGAAGCCTGGTCCGCGTCCGCCATCATCCGCCGGCCGCCGGCCCGAGCGCACCATTGCCGCTCGTCGCCATGGAGACGTCGAGGCCGCGGCCTGCTTAGCAGGCCACGGAGGCCTCGGCGAGCAAGCCTGATTCGGCCGCCAGCCGCAATTCCATCAGCCACCAGGCGTCGTAGAACTTGCTTACGAAGCAGCGGTCCGCGCGTCTTCGCTGCTCTCCTTCGTCACCGCGATTCCGCCGGCATCTTGCGGCACGCTGTTTACGGCTTGCTGAAGTTTCGAGCGGGTTTCCTCCAGATCAAGCTCCTTCTCGGCCTCACGCATGGCGTCGTCGAACTGCCTGCGGAAATCGCCGAGATACCGGTTGACCGTCTTCATAGTCGCGCCAAGCGAGCGCATCACACTTGGAAGCTCTCCTGGCCCGAAAACAACCAGCGCCACAACGAAGATGACAACAAGATGGTCCCAGCCAAGTCCGAACATCGGTAAGTCCCATGGCGCCTTTGACGGCGCCGGCAGAAGCCCAGCCTGACCACCATCATAGCGCCCCGCCCGCGTCATTCCAGTATGCGGTGGTGCAATGCTGTTCACAGTTGCTTCGCCCGGCAGGCTGCCGGCGTTAAATGCCGCAAAGGTGAACGTCGGACGGCTCAGCCTTAGTCCGCGTCGGCCATCATCTGCCGCCCACCAGCCCACGCGCGCCATTGCCGCTCGTCGCCATGGAAGACGTTGAGATCGATGCGGCCGGTGACGCCGTGCGACAGGCCGGAGCCGGAATATTGCCAGAACAGCCATTTGCGGTCGGGATAGACCTTTGACGGGTGTCTCGCCACCGCACGCAGCCAGAACGGGTAGTCGAGGAAAGCGCCCTGGAGATTGTCGCGATAAAAATCCGGCGCGGTGTAGATGATCGGACGCTGGCCATAGTGACGCTCCAGCTTGTCCATGAACACCTGCATCTTCTCCAGGACCTTTTCGCGCGACGGCCGCCGCTGGCAGCTGGAGTCGCCGTTCCACTCGACGTCGATCACCGGCGGCAAGGCGCCTTCGACCTTCGGCACGTTGCGGATGAACCAGTCGGCCTGCTCGCCGGCGGTTCGGCACCAGTAGAAGAAGTGATAGGCGCCGCGCTTCAGCCCGGCCGCGTCGGCGCCGCGCCAGTTCCTGGTGAACATCGGATCAAGATGGTGGCCGCCATCGGTCGCCTTGATGTAGGCGAAGTTGGCGCCCTGGGCGCGTAGCTTCTCCCAATTCACATTCCCTTGCCAGCGCGACACGTCGACCCCGTGCACGGCAAGATGCCGGGGCGAGGAGCGGCCGAAATTGATCGGTTTGGCATCGCGAAAGCCATAGCGCGTGATCGGCCCGGCAAGCATGGGCGGGACCGCCCGCGACAAAAGTTTCGGGGGCGAGACCAGGGCTGCCGGCTCGACCGGCGGATCGACGCTGTCGGGCAATTCGGGCGCCGGAAACGCCACCGTTTCCTCCTCCGCCAGGCCAAAGGGGCGAACAGTGTCGTCCACGGGCGCGGGCTCGGTCCGCTTGCGCGCATTGTTGGACCTGTTGACGGGGACGGATGCGATCGGCGCGCTTGGCCGCACCACCGAACTGGTGGTTTCGTTCGACGGCTTCTGCACATCGAGCGCGTCCATGCCCGATGTCGACGAGCAGCCGGCAAGGCACAGTGATGCGATCACGAAACTGATGACGCCTGGTAACCGCATCTGGACCTGTACTCGAAACACAACAGACCGAAGGCGACGGCCGACGGACAACCAGGCTCAGTTATGAACGAGAAATTACCAATAAAGTTTGAATCAAGTTTTTACCAAACCTGTGACCTATTTCAGACATCCGCCGTCGATGGCGGCCCAAGCCTTGACAGCGCCATGATGTGGCTGTTGAGAGCGGTATGCGGCGTTCTCAGCCGACGTTTCCCGCGAGCCCAAAAAAGGCGCCTGATGATTGCGTTGCAGCGATTTCTCCTGGTCCTCCTGCTCGCGGCCCTCTCCTGGAGTGACGCCCTCATGGTGGGGACGGCGCATGCCAGCGGGCTGGTCGCCGTTCCACCCGGCAATCGGTCCGAAACGCAACCGCCAATCCCGGATGCATCCGCGACGCGTACGCACGCCTTCAAGACCACCTACGCGGAAAAATACGAGAAGATCGTCGCGCTGCTGAAGCGCGAGAAGAGACTGGTGGCGCACATCAAGCAGGTGGCGGCCGCCTACGATATCGATCCCATCCATATCGTCGGCGCGCTTGTCGGCGAACACACTTACAACGTCACCGCCGTCGGCTCGGTGCAGACTTACTATGTGAAGGCACTGTCCTATTCCGGCCTCGACTTTGCCTTCCGCTACAAAGGCGTGCCGGTGCAGACCTTTGTCCAGCGGCCGGAGTTCGCGGCCTGCGCCGAGGCCAAGGACAGTGCCGCCCTGTGGAGTTGCCGCGACAAGGTTTGGGTCGAACATTTCCGTGGCAAGAGCGTCGATGGCGTCGCCTACGAGGCCATGACCTTCCAGCAGGCGTTCTTCCAGCCCTTCTTTGCCGGCCAGACATTCGGCCTTGGCCAGATCAGCCCGTTGACCGCGCTTGAAGTGACGGACCTGGTCAACAGGGTGAGCGGCTATGACAAGCTGACGCCAGATCATCCGCAGGCGATCTATCGCGATGTCATGGATCCGGACCGCAGCATCGTCTACATCGCGGCGATCGTGCGCGACGCCATCGACGCCTACAAACAGGAGGGCTTCGACATATCGGGCAATCCGGGCGTAACGGCCACGCTCTACAATGTCGGCCAACCCCGGCAGCGAGCGGCCGACCTGCGCGCGGCAGCCGCCAGTGGCAAGGGCCGCAAGCTGCCGGTGGAAAATTATTACGGCTGGCTCGTCAACGACAAGCTCGACGAACTCAGGAGCCTGCTCGACAGCGGCAGCTGAGAGACGCTTTTATCAAGGAGCTTGCGTGCAGTCGTTCATCGACCAGAGCGTTTGTTTCATCGAAAACCATCAGGCCTGGGCAGGCGTCGTGGTCGGGCTGCTGGCATTCGGCGAGTCGCTGGTGCTGATCGGCATCCTCTTGCCCGGCACCACGGTCCTGGTCATCGTCGGCGGTCTAGTGGGCGCAGGCATTGTCCAGCCTTTGCCCGTTCTTCTCGCAGCGATGGTCGGTGCGGCGCTCGGCGACACCGTCTCCTATTTCCTTGGCAAATGGCTCGGACGCGGTGTCGTCCATAAATGGCCGCTCAATCGCTACCGCCGCGAGATCGCCCGGGCGCGGCTATTCTTCCATCGTTATGGCTTCGCGGCCGTTTTCGTCGGCCGCTTCTTCGGCCCGGTCCGCGCCACCGTGCCGCTGGTCGCGGGCATGATGGGCATGAACCGCCGCCGTTTCCAGATCGCCAACATCCTGTCGGCGGTCATCTGGGCTCCATCCGTGCTGTCGCCGGGATGGCTGGTGGCCAAGGGAGCCGGCAGTCTCCCCGAGCTCGATGCGACCAGCCTGTTCGGCATGGCGACGATCGCTGCTATCGCCTTGGTCATCATCGCGGTGGTCGCGGTCAAGCTGCGCGGCAGGCGCTAGCCTAGCCGCGCTTCCTGAACACGCCGATCATCGGTCCCAGATTCCAGTAATCGTCGTTACGGCCGATGGCCGGGGCGAGCAGGCTTGAAATCGAGCCGTCGAGGAACAGCGCATTATCGCAGCCGAGCGCATCGCGAAAGAGCCGGGCGAATGCATGGAACGTCACCGCGCCATTCGAAATGGCAAAGACCGCGACACCGTCCTTTCGCACGCCGACACCGTCGCGGGTCTTGCGCGAGGTGCTGTCGGACTGGAATTTCGGATGAAGCTGGCCGTCGATGACCAGCATCGGCCCGGATTGCGTCGCATAGTCGGTGGGCGGCCGCTTCCTGACGAAGTCCCTCGTCGCCCGGACCGTGGCCTTGCCGCCGCTGATGTAGAAGATGCCATTCGGCTGCAGCGAAAAATTGCCGGTTCCCGATCCCGTCTTCACGTCAGCCATTTCCTGGCCTCGCTCGATATAGAGGCCGACCGGTCTGAGGTCGGGGTGATACATGCCGGCATTGATGGCAAACAGCATTGTGCGGCCGGCCGCGCGCTGGGCATTGTCGAGATTGTGCAGCGACTGAAAAGGTTTACCGGCTGGATCCTTCCAGAACAGCTCGATCGAATAGCGTTTCGGGTCGACCTCGCAGACGAGATAGCTGGCCGCCTCAAAAGCAAAATCACGGCACGGTGGCACCTTTGCGAACCATTGGCCGAACGCCATCGTCGTGGCGATCGCCTGCGGCAGCGCGGTCTTGGCGAAGGTCGCCAACAGCGGGACGGCGTTGAGAAGTGTCGGAAAATCCATGCACCTACCGGATCGCCAGCTTCAATGAGCGGACGTGGATAGCATCGCTGGACGCCACTATGGAAGACAGTTGAAGAGAGCGCGGACACGGTCCGGATGCGGTGGCGCGGAGACTATTTGACAGCGCTGACCAGCTGTTCGTCGCCGCCAAGGATGGAAACCCAGTGCCCGGTGTTGTCGCTCGCCTGCCTTTTCAGGTAGCGGTAGCTGGTCTGGTTCCAGAGGCGGACCTTGTCTGTCAGGTTGTCGAGGATGAAGTCGCCCTTGTCGGTGCGCACTGTCAGCACGGCATGACCTTCGCCGTCGGGCTTACGCACCACCGTCATCAGGAGATTGGCGATGGCAATGCCCAAACTGCTGAGTTCGCGGCGCTTTTCCAGCGCGTAGTCCTCGCAATCACCGAAGCCGTTGTCGGGGTAGGCCCACCACTCCTCCTTGCCGTAATTGTCGAGGTCGCTCATCGGCTTGACGCGCGTGTTGACCGAGAGATTCACGGCCGTGATCTCGTGCAGCAGCTTGCCGGTCATATGTTCCGGCGCGCTGTCGTGGGAGCGGATGGAGCATTCCGCGACATGGATCTTGCAAAAATCATAGTGGCCGATCGGCTGGGAGGTCGAGCCACCGATAACCATGGACGCGGGCGCGGAATAGGCGAAACTCGCCGCCGAACAGAAAGCGGTCAGCGCAGCCGCCAGCCCCAGCCCCTTCGCCTTGCGGCGCCAACCTGTCGAGGATGCCATGCGGCCCCGCCCATCGTTTTTGTTAACGGAACGTTAAGGGCGGTTATGTCCCGAAGTCAATGAACGCGGCTGATCACATCTTTGCTGGCGCCGCACGGGCCTTCGGGGGTTGCAGGGGCGCAACACCAGGATTCAGGTTCCCAGGCTAGGCCAGCCATCCCATCGCCACACCGAGCAGCAGGACGACACCGAGCAGGCCACGGTAGATGACGAAGGGCCAGGCGGAGAACCGTTCCAGCACGCGCATCAACCCCCAGATGGCGAAGAAGGCGGAGATCGAGGCGACGACCAGCCCCGTGGCAAGAACCGACCACCCATGGGCATCAAGGTGAACCTTGTGCAGTTCCCACAGTTCCTTCAGACCGGCCAGCGCGATCGCCGGCAGCCCGAGCAGGAACGAGAAGCGCGCCGCCTCGGCCCGTTTGAAGCCGAGCCCCAATGCCGCCGTCAAAGTTGAGCCCGAGCGTGAGACGCCGGGTATCAGCGCGCCGATCTGGGCGATGCCGACCAGAAGCGCGTCGGCGAGCGACGCTTCGCCCATGGTGCGGCGGTGGCGGGCGAAAATCTCGGCCAGCGCCAGCAGGACCGCCATGACAATGCAGGCCCATCCGATCACGCTCAGGCTGCGCAGCGGCGAATTGCAGGTATTAAGAACGCCTGACAGCGCCACGCCGGCAATGACGATCGGGATCGTCGCCAGCACGATCCAGGAAGCCAGCCGAAAGTCGCGGTCCGCGAAATCGCGCCGCACGAGAGCTCCGAGCGAGCCGAACACGAGATCCCTGACATCGCCCCAGAAATAACTGACGACGGCGGCGAGCGCGGCAAGCTGCATGGCAGCGGAGAAGGCGGAGCCGGGATCCTGCCAGCCAAGCACCGCCGGCACGATGCGCATGTGGGCGGTCGAGGAAATCGGCAGCAATTCGGTGATGCCCTGAACGAGGCCGAGAAAGGCGACCTTGGCATATCCCAGGCCGACAAAGCCCGTATCCACGCCCTGAGTGCAGATGTCAGCCATGTCGGGTTCCGTGTGTGAGAGATCTAGCTTGCGCAGGTGTTACCGGCGTCGGCCGGTCCCGCGCAAGCCTTACCGTCATGGATCGGATAATCAATTTACGGATTTGTAAGCTGGCGCCGTGCGTCGAAATACGTCGTCCAAGACCGGCCCAAGAGGCCGGCCTGTGTTCTCATGGGATAGAACGGCAAGCAATTACGGGCACAGCCAGGGTTTCTGGCAGGTCCTGGCGATCACATGGGCCGGGGGAACGAAGGGTTCCTCGGCCGATGGTCGGCGCACCCGTTCGAGCAGCATGCGTACCTGTTCCGGGCGCACCCGGTCGCGCTCCATCACAAGCAGGACCATCGGATCGCTCAAAAGCTCGTCCAGGGTGCTGATGCTGTCGTTCATCCGTCGTCTCCTCGAATGCCGGCCCGCGCAGCATAGATAGGACGCAAAGATGGCCCGCCAATGACGTTTTGCCGGCTATCGCGTGTCGATTTGGATTAATTTTTTGTCATGACTGGACGACTTCATCCCCCTCCTTGTAGGAAAAGGGGGCGGTTACGGAGGCGGAGCGCCTTCATATTGCGGCAGGCCGTCGTCAAGCACCAACCAGGGCTGCTTCGAGCCGGTCCAGATATGCATCCGCGGCCGAAACAGCGAAGGGTCGTCGAGCGATCCGGTGGTGATGCCGATGATGCCGGCGGAATCGCGACGCGAAAACATCGTCGTGCCGCAGTTCGGGCAAAAGCCGCGCTGGAGATCCGGCGAGGTGTTCACTGTCGCCAGCGGTCCTTCGACCGTCACATCATCGATGCGAAACAGCACGCGAGCGTTGAAGGCGGCGCCGATCGCCTTCTGGCAAAGCCGGCAATGGCAGATGCGTTCATTGACAGGAACCACGTCGGCGCGATAGCGCACCGCTCCGCATAGGCACCCGCCCTGATATCCAGCCATCGTCCTGATCTAATCTCGGAGAGAGTAATCGACAGGCTAGCGGCGGGACCGATTGGGTCAATTGAAAAGCTTTGATACAAGGTCATCGATTATGATGATGCGGATGGAACGGAAACCATGACGCCGGATATCGAAACCATCGGCATTGCGGACCTGTTCGGGCCGCCCTCGCCTACGCGCGAGCGCACCGACGCCAGGATCATGGCCGCCGCCTCGGGCATCGGTTTCATGGCGGTCCGCGATTTTCCCGGCGATGACTGGCTGACGCCGGACAAGCGTGCGCAATTGCTGCGCATCTTCGAGCTTCCCGATGCCGAGAAGCAGAAACTGCTGCGCTGGAATTTCGACCGCACCAGGAAGAATTTCTACCGCGGCTGGTTCCCGCTGCAGCCGCGAGCCGTTTCCTACAAGGAAGGCATCGACATGGGGCCCGACCTTGCCGATGCGACGCGTGTTTCGGCCTCCGACGATCCTTTGCGCGAGCCAACACCTTTGCCGGCCGAAAATGCCCTGCCCGGCTGGCGCTCCGCGGCGGCCGACTACTATCGCGCGATGGAGACGGTCGGCAACGCGCTGATGCGGTCGATCGCCCGCGGGCTTGGCCTGCCGGAAACGATCTTCGATGCCTATTTCGATCAGGGCATCTCGACGCTGCGCCTGATCCGTTATCCCCTGCGCGACGCCAATGCCGGCGTCGATACTGGTGGCCCGCAGGTCACGGTGGTCCATAAGGGGGAAACGCGCACCATCATCGGCGGCGAACATGCCGATTCAGGCTTCGTCACTTTACTGGCGCAGGACGGCGTCGACGGCCTGCAGGCAAAAAACCTCGCCGGCGAGTGGGTCGACGTGCCGCCTGCCAACGGCACGCTGGCGGTCAATTTCGGCCAGTTGCTGGAGCGCTGGACCGGTGGACGTGTCAGGGCGACGCGGCACCGGGTGATTGCGCCGAAGACGGTGCGTTTTTCGATTCCGTTTTTCTACGAGCCGCGCGTCGATGCCGAGATCGCCCCATTGCCGTTGAGCGGCGCCGAGCCTTTCGAGCCATTTCTCTATGGCGACTATCTCTGGGACTCGGCGACGAATTTCGTCGAGATGAGCGGCATCAAGCATCTCAGGCTGCCCCGTCGCGCAAAGGCTTCATAAACAAACCGTCGGCCATCTCGTTGGGGGCGGCCGACGGGAATCGACGGGCGGTTACTTCGTTTCGCTGACCATCTCGTCCCAGCTCTTCACCTTGGTCTCGCCGTTGAGGAACGGCAGCGCGGCGACCGTCAGTTCCTGAGCGAAGAAGACTTCGTAATGGGTACGGTTGGGCAGGATCGCCAGGCGGTTCTGCGACAGGTTCTCACGCATCCAGCCGGCGTCCTTCAGGCCGCCGCCGAGCATCTGGTAGAACTTGATCTCGTGCTCGGGCTTGTACATGTCGCTGTCGCCATAGGCCAGCATGACCGGCATCTTCAGCTTGGGAACATCAGCCGAGAAGTCGTAGTTCTGACGCATGAAATTGCCGAGCGCATCGAGCAGTTTCGGGAAGTCTTCCGGGTGCGGCGCCACGGCGACGTAGGATTTGTACATCGGCGTGTCCTTCATGAATTCGGCCGCGGCCGCGCTCACCTGTGCCTGTTGCGGACGCATCTCGTCATAGAAGCCGTCGGCGGCATAGCCGGTCGAGACCAGGACAAGGCGCCGCACGGTCTCGGGATGCTGGACCGCCATGCGGAAGGCGACCCCGCCGCCCAGCGAATAACCCATGACGTCGACCTTGTCGTAGCCGAGCTCCTTCACGACACCGGCCATGTCGTCGCCAATCGCTTCCAGACTGAATGGCCGGTCGCCGAGCGCCGTGCGGCCATGGCCTTGCAAATCGACGCCGATGACGGTGCGGTTCTCGGCAAGCTTGGGCAGGATCGGCGCGAACATGTCGATGGAGCCGAGACCGCCATGCAAGAGAAGCAGCGGCTCGCCCTTGCCGTAGACGGCATAATAATAGTTCAGGCCGTTGATCGGCAGCAGGCCGGACTTTTCCGGCTTCGGAAGTTTCGTTTCGGTGGTCATCGCAGGTTCCTCTGCATTGGTGGTGCCCGGACAGCCGAGAAGCGCTGCAACCGAGACAAGAATGGCGAAAAGCACGGTCTTGGACATATCGATCTCCTCTCGTGCGCTGGCGTCAAAGCGTTTTGGCGAGGTCTTCAAGCTGGTCGGTGCACTGGCCCCAACCCGCGTGAAAACCCATCGCCTCATGCTGTTCGCGGTCGGCGACGCTCCAATGACGGACGCGGGCGATGTAGCGGGTCTTGCCCTCGCCTTCGTCCTCGAAGGTCAGTACGCCGGTCATGAACGGCTTTTCCGATGGCTCCCATGCCTGTGTATAGGCATCGGTAAAGACGATCTTCTTGCCGGGAACGACTTCCAGGAAAACGCCGGGGTTGGGGAATTCATTGCCGTCAGGGCCGGCCATGACGACAAGGCTTGAGCCGCCGGTGCGCACATCCATTTCGGCGCGCGGCGTCGTCCACGGCTTTGGCGCGAACCACTGCGTCACCAGTTTCGGGTCGGTCCAGCAGCGATAGACGTTCTCGCGCGGCGCATCGATAATGCGGGCGACAACCAGTTCGCGGTCATTGGCGGGGGCGATATCGAGCTTGGTGGTCACGGTGGTCTCCTCGGGTTTCATCTGGCTTCCGTCCCAAGGACGAGCCGGAAGAACGCAACCCGACATGGCCAGCGAAAAAACTCTGGAGATTATTGCTGGGAAGAATGGCGAACCGAGCTCGCGTCAGTGGCGCTTGGCTTGCACCAGATAAGCGTCGATCTCGGTCTCGCCGAGCCACTTGGCTGCTTCCAGACGATGCAGGCCTTCGACGAGTACATGGCGCTTGCCGTCGTGGCGGACCTGGATCGGCGTCTTCATGCCGTTCTCCAGTATGTCCTCGGCGAGATGCCGCACCGTCTCGGGATGCAGCGTCTTCCTGCGCGCAGTGGGCACGTAGATGTCGTCGACCTTGACCTTTTGCACCCTCAGCATGGCTGTCCCCGTGGCGGAACCGCCGCCGGCTTCCTGAGATAGTCGGTTTGTTCAGGAGGGCCAAGGGCGCGGCTAACGAATATCGGCCCGTCCACCGGTTTGCCTCTCGCCACGCGTTTCGCTATGGCGTCTCGCGATCCTAATAGAGGCCACGGAACCATGAGCAAATCCCTCGTCACCTTCGTCGGCGTCGCCCATCCCTGGATGTGCGATGTGATGGGACACGTGAATGTGCGCCACTACGCGGCGATGTTCGATGATGCCAGTTTCCAGCTCCTCGGCCATATCGCCGGGCAGGATGGCAGCCAGGCAGCGGCGACCGGGTGGGCCGATGTGCGCACCGAGATCGACTATCGTCATGAAACGAAAGCCGGCTCGCTGATTACCATCCGTTCGCATGTTGTGAAGATCGGCCGCACCTCCGTCACCTTCGAACAGGTCATGTCAGGATCGCTCGACGGCGTCGTCCATGCATCGAGCCGCACGACCAGCGTGCGCTTCGATCTTGCCGCACGGGCCTCGGTGGCGCTCGACGAGCCGATGCGCAACCGCGCGGCGGCGTTCCTGATCGAATAGGCCGGCTTCGACAGCTCAGCCGTTGTAGATGCGATCCTCCATCGGCGTCTCGGTGATCAGCGTCTGAAGCCCCGAAAGCAACGCCTTCTCGGCCCGGTTCATCGCCCTGTCGGGATTGGTCAGCAGAAAGATGTCGATCGCCGGCGGCGCATCGTAGGGTGGCAGCCGCCATAGCATGCCGTCGCGCACATCGCGCCGTGCGACATGCAGTGGCAGCGGGCCGATGCCGAGCCCCGCCACGATCATGCGCCGCACCTCCTCCAGGCTCGAGGACACGCCGACGACATCGGCGTTCAGCCGGGCTTCGCTGCGCAGCAACGCGACAGGCCTCAACGCGTCCGAAATGTGGTCGGTCTGGAAGGAAACCTGGGGCTCGCCGCGCAGATCCGCCAGTGTCAGTCCGGTTTTCCCGTAAAGCCCGTGCCGCGGGCCGCAGAAGAAACCGAAGAACTCGCGATAGACCATCTGATAATCCAGTGTCGGATCGCGCTGGCTGACCAGGCAGATGCCGAAGGACGCGCGACGCTCCCTCACCTGCTTGGCCACGTCCATGCTTGCCGCGACCGAGATGGTGATCGAGGCGCGCGGGTAGTTGCGGTGGAATTCCGCCAGCGCGCGGTCGAACAGCGGCGAGACGACATGGCTGGCGGTAGCGATCATGACGTGGCCGGTGACATCGTCGCTGATGCCGCGCATCAAGAGCGGCAGCTGCGATATGCTGCCGAAGACCTCGACGCTCTGCTCGTAGATCAGCCGCCCGACCTCGGTGAGTTCGAAGCGCGTCGCATCGCGCTCGACCAGCCGCCGGCCAACGCGGTCCTCCAGGCGCCGCAAAGCGTTACTGACGCTGGGCTGCTTGAGGTTGAGGCGCTCGGCGGCGCGGGTGATGCTTTTCACCTCGGCGATGACGACGAACGTCCGCAGAAGGTTCCAGTCGAGGTCCCAGACCAGACGTTCGGGGCGCGGCAAGGCCATTCCTGATATCTATGCTCCCTATTCCCATTATCTATTTGCGTAATGCTTGCGCAAAAGCAATCATTGCCGTCAGGAGAGCGCCCCAACGCCTCCCAAGAACAAGCCTTCGCGCTCCATCCAGAGGAAAGAAATTTCAGATGAACAAGGTATTCTCCGGCATCGCGGGTGCCGCACTGCTGCTTGCGTCGGCCTTCACCACCGTTTCGGCGCAGGCCGACGATCTCGAAAAGGTCAAGGCGGCGGGCGAACTGAAAATTTCCATGAGTGGGCAATATCCGCCCTTCAACTTCGTCAACGACCAGAACGAGGTCGTCGGCTTTGACGCCGATATCGGCAAGGCCATCGCCGAGCGCATCGGCATCAAGGGCACCATCATCACCACGGCCTGGGATGGCATCATCGCCGGGCTGCTGGCCAACAAATACGACACCGTCGTCGGCTCGATGACGATTACGCCGGAGCGCGAAAAGGTGGTCGATTTTGTCGGCCCTTACTATCACGCCGGCCGCGCTGTTTTCGTCAGCGAGGCTTCCAAGGTCCAGGGCCTGGACGACCTCAAGGGCAAGACCCTTGGCGTGACGCTGGGCGAAACCCATGAGAAATGGGCACGCGCGCAAGGCGGCTGGGACGTCCGCACCTACAAGGGCCTGCCGGAACTTCTGCTGGAGCTGAAGGCCGGACGCGTCGACGCCATTGTCGTCGACAACATTCCGGTGATGGTCGCGGTCAAGGAAACCGGCGAGAAGGTCCGCAGGCTCGACACGCCCAATATCGAGGGCGGCAGCGTCGCCATCGGCATCGCCATCCGCAAGGACAATCCGGGGCTCAAGGCCGCCATGCAGAAGGCGCTGGACGAGATGATGGCCGACGGCACCTATGAGAAGATCTCCAAGCAGTGGGTCGGCAGCGACATCCGCTGATCCCCGCAGGTTCAGGTGGCTGCCAAGGCCACCTGACCAAGCGCCACTCCCGCCGGGCCGTTCCATGGATTTCTCCCTGATGCAGCGCGTCTTCCCGTTCTTCCTGGAAGCCGCTTTGGTGACGTTGGAGCTGACAGCCCTGGCCCTGGTTCTGGGGCTAGTCGCGGCAGCCTTGGCCGCTGCCGCGAGGATGTCGAGGTCGGCGATCCTGCGCGCCGTCGGCACGGCCTATGTCAGCCTGTTTCGCGGCACGCCCTGCCTGATCCAGCTCTTCGTGCTCTATTTCGGCGGCCCGCAGATCGGCATCAACCTCGATCCATTCGCGGCTGGTGTGATCGGCCTTGGCCTCAACATCGGGGCCTATATGGCCGAATCGATCCGTGGCGCGGTGATGGCGGTCGACCGGGGCCAGACGGAAGCTGCCCGCACGATCGGCTTCAGCCGGTTCCAGACCTTGCGCAAGGTCGTGCTTCCGCAGGCGGCCAGGCTGATGATCCGGCCGCTCGGCGTCAATACGGTCGCCCTGCTCAAGGGGTCGGCGCTCGTATCCACCATTTCGGTGGTGGAGCTGACCTATACCGCCCAGCGCTTCATCGGCTCGACCTACAAGCCGTTCGAGATCTTCGGCGTCGCGGCGCTGCTCTACATGGTCATGGTCTACGCCGTCGCCCGTGTCGTCGATCTGCTCGACAAGCGCTTCGCCATCATCTGAGGGGAGAGCAACGATGCAAGGTTTGGATTTCACCGTCATCGCACCCTATTGGGATCTCTTGCTGACGGGTGCCTGGTGGACCGCTGTGCTGACGGTTTCGGCGGGAGCACTCAGTTTCATCTTCGGCATCCTGTTTGCCGTCATAGTGCTCTATGCGCCGGCAATTCTCGCCTATCCCGTGCGTGCCTTCATGTGGGTGTTCATGGGCACGCCGCTGCTTTTGCAGTTGTTCCTGATCTATTTCGGCCTGGTGCAGGTCGGTATCGACATCCCCGCGCTTGCCGCCGGCATCGTCGGGCTCGGCCTGCACTTTGCCGTCTACAATGCCGATGTGACGCGCGCGGGAATCGTGGCGGTCGATGTCGGCCAAACGGAAGGGGCGCGCAGCATCGGTTTCGGCAAGTGGCAAACGCTGCGCTATGTTGTCATACCGCAGGCCGTGCGCAACACGGCGCCACCGATCGGAAGCAACCTGATCGCGCTGTTGAAAGAATCCTCGATCGTCTCGGTCATCGGCATCGCCGAGCTGGTCCACTCGGCGCAACTCGCGATCAGCGAAACCTTCCGCCCCTTCGAGTTCTACATCACGGCCGCCGCGCTCTATTACCTCTTGAACCTCGTGCTCGAAGCGGCCTTGCATCGGTTTGAAAGACATGTGGGGGTCTCCCGATGAACACGCAGCGGCCGATGGTCGAGGTTTGCGGCGCACGCAAGTCCTTCGGCGCCGTCGATGTTTTGAAGGGCATCGACCTGTCGGTCGAACGTGGGCAGATCGTGGCCATCATCGGGCCGAGCGGCTCTGGCAAGAGCACGCTGCTGCGCTCCATCAACCATCTCGAGACCTTGAACGGCGGTGAAGTCTGGCTCGACGGCGTGCAGGTCAACCAGAAGCTGCACGGCCAGGCCTTCGAGCGGCACATAAACAAGGTGCGCCAGCAGATGGGCATGGTGTTCCAGCACTTCAATCTGTTCCCGCATTTGACCGTGATCGAGAACATCACGATGGGGCCGGTGATCCTGAAAGGCATGCCGAAGGCGGAAGCCCGGGCGCTGGCCGTTGGTCTGTTGTCGAAGGTCGGGCTCGCCGACAAGATCGACGCCTACCCCTCGCGGCTTTCGGGTGGCCAGAAGCAGCGTGTGGCGATCGCCCGCGCGCTGGCCATGCAGCCCAAGGTGATGCTGTTCGACGAAGCAACCTCCGCACTAGACCCCGAACTCGTCGACGAGGTCAACGCGGTGATGAAACAGCTTGCCGCCGAGCACATGACCATGCTCATCGTAACGCATGAAATGCGCTTTGCCGGTGAAGTCGCCGACAGGGTGCTGTTCATGGACGGCGGCGTGGTCGTCGAGGAGGGCCCGCCGATCGAGATCTTCCGTTCGCCGCAGAAAGAACGCACGCGCAGCTTCCTCAAGAAATATCTTTCCGCCTGAGCACGCCGATGACCAGATTAGCCACGGAATTCCCTGATTTCGGACTGACAGAGGAGCAGCGCCGCCACGCGGTGCGCGGCCACTACTACGAGTGGCCCGGGATGGACGGCGATCACGGCGAAATCTGGTGCTACAGCGACCGCTTTTCCTATCGCGCCGGCGAGACAGTGACGCTGCATGTCAGTGCGACCGCACCGTCCTTCGGCATGACAATCGTCCGCGATGGCGGCAGCGAGACAAAAATGTTCGAGAAATCGGGCATCGCGGCGCGCTGGCAGGAAAGTCCGGATCAATGCTCGGCGGAGGGCTGTGCTTGGGAAGCCTCGTTCGAATTGCGCGTGGGAAATGACTGGCCGTCCGGTGCCTATCGGGTGACGCTCACCGCCGACGGACGCGATGGCAAGCCAATTCACAGCCATCATCTGTTCATCGTCTCTCCCCAATCCGGGAGAAAGCCCGGCCGCGTGCTGCAGGTGGCGGCGACGGGCACCTGGCTTGCCTACAACACCTGGGGCGGCTCGAACCACTATCAGGGCATCACCGGGCCGGATCGCAACCAGTACTCGCCAATCGTCTCGACGCAGCGCCCCTGGTGCCGTGGCTTCGTCGTGCTGCCGAAACATGCGCCGCGCGTGCCGCTGGAGGTCGCCGTGCCGCCAAAGACGGTGCCGCGCTATCCGCATATGGAATGGGCGCTCGCCACTGGCCATTCGAAGAAATACGCCTCGTCGGGCTGGGCCAGCTACGACAGCCATTTTTTTCGCTTTGCCGAACGTGCCGGCTACGGCGTCGATCTCGCCAGCCAGCACGATCTGCATTTCTCGCCCGAAATTCTCGACGGCTACGACTGCGCCGTCTTCGTCGGTCATGACGAATACTGGACCTGGGAAATGCGCGACGCGGTCGACCACTATGTCGAGCGCGGCGGTCATGCGGCGCGCTTCGCCGGCAACTTCATGTGGCAGACCCGCCTTGAGGACGAGGGCCGCCGGCAGGTCTGCTACAAATACCGCGCCCGCGCCGAGGACCCGGCCTATCGCGGTGGCGACGTGACCCGCGCTACCAATTCCTGGGAGGCGCCGGAAATCGGCCGGCCGGGTTCCGCAACCTTCGGGCTCAATGCCTCGCGTGGCCTTTACGCCGGTTGGGGCGGCTGCGCGCCGCGCGGCGTGCGCGGCTTTCCGGTCTACCGGCCGGAGCACTGGGCTTTCGCCGGCACCGGCATCTATTATGGTGATCTCCTCGGCGCCGACAGCCATGTCTATGGCTATGAGGTCGATGGGCTCGATTTCGAGATACGCGGTGGCCTGCCCTACCCCACCGCGACCAGCGGCGCGCCTGATGGGCTGCAGGTTCTTGCCGTCGGCATGGCGTCCCAGGTCGAGGAAAGCGCCGACATTCCTATCGAAGACCAGTTCCTCACCGACGAAGATGGCCGCTTCAGCGCCGAAACGCTCTTCGGCGACAGGAGCGACGCCAATCTGGAAAAAGTCAAACGCAGCAACGGCATGATCGTCAACTTCCCGCGCGGCAAGGGCGAGGTGTTCCACGCCGGAAGCTGCGAATGGGTCGCCGGTCTGCTACGACAAGACCCAATGGTCGAGCGCGTGACCCAAAATGTCCTTGATCGCTACCTTGGAAAGTCCTGACATGTCGAAAGTCCAGCCTGCCATTCAAGACACTGACGCCCGGCGCCAATCGCATCTGTTCTACCTCTCCAGCCTGCGCCGGCCGCTGATCGACCGCGCCGAAGGCATCTACATGTGGACGCAGGACGGCCGCCGCTTCATCGACGGATCGAGCGGCCCGATGGTCGCCAATATCGGCCATTCCAACCGCAACGTGCTCGACGCCATGAAGCGGCAGATGGACCGCGCCACCTTCGCCTATCGGCTGCATTTCGAAAACGAACCGGCGGAAGAGCTGGCGCGCGAATTGGCCGGCAAGCTGCCGGAAGGCATGGACCGGATCTTCTTCGTCTCCGGCGGCTCTGAGGCGACGGAATCCTGCATCAAGCTGGCGCGGCAGTGGGCCGTCGCCACCGGCCAGGCCAGCCGCTGGAAGGTGATCACGCGTTTCCCCTCCTATCATGGCGGCACGCTGGGTTCGCTCTCGATCACCGGCGACGATGCGCTGGCCGAAACCTTCACGCCGATGATGCGGGTGATGCCGACGGTGCCGGCGCCAACCGCCTGGCGCGATCGCGACAATCTGTCGATGGAGCAGCGCGGCATCCGCTACGCCGACATGCTGGAGGAGAAGATCCTGGCCGAAGGCCCGGACAGCGTCGTCGCTTTCATCATGGAGCCGATCGGCGGTGCCGCGACCGCGGCCCTGGTGGCACCGGACAGCTACTATGCGCGCATCCGCGATATCTGCGACCGCTACGGCATCCTGCTGATTCACGACGAAGTCATGAGCGGCGCCGGCCGCACCGGAAAATTCCTCGGCGGCGACCACTGGAACTGCAAGCCTGACATTGTCGCGCTATCGAAGGGGCTGGGCTCCGGCTATGCGCCCCTCGGCGCGCTGGCAGCGCCCCTGCGGCTTGTACAGCCGCTGCTCGCTTCCGGCGGTTTCCAGCACGGCCATACCTATGCCGGTAATCCGCTCGCCTGCGCCGCTGGGCTCGCCGTGCTCGGAGAAATGGACCGACTCGACCTGATCGCCAACGCGGCTGCCATGGGCGATGTGCTGATGGATGGATTGAAGGGATTGGCCAAGCGCTTCCCCTTCATCGCCGACGTGCGCGGCAAGGGCCTGCTCACCGGCGCCGAGATGGTCGCCGATCCCGATACGCTGAAGCCGATCGACCAGAGCAAGAAAGCCACGCAGCGTCTGCTCGACCTTGCCTATGAGCGTGGGCTGATCATCTATGGCCGCAAGGTCAAAGGCGGCATCGACGGCGACAATTTCATGGTCGCGCCGCCGATGATCGTCACCGGCGAACAGGTCGGCGAGATCATCTCCATCATCGGCGACTCGCTGGAGGTTCTGGCTTCCGAACTCGACCTGCCCGTCGAAGGCCGGGGATAAAGGAATGGCGCCGCGAAAAGTCATCATCACCTGCGCCGTCACCGGCTCGGTGCATACGCCATCGATGTCGCCCTATCTGCCGGTGACACCGGACCAGATCGCGGCTGATGCCATCGCGGCTGCCGAAGCCGGCGCCTCGATCCTGCATCTGCATGCCCGCGACCCCAGGGATGGCCGACCGACCGCCGATCCGGACGTCTACATGCAGTTCCTGCCGCGCATCAAGCAGGCGACGTCAGCCGTGATCAACATCACCACTGGCGGCTCCTCGCTGATGACGCTGGACCAGCGGCTGGCGGCGCCACTGAGGGCAGAGCCGGAAATGTGCTCGCTCAACATGGGTTCGATGAATTTCGCACTGTTCCCGATGCTCGACAAGCCACGGGAATGGCAGCACGAATGGGAGCCCAAGCTGCTTGAGGCCACGCGGGACACCATCTTCAAGAACACCTTCGCCGACATGGAAGGTGTTTTGGAAAGGCTGGGCAAGGGCTGCGGCACTCGCTTCGAATTCGAATGCTACGATGTCGGCCATCTCTATTCGTTGGCGCATTTCCGTGATCGGGGGCTCGTGTCGGGACCGCTGTTCATCCAGTTCGTGCTGGGCATTCTGGGCGGCATCGGCGCCGATCCCGACAATCTCATCCATATGAAGCGCATCGCCGACAAATTGTTTGGCGATAGTTACCAGTTCTCGGTGCTGGCCGCCGGCCGCAATCAGATGCCGCTGATCTCGATCGCGGCGGCGATGGGCGGCAATGTCCGCGTCGGGCTCGAAGACAGTCTCTACGACGGCCGCCACCTGGCGAAATCCAACGCCGATCAGGTGCGCCGCATCCGTGGCATTCTCGATGGATTGTCGCTGGAAGTTGCCACGCCGGCAGAGGCACGTGAGATGCTGGCGCTGAAAGGTGGCGACCGGGTGGCGTTCTGATGATGATGATCTGAAATGCTGGCGTTCCGTCCCACCCCCCTCTGTCCTGCCGGACATCTCCCCCGCAAGGGGGGAGATCGGATTTCACGCCGGTTTTCGCAAATCACCAACGTTGCAAGAAGGGCGGCAGGATCGAAGCTGCCAATCTCCCCCCTTGCGGGGGAGATGTCCGGCAGGACAGAGGGGGGTGCCTTGGCGCCCTACCCGTCGTGAGCGGCATCCTCATCCGCCCCGGCCGAATCGACGATGTGGACACGATCCACGCCGCGCTTCTTAAACTCGGCACCCATATTGGCGCGCATCAGGAGATCACTTCGACGCCCGATGATCTCCGCTGCTACGGGTTCGGCGAAAAGCCTGCCTTCTCGACCCTCATCGCCGAAACCGACGGCGAATTCGCCGGCCTCTGCCTTTATTTCCCGATCTTCTCGACCTGGATGGGCCGGCCCGGCGTCTATGTGCAGGACCTCTATGTCGAGGACCGGTTCCGCGGCCGCAAGATCGGCGAGCGCCTGCTGCGACGCGTCGCGGCGGAATGCCGGAAAGAAGGCGGCGTCTATCTCAGGCTGTCGGTCGATACGGATAATGAGGGCGCCAAGGCCTTCTATGAAAGGCTGGGCATTGCCTGGTCGAACTATGAACAGACGCAGAAGATCATCGGCGAGGCCTTCCTTGCCTTTGCCGACGCGCCGGAAAACGGGGAGCAGGAATGAAAGCCTTCTATGCCGAGGAGCAGAAGCGCCACGATCCCAAGGCCTTTCTTTCCAGCGGCGCGCCGCAGCCCAATCCGGAAAAGCCGGAGCGCGTCGAGAGATTATTAGCCGGCGCAAAATCTGCCGGCTGCACGATCGAACGGCCCCGCGATCATGGGCTCGGTCCTGTCTCGGCGGTGCATACGCCTGAATATCTCGACTTCCTCGAGCACATTTTCGCGCGCTGGCAGCGCATTGAGGGCGCCTCGGCCGAGGTGATCCCCAACATCCACCCGATCGGGCGCAGCGGCTCCTATCCGGCCTCGGCGGTCGGCCAGGCCGGCTACCACATGGCCGATACCGCTTGCCCGATCTCGGGCGAAACCTGGCATAGCGCGCTGTGGAGCGCCTGGAGCGCGGTCGAAGCCGCCGAGGCGGTGATGGCTGGCGCACCGGCCGCCTATGCGCTGTGCCGCCCGCCCGGCCACCACGCCTTTGCCGACGTCGCCGGCGGCTTCTGCTTCATCAACAATTCGGCCGTCGCGGCCCAGGTGCTGCGCAAGCAAGCCGCGCGCGTGGCCATCCTGGATGTCGACCTGCACCATGGCAACGGCACGCAAGGCATCTTCTATGCGCGGCCCGACGTGCTCACCGTCTCACTGCATGCCGACCCGGTGCGCTTTTATCCCTTTTTCTGGGGCCATGCCGACGAGCGCGGCGAAGGGGCCGGCCTCGGCTACAATTTCAACCTGCCACTGCCGCGCAAGTCCGCGGATGCGGCATTTCTGGATGCGCTTGCGGTGGCATTCCAGCGCATTCGCGCCTTCGCACCCGATGCGCTGGTAGTGGCGCTCGGCCTCGACGCCTTCGAAGGTGACCCGTTCGGCGGACTTTCGGTGACGACGCCAGGCTTCTCGCGCATCGGAGAGGCCATCGCCCGTCTCGGCCTGCCAACGGTCATCGTCCAGGAAGGCGGCTATCTCTGTGACGCGCTCGGCGACAATCTCACCGCCTTCCTCGCCGGTTTTGGCGGCAAGGCACGGTGATATCGTTCCGACGCGGCCTCAGGACCGCTGCTGTCTCAGCATGGCAATGACCCGGCGCACGCTCTCAAGCGTCTCGTCGATTTCGGCAGCCGTGTTGTAATGAGCGATGCCGATGCGAACGACACCGTGCTCGGTCGGGATGCCGAGTTGGTGGACGATCTCCCAGGCGTAGTTATGGCCGGACCACAGGAAGATGTTTTCGGCGTTCATCTGCCGCACGATCGTTTCCGGGACGATAACCTCGACGGTGAAGGAGACCGTCGGCACCCGATCACCGAGCCGTTTCGGATCGGTGATGCCGTGGATGGTCAGGCCTGAAATATCGGACAGGCCGTCGATCAGCCTTTGCGCCAGCGGGTTTTCATAGGCGATGGACACTTCGAACGCCCTGGCGATCTTCTGCCTCCTCGAGCCGCCCTCGCCCGCCGCCGCACCCAGCCCGGCAAAATAATCGACCGCCGCCGTAAGACCGGCCATCAGTTCGATCTGCGGCGTGCCGAGTTCGAAGCGCTCCGGCAAACCGTTGGACGAACAGCGGCATTTGTAGGCTTCCAGGCTGTCGATGACGTCGCGCCGGCCCCACAATATGCCCATATGCGGGCCGAAGAACTTGTAGGCCGAGCAGATCAGGAAATCGCAGCCGAGATCCCGTACGTCGATCAGACCATGCGGCGCGAACTGGACGGCATCGACATAGACCAGGGCGCCGGCCTGTTTTGCAAGTTGGGTCAGAGATCTAACCCTGTTGATCGAGCCGGTGAGATTGCTGGCGTAGTTCAAGGCGACGAGCCGTGTCCTGCCGGACAGCAGATCGGCCAGCGTTGCCTCCTCGACCTGCCAGCTCTTTTCATCGAACGGCAGCCAGCGCACAACCAGGCCGAGATCCTCGGCCAATTGCAGCCAGGGCGACACATTGCCCTCGTGATCCATGCGGGTGAGGATGATCTCGTCGCCCGGCTTCAACGTGCGGCCGAGTGTGCGCGACATGTGATAGGTCAGCGTCGTCATGTTGGCGCCGATGATGATTTCCCGCGGGCTCTCCGCACCAAGGAAATCGGCCATTGCCTGATGCGCTTCGTCGACGACTGTTTGAGCAGCGACCGTCGTTTCGAAATAACCGCCGAGATTGGCGTTTGTGGTGAGCAGGCAGCGCGCGACCGCGTCGGCGACGGCTTGCGGCACCTGCGTGCCGGCAGGATTGTCGAGATAGATGCGGCGGCGGCCCTTGTCGGTCAGTGAGAGGGCGGGAAATTTTCCACGCACGGCCTCGATCGAAAAACCAACCATTCTCTCCACCCCTCTGTTTTGCCGCGATAATTCTGCAACCGGACCCGATCAAGGACAGGGATTACCGACCCTCTGGTGAATGGCATCCACTGCCTTCTGCATCTCTTCGGTCCACACCACATCGACGGAGGATAGTGCCATGTCGAGTTGCTCGACACTGGTGGCTCCTACGATGTTGGACGTGACGAAGGGACGGCTCGATACGTAGGCATTGGCAAACAGGGCCGGCTCCAGCCCGAAACTGCGCGCCAGCTCATTGTATTCGAGCTGCGCTTCGGCCGCATTCGGTGTCTCATAGCGCTGGCCACGGTTGAACAGTTGCGAGCGCGAGCCCTGCGGGCGCGCGCCATGATCGTATTTGCCGGTCAGGTAGCCCTGCGCCAACGGCGAGTAGGCGAGCAACGACACGTCCTCACGCGAGCAGACCTCGGCAAGGTTAACCTCGAAGGTGCGGTTCACGAGATTGTAGGCGTTCTGGATCGACGCGACGCGTGGACCGATTCCTTTGTCGGCCTCTGCGACGAAGCGCATCACGCCCCACGAACTCTCGTTCGACAGGCCGAAATGACGGATTTTTCCAGCCTTCACCAGTTCATCGAACACTGCGAGTGTCTCGGCGATCGGGGTTTCGCCAGCCGACGCGCCGACAGAATCCGCACGACGCGCTACCGCGCCGACGCGTGTTGGGTTGGCGCCCCAGGGGATGTCCCGTTCCGGCCAGTGGATTTGGTAAAGATCGAGATAGTCCGTGCCAAGCTTGGCCAGCGACTTGTCGATGGCGTCAAAGATATCGGCCCGCACCAATTGCGAGGGCCTGTCGCCGCGAAACCAGCTGTTGGGGGTGCGACCGACGACCTTGGAGGCGAGGATCACCTTGTCGCGGTTACCTCTCGCCTTCATCCAGCTACCGATAATCTTTTCGGTCCGCCCCTGTGTCTCGGCCTTGGGCGGAATCGGATAGAGTTCGGCGGTGTCGATGAAATTGACGCCGCGCGAAAAGGCCAGGTCCATCTGGGCGTGCCCCTCGGCCTCGGTGTTCTGCTGGCCCCAGGTCATCGATCCTAGGCAAATCTGGGTAACAAGAAGATCGGTCCGACCGAGACAGCGTTTGTGCATGGAATTCTGCTCCGGAGGGAAAGCTTGCGCGGCCGCGCGGGGAGGAAATCGCACCTTACAGGAAAGCGGTGGCGCTCTCCAAGTCTCGCAAGGCCGGACTTTTAAGTCGAGGCGTTTAGCGGCGCACGCGGGCTACGGCGCGGCGCTTGGCCTCGTCGATCAGCATGTTGGCCACCTGCATGCGGACCATGGCGCGCTGGCGCAGATGCGGGGCGACACGGTCCGGATGATTGGCGAAGGCAAAGCTGCGGCGCATGCGGCCGAAATCGGCAGCGCCCTTGGGCTGATCCAGGCCCAGTTCGGCCGCGATCGATTCAGGATCGATCGGTGGCAGTTCTTCTTCGGGTTTCGGCTCCTCGCCAATCAGAGCCAGCCTGGCATGGTCGAGCAAGGCGGCAAATTCGCTCGCCAGATCCGCGCCTGCCTCACGATATTCGGCGGCGGATACCTTGATGCGGCCGGAATGGAGTTCATCCGCCACCGAGAGATAATCGAAGGGAATGGACGGACGCGCGCCCGTCTCGTCGGCCTCGATGCCGTCACCCTTTTCGGAAGCAACGAAGAGATCGTCGAGCAACGAAGCGAAATCACGCTTGGCGCTGGTAGCGATGTCAGCCTCCTCCTTGCCCGACTGTTCCGTTATCAGAAACATAGAACCGGCTCGTTAAAAATAGATGCCACCGGTCTTGATGAATTTAGCCATTCGGAGGATCGCGCCCGGTTCCCAACAAAAGCCGGACTGCACTTTCGTGCAGCCCGGAAATTCGCCAGGAGTGGCGAGGAAAACTGGCCATGTGCCAGCGACCAAGCTACGGTTTGTGCGGCGCGAAAGTTTCACCAGGCTCGCGAAAAAATCTTATGAAAAATCATTCGGACATGGCAGGCATGCGAATGCTGCACTGCACAATTGTCACGATTCACCTATATTGAGGGCCGTGGAGGACCAATCAGGAGCCTGAATCATGGGTTTCTTCACTGAAATGTTCGCCCGGCCACGGCCGCAGGAACATTTGCGATATCGCGCGGCACTGGCGCTGCTCCACTCTATGAGCAATGCCGACCGCGCCGACATCGGCATCAAGCCAGCCGATTTTCCGCGCATCGCCCGCGAAATGTCCGTTCGCTAAGCTGGTTTGCGAGATGTCCCGGATCGATCCGGGACATCTCAAGACCTCAATCCTCAACGCGTTCCGAGGAATGTCGCCTTGCCGAGCGGCACGCCATTGTGGCGAAGGATGTCGTAGGCGGTGGTGAGGTGGAAATAGAAGTTGGGCATGGCCAGATGCAGCAGGTACTTCATCCCGCCCATCGTCGTTTCACGCCCACCGAGCTTCAACTCGATCGTCTTGTCTTCCGAACCGTCGATATCGGCTGCGGAAAAAGTCGTCAGATGTGTAACCGTCTTAGCTATCCTCGCCTCAAGGTCGGCAAAGCTTGCCTCGTTGTCCTCATATTTCGGCACTTCGCGGCCAGCCAGCCGCGAGGGCGCGCCCTTGGCATGATCGGTTGCGATCTCTGCACCTGCCTGGTCAAGGCGAACATGTCGGGCGCCAGCCGCGCCGTCAGAAACACCTGCGGGTCGATCTTGCGATCAAGCGCATTCTGTTCGGCAGCCGCCAGAACACGGGAAAGGGCTTTCAGCCTGGCCGAAAACACCGGCACGGATGCCTCATACATCGATATTGTCACGTCAAATCTCCTGTCCGGTCTGAGCGCCGTCAGCTGGAGCTAGCGCCTCAAGGCGCGATTCTTCAAGCGCTATGCGCGCCGCGTCACCACGCCGCCGCAATCGCAATGGTAGAATCCGCGTTATCGAACGCGGAGATTCCCGATGAGACGCGTCCTTCTCGCAGCGACTGCCCTTCTCTCCCTTGCCGCGACGGGCCTGCCGTGCCTCGCCGCCGGCGATGCTCCGGAAGCGCCCTATATCGACGACCGGTCGAGTGCCGAGGCGGTCATCCGTTCGCTCTATAGCGCCATCAGCCGGCATGAATTCGCCCGCGCCTGGGGCTATTTCGGCGATACCAAGCCGGCTAAGGATTTCGACAGTTTCGTCAAGGGCTATGACGGCACCGACAAGGTCGAAGTCGCGACCGGTGCGGTTTCAGACGAGGGAGCCGCCGGCAGCATATACTATAACGTGCCCGTCGCCATCCGTGCCACGGACAAGAAGGGCGGCGAAAAGGTCTTTGCCGGCTGCTACACGCTGCGCCAGGTGAATGCCCAGGCCCAGGCGGAGCCACCGTTCGATCCCATCCATATCGAGAAAGGCGCGCTGAAACCTTCCACCGCCGATTTCGAAGGGGCGTTGCCGGCAAGCTGTGGCGACGGACCGCCGCCGCCCAAGAAGGACACCGCGCTCGAACAGGCCAAGAAGGCTTTTCTGGCGACGTATGGCGACCAATGCGACAAGAATCTCTTGGTCAACGGGCCGGAAACTTTCTCGATCAAGTACAGGGACAAGGACGCGGCCGCCAGCGATCCCGACCGGGAAACGCGGCTTTTCCATTTCTCTTGCTCGGCCGCGGCCTACAATGAGAACTCCATCTACTACATGAGCGATGATGTATCAGGTGTGCGGCAGTTGCAGTTCACCGAGCCGGAGATGGATATCCGCTACGTGAACAACGACAGCGAGGGCAAGGTCGAATCCATGCACATCGTCGGCTTCCGGACGACAGGCTGGGCGACCAATTCCAGCTATGACAAGGATGCCCACACGATCACCACCTTCAACAAATGGCGTGGCGCCGCAGATGCCTCTTCATCGGGCACCTATCTATTCCGCAACGGCGATTTCTCGCTGGTCCAGTATGATGTCGACGCGTCCTATGACGGCGAGCAGAACCCGCAGACAGTCGTCGACTACAACACCGCCCCCTGAAGGGCCGGCAGGTTTCCGGCGGCGGTCAAGGCGCCTTCGACAGCATCCAGTTGAGTGTTCCCCGCCAGTCGGCCATGCGGATCGGCGTGCCGTGCGTGCCTGTCTCGAAGCGGACGAAGCGGGTCGGATATGTCTTCGACTTGGCCATGATCGAGCGGAAGAAGGCTTCCTGATTGGCCACGGGAAAGACTACGTCATGGCTGCCCTGGCCGAAGAAGACCGGCACGCGGCGTTTAAAGGCGGGGCTATCGAAAAAACTCTCGTCCCAGAGCGAGCCGAGCAACAGCAAGCCATCGATGCGGCCGCCCGTATCCTTGCGTCCCGCAAGCTTCCAGCACAGTGCGCCACCCATGGAGCCGCAGGCGACGAAGATCTTCGCACCCGGAGACTGTTCGGCATAGTGATCGATCAGGGCCGCGACCTGCGCGGCGCCCTTGTCGCCGAAATCGGGGAAATCCGGAGAGAGATAGAGGCCGCCGTTGCCGGCCATCAGGTTCTTGATGCGATTGAAATTGCCGCCGAAAGTGAAGTCGTCGACCCCTTGCTTGCGGCTGCCGCCCTGTCCATGCAGATAGAGCACGATGATAGCAGCGCCTTGCGTCTTGCCGACAGCGACATGCCTGACATCGCCGGCGTCCGTCTTCAGCATCAGATCCTGCTGCACCTTGCGCACGCCGGTATCGGTATATTGCGGATGCACGCGTTTTTCCGGCACCTCGTCGCGCTGGTTGATGTCGCGCATTTCCCGGTAGTCGATGACCATGTAGGCGCCATTGGTGTCGGACGAAAGCGTGGCCGGATAGGCGAAGAGATCGTCCTTGAAGGGTTTTAGTTCAAGCGCATTGGCGTGGGCGGCAGGAAACAAGAAGAATATTGCAGTCAGAAATGCTCGCAAACCTCGGCGCTGCACCCCCCTCGGGCCTACCGGCCATCTCCCGCTCAAGGGGGGAGATTGGATGTCATGATGGCTTTCGCCAATTTTCGACGTTGAAAAAAAGGCGCCGGGGCCAAAGCCGCCGATCTCCCCCCTTGAGGTGGAGATGGCAGGCAGGCCAGAGGCGCGACGAAACGAGAAAGAAAAATTCATTGCCGAGGCATGCGTAATACAGCTTGGGTTTGTCAATCCTGCAGCACGCCGCCGGCATCCTCCAGCGCCTCGCGGGTGTCGACATCGACTGACGCGCCCTCGCCGATCTCGACATCGATGACATCGAGCCCTTCGGCCTCGACCAGATGGCGGGCACCGGTATCGCCTTCGAGATGGGCGATCGCCGGGAACAGCGAGCGTGGCAAAAGCACCGGGTTGCCGCGCTTGCCCTCATGCGAGGCGCGAACCACCGAATTGCCTCCAGCCTTGCGGAAGGCATCGATCAGCCTGTCGAGGTCCTCGGACGCGACGCCCGGCATGTCTCCCAGCACGATCATCGCGCCGGCGGCGTCCTCAGGCAGGTAGGCAATACCGGCTTTCAGCGAGGTGGACAGGCCATCGCTGAAATCGGGATTGTCGGCGAAGATGACGTCGAGATCCGACAAGGCCGCGCGTACCCGCTCGCGCTGATGGCCGGTGACGACGATCGTGCCCGATGCCTTCGAGGCGAGCGTACGCTCGGCGGTACGACGCACCAGCGGTTGGCCACCGAACAGCGCGAGCAATTTGTTCGGCCCGCCCATGCGGCTCGACCGGCCGGCCGCCAGAAGAACGATCCCGACCTTGAGCTTGCTCTTGGCGGGCAGCGGCTCGCGGGGCTGCGGCCGCGTCGGGATTTCCATCAACAGCCCGCCGACCCCCATGCCGGCAATGTCGCGCGCGGTGACGTCGAGGCCGGCAATCAATCGGTCAAGCACCCAGTCGAAGCCATTTTCCTTGGGACTGCGGGCGCAGCCGGGCGCACCGATGACGCGCTTGCCGCCAAGCGTGCCCAGCACCAGCAGATTGCCGGGATCGACCGGCATGCCGGCGCGGATGACGGTCCCCCCCGCCATTTCGATAGCCGCCGGAACGACATCGGCGAAATCGCTCATCGCCGAGGCGCCGAAGATCACCACCATGTCGTTGTCGCACGCCAGCGAGCTGGCAGCCTCGGCCAGCGGCGCGATCTCGTGCGGCGTGCGGCGTTCCGCCGTCAGCCTGCCGCCCGTGCGCGCCAGCCGTGCTTCGGTGACACGCAACGTCTTGTCGAGCACACCGGGCTTAATACCCGGCAGAACCGTCTGGATGACGCCGACGCGCACCGGTTGATAGGCGTTGACCGCAAAGATCTCGCCGCCGGCACAGATTCTCGTCACGGCGCAGATAAGCGTGGAGGCGACAGCGAACGGGATGATCTTCACCGTCGCGACCATCCCGCCTTTCTCGACCGGCGCGTGCTGGGGCAGCGTCGCGATGGTGATGGCGGGATCGACAACGTTGATGGCGTCGATCATGGCGGCATCGACCGTGAAGATGCCGGCCGCCCTGGCATGGAGATTGACCCGACCGGTGGCGGCGGGTCTGGCCTCGACGCCGCTGAAAGTCATGCTCTCGGTAATTCTCTGTGCTGCGGCGTCCTCGCTGAGATCGTCCGCGGCCAGCACGGCCGCAACGACCTGCGATACACCTGCTGCTTTGAGTATGGAGACATCTTCGGCGCTGAGCCTGTGGGCCTTGCGAAAGCGCCTTTCGCCGGCGGTGGTGGCATGCGCCAGCACCGCGCCTTCGGCCGTCTCGATCGGGATCGGACCGAATTTCACGCCACCACGCCCACAGAAGGCCGCGCGTCAACCTGGACGCGCGATGCAGAGGCATCGAGGACGCGCGAGCGGAAGGCGGAGATGGTTTGCGCGAGAATGGCGACCGCGATCTCGGCGGGGCTCGCGGCGCCGATATCGAGCCCGATCGGCGCGTGGATGCGGGCGATCTGCTCGGCACTCGCGCCCAGCGCCAGCAAGCGCTCGACGCGCTTGGCATGCGTCTTGCGGCTGCCGAGCGCCCCGACATAGAAGCAGTTGGCGTCGAGCCCCGCCTTCAGCGCGAAATCGTCGATCTTCGGATCATGGGTGACGGCTGCGAGAGCCGTGTAGCTGTCGAGCGGTTGGCGCTTCAATACGTCTTCCGGCCACTCGGCGTGCAGGACGACATCGGGAAAGCGGTCCGGCGTGGCGAAAGCGGTGCGCGGATCGATGATCTCCAGCGGATAGCCGGCAATCCTTGCCATCGGCGCCAGCGCCTGGCTGATATGGACGGCGCCGATCACCACTAGGCGCGGCTGGGGCAGATGCGCATTGAGAAAGAAGGTCCGTCCTTCCGCTTCGACGGAACCGGAATTGCCCGATCGGAAAGCCCTGGCGATCGCCGTTCCGAGCTCGCCCGCAACTTGGTCGCCCTCACGCACGATACGATCGCGGCCGTCACCGAGATCGGTCACCAGGATCGCCGCGCGGCGGGCGCGTCGTTCGGCGTTGAGGGTTTTCAGCGCATAGGGATCCATTGGATCAGCCGAGCCTTTCCACATAAACCTTGATGCGGCCACCGCAGGACAGGCCAACCTGCCAGGCGGTCTCATCGGCGACGCCGAACTCCATCATCCTTGCCTTGCCGGAGCCGATGACGTCCATCGCCTCGGTCACCACCGCGCCCTCGACACAGCCGCCCGAAACGGAGCCGTGGAAATTGCCGTCCGCGTCGATGACGAGGTGGCTGCCGACCGGGCGTGGCGCCGAACCCCAGGTCTCGACCACGGTCGCGATGGCGACATCCTTGCCTTCCTTCATCCAGCCTTCCGCGATGATCAGCGGATCGCGGGCCTCATCGAGATAAATGCTGTCGCTCATCGTTGCTTCTCTCAGGGGTCTGTTTTTCCAAGGAGCCGAGAAACATATGGCTATGCGGCGCGCCTCGCGCCAGCATCCATCCATCGGCGGGGATCGACGGAAAGCGCCGATTTCTTGTCCAGCGAGGCGCAGAGGTCGGCGAGCGCGTCGAGATTGTGCACCGAGCGGAATTCATCGACGTGCGGCAGCATCGCCTTGACGCCGCGAGCGCGTGCCTGAAAACCGTCAAAGCGCAGCAATGGGTTCAGCCAGATCAGCCGTCTGCAGGATTTATGCAGCCGCTCCATCTCCTCCGAAAGGCCGGCGACATCGTCGCGCTCCAGCCCGTCGGTGATCAGAAGCACGACCGCGCCCTGTCCCAGCACACGCCGCGACCATGTCAGATTGAACTCGGCCAGCGCATCGCCGATGCGGGTGCCGCCGGACCAGTCCTTGACCGCCACCGAACAATCGGCGAGCGCCGCATCGGGATCGCGATGGCGCATTTGCCGCGTCAGATTGGTCAGCCTGGTGCCAAAGACGAAGGTGTGAACGCGTCGGCGTTTTTCCGTCAGCGCGTGCAGGAAATGCAGGAAGATGCGCGTGTATTGGCTCATCGAACCAGAAATGTCGGCCAGCACCACCAGCGGCGGGTGGACCTCACGGACCGAGCGGAATTTCGGCAGGATCAACTCGCCGCCGGTGCGCGCGGCCGAGCGCATCATGGCGCGCGGATCGATGCGGCGGCCATGCGCATCGGCCTTGAAGCGCCTTGTCCGCACCATATCGACGGGCAGCCGCAACTCGGCGATCGCCTTCCTGGCGTCGGCCATCTCGGCGGCATTCATCTGGGCAAAATCCTTGCCCCGCAACACCTCGTTACCGGAAAATGTGAAGCGGGCATCGACCTCGATCTCGGGAACTTCCCGCGGCGGCTGGTTCTTGTGGTGGCCTTCGAACATCGCCTGGGCGACACGGTTTTCAGCCGCGCGCGGCTTCTGCTTCTCCCTGACGTCGGGCGCCACCGGCGAAAACATCGCCAGCAGTTTTTCGATCAGTTCGCGCGACTTCCAGAACAGCCGGAAAGCCTCGTCGAAGGTGGGGTGATCCTCATGTCGTGAGACCAGCACGGCATGCAGCGTCCAGTAGAAATCATCGCGCGAGCCGATGCCGGCGGCGAGCACCGCCTCGATCGCGTCCTTGACCGAGGCCGGCCCGACCCGCATGCCGGCCTTGCGCAAGATGCGGGCAAAATAGACGATGTTGTCGGCGATGCGGCCGTCCGCCGTTGCCTCTCTGGGGTCTGGACGCGGCGCCTTCATTGCGGCTACTCCGCCGCCGCGAGTTCGGCTTTAACCTCGTTGAGGATGCGCCGCCCTTCGCCCTGTTCGATGCGGGCAATGTCATCCTGATATTTCAACAGCACGCCGATCGTGTCGGATACGGTCTCGGGATCGAGCGCCACCTTGTCGAGTTCGGTCAGCGCGCCGGCCCAGTCGATGGTCTCGGCGACGCCCGGCACTTTGAACAGCTCCATCCGGCGCAGCTTCTGGATGAAGGAGACCACCTCCGCCGAGAGCCTCTGGTTGGCCCGCGGCACCTTGCGGCGCACGATCTCCAGCTCGCGCTCGGCATTGGGATAATCGACCCAGTGATAGAGGCAGCGCCGCTTCAGCGCGTCGTGGATCTCGCGGGTGCGGTTGGTGGTGATGATGACGATCGGCGGTTCTTCCGCCTTGATGGTGCCGAGTTCGGGCACCGTCACCTGGAAGTCGGACAAGATTTCGAGCAGGAAGGCCTCGAAGGCTTCGTCCGTGCGATCGAGTTCGTCGATGAGGAAAACCGGGGCCGCCCCCGTCTTGCCGGTCAACGCGTCCAGCACCGGGCGGCGGATGAGGTATTTTTCGGAGAACACGTTGCGCTCCATGGCGAAGCGATCGACCTTGCCGGCCGCCTCCTCCATGCGAATCTCGATCATCTGCGCGGCGTAGTTCCACTCATAGACGGCCGAGGAGACATCGAGCCCCTCATAGCACTGCAGGCGGATAAGCCGGCGGCCAAGCGCCTCGGCCAGCACCTTGGCGATCTCGGTCTTGCCGACGCCAGCCTCGCCCTCGAGGAACAATGGCCTGTTCATGCGCAGCGACAGGAAAAGCACGGTCGCCAGCGACCGGTCCGCCACATAGTCCGCGCCGGTCAGGAGATCGAGCGTCTCGTCGATCGTCCGCGGCACGGCTCGCGGTCTCAAATCGCTCATTCCTTCTCCGTGGGCGCCGCTGCCCCACTGTCCAGAACGTGGTAGCCGCGTGCGTGATAGATCAGCGGCCGCAAATTATCGCCCATGCGTAGGCCTGTCACCTTGCCAAAAAGCACACGATGGGTCGCCAGATCCTTGGTGTCGATCAGTTCGCAATCGAACACCGCGAGCGCGCCCTTCAACGTCGGCGCGCCGGTGGAAATCACGTCCCATTCGCCGAGCGCGAAACGCTCCTCGACCGGCAGGCCGGTGATGCCAGAAAACCCAATCGACAGCGGCTGCTGGTGCGACGCCAGCGTGTTCAAGGCAAATCTACCGTTCTTCACGAAAGGCTCGTTCTTGGGATTCTCGCGGTTGAGGCAGACCAGGATGGTCGGCGGCGTGTCCGATACCGAACAGGCAGCAATCACCGTCGCGCCACGCTTGCCCGCCGGCCCGTCCGTGGTGACCACATGGACGTGACCGGCAAAATGGCTCATCGCGTCGCGATAGGCCTGCGGTCCAATATCGTTCTTCTTCAGCACCGGAATTTTCCACAGCCAGAAACCCTACCGCTATATATGGCCAGACATGACATGCCACAAGCGAAGTGCTTGGCCCATATCCCTGAATTCGCGTGTTGCACCAAGGCCGGGCAGCCTTTAGGTCTTGGATGGATTGATGCCTGCGCTGTTATTCGCGGGCTTGGAGGGACTCTTCGAAAGGATGCGATCCGGGGCAACGATATCCGCACTGGCCTGGCTGCTCGTGGCCAGCACGGCCAGCGCTGAGACGCTCACCGTCGGCGTCGCCGCGCCCCTGTCGGGACCATCGGCCATCCTCGGCAAGCAGATCGAGACCGGCGCCGAACTTGCGGCGGAAGCAAACGGCATCGAACTCAAGACCGAGGACGACGCCTGCACCGCCGATGGCGGCGCGGCCGCGGCCAGGAGCTTCGCGGCGGCCAAGGTCGGTATCGTGGTCGGCTTCCTCTGCACAGAGGCGATCGAGGCGGCGTTGCCGATCCTGAAGGACGCCAATATTCCGGTCATCACCGTCGGCGTGCGCACCGAAAGTCTGACCGACCGCCGCGCCAAGACCGGCTGGCCGGTCTATCGCCTCGGGCCGCGCGGCGACGATGAGCGCAACGCCGTTGCTTCCGCCCTCATCCACCTGTGGCAGAACGAACTGTTCGCCATCATTGATGACGGCACCATCTATGGCCGCGAGATCGCCGAGACATTTCGCGCGGCGGCGGAACAGGCGGCGCTGAAACCTGTGTTTGTCGACACGTTCCGGCCACAGCTCGACAACCAGATCGGCCTCGTCGGCCGGCTGAAAAAGGCCGGCGCCACCCACGTCTTTGCCGGCGGTGACGGCGATGACATCGCGATCATGGGCCGGGATGCCGCGCAGCTTCAGGCGGGTATCGTCTTTGCCGGCGGCGAAAATCTGCGCACGCCGCCGAACAACGTTCCCTACGCAGCGGGCACGCTGATGATCGCGCCGCCCGAATGGGCCGATGTCGCCGATCGCAAAGTGCTGGAAAGCTTTTCCGCCCGAAAGATCGTGCCGGACGGCTACACGCTGCCGGCCTACGCAGCGGTTGAGATCGCCAAGGCGGCGTCAGCCTTGTCCGAGAGCTCGGGACAGCCGCTCGCCGACGCCCTGACCGGGCATGATTTCACCACCGCGATCGGCCCGATCCGCTTCGATGCCAAGGGCGACCTCAACCAGAGCCTTTACCGCGTCTTCCGCTTCGACGGCACGCGCTTCGTGCCCCTGGAAAGCAACTGATGTTCCGCACCGGTCCGCGCAATCTGATCACCGATGTCGCCGGCCTGCGCGTCGGCAACGCGTCCGATACGAGACTGAAATCCGGCGTGACGGCTGTGCTTTGCGACGAGCCGGCGGTGGCTGGTGTACAGATCCTGGGCGGTGCGCCAGGCACACGCGAGACGGACCTTCTCGAACCGCACAATTCGGTGGAGACGGTCCATGCCGTGGTGCTTTCGGGCGGCTCGGCGTTCGGCCTCGACGCGGCGTCCGGCGTGCAGGGCGCGCTGCGCAAGCGCGGCATCGGCTTCGAGGTCGGCGGCTTTCGGGTGCCGATCGTGCCGGCCGCGATCCTGTTCGATCTGCGCAATGGCGGCGACAAGGATTGGGAGCGTTATCCCCCGTACCGGGATCTCGGCTACGAGGCGGCGCAATCCGCCGCGACCGATTTCCAACTCGGCACCACCGGCGCCGGCACCGGCGCGCTGACCGCAGGGCTGAAAGGCGGCCTGGGCTCAGCCTCGACCCTGCTGGACAGTGGCGTCACCATCGGTGCGCTGGCCGCCGTCAACCCGACCGGATCGGTCACAGTCAGCCGCACCCGCCATTTTTGGGCGGCGCCGTTCGAAATCGGTGACGAATTCGGTGGGCAGGGATACCCCTCACCAATGCCGGACGATGCGAAGAGCATCTTGCTGAAGTTTCGCGACAAGTATGCCGGGCAGCAGATGGAAACCGGTGGCAACACCACCATCGCCGTCATTGCCACGGATGCGATCCTCACCAAGGCCGCGGCAAAACGCCTGGCGATGTCGGCGCATGACGGCTTCGTACGCGCCATCTGGCCGACCCACACGCCAGCCGACGGTGATCTGGTGTTCGCGCTGGCGACGGGCAAGAGCGGCATCCGGCTCGAAGCCGATGCGGCAATCGACCTCTATGCCGCGGCCGGCGCCACCATGGCGCGCGCCATCAGCCGCGGCGTGTTTGCCGCGACGCCAGCCGACAATGATCTGTTTCCCGTCTGGTCGTCGCGTCGCTAAAACGGGTTGCCGTTCACGCAAACGGCAACCCGTTCTATCTCGTTGTGTTGACGCAATCCCGAATGGGATTGGCCGAAGCCGTCAAATCAGACCGGATCGGATTTTTCTTCCTCGAACGTCACCGCGACATCCGAGTTCGCCGATAGCCACACCTTCTTGCCATCGACCTCGGCAACCAGGGCCAGAGGGATATAATGATGATGGCCTTTGTGGGCGCCCTCGCCGCTGTCAGCCTTGGTCAGCTTGATACGCTGGCCGTCGACCTTGTCGACGGTGCCCAGATGCACGCCATCGGCACCGACGACTTCCATATGCTCACGAATTTTGCTGGTGACGGTCATGGTGGTTCTCCGTTGGGGACTGCCGACAATAACAAATGACGAGCCGTTTGGATGCATTTTTTGGCGAACGACATTTGATACGGCCGTCGAACCGACCGCCAGATCGAATGCCTTGCAATACCGATCCCCACCATGCCGACTGGTATGCACCCGTCTTCACCTCATCCGGGCTTTCAGCTCGTCTTCACTTTGGCGCTCCATCATTTCGTGGTGCTGGGTATCCCGGCTCTGTTTGCCACCAGCATCTGCTTTGCGCGGCAGCGACGTTGAGCATTTTGCCCACCTCTGATAGGACGCGGCCAACGCAACGCGAAGCTGGAAATCGATCCATATGATCCCTCGCTATTCCCGTCCGGAAATGGTCGCCATCTGGTCGCCCGAAACCCGGTTTCGCATATGGTTCGAGATCGAGGCCCATGCCTGCGACGCGTTGGCCGAACTCGGCGTCATCCCGAAGGAAGCGGCGAAAACAATATGGGAAAAGGGCGGCGCGGCGAAATTCGACGTCGAAAAGATCGATGAGATCGAGCGCGTCACCAAGCATGACGTCATCGCCTTCCTGACCCATCTTGCCGAATTCGTCGGACCCGACGCGCGCTTCATCCATCAGGGGATGACGTCTTCGGATGTTCTCGACACCTGCTTGGCCGTCCAGCTCACCCGCGCCAGCGACATCCTGCTCGCCGACATCGACGCGCTGCTTGCCGCGCTCAAGCGCCGCGCCTTCGAGCACAAGGACACCGTCACCATCGGCCGCAGCCACGGCATCCACGCCGAGCCGACAACCTTCGGCATCAAGCTGGCGCAGGCCTATGCCGAATTCTCGCGCTGCCGCGAGCGGCTGGTGCATGCCCGGGAGGACATCGCGACCTGTGCCATTTCCGGGGCGGTCGGCACCTTCGCCAACATCGAGCCCTATGTCGAGGAGTATGTGGCGGCAAAGCTCGGGCTGAAGCCGGAGCCGGTGTCGACGCAAGTGATCCCGCGCGACCGCCACGCCATGTTCTTTGCCACGCTTGGCGTCATCGCCTCGTCGATCGAGCGGCTGGCGATCGAGGTCCGGCATCTGCAGCGCACCGAAGTGCTGGAAGCGGAAGAGTTTTTTTCCCCTGGCCAGAAGGGCTCGTCGGCCATGCCGCACAAGCGCAATCCGGTGCTGACGGAAAACCTCACCGGCCTCGCCCGCATGGTGCGTTCCATGGCCCTGCCGGCGATGGAAGACGTGGCACTCTGGCACGAGCGCGACATCTCGCACTCCTCGGTCGAACGCATGATCGGCCCGGATGCCACGGTGACGCTCGATTTCGCGCTCGCGCGGCTGACCAGCGTCGTCGACAAGCTGGTTGTCTACCCCGAGAACATGCTGAAGAACATGAACAAGTTCCGCGGCCTTGTGCATTCGCAGCGCGTGATGCTGGCGCTGACGCAGGCTGGCCTGTCGCGCGAGGACTCCTACCGGCTGGTGCAGCGCAACGCCATGAAAGTGTGGGAGCAAGGGGCCGATTTTCTCGAGGAGCTTTTGGCCGACAAGGAAGTGACCGCTGCCCTGCCGGAAGCGGAAATCCGCGAAAAATTCGACCTGGGTTACCACACCAAGCATGTCGACACGATTTTCAGGCGGGTGTTCGGTAAGGCGTGAGGCGAGCTTTCCTTCTCCTCGTCACTATACGGGGAGAAAGACGCTGTCGCCGACGGTTTCGCCAACCAACTGCCGATCAGGCCTTGCCGGGGACTGTCCTGATGATCGTGCCCCAAGGGTCTTCGCGGGTCGTTTCGCTGGCCACGTTGTCTGAGCGCATCTCGACCCAGGCAAGGCCCGAGCGGGACGGGTCGCGGCGGCCGGCGCCGGCGCTCTGCCAGGCATTGGCACCGATATGGTGATGGTAATGGCCTGACGACAGGAACACCGCCTGGCCGCCATATTTGGCCACCGTGTCGAAGCCGAATTCCTGATTCCACCAGGCCTCGGCCTCTTCCGGTCTGCCGACGCGCAGGTGGACGTGACCAACAATGCTGTTTTCTGGCGCGCCCTGCCAGCCCGCATCGCCGGCCGGCACTTCGGCGACGACAGAAGGAATGTTCAGCCGCTCGGTCGCCATGGCGATCCTATCGCTGTTCCACGTCCAGTCCTGTGGACGGCGGTCGGCGTAGATCTCGATGCCGTTGCCCTCGGGGTCGGTCAGGTAGAGCGCTTCGCTGACCAGATGGTCCGAAGCACCCTCGACGGCGATCTTGTCTGATATGGCGTGGTTGATCCAACGGCCGAGATCGGCACGGCTGGGGAGCAGGAAAGCCGTGTGGAACAGGCCGGCGCTGCGCGGATCGTCCGGCTTGGCGGAAGCATCCGGCTCGAGGACAAGCAATGGACGGTTGGCGGCACCAAGGGTGATCGCGCCGTCGGCCCGGCTCAATTCCTGAAGGCCGACAACCCGGCGGTAATAAGCAGCGAGGCTTTCGGCATCGCGCGCCTTCAGCCCGACACGGGCAACGCTCACCGGCGTGGTGGCGGCAAATGGCAGTTCGCTCATTCTTGTCTCCGTTTTGGCAACGCTTGAGGAAGCTCCCAAGCCAGGAACCCGGCGCCGCCGATCATTGTACGTCGTGTCAGCGCCAAAATCCCGGTCCTCCACGGCTGGTTCTCCAGACGACAGATCGTCCATCGCGATCGTTCACACAAGGCGGCGAAAAGCGAACATGGTGTTCACCATTACGAACAGGAGCGCGTCGATCAATGGTTGCATGAGGCAATCGCGCTCGCTATCTCAGCGCCATGAAAGTCAAAGACGCAGATATTCTGATCGTTCCGGGCTACACCAATTCCGGACCCGAGCATTGGCAGACCCGCTGGCAATCGAAACTGTCGACGGCGCGGCGCGTCGAGCAGGCGGAGTGGTCGAAACCGGTGCGCGAGGACTGGACGGCGAGCGTGGCCAAGGCGGTCAACGAGGCCGAGAGACCGGTGGTCATCGTCGCTCATTCGCTCGGTGTCGCGGCGGCCGTGCAGGCCATGCCGCAATTCGTGAAGCCGGTCGCCGGGGCCTTTTTGGTGGCGCCGCCCGATGTCGCGAACCCCAAGATCAAGCCGAAGCATCTGATGACCTTCGGCCCCTACCCGCGCGAGCCGTTGCCTTTTCCCTCGATCGTGATCGCCAGCCGCAACGACCCGTTCTGCGCCTTCGATGTCGCCGAGGACATTGCCGGCGCCTGGGGCTCGCTGTTTATCGATGCCGGCGAGACCGGTCATCTCAATGCGGATTCAGGCTTTGGCCCTTGGCCCGAGGGATCGATGACCTTCGCCAAGTTCCTGACCGAACTCTGACATATGGCCAAACTCTACGCCGAGGCAGCAATCAAACCGCGGACCTGAAATAAACAATAATTTAAGGTAACCCGCGTTTATTTGCCATGCTAGCGCATCCGCTTGTTGAACGTATATTTTAGAGCGGACTTAAATAAGTATTATTCATATTCAGTCAAAGGGCCAATGCTTGCGCAAGGATACCTCCCTGGAATTCTTGAGAGGTGTCGCGGCGCTTGTTGTTTTGAATGGGCATAACTTGGCTGCTTTTGCTCCGTCGGCAAACGGCACCGGAGACGCCGCTGCGCAATCGCTCAAAACAAGTCCGGCTTTCGTCGCCTTCAATGGTGCCTCCGCCGTCTATCTGTTTTTCGTTCTGTCTTCCTATGTGCTTGTGAAGCGTTATTTTCAGACCCGCAAAGCAGAATACCTGCGGCTGGCTGCGATCAAGCGCCTGCCACGCCTGGCTGGCCCGGTGCTTGTTACGGCTCTGTCGTCCTGCCTTGTCTTCAAGCTCGATCTATATTTCTTCGAGGATGCGGCCGCCGTAACCCAATCGAAGTGGCTGAGCAGCTTCGGCAACGCTTCAAAGACACTTTCGCCGGAGACCGCGAGTTTCGCCGACGCGTTCCTGCAGGGCGCTTGGCGGACATTCATTTTCGGCGACCAATATTATGACAGCAGCCTGTGGACCATGGTGGTCGAGTTCTGGGGGAGCATGCTGATCTTCGCCCTCGCCCCGATCATCTTTTTCCTCCAGGCCCGCTCGGCGCTGCTGTCCTGGTTCGGCGTCGCAATAGGCGTGTTCTTGGCGTTGCAAGTCAATTTCTACCTTTGTGCCTTTCCGGCCAGCCTGGTTCTCTATTCTCTTCTGGCCATGGAATTTCGCTCGAAGCCATGGGTAAGAGGTGCCTTGGTGACCGTTTCCCTGATGCTGCTGGGTTATGCTGGGAGTGCCGTGGGCATATACCGCCCTTTCGCCGTGCTTGAGATCGCGGTTTCCGATGTAGGCTTGCGGCAAGCCTGCGTGTCCATCCCGGCAAGCATCATGTTGGTCTACGCCATGCTGAGTGTGGAGAACCCGCCGTCATGGTTGTCGAGCAAGGCAGCACGTTTCCTGGGCGAAATGTCCTTCCCGCTCTATCTCGTGCATGTACCCGTCATCTGCTCATTGGGGTCATGGATGGTGCTGGCCAGCGGCTCCGCCGCACTCGCCACCGCCGCCACCATACTGGGTTCGATCGTCGCCGCGTTGCCGCTGATGGCCTTCAACAACTGGTGGGTCCAGGCACTCAACGCTCTGTTCAACAAATTCAGACGCAGCGCGCCAGCCACGGCGGCGCCCGAAACGGCATGACCACGCGACTCTTGTGGGAGCAATTCGTCCAGTCCGGACTCAGGACCCGATCGAGTCCCGCATGCTCTTCAGCAGGGACTTCGCGCCCAACGAAACCAGTGCATGCTCGGAGCCGGTGGCGAGCAGGCGATAGCCCATCGACACGACACGGCCGGTAATTGCCGGTTCGACGACATAGATCGCGGCATGTTTTCCGGCCTTGCGGGTGCGCTCGGCAACCGAGGCGACCGTCTCCATCATGCTCTCCAGTGTGGAATTGACCGTGGCGCCATTGGTCCAGGCGATCGAGAAATCGGACGGTCCGAGGAAAATGCCGTCAATGCCCGGCGTATCGAGAATGCCGTCGAGAGCATCGAGCGCGGCGCGCGTCTCGACCATTGCAAAAGCCATGGTGCGCTGATTGGTGCCGCGCAGCCATTCGGCTTGGTCGCCCTTTCCATGGCGCGGGAAGGCATAGGTCGGGCCCCATGAGCGCTCGCCGATCGGCGGATATTTCATGGCCGCCGCGAACAGCCTTGCGTCGGCGACCGAATTCACCATCGGCGCGATGACCGCCTCGGCGCCGAAATCGAGCGCCCGGCTCGCCATGTCGAAACGGCCGACAGGAATGCGCACCAGCGCCGGCTTGTTTGCGGCGAGCACCGGCATGAGACCGCGAAGCACGCTGTCCTCGTGATGGCCGCCATGCTGCATGTCGAGCGTAACCGCATCGAATCCCTGTCTGGCGAGAATCTCGACGGTCAGGGCATCCGGCACGCCGGACCAGGCGGTAACCAGCGTTTCATCGGCGGCAAGGCGGGACTTCAGGGACATCTAATCTCTTTCCTTGTTAACGTCGGCAGTTCAGCCGGAAAGCGCGACAAAGGCAAAGAAAAACCGCCCGGAACGGCCGGGCGGTCGATTGGTCCAGTCATTCCTAGGTTTGTCGCAGACACTTTTGCGGAGCCTGCTTCGGCCCGGATCAGGTGTTCTTGATCTGCTCGATGGCCTGCGCCATCAGTTCGTCCATGGTGCGACGGATCTGATGGTCCGACTGGGCGACGCCCGCGGCATCGAAATCCTTGCGGATCTTGCGGAACACGTCGTGATCGCCGGCTTCCTCGATATCGGAAACAACCACTTCCTTGGCGTAGGCATCGGCGTCGGCGCCCGACTTTCCAAGCTTTTCAGCAGCCCACAGGCCAAGCGCCTTGTTGCGGCGCGCCGAGGCCTTGAACCGGAGTTCCTCATCGAAGGCAAACTTGCGCTCAAAGCCCTCTTCGCGATCCTTCATGCTGCTCATGGCTTCCCTCCGGGTCAAATCCGATTCGTTGGCGATGGATATGTGTATTGCCAAAGCACAAACCAAAAGGTCGCGAGCCGGTCAATATGCTTCGTCGCATGCTGCGCTGCGGCATTTCGGTCCTGAAAGCGGTTGATTGAAAGGATTTGCCGATTGAGCAAACGATGTGATTGGGATAGACCCGGCATTGAACGCCCCCGTCGCCGCACTAATTTAGGCAGACGGACAGGAACTGGTCGCTTGCCGCCTGCCCGCAAATCCAGAGAAAAATCAAATGAAAAATCGCCGCCGCATTTATGAAGGCAAGGCCAAGATCCTCTATGAGGGACCCGAGCCGGGCACGCTCATCCAGTTCTTCAAGGATGATGCCACCGCTTTCAACAAGAAGAAACACGAGGTCGTCGACGGCAAGGGTGTGCTCAACAACCGTATTTCCGAGCACATCTTCAACCATCTGAACCGCATGGGCATCCCGACCCATTTTATCCGCCGGCTCAACATGCGCGAGCAGTTGATCAAGGAAGTCGAGATCATCCCGCTCGAAGTGGTGGTGCGCAATGTCGCCGCCGGTTCGCTGTCCAAGCGCCTCGGCATCGAGGAAGGCACGGTTTTGCCGCGCTCGATCATCGAATTCTATTACAAGGCCGACGCGCTCGACGATCCGATGGTGTCCGAAGAGCACATCACCGCGTTCGGCTGGGCGAGCCCGCAGGAGATCGACGACATCATGGCGCTCGCGATCCGCGTCAACGACTTCCTCTCCGGCCTGTTCATGGGCGTCGGCATCCAGCTCGTCGACTTCAAGATCGAATGCGGCCGCCTGTTCGAGGGCGACATGATGCGCATCGTCGTCGCCGACGAGATTTCGCCGGATTCCTGCCGCCTGTGGGACGTGGCGACGCAGGACAAGCTCGACAAGGATCGCTTCCGCCGTGACATGGGCGGCCTCGTCGAAGCCTACCAGGAAGTCGCCCGCCGCCTCGGTATCATGAACGAGAACGAGCCGCCCCGCCCCACCGGTCCGGTGCTTGTCGCCTCGACCGATGGCCTCAAGGGCAAGCCGCACTAACCAAGACCACTATTCGAGCAGGAGCATGTCCAGCGTGATCAAGGCCCGCATTACCGTCACCCTCAAGAATGGCGTGCTCGACCCTCAGGGCAAGGCGATCGAACACGCGCTGTCGGGACTTGGCTTCGATGGCGTCGGCACGGTGCGGCAAGGCAAGGTGTTCGACGTCGAACTGGCGGAGACCGATAAGAGCAAGGCCGAAGCCGACCTGAAGGCCATGTGCGACAGGCTGCTGGCGAATACGGTGATTGAGAACTACAGTGTGACACTTACCTGACGTTGTATCGGAGGGACTATGTCGGAAGTCACGAATGAGGTGATGTTCGAGCTTCTCAAGCGCGTGCATCACGAAATTGGTGAACTTCGTCAGGATGTTTCCGCGACGAAACGGGAATTGAATGTGACGCGAGGCCATATGGTGGCAACGCAAAGCGATATCCACAACATCTACGGCATTCTCGCCCGCCAGGATGATCGGCTTGAACGCATTGACCGCCGTCTCGACCTGCGCGAACTCGCCGAATCTCAGAGGCCTTTCGAACCAAAATGAAATCAGCTGTCGTCCTCCTGCCTGGCCTCAATCGCGACCGCGACATGATCGCGGCGCTGACCAAGATTTCGGGACATGCGCCGGCTACTGTCTGGCAGACCGATACCGAAATCCCCGATGTCGACCTGATCGCCATTCCGGGCGGGTTCTCGTTCGGCGATTATCTGCGTTGCGGCGCGATCGCCGCGCGCATGCCGGTCATGCGGGCGGTTGCCGAAAAGGCGGCCAAGGGCGTCATGGTCATCGGCGTCTGCAACGGCTTCCAGATCCTGGTCGAGGCCGGACTGCTGCCAGGCGCCTTGATGCGCAACTCCTCGCTGAAATTCGTCTGCCGGCAGGTAAAACTGCAGATAACCAACGCCAACACCATGTTCACCCGCCGCTATCAGCCCGGCCAGATCATCCGCTCGCCGGTGGCGCATCACGACGGCAACTATTTTGCCGACGCCGAGACGCTGGCTCGCGTCGAAGGCGAAGGCCAGGTGGTGTTCCGTTATGCGGAGGGCACCAATCCGAACGGCTCGATCAACGACATTGCCGGCATCATCAACGAACAAGGCAATGTGCTTGGTCTGATGCCGCATCCTGAAAATCTGATCGAGACCGCACATGGCGGCAGCGACGGCCGTGCGCTTTTCGAAGGCGCCCTCGGCATCGCCGCCTGAAATCATCGAGGCGGACGCGTTGAGAACAGCCGGACATTCCAGCCCGTCTTGTTGGAAAAGTTCGCTTCACTGGGGAGAGAGACGGTCATGAAACTCTATTCGCGGCCGTTGTCGCCCTACTCTTCGATCGTGCGGGCGCTGGCCTATATCAAGGACGTCCCGCTCAAGATCATCGCGCCACCGCCGGGTTTTCCGATCCCCGAAGAATTTCGCGCCATCTCGCCGATGAACCGGATTCCGGTGCTGATCACCGGCTCGGGCGAAACGATCGTCGAGTCGGTGGTGATCGCCGAATATCTCGAGGAACGCTTTCCGGAACCGGCACTGCTGCCCGCTGATTCCAGGGATCGCGCTCTGGTGCGCATGTTCGCACGCATCACCGATCTCGATGTGCTTGCGCCGACTATGAAGCTTTTCGAACTGCATTTCATGCCTGAGCGCAACAATGCCGAGATCGAAGCCCAATTCGCCCGCCTGCACCACGGGCTGGCGGCGATCGAGGCGCGCATGGCGCAAGGCCCCTTCGCGCTCGGCGACGAAATCAGTTTCGCCGACGCCTGGCTGACGCCGACGCGCTTCATCTTCAACAATTTCCGCGCCATGACAGGCCGCCACGACCTGCTCGACGCCTATCCCAAATTCGATGCCTATGAGCAGATCGCCCTGCAGCATCCGGCATTGTCGCGTGTATGGGGCGAGATGACCGACGGCCTGAAAATCTTTCTGTCCGAACTCGAGATGGGTGCCGCTTGATCAAGAGCAAGACGATCGCCTTCGTTGCCGCGGCGGGCTTTGCCCTGGCGTCGTGCCAATCGAGCCCGAAGAGCACGCCCGTGGCCTCGGGCAAGAGTGCGGCGCTGCTGGCCATGGAACAGGTGGCGATCGCGGCCCACAAATGCTGGATCGCCAGCAAGGACCCGGCCTTCAGGCAATATCAGATGGCCAATGAGCTGAACTCGTTCAGCGGCACGCCGCGCTTCCTGCTGGTGCCGGCCAAGCACTATGGCGGCAAGCCGTTGCTGGTCGTGCAGGCGCAAGGCAATTCGAGCCGTGTCGACGTGTTCGGACCGCTGATGAACGACCCGCTTGGCGCACGCATCGGGGCCGACATCGCCCGCTGGCAGGCCGGCAACCCGGCCTGTGCGGCAACTGCCTAGCCCATCGGCCGCTTCCTCGACGTCGCCAAGAACGGTGCAGCCAGTGTTGCCATGGCGGCGCTGGCCGTCACAGCGATGTTTCTGATGATCTGCGTTGTCGCCGTTTTCGTCGATCATGGCGTTGCACGTCTGCGGACCAAGAGTGTCCGCTAAGACCAGCCTACTCCCAGAAAGGCCTGATGGCCTCACGGTGGGCATCGCATCGGGAGATGCCGATGTCCTTGAGCTGATCGTCGGTCATCTCCAGCAACGCCAGCCGGCTGCGGCGGCGCTCCAGCAAATGGTCGATCCATCTGGCTAACGACCTGATCACACGCACCATGCTGCCGACAAAGCCGCGCTGGCCGGACGGGCGTAGCGCCTGGCCTGATAGCTCGGGTCTCGAATGACGGATTGTCGCGATTGTATCCATTTTTATCTACCGGACTTCTCGATTGTACCCCACTCGGGTACGCTACCGATATGTATTGACTCACAATTCGGTGCAATATACAAAATTGTCACCATGACAAGTTGGCTTCCAGACCTCACTGCCGGTTCCGGTCCTCTTTATCAGCGCCTTGCTGACAGCATTGAGTCAGATATCGACCGGGGCGTGATCGATGCCGGCGCGAAACTGCCGCCGCAGCGCGACCTCGCCTATGACATCGGCACCACCGTCGGCACGGTCGGCCGGGCCTACCAATTGCTGCGCGAGCGCGGGCTGGTGAGTGGCGAAGTGGGGCGAGGAACCTATGTGCTCGGCCAGCGTGCCGAAGGCGTGAAGCCGGAGGCCCCCGACGTCAGCGTGGAAGGCACGCGCTATGTCGATGCGCCCAAGGACAAGCTGCGTTTCGACAGCACCGCGGCACCCGATATCGGCCAGGGCGCTGATATCGCCGATGTGTTGTCGCGCACCGCACAGGATCATCCGCACGAAATTTCAAGCTATACGCGCGATTTTCCGGACCGCTGGTATGAAGCCGGCGCCCGCTGGCTGTCGCGCAATTCCTTTCGACCAGCCGCCGACGCCATCGTTCCGACGCTCGGCACCCATGCCGCGGTGATGGGCGCGATCGGTGCGCTGACCACGCCCGGCGACTATGTCGCCTTCGAACACCTCACCTATTCGCAGATATCCCGCAGTGCTGGGCTGATCGGCCGGCGCACCGCGCTGGTGGCATCGGATGACCTAGGCATCGATCCCGACGATTTCGAGCGCGTCTGCGCGCAAAAGCATCCCAGGATGATCTTCCTGATGCCGACCGCGCAGAATCCGACACTGGCGACACTGTCGGCCGCGCGCCGCGAGGCGATGGCGCGGGTTGCACGCGACTACAATGTCGTCATGATCGAGGACGACCTTTACGGCAACCTGACCGACGATCCGACACCGCTGCTGGCCGAATTCGCCCCCGAACGCACCATCGTTGCCGGCGGCCTGTCGAAATCGGTGGCGGCCGGCATGCGCGGCGGCTGGCTCGCCTGCCCGCCCGCCTATCGCCACCGTATCCGCGTCGCCCACAAGATGATGACCGGCGGCATGCCCTTCCTGCTGGCCGAGGTGAATGCCCGTCTGGTGCTTTCGGGACAGGCCAGCGATATCCGCAAGCGCAGCATCGCCGAAATCAGCGCCCGCATCGCGATCGTTCGCGAAACCTTGGCCGGCTTCGCGTTCAAGTCACACGACAAGGTGCCCTTTGTCTGGCTTACCCTGCCCGACCCCTGGCTTTCCGGCACCTTCAAGAACGCCTGCCTGGAACACGGCGTGCTGATCGACGACGAGGACGAGTTCAAGGCCGGCCGCTCGGAACAGGTCTTTCATGGCGTCCGTTTCGGTGTTTCGCAGCCGAGACGGCGTGGTGACGTCGCCGGCGCCGTTGCGGTCATCAGGCGCCTCCTCGATGAGGGCCGCGCGGGCTACGACAGCTTCTCCTGAACCGCGAAGCGCTTCGGAAGCCAACCATCGCCTCCCTGTGGCTATGTCAGGTTTTCGTGCGTTTTCGCCAACCGACGGGTGTATCGGCCGCAAAGCTTGCGATAAGAGGGGACTCAAAATCCCCGTTCCATGGACATACATCCCCGCCCATGACCATTTCCAATTCCGTGCCGATCACTCCAGAACTCATCGCCGCCCATGGTCTGAAGCCCGATGAGTATCAGCGCATTCTCGATCTCGTCGGACGCGAGCCGAGCTTCACCGAACTCGGCATCTTCTCGGCGATGTGGAACGAGCACTGCTCATACAAATCCTCGAAGAAATGGCTGCGCACGCTGCCGACCACCGGGCCGCAGGTCATCCAGGGGCCGGGCGAGAATGCCGGCGTGGTCGACATCGGCGACGGCGACTGCGTCGTCTTCAAGATGGAGAGCCATAACCACCCGTCTTTCATCGAGCCCTACCAGGGCGCGGCGACTGGCGTCGGCGGCATCCTGCGCGATGTCTTCACCATGGGGGCGCGGCCGATCGCGTCGATGAACGCGTTGCGCTTCGGCGCTCCCGACCACGCCAAGACCAGGCATCTCGTCGCCGGCGTGGTTTCCGGCGTCGGCGGCTATGGCAACTCCTTTGGCGTGCCGACGGTCGGCGGCGAAGTCAATTTCGATGCCCGCTACAACGGCAACATCCTGGTCAACGCCTTCGCGGCCGGTCTTGCCAAAACCAATGCCATCTTCCTGTCGGAAGCCAAGGGCGTCGGCCTGCCGGTTGTCTATCTCGGCGCCAAGACCGGCCGCGATGGCGTCGGCGGCGCCACCATGGCGTCGGCGGAATTCGACGACAAGATCGACGAGAAGCGCCCGACCGTGCAGGTCGGCGACCCCTTCACCGAAAAATGCCTGCTGGAGGCTTGCCTCGAGCTGATGGCCTCCGGCGCCGTCATCGCCATCCAGGACATGGGTGCCGCGGGGCTCACCTGTTCGGCGGTCGAGATGGGCGCCAAGGGCGACCTTGGCATCGAGCTCGACCTCGACAAGGTGCCGGTGCGCGAAGAGCGCATGAGCGCCTACGAGATGATGCTGTCGGAAAGCCAGGAGCGCATGCTGATGGTGCTGCGCCCCGAAAGGGAAAAGGAAGCCGAGGCGATCTTCCACAAATGGGGCCTCGACTTCGCCATTGTCGGCAAGACTACCGACGATTTGCGTTTCCGTGTATTGCATCAAGGTGATCAGGTCGCCGACCTGCCAATCAAGGATCTCGGCGACAAGGCGCCGGAATACGACCGTCCCTGGATCGAACCCAAGAAGCCGGCGCCGCTTGCCGCCAACGATATTCCGCAGGCCGATGTCGCCGAGGCACTGCTGAAGCTGCTCGGCGGACCGGATCTTTCGTCGCGCCGCTGGGTCTGGGAACAATACGACACGCTGATCCAGGGCAATTCGCTGCAGCTTCCCGGCGGCGATGCCGGCGTGGTGCGCGTCGAGGGCCATCCGACCAAGGCGCTCGCCTTCTCGTCCGACGTCACGCCGCGCTATTGCGAAGCCGATCCCTACGAGGGCGGCAAGCAGGCGGTGGCCGAGTGCTGGCGCAATCTCACAGCCACCGGCGCGTTGCCGCTGGCCGCCACCGACAACCTCAATTTCGGCAATCCGGAGCGACCCGAGATCATGGGCCAGCTGGTCGGCGCGGTGAAAGGCATCGGCGACGCCTGCCGGGCACTCGGCTTCCCGATCGTTTCTGGCAACGTCTCGCTCTACAACGAGACCAATGGCCAGGGCATCCTGCCGACGCCGACCATCGGTGGCGTCGGCCTGATCGCCGACTGGTCGAAAATGGTGCGGATCGGCTTCGCGGCCGAGGGCCAGATGATCCTGCTGGTCGGTGCTCCCGCTTCCTGGGGCACGCATCTTGGCCAGTCCGTCTATTTCAGAGACATCCATGGCCGCACCGACGGCCCGCCGCCGCCGGTCGACCTCGAGCACGAGAGGCGCGTCGGTGACCATGTGCGTTCGCTGATCGCGTCCGGCATCGTCACGGCGGCGCATGATGTTTCGGACGGCGGCATTGCGGTCGCCTTGGCCGAAATGGCGATGGCGTCGGGGATCGGCGCGACCGTTCCCGGACTGGTCGGCACCGATCCGATACCGGTCTGGTTCGGCGAGGATCAGGGCCGCTATCTCTTGACGCTGTCGATCGATCCACATGGCCAGCAATGGGACGCCATCCGCAAGCAGCAGGGCGAACTCGGCATCTTCGCGCCCTGGATCGGCTCGACCGGCGGCGCCGCGCTGAAGCTCGGTGACGCCAGGGCGATCCCGGTCAGCGCGTTGACCGCCGCGCATGAGGGCTGGTTCCCGCGCTTCATGGACCAGGCCAGTTGACGAGGCTGGCCGCCCGGGCGCTGCTCGCAGCTGTCTTCTGGCCGTCGCTGTTCTTCTTCTGGTTCCTCGGGCCGTTCGGTTTCTTCCTGCTCTCGACAACCTCGAGCGAGGTTTGTCCGAGGCTGGAAACGCGCGCCGAATTTCTTGCCGCGGCCAACGGCACACTTCCGATGCTGGTGCTGCAGGACCTCATCTACGCGGTTCCGATCATTTGCCTGGTGCTTTGGACCCGGCTTCTGCCGGACAACACGCGAACAGGTCAGGTCGTCACCTGCATCAAGCTTTTCGCCGTCGCGGCCGTGCTGGGGGCATTGTGGGAATATGGCTCTTCCCTTGTCTGCGATGGCTACGGCCAGCCGTTCTTCTCGCCCGCCTGGCGGATGACCGGCTACCTGCCGATCGCCAATCTGGCGGTGAACCTTCCCCTCTATGTGCTGGTCTTCAGCCTTGGCCGTACCTTCTCGATGCGCGATGACGAGCCTGCGGACGATGCGATCCATCACGATGAGAATGCCTCGTAGCCGACAATCGCTCCGATGGCGGACGGAACGGCTTCAATCCCGGCCGGAAAGGCTTTAGGTTTACCCCGACTCTCATCGCACGAGCGGCCAAGTCGCCGCCCGCCCGAAACAGGAAATTCTGCAATGGCAATGGACGCCCGCGACATTGAAAAACTGATCAAGGACGGCATACCGGATGCCCGCGTGACGATCCGCGATCTCGCCGGCGATGGCGATCATTACGCCGCCGAAGTCGTGGCCGAAAGCTTTCGCGGCAAGAGCCGCGTCCAGCAGCACCAGATGGTCTATGACGCGCTGAAGGGCAATATGGGCGGCGTGCTGCATGCATTGGCGCTGCAGACAAGCGTTCCCGACTGAGGATCAACCAACTCGACACCCGCTTGGCCCAAAACGGCCCACTCTTTGCGCCATTTCGGCCCCGGCGCGGCTAATGTCTTGTTTCGGGCAACCTATGGGTTTATCTGAAGGACATGCTTCGAGCCTGACTCCCACAGGCGTGAAAGGATCCTCCATGAGCGGCATCAACGACTACATCGACAATGAAGTGAAGAGCAACGACGTCGTCCTTTTCATGAAGGGCACGCCCGGTTTTCCGCAGTGCGGTTTTTCCGGCCAGGTCGTCCAGATCCTCGACTATATCGGCGCCGACTATAAAGGCGTGAACGTTCTGGACTCGGCTGAACTGCGCCAGGGCATCAAGGACTACTCCAACTGGCCGACGATCCCGCAGCTCTACGTCAAGGGCGAATTCGTCGGCGGCTGCGACATCGTGCGCGAGATGTTCCAGGCCGGCGAGTTGCAGGACTTCCTGGTCGAGAAGGGCGTGAGCGTCAAAGGCGCCGCCTGATTTCGGTTTCGGGCATGTCGGAACGACTGCGCCGAGCACCGGGGCGGCCCCACCTCGGCAATTTTTTTGTCCCTGACGTCGTATATCCCTAACGTCGGGACCAAGACGAGCCAATGCGCCGGCCCGCCGGCGCGTTTTCGTTTGAGAGATTGGACTTGCCGTGGACCAGCAATCGATAGCGCCGCAACGGGCAAGCAAAGTGCCCATTCCGCGCTGGGAGTTCATTGCGCTTTGCGCGGCGCTGATGGCGCTCAATTCACTGGCCATCGACATCATGCTGCCGGCGCTGCAGCAGATCGGCGCCTCGCTCGGCGTCGAGAATGAAAATCACCGGCAATATGTCGTCACCGCTTATATTCTGGGCTTTGGCGGCGGCCAGCTCTTCTTCGGCCCGATCTCGGACCGTTACGGACGCCGCTCGCCACTGGTCGCCGGCCTGATCATCTACGTGGCGGCGGCCGCCGCGGCCGCCATTGCGCCAAGTTTCGAAACCCTTCTGCTTTGCCGTGCCGTGCAGGGCGTTGGTGCAGCCGCCACCCGCGTGATCGCCGTTTCGATCGTGCGCGACACGTTCGAAGGCCGGCGTATGGCCGAAGTGATGTCGCTAATCTTCATGGTGTTCATGGCGATACCGGTCATTGCTCCCGGCATCGGTCAGTTCATCATGCTGTTCGCGACCTGGCATTGGATCTTCGTCACCATGGCCATCGGCGCCTTGATCGTCTCGGCATGGTCGCTGCTGCGCCTGCCCGAAACGCTGCATCCCGAATATCGCCGGACGCTAACGGTCTCCTCCATCCTCGGCGGCTTCCGCATCGTGCTCACCAACCGCATCGCGCTCTGCTATGCCTTTGCCAGTACTTTCATTTTCGGCGCCATGTTCGGCTTCATTGCCTCGGCGCAGCAAATCTACGTCAATATCTTCAACGTCGGCGAGATGTTCCCAGTGATCTTCGCCGGGGTCGCTGGCGTGCTCGCCTTCTCCAACTACCTTAACTCGCGTCTCGTGGGCCGGATCGGCATGCGCCGCCTGTCGCAGAGCGCGCTGCTGCTGTTTCTGGTCATCAGCCTGGCGTGGCTGGTCGTTTCGCTGGAAACGAAGATGCCGCTTTGGCTGTTCATCACCTTCTTTGCCGGCGCCATGCTTCCGTTCGGTGCGCTTGGCGCCAATTTCAACGCGTTGGCCATGGAGCCGCTCGGTCAATTGGCCGGCACGGCGTCGTCAATCCTGGGTTTCATGCAGACGTTTCTTGGCGGCATTCTCGGTACGCTGATCGGTCAAGCTTTCAACGGAACGGTGACGCCGCTTGCCGCCGGCTTCTGCAGCGTCTCGGTCGCGGCGCTGTTGATGATTCTTCTTGCCGAGCGCGGCAAGATGTTCCAGCCACACAACCCACCCGTTTCAGGGCACATCACCGACCTGCATTGAATTGTCGTTTGCGCGTGTCGTTGTCCCAAGCCACGGCACACTCTGGGCGACACGCTTTCGAGCGAGATGCATCAGGATGAGCCTACGAGGGCCGCCGTAAAGCGAGGGGCAAGCATACGTCCTGCGATTGCCTCGCCCATGCTGTCTGAAACGGGCAACGGCAAGGCCTTGTCGAGAGCCTCGATAATGGAAGCGACGAAGGCGCGGCTGAGCGCGTCGTCGCTTCCCAGTTTGGAGTAGGTGGCGCGAGGTTTGCCAATCAGCGTACCGTTTCGGCGAAGCGAAAACCGCAATGTCAGGGACATGCCTGCTGTTCCAGGCGGCGGCTGCCAACAAGCGAAGATCGCGGCGGACATCTCCTTTATCGTATCGACAGGATCGGGACTGCGGCATGGGCGCTGCTGCGATCTCGCCTGGTTGGAGCCAACAACCAAGGTGATGGCGAGGGCTGCTGCAACAATCGTGGACCGAGACTTCATCTACGGAACCCTCTCGATTGGCATGAGATTGCATCAATCTGTCGGTCGCACAACCCGGTCGATCCTACTCCGCCCAGAGCTCGCGGCGTAGCTCCTGCCAGCTTTCCTTGTCCGGCGCCACCAGCAGGCCGCCCCCGACATGCGCCGGCAGATAGGCGCTGCCGTCGAAACGCGCGGCATGGCCGCCGGCTTCGGCATGGATCAGCACACCGGCGAGATGATCCCAGGGCATCAGCTTGTTGTAGACGACGAAATGGCCGTGGCCGCTTGCCAGCAGGCGGTATTCATGCGCGGCGCAGCGATAGTTGAATTGCGACAGCGTCTTGGTCTGGTTGCAGGCCAGTCGCGTGCGCTCGGGGTCCGCCATGTACTGCCAGGAGACCGCACCGGTCATCTGTGAAATCGGCGCGGGCGCGGCAACCCGCACGTTCTCCAGCGCGCCGTGTGCGTGGCGGATATGGCTGCCGGCACCCTTGGCGCCGATCAGCCAGTCCTTGCCGACTGGATCGTGGATGATGCCGGCGACCGTCTCCCCCTTGACCGCGACGCCAAGCATCACGCCGAACAGAGGCACGCCGGATGCAAAGTTGAACGTGCCGTCGACCGGGTCGATGACGAAAGCCAGATCGGCATCGCCCAGACCGTCGAGCAGTCCTGGATTGTCCGAACAGGCTTCCTCGCCGATGACCATGGCCGAAGGATAACGCTGGCGCAGCCGCGCGGTGATCAGCCGTTCGGCATTGACATCGGCCTCCGTGACCAGGTCGGCGGCCGAAGTCTTCTGGCGGATGTCGCCATCGCCCAACCGGCGAAAGCGGGGCATGATTTCGATGTCGGCCGCCTCGGCCAGCAGGCTGGCCAGCCAGTCGATGGCGTTATCATCAAATGTCATCGGAAGCGTCTTGTTCTGTGATGAGGGTTTGGTTCAGGGCGGCAAAATCGAACAGGTTCCTGTCAAGCAGATGCGATGGTCGGGTGTTGGACAGCGCGCGGATCATCGTGTCCTTGCGGCCGGGCATGCGTCTTTCTATGTCCTCCAGCATCGCCTTCATGGCGTTGCGCTGGAGGCCTTCCTGGCTGCCGCAGAGGTCACAGGGAATGATCGGAAACCGCATCGCCGCTGCGAATTTCTCGAGATCTGCTTCGGCGCAGTAGCTCAGCGGCCGCAGCACCATGACGTCGCCGTCGTCGTTGAGAAGCTTTGGCGGCATGGCGGCGAGCCGGCCGCCATGGAACAGGTTCATGAAGAAGGTTTCGAGGATGTCCTCGCGGTGGTGGCCAAGCACCAGCGCCGAGCATCCCTCCTCGCGCGCGATGCGATAGAGATGGCCGCGCCGCAGCCGCGAGCAGAGCGAGCAATAGGTGCTGCCTTGCGGCAGCTTATCGGTGACGACTGAATAGGTGTCCCGGTATTCGATGCGGTGCGCGATACCATTGGCATTGAGATAATCGGGCAGGATGTGCTTGGGAAAATTCGGCTGGCCCTGGTCGAGATTGCAGGCCAGCAGTTCGACCGGCAGCAGACCACGCCATTTGAGATCGAGCAGCATTGCGAGCAGCCCGTAGGAATCCTTGCCGCCCGACAGCGCGACCAGCCAGCGCTCGCCCGGCTTGACCATCGAAAAATCCTCGATCGCCTGACGAGTCAGCCGCAGCAGCCGCTTGCGCAACTTGTTGAACTCGACCGAGGACGGCACATCGGCAAACAGCGGGTGGGAGCCGCCTTCGGCGATTGGTTCAAGCGTCTCGATGTCTGGCTGCATGTTCATGGCGCGGCGGCCCCGGAATGTGACGTCCGCACGCATTAGCGCATCGGTCGGAAAATCGAAACGCCAAAGCGGATGAGCGAAACAAAAAGGCCGCCTCGGGGGCGGCCTTTCGATGGCATGGCAAAGGATGTTCGCTTAGCGCGAATAGAATTCGACGACCAGGTTCGGCTCCATCTGGACGGCGAACGGAACGTCCGACAGGCCCGGGATACGCCCGAAGGTCGCGACCATCTTGTTATGATCGACCTCGATGTAATCAGGCACATCGCGCTCGGCGAGTGCGACCGATTCCAGAACGATCACCAACTGCTTCGACTTCTCGCGCACTTCGACGACGTCGCCCGGCTTGCAACGGTACGAGCCGATGTTGACGCGCTTGCCGTTGACGTTGATGTGGCCGTGGTTGACGAACTGACGGGCGGCAAAAATGGTCGGCACGAACTTGGCACGGTAGACGACCGCGTCGAGACGCGACTCGAGCAGGCCGATCAGGTTCTCCGAGGTATCGCCCTTGCGGCGGTCGGCCTCTTCATAGACCTTGCGGAACTGCTTTTCCGAAACGTCGCCATAGTGACCCTTCAGCTTCTGCTTTGCGCGCAGCTGCAGGCCGAAGTCGGAAAGTTTGCCCTTGCGGCGCTGGCCATGCTGGCCGGGGCCGTATTCACGCTTGTTGACCGGGGACTTCGGGCGGCCCCAGATATTTTCGCCAAGACGGCGGTCGATCTTGTACTTCGCGGATTCGCGCTTGCTCATCGCATTCCCTTTCAAAACAACACACCCGGAACCTCATGGTCCGGGTGAAGGAAACGCGCCCTCCTCTGGCCTCCGTTTTCGAGACCTGACAGGGTTTTCCCACGCAACGCGGCGGAAAACCCACGGGACACGTCAGTTCAAACAAGACCAGAGACAACCAGGGTGACTGATCTTGCGTATACAAACAAACACCGGACATCGCTGCCCGGCGTTGGCGGCTGATTAAACCGAGATTTAACCGGTGTCAAGCTTATGACTGGCACCAGGCAGGACAACGATATAGCGTTTCACGCGTTGATGCAGTGCCGGATGTGGCGGGAGGTTGTTGCGCCAACGGCACCAGGAAGGGACTGGAGCGAGAGGAGCGCAATTCTTATGAAGAAATTCTTCCTTACCCTGGCAGGCGCCGCGGTGCTTGCGGGTTCGATGGCGGTGGCACCGGAACCGGCAATGGCCCGCCACTGGCACGGGCATAAACAGGTCTGCCGCGTCATCGTGAAGAAGAGGGTGGTGTGGCGGCATGGTCACCGCCGGGTGATCGTCGAAAGGGTGCGGCGCTGCCACCGTTGGTAGCCTAGCCGAGAATTTTAGCCTCTGACACGAAGCCCGCGGTGCGCTGCGGGCTTTGGTCTGTTCGGGCTACGTCCTTCAAATGCAGCCGACAGGATTTCAGTGTTTCGACTTCTTCTCGGGAAGTCCCTTGCGCTTCGTTTCGGCGAACTCCTCGAGCTGCTTCTCGCTCATGGAATCGTACATCCCCTTGGAAGCGCCCTTGAGTTCGCTCTTTTTCGTCTCGCCGCGCTTGGCGGAGAGTGCGGCTCCGGCGGCTTTTTGCTGGGCTTTCGAGGTGGCTGGCATGGCCGTTCTCCTTCATCGTCCTGTCGGAGAAAACGCAACGCACACGCCAATGTTCCGCAGATCAGGCGACCGCCAGTCCGAACCCCTGCATGAGGCGGCTGACGGCGAAATCCGCCTTTCCGGAGGTAAAGATGGCGATATCAGGCTCGCCCTGCGGCAGCGACCCATCAAGCGGCGTCAGCAGCGAAAGGGCTCGCCGGGCGATCGCTTCGGCCGGATCGATCCAGTCGACCGGCCATGGCGCGGTCTTGCGCATGCGGTTGACCAGAAACGGGTAATGCGTGCAGGCCAGCACCACGATGTCGGTCCTGAGACCGTCATGTTCCATGAAGCAGGGCGCGATCTCGGCGCGCACGGCCTCCTCGTCGACAAAGCCCTCGCGCATATAGGCTTCGGCAAGCCCCGCCAGCCTGTCGCTGCCGACCAGACGGACATGGCATTTCTGTGCCCATTTGCTGATCAGGTCGCGCGTGTACTGCCGCTTCACCGTTCCGGGTGTCGCAAGCACCGAGACCAGGCCCGAACGCGTGCGCTCAGCCGCCGGCTTCACCGCCGGCACGGTGCCGACAAAGGGATGGCCAGGAAATCTGTCGCGTAGCGCATCGATCACCAGTGTCGAGGCGGTGTTGCAGGCGATAACGGAAATCGCCGGCGCAAACCGGTCGAGCAGTCTGGCAAAGAGATCGAGTATGTGGGTCCGCAGCGCCGGCTCTTCCCAGGCACCGAAAGGAAAGGCCGCATCGTCCGCGACATAGATGAAGCGCCGGTCCGGCATCAGGACGCGTGCCTCGCGCAGCACTGTCAGCCCGCCGACGCCGGAATCGAACATCAGGATCGGCCGGTCAGTCATTGTCGGTTCCCTTGCCACCCAGCGGCGGCGTGTCGTTGTCGCCGCCATTGGCGTCGGGCGCCGGACGATCGACATCCGCCTTGCGCGCGCGTGCAGCCGCGGCAGGCAATCGTCTCGGATCGTCGCCCGGAGAGCCGTCGCCGCGCGGCATGGCCGGTGAAAACCTGTCGAGGGAGGAAATCATACCGCGCAGCACCTTCAGTTCCGGCTCGGCGAAGCCAGCCCGCGTCAGCACTGCGCGCAGATTGTCGACCATCTTCGGCTTCTTCGGTGCCGGGCGGAAGTAGCCGCGCGCTTCGAGCGCGCCCTCCAGATAGGCGAACAGGCCGTGCAGTTCTTCCTTGCTTGCCGGCTTCATGTCCGGACCCGCAAAGTTGGTTTTGGTCTCGTCTTCCAGGCCGGACTTCATCCACTCGTAGGACATCAGCAAGGCCGCCTGGGCGATGTTGAGGGAGGAGAAATCAGGATCGACCGGAAAGGTGACGATCTCGTCGGCGAGGCCAACCTCGTCATTGTAGAGGCCGAAGCGCTCGCGGCCGAACAGGATGCCTGTGCGCTGCCCCATTCCGTGACGGGCGCGCAGCACCCTGCCCGCCTCCACAGGGCCGCGCACGGCTTTGAAGCCATCCCGCTGCCTGGCCGTGGTCGCGAAAACAAAGTTCAGGTCGGCAAGCGCCGAGGCCAGATCGTCGAACACGGTGACTGCATCGATGACATGGTCGGCGCGGCTGGCGGCGGCGCGCGCCTTCTCGCTCGGCCAGCCGTCGCGCGGATTGACCAGGCGAAGTTCGGACAGGCCGAAATTGGCCATGGCGCGGGCGACCATGCCGATGTTCTCGCCGAGCTGCGGCTCGACGAGGATGATCGCCGGACAGGCGGCTGAAGCGTTATCGGGATCTTTGGTGACGGGCATGATTGTCAATGAACTGCTGTTTGCGGCATTTCAGCGTCCCCTGCCATATTCGGTCGCGAAAATGAAGCATTCGCAAATGGCGACCGCCCAAGCTCCAATTCGTGACCGATCGCCGTTTGCGCGGCCAAAAGCGCTTTGATATACGGGCGGCATCCCCCGGCCGAATGCCATGCTGGCAAGGCCGTTCATTCCCAGCAACGAGGCATTCTTTCCATGGCGAAGATCAAGGTGGCGAACCCGGTCGTCGAACTCGACGGCGACGAGATGACCCGCATCATCTGGCAGTTCATCAAGGACAAGCTGATCCACCCTTATCTCGACCTGAAGCTCGAATATTACGACCTCGGCATCGAGCACCGTGACGCTACCAACGACCAGGTGACCATCGATTCGGCTAACGCCATCAAGAAATACGGTGTCGGCGTGAAATGCGCGACGATCACCCCCGACGAGCAGCGCGTCGAGGAATTCAAGCTGAAGAAGATGTGGAAGTCGCCGAACGGCACCATCCGCAACATCCTCGGCGGCACCATCTTCCGCGAGCCGATCATCATGAAGAACGTGCCGCGCCTGGTACCCGGCTGGACCAAGCCGATCATCGTCGGCCGTCACGCTTTCGGCGACCAGTACCGCGCCACCGATTTCCGCTTCCCCGGCAAGGGCAAGCTGACGATCAAGTTCGTCGGCGAGGACGGCCACGTGATCGAGCATGACGTGTTCGACGCGCCTGGCGCCGGTGTCGCCATGGCCATGTACAATCTCGACGAGTCGATACGCGAATTTGCCCGCGCCTCGCTGAATTACGGCCTGCTGCGCAACTATCCGGTCTATTTGTCTACCAAGAACACCATCCTCAAGGCCTATGACGGCCGCTTCAAGGACATCTTCCAGGAGGTCTACGAAACCGAATTCGAGGCCGAGTTCAAGGCGAAGAAGCTGTGGTACGAGCATCGCCTGATCGACGACATGGTCGCGTCCAGCCTGAAATGGTCGGGCGGCTATGTCTGGGCCTGCAAGAACTATGATGGCGACGTGCAGTCCGACACGGTGGCGCAGGGTTTCGGCTCGCTCGGCCTGATGACCTCGGTGCTGATGACGCCGGATGGCAAGACGGTCGAAGCGGAAGCCGCGCACGGCACCGTCACCCGCCACTATCGTCAACACCAGAAGGGCGAGGAAACCTCGACCAACTCGATCGCCTCGATCTTCGCCTGGACGCGTGGCCTGGCCCACCGCGCCAAGCTTGACGACAACGCCGAACTGAAGCGTTTTGCCGAGACGCTGGAAAAGGTCTGCATCCAGACCGTCGAGTCCGGTTTCATGACCAAGGACCTGTCGCTGCTGATCGGCCCCGACCAGCCCTGGCTGTCGACCACCGGCTTCCTCGACAAGATCGACGAGAATTTGCAGAAGGCGATGGCGTAGCCCCGAATTTCCACGTGCCGAAGGCTCCGAAAGGAGCCTTCGCTTTTGGCCAACGAGAGCAAAAGCGATGGCTGGCAGCGTGACCAAACCGGTGCTCTACGGCGCGGATTACAGCGTTTACGTACGCATCGCCCGGATAGCGATGGAGGAGAAGGGTATCGACTACGAGCTCGTACCGCTCGACATCTTCGCCGCTGACGGCATTCCGGCGTGGTTTCTCGAACGCCATCCGTTCGGCCGCATTCCGGCTTTCGAGCACGATGGTTTCCGTCTCTTCGAGACCAGTGCGATCGCGCGCTATGTCGACGAGGTGTTCGACGGTCCGGCGCTTCAGCCGGCGGACGCGCGCGGCCGCGCCAGGATGGGCCAGATCATCGGCATGCTTGATGCCTATGCTTATCGGGCCATGGTCTGGGACGTGGCGGTTGAACGGCTGGAAAAGGCAACGCCCGATGAGAACTTGGTCGCCGATGGCCTGCGCCGGGCGGAGACGGTCCTCAAGGTGCTGGCTTCGCTGAAAGCCGAAGGACCATGGCTGCTTGGCGACCAGCTGACGCTGGCCGATCTGCACGCGGCGCCGATTATCGGCTATTTCGTCAAGGTTGCCGAAGGACGCGAGCTGCTCGCCCGTTTCGCTGACATAAGCGACTGGTATGGGCGCATCGCCGCTCGCCGGAGCTTTGCCAGAACCGAGAAGGTCGGCTGATCCGGCGACGGCCGCAATCGTGGTCCCGCCCTCGAAGCAGGCCGATCGCTTGGGGAACCGTCGACGCCAGCGCTGCCCCTCATCGCCCTGCCGGGCACTTCTCCCCGTATAGTGACGGGGAGAAGGATGATGTCATCGATGATTTCGCCAAATCGCCGGCGTTTGCAGAAGAAAGTGCCGAGTGTGCCACAGGTCTCTTCTCCCCGTCACTATACGGGGAGAGCGACTGTCTTGGATTTCAAGCGGGTTGCCATGGTTTTTGGTCCCTGATCATGGCG
>NZ_VFUZ01000026.1 GCF_006658505.1 Mesorhizobium sp. B2-4-15
TATCGCAGGCATTCGGGGTTGCCCGACTTCGTCGCACCAGGGCGTGCAGCCGCGCAGCGGCGTCGCGGAGACCCTGGTATCCATGCCGTTGCGCCAGCCTAGGAATGCGGCGGAGCAGAACTCCGCACAGCTGCGGCGCTCATGTGTCGCGGCATGGATCCCAGGGTCTCCGCGACGCCGCTGCGCGGCTGCTTCGCCCTGGGATGACGAAATCAAGGGCGGCTCCGCTGCCCCTCTCTTGCTACTGCTGCTCGGCGAACATCAGCCTTGCCTTGCTGTCGGCCATCGCGGGCGACAGGCTGCGCTGGATCAGCGCCTCGACATGGTCGTTGCGCTGGCGGGCGCTGTCGGCGCCCATCACCACCACGATCAGCTGGCGGCCATCGGCATTGTAGGAGGTGACGATGTTGAAGCCGGAAGCCCTGATGTAGCCGGTCTTGATGCCGTCTACGCCGCGCACGCGGCCGAGCATGTCGTTGTGGCCGCGCACCAGCCTGCCGCGGAACATGAAATCGCTTTCGGAGAAATAGTGGAAATGCTGGGGAAAGCGCTGACGCAGCGCCATGCCGAGCACCGCCATGTCGCGCGCCGTCGTCATCTGGCCGTCGTCGGGCAGGCCGGATGCGTTGCGGAAGGTGGTGCCGGTCATGCCGAGCGCGCGTGCCTTGGATGTCATCATGGCGGCGAACTGGTCCTCCGAGCCGCCGAGATATTCGCCGACCGCCACCGCCACGTCGTTGGCCGATTTGACGACGATGGCGCGGATCGCGGAATCGACATCGATGGACTCCCCGCGCCGGAAGCGCATCTTGGTGGGCGGCTGCGAGGCGGCGTGGCCGGACACCGGGATCTGCGTTTCCTTGGTGACCCGGCCGGACTCCATCGCCTCGAACAGGAGATAGAGTGTCATCATCTTGGTCAGCGACGCCGGATAGCGCTGCGCCGTCGCGTTGACCTCGAACAGCTGCTTGCCGGTCCTGGCGTCGACGACGATGGCGGCATATTTCTGCGGCGGCGCGGGCACGGCCAGCACCGAGTCCGGCGGGGTCGTGGTCGAGCAGCCGGCAACAAGCAGCAACAGGCCAAGAGCGACGAAAAGTCTCTGGACAAACGGGAAGGAACGCAAATTGGACAAGGGCAGGTCTGTTCTGGCGATGGCGTTGCTGAGATGAGGCGAAGCTAACGTAACGCGATTGATGCGTCCATTTGGTTAATGGTGGTTAGCCCCAGGATTGTCCGCCTTCACAAGCACCGCTGATGCAAAATGCCGGTTGCGGCGCTTGCGCAACGGGCGCCGAAAGGGTTCTGCTTGCGCCTTCAGAATCGGGTGAGCACGCTATGGATACCTGCACGATCAAGGCAAAGGGCGTTTCGGTTTCGCTCGATCTCACCGTCGGCCATATCGCCGACATGACCGTCGAGAGCGGCAGCCGCCTGATAAAGCCGCTGCACCGCGCGCCATGGGTCGATGCGGGCGAGACGCTGCCCAAGGACCTGCCGCAAGGCACGGTTCGGCTGTCCGGCGACTTTCTGTGCGCGCCGTTTTCGCGCAGCGATGTCGAGGAGGCGCCGCTGCATGGCTGGCCGGCCAACAGCGCCTGGGATGTGGTCGACAACGGCGCGACAGAGGGCGGCTGGCGGGCTGTGTTCCGGCTGCGGCACAGGGTCATGGGCGCCAGCGTCGACAAGACCCTCACGCTCATCGACGACCATCCCTTCCTTTATCAGGAACATGTGTTTTCCGGCGGTTCCGGCGCGATTTCCGTCGCCCACCATCCAATGACGGTGATGACGGGCGGCGGCAGGCTGGCCTTCTCGCCCAAGCGCTTTGCCGCGACGCCGGCCGATCCGTTGGAGCCGGACCCCGCGCGCGGCCGCTTCATGCTGGCCTATCCGGCGCGGTCGGCGGACCTTAGCCATTTTCCCGCCGCTGGCGACGGCACGCTCGACCTGACGCAGTACCGCATGGAGGACCCGCGCGAGGATTTCGTCACCCTTGTCGAGGCCGACCATGGCGGGCCGGGCTGGACGGCGCTGGCGCGCCGTGCCGAGGAGGACCTTGTGCTGGTGCTGAAGAACCCGGCCGAACTGCCGGTCACCATGCTGTGGCTCAGCAATGGCGGGCGCGATTACGCGCCCTGGAGCGGCCGTCATTTGGGCGTGCTCGGCATCGAGGATGGGCGCACGGCCGTCGGCCATGCCGCCTCGATCGGCGACAACTGGCTGAAGCGCGAAGGTGTGGCGACAGCGTTTACGCTCGGTGAAGGGCGCAGTTTTTCCTTTCGCCACGTCATCGGCGCTTTGCCCCTGTCAGGCGGCACGCCGCCGCGGGCGATCGCCACGGCCAACGGCCAGATGCGGCTCTCGGCCGGCGACACCCAATGGGACGTCCCCTTCGACGGCGATTTCCTGCGCATTGGTCAGCCCGTCCCTGTTTGAGCAGGGTTGCGCAACACGGGGTTTGAAATTTCCAGCGACTGCCGCCAAAATGCGGCGGAAACATTGTGCCGATCATCCAGGCAAGTGAGGCTCCCATGTCCGAAATCGCCCACCTGGCCGCCACCATCTTCAAGCGCGCCGGCAAGGCAAAGCGCTTCATCGTCGCCATTGCCGGGCCGCCCGGCGCGGGCAAGTCGACGCTGTCGGCCGGCCTGCATGACCTGCTGCCGGAAGGGGCCGTGGAAGTCGTGCCGATGGATGGCTTCCACTACGACGACGTCGTGCTCGACCAGCGCGGCCTGCGCGCGCGCAAGGGCGCGCCGGAAACCTTCGATTTCGCCGGCTTCGAAACCTTGCTGAAACGCATTCGTGCCGGCGAACCCGACATCGCCATCCCGGTCTTCGACCGCAGCATGGAACTGTCACGTGCCGCGGCGGCGATCATCGGCACCGAGACCAAATTCATCCTGGTCGAAGGCAATTATCTGCTGCTCGATGAGGAGCCGTGGTCGCGGCTGGCGCCGCTGTTCGATTACTCGATCTTCGTCGAGGTGCCGCGCAACGAACTCGAACGCCGCTTGATGGAGCGCTGGCATGGCCATGGGCGTTCCGACGAGGATGCGCGCGCCTGGATCGCCTCCAACGACATGCCCAACATCGAACGGGTGCTGGCACGGCGCCGGGCCGCCGATCTGGTCATTGGTTAACCCGCTTAATTTTCGATACTTTTTGACGGGAACCTTAAGACTTTCTCGCCGTTATGGCCGAGAACCCGATTGTCAGGCGTAAGGGATTTTCCAATGGCAACCAAGGCAAGAAAACCCGCAGCCGCCAAGACCAGGACCGCGAAGGCCAGCCAAGCGAAGGCTGGCGCTGGTCCGGCGATTGCCGAGCGCTCGAAAGACGCCAAGGCCGCTTTCGGCAAGGCCGCGCCGAGAAAGGTCGTGCCGACCGCCGCGAAGACAGCCAGCCCGCGTAAACCGGCGCCCTCCAACGCCGGTGGCGCCCGGACCGTGGCAAGTGTGGCGGCTGGCGCGGTTATCGCGACCGCGCGCGGTGCCGCCTCGCTCGCGGCTTCCGTGATCGGCAAAAGACGCCCGAAAGCCAAGGCGAAGTAGCCGTCCTGCACCAGCCGGCTAAACCGCCGCTGGCGACGCTGATGCGAGAAGGCTGCTAGCCCTTGGACGGAATGATCAGGCCCTTCCGCACCGCCGGCCGAGCCAGGCCGCGCTCCAGCCATGCCGCCACATTGGCGAAATCATCGAAACCGACGAGGTCGCGCGCTTCATAGAAGCCGATCAGGTTGCGCACCCAGCCGAGCAGCGAGATGTCGGCGATGGTGTAGTCGTTGCCCATGATCCATTTTCGGCCCTTCAACCTGCCATCCAGCACGCCGATCAACCGCCGCGACTCATCGCGATAGCGCTCCAGCGGGCGCTTGTCGGCGATCTCGCGGCCGGCGAATTTGTGGAAGAAACCGACCTGGCCGAAGATCGGACCGATTGAGGCCATCTGGAAGAACACCCACTGGATCGTCTCGTAGCGCCGGGCTGCGTCCGCCGGGACGAGCAGGCCGGTCTTGTCGGCGAGGTAGAGCAGGATGGCGCCGGATTCGAACAGGCCGATCGGTTTGCCGTCCGGGCCGTTGGGATCGATGATCGCCGGTATCTTGCCGTTGGGATTGAGCGACAGGAACTCCGGCGTCCAGCTTTCATCCTTGCTGATGTTGATCAGGTGCGGCTCATAGGGCAGGCCGAGCTCTTCCAGGGCGATCGATATCTTCACTCCGTTCGGCGTCGTTGCCGAATAGAGCTGGATCTGGTCCGGATGTTTGGCCGGCCAACGGGTGGTGATCGGAAAGGCGGACAAATCGGCCATCGGGAACTCCTGCGGGGGATTTGCGCCAAGGGCGCGGTGTGGCGGGACAGGCCAAGAGTTATGCGCGCGACCCGGCATGATCAACATGCGGCGACAGTTTCGCCGCGCAGGGACAGTCCACTCAATCGGACCGCCCGAGACAGATGGTGGCCCCGGGATCAGATGGCCTTGAACGCCAGCACCGCGTTGGTGCCGCCGAAGGCAAAGCCGTTGCTGATCGCGGCGCGCACCTTGCGCTCGCGCGCGACATTGGGCGTCACGTCGAGATCGCAATCGGGATCGGGCTCCCGGTAATTCGCGGTCGGCGGCACGACGCCCTCGCGGATCGCCATGACGCAGGCGATCATCTCCAGTCCGCCCGATGCGCCCAGGCAATGCGCATGCATCGATTTGGTCGAGGAAACGGACAGTGAGCGCGCATGCTCGCCAAAGACGCGCTTGATCGCGTTGGTCTCGATCTGATCGTTGGCCTTGGTGCCGGTGCCGTGGGCGTTGAGATAATCGATGTCTTCGGGATTGAGCCCGGCATCGGCGAGGCAGAAGCGCATTGCCGCCTCCGGTCCTTCGACGGTCGGAGCGACGATGTCGGAGGCGTCGGCCGAGAGGCCGGCACCGGCGATTTCGGCGAGGATGGTGGCGCCACGCGCCATGGCATGATCGTAGCTTTCAAGAACCGCCATGCCGGCGCCTTCGCCCAGCACCAGTCCCTGGCGATCGGCCGAGAACGGCCGGCACGTGTCGGGCGACAGCACGCGCAACGCCTCCCAACCCTTGAGCACGCCCCAGACCAGCGGCGCTTCGGTGCCGCCGGCGACCATGACATCGGCGCGGCCGAGCCTGATCTGATCGACCGCCGAGGCGATGGCGTGGTTGGCCGAAGAGCAGGCCGAGGTGACGCCGAACACCGGCCCGCGCAGGCCAAGATGCATGCTGACCTGGCCGGCGGCAGCGCCAGGCATGACCCTGGGCACGGTGAAAATGCCGGCGCGGTTCTTGCCCTCGATCAGGATCGCCCGGTAGTTCTCCTCGATCGTCTCGAACCCGCAGACGCCGATGCCGATGACCGTGCCCATCCGGTAAGTGTTGTCCGCATGCGGGACCAGGCCGGACTGCTGCATGGCTTCCTTCGCCGCGATCACAGCCAGCAGGCTGAAGCGGTCCATCGACACCAGTTGCCTGCGCTCGATGCCGTGATCGGGCAGCGCCTTGATCTCGCAGCCGGTCTTGACCTTCAGGTCGTGCAGGAAAGGATTATCGATCGGGCCTATCGCCGAACGGCCGGCCCGCATCTCGGCCCAGATTGCCTGTGCATCGGCGCCTAGTCCGCACAGCCCACCAATGCCGGTAATGACGACGCGCTTCAGCATTCGGTCAGGCTTTTTTCGCGATCAGCGCGCGAACGGCCTCGACCATGTCGCCAACATTCTTGAGATTGCTCCAGGCATCGACGGTGTTCATCTCGATCTCGATGCCATACTGCTCCTCGAGATCGAAGATAATCTCCGTCAGCTCCAGCGAATGGATGCCGAGCGCCGTCAATTCGGTGCTGGTGGTGATTTCTTCACCGCCCGGCTCGGCATGGGCCTTGATCTTCTCGATGATTTCCGTTGCCAGCTGGTCAGCCATTCGGTTTCTTCCCCACTTTGTCGTTTCCCGACGCCAACTGAACAGCGCCTTGTTGTCCTCGATATCAGGCCGCGACCGTCGCCTTACACCCCCGCCAAGCATCGCGTGACCGCACCAAGGTGGCTCCCTCTATAGAAACGGAAACGCCATCAAGCAACAAGCTATATATCGACAAAACCGCCGCAGTGCTTAACCTGACGGCGTGGACACCATCGAATATACGAGGTTTTCGGCCCCTCGCGCCCAGCGCGCCGCGGGCCTGGCACAGCTGGGCTGCGCCAGCGCAGGCGGCCGCACGCGGCTGCGGCGCCTCTATCAGGACGGCTCCGCCAAGATCAGGCTGCCGGCCGTTTCGGTCGAGCCGCTGGAAGCGGTCCTGATCAACACCGCCGGCGGACTGACCGGCGGCGATCGCCTCGAATGGGATGTGGATGTCGGCGCGGATGCCAGCGCCACGATAACGACCCAGGCCTGCGAGAAGGTCTATCGCGCCGCATCCGACCATGCCGAAGTGCGGGTCAAGCTGACCGTCGGCGAAAACGGCCGCATCGCCTGGCTGCCGCAGGAAACCATCGTTTTCGACCAGGCGGCCTTCGCCCGCACGCTCGATGTCGAACTTGCCGCCGGAGCCGAGGCGCTGGTGCTGGAAGCGACAGTCTTCGGCCGGCTGGCGATGGGCGAACGCGCCACGCTGGGCACTTTCCGGGACCGCTGGCGAGTTCGCCAGAACGGTTTTCTCATCCATGCCGAGGATTTCCGCATCGGGCCTGACATCGCAGCAAGCATGGCCCGTCCGGCAGTCGCCGGAGGCGCAATCGCCATGGCCACGCTGTTGATGGTGTCGGTGCAGGCCGAGGATTTGCTCGATCCGGTGCGCGAAATCATCGGCGACCGGGGCGGTGCGAGCGCCTGGAGCGTGAAGAGATCTGGCAAGCTTCTTGCGAGGCTCTACGCCGAGGACGGCTACCAGCTGCGCCAGCGGCTGGTTCCGCTCGTCGGATTGCTCAATGGAAGGGCGGGGCTGCCCAAATTATGGTCACTGTGATTCAGGAAACCGCATGAACCTGACGCCGCGAGAGAAGGACAAGCTGCTGATCGCCATGGCGGCGATCGTGGCACGCAAGCGGCTGGAGCGCGGCGTCAAGCTCAACCATCCGGAAGCGATTGCGCTGATTACCGATTTCGTCGTCGAGGGCGCCCGCGACGGCCGCCCGGTCGCCGAACTGATGGAGGCTGGCGCCCATGTCGTCAGCCGCGCACAGGTGATGGAAGGAATCGCCGAGATGATCCATGACGTGCAGGTGGAGGCGACCTTCCCCGACGGCACCAAGCTGGTGACCGTGCACCAACCCATCCGGTGAGGAGAGAAAATGCTTGAACTGCGCCCGAACTGCGAATGCTGCGACAAGGACCTGCCGCCCGAGGCGGCGGATGCGTTGATCTGCACCTTCGAATGCACCTTCTGCGCCGATTGTGTGGAACATGTGCTGGATGGCGTCTGCCCGAACTGCGGCGGCAATTTTTCGGCCCGACCGATCCGACCCGCCGCGATGCTGAAGAAATATCCGGCTTCGACCAAGCGCGTCCTCAAGGCCGAAGGCTGCGGCCCCCGCAAGGCCGCATGACCACCGCGACACCGTAAAAACGAAAGGCAAGTGGAATGATGTCAGCCAAACGCCTCTGCCTCTCTGCGATCCTGTTGATGGCCGCCGTCATGCCGGCCGATGCCCATGTCGGTGTCGGCACCACCTCCTCCTTCACGGCCGGCTTCATGCATCCGCTTTCCGGCCTCGACCACATGACCGCCATGATCGCGGTCGGGCTGTGGGCGGCACTCAAGGGCGGCCGAGCGATCTGGGCCTGGCCGCTCGCCTTCGTCGGCGTCATGCTGGGCGGCGCGGCCCTTGGCATGGCCCATGTGCCGGTGCCGTTCGTGGAACCGGGCATACTGGCCTCCGTCGTGGCGCTCGGCCTGCTGCTGGCGTTGGCGGTCGACCTGCCCGTTTCGGCCGGTGTCGCCATTATTGGCCTGTTCGCGGTGTTTCACGGACATGCCCACGGCACCGAAGTGCCGGAAAATGCCGGCGGGCTCGAGTACATGGCCGGCTTTGCCATCGCCACGGTGCTGCTGCATGCCATCGGCATCGCCGCCGGCCTGAGCCTTGGCCAGAGGTTGCCTGGCCTGGCTCGCGTTGCGGGCGCGGCCTGCGCGGCGATCGGCGCCGGCCTCGCCTTCGGCATGGTGTGATTTCAGATGATTCCCGGCGAAATCATTCCCGCACAAGGCGACATCGAACTCAACAAGGACCTGCCGACCGTCACCTTGAAAGTCGCCAACAGCGGTGACCGACCGATCCAGGTCGGCAGCCACTACCATTTCTACGAAACCAATGAGGGGCTGAAATTCGACCGTGAACGGGCGCGCGGCATGCGCCTCGACATCGCCGCGGGCACGGCCATTCGCTTCGAACCCGGCCAGGAACGCGATGTCACGCTGGTGCCGCTTGGCGGCAAGCGCGAGGTCCATGGGTTCCAGCAGAAGGTGATGGGCAAGCTGTGAGACCGGCGGCGTCTCGTGCGCGGCGTGTGCCCGGCTTTGGGGCAAGCATGAAAGCAGACGCTGCTTTCGGCTCAGTTCGACGGCTTGGCCGCCGCATAGATGACGATCTTCCCGGGGTCATCGAACTCCACGGCGAGAACGTCCTCGGCAAGTACGCGCCGCGAATCGATGGCATTGTAAAGCAAGGCATTGGCCTCGATCTCCTTGCGCAGTTCGGCGACATCCTCCTGATGCTGCCGGACCTTGTTTTCGATGGCCGGCGGCGGACCGCCCTCGCTGCGCGCGGCGTCGGTCAAGAACACGATGTCGACCTTGTCGAGCTTGGACGTCTTGCGCACCGTGCTGATGTTTTCACGCGTGCGGTCGATCGCCGAACTCACTTTATCGATTTCAGCTGTTGTCTTGGCTTCTTCCTGGTTGACCTGCGAGCCGACGATCCGGTCGATAGTTTCCGGGCTTTCGAGGCCCTGCGCGTTCAGCGCGGCATGCGGAAGGCTCGCAGCCAGAAACGCAGCCGCCGCGATGGCATGCAGCCATCGGGCATCGGGCAAGGTGGTGACGGTCATCGTTCGCTTTCGAGGCTTGTTTTAACACTTACCAGACGAAACGACTCCGGCCCTGTCACAGTTCCCTTCTTGATGCGACCGGCGGACCGGGTACCGGCCCGCCGCACTGGTTCGTCAGCTGGCTTTCTTGGTGATCAGGGTCAGCGCGCCATTGGGCTCCATGCTGGCCGCAACCACCTGCGCCGAGGTCATTCCCTTGGCCTGAAGGGCGGACTTGACCTTGGGAGTGGCGTCGATCGAGCTGCGCAGTTTCTGCAGGCCGGCATCGCCGCGCTGGGCGATCACCTGATTGACCTGCGTCTGGGTGTCCTTTGGCAGTTCGGTGATGTCGACAATGTTGACGCTCTGGATCGCCGGCGCGGCCTGCTGGCCGCCGGGCGCCGGCGTTTTCGCCGCGGGAGCCGGCGTGGCCGGAGCGGGCTGTTGTGCTGGCTGCTGCTGGGCACTGGCGGCACCGGCCAGCATCAGGCTGGCGGCGGCTGCAAGAACTATCGATTTGCGCATGGATTTTCCTTCCATCGATTTGGCAAACGGTCGTTTTGGGGTGACCTGCCAACCTCAACCGCCAAATGGGATGAGAAGGTGTCGCCCAGCGGGTCATTGCGTGACCATTGGATGGCGGCAATGTGCAACCCGGCTTCAACCACAGCGCATTTCGGGAGCAATCGCCGATGGCCAGAATAACCCGTGCCGCCTACGCCCAGATGTATGGTCCGACAGTCGGCGACAGGGTGCGGCTGGCCGACACCGAACTCATCGTCGAGGTCGAGAGAGATCTCACCGTTCACGGCGAGGAGGTGAAATTCGGCGGCGGCAAGGTGATCCGCGACGGCATGGGCCAGAGCCAGGTGCCGCGGGCGCAGGGCGCGGTCGACACCGTCATCACCAATGCGCTGGTGATCGATGCCGGCGCCGGCATCTTCAAGGCCGATATCGGCCTCAAGGACGGACGCATCGCGGCAATCGGCAAGGCCGGCAATCCGGATACTCAAGACGGTGTCACCATCATCATTGGGCCCGGCACCGAGATCATTGCCGGCGAAGGCAAGATCCTGACCGCGGGCGGCTTCGACGCGCACATCCACTTCATCTGCCCGCAGCAGATAGAGGAAGCGCTGATGAGCGGCATCACCACCATGCTTGGCGGCGGCACCGGCCCTGCGCATGGCACGCTGGCCACCACCTGCACGCCGGGACCATGGCATATGGCCCGGATGATCCAGTCCTTCGACGCCTTCCCGATGAACATCGGCCTGTCGGGCAAGGGCAACGCCTCGCTGCCGGCGGCGCTCGAGGAAATGGTGCTGGGCGGCGCCTGTTCGTTGAAATTGCACGAGGACTGGGGCACGACGCCCGCCGCCATCGACTGCTGCCTCTCGGTCGCCGACACCTATGACGTACAGGTGATGATCCACACCGACACGCTGAACGAATCCGGCTTTGTCGAAAACACGGTGGCGGCGATCAAGGGCCGGACCATCCACGCCTTCCACACCGAGGGCGCCGGCGGCGGCCATGCGCCCGACATCATCAAGGTCTGTGGCCTGCCCAACGTCATCCCGTCCTCGACCAATCCGACGCGACCCTACACGGTCAACACGCTGGCCGAGCATCTCGACATGCTGATGGTCTGCCATCACCTGTCGCCGTCGATCCCCGAGGACATCGCCTTTGCCGAAAGCCGTATCCGCAAGGAGACGATCGCGGCGGAAGACATCCTGCACGATATCGGCGCCTTCTCGATCATCTCGTCGGACAGCCAGGCGATGGGCCGTGTCGGCGAGGTGGCGATCCGGACCTGGCAGACCGCCGACAAGATGAAGCGCCAGCGCGGCGCGCTGCCGCAGGAAACCGGCGACAACGACAATTTACGCGTCCGCCGCTACATCGCCAAATACACGATCAACCCGGCCATCGCGCATGGGCTGTCGAAGGAGATCGGCTCGATCGCGGTGGGCAAGCGCGCCGATCTGGTGCTGTGGAATCCGGCCTTCTTCGGCATCAAGCCGGACATGGTGCTGATCGGCGGCATGATCGCCGCCGCCCCCATGGGCGACCCCAACGCCTCGATCCCGACGCCGCAGCCGATGCATTACCGGCCGATGTTCGGCGCCTATGGCAAGGCCAGAACCAATTCGTCCGTGACCTTCGTCTCGAAGGCCGCGCTCGAATCTGGCCTGCACGGCAGGCTCGGCGTCGACAAGCAGTTCGTCGCCGTCGAAAACACTCGGGGCGGCATCGGCAAACATTCGATGGTGCTCAACGACGCCACGCCGCATATCGAGGTCGATCCCGAAACCTACGAGGTGCGCGCGGATGGCGAGTTGCTGACCTGCGAACCGGCAACGGTGCTTCCGATGGCGCAGCGGTATTTTCTGTTTTGAGGCAGAATCGGGATTGCGACAGGTGCTGCAAAATCCGTTGCAGCAGAGGATACGACACCGCAATATGCGGCCTCGAAAAGCCGCATCGTGATCAGGCATGGCCAGCGAAATAGCCTCTCCGCACGACATCTTCCCGCATATCCGCATCGTCATGGGCATGGTGATCGGGCTCGGCGTCGCCCGCCTGCTGTCAGGGGTGGCGCGCATCGTCCAGCATCCCGGCCAATACCGGCTCTATCCCGTGCACCTGGCCTGGGTGGCCTCGGTGCTGTTGACGCTGGTGCATTTCTGGTGGTGGGAGTTTGGCCTCTACGCCATCGAGACATGGACGTTCGGCAAGTACCTTTTCATCATCTTCTACGCCATCACGCTGTTCCTGCTCTGTGCGCTGCTGTTTCCGGACTCGATGCTGGACTACACCAGCTACGAGGACTTCTTCTATTCGCGCCGCGCCTGGTTCTTCGGCCTGCTGGCCGCGACCTACCTGCTCGATGTGATCGACACGCTGCTGAAAGGACCGGAGCATTTCGCCCGCTTCGGCAACGAATATCTGTTCCGCACGCCGGTCTTCGTCGCGCTCTGCATCGCCGCGATCCTGGTGCGCGACCGCCGCTTCCACATCGCTTTCGTCGCGGCCGCGCTCATCTACCAGATATCGTTCATCCTGCGGCTCTTCGACACGATCGTATGACGACCGCCGATGCTTTAGGCTTACTGGGAAAGGCAGGTTCTCATGTACAAGGCCATCGGATCGCGCGGATCCCGGGTCAGCCGCGTCCTCTGGATGCTCGAGGAACTCGGGCAACACTATGAATTCACCGAGGTCAAACTGCGCTCGCCGGAGGCCTATGCGCTCAACCCGTCGGGCAAGGTGCCAATCCTCATCGACGGCGAGCTGACGGTAACGGATTCGGCGGCGATCTGCGTCTATCTGGCCGACAAGCACGCCGACAAGGGGATGGGCGCCAATCCCGGTGTTGCCGGCCGCGCGGAGATGGATTCCTGGATGCATTTCGCCCAGAGCGAGTTCGAGGCACCGCTGTGGAACAAGCTGCGCCACCGCTTCCTGCTGCCCAAGGACGTCCGGGTCGATGTCGGTCCTGCGGTGGCCTACGATTTCGCCTCGGAGGTCAAGGCGCTGGACCGCCGGCTTGGCGACAAGCCGTTCGCGCTCGGCGACCGATTCTCGGCTGTCGATATCCTGCTCGGCGACATGGGCGCCTGGGCGCGCGCCGGCCGTTTCCCGATCGACTCCGAGCGCGTCAACGCCTATTTCGACCGGGTGCTGACGCGCCCTGCCCGTGCGCGGGCACAAGCCAATGGCGGAGCCATGACATGAAGCTCGATATCAAGACCGATTTCACCAAATTCCCGCGCGCCGTTTCGGTGCTAACGGGAAACGAGGCCGGGACCACGGCACCGGCGGGCCGCGCGGTTCTTGCTCATGACGAGCGGCATCTGCGCCGCCGCGCCATCGAACTCGCCGACGGCAGCAAGGTGCTGGTCGACCTGCCCGAGCCCGTTGCCCTGAACGACGGCCACCGGCTGGTGCTGGAGGATGGCCGCCATATCGAGATCGCCGCCGCGCCGGAAGAGGTCCATGACATCCGCGCCCGCGACGCCGTGCATCTGGCCGAGCTTGCCTGGCACATCGGCAACCGCCATCTGGCGGCGGCGATCGAGGCGCACCGCATCCTCATCCTGCGCGACCACGTCATCAAGGCGATGCTGCAGGGGCTGGGCGCCACGGTGACCGACGTCTCCGAGCCGTTCAAGCCGGTGCGCGGCGCCTATTCCGCCCATGGCGGCGCGCATGGACATGATCGCGGCCACGCTCATGCCCACGCCGAAGCGCACAGTCATGGCCACAGTCACAGCGAGGCGCATTCACACAGCCATTCGCACGACCATCACGATCATGACTGACCAACCTTCGAACATGGCGCTGCTGCGGCTGATGGCGTGGCTGTCGCCTGCCTTTCCGGTCGGCGGCTTTGCCTACAGCCACGGCCTGGAGCGGGCGGTGCATGATGGGCTGATTGCCGACGCCGGGAGCCTGGCTGCCTGGCTGGAAACGCTGGTCGAGATGGGTTCGGGCTGGAACGATGCCGTGCTGTTCGCCGAGAGCTGGCGCCGCGCCCGCGACGCCGTCGACCTCGACGACGTTGCCGCACTGGCCGAGGCGCTCGCCGGCTCGCGGGAACGCCATACCGAGACCACGCTGCAAGGCGCCGCCTTCCTGAAGGCCGCCGCCGCATGGCCCAATCCGGTGCTGAAGCGCTTGCCGGCCGGCTGCGCCTATTGCGTCGCCGTCGGCGCGGTGGCCGGCGGCCATGGCATTGCGCTTCCAAGTGCGCTGTCCGCCTTCCTGCAAGCCTTTTTCTCCAATCTCGTCCAGGCGGCCATCCGCCTCGGCACCATCGGGCAGAACGAAGCCACTGCGCTGCTGGCCGGCTTCGAGCCGCTGGCCCTGGCGACCGCCGCCCGCGCTTCGCGCTCGACTTTGGATGATCTCGGCGGCTGCGCCTTCGTCTCCGAAATCATGGCGATGAGGCACGAAACCCAGTATTCGCGGCTGTTCCGCTCATGATCCTCCTTGCCTTCATCCTTTCATTCGTCCTGCTGCTGATCACCGCGCTGCATGTCTATTGGGGTATCGGCGGCGTCTGGCCGGGCAAGGACGCCGCGACCTGCGCCCGCGCGGTGGTCGGATTTCGCGGCGTCGATGAAATGCCGACGCCTTTCGCCAGTTTCGCCGTCGCGGCGTGCCTTTGCCTGGCAACGCTCTGGCCGCTGGCGCTCATCGGCTTCTTTGCCTCGCCCTTTCCCCGCGAGGGCCTCGCCGCCACGTCGCTGCTCATCGGACTGGTGTTCCTGGGGCGCGGTATTGCCGGCTTCACGCCGTGGTGGCGGCGGCTGGCGCCCGAGCAGCCTTTCGCGCGGCTCGATGTCCGCTACTATTCGCCGCTGTGCGTATTGATCGGGCTCGGTTTCGCAGTCCTTGCCGTCACGGAGTTCCCAACATGACGCAGCCCAACGGTCCTCTTCGCATCGGCATTGGCGGCCCCGTCGGCTCGGGCAAGACGACGCTCACCGAAAAACTCTGCAAGAAGTTGCGCGATGCGTTTTCCATCGCCGTCGTCACCAACGATATCTACACCAGGGAAGACGCCATGATACTGGCCCGGCTGCAGGCGCTGCCGGAGGACCGCATCGTCGGCGTCGAGACGGGCGGGTGTCCGCATACCGCCATTCGCGAGGACGCTTCGATCAATTTGCAGGCGATCGCCGAGCTGAACCGCAAATTCCCGGACCTCGACATCATCTTCATCGAATCCGGCGGCGATAACCTTGCCGCCACCTTCTCGCCTGACCTTGCCGATCTCACGCTGTATATCATCTCGGTCTGCCAGGGCGAGGAAATCCCGCGCAAGGGCGGTCCAGCGATAACCCGCTCCGATTTCCTGATCATCAACAAGAGCGACCTGGCGCCCTATGTGAACGTCAACCTCGATGTCATGGAAAGCGACGCCGCCCGCATGCGCGGCAAGCGGCCGTTCGGCTTCACCGACCTGTCACGCGGCAAGGGCCTGCAGGAAGTCGTCGACTTCATCGTCGAGCATGGCGGGCTGAGGGCGAGCGCTACCGCGAGCACCGCAGCGTAGTCTGCACCAAACGAAAGCGGTTGCGGGCACCAGCGGAGCGCGGCATTCTTTCCAAAACTCGGAGGATTTTTCATGAGCATTGCCCGCCTGCCAAGGGAAACGCTGACCAACCTGCCCTTTTACGAGGAGCGCGTCGATCTCGCCTGTGCCTTTCGCTGGACGGCGCGGCTCAACATGCATGAAGCGGTGGCCAACCATTTCTCGCTGGCCGTCAACGAGGACGGCACCAGGTTCCTGATGAATCCCAACCAGGTGCATTTCTCGCGCATCAAGGCGAGCGACCTGATCGAGATCGATGCCAACGACCCCGACACGCTGTCCGGCCCCGCCGCGCCCGACCCGACGGCGTGGGGCCTGCACGGCGCCATCCATCGCAATGTGCCGCACGCGCGCTGCGTCATGCATGTCCATTCCATCCACGCCACGGTGCTGGCCTCGCTCGCCGACTCGACATTGCCGCCGATCGACCAGAATTCGGCGATGTTCTTCAATCGCCATGTCGTCGACGCCCACTATGGCGGGCTGGCCTTCGAGGAGGAGGGCGAGCGTTGCTCGCAGCTTCTTACCGATCCCAAGGTCAGAGTGATGGTGATGGGCAATCACGGCGTGCTGGTCATCGGCGATACGGTCGCCGATGCCTTCAACCGCATGTTCTATTTCGAGCGCGCCGCCGAGACTTACATCAAGGCGCTGTGGACCGGCCGTCCGCTGCGTACGCTGTCCGACGCCATCGCCGAGAAGGCCGCGGCCGAGATGGACGACTATCCCGGCCAGGCCGAGCGGCACCTCGCCGAGCTGAAGGCGATCCTCGACGAGCAGGAACCGATCTACCGGAACTGAAGATCCCGCGTTTTAGCTGATGCTGCGGCTCTCGCGAGCTCCACTTGATTTTGGGAGCTTGGCGCTGCCCTTCTCCCCGTTCCTCACGGGAGAAGGTGCCGGCAGGCGGATGAGGGGCAGCGCGAACCTATGTTAATTCTCGCTCAGAGCCCGAGTTCCCTGCGCAATTCCACCGCGCTGTTGATGACGATAGCGCCAGGCGGCCCTTCCATCGGCGCTTCCGGCCAGAAGATCGTCTTCATCCCCGCCGCCAGTCCGGCCATGGCGCCCGGCCAACTGTCGTCGACCGCAACCGCGTGCGCGGGATCGACACCCGCGAGATAGGCGGCGCGCAGGAAGGGTTCGGCGTGCGGCTTGCCTTCGCGCACGTCGTTGCGGCTGATCGACTTCATGCCGGGATAGGTCAGCCCGACCATGTGCAGATTGGCGTCCACGATCATCCGGTCCGAATTGGAGACCACCGCCTGCTGCACGCCAAGCGCGCGCAATTCATTGAAGACCTCGACGGCGCCGGGACGCGGCTTGAGACCTTCCACCAATGGCAGATAGTGCTCGTACTTGCGCATGATCCAGTCGTCGAAAGGCATATCAAGACCGAACTCGTCGCGCATCATCTCGTAGACCGGCCAGGCGGCAACGCCCAGCACGCGCTCGTGCAGGTCGGCCGGCGGCTCGAGGCCGGCATTGTGCATTGCAGCCACCAGGGCCGCCGCATGCAGCGGTTCGCTGTCGACCAGCGTGCCGTCCATGTCCCAGAAAACCGCCTTCGGTGTCATGCAGCGCTCCTTTTTTGCGATCCCTTAAAGGGTTTACACCGGGAGATAAACCATCCGAGCGACAGAACGTGCCATCGGCCGGGAACAAGAGCACCCGCTTGGCCCGGCAAAGACATCGTGCGGCAAAATCAACCCGGATACGCAAAGCAAGCATTTGCTCTTGAGATTGACAATTGCGCAGAGAGCCGTTCCCTGCGAAACTAGAAGCGGACCGCTCGTGTGACCAGCGGGTTTGGGAGGCAGGACGTGAATACCCGGCAGGATGGCGGCAGCAACAGGCTGGACGACGCGGCGCGCGCCGGCTGGCTCTATTATGTTGCCGGCAACACACAGGACCAGATCGCAGCCACACTCGGCATCTCGCGGCAGACCGCGCAGCGGCTGGTGTCGCTGGCTGTGTCGGAAGGCTTGATCAAGGTCCGCGTCGACCATCCAATCGCCAACTGCCTGGACCTGGCGGCGCGGCTGAAATCGCGCTTCGCGCTCGACCTCGTCGAGGTTGTGCCGAGCGACCCGACCTCGTCGTCGACGACTATCGGCATTGCCGAGGCGGCTGCAGCCGAGATCGAAAGGCGATTGAGATCGCCGATTCCGATCGTGCTCGCGATCGGCACAGGCCGCACGCTGAAGGCGGCGATCGAACAATTGCCGCCGATGGAATGTCCGCAGCACAAGGTGGTGTCCTTGACCGGCAACATCTCGCCGGACGGTTCGGCCGCCTTCTACAACGTCATCTTCACCATGGCCGACAGGGTCAAGGCGCGCTCCTTCCCGATGCCGCTGCCGGTCATCGCCTCCTCGCCGCAGGAGCGCGAGATGCTGCTCAACCAGCCGATGATCCAGCCGACGCTGGCGCTCGCCGCCGAAGCCGACGTCACCTTCGTCGGCATCGGCGACCTCGGCCCAAAGGCGCCGCTCTACGAGGACGGCTTCATTTCCGAAACCGAGTTGAAGGCCTTGCAGAAGGCAGGCGGCATCGCCGAGATCGTCGGCTGGGTGTTCGATCGCGACGGACGGATGATCGAAGGCATCACCAACGACCGGGTGTCGTCGGCGTCGCTGCCATCGCGCGAGAAGTCGCTGGTCATTGCGCTGGCCATGGGCGAGCGCAAGCTGCCGGGCATACTGGCGGCCGTGAACCGCCGTCTGGTCAACGGGCTCATCACCGATGAGCGGACGGCGACCGCCCTTTTGGCCGGCGTCTGACCGACAGCCGCTGCTGCCGGCGGAATGGGCCGATGTCGTCTGCGTCGCGATAAAGCCAACAGGGCTATCTGTGCCGCCCGAAAGGGTCGTTGCCATCGAGGAAACCGAGGTCGCGCTGCAGATGCGGCGACAGGTCCCTGATGTCGAGATGCGCCCTTTTTCTGATCGCGAACCAGCCAAAACCGTCCGTGAGCCACGAAATCCAGCGGTGATCCGGAGCGGGAGTGCACTTTTGCTGCGCCATGGTCATGATCGTCAACCTTCGCTATCCTGAACCCGAATGACGGGTTGACATTGAATGTCGGTCTTACCGGCCAGCTTTGCCAATCGAACGTCGATAAGGACCCATAAGGAGGTTTTATGCCGGACCTCAGCTCGCGCCAGGTTTCGCAGCTCCCGCCGCTGCAGGCGATCCGGGTGTTCGAAGCGGTGGCGCGGCATCTTTCCTTCACCAAGGCCGCCGAGGAGCTTGCCATGACGCAGGCGGCGGTCAGCTATCAGATCAAGGTGCTGGAGGAGCGGATCGGCGCGCCGCTGTTCCTGAGGCGCCCACGCCAGATTGCGCTGACCGAAGCCGGACAGCGCCTGGCACCAGCTGTCAGCGAAGCCTTTGCCATTCTCGGCCAGGCCTATGCCGCGGCGCGTGGCGGCGCGGATGGTTTGCTGTGCGTCACGACTGTGCTGACCTTCGCCTCGAACTGGCTGGCGCACCACCTCGGCTCTTTCCAGATCGCTCATCCGTCCCTCGCGGTGCGGCTGGAGACGTCAAGTCGATTGACGGATTTCGCCCGCGAGGACGTCGACCTCGCCATCCGTTCGGGCGGCGGCAAATGGCCGGGGCTGGAAGCCCACAAGCTGCTTGACGCCGATTTCACGCCGATGCTGAGCCCCAAGCTCGCTGCGAGCATTGGCGGCATCAAGGAGCCGGCCGACCTGCTGCGGCTGCCGATCCTCGATCCCGGTGACATCTGGTGGACACAGTGGTTCGAAACCGCCGGCGTGCACGCGCACGACCTTGCCAAGCGGCCCGGCAGCAGCATGGGCGCGCAGGCCTACGAGGCCAATGCCGCGATCGCCGGCCATGGCGTGGCGATCCTGACCAGAGCGCTGTTCAAGGCCGAACTCGCCGACGGCCGCCTGATCCAGCCCTTCGACCTGGTCGGCGACGATGGCCACGCCTACTGGCTGGTCTATCCCGAAGCGCGCCGCAACGTGCCGAAGATCCGCGCCTTCCGCGACTGGCTGTTGGCTGAAATCGCCTGCTGATCGGCAGGCGACGGAACCAACATACGATTCAGAGATTTTGATCCCGCTGCCTTTCTTCAGGCGGTGGTAACCCGACCATTGCGCCCCCGATCCTCGGCCGTTTGTCGCCGTTCTGGGGTCGCGTGCTGCGCTGCAGCATCGAATCCGTCTTGACATAATTAAGACTTAGTGAGTAATTGCTCACAGCCAAGGCAAATGCTCATCTTGGTTTATGGGAGGAATTTGATGAAACTTCGCACGCTCACCCTGGGCTTGTTGTCGGCCAGCGCCCTCGCCTTCGCCGCACATGCCGAATCCATCACCATCGCCACCGTCAACAATGGCGATATGGTCCGCATGCAGAAGCTGACCGACGACTTCACCAAGGCCAATCCCGACATCCAGCTCAACTGGGTCACGCTCGAGGAAAACGTCCTGCGTGAGCGCGTCACCACCGACATTGCGACCAAGGGCGGCCAGTATGACGTGATGACCATCGGGACCTATGAGGTTCCGATCTGGGCCAAGCAGAGCTGGCTCCTGCCGCTCGACAAGCTCGGCGCCGACTACGATGTCAAGGACATCATCCCGGCCATCGCCGGTGGCCTTTCGGTCGACGGCAAGCTCTATGCCGCGCCTTTCTACGGCGAAAGCTCCTTCGTCATGTACCGCAAGGACCTGATGGAGAAGGCCGGCCTCAAGATGCCCGACGCGCCGACGTGGGACTTCATCAAGCAGGCCGCCGACAAGATGACCGACCGCGCCAACGGCGTGAACGGGGTCTGCCTGCGCGGCAAGGCCGGCTGGGGCGAGAACATGGCCTTCCTGACCGCGATGTCGAACTCCTTCGGCGCCCGCTGGTTCGACGAGAACTGGAAGCCGCAGTTCGACCAGCCCGAATGGAAGAAGACGCTGCAGTTCTACGTAGACCTGATGAAGGCCGACGGTCCGGAAGGCGCTTCGTCGAACGGCTTCAACGAGAACCTGGCGCTGTTCCAGCAGGGCAAGTGCGGCATGTGGATCGACGCCACCGTCGCGGCATCCTTCGTCTCCGATCCGAAGAATTCGACCGTCGCCGACAAGGTCGGCTATGCGCTGGCGCCCGACAACGGCCTGGGCAAGCGCGGCAACTGGCTGTGGGCCTGGTCGCTGGCCATTCCCGCCGGCACCAAGAAGGCTGACGCCGCGGAGAAGTTCGTGTCGTGGGCGACCAGCAAGCACTATGCGGAGCTCGTCGCGTCGAAGGAAGGCTGGGCCAACGTTCCTCCGGGCACGCGCTCCTCGCTCTACGCCAACCCCGAGTACCAGAAGGCGGCTCCGTTCGCCAAGATGACGCTGGAGTCCATCAACGCCGCCGATCCGACGCATCCGACCGTCAAGCCGGTGCCCTATGTCGGCGTGCAGTTCGTCGCCATCCCTGAGTTCCAGGGTCTTGGCACCACCGTCGGCCAACTCTTCTCGGCGGCTCTTGCCGGCCAGTCGAGCGTCGACGATGCGCTGAAGCAGGCCCAGGACGCCGCCACCGCGACGATGACCGAGGGCGGGTATATCAAGTAAGGCTCCTCCCGGTGCCGAATGCCGGCCAGCTTGCTGACCGGCAACGGCCGCCCGAAACCCAGTTCGGGCGGCCGTCTTCAATGCCTCTGAAAATTCAGCCTGATCCTTGAAGGGTGACCGTCATGGCTACTCAGCAGACCCGTTCGCTTGCCCGATTCATGATGGCGCCTTCCGTGGTGCTGCTGTTCGTCTGGATGATCGTGCCGCTGATCTTCACCATCTGGTTCTCATTCCTCCAGTACAACCCGCTCAATCCGGTCCACGATGGATTTGTCTGGTTCTCCAATTACAAGCTCTTCTATTCCAACCCGGCCTTCCTGCAATCGATCCTCAACACGCTCACACTCGTCATCAGCGTGCTGCTGATCACGGTGATCGGCGGCATCCTGCTGGCGCTGCTCATCGATCAGCCGATGTGGGGTCAGGGGATCGTGCGCATCCTCGTCATCTCGCCGTTCTTCGTCATGCCGCCGGTGGCCGCATTGGTCTGGAAGAACATGATCATGCACCCGCAATATGGCGTGTTCGCCGACATAGCGCGCTTCTTCGGGGCACAACCAATCGACTGGTTCGGGCAGCATCCGATGACGGCAATCATCATCATCGTCGCCTGGCAGTGGCTGCCTTTCGCGACATTGATCCTCCTGACCGCGCTGCAGTCGCTCGACGGCGAGCAGAAGGAAGCCGCCGAGATGGACGGCGCCGGCTTCATCAGCCGCTTCATCTATCTGACGCTGCCGCACATGTCGCGGGCGATCACCGTCGTCATCCTGATCCAGACGATCTTCCTGCTCTCGGTCTATGCCGAAATCCTGGTCACCACCAATGGCGGCCCCGGCTACGCCTCCACCAACCTGCCCTTCCTCGTTTACCAGAAGGCGCTGCTGGAGTTCAAAATCGGCCAGGCATCCGCGGGCGGTGTGATCGCCGTCATTCTCGCCAACATCGTCGCCTTCTTCGCCATGCGCGCCGTCGGCAAGAACCTGGACAAGTAAGGAGGAAAAGATGGCACGCGCAGTCACCACCCGGCACAAGACCATCGCGACGGCAGCCGCCTGGATCGTCGCCCTGCTGATCTTTTTCCCGATCCTCTATACGATCATCACCTCGTTCAAGTCGGAACAGGAGGCGATCCAGGGCTTCAACCTGATCCCGTCGGGGACATTCGAGAGCTATTCCGAGGTTCAGGCGCAGAGCGGCTACTTCAAGTTCTTCCTGAACTCGGTGCTGCTCTCGGTCGGCTCGACCATCCTCGCCCTGCTGGTGGCGATACCGGCGGCATGGTCGATGGCGTTCTCGCCGACCAAGCGGACCAAGGACATATTGATGTGGATGCTGTCCACCAAGATGATGCCGGCGGTCGCCGTGCTGTTCCCCATCTACCTGATCTTCCGTGACACCGGCCTTCTCGACAGCCGCATCGGCCTGATGGTGATGCTGATGCTGATCAACCTGCCGATCGTGGTGTGGATGCTCTACACCTACTTCCGCGAAATCCCCGGCGAGATCTTGGAAGCGGCGCGCATGGACGGCGCCTCGCTATGGAACGAGATCATCTATGTGCTGACCCCGATGGCGGTGCCGGGCATTGCTTCGACCATGCTGCTCAACATCATCCTGGCCTGGAACGAGGCGTTCTGGACGATCCGCCTGACCACCACGGATGCCGCGCCGCTCACCGCCTTCATCAGTTCGTTCTCCAGCCCGCAAGGTCTGTTCTGGGCCAAGCTTTCGGCGGCCTCGACGCTGGCGATCGCGCCGATCCTGATCATGGGCTGGTTCAGCCAGAAACAGCTGGTGCGCGGGCTGACATTCGGCGCCGTGAAATAATACCGCCGCAAGCAATGGACGACGGACAATAACCCCTCGGGGAGGAAATCATGGGAAACATCACGCTCAAGAACGTCTCCAAATCCTTCGGATCGACCTCCATCATCCCCGGCCTCGACCTGGTGATCGAGAATGGCGAGTTCGTCGTCTTCGTCGGCCCGTCGGGTTGCGGCAAGTCCACGCTGCTGCGGCTGATCGCCGGGCTGGAGGACACCAGCGGCGGCACCATCAACATCGACGGCCGTGACGTCACCGGCGAGGCGCCGGCCAAGCGCAAGCTCGCGATGGTGTTCCAGTCCTATGCGCTCTACCCGCACATGACCGTGGCCAAGAACATCGCCTTCCCGCTGAAGATGGCGGGCGAGGATCAGGCGACGATCGACAAGAAGGTGAAGGACGCAGCGCGCGTCCTGAACCTCACCAACTATCTCGAGCGCCGCCCGGGCCAACTCTCCGGCGGCCAGCGCCAGCGCGTCGCCATCGGCCGCGCCATCGTGCGCCAGCCCTCGGCCTTCCTGTTCGACGAGCCGCTGTCCAACCTCGACGCGGCGCTGCGCGGCACGATGCGGCTGGAGATCAGCGAACTGCACCACCAGCTCAAGACCACGATGGTCTACGTCACCCACGACCAGGTCGAAGCCATGACCATGGCCGACAAGATCGTCGTGCTGAACGCGGGCAACATCGAGCAGGTCGGCTCGCCGATGGAGCTCTACAAAAGCCCGAACAATCTGTTCGTCGCCGGCTTCATCGGCTCGCCTAAAATGAACCTCATCGAGGGCGCGCCCGCCGCCAAATACGGCGCCAAGACCATCGGCATCCGACCCGAGCACATGCAGATCTCGACAACGGCGGGCGACTGGAAGGCGACTGTCGGCGTGGCCGAGCATTTGGGATCCGACACGTTCCTGCATGTCCAGGCCGATAGCGTCGGCCCACTGACGGTCCGCGCCGACGGCGAACTGGCCGTCCATCACGGCGACACGATCTACCTGACGCCAGACAAAGCCAAGCTGCATCGCTTCGGTCCTGACGGAAAGGCGATGTAAGCATGCGACTGGCTGGCAAATCGGCGCTGATCACGGGTTCGGCGCGCGGCATCGGCAAGGCCTTCGCCGAAGCCTATGTGCGCGAAGGCGCTATCGTCGCGATTGCCGACATCAACCTCGAGGCCGCTCGGAAGACAGCCGCCGAGATTGGCGGCGGCACCTATGCGGTGAAGCTCGACGTCACGGATCAGGCATCCATCGACGCCGCGGTAAAGGCGGTGGAAGACAAGGCCGGCGGCCTCGACATCCTGATCAACAACGCCGCCTTGTTCGACCTGGCGCCGATCGTCGAAATATCCAGGGCGAGCTATGAAAAGCTGTTCGCCGTCAATGTCGCCGGCACGCTGTTCATGTTGCAGGCGGCGGCACGCTCGATGATCGCGCGGGGCAAGGGCGGCAGGATCATCAATATGGCGAGCCAGGCCGGACGGCGCGGCGAGGCCCTGGTGGGCGTCTATTGCGCCACCAAGGCCGCCGTCATCTCGCTGACCCAGTCGGCGGGGCTCGACCTCATCAAGCATCGCATCAACGTCAACGCCATCGCGCCCGGCGTCGTCGATGGCGAGCACTGGGACCACGTCGATTCGCTGTTTGCCAAATACGAGAACCGGCCGAAGGGCGAGAAGAAGAGGCTGGTCGGCGAGAGTGTGCCCTATGGACGCATGGGCACGGCACAGGATCTTGCCGGCATGGCGGTGTTTCTGGCCAGCAGCGACGCCGAATACATCGTCGCCCAGACCTACAACGTCGATGGCGGCCAGTGGATGAGTTGAGGGGGGCGGCCTCTTCTTCCCGTACCTCCGCGGGGAGAGGAGGCCGGCAGGCAGATGAGGGGCATCGCAGACATCAGAAGCGTTGGCGCTGCCCCTCACCCTTACCCTCTCCCCGTGAAGGACGGGGAGAGGGAGAATGATCAAGGGCCGCAGCCCGGCCAAAGGGTAAAGCAGATGACCGTGAAACTCTCTTCTTCCAATCTCGCCAGGCTTCCCGCCAACGTCGCGGGACCGAAATACGACCGTTCCAAATTGAAGGCCGGCATCGTGCATTTCGGCGTCGGCAACTTCCATCGCTCGCATCAGGCCGTCTATCTCGACGACCTGTTCAATGCCGGACTCGGCCACGACTGGGCGCTGGTCGGCGCCGGCGTCTTCGCCGGCGAGAAGATCGGCCGCGCTAAGCTGGAAGAGCAGAACTGGCTGACCACCGTGGTCGAACAGGATGAGGGCCACATGAGCGCCCGCGTCACCGGCGCGATGGTCGATTTCCTGATGCCGGGCGATGCGGCCGGTATCATCGAACGGCTGGCCGACCCGGCGATCAGGATCGTTTCGCTGACCATCACCGAAGGCGGCTATTTCATCGACCCGGCCTCCGGCGTCTTCAATCCGACCCATCCCGACATCGTCGCCGACGCCCAGCCGGGCGCTGTGCCGAAGACGGTGTTCGGCATCATCCTCGCCGGCCTGATGCGCCGCCGCGACGACGGCATCGTGCCGTTCACCGTGATGTCCTGCGACAACATCCCTCACAACGGCCATGTCACCTCGGATGGCGTCATCGGGCTCGCCCGCCTGATCGACGAGGACCTGGCGACCTGGGTCAGCGACAATGTCGCCTTTCCGAACGCCATGGTCGACCGCATCACGCCGGCCACCACGGATCGCGAGCGCGGCATCCTGGCCAAGGACTTTGGGGTTGAGGACAGCTGGCCGGTATTCTGCGAACCGTTCAAGCAATGGGTGCTGGAGGACCATTTCACCGCCGGCCGCCCAGCGCTGGAGAAGGTCGGCGTGCAGTTCGTCAGGGATGTCGCTCCCTATGAATTGATGAAGATCCGCATCCTCAATGGCGGCCATGCCACCATTGCCTATCCCGCCGGGCTGATGGACATCCATTTCGTCCATGAGGCGATGCAGGAGCCGCTGGTTCGCGGCTTTCTCGACAAGCTCGAACATGACGAGATCATTCCGACCGTGCCGCCGGTGCCGGACACGGTGCTGGAGGATTATTACCAACTCATCGAGAAGCGCTTTTCCAACCCCAAGATCGGCGACACGGTGCGCCGGCTTTGCCTGGACGGCTCCAACCGCCAGCCGAAATTCATCATCCCGACCATCGCCGACCGCCTGAAGGCGGGAAAAAGCGTCGCCGGCCTAGCGCTGGAATCGGCGCTGTGGTGCCGCTACTGCTTCGGTACCACCGACAGCGGCGCCGTAATCGAGCCGAACGACCCGAGCTGGGACCGGCTGCAGGCGACGGCAAAGGCGGCGAAGGACGCACCCGCCGCCTGGCTGGCCATGGACGACATCTATGGCGATGTCGGCCGCGCCACGGCATTCGTCGAGGCGTTTGCCCATGCGCTCAACGTGCTGTGGGCCAATGGCGCGCGCGCCACGCTGACACGCTATCTCGACGGCAAGCTCTGAGAGCCATCCGACGCCATGACGCCTGAACTGGTCATCTTCGACTGCGATGGCGTGCTGGTGGACAGCGAAGCGCTCTCCGTCTCGGCGCTGCTCGGCATGATCGAACTTGCCGGTGGCAGCATCGGCGAGGACGCCGCCTATGAGCATTTCCTCGGCAAGAGCATGAAAAGCGTGCGCGAGATCCTCGGCCGCGATTTCGGGCTCGATATCACCGATCAGCATCTCACCGCCATGCGTGTCGATCTCATGCGCAAGTTCCGTGAAGAGCTGAAACCGATCCCCGGCGTCAAGGAGATGCTTCCCAAGCTCGGCCAACCATTCTGTGTCGCCTCCTCCGGCACGCTGGAACGCATCCGTTATGCGCTGGACGTCACCGGCCTGCTCGGGTTCATGGAGCCGCATCTGTTCAGCGCTGCCATGGTCGCCAGGGGCAAGCCGGCGCCCGATCTTTTCCTCCATGCCGCCGCCAGCATGCGGGCGCAGCCGCGCAAATGCCTCGTCATCGAGGACAGTCCGGCCGGCATCGCGGCGGCGCGCGCGGCTGATATGCGTGTCTTCGCCTTCACCGGCGGGTCGCATGCCGGCAACCCGGCCCTGAAAGCGCGGCTTGCGTCGACCGAACCTGACTTTATATTCGCTGACATGCTGCAATTGCCCGATCTGATTGCAGGCCTGGGAGCGAGAGTTAGAGCATCTTGACGAAACAGTTTGTCTGCGCGGTCGATGTCGGCACCGGGAGCGCTCGCGCGGGCATTCTCGACACCAGTGGCACCTTGCTTGGCCGCGCCGACCGGCCGATCGCCATGAACCAGCCAAAGCCCGATCACGCCGAACATGATTCGCGCGATATCTGGTCCGCCGTCTGCGCCGCCGTGCACGCCGCCCGGCAGAAAGCTGGCGTTGCCGCTGACGATATTGTCGGCATCTCCTTCGATGCCACCTGTTCACTGGTCGTGCGCGACCGACAGGGCGAACAGCTCAGTGTCTCGGTGTCGGGCGACAGGCGCTGGGACACCATTGTCTGGCTGGACCACCGCGCCATTGCCGAGGCCGACGAATGCACGGCAAGCAGCCACGAGGTGCTCAACTATATTGGCGGCGTCATGTCGCCGGAAATGGCGACGCCGAAGCTGATGTGGCTGAAGCGCAACCTGCCAAGGACATGGAATGAAGCCGGCTATCTATTCGATCTGACCGATTTCCTCACATGGCAGGCGACAGGCTCGCTGGCCCGCTCGCAATGCACGCTGACGGCCAAATGGACCTATCTGGCGCACCAGGAAATCGCATGGCAACGCGATTTCTTCGAAATCGTCGGGCTCGACGATCTTTTCGACCACGGTAATCTCCCTGAAAGGGCAAGCCCGGTTGGCGCCGACATCGGCCAGTTGACGCCGCAAGCGGCGGCCGAACTCGGCCTGACGGAAAAATGCCGTGTCGGCGCCGGGGTCATCGATGCCTATGCCGGCGCGCTTGGCGTGCTCGGCGGCTTCGCCGGCGACGAACAGGGTATCGGCCGGCATCTGGCGCTGATCGCCGGCACATCGAGCTGCGTGATGGCGATGTCGCCCGACCCGCAGCCTTTCGCCGGCGTCTGGGGCCCCTATTATGGCGCGGCGCTGCCGAAGCTGTGGCTGTCGGAAGGCGGCCAGTCGGCCACCGGCGCCCTGCTCGACCACATCATCCGCTGGCACGGCGCCGGCGGCGAGCCGGACGCCGCCATGCACGCCAGGATCGCCAAGCGTGTCGCCGAACTGCGCGCCGCCGAGGGCGAGAAGTTGGCCGAAAGGCTGCACGTTTTGCCGGATTTCCACGGCAACCGTTCGCCGCTCGCCGACCCGCACGCCGTCGGCGTCGTCAGCGGGCTGACGCTGGATTCCTCCTTCGACAGCCTGTGCAAGCTCTACTGGCGCACCGCCGTCGGCATCGCGCTCGGCGTGCGCCATGTGCTGGAGGCGTTGAACGAGAACGGCTATCTGATCGACACGCTGCATGTCACCGGCGGCCACACCAAGAACCCGCTTCTGATGGAACTCTACGCCGACGCGACCGGCTGCACGGTGGTCGAGCCGCTGGCCGACGAGGCGGTGCTGCTCGGCACCGGCATGGTCGCCGCAACCGCAGCAGGGCTGTTCTCCGATCTCAACGCCGCCTGTCTTGCCATGCAGCAGGGCGGCAAGACGCGCGCCGCCAATCCGGCAGCCGGCGCGCGCTTCGATCGCGACTACCGGATTTTCCTGGAGATGCACCGGCAGCGGCAAGCGCTCGACGCGATCGGGTAGAGCCAAGGCCGACTGCCTGGCTCAATCTGTTCCGGCACCTCCTCCCTTGCCTTCATGTCGCGTTTCGTACAAAAGCTGACGCAAACGCAGCGAAGCCGAAGGTTTTGCGGTTTGACATGCGGCTTCCGGCTTTTCGCCGACGTGCCGCGCCTGGAAGAGCGGAACAATGTCTGCGATCGGAGCCGGCGCTCGCGCGCCGGAAAATCTTTGGCGTCAGGAAATCAGGGCGACGCTGGCGCTCGCCTGGCCCATGGTGCTGACCAATCTCGGCCAGACCGCGATGACCGCCACCGACGTCATGATGATGGGGCGCCTTGGTGCGGACACGCTGGCCAGCGGCGCGCTTGGCGCCAACCTCTATTTCATGCCGCTGATCTTCGGGCTCGGCCTGATGCTGGCGACCTCGCCGATGATCGCCACCGAGCTTGGCCGCCGCCGCCATTCCGTGCGCGACCTGCGCCGCACCGTGCGCCAGGGCCTGTGGCTGGCGATCCTGATTTCGATCCCGATCTGGCTCGTGCTTTGGCACGGTGAGGCCATTCTGCTGGCCATGGGCCAGGAGCCCGCGCTGGCGCATCAGGCCGGCATCTACCTGCGCTGGCTGGAGTGGGCGGTGCTGCCCTTCTATGGTTATATCGTGCTGCGCTCGTTCATCTCGGCGCTGGAGCGGCCGGGCTGGGCGTTGATCATCGTCTTCGTCGCCGTCGCCTGCAACGCCCTGTTCAACTGGGTGTTCATGTTCGGCAATCTCGGCGTTCCTGCCATGGGCATCGCCGGCTCGGGCCTTGCCACGACGCTCTCCAGCACGCTGATGTTCGTCGGCATGGCCGTAGTGGTCATGTGGGAGAAGAAGTTCCGGCGCTACCGCCTGTTCGGCCGCTTCTGGCGGTCCGACTGGCCGCGTTTCAAGGGCCTGCTGCGGCTCGGCCTGCCGATTGCCGGCATCCTCGCCTTCGAGGTGACGATCTTCAATGCCGCGGCGCTGCTGATGGGCCTGATCGACGCGGATTCGCTGGCAGCACACGCCATCGCCATCCAGATCGCCTCGATCTCCTTCATGGTGCCGCTCGGCCTCAACCAGGCGGTGACGGTACGCGTCGGGCTTGCCCATGGCGCGGGCGACCCGGAGGGGGTGTCGCGTGCCGGCTGGACCGCTTTCGTCATCGGCGTCTCGTTCATGGCATTGATGGGGCTGGTGATGATCCTGTGGCCGCATCTCCTGATCAGCGCCTTCATCGATCTCGCCAACCCGGCCAACGCCAGGGTGATCGCGCTTGCCGTGTCGTTCCTGATCTTTGCCGCCCTGTTCCAGGTCTTCGACGGCGCCCAGGCGGTTGCGGCCGGCATGCTGCGCGGCCTGCACGACACCAAGGTGCCGATGATCTATGCCGCGATCGGCTATTGGGGCGTCGGCCTGCCGCTCGGCGTGCTGCTCGCCTTTCATTTCGGCTTTCACGGCGTCGGCATCTGGATGGGGCTGTCCAGCGGGCTGGCCGTGGTGGCGGCGCTGCTTCTGGCGCGCTGGCTGCGCCGGGACAGGATCGCGCCGCCGCTGGCGTTCGAACATTGAAGCCAGACGGTGCGTCGCAATGCTCTGCCGCCCTGCATCCCAACCTAAAGGCAAGCACTGCCGTGGTGGCCTTCAAGACGAATAGCGTTGCCGTCTTCGTCCGTCGACCATTTGACGTAGATGTGCTCGCTGCACACAAATCCGATCGTCCACGAATATTCCATATGATTGCTGTTGTCATAGCAGGGTGTATAGACTGTTCGCGCCCCTGCTTGCTTCTCCACAGGAACGCAATCAGGCGGCGGTGGCGGAACGTCTCGAAATCCCTCATCGGACAACGAAAACTTCAAGTCTCTAACGGCCATTCCTGTACGGAAGCTCTTTTGGAGAATCTGGGTGATGGCCGCGTCCGTCTCTGCCCCACTCGAATGATTTCCATCCGTGAATTGCTGCAAGAACATCCTTGGCGGATGCCAATTAGAAGTAATGGAAATCCAAGCGAATAATGTACAAAGTGCAGCAATTGGCGTAATAACATTCGAGAGCGCGGCTCGATTGGTAGGCCCAGGCCGCGCGCCTTGCGACGCAATTTTGCGATCAAGGGCGTCTATTTGCAGCCGTTTTCGGCGATCGTCATCTTCCAGTCGGCCGCGATCCCGTCGAGCGTCTCCTTTGCCGATCCCCCATCCTTGAGCAGGTAGGGTGCCAGACGTGCGTTCATCTGATCGACGAGCTTGGCGTAGTAGGGTTCTGCCCAGAAGTCCTTCACCACGAAGAGGCTCTGATAAAACGCTTCATTGTACGGCGTAGCGTTGCGGAACTTCTCCGACTCCAGAATGTGGGCGTCGGCGGTATAGCCGCCAAGGTCCGCCCATTTCTGCTGCGTGTCGTCGCGAGCGAGCCATTCAAGGAACTTCCTGGCTTCCGCCTGTTTGCGCGAATAAGAGACGATCGAGATACCTTGGCCCCCCAGCGCCGTGAATCGATCCCCGCCCGGTCCAGCCGGGCTGGCGAAGAATCCAGTAACGGAGGCGTTCGGATTTATCGCTGGATTCGCCAGCGCCGGAAAGAAGGCGAAGAAGTTCATACTCATTGCCGCCAGCCCCCCGGTGATCGCCAGGTCTTCCTCTCGATTGGTGGTATTACCCCAGTCCGGCGGCGTGAAGGAATAGAGTTCCTTGTAAGCCTCAAGCGCCTTGATGGCTTGCTGCGAGTTAACGATGCCTTCGACCGCACAAGTGCTGTAGTTCCCGAGCTCGCCGCCATAGCTGAACAATTCGGACATGAAGCCCATGATCAGCCCGTCGCCGTGCTGCTCTGTATAGATCGCGACACCATAGCGCGGTGGGTTGGCGTGCGGTCGGTAGAAGAACTCGGCGATGTCGCGCAGCTGCATCCAGGTTTTCGGCGGGGCGAGGTCGTAGCCGTACTTCTCTTTGAAGGCCTTCATTTCGGCGGGATCCTCGAACCAATCCTTGCGGTAGGCCCAGCCGACCGCGTCGGCCTCGAGCGGAACGGCCCAGTAGCGTCCGCTGCCCCTTGGATATTCGGAATAATAAGTCATCGACGCCGGGGTCATGACCTTGGTCAGATCGCTCTCCTTCACGAGATCGGTCAGCTCGGCGTAGTGACCCTCCGTGGCGCCGGCTCCAAGCCATTGCGAATCGCCGACGACCATGTCGTAGGAATCAGAGTGGGCATTGAACTCCATGAATGCCTTGTCTTGGAAACCGGGCCAGTTCACGGTCTCGACCGTGACCTTGACCCCGGTCTCCTTCTCATACTCGTTGGCGAGCTCCTGCAGATAGTTGGCCGGATCCCATTCTGCCCACAGGATCGTGAGTTCGGTTGTCGAGGCAGCCTGGCCACCAAGCGGCAGCAGTGCAGCGCCCGCCAGCATGCCGATCCACATTCGTTTGAGCATGGCACTCCTCCCTAGGGCACCGCGGTCGCTCCTTGCGGAAGCCGTTGCAGCAGGCGGCCGGCCTCCATCAGGTCAGGCGTGTCGAGGCCTTCGTTGAATGCCGCATAGACCGGTGCGAGCAACTCTCGCGCCTCCTTGCGGCGGCCGTGGTTGGCCCAAAGCCCCGCGAGGCGAAAGGCGGCCCTCAACTCGGCCAGTATCGCGCCCTGCTCGCGGGCGGCGGCCAGAGATTGCCGCAAAGGGTCTTCGGCGGCGTCGCCGCGCGGGTCCAGCCGTGACAGCAACTCTCCTTTCGCACTCAACAGCTCGGGCAGCTGATATGTGGAGCCTGATTTGGCGAGCGTGTCGAACGCCTGCTCCAGAACGGCCAGCCCCTCGCTTGCCTCGCCGCGCTCGCCGCAGGCCCGAGCGAGCGCGCACAGATAAGCGGCCATTCCCATGTCGGCGCCGGTCGCGGCCATCGCCGCGATCCCATCACGCATCTCGCCAATCCCATCGTCCAACGCACCCAGGCCGGCAAGCGCCCAGCCGAAGAAGGCGCGGGCCTGCCCCAGCAGCAGCGGGAGGGCGAACTCGGTGCACACCGCAATGGCTTTTTCAGTCCAGCCTCGCGCCTCTCCGGGCTCTCGCCGCAGGAGGTGGACAACGCCGAGGGCCATCTGTGCCTGGGCCAAGCTAAGGGGATGCGAGTCGCGCCGGGCCAGAGCGACGGCTTCCCTTGCCTGCTGGATCGCCCTGTCAGGCTTGCCGCATATGCAGAGCATCTGCGCGCGGAACGACCTGCAGCAGACGCCGGGATCGTGCCCGGTATAGCCCCACGCAAGGTGGCGGTGCCTCTCGTAGTCGTAGGTTTCGAGGCCATATCTGACAAACGATTCAGCGGACTCGTACCTGCCGAGATAAAAATTGACGCCCCAGAGCTGATGGTGTGCCTCCAGCAGGTACTCAGAATCGCCGGATGCCTCGGCAAGCTCCATCCCGAGCGTCTTGCACTGCATGGCAAGAGCTTCGGCGGCGCGCAGGTCGCCCGAGATGGTGCGGCAGCCGCTCTCGCCGCGCACCGCTGCGAACAGCTTGACTTTATCGCCGAGCCGCGCGGCAAGTTCCCGCGCGGTCGAAAATGCCTGCAGGGGTTCCGGGGCGGCCCAACCTTTGGCGGGGACAAGAGCCGAGCCCATCGCCGTCCACAGTGAAACTTCCTGCCCGAGCCGGGTCTCGGAAGCGGGCAGCGACGCGGCAAGCTCGAGCCCCTTGGCGAAGTGAGCTGCGGCCTCGCGGTTGGCAGACCTTGCCATCGCGCGCTGCCCCGCCCGCAGCCACCATGGCACGCCCTCGCCCAGTCCGGCCAGCGTGTAATGCTGCGCGACGGTCTCGGGTTCGGCTTCGGTGATTTCGGCGAACTCGGCTTCGAGCGCCGCGGCGATCCTGCCATGGATTTGCTGGCGCCGGCTCTTCAGCAGGCTCTGGTAGGCGGTATCGCGCACCAGCGCGTGCTTGAACGTATAGGTCGCCTCCGGCGCGACGCCGCTGCGAAACACCAGCTCGGCCTGTTCGAGCTGGTGGAGCGCATCGTCGAGCCGCGCCTGGTCCGTACCGCTCACCGCAGCGAGCAGCCGGTGGCCGAAGATGCGCCCGATGCAGGCGCCGATCTGGGCCGTCTCCTTGACCGGCGACAGCCGGTCGAGGCGCGCCATCAGCGAGTCCTGCAGGGTCGAGGGAATTGCCAGGTTGGGCAGCGACCCGATCGCGAGATAGCGCCCATCGGCCTCAAGCAGTAGCCCGGAATCGAGAACCGTCCGCGTCAGCTCCTCGACGAACAGCGGTACACCTTCCGTGTTGGCCAGGATCCGGTCGGAAATATCGGGCGGCAGTTTTTTGTTGCCTGCAACGCGCTCTATGATCGCTATGCCGTGTTCCTGTTCGAGCCGTCCGAGCCGCACGATCTCCACAGACGATAGCGCCGTCCAGCGCGGCTCGAATTCCGGTCGCGCCGTCACCACCAGCAAGGCGCGCAGGCCGGCGAGCCGCTCAACCAGCATTCCGAGCCACTCTGCCGTCGTCGGGTCTATCCAGTGGGTGTCTTCGACCAGCACAAGCGCCGGCCTATTCGCCGCCGACGCCTCGACCAGCCGTATCAACGCTGCCAGCGTGCGCGCCCTGAGTGTCGGCGCGGGCAGTCTGGGCGGCTGGTAGCGTCCGCCTGGGTCGATCGACAATAGGATCGCCAGCAGCGGCAGCGCCTCGTCCGTCTCCATATGGAGCCTGGCGAGCAGTGCCCTGAGTTTGTCGAACTTGCTATCGGCACTGTCGTCACTGACGAGACCCCCCGCTCGCTCGAGATGCGCTATGAGAGGATGCAGCGCGCTGTTCGTATGATAGGCGGAGCAGAAGAAGCGCAGCTCGGCATGCGGTTCGGCGGCAACCCGCTCCGCGAGCGCGGCAATCAGGCGCGACTTGCCGATGCCCGCCTCGCCGCCGAGCAGCACGACCCGACCCTCTGCCGCTGTCGCGCGGTGCCAGCGTTCGAGCAGGCGTGCCAGCTCACGGTCCCGCCCGACCAGAGGTGCAAGCACGGCGTGCCGCGCTTCGAACCGGCTTTCGGCGGCTGTTTCGCCGACGACGCGCCGACACCGCACCGGAGCGGCAAAGCCCTTCAAAAGGCGCTCACCGAGGTCAGCTGTCACGAACAGCCCCGCGACCAGCTTTTGCGTAGCGTCGGCGATGATGACCGCGCCTGGCTCTGCGAGTGCCTGCAGCCGGGCTGCGAGGTTGGGCGTGTCTCCGACAACGGCTTCCTCTTGTGCAGCGCCTTCGCCGACCAGATCGCCGACGACCACCAGTCCCGTGGCGATGCCGACGCGCGCCGCTAGCGGCTTGCCGCCGGGCGCGGCCAGCCGGCCGGTGGCGGAAACAGCGGCGAGGCCGCCTCGCACCGCGCGCTCGGCGTCATCCTCGTGCGCCTGTGGCCAGCCGAAATAGGCGAGCACGCCGTCGCCCATCAGCTTGGCGACGCGCCCGTCGTAGCGAGCGATCTCCCGCGCAACCACCTGCTGATAGGCGAGAATGACCTCGCGCATGTCTTCCGGGTCGAGCGCCTGCGCAAGCTCGGTCGAGCCAACGAGGTCGACGAACATCACAGTGAGTTGCCGTCGCTCTGCACGAGAATCCGAGGGGGCGGGCGCGGGCTGGGCCGTTGTTGGCCGGGTCGGACTCTCGGCGAGGGCCGCAATGGCGCTGAGCAACTTGCGCCGATGGCCAATCGACGTGACCCCGAGCGCCGTCAGGTCGTCGGCGGTCAAGCTCGGGAGCACCTCTTCATCGATATCTTGGCTGCCGAAGGCGTCGGCATACTCGCCGAGGCCGAGGCTCACCAGCCATGCTCGAACATCCACGTGCCTACTCCCAGGCGGTGGTGGCTTTGCCCGAGCACTATACCGCAAACACTAAGTAGGGTCGCGCCTCTTATGCGAGGAGCAGTGTCAGCTTTGGGTCGCCCACAAGTCAGTCGAGTTGAGCCGTCCAGGCGTCTTCTTCGGGCCGGAAGCAGGCGCAGGTGCCCAGTTTTGTTCCAGTGCTGGGGAAAATGTCGCGCCAAATCAGTATGTCACGATTGGCGCGCCCGAAGAGATTCGAACTCCTGACCCCCAGATTCGTAGTCTGGTGCTCTATCCAGCTGAGCTACGGGCGCGCAACAGGCCGTGTTTTCAACGGCCCGCGATCCGATCCGAAAGACCGGCCGCGAATGTGTGCAGTTCCCTAACGACTGAAATCGCGAAAAGCAAGTCGATCCGGCAAAAGTTTTGTCGTGGTCCTGTCATCCGGTGACGACGGTCCCGATTCCCGGGCTTCGAAGCTGCCGGGAGCCGGTCTGGTTTCAAGCTGGGAGGAAAGAAGCTTCAGCGAAAGTGTCACGTCCGACGCGCCTCGGAAAGACAGCGCGCAAGCGTCACGCCGGGCGGCGCAGGGTGCCTCGGGCCTGGTCGAGCCGCACCGGCTGATCGGGGATGGTCACGGCGAAAGTGGTGCGCCCGCCAATGCTCTCGACCAGCTCCACCGTGCCGCCATGCGCCCGGATCAGTTCGTGCGCGATCGCCAGGCCAAGGCCGGTTCCACCGCTGCGCGCCGAGCCGCGGAATGCCGCGAACAGGTTCTCGCGCGCTTTCGGCGGCAAGCCGGGTCCGGTGTCGGTGACGGCGATGCGGCTGACGCTGCCTATGCGCTCGGCCGACACGGCCAGCCGGCGCACGACGGCGCTTTCGGTGTCGGCCGCCATCGCCTGCACCGAGTTGCGGCACAGATTGGTCAGCACCCGGAACAACTGGTCGGAATCGGCGTCCACCTCGAACGCCGTCTCGACGGCGTTGATGAACTCGATGCCGTGTTCGATGTCGAGCAGGCCGTGCACGTCCTCGACCAGCTGGCGCAGCCTCACCCGGCGGCGCGAAGGTGGTGGCTCCTGCGTGCGGCCATAGGCCAGCACGCCCTCCGAATAGGAGACGGCGCGGTCGAGCGTGCGCAGAAGCTTCGGCGCGAAGGCCTGCACGGTCGGATCCTTGACCTGGCGCAGGCGGTCCGAAATCAGTTGCGCCGAGGACAGGATGTTGCGCATGTCGTGGTTGATCTTCGACACGGCAAGGCCAAGGTCGGCCAGGTGCTTCTGTTCGGAAAGCATTTTCTGCAGCCGTATCTGCATCTGCGACAGCTCGCGTTCGGCGACGCCGATTTCGTCGGCGCGGTCGGCGGGATGGATGATGCGCGCAGGGTCGTCAGGGGCCTCGGAGAAGGTCAGCATCGAACGCGTCATCGTGCGGATCGGCCCGATCATGATCAGGTCGATCGCGGCATAGACCAGCATGGCCGTGAACAGCGAGATCAGCAGCGAGACGAAGGCGACGTTGCGCGAGTAGATCAGCATGGCCTTGCGCAGACTGTAGTCCGGCATGATCAGCTCGAATTCCTTGTCGCTGTCGCCGACCGGCCCGAAGACACGCAGCATGCGGTCGCCGCCGAAGAACAGCGTGTCGAGCGCGCCGGTCATGCCCTTGATCATGCCGACATTGGCGAGGTCGATATGGGAATCGACCTGCGGCGGCATGTCGGCCACCACCAGAAGCCGCGAGACGCCGCCATCGCGCACCGCGATCGCCTTGGCGCCGATCGCCATCAGCACGTCATTCTGGGCCGCGCGCGACAAGGAGGTCGATTCGCCCTGCACCAGCACGATCGATACGGCGGCGGCGGTGCTCAGCCGCTCCTTGAGCCAGCTCACCCGGTAGCTGGCGATCCAGGGCAGGAAGATGAGCACTTCGGCCAGCAGCACGAAAACGATCGTCAGCAGCAGCAGCTTTGTCGACAGTCCGCGCGACAGCGGCACCGTGCGGACGGCGGCTGGCGCCGTTCCGGTCCCTTCACCCGCTTGGCTGGTTTCGCTCATGCGACTCTGTCTTCACAATCACTTGATCAGCCAAGATTAGGCGATTACGGCTTTTTTGCCAATTTTATCCTTGGTCGGAACATTAAATTTGCGCCAGATGGCCCGCCGCCCTGGCGAGACGACGCCGGATTGACTTTAAAAACCCTTCTTTCTATAAGCCCGCTCACGCTCGGGCCATTCGTCCCGGCGCGGTTTCGATCGCGCCAAAACCGGCCCGGCAAAGCTCCTGTTACAAAGTGACAGAATCAAGAAGGGCCGCACCCCGCGGTATTAAAACAAATGAAGCGTACCTACCAACCGTCCAAACTCGTCCGCAAACGTCGGCACGGCTTCCGTGCCCGCATGGCCACCAAGGGTGGTCGTGGCGTCGTCGCGGCTCGCCGCAACCGCGGCCGCAAGCGGCTCAGCGCCTAAGCGAGACGAGATCGTTGCCCGCAACCGGCAAGCCAGTGGGGCAAAATCCCAAGCGGCTTCTGAAGCGCGCGGAATTCCTGGCCGTCCGCCGTGGTGAAAAGCGCCGCGGGCGGTTTTTCCTCGTCGAGGTCCTCGACCGCGACGACGGTGGGATGCCGCGTGTCGGCTACACGGTCACCAAGAAGGTCGGCAAAGCCGTTGTGCGCAACCGCATCAGGCGGCGGCTGAAAGAAGCCGTCCGCGTCCACGCGGCCGATGACATGATGCCCGGCAATGATTATGTCATCGTCGGGCGCGATGATGCGCTGCGCGCCCCCTTCGGCCAGTTGAAGGCCGAACTCTCCCGCCGACTTCGCGGAACACGATAGGCCAAGGGCTCTCGATGGAAAACAACCGGAACTTCTTCATCACCATCGCGCTGTCGGTGCTGATCCTGACTTTGTGGCAGGTTTTCTACATGAACCCGCGCGTCGAACAGCAGCGCGAGGCCGCCAAGGTCGAGCAGCAGCGCGTGGAAGAGCAGAAGAAGGCGGCCGAGGCCACCAATCCGGGGGCTGGAACCCCGGCGCCGGCGCCGGGCACCATTCCCAACGCGCCCGGCGGTGATGCCGTCACGGCTGCCAGCCGCGATCAGGCCCTGGCGGCTTCCAAGCGTGTCAAGATCGACACGCCGAGCCTGATGGGTTCGATCAACCTGACCGGCGCACGCCTCGACGACCTCAGGCTCAAGCACTACACCGAAACCGTCGACAAGAATTCGCCCGAGATCGAGCTTCTCAACCCGCAGGCCCTGCCGACCGGCTATTTCGCCGAGATCGGTTTCGTCGGCAACGACAAGACGGGTACGGTACCGGGTGCGGACACTGTGTGGAGCGTGGACGGCAATCCGACGCTGACCCCGTCGACGCCGGTGACGCTCACCTACACCAATGACAAGGGCCTGACCTTCAAGCGTACGGTATCCGTCGACAATGACTACATGTTCACCGTCTCGGACACGGTACAGAACTCGGGCAGCAGCGCGGTTTCGCTGTTCAACTACGGCCGCGTCACGCGCTATGACAAGCCGGCGGTCGCCAGCACCTACGTGCTGCATGAAGGCCTGATCGGCGTTACCGGAACCGAGGGTCTGGCGGAATACAAATACTCCAAGATCGAGTCGGACAAGCAGATCACGCCGGGCAAGTCGACCGACGGCTGGCTCGGCATTACCGACAAATATTGGGCCGTCACCTTGGTACCGACCGAGAAACAGCCTTTCCAGCCGCGCTACGCCTATTTCGAGGATGGCCGCCACCGCTACCAGTCCGACTTCCTGACCGACCCGATCAATGTCGAGGCCGGCCAGTCCGCGACCGTCGAGACGGAAATCTTCGCCGGCGCCAAGGAAGTCGCCAAGATCAATGCCTATGAGGCGGACCGTCACATTCGCCAGTTCAACCTTGTGATCGACTGGGGCTGGTTCTACTTCATCACCAAGCCGATGTTCTGGCTGATCGACACGCTCTACAAATTCTTCGGCAATTTCGGCCTGGCGATCCTCGCCACCACCGTCATCGTCAAGGCCATTTTCTTCCCGCTCGCCAACAAGTCCTATGCGTCGATGGCGAACATGAAGAAGGTGCAGCCCAAGATGCTCGAGATCCGCGAGAAATACGCGGACGACAAGATGAAGCAGCAGCAGGCGATGATGGAGCTCTACAAGACCGAGAAGATCAATCCGCTCGCCGGCTGCTGGCCGGTGGCGCTGCAGATCCCGGTCTTCTTCTCGCTCTACAAGGTGCTCTACATCACCATCGAGATGCGGCACGCGCCGTTCTTCGGCTGGATCCAGGATCTGGCGGCGCCCGATCCGACCTCGATCTTCAACCTGTTCGGCCTCGTTCCGGTCACCCTGCCGCATATGCTGATGATTGGCGTGTGGCCGCTGATCATGGGCATCACCATGTTCCTGCAGATGCGCATGAACCCGACGCCGCCGGATCCGACGCAGGCCGCGATCTTCACCTGGATGCCTGTCATCTTCACCTTCATGATGGCGGGTTTCCCGGCCGGCCTCGTCATCTACTGGGCCTGGAACAACACGCTGTCGATCCTGCAGCAGGGCGTGATCATGAAACGCCAGGGCGCCAAGATCGAACTGTGGGACAATCTGATGGCCCTGTTCCGCAAGAAACCGTCGCCGGCGGAATAGAGGGCTTCTTCGGCAAAGAGCCCGCCCCGGTAAACCGAACCATAAAGTTGGGCGGTTTGGGCAAGAGCGGATTTGATGGCTGGGTCCTGTGTCCTGCAGGGCTCAGCCTTTCATTTCAGTGATGCAGCGCGCGATGCCGTGGCCCGGCACGCGATAGAGACCAGGGACCGAGCCGGCATCTTCGCCTACCTCATTGCCGCAAATCGAACCTCGCTGCTGCCGGATTGTCCGTATGGAACTTATCCTGCGTTCAAGAGTTCGCGCACAAGGCTTCCTAAAAGCTCCCGCGTGGGAGGATCAGGTCGACGCGCCCGTTAAATTCAAGGCAGTGCAGCGGATCGACCTCATCACATGCTACTTGCAGCGAGGCATTCCGATGAGCAGCAACATTCATCCAAAGACACGCAAGGTCACCGACAAGGATTTGAAGCAGAATCCCGGAATTGGCGCCTCCAGGGGCACGATCAAAGGTGGCGATCTTCTCGACGAGGACGAGGAACTGGACGGCGAGAACACTTTTGAGGGAGATGTCGAAAACGACACCACACCGCAAGGCGGGGTCAATCCTCGTCAGACCGGGCGAACTAACGAATAGGAGCCGGCACGACCGGCGTCGAGCGTGCGGAGGAAGACCGGCAGCGATGGTCCGGGGCCGGAAGCCGGGAGAGCGGATACCGCGGAAAAGAGTTCGCTCGTCAATGACGTCACGTCGACCCGATCAACCGCCTGATTGGAGGCTGTCATGCTGGATTTCGAGCACGCCAGGCATCGGATGGTGGAGGCGCACATCGCGCGCCGCGGTGTGCGTGACAAGCGGGTTCTGAATGCGGTGCGCCGGGTCGCGCGGGAGCAATTCGTCGACGAAGGTTTTGAGGAATTCGCCTATGAGGACAGCCCGCTGCCGATCGGCAGCGGACAGACGATCTCGCAACCCTTCATCGTGGCGAAAATGGCTGAGATGGCCGAAATCGAGGCTACCGATCGCGTGTTGGAAATCGGCACCGGCTCGGGCTACGCGGCAGCCGTACTGGCCGAACTTGCTGAACACGTTTTCACCATCGAGCGGCACCGATCGCTCGCGCAACAGGCGGAGCGGCGGCTGAATGCCGCCGGTTACCGAAACATCGAGGTTAGGGTCGGCGACGGCACGAAAGGCTGGCAGGAAAAGGCACCCTTCGACGCTATCGTCGTCGCGGCCGCCGGCAAATCCATTCCCCTCGGCTTGCAGGAGCAGTTGGAGATCGGCGGCAGGCTGATCATTCCGGTCGGTGAAGACCCTTACTCCCAGCGGCTCGTTCGGCTCACGCGGATTGCGGCAAACAAGTTCGAGGAGGAGGACCTCGGCGGTGTCATGTTCGTGCCGTTGATCGGCGAGCATGGCGGGCAGGACGAAAGCCCGCGGTCGGCGCGCGAGGTACGCCCTCCTCCATTGCCGCGGCAAATCGCGCGGGCGGCCGAAGATCTGCCGCCGATCGACGATCCGGCCTTCGGCGCGATGTTCGACCGGTTCGGCAGCCGGCGCGTCGTCTTGCTCGGGGAAGCCAGCCACGGCACTTCGGAATTTTATCGCGCGCGCGCGGCGGTCACCCAACGCCTCCTCCAGCGACACGGGTTCACCATCGTGGCCGTCGAGGCGGACTGGCCGGATGCGGCGCAGATCAATCGATATGTTCGCGCAGAGGACCGGCAGTCGGATGCGCAGCCGCCTTTCCAGCGCTTCCCGACCTGGATGTGGCGCAACACCGAGGTGGCCGCATTCATCGGCTGGCTGCGTGAACACAACCGGGATGTGTCCGATCATGCGCGGAAAGCAGGCTTCTACGGGCTGGATCTCTATAATATGAGCGGCTCGATCGCCACGGTGCTTGCCTACCTGGAAAAGGTTGATCCCGAAGCGGCCGCCGTCGCGCGCGAGCGCTATGGCTGTCTGATGCCTTGGCAGAACGAGCCCACCACCTACGGACGCGCGGCGCTGCGGCCGGGCTACAGAACCTGCGAAGAGGCCGTGGTGCGGCAGTGCATGGATCTGTTCGAACGATCGATGGCTGAGGGCGACGGCGATCTCCTCGACGCCAAGCAGAGCGCACGTCTGGTCGCATCGGCCGAGCGGTACTACCGCGTGATGTATTATGGTGGCGCCGAGACCTGGAATCTCCGCGATCGGCACATGTTCGAAACGCTCGATCAGCTTCTCGAAGCGCAAGGACCGGCTTCGAAGGCCGTGGTGTGGGCGCATAACTCGCATATCGGCGATGCGCGGCATACCGATATGGGCACTGTCCGCGACGAGCTCAACATCGGCCAGCTCTGCCGGGAACGCTTCGGTGCCCGGGCGGCGCTGATCGGCTTCGGAACAGATACCGGTACTGTCGCCTGTGCCTCGGATTGGGACGGTGAGATGGAGGTGAAGGATGTGAAACCTTCGCTGCCGCACAGCTTCGAGCGGCTGTGTCACGACAGCGGCAAACCGTCGTTCCTGCTGGATTTTGGGCGCCATGGCCAGCTCGGGGCCGATCTGGCGGCGCCGAGGCCGGAACGCTATATCGGCGTCATCTACCGGCCGGAGACTGAACGGCTCAGCCATTACATGGACTCGTCCGTTTCCCTCCAGTTCGATGCCTTCGTCTGGTTCGATCGAACGTCCGCGGTCACGCCGCTCGCCATGTCGGCCGACAGCACCGGCAAGGTACCGGATACATTCCCCTTCGGCATCTGAGGTCCGGATCTTCGTTCCAGTGCATTGGCGGGTCAGACGTCCTCAACCGCACGGCCTGTCGAGAAAGCCTGGTTCCGTCGGAGCTCTTTTGGGGGGCGGGCATCTGTTCCCGTGATCGGCGAAACTGAAAGCACCCGCGCGGCGTGACTGCTTGCGCGTTTCCAAAGGCTGTCAATTCCGATCAGCCCTCACCCGGTGGAAGACCCACATGCGCTTGCGGTTTCTTTTGAGGCGTCGCCGCGCGATACCCCGACGCAATCAGCCGGGTTCTGGCGTCACTCCATGACGGCGCTGTGGTCGACCTTGGCCGGCGTCCCGGGCTTGCGCAGCAGGAGCACCAGCGGAATGGCGGCCAGCGACAGGATCATCATCAGCTTGAAGTCGTTCATGTAGCTGATGATCGTCGCCTGCAGCGTCACCACGCCGTCCAGCGCGGCGCGGCCGGCGGCGGTGTAGGGGTTCATCGCTTGCGCGATCGCCGGATTGCCGAACGCCTGGTTGAAGGGCGTCACATAGGTGGCGATGTTGGCATGGTTGATCTGCACGTTCTGCGTCAGCAGAGCGGTGACCACCGATATGCCGACGCTGGATCCGATGTTGCGTGACAGATTGTAGAGCCCGGTGCCTTCCGCGCGCCGTTCCGGCGCCAGCGTGGCGAAGGTGATGGTGGTCAGCGGCACGAACAGGAAGCCCAGTCCGGCGCCCTGGATGAAGCCGGTGCTGACGATCGTCCATTGCGACACGTCGGGCGTCCAGCCGGTCATGTCATACATCGCCCAGGCGGTGATCAGCAGGCCGGTCAACAGCAGCCAGCGGGTGTCCACCTTGCCGACCAGCCGGCCGACGAGGAACATGCAGGCCATGGTGCCGAGGCCGCGTGGGCCCATGACGATGCCGGCCGTCACCACTGGATATCCCATCAGCGTCTGAAGGTAGGGCGTCATCAACGCCAGCGAGGCGAGATAGGTGATGCCGATGATGAAGATGAAGACCATGCCGACGGCGAAATTCCGGTCGAGGAACAGCCTCGGGTTCACGAAGGTGTTGCGGCCGGTGAAGGTGTGGACCAGGAAAATGTAGAAAGCCGATGCGCAGATCAGGGACTCGACGATGATCTCGGACGATGAAAACCAGTTGAGCTGCTCGCCGCGGTCGAGAAACATCTGCAACGAGGCGATGGTGATGCTGAGCATGCCGAAGCCCAGCCAGTCCAGCCTTGCCTTGAAGTCCAGCTTCGTTTCCTGGACGAACATCGACACACCCGCGAAGGCCAGCGCCCCAATCGGCACGTTGATGTAGAACACCCAGCGCCAGCTGACATTTTCGGTCAGCCAGCCGCCGATGACCGGTCCCAGCACGGGTCCGACCATCACCGACACGCCGAACAGCGCCATCGCCGAGCCGCGCTCTTCCACGCTGTAGATGTCGAGCAGGATGCTCTGCGACAGCGGCACCAGGGCCGCGCCGAACAGGCCTTGCAGCAGGCGGAAGCCGACGATCTGCGGCAGCGACTGCGCGAAACCGCACAGCACCGAGGCGACCACGAAGCCGGTGATCGAGGTCAAAAGGATGCGCTTGCGGCCGAAACGGTTGGCAAGGTAGCCCGAGGGCGGCGTCATGACCGCGGCCGCGACGATATAGGAGGTCAGCACCCAGTTGATCTGGTCGGCGCTCGCCGAAACGCTGCCCTGGATGTAGGGCAGCGCCACATTGGCGATGGTCGTGTCCAGCGCCTGCATGATGACGGCCAGGATCACGCAAGCCGTGATGGCGCCGCGATTGGCGACCACCGGTGTGGCACCTGCCGCGGTCGCGCTGGTCATGACTTTTGTCCGAAGCTCTTGATAAGATTGGTGATGAAGTCCGGCAGGCCGCGCGCATGGCCGGTATCGATGTCGACCACGACGCTCATGCCGCCCCGCAGCGGCGGTTTGCCCCCGATATCGTCCACGGTCACGCGCATCGGGATGCGCTGCACGACCTTGACCCAGTTGCCGGTGGTGTTCTGGGCCGGCAGCAGCGAGAATGACGACGACGAGGCGGGGCTGATCGAGGCAACCGTGCCGTGCCACACGGCACCCGGATAGGTGTCGACGCTGATCGTCGCCGTCTGTCCTGGCCGCACATAGGTCAGCTCGGTTTCCTTGGGCTCGGCCGCGATCCACAGATCGGTCGACGAGACCAGGCCGAAGGCCGGCTGCGAAGCCGGCAGATACTTGCCGACCTGAAGCGCATCGACATTGGTCACGATGCCGTCGAACGGCGCCTTGACGATGGCATCGTCAAGGTTGCGCCGGGCGTCGTCCACGCCAGACTGGGCTTGGAGGTAGAAGGGGTTCTTCTCCACCGGCTGGTTGGCGTCGCCGCCAAGCTGGGCAAGGGTGGCCTGCGCCTGTGACTTGGCAACGGACACTTTCTGGCGCGCCGCGACGAGGTCGTGCTGGGCGCTGTCGAAAGACGCCTTGGAGGCGGTAGAGGTCTTGAGCAGATCCTGCTGGCGCTGGAAGGCGGCCTCGTAATAGGGAATGTCGGCCTCGGCCTGCTCGATCTGCGCCAGCGACTGCTGGTAGCTCGCCTGCAAGGTCAGCACCTGGTTGCGCACGGTCCCGAGCTGGGCCTGGGCGGCGGCGAGGGCGGTTTCGAAGGAGGCCGGCCGCAAGCGGAAGAGCACGTCACCCTTCTTCACAGCCTGGTTCTCGTGCACGTCTATTTCCCGCACGGTGCCGGAGACGTCGGTGGACACGCCAAGCGACTGGGCCTGGATATAGGCATTGTCGGTCGTCATGACCTGGCCGCCGGTGACATAGTAATAGCCGCCGACAATCAGCGCGACGGGCAGCAAGGCAAAGAGCACCGGCCGCGTCAGGCTGCGTCTCGGCTTGACCGGCCCGGGAGCGACAGCCGCGACCGGGGCCTGCCGTGGCTGCGGCTCCCTGGACGGGGCCTCGAGCGCCGCCGGCTCCAGGGCGACCGGCGCTTCCAGCTCGTCATTGTCGATGACGACGTTGGCGCGCCTCTGTTCGCGCTCGCTGTCCAGCCGGATGACCTGGTCGCCGGTTCTTTCGCCGACGCTTTCCTTGTCAGCAGGCCTCTTGGGTGATGTTGATTCAGCCATGTAATTTCTCCCGGTCGACGGCTGGCTGGGTGCAAGCCGCGAGCAGATTGGATTTGGTCAAGCTTAGGGTTTGCAGCAGATGCTGCCGTGCATCCGACGAAAGGCCGGCGAAGGCCTCGTCTCGTGTTTTCTGGCCGTTGCCGCGCATGAGCTCGAGCAGCGGGTGGGGCTGCGGCGTCAGATAAAACAGCCAGGCCCTGCGGTCGGTTGGATTGGGCTGGCGCTCGATGAAGCCCCGGGCTTCCCTCTTGTCCAGCAACCGGGCGGATGTGATCGGCATGATCTCGATGAGATCGGCGAGCTTGTTCTGGTAAATGCCTTCATGCAGCGAAGATAGGCCAGCACCTGCCATTGTGCCCGCGTCAGCCCCGATGCGCGCGAACGCTGCTCGAACCGCTTCCGTAGCAGACGCGCGACATCGTGCAGCACGAAGCTGATATTGGGCGAGGAGGACATGGAAGGAGATCAGGGTCTGCCGGGAGCTTTTTCGTGAGCATGCTTATTATCATCATGCACATAATCCTGCTGGACGGCGCGTGCAAGACGGATTAAGCCGCGCGGAAGGAAAATTGCATGGGCCACGGCGCCCAAGAGGCGCCCAGGCGGCGAGAATTTTCCGGCAAGGATTTCGACGATGGATTGGATCAGGATCGCAGCCGTGACGGCTCTCGTCGGGTGCCCGGGCGCGGCGGTGGCAAAGGAGGCGGTCAGCTGCGGCGGTGCCGCCATGCTGGGTGGCGCGCAGCTGAACTGCAGCCACGTCGAACCCAAGGCGCCCCAGCAATTCTGCACGTTTAGCTGGGATCTCCATACGACATCCGGCGACCAGAAAGTGGTCGAAGGCACCTTCATGCTGCCGCCCGGCGCCGCCAACGTCACCGTCTATCAGGGCAGTGGTTTCGACAGCGCGCTGTCCAATCCGATCGTGATCTGCCGCGGCAACAAATGAGCTTGTCCGCCAACGAAGACTCGCTCCCCCGTTTGGTGCTATAGGGCGGATCACGTTATTTTGACCGGCGCCTTCCGTTTCCGGATGCGCCGATCCGCCAATTCCCGGACGAACCGACATGGACGGACCGGGGCGCCGACATCTCTCTTCTGGAGGCAGCAGCTTGAACACTCAAAACAGCGCCGTGATCGGCACCGACCTGTTCACGCGCGGATGGATCTTCATCCGCGGCGTGCCGGCGATGAAATTCCTGCCGCCGGAAGGCCCGCCGGAAATCGCCTTTGCCGGTCGCTCCAATGTCGGCAAGTCCTCGCTGATCAACGCCCTGGTCAACCAGAAGGGGCTGGCGCGCACCTCCAACACGCCCGGGCGAACGCAGGAGCTCAATTATTTCGTGCCGGACGGATTTTCGGGCGAGGGCGCCGACCTGCCGCCGATGGCGCTGGTCGACATGCCGGGCTACGGCTACGCCACCGCGCCCAAGGAGAAGGTCGACGAGTGGACGAAGCTGGTCTTCGATTACCTCAAGGGCCGTGTCACGCTGAAGCGGGTCTATGTGCTGATCGATGCCCGCCACGGCATCAAGGCCAAGGACGACGAGGTCCTGTCGCTGCTCGACAAGGCGGCGGTGTCCTACCAGATCGTGCTGACCAAGACCGACAAGATCAAGGCTGCCGGCGTGCCAAGGCTGATCGAGGAGACGCTGGCCAAGATCAAGAAGCGTCCGGCGGCCTTTCCGTTCGTGCTCGCGACATCATCGGAAAAGGGCGAAGGCCTTGAGGAATTGCAGGCCGCGATCGTGCTTGCGGCCAATGGCGGCTAGGGAACAGAGGTAAGGACCGGTGGCTATGACTTGGCCTCCAGGCCAATCATCTCGTGGCTTTCTTCCTCGGCGAGCTGTTCGGTGCCGTAGGCCTTCAGGAACATGTTGACACCCGACCTGACGATGTGGTCGATCTCTTCCTGGTTCGGAGCCTTGGTCCGGTAGGCGAAGATGCACTGCCGGAAAAGCCCGGCCAGGCAAAGCTCGGTGAACTGATAGGCGGCAAGATCGACATCGTCGATCTTGAGCAGGCCACGTTCGACGGCTGCATTGAGGAACGTCACGACCTTGTCATGGCCGCGTTTGGGGCCGCGCTCGTAAAAGCGCGCGCCCATGTCGGGAATCCTGTCGGAAGCGCCGATCACCGTGCGTTGCGCCTGGATGACCTTGGCCGAGGTGATCTTCATGGACAGCACCTTGCCGAACTTCACCAGCGTCTGGCGCAGGTCGTCGGCACGGTCGAGCATGTCGTACATGTTCTTGAAGATGGTGCCGCGCTCTTCCTCGATCAGCGCCTCGAACAGCTCTTCCTTGTTGGCGAAGTAAACATAGATGGTGCCTTTCGACACGCCGGCTTCACGCGTGATGTCGTTCATCGACGCGGCCTCGAAGCCCTTGTCGATGAAGACACGGCGGGCGCCATCGATGATCTGGCTGCGCTTGACCGGATCCTGTCCAGCCGCCGGGCGGCCACGGCGCAGGCTCTCCAACAGGTCGCACTGTTCCTTGTCAACATCGGGTTCGGCCATCGGATGACACCTCGAAAATAATTCGAACCAACCGGTTCGATTGCCTCTTGATATGGTCCTCTTTTCGCGCTATGTCAACGGCCGGATCGAACCGAACGGTTCAGTATTATAACAATTAGAGAGATGTCATGTCCTCGAACGCGCCCTCGACCGCCGAAGTCCGTCCTTTTCCCCACGCCAAGGTTGCCCCGGCGACGGAAGCACCGGAAGTCCCTTTCCAGCCTGTCGTTGCACCGCCGCCCGCGGAGGCGCCGGCAAGGAAGAAGCGTTCGGTGCGCTCGTTCCTGCTGCCGATCATTGGCCTTGCCCTTCTGACCGGTGGCGCCTGGTATGGCTATGACTACTGGACCACGGGCCGTTTCATGATTTCGACCGACGACGCTTACGTCCAGGCAGACATGGCGTTCGTTTCGCCCAAGATTTCCGGCTATGTCGATCAGGTCAAGGTCAGCGAGAACCAGGTGGTCAAGGCCGGCGACCCGCTGCTGACGATCGACGACGGCGACTACAGAATAGCCGTTGCCCAGGCCGAGGCGCAGATTTCCACGCTGGCGAAGACGCTCGACCGTATCGACGCGCAGACCAAGGCCGCGCAGGCGTCCCTGCAGCAGGCGCAGGCGCAGAAGGTCGCCGACCAGGCGGCCGCCGACAACGCCGCCCGCGCCCAGCAGCGCGCCGCGCAACTGGTCAAGACGCATGTCGGCACCCAGGCACAGCTGGACGACGCCCAGACCGCGCTCGACCAGGCCAATGCCGCTCTCGTCGGCGCCGACGCGCAGATCGCGGCCGCCCAGGCCAATATCGGCGTGCTCGAGGCGCAGCGCGCCGAGTCGGCGAGCACGCTCGCATCCTTGCAGCTCAGCCACGACAAGGCCGCGCGCGACCTGTCCTTCACCGTGCTCAAGGCGCCCTATGACGGTATCGTCGGTAACCGTTCGGTCGAGCAGGGCGACCTCGTCAGCCCCGGCCAGAAACTCGCCGTCGTCGTGCCGATGGACAAGCTTTACATCGTCGCCAATTTCAAGGAGACGCAGCTTGCCCGGCTGGTGCCGGGCGAAAAGGTCAATATCTCGGTCGACGCCATCGACGGCAAGCCCATCCAGGGAACCGTCTCGTCACTCGCTCCGGCGTCAGGCGCGGTGTTCTCGCTGCTGCCGCCCGAGAACGCCACCGGCAACTTCACCAAGGTGGTGCAGCGCATCCCGGTCCGCATCGATGTCCCGGCCGATGCCCTGAAGACCGGCAAGTTGCGCGCCGGGCTCAGCGTTGTCGTCGCCGTCGACAGCCGCACGGCGCCGGCCACGACCAGCAACTAAGCGCTTTCGGAGGGCGGCTCGGCGGCTTATCAAGCGCCGGACCGCCCGGCCTGCCTCAAGGAGGCTCAGGAAATGGCAACCGCAATCATCACCGCAGGATCGCCGCCGGCAAGGCCGGCCGTTCCCGACACCATCTCGACCCGACGCGTCATCGCCTTCCTGGCGATGGTGTTCGGCATGTTCATGGCGATCCTGGACATCCAGATCGTCTCGGCCTCGCTGGCCGAGATCCAGGCGGGCCTCAGCGCCAGCTCCGACGAGATCCCGTGGGTGCAGACCGCCTACCTCATCGCCGAGGTGGTGATGATCCCGCTGTCCGGCTTCCTCAGCCGCATGCTGTCGACGCGCGTGCTGTTCACCATCGCGGCGGCGGGCTTCACCGCAGCCAGCGCTCTTGCCGCGACAGCCACCAATATCGACCAGATGATCGTCTATCGCGCCGTGCAGGGCTTCATCGGCGGCGGCATGATCCCGAGCGTCTTTGCCGCGGCCTTCACCATCTTCCCGCCCTCGCGCCGCGCCATCGTCTCGCCGATGATCGGCCTGGTGGCGACGCTGGCGCCGACCATCGGCCCGACCGTCGGCGGCTATATCAGTCACGCCTTTTCATGGCACTGGCTGTTCCTGGTCAATGTCGTGCCCGGCATCCTGGTGGCGACCGCGGCCTGGTCGCTGATCGATTTCGACAAGCCCAACCTCAAACTGTTCAACAAGTTCGACTGGTGGGGCCTGGCCGGCATGGCGGCCTTTCTCGGCTGCATGGAATATGTGCTGGAAGAGGGTCCGAACAATGACTGGCTGCAGGACCAGGCCGTGTTTATCTGCGCCATCGTCATGACCATCGGCGCGGTGATCTTCTTCTGGCGTGTGTTCACCGCCGAGGAGCCGATCGTTGACCTCAAGGCGTTCAGCAACATCAACTTCGCCTTCGGCTCGCTGTTTTCCTTCGTTATCGGCATCGGCCTCTACGGGCTCACCTATCTCTACCCGGTGTTCCTCGGCCACATCCGCGGCTACGATTCGATGATGATCGGCGAAGCGCTGTTCGTCAGCGGCCTGGCCATGTTCGTCACCGCGCCCATCTCCGGTTTCCTGTCGAGCAAGATGGACCTGCGGCTGATGATGATGATCGGCTTCTTCGGCTTCGCCACCGGCACATGGTGGATGACGCATCTGACCGCCGACTGGGATTTTTATGAGCTGCTCATCCCGCAGATCCTGCGCGGCTGCTCGATGATGCTGTGCATGGTGCCGATTAACAACATCGCGCTCGGCACCTTGCCGCCCGACCGGCTGAAGAACGCGTCCGGCCTGTTCAACCTCACCCGCAATCTGGGCGGCGCGGTCGGTCTTGCCCTCATCAACACCGTGTTGATCGACCGCAATGCCTTCCACTATGCAAGGCTCGCCGAGCATGTGCAGTGGGGCAGTGCGGCCGCGCAGACCAAGCTGCAGAACATGACGCTCAACTTCGAGCAGAGCATTGGCCTCGACGCCAGCACCGCCGCGATCTCCAAGCTGTCGGGCATGGTCCATCAGCAGGCGGCGCTGCTGTCCTTCATGGATGTGTTCTACCTGCTGACGGTGCTGTTCGCGACGCTTGGCCTGTTCACCATGCTGATCAAGAAGCCGGCAGCGCCCGGTGGCGGTGGCGGCGGCGGGCACTGAAGCAAGGAACCGTGGCAGCGGTGATCGGGAAGCTCCTCCAGTCCACGCCCGAAAACCCTGACCGCGCAAAAACTCCGGGTCGCAAGGCCCGGAGTTTTTTAATTCGGATTAGAGCTTTCAGGCCGTGGCGGGCTTGAAGGTCAGCGCCACGCCGTTGATGCAGTGGCGCAGGCCGGTCGGCGCCGGGCCATCGTCGAAGACGTGGCCCAGATGGCCGCCGCAGCGGCGGCAGTGCACCTCGGTGCGGGTCATGCCCAGCGACCGGTCCTCGGTCTTGCCGATGCCATTGGCGATCTCCTGCCAGAAGCTCGGCCAGCCGGTGCCGGAATCGAATTTCGTCTCGGACGGATAGACCGGCAAATCGCAGCCGGCACAGGCGAATATGCCCTTGCGATGCTCGTTGAGCAGCGGGCTGGTGCCGGGATACTCCGTGCCCTGCTTACGCAGCACGTCGAAGGCGGCCGGCGACAGGATGGCCTTCCACTCGTCGTCGGTCTTGGTGACCTCGAATTTTTCGGCGGCCCGTGCGGGCTGCGGGCTGCCCATGCGCAGCATTGTCGCCGCGGCTCCTACGATGCCGATGGCGGCGGCGCCGCTCAAAAGAAAGTCGCGACGGTTCATCACCAATTCCTCCTGTTGTCCTTTTGCCAGACCGCGCCGCCACGCGGAAATCAAAAGCCGGTGACGGTTCACTCCCGAACGAACTCCGCGCCGTTCGATGTGAACGGCGCGGAGCGCGTGCCGGTTGCCGATCACGGGAGCGGGACCATGCAATCGACGAGAGCTCTTGCTGCGACTTCGTCGGCGGCAAGTCCTTTGTTACATCTTTGGCAGCAAAACCTTGTCGATGACGTGGATGACGCCGTTGGACTGTTCGACATCGGCGATCGTCACATCGGCTGCATTGCCGTTCTCGTCCGTGACGGTGACCTTGCCGCCAGCGGCCTTCAGCGACAACTCGCAGCCGCCGACCGTCTTGACCTTGTGCGTGCCGCCGTCGGCCTTCGCCATCGAGGCTACGTCCGCCGCCATCGCCTTGGCGCCGATCACATGGCAGGTCAGGATCTTGACGAGCTTGTCCTTGTTCTCGGGCTTGAGCAGCGTCTCGACCGTTCCGGCAGGCAGCGCCGCAAAGGCCTCATTGGTCGGCGCGAAGACCGTAAACGGTCCGGCGCCCCGCAGCGTGTCGACCAGCCCGGCGGCCTTGACCGCCGCGACCAGCGTCGTGTGATCCTTCGAATTGACGGCGTTGTCGACGATGGTCTTGTTGGCATACATGGCGGCGCCGCCAACCATCGGGTTTTGGGCATAGGCGGCGGTGGCCAGCGCGGAGACAACGATCGAACCGGCGAGCAAAAGGGTGGCGAATCTGCGCATGATGTTCAAACTCCTCGGGTTTCTCTTCCCATTTTTGGGGACGCGAAAGATACGGAGCACAAATGCGGGAGTTTCAGAATGTTTTGTCTTATTTAGCTTATTTAGCTTTAGTGAAGGGATTTATTCCACCCAAAGTTTGCCGGCTCACGCGGTCGCTTGGACATGCGTGACATAAGATGGATTGTAATTATTCTGGCGGCGGCCTCGCGGTGAGAGGTGGCGGGTCAGATGCCCTTCAGATCGCCGGCCGCGACCACCGGTCCGGTCGGCTGGCCGGTCGGCGAACCGCCAGATGGCTCCAGGCTGACCGCCAGCACAGCCCCCTGCGCGAGCTTCTGCTGCGTGGCGGGCGAGACGCCGATATGCGCCGTCGCACCGGCCGGGATGACGCCCATCGAGACCGGCGCGTTCTTGCCCTCGATCATCCACAGTTCGAAGTCCTTGCCGGATGCGAGCGCACCGGAAACATGCGACAGGCTGACTTCATGCCGTTCTGAATCATAGACGGCGAGATATTTGACGTCGCTGCCGTCGGCGGCGAGCGAGGCGACCAGCCGCGTCTGCGGCTGTTCCGCCGGCCGATTGACATAGGGGACCGTGACATAGAGTGCCAGTGCCGCGACAGCCGCGGTGGCCAGCCCGCGCCAGAAGGCGAGGCTGGACCATAGGCCGGCGCGCGGCTCGGCGGCCGGCTCGGTGGCGCCGGAGAACAGGCGGCGATCGACCGCGGTCTTCACCGCTGCCGGCGGCTCGACGTCCGGATAGGCGGCGGCGAGCGGCGACAGGCGGGCCTCCCAGCCGTCGACGAGCCGCGCGAAATCGGCCTCGGCGTCGATCCGCCTGGACGCAATCCGCCGTTCTTCCGCCGGCAGAACGCCGAGAACGTATTCGGCGGCGAACAGGTCGTCGCCGCCACGTTCCGGTCCATTGTCCTCTGCCAGCGTCATCTTTCCAGGCATTCCCTGAGTTTCATCAGGCTACGGCGCAGCCAGGTACGCATGGTGTTCAGCGGCACGCCGTGGCGCTCCGCAAGTTCGGCATAGCTTTCGCCCTTGAGATAAGCGCCCCGGACGGCCGCCGCCCGGTCCTTCTCCAGCTCGTCGAGACAATGATGGACGCGTTCGGATTCGTCGCCCGCCACCACCATCGCTTCGGGTCCAGGCGCCGGATCGGCCACGTCGAGCGCGGCATCGATATCGGCGGATGGCTTGCGCCGCGCCCTGACGCGATCGATCGCGTGATTGCGGGCGATCGCCACCAGCCAGGAGATCGGGCTCAGGTCGGAGACGGCAAAGCGGTCCGCCTTTGTCCATATCTTGACGAAGACTTCCTGCAACGCTTCTTCCGCATCTCCCCGGTCGTTCAATACACGAAGGCACACGCCGAAAAGTTTCGCGCTGGTCCGCCGGTAGAGCAGATCGAACGCGGCCCGATCCTTCATGGAAGTCCGGACGATCAGCTTCGTGATGTCCTGCGGCGTCATGCGGGGCAAATTAGGTGATTGCATTGTATTTGCAACGACGGAATATTCCGTGCGCCTAAAGTTCCGGCGTTCCGGCGCCGGCTTCAATTGCCAAGTAAATCGCCGCTGGCTAACTTGGGGGAGTGGGGAAGCACTGATGTCGATCGAACGGATCCTTTGGGAGGAAGACGCAACCAGCCTCGCCAGCATGGTGCGTAAGGGCGACCTGTCCGCGATCGAACTGACCAATGCGGCGATCGCGCGCGCCGAGGCCACCCGGCCCGAGATCAATGCCACGGCCGAACCGCTCTATGACGCGGCACGGGCACGGGCAAAGACCATCGACCGCTCGCTGCCGCTGGCCGGCGTTCCCTTTGCCATCAAGGACCTCGGCATTGCCATCAAAGGCGTGCCGTCGCATGGCGGCAGTCGCATTCCGGCCTGGCTGCCCGACTTCAATTCGACCATGACCGAGCGCTACCTCGCCGCCGGGCTGATCCCGATCGTCACCTCGACATCGCCCGAGCATGGGCTTCGGCTGATGACCGAATCAAAAGCCTTCGGCATCACCCGCAATCCCTGGAACATCGGCCACACCAGCGGCGGCTCGTCGGGTGGCGCGGCGGCGCTGGTCGCCGCCGGCGTCGTGCCGGTGGCGCATGCTTCCGATGGCGGCGGCTCGATCCGCGTGCCTTCCGCCTGCACCGGGCTTGTCGGCCTCAAGACCTCGCGCGGCCGCATCCCGCTGACGCCGCTGGTGAGCGAAAGCTGGTACGGCATGGTGGTCGACCATGCCGTTACCCGCTCGGTGCGCGATTGCGCGCTGCTGCTCGACCTCACCCATGGCCCCGACTCCTTGTCGCCCTATGCGGCGCTGCCGCCGAAGGGCACATTCGCCGCCGCCGCGGCGCGCGATCCCGGCAAGCTCAGGCTGGCCGTGTATCGCAAGTCGCCGCTTGGCCTGCCGATTTCGGCCGAGACGCTTGTCGCGCTGGACACGGCGGTGGCGCTCGCCCGCGAAGGCGGCCATACGGTCGAGGACATCGACCTGCCCTTCATCGGCCGCGATTTCTTCGCCGACTTCTGCAGGACGGTCGCTTCCGCCGTTGCCGGCATGCTGCGGGCGGAAAAGCTGCGCGTCGGCCGTTCCGTCACCGGCGACATCGAGCGCGCCACGCGGGTGCTCGGCCGGTTGGGCGAAATGATCTCGGCCGGCGAGACCTATGCCGGCCTGCAGCGGCTGCACGCCGCCTCGCGGCAACTGATCGCCGAGACCGCGCAATATGACGCCGTGCTGATGCCCATCATAGCCCACCCGCCGCTTGTCTGCGGCGCCATGGACCCGAAAGGCGCCGATGAGCTGATCGAAAACCTTCTCGACAAGCTGCATCTCACGCCCCTGCTGAAGCTGAAGCCATTGTTCGGCCAGCTGATGGACAAGAGCCTTTTGTTCACCCACTGGCCGGCGATTCACAATGTCAGCGGCCAGCCGTCGATCGCGCTGCCGGTCCATGTGACGGACGCCGGCCTGCCTCTCGGCATCCAGGCCGCCGGCCGCCCGGGCGACGAGGAGACGCTTTTGTCGTTCGCCGCGCAGATGGAGAAGATTTCGGGTTGGCTGAAGCAGCGGGCACCGCTGATGGTGCCTTCATGATGACGAGGTCGTGAGCCACCCGAATATGACAGCAAAGCCATTTGCGGGCGACGCCAATTCCCGCTAAGACGCCGCCGTTCTTTCCACGTGCATGTCGCCCAAAGGTGCTCAGGTGTTTTGGGACGACGACATACATATCCAAAGCCGGGAACCATGCCGATGACGGACGTCGCCGCCACCGCCGAAATGCAAGCCGCCCTCCTGTCGCGGGCGCTGCCCTACATGCAGCGCTACGAGAACAAGACGGTCGTTGTGAAATATGGCGGCCACGCCATGGGCGACAGCGAACTCGGCAAGGCCTTCGCCCGCGACATTGCTTTGTTGAAGCAGTCTGGCGTCAATCCGATCGTCGTCCATGGCGGCGGGCCGCAGATCGGCGCAATGCTGACCAAGATGGGCATCGAATCCAAATTCGAGGGCGGCCTGCGCGTCACCGACCAGAAGACGGTCGAGATCGTCGAAATGGTGCTGGCCGGCTCGATCAACAAGGAGATCGTCGCCCTGATCAACGCCGAGGGCGAATGGGCGATCGGCCTGTGTGGCAAGGACGGCAACATGGTGTTCGCCGAAAAGGCGCGCAAGACGATGATCGACCCGGACTCCAACATCGAGCGGGTGCTTGATCTCGGTTTCGTCGGCGAGCCGGTCGAAGTCGACCGCACGCTGCTCGACCTTCTGGCGCGCTCCGAAATGATCCCGGTGCTGGCGCCGGTGGCGCCCGGCCGCGACGGTCACACTTACAACATCAATGCCGACACTTTTGCCGGCGCCATCGCCGGCGCCTGCAAGGCCTCTCGCCTTTTGTTCCTGACCGACGTGCCCGGCGTGCTCGACAAGAACAAGAAGCTGATCGACGAGCTGACCGTCGCCGAGGCCAGGGCGCTGATCAAGGACGGCACGGTCTCTGGCGGCATGATCCCCAAGGTCGAGACCTGCATCGAAGCGATCGAGCGCGGTGTCGAGGGCGTCGTCATCCTCAACGGCAAGACCGCGCATTCCGTACTGCTCGAACTCTTCACCGAGCACGGCGCCGGCACGCTGATCGTGCCCTGAGGTGGTGCGGCGACAGCGCTGGCTGACACGCGCCTAATCCGGCAGGGCCGCGACCGCCACGATTTCGACGACGAGGTCGGGATGGGCGAGTGCGGCGACTCCGATCACTTCCGACGGTGGCGGATTGTTGTAGCTGCAATGCTTGGGACAGTGCTCGGCGAAAAATTCATCCATCACGTCCAACCGAAAATTTGGCGAGCTGAGGGCACCTCCGTTCGGGAATGGTCCCGTGACGTATTGAGTGATCTTGATGAGGTGTTCGAGCGAACTGCCGAGCTCCTCCAGATCTGATTTGATGTTCATCAGAATGGAGCGCCATTGCGTCGCTGCGTCACCAACGGCACCGCCCTTGCCACTGGACGGATCGTAATTTTCGGCGGTGCCTGTATTGCCGGCAAGAAAGACATATCCCTTGGCTCCCGTCACGACAGTGCCTTTTCCCCAAGGCATCTGCCGGTCACCCTTCATCTTCTTGTACGTGACAAGGTTCATCGCTTCCTCCTGCCGGTAGCCAGCGGCCCAATTGCAAAGTTAGCGCATTGCCCGTCAACGGCCAGGGTTGGTCCGGCCTCCGGCGGTGGAACGCGGAAGAGGACCGCTCAGGCGCCGCGCGACTGCCGCCGCTTTTCGCGCTGGTCGCGGAACTGCCATAGATTCCTCCTCGGCGTCCTGCGGCGCGCCCCAGAACGCGGCGAGTGTCGGACCATCCTTCGTCCGGCGGTCCGTCATCAGAAACCCCCAGACTTCCCGAAACCACACGCGCCGGCCCATCTTCGTATACCAGCGCATCGAGTGCCGCTGCTCGGGATCCCTATGGAAAAGGATGCGCGCCAGCGCCTTCGGCCGCGACTGCACCGCCAGCTCGATCAGCTTGACGCTGAAGAACAGCATCCACGGCTTCAGCCGCGTCATGTGCAGCACCTGGTGCTTGTAATCCCACAGCCGCGCGTCCTGCTGGATCACCTTACGGTCGCGGGCGATCCTGAAGAACGGCGTCCAGCGGTGCGGCGTCACGTAAAGCGCCTGGATCTGGTCGGGGTCATAGGCGAGGAGCTGGCGAAAGCCGCGCCAGAGGTCGCGAAACCCCTCGTCCTCGAAGCCTGCCACCCAGGTCGCCATCGACAGGATGCCGTGTTTCCGCAGCAGCCTTATCGCCTCGCGGTCGGATGAGGTGCTGCCGCCCTTGCGGATCAGTTGCAGCGTATGCTCGTCGGTGTTTTCCATGCCGAGCAGCCAACGGATGACGCCGGCCTTGCGGTAGAGATGCAGGATGTCGGCGTCGCGCACGATGTCGTCGGCACGCGTCGATCCGACGATCAGCACCGGCACGTTCTCAGCAATCATCGCATCCAGGAAAGCGCGCCAGGCCTTTTTCGAAACCGTCGGATTCTCGTCGGCCAGATTGATCAGTTCGACGCCGTGCTCGCGATGCAGCCAGGCGATCTCCCTGGCGAACTTCACGGGGTCGCGGTGCCGCCAGCGGGTCCAGAAGCCGCGCTGGCCGCAATAATTGCACAGATGCGGGCAGCCGCGCGAAAACTGCATGACCACGGCGCGCTTGCCGCCCCAGTAGCTGTACTTGGGGTGGTCGATCAGTTCCCAGCCGACGCGGTAGGCGTCGAGCTCGGTGATCGTCATCGCCGCCTGTGTGGCGAAAGGCCGGTCAAGGTCGTCACGATAGGCGATGCCGGCCACGCTTGCCGGCGGCTGGTGCATTTCCAGCGCCTCGACCAGCGCCACAGCGGTTGCCTCGCCCTCGCCGCGCACGATGAAGTCGAAGACGTCGGTCGCCGCCAGTATGTCGCGCCAATGATAGGTCGGAAAGACGCCGCCATAGATGATGATGGTGGCGGGTTCGCGCTCCTTGATCATTTCAGCGATCAGCAGGGCGGTCGGGTGCGCCGAGGTCGATCCGGAATGGCCGATCAGGACGAAGTCGGGGTGGTCATCCAGCGCGTCGCGCACCACCATGTCGAGCGGCATCGGCCCGAATTCGGCATCGACGAGCCGCACGTCATGGCCAGCATCGATCAGCGGACCGCCGATCGCCAGCAGGCCGAGCGGCGGCAGATGGTCGTCCGGCACGCGGCTGCCGATGGCGGTATGCGGTGGGTTGATCAGGACGATTTTCATGACGGACCTCCTCGCTGGCTGGTCCGTTCATGCTGGCCGGCGCGCCGGGCGCCGAATGGGCCGATCCCAGCAGTTTGCGTGCAGCTTTTCCGCAAAAAACCGGAAGCGGCCTCAGCGCTTCAGATGCCCGAGCGGCACGTGGCCGGGTCCCTTGATGTTCTGCAGCACCAGTTGCGTGTGGACGTCGCGCACGCCGTCGAGCCGCATCAGCCGGTGCATGACGAAAGCGTTGAGGTCGTCGACCGACGGCACCATGACATGCAGCAGGAAGTCATGGTCGCCGGTCATCGTCCAGCATGACGACACCTCGTCCATGCGCTGGACCGCGGCAATGAAGCTCTCGGGCGATCCGTCGCTGTGGCTGACCAGGCGCACCTGGATGAACACCTCGACCATCAGGCCGACCGCGCGCCGGCTGATCACAGCGGCGAAGCCCTTGATGACGCCGGCATCCCGCAGCGCTTCGAAGCGCCGCGCGCACGGCGTCGTCGACAGGCCGATCTCCTGCGCCAGCTCGGAGACAGGCTTGCGTCCGTCGCGTTGCAGGACATCGAGCATCTTGATCTCGAAATCGTCGAACTGAGGCATTTTCACTCCTTATAGGCGCCCCTTGAGTGAATATTATCCAGAATACGCCGTTCGATCCATCATCAAAACCGATTTGCCTCAGGAAATCCGATTAATCTTCGGGCACGTTCGCCATTCATGATTTGTGAGGAGAAAAACCATGACGACGATGAGCGTTGCCGAATATGCCCGCGACTGCGCGGCGCAGGGGTTGCGCGGCGATTATTCAGTCTGCCGTGCCGATTTCACCGTGGCGCAGGGCTATGACTATAGCGCCGAGGAACAGGCGGTGTGGCGCACGCTGTGCGACCGCCAGACCGAACTGACGCGCAAGCTCGCCCACCACTCCTATCTCGATGGCGTCGAGAAGCTCGGCCTGCTCGATCGCATTCCCGATTTCGAGGACGTCAGCGCCAAGCTGCGCGAGCTGACCGGCTGGCGGATCGTCGCTGTGCCGGGCCTCATTCCGGCCGCCCCCTTCTTTGATCATCTCGCCAACCGCCGCTTCCCGGTCACCAACTGGCTGCGCACGAGGCAGGAGCTCGACTACATCGTCGAGCCCGACATGTTCCATGATTTCTTTGGCCACGTGCCGGTGCTGTCGCAGCCGGTATTCGCCGACTTCATGCAGATGTATGGCAAGAAGGCCGGCGACATCATCGCGCTCGGCGGCGACGAGATGATCACCCGGCTCTACTGGTACACGGCCGAATATGGCCTGATCCAGGAGGCTGGCCAGCCGCTGAAGGCCTTTGGCGCCGGCCTGATGTCGTCCTTTACCGAATTGCAGTTCGCTGTCGACAGCAAGGATGCCCATCATGTGCCCTTCGATCTCGAAACGGTGATGCGCACCGGCTACGAGATCGACAAATTCCAGCGCGCCTATTTCGTGCTGCCGTCCTTCGACGTTTTGCGCGACGCCTTCCAGACCGCGGATTTCCAGGCGATCGTCGCGCGCCGCAAGGACCAGCCGGCACTCGACCCGGCGACGGTATAGCCCCTGGGCCGGATCTGACCGGCCGAGGTGACATCACGTCGGCACAAATTCCCGGTCGGCCGATCCTTCTCTCGGCCGCCGGTATGCCGCGGACGGCTTCTTGGAGGCTTCGGCGGCGCCGGTGTCTGGCACCGTTGGCGCGACGCCCATCTTACCCCGTCTGGCTTACAATGCGTAGATGTTGCGATTGAACTTCGTTTCCATCACCACATGGGAAGCGGTTTTAACGACGCCGTTGATTTCATTGACGGCATTCACCTCCCGGTTGAGCTTCTCGAGCGTGTCGGCGGCAAGGTGGATGATCAGGTCCCATTCGCCGGTTATGGCAAAGACCGCCTGGATCGACGGCATCGCCTTGATCTTTCTGGAGACGTCCGGGTAGCTCTTGTTGTTCAGGGCGGCGAAGGTGAAACAGTGGACGGAATTCTGGGCCGCCGCCTTGGTCAGCCGCACGGCATAGCCTTCGATGATCCCGCTCGCCTCGAGTTTCTGTATCCGCTCCTGCAGCGCCGTCCTGGATACGCCGAGCTGACGTGCCAACGATGCGACCGGCTCGCGCGCGTTCTTCTGCATCAGCGCGAGCAACTGGCGGTCCTTCTCGGTCAATTCCACAATCAAATCCTCTCGCACGGTCGGCGCTGGAACGGTCAAATCGGTCGGCACGATCCTATCGGTTGAACCGCCCCGGCGACAATCCTGAGCAAAGGCTCAAGCCGGCGGTGCTGGGCGCAACATCCGGCATTATGCCGCCTCGAGGCGCGCAATGACTGCACGATCGCCATTATCCGGCATTTCGCCGGGTAGAACCCTTCTTTTTGCGACCCGACTGTCAGACGTAACAAACGCCGGTCCATCGGAGGGAACCAGCTTCGGCTGTGGTGGGCACAATCGAAACCTGGTCCGCGTTGACCTTGCGGCCGAAAGCACTGGGGTCCGACGCCCGTCACGCATCATGTCAGTTTCAAACACGAGGGAGGGATAACTTTGAAAAAGCTGCTCGAATTCGCCGTTCTTGCCGCCGCGACGTTCGCGGTCACAACGGCAGCCATGGCCGGGGAAACCTTGGACCGCGTCACGTCCAAGAAGGCGATGGTCGTCGCGACAAACGCGGCTTGGCCACCGCAGAGCTTCCTCAACGACAGCAACGAACTCGCCGGGTTCGACATCGATGTCTCGCGCGAGATCGGCAAGCGGCTCGGTGTCGAGGTCTCGTTCGAAACGCCCGACTGGGCGACGCTGACCGGCGGACGTTGGCAGGGACGTTACGACCTCGGGGTCGGATCGGTCACGCCGACCAAGGCCCGTTCCAAGGTGATCAATTTTGTCGGTATCTATTATTACAGCCCCTATGTCTACGTCGTGCACAAGGACAGCAACGCCAAGTCTGTCGCCGATCTCAACGGCAAGGTGATCGGCGTCGAGACGGCCACCACCTCGGAGGACTTCATCCGCCGCAAGCTCGAAATCGACGCCCCCGGCCTGCCTCCCGTCGAGTACAAGCTCGAACCGGGCGAGATCCGCACCTTCGCCGATTCCATGCTTCCCTTCGATGATCTGAGGCTTGGCGACGGCGTGCGCCTGAATGCCGTGATCGCGCCGGAACAGACGGCGCAGAACGCCATCAAGAATGGCTATCCCGTGAAGATCCTGGAAGGCGAGTACGCTTTCCGCGAACCGCTCGTCGTCATCGCCGAGAAGAACGACCCCCAGTGGACGGCAAAGGTCGCGGGCGTCATCGCCGAGCTGAAGACGGACGGCACGCTCGCCGCGCTGACCACGAAGTGGTACGGCAAGGACTACAGCGCCAAGTGAGATAATTCCGCCGGCTGCCGTCTGGCGGCCGGCGGGCGTCACCCCGCCAAATGCACCGTCACTTACCGCAAAGTCGCCGATGGCCTATCCCGACACCTACTATGCCCGCACCGCTATCGACCGCAAGACGAGGCCTCCTCTCCAGGGCGATGCGCAATGTGAGGTGGCCGTCGTCGGTGCGGGACTGGCCGGTCTGACGACAGCGCTGCAGCTGGCGCGCGCCGGATTGCATGTCGCCGTGCTGGAAGCCCAGTCTGTCGGTTTCGGCGCCTCCGGCCGCAATGGCGGTTTCGTCACGCCCGGCTTCGCCACCGGCGGCGAGGCCATTGCCGCGCGTGTCGGCAGGGAGGCGGCGCGAGGACTGCACCGGCTGTCGATCGAGGGCGTCGAATTCGTGCGCGACACCATCGAGGCGCTGGCAATAGCCGCCGCCATGCCGCGCGCCGGCCTGCTCAGTGTCCTGCGTTACGACGACGGCGACGCGCTAAAGGCCTATGCCGAGCAGATGGTGCGCGACCACGGTTACGAGCTTCAATATCTAGGCACGGAAGCCGTCCGCTCGGTGCTGAGGTCTGCTCGCTACCATCAGGGCCTGCGCGACCCGAACGCCTTTCACATCCATCCGCTGAACTATCTGCGGTCCCTGGCCGACGAGATCGAGCGCCTGGGTGGCAAGATCCATGAGAGTTCCGAGGTGGTGCAATGCGACCTGTCCGGGACGCGAAAGATGCTCCACACGGGACAGGGCACGCTTCGGGCGTCCCATGTCGTGCTGGCAACCGGCGGCTACACCGGTCCAGTGTTCGGCCAGCTACACCGCGCCTTTCTGCCCATCGCGACCTATGTGATGGTTTCCGAGGCGGCTCCCCGCCTCATTGCGCAGGCCGTCGCCACGACGGATGCAGTCGGCGACAACAGGCGGGCCGGCGACTATTATCGTCTGGTCGAAAGCGGCAATCGCCTTTTGTGGGGCGGGCGCATCACCACGCGCGCCGCTTCCGCCGACGCGTTGGCGCGCGAACTGCGCCGTGAGATGGTCGGCACCTACCCGCAGCTCGCCGGCCTCAAGACCGAATTGGCCTGGTCCGGATTGATGTCCTATGCCCGGCATCTGATGCCCCAGATCGGAGAACTGCAGCCGGGTGTCTGGTATTGCACCGCTTTCGGTGGCCATGGCCTCAACACCACGGCGATTGCCGGAAAACTCGTCGCTGAAGGCATTCTGGGCGTTTCGGACCGGTACCGGCAGTTCGCGCCGTTCGGGCTGAGCTGGGCAGGCGGCGCCGCCGGCTTGGCCGCCGCGCAGGTCACCTACTGGAAATTGCAGGCGCAGGACTGGTGGCGGGAACGCCGCGCCACCGCCAAAGACAAGGTGGCGGCATGATCGGCAGGCTGATGCTCTCCAACCCAGGGATCGCCCGCCGTGCGGCGGCCGTGCTTGTTCCGGCACTGCTGGCAGCGGCCCTCTACACCATGGGCATCAAGTCGAGCTGGATCGGCTCGTTGATGCCGGTTGCATCCGACTGGTTGCAGGCCAACCCGGCCCTGTCGCGCGCCCTTTCCGCCGTGTTGATCGCGCTCCTGGTGTTGGTGAATTGCAAGCTGCTGCTGCTCCTGCCGCGACGCCAGCAGATCGCCGGCGTCTGGATCGAGCTGTTCGCGCTGCTGATGCTGTTCTTCTACTCCTTCGACCTCTCCTTCGCTTTTATCGCCAGGAAGGTCGGCTTCCTGATCACCCAGGGTGTCGCCACGACGCTTTACATCTCGGCAATCTCGATCCTGATCGCGACGACGATCGCGCTTGTCGGCGCCATCGCCAAGCTGACCGGCAACGGCCTCGTTTTCGGGCTGGCGACCTTCTACACGTCGCTGTTTCGGGGCCTGCCGCTGCTGATGCAGATCTACATCATCTATCTCGGCCTGCCGCAGGTCGGCTACGTGATCGGCGCGGTGCCGGCCGGCATCCTGGCGCTGTCGTTGTGTTATGGCGCCTACATGACCGAGATCTTCCGCGCCGGCATCGAAAGCATCCCGCGCGGACAAAGCGAAGGCGCGACCGCGCTCGGCCTGAGCCCGGGTCAGACCATGGCGCTGGTCATCCTGCCGCAGGCCATGCGCGTCATCATCCCGCCCACCGGCAATCAATTCATCGCCATGCTGAAGGATTCCTCGCTCGTATCCGTCGTCGGTGTCTGGGAGATCATGTATCTCGCCCGCACGATGGGCCAGACGGAGTTCCGCCATATCGAGATGCTGATCACCGCTTCGATGATCTACTGGATACTCTCGATCGCGCTGGAATTCGGCCAGGCCTATCTGGAACGGCGTTTCGGCAGGTCCGAGCGGCAGGCATAGGCGCCCTCACGCTTTTGCATCACCGCGCCGACCTGACAGCGATCAACAAACCGTTGACCTGACCGGCAACCGCGCCCGTCGCGGGCGCGGAAGTCCCTGGCCACTCAGACGGATATCACCGTGCACCTTGGTGCCACGGTAGAAATCCTGCGGCTTGTCGCTGAACTCCCGCGAGCCGGCTTCCAGCCCTAACGGGTCGGGTTTGCCAGGCCGGCCCGCTCACGCGGCCTCGGAAATGTCCGTACCGAGGATCGTCTGGTTGCGGCCCCGGTGCTTGGCCTGGTAGAGGCGCCGGTCCGCGGCGCGCATCAGCTCCGATACGTTGACATCCTCGCCGCAGACCGTGCCGCCGATGCTGACGGTCAGCGGAATGGTCCGTTCATCGACAGGCCGGAAGCGGATCAGCTCGACCTCGCGGCGGATCCGCTCGGCAACGCGCTTGGCCTCTTGCTCGGTGGCTCCGACAAGATAAGCGCCGAACTCCTCCCCGCCGATGCGGCCGAGCACGTCGCCGCTGCGCACGCCGCGCTCGATGGCGCTGGCGATCAACAGCAGCGCGTCGTCGCCGGTCAGATGCCCGAAATTGTCGTTGATCGTCTTGAAATGGTCGGCGTCGATGATCAGCAGCGAGCCGCGGTCCGACTTGCGCCGGGAACCGTCCAGGGCGGCAAAGAAGCTTTCCCGGTTGAGCATGCCGGTCATGTCGTCGCGGCTCGCCTTTTCCGCCAGGCGGCGGTGCGCCGCGGCGAGTTCGGCATGGGCGCGGGCAAGTTCGCGGTGCGCGTTCTGCAGTCGGTCACTCTGCCAGAAGGTGCTGACGCAGGCCACCCACGCAAGCACAAGCGGACAGAGCGTCGAGGTCAGCCAGATCGTCCGGTTGATCGGGAAACCCATGGCCGGAACGATGATCAGCGTCAGCAGGAGAGAGGCGGCGACGGAGGCAAAAGCGACGGCGGCGGATTTCAGAATGATGCTGTTCATCGCGGGCTCCCACAGGTATGCCTCTGTGCCAGCAAGCCCTGAAGGCCACCTTTCCCGGTTGCTTAAAATTTGAATGGTGGGGTCATTTCCGCCACTGCCGGCGCGCGGAAGTTGTGGATAAAGTTCCTTCCAGAATTCCCGTTTCATGCCATAAGGAGCGCATGACCACGCTCCCTGATCCCGCCCGCTTCGCTCATGTCACCGATTGGGTCTTCGACCTCGACAACACGCTTTATCCGCACCATTCGAATCTGTTCTCGCAGATCGACGTCAAGATGACCGCCTATGTCGGGGAACTGCTGGCGTTGCCGCGCGAGGAGGCGCGCAAGCTGCAGAAGGAGCTCTATCTCGAATATGGCACGACGCTGAACGGGTTGATGACGCGCCACGGCATCGATCCCGACGATTTTCTCGAGAAGGTCCATGACATCGACTATTCATGGCTGGTGCCCGACCCGGTCCTGGGCACCGCCATCCGCCAGCTTCCGGGCCGCAAGTTCATCTTCACCAATGGCGACCGCAAGCACGCCGAGCGCACCGCGCGCCAGCTCGGCATCCTAGATCATTTCGACGAAATCTTCGATATCGTCGCGGCCGATCTCAATCCCAAACCCGCCCGCCAGACCTACGAGAAGTTCGCCGAACTGCACGCCGTCACCGGCCACAATGCGGTGATGTTCGAGGATCTGGCCCGCAACCTGGCCGTGCCGAAGTCGCTGGGCATGACCACCGTTCTCGTGGTGCCGCGCAATTTCGAGCCGACTTTTTCCGAGATATGGGAACGCGACCCCGCGCAGGAGGACGACGTCGATTTCGTCACCGACGACCTGGCCGGGTTCCTGACAGGGATAGTCGCGGGGGTAGGGCAACAAGAGTGAGGCAGTAGGCAGTAGGGGATAGGGAGTAGGCAAACACAGTGCTTCCAGTCTCCGCTTCGAGCGCAATTCTTCTACTGCCTTACTCCCCTAATTTGTAGAAGCGGCTGATGATGTCCCAGGCCTCGTCGGCGGTGTCGACGAAATCGATTATGTCCTGGTCGCCGGGGCTGATCGTGCCTTGCTCGGCGAGGAAGTCGAGGTTGATCGCCCGTTTCCAGAACGACTTGCCGAACAGGATCACCGGCACGCGCTCCATGCGCCCGGTCTGGATTAGGGTCAGCGTCTCGAAGAATTCGTCCATCGTGCCGAAGCCTCCCGGAAACACCGCCACCGCCTTGGCGCGCATGACGAAGTGCATCTTGCGGACGGCGAAATAGTGGAAGTTGAAACAGAGCTCCGGCGTCACATAGGCGTTCGGCGCCTGCTCGTGCGGCAAGACAATGTTGAGCCCGATCGACGGCGCGCCAACATCATCGGCGCCACGGTTTCCCGCCTCCATCACGCCCGGACCGCCGCCGGTCACCACGACATATTCGCGGTAGTACGATGTGGCCGACTGCTGCGAGCACAGGCGGGCGAATTTGCGCGCCTCCTCGTAATATTTGCTGTTTTCCTCGAGGTTCTTCTTCTGCGTCTCGTTCTTGGCCGCCCAGGCTTCGCCACCGGGCTCCGGCAGGCGCGCGCCGCCGAACAGAATCACCGTCGAGCGGATGCCGCGCTCGGCCAGGATCATTTCCGGCTTCAAGAGTTCCAGTTGCAGCCTGACCGCGCGCAGTTCGCGCCGCGTCATGAAGTCGGGATCGTTCCAGGCCAGGCGGTAGGTTTCGGCCCGCGTCTGCGGTGTGTCCGGCACGCTTTTCGACCGCTCCAGATCCTCGTCTGAATGCGGCAGCGGCGTCCATCCCGCCTTTTCCATGGGAGTCATCGAATCCACCCGTCCATTCCTTTACTTGCGTCGTCCCGTGACGCAGCCACGATTGACCCTCATTGAGCCTTAACATAGGGTCCGCGCGACTTTTAAACAGGTTAAGGCGCAGCCCCTTAACAGCTTGGTAATGGAGCGAAATCATGTCGAAGCCCGATCTGGCGAGCCTCGAAAAGACTATCGACAAGGCCTTCGAGGAACGCGACGCCATTTCGACGGCGACACGCGGCGAGACGCGCGACGCCATCCAGTCGGCTCTCGACCTGCTCGACCGCGGCACCGCCCGCGTCGCCGAGCGGCAGGCCGACGGCAAGTGGCACGTCAACCAGTGGCTGAAGAAGGCCGTGCTGCTCTCCTTCCGCCTCAACCCGATGGAGATCATCAAGGGCGGTCCGGGCCAGGCCGTCTGGTGGGACAAGGTGCCGTCCAAGTTCGACGGCTGGAGCGCCGTCGATTTCGAGAAGGCGGGCTTCCGTGCCGTGCCGTCGTCGATCGTGCGCCGTTCCGCCTATGTCGCCCCGGGCGCCGTGCTGATGCCGTCCTTCGTCAATGTCGGCGCCTATGTCGATACCGGCACCATGGTCGACACCTGGGCCTCGGTCGGTTCCTGCGCCCAGATCGGCAAGAATGTCCACCTGTCGGGCGGCGTCGGCATCGGCGGCGTGCTGGAGCCGATGCAGGCCGGCCCGACCATCATCGAGGATAACTGTTTCATCGGCGCGCGTTCCGAGGTCGTCGAGGGCTGCATCGTGCGCGAAGGCTCGGTGCTTGGCATGGGCGTCTTCATCGGCCAGTCGACCAAGATCGTCGACCGCGCCACCGGCGAGATCTTCTATGGCGAAGTGCCGCCAAATTCCGTGGTCGTCGCCGGCTCGCTGCCGGGCAAGCCGTTACCCAATGGCGAGCCTGGCCCGAGCCTCTACTGCGCCGTCATCGTCAAGCGCGTCGATGCCAAGACCCGTTCCAAGACCTCGATCAACGAGCTGCTGCGCGATTGATCTTTCCGCAAAGCGGGCGCACCTTCCGCCGGCGCGGCAATCGGTCGCGCTGGTTCAAATGGAGGGGTGACATGGACTGGAAGTATCTGCTGACAAGTTTCGACGGTCGCATCAACCGGGGCAAATTCTGGGCCGGCATAGACATATTCGTCGTGATCGCCATCATAGCCATCATAGCCTTCATCCTCGATGCTATCCTGGGCACGCGCTTCACGACGGCCAGTGGCGCCCAGGTCGGCATCATCGGCATCCTCGTCGCGCTGGCATCGATCTATTTCGCGATTGCTCTCTATGCAAAACGCTGGCACGACCGCAACAAGTCGGGCTGGTGGACGCTGATCGGCTTCGTACCCGTCATTGGCGGCATCTGGCTGCTGGTCGAGCTCGGCATCCTCGAAGGCACCAGGGGTGCCAATCAATATGGATCGGACCCGCTTGCCTGACAGATCAGATCTCACCTGGCTCTTCTTCAAGACATCGGGCCGCGTCAGCCGCGCGGCCTATTTTCTCGGCGGATTGCTTGTCGCCATTATCCAGGCCTTCCCGCTGTACCGCTTCACGCTGGTGCCGGAAGGCTCGGCCGAGAGCAACATGTGGTCGTTCATCTTCTTCATCGCTTTCGTCGCCTCGCTGTGGTCGAACATCGCGCTGGCGGTAAAGCGGCTGCACGACCTCGACAAACCAGGCATTGCCGCGCTGATCCTGTTCGTGCCGGTCGTCTCGATTGTCGCCTTCCTTGTGCTGTGCCTGTTTCCAGGGCAGCCTGGGCCCAACCGCTATGGCATGCGCACCAACGAGCCGGCTCAACCCTGAGGCCCGATTCATGAGGGGGGGCGGATATCTCGCCATGCGCTACCGCACGCTTGATCCGAAACTGATCGTCGAGACCGCCGAACGCCTGGAAGGCCGCATCGCCGACCGTTTCCCGGAAGCGGGCTTGCGCGGCGTCGCGGCCGAACTGGTGTCGTTGTCGCGCGATCTGGCCAAGGCGGCAAAGGCGCTCGAGGAACCGATATGGTGGCTGCGCGGCCTCATCGTCGCGGCCTTCATCGCCGGTGTGCTGATCTTCCTGTTCGTCGGCACCATCCTGCCGCTCGACCGCATTTCCGGAACCGACGATGCCGTGCAATCGGTGCAAGGCATCGAGGCCTCGATCAACACCGTCATACTCGCCGTGCTCGGTTTTCTGGCCCTGGTCCGCACCGAGGAGCGTATCAAGCGCAAGAAGGTCTTTCGCCAGCTGCATGGCCTGCGCTCGCTGATCCACGTCATCGACATGCACCAGCTCACCAAGGACCCGGCGACGCTTTCGGCCAGTTTCAAGCCGACCGCTCACTCCCCGGCTCGCCGTCTCACCACCGCCGCCGACCTGGCGCGTTATCTCGACTATTGCTCGGAGATGCTGTCGATCACCGGCAAGGTCGCCGCCCTGTTCGCCCAGTCGGTCAACGACGACGTGGTCATCGACGGCGTCAACGACATCGAGAATCTGAGCTCGAACCTGTCGCGCAAGATCTGGCAGAAGATCACCTTGATCGAGGACCGAGGCTCTCGATCACCCAAATAGGGCATGATGTCGTCCTAAAACCGCTTCACACTTTTCGGTATCATGCCCTGACGGTATCCGGCGACAGGCCAGGCGCACCACGCCTGTCGGCCTCCGCCTGATGCACGAGCGCCGCCACGTGCCGTATGATCGGCGCCGGCGTACCCGCCTTTTCGGCCAGGCGTAAAATGGCGCCCTGCAGGTCGTCGATCTCCGTCGGACGGCCGCGCTGCAAGTCGTCCCACATCGACGACCGCGCTTGCGGGTCGATCGCCAGCATCCGCCGCGCCAGCAGTTTGAACAGCCAGTCCGGCAGCCTCAGCACCTTGGGCAGCAGCGCCGGCCGCAGGCCGGCGATCCGCGCCGGCTCGATGCCGCAGGCCTTCATCGCCCGCAGCGCCTCGTCGATCTGGCTGGCCAGGATCAGCCGCCAGCGGCGATCGGCGAGTTCGCTTGCCAGCGGCAGGTCCGACAGTGCCACCAGCGCATTGTTCAGGTTCATCAGCAGCTTGCACCACAGCACCGCCTTCATGTCGCGATGGGTTTGGACGGCAAAGCCTTCGACATCGAGAAGATTGGCAAGGCCGTCGCTGTTCTCGATCATGACCTTGCCGTCGCTGGCGCGGCGTACCTCGAGCGGCAGTTCGCCGTCCGGCGATAGCACGACATTGAACGGCACCATCCCGGCCAGCACGGTCCGCTGGCCAAGCCCGGCGCGCAGCCTGTCGGCATTGTCGACGCCGTTCTGCAGGCTGACCACGATGGCATCCGGGCGGGCATGCGCCTCGATGAGCGCTGCGATCTCCTGCGTCGCGCCGCTCTTGACGGTCACCAGGATGACGTCCGCTTGCGGCAAGGCGGCTGCGGGATCGGCGGTGATTCCAAGCGCCTCCGGCTTGATCAGGCGATCGCGGCCTTCAAGGTCGCTGATGCGCAATCCGCCCTGCCGCAACGCTGCCTCGATGCGCGGCCGGGCGAGCAGGACGACCTGACGACCGGCAAGCGCCAGGCAGCCCCCGGCGTAGCAGCCGATGCTGCCCGCGCCGGCGACGACGATCCATTTTTCCCCACTTGCCATCCTGCCGCTCCGCACCTGCCGGTAACGATACGACGTGAATACCATAATGTTGGCGGTATCGTCGGGCATTGCGCTGGCCCCTATGTCTGGCCGTGACAGGCCCTCAGCTTTCGACTATCGCTTTTGCCATGACGCTGCCGACCGATCCCGCCGCAAACCTCGCCGCCCTTATCCGTTGCGCTTCGGTGACGCCAGCCGAAGGCGGTGCGCTGACCGCGCTGGAGACGATGCTGAAGCCGCTCGGCTTCGCGGTCGAACGGCCGGTGTTCTCCGAGGACGGCACGCCCGATATCGAGAACCTCTATGCAAGGCGGTCCGGCAACGGCTCGCATCTGATGTTCGCCGGCCATACCGACGTCGTGCCGGTCGGCGACGAAGCCGCCTGGACACACCCGCCTTTCGGTGCCGAGATCGCCAATGGCGAGATGTTTGGCCGTGGCGCCGTCGACATGAAGGGCGGCATCGCCTGTTTCATCGCCGCCGTGGCGCGTCATGTCGAGACAAATGGCGGCCCCAAGGGCTCCGTCTCGCTGCTGATCACCGGCGACGAGGAAGGGCCTGCCATCAACGGCACGGTCAAGCTGCTCGAATGGGCCGCTTCCAGGGGCGAGACATGGGACGCCTCGATCGTCGGCGAGCCGACCAATCCCGATACCCTGGGCGACATGATCAAGATCGGCCGGCGTGGCTCGCTGTCCGGCGCCATAACGGTCAACGGCCGCCAGGGCCACGCTGCCTATCCGCAGCTTGCCGACAATCCGGTGCGTGGGCTGATGAGCCTGGTCGACGCCTTGCTGCATCCTGTCTTCGACAAGGGGACCAGGGATTTCCAGCCGACCAATCTTGAGGTCACCTCCATCGATGTCGGCAACCCGGCCACCAATGTCATCCCGGCCAAGGCGACCGCGACCTTCAACATCCGTTTCAACGATACCTGGACGGCCGAGACCGTCCAGGCCGAAATCCACAACCGCCTCGACCAGGCCGCCAAGCGCAAGAAGTATCGGTCGGGCAAGACGACGCCGGTCGACTACGATCTTGTCTGGCGCGACCGGCCGAGCCATGTCTTCCTGACCCGCGACGACAGGCTGGTCGAAACGCTGCGCGGCTCGGTCAAGGCTGTGGTCGGCAAGGAACCGGCGCTGTCCACCTCGGGCGGCACATCGGATGCGCGCTTCATCAAGGATTATTGCCCGGTGGTCGAGTTCGGCCTGGTCGGCAAGACCATGCATATGGTCGACGAGCGCGTCGCCATTGCCGATCTCGAAACACTGACGCGGATCTACCAGCGTTTCATCGCAGACTGGTTCGGGCAGGGCTGAGCATGCTTTCAGCGGACGAAACCCAAGCTTCGCTGACCGGCGCCTGGCGGCTGATGCTCGGCAAGGCCGATGGCCTGCGACTACTCGACCTGTCGGCGGACGGGTTCTGGAATTCCTTTTTCGCCATCATCGTCGCGGCACCGGCACTGATCGTCGGCTGGGTCGGCATCGCCAATGAGATCGGCGATCCCGATGCCTTCGCGGGTCGCTTCAGCATGCTGGTGCGCCTGGCGACGGTCGATATAGGCTCCTGGGTTCTGCCGCTGGTCGCGCTCGCTCTGGTCGCGCCGCGTGCCGGCATCGGCGGCCGCTTCGTCCATTATGTCGTCGCCAGCAACTGGGCTTCGGCCATCACCGCCTGGCTGATGCTGCCCTCGGCGCTGATCAGGCTTTTCCTGTCGTCGGCAAACCAGGTCTCGAGCCTTGTGTCGCTGCTGTTGTTTTCCCTGTCGATGGTGCTGACCTGGCGCATGACCAATGCGACGATCGGCAGGGGCGCGGCGATCGGCACCGCCGTTTTCGTCGGCATGTTCATCGCCTCGCTGCTGGTGCTGTTCGGGCTGCAGATGTTGCTTGGCATCACTGTACCGGACGATGTCGGCGCTCAGAGCTTGTCGGGGTTCGTTCCGGGGTAAAGCTTCCCGACTGTCACCCCGGTGAAGCCTTCCGACTTTACCCGGGGGTAGAGCCTTCCAGATTCTGGCTGGGATAGTCGACCCCAATCAGGAAAAGCCCGTCGGGCGGCGCCACCTGGCCGCAGGCGGCGCGGTCGCATGCCTCGAGCGCCGCCTTGAGGTCGCCGACGGTCCAACCGCCCTCGCCGATCCGCTTGAGCGAGCCGACCATGGAGCGCACCTGGTTGTGCAGGAAGGAACGCGCCGAGGCCCGCACCTCGATCAGGTCGCCCGTCCGGCTCACATCGAGCCGCTCCAGCGTCCTGACAGGGCTGTTGGCCTGGCACTGCGTCGAGCGGAAAGTGGTGAAGTCGTGCCGCCCGAGCAGGATCTTCGCTGCTTCGTGCATGGCGCCGGCATCAAGCTGCTTTGGCACCCACCACACCTTGCCCTTTTCCAGCGCCGAAGGCGCACGCCGGTTGAGGATGCGGTAGAGATAGTGACGGCCGGTGGCCGAGAAGCGCGCGTCGAAATCGTCCGAGACGGCCATGGCCCTCAGGATCGCGACACGTGCGCCGGCGGCCTGCAGATGGGCGTTGACGGCATCGCGCACCTTGTCGCCAGGCCATGCCTTGGCGAGGTCGGCATGCGCCACCTGGGCTGTGGCATGCACGCCGGCATCGGTGCGGCCGGCGGCGCGCAGCCGGACAGCCTCGCCGCAGAACCGTTCGATCGCCTGTTCGATCGCCTGCTGTACCGAAGGCTGGTCGGCCTGATACTGCCAGCCGGCAAACAGGCTGCCGTCATATTCGATGTCGAGGCGAAAACGCGGCATTTGCGACCAGAGCTCTCGCCTCGAGCAATTCCAGGAAAAGTGTGAAGCGGTTTACCGTTCGGAATTGCGTTAAAACAAAGACGTAGTTCGCCGTTTCCGTGAAACGGTGGACTGCGCTACGCGGCGAGAGCGGTGAAGGCCGGGGCGTAGACCAGTCTGCCCGCTTCCGGGGCATCGCCCCAGGCCAGCGCCTGCAGCGCCTCGCCCTGATACTCGCTCTCGAACTTCTCGGCGCGAGCGTGGCTGTAGCCGAAACGGCCGTAATAGGCCGGATCGCCCAGCACGACGGCCAGCGTCTCGCCGGCATCCTTGAGCCGGATATGCGCCTCGCGGATCAGCGCGCCGCCAATGCCGCTGCCATGGAACGAAGGTTCCACCGCCAGCGGCGCCAGCGCCACGGCCGCGAAACGCTTGCCGCCGTTCTGCACGAACAGGCGCGAAAACAGGATGTGGCCAATGACCTGGCCGTCCTCTTCCGCCACCAGTTCGGCAACGGCATCGCCGCCGGTCACCAGCGCATCGACCAGCCCGGCTTCCGACTGCTGGCCGAAAGCGTGTTCCTCGACGAGGCGGATAGCCTCGCGATCCCGCGGCGTCGCCGCGCGTATCGACATCATGCTCATGAGAACTTCATTCCTTTTTCGATCTTGGCTCCGCGCAGGAATTCCGACGCGGCGGCGGGCCTTCCGCCCGCCCGTTGAACTTCGACCAGCCTGATCGCGCCTGTCCCGCAGGCGACCGTCAGACGGTCATCGAGAATTCCTCCCGACTCGCCCAAATCTTCCGAAAGCGATACGCCTTCAGACAGCCTCGAGCGAAGCAGTTTCAGCCGCTCAGGGCGGCCGCCAATGTCAATCTCGGACCAGGCGCCGGGAAAGGGCGACAGGCCACGAAGGTGGTTGTGGACCTCGGCCGCCGGCCGAGTCCAGTCCATGCGCGTCTCGGATTTATCGATTTTTCTGGCGTAAGTCACCCCTTCCGCCGCTTGCGCGGTAAATGTAAGGGTGTTCTTTTCCAGCCGGGCCAGCGCTTCCACCATCAGGGCAGCACCGACACACATCAACCGATCATGCAGATCGCCGGCTGTCATATCGGGGTCGATGGCGCATTTTTCAACCAATCCCACCGGTCCGGTGTCCAAACCCTCTTCCATGCGCATCACCATCATGCCGGCTTCCAGGTCGCCCGCCATGATGGCGCGCTGGATGGGAGCGGCACCCCGCCAGCGCGGCAGAAGCGATGCATGGCCGTTGATGCAACCAAGCCGTGGCGCCTCCAGAACCGCCTTCGGCAGCAGCAATCCATAGGCCACGACCACCGCGACATCGGCCTGCAGGTCACGGAAAGCGGCCTGCTCGGCCTCGCCCCCGAGGGATGTCGGCGCACGCACCGTGATGCGCAGCCGCTCGGCCTCGCGCTGCACCGGCGACGGCGTCAACTCCAGCCCACGCCGTCCGGCGGCACGCGGCGGCTGGGTATAGACGGCTGATATTTCATGCCCGGCCTCGGCGATGGCGCGCAACGTCGGCACCGAAAACTCCGGCGTGCCCATGAAGATGACGCGAAGGGGCATTTCCCCCTAGCCCACCAACTTGCCCGGCGCCTTGTCCCTGGCGAGCTTCTTGAACTTTTTCACCACCATGTCGCGCTTCAGCTTCGAGATATGGTCGATGAACAGCACGCCGTTGAGGTGGTCGATCTCATGCTGCAGGCAGGTCGCCATCAGTCCTTCGGCCTCCATCTCCTGCAGCTTGCCGTCGCGGTCGAGATATTTCACCCGCACGGAAGCCGGGCGTTCGACCTCGGCGTAATAGTCGGGGATCGACAGGCAGCCTTCCTCGTAGACGGAGCGCTGATCGGCGCTATCCAGGATCTCTGGGTTGATGAAGACATGCGGCGCCGGTGTTTCGTCTTCCTTGGCCAGGTCAATCACCAGCATGCGCAGCGGTTCGCCGACCTGGATTGCCGCCAGTCCGATACCGGGCGCGTCATACATGGTCGCCAGCATGTCGTCGGCCAGCTTTTGCAAGGGCGCGTCGACGCGTTCCACCGGCTTGGAGACCTGGCGCAGGATTGGATCGGGAAGGATGATGAGCGGCTTGATCGGCATGGCGTTCCACCTAAGACCTCGCAGGAATGGCGTCAACCGGTGCGCCCGAGCCTCGTTCACGTTTTGATCTGTGCTATCAGGCCGAATCGGCTATGCTGTCCACATGAATGACCTGAGCACCATCCTTTCGGAGCCCGTCGCACGGCTTGGCGCCTCGACAATCACGTTCGGCCACGCGCTGGCCTTCGGCGCGTTGCTGTTTTTCGGCCTGTTCGTGGCGCTCGTCGTCGCGCTGTGGCGGTCGGCCAAGGCGCGCGCGGTCGCCGCCGCGGAAGCCGCAGACCACGCCCGCGACGCCGAGGCGCGGATGGCCGGCATATTGCAGGCCCAGGCCGAAATGCAGGGGCGCATGGGCGCCATCGCCGAAGTGTTCGGCGCGCGCCAGGCGGAACTGACGCAGTCGATCGGCCAGAGGCTTGACGCCATGACCGGCCGCCTCGGCCAGACCATGACCGAGCAGACCAAATCCACGCATGAGAGTCTGGCGAAGCTGCAGGAGCGGCTGGCCGTCATCGATACCGCGCAGGGCAACATCCAGTCGCTCGCCGGTCAGGTCGTGCAGTTGCAGGCCATCCTCTCCAACAAGCAGACGCGCGGCGCCTTTGGCCAGTCGCGCATGGAGGCGATCGTCGCCGACGGCCTGCCGCACGGCGCCTATGAATTCCAGGCGACGCTGTCGAACGGCAGCCGGCCGGATTGCCTGGTGAAGATGCCGAACGGCGCGCCGTCGCTGGCCATCGATGCCAAATTTCCGCTGGAGGCGTGGAATGCCATCCGCGCCGCCGATGGCGCCGATTTGCAGAAGGTCGCGGCGCAGGCCTTCCGCCGCGATATCGAAATCCACGTTCGCGACATATCGGAAAAATACCTGATCCAGGGCGAGACGCAGGACACCGCCTTCATGTTCGTGCCGTCCGAATCGGTATTCGCCGAGATCCACGAGAATTTCGAGGCGGTGGTGCAAAGGGCGCATCGGGCTCGCGTCGTCATCGTGTCGCCGTCATTGCTGATGCTGTCGATCCAGGTCATCCAGGCAATCCTGAAGGATGCCCGCATGCGCGAGCAGGCGCATCTGATCCAGGGCGAAGTGATCCGCCTGATGGAGGATGTCGCGCGCGTCGACGAGCGGGTCCGCAAGCTGCAGACGCATTTCGGCCAATCAGCCAAGGACATCGACGATATTCTCGTCTCGACATCGAAGGTGACCAAGCGTGGCCAGAAGATCGAGGCGCTGGAGTTCGGCGCGCAGGCCGATGGCGATGCCGGCCCGGAGACGCCGTCACGGGCGCCGGCCGCGAAACTCGACCCCGGCCCGCGCGTTGCCGATTCGAAGACCGGGCAGCTCAGGCTGCGGGTCGTCGAAGGCGACGACTAAGCGGGTAATTCCGATACCGAGAGCAATTCCAGGAAAAGTAACGGTTTTCCGTCCGGAATTGCGTCAAAACAAAGAGTGAGCCGCCGTTCCCGTGGAACGGCGGCTGCTCTAAGGCTTGTTGAGATTCGGGATTCCACTTTGGGCTTGATCGTGATTCAAGCTTCGGATGGAACGATTCGTGCTGA
>NZ_VFUZ01000027.1 GCF_006658505.1 Mesorhizobium sp. B2-4-15
GCAAGGCAGGTGCCAAGCCTTGAACTGCCAATCTCCCCCCTAGAGAGGGAGATGTCCGGCAGGACAGAGGGGGGCGCCGTAGAGCGCGATATCGGAAAGACAGCGGAGGCCGAAATGCCTGACCGTTCCTTCCTCAACTGGCCCTTCTTCGAAGACCGCCATCGCCAGCTGGCCGATCGCCTCGAAACCTGGTGTGCAAAAAACCTGCCGGTCGATCATCACGATGTCGATGCGGCCTGCCGCGAATTGGTGGCCAGGCTCGGCAAGGACGGCTGGTTGAAGCCGACGGCGCTCGATACCGAAAATCCGGGACCACTCGATGTCCGGAGCTTGTGCATCACCCGCGAAACGCTGGCGCGCCATGACGGGCTCGCCGATTTCGCCTTCGCCATGCAGGGGCTCGGCACCGGCGCGCTCAGCCTGTTCGGCACGCCGGAACAGCAGCGATGGCTGGCGAAGACACGGGCCGGCAAGGCAATATCCGCCTTCGCCCTGTCGGAGCCGCGCTCGGGCTCGGATGTCGCCAACACCGAGATGACGGCGACCCGCGACGGCGACGATTATGTTCTCACCGGCGAGAAGACCTGGATCTCCAATGGCGGCATTGCCGATCTCTATGTGGTCTTTGCCCGCACCGGCGAGGCGCCGGGCGCCAAAGGGCTTTCCGCCTTCCTCGTGCCTGGCGACGCCAAGGGGCTCGGCATTGCCGAGCGGCTGGAAGTGATCGCGCCGCATCCGCTGGCGCGGCTTTCCTTCGACCAGGTCCGGTTGCCCGCCTCGGCGCTGATCGGCAAGCCTGGCGATGGGTTCCGCATCGCCATGTCGGTGCTTGACGTATTCCGCTCGACCGTCGGCGCGGCGGCGCTCGGCTTCGCCCGCCGCGCGCTGGACGAGAGCATCAAACGGGTAGCCGAGCGCAAGCTGTTCGGGGCACCCATGGCCGAGCTGCAGATGGTGCAAGGCCATATCGCCGACATGGCGCTCGACGTCGATGCGGCTGCCCTTCTGGTCTACCGCGCCGCCTGGACCAAGGACATGGGCGCCGCGCGGGTAACGCGCGAGGCGGCGATAGCCAAGCTGTTCGCCACCGACAAGGCGCAGGAGGTGATCGACAAGGCGGTGCAGTTGCATGGCGGCGACGGCGTGCGCAAGGGCCACATCATCGAGAGCCTGTATCGCGAGATCCGCGCGCTGCGCATCTACGAGGGTGCATCCGACGTGCAGAAAGTGGTGATCGCGCGGCAGGTGATGGGCGCGGCCTGAAACAGGTCGCGTCGACGGACTGGATTGTTTTCGAACGCGGATATTGCGGACCCGATATTGGACAGACGGAGAGTTGAGATGCACGAGATCCTGCAGCCGGAAGGCTGGGCAAAACCGGTCGGCTACGCCAATGGCGTGGCGGCGCGCGGGCGTCTCATCTTCGTCGGTGGACAGGTCGGCTGGAACGGACAGTGCCAGTTCGAAACCGACGACTTTGTCGGCCAGGTGAAGCAGACGCTGGAAAACGTCGTGGCGGTGCTGGCGGAGGCTGGCGCTACGCCGCAACATATCACTTCGATGACCTGGTATTTCATCGACAAGGCCGAGTATCTGGCCAACCTCAAAGGGCTAGGCGAAGCCTATCGCGCGGTGATCGGCCGGCATTTTCCGGCAATGGCCGCCATGCAGGTGATGGCGCTGGTCGAGAATCGCGCCAAGATAGAAATCCAGGCAACCGCCGTTATCCCGGAGTAAACGCCTATCGCTTCGTCATCAACTCTGGGGAATTGATGACGAAATTGGGGAGCACAGCTGCTACTCGCGAAGCCCGGCCCGCCTCAGCAGCGGCAGCACGTGATCGCAGAAATAGGGCAGCTCCTGCGTGTAGTTGACGAAGGACAACGCGATGCCCTGGTAGCCATGGCCGGCAATGGCGGCCATCTCCGCAGCAATTGATTCCGGCGTTCCAACCAAGGGGTAGGTGCCGGCGCCGCCGGCAAAGCGCTGGCGGTAGCGGTCGTAGGCGTGCGGGTCGTGCGACTGCGAGAATTCCTTCTTGCCGGCCATATGGGCATCGACCGCCTCATGGTCGGCCATCGTGACGGCATAGCTGTTATAATAGGCCTGCGCCTCCTCCATGGTCGGGCGGCAGACGACATGCGCCACGGTGTAGACGCCGACATCGCGGCCAGCCTTGTCGGCCCGTTCACGGATGTCGGCGACATGCTTGCCGGCATCGCCCATCTCGGAAAAGGTCGTGAACAGATAGTCGCAATGGGCGGCGGCGAAATCGCGGCCCGGGCCGCCGAAAGCGGCATTCATGGTCACCGGGCGCGGCACCTGCAGGCTGGCTGGCCGGCTGACCGCTTCCTTCAGGCGATAATAGATGCCTTCATAGTCGAGTGGTTCGTTCGAGGCATAAAGCCGCTCCAGTATCTCAATCCATTCCGCGGCCTGCTCATAGCCCTTTTCCACCAGCGGCGTGCCGAACATGCCGAATTCCTTCGGGTTCCAGCCGCAGACGATGTTGAGACCGGCGCGGCCCTGACTGATATGGTCGACCGTCGCCAGCGCCTTGGCGGCATAAAGCGGATGCACCAGCGGCACGTGCACGGTCATGAACAGGCCGATCTGCTCGGTGGCGACGCCAAGGGCCGCCGCCCAGGTGAAGGTCTCGAACGACCATTCGCGCACGTTGTTGCGGCCGCCAAAACCGCGCCAGCGCGCGATGGGCAGCATGAACTCGAGCCCGGCGCGGTCGGCGATCTGGGCCGCTGTCAGATTGTCCTGCCAGCTTGCCGTCCAGCGTTCCGGCACGTCGGTGATGGCAAGGCCGCCATCGGCATTGGTCGAAAAGACGCCGAGTTTCAGTTTGTTTTGGCCGTGCAGGGGATGGGCTTTGATCACCTAGGGAACTCGCGGCGGGAGACCACGCAGACTAGGCCCGCGCGAAAATATTTCAAGCCTGAAATAGCTTCGCCTTGCCATCGTTTGCGGATATGGATTGGGCAGCACAAAAAGGGGATCGGCATGAGCGAATTCCGCCAGAAATGCATCGGCAAGACGAGGCTCGTCGGCTCGTTCGCCGCCATTCCCCATCCCGTCGCGGTCGAGGTGATGGCGCTCGCCGGCCTCGACTTCGTCTGCATCGACTGGGAGCATGCGCAGATTTCGCGCGACACGATCGAGGCCATGGTGCGCGCGGCCGACGTTCACCGCGTGCCGGCGATGGTGCGCGTTCCCGGCCATGCGCCGGAAGCCATCCAGGCCGCACTCGACAGCGGCGCGCAAGGCGTGCTGGTGCCGCGCGTTTCGACATCAGCCCAGGCGGCGATGGCGGTGAAGGCCTCGCGTTATCCGCCGCTGGGCGAGCGCGGCGTCGGGCCCGGCCGGGCCGCCGGCTACGGCTATCGCATTCCCGAATATCTTGCCGGCGCCAATGAGCGGATCGTCGTCGCGGTGCAGGTCGAGACATCGGAGGGGCTCGCCAGTATCGAAGCGATCGCGGCCATCGATGGCGTCGACATGATCTTCGTCGGTCCCGGCGATCTCTCGGTGTCGATCGATGCGGTGGGACCGAAAGGCGCGGACAAGCTCAACGAGGCGATCGGCACGATCATCGGCGCTACGATCGCGCACGGCAGGACCGCAGGCATATTCTGCGCCAGCCCACAGAGTATCGGCCGATGGGCAGCCATCGGAGCGAGCTTCTTCGTGCTGGCCAGCGACACGATGTTTCTCGGTGCCGGCGCCGCGGCCAACTGTGCTGCCGCGCGCGTCGAACTGGCGCAAAACGGGCGCAGCTATGCAAAAGAGACGTATCGTTAAGGCAACAGGCCGGTCAAACTTTTTAAGCTTAAAACTTTCGCCTTGAAAAGCGCCCCACTTTGGATAAGCATTCGAAGTCGATGGTGGCTGCCGTGCCGAGGAGGTTGCCGGCCAGTCCGTGATGATGCTTAGGGTGGAGGGGTTCAGTCCTTGTCGTTCGTGCTGCCCCAGTCATCGTCCAGCGCGCGCTATGTTTTCGATGGTGTGCGCGCCCAGATCCGCGACCTTCATACCGAGAACATCGCCAACCTCGCGGTGCGCGCACGCGAACTGGGCGATGTCATCGCGCTCTGGTACGGCGAAGGCGACATGGTGACACCGGCCTTTATCCGTGACGCCGCAAAGGCGGCGTTCGATGAAGGCCTGACCTTCTACGTTCCCAATATGCGCGGCCATGGCCCGTTGAATGAAGCGCTGTCGGAATACCAGACGCGCATCCATGGCCGGCCGATCCCGATCCCACGCACCACCGTCACGCCGGGCGGGATGCAGGCGCTGTATCTTGCCCTGGAACTGCTGGTCGATACCGGCACCAACGTGGTCTATGTCGCGCCGCAATGGCCCAACATCCACAACGCCATCCACCTGATCGGCGGCGAACCGCGGCCGTTCTCGCTCGATTTCAAGGGCGACTGGCACCTCGATCTCGACCGGCTGTTCGCCACCTGCGACGCGCGCACCCGCGCCATCTTCCTGTCGACGCCGTCCAATCCGACCGGCTGGACCGCATCGCGCGCGGAAATGCAGGCGCTGCTCGACTTCAGCCGGCGCACCGGCATCTGGATCATATCAGACGAGGTCTATGGCCGGCTCTATTTCGATGGCGACGTCGCGCCCTCCATCCTGCCGATCGCCGAGGACGGCGACCGCGTGCTGTCGGTCAACAGCTTTTCGAAAGCCTGGGCAATGACCGGCTGGCGCATTGGCTGGCTGACCCATCCATCGGGTGTCGCCGACCAGCTGGGCGCCATGACCCAGTACATCAACAGCGGCACCGCCGCCCCGATTCAGGCCGGCGCGGTTGCCGCCATCCGCCAGGGCGAGCCGCTGGTCGAGAAGATCCGGCAGCGAATCAGGACCGGCCTCGATCTTGCTTATGACCGGCTGGCACGGATTCCGGGCATCATCCTGCCGGGGAAACCGCGCGGCGGCATGTATGCGTTCTTTGCGATCGAGGGCGAAAGTGATGCCCGGCAGGCCTGCGCCAGGATCCTCGAAACAGCGCGGGTCGGTCTGGCGCCCGGCCATTTGTTCGGAAGCTCCTCGGCGGCATTCCTGCGCATGTGCGTCTGCCGCGATCGCGACCAGATAGCGACCGCGCTCGACCGCATGGTCGTCGCCATGAATTGACGCCCCGCTGGGAGGTGGGACGGCAAGAAACCGTGCGGGGCCAGCCCCGCCCGATCAACAACCAGAGGGGACACCCCAGAGGGAACACCAATGAAGCTCACCCGTCGCAATCTTATCCTGTTCGCCGCCGCCATCGGCATCGCCGCCGGCCCGGCCACCGCCTATGCCGCAGATGTGCTCAATGTCGGTGCCTACCCGACCAACCCGCCCTTCGAATACAAGAACGAGAGCGGCACCTTCGAAGGCTTTGAAGTCGACATCGTCAACGAGGCAGCCAAGCGCGTCGGCATGACAACCGACATCGCCGATCTCGGCTTCCAGGCGCTGTTCGCCGCCACCACGTCGAAGCGCATCGATGTCGCCATCTCGTCGATCACCATCACGCCGGAGCGGATGAAGTCGCAGTCCTTCACGCAGCCCTATTATGATTCCGACATGGGCATCGCGACGAAGACCGACAGCCCGATCAACGCCGAGGCCGACCTCAAGGGCAAGATCGTCGGCGTGCTGTCCGGCTCGACCGGCGAGACCTGGGTCAAGGCACATCAGGAGGCCGACGGCTTCAGCGACGTGAAGGGCTATGACACGCAGCAGAACCTTCTGCTCGATCTCAGCGCCGGCCGCATCGATGCCGCCGTCAGCGACATTCCGGGCATGCAGTACTCCTTCACCAAGATGAAGGACCTGACCGTCAAGCAGCGCATCAAGACCGGCGAGCAGTACGGCCTGATGATGACCAAGGACCACCCGCTGCTCGGCAAGCTGAACGATGCGCTGAGCGCGATGAAGAAGGACGGCACGCTGGCAGCGATCCACAAGAAGTGGTTTGGCAGCGACGCGCCGGCGGACTCTTCGACGGTCAAGGAAATGCCGCTGCCGAAGGCTTGAGCGGACCGGCAAAAAAGGAGCCGTGCCGGCTTTGCAGGCCGGCACGGTTCATTTCATGCATTCCTTCCCGGAACCGCAGGTCGGTGCAGAAACCGATTTGATGTTCCGGGCCTTGCTCCATCTCCTTGTTTCGACGCAATTCCGGACGAAAAACCGTCTCGCACTTTTCCTGGAATTGCTCCGGCGTCACGGGACGCAAAACGGTTCGGGAACGCTCCCATGTCGCTGATCGACACCTTCTTCAACGCCGATGTCATTGCGTCCAGCCTGCCGGCGCTGCTGCGCGGCTTCCTGAACACGCTGCTGCTCGGCCTGCTCAGCATCGGCATCGGCATTCCCATAGGCCTTGTGATCAGCCTGCTGCGGCTCTACGCGCCGAAGCCGCTGCGCTGGCTGGCGGTCGGCTATACCGACATTTTCCGGGCCTTGCCGGTGCTGGTCGTGCTGATCCTGATCTATTACGCGCTGCCCTTCCTTGGCATCCGGCTTTCGTCCTGGGCGTCCGCCGTGACGGCATTCGCCATCATCATGTCGGCCTATTCGGCGGAAGTGTTCCGGTCCGGCATAGAGAGCATTCCGCGCGGCCAGTTCGAGGCGTCGCAGGCGCTCGGCCTGCCGTTCCTCTTGACCTTGCGCAAGGTGGTGCTGCCGCAGGCGGTGCGCGTGGTCATCCCGCCGATGACCAGCAACTGTGTCTCGATGTTCAAGGACACTTCGCTCGCCTCGACCGTGGCGCTGCCGGAGCTCTTGAAGGAAGCGACCAACGCGCAATCGCTCTACGCCAACCCCTCGCCACTGATTGGCGCCGCGCTCGTCTATCTTATCTTCCTCTGGCCGATGGTGCGCCTCGTCAGCCTGCTCGAGCGCCGCTTCAAGACCGAAAAGTCGCGCTGATCGCCCCAATCCCGTCTGCAAAAACATTTCGCAGGAGACAACCTTGAGCAATTCCCAATCCGCCGGCGGCGGCTTTCCCGTCGACACCATCCGCGCGATGTTCCCGGCATTGCAAAGAGCTGGCGACTTCATCTTCCTGGACAACGCCGCCGGCGCGCAGATCCCGCAAAGCGTGCTCGACGCGGTTACCAACCACCTGGTTTCGCATAATGTGCAGCGCGGCGGCCGCTATGGCCGCAGCGTCAGCGTCGACCAGTCGGTCGCCGATGCGCGGACAAGCGTTGCGTTGCTGATCAATGCCTACAGCCCGGCGGAAATCTGCTTCGGCATGAACGCGACTTCGTTCATCCGTCTCGTCAGCCTGGGCATCGGCCAGATGCTGCAGGAGCGCGACGAGATTGTCGTCACCGACATGGACCATGACGCCAACATCGCCACCTGGTTGGCGCTGGAATCCGCCGGCGCAAAGTTCAAGTGGTGGCGCATGCGCGAGGACGGCAACCTGCATGTCGACGACCTCAAGCCGCTGGTTTCCGATCGCACCCGCCTTGTCGCCTGCACGGTGACGGCGCATTCGATCGGCTCGATTGTCGATGTCGCCTCGGTGGCCAAGATCGCCCACGCCGCCGGCGCCGAGGTGTTCCTCGACAGCGTGCATTACGGGCCGCATGGGCTGATCGACGTCCAGGCCTGGGACTGCGATTATCTCGTCTGCTCGGGTTACAAGAATTTCTCGCCGCATATGGGCTTCCTGTGGGGCCGCTTCGAGACGCTGAAGCGGCTACCGACCTTCCGCGAGGATTTCATTCCGGACGAACCGCCCTACAAGGTCGAGGCCGGAACGTTCATCTACGAGAACGTCTCCGGGATGGACGCGGCCGTGCAGTATCTGGAACTGATCGGACGCAACCTTGCGCCCTCGAACAACCGCTCGCGGCGCGAAAACATCGTCGCCGGCATGGGCGCCATCCGCGACTATGAATTGGTGTTGGCGCGCGAAATGCTCGCCGTGCTCAAGGGCTGCGGCGCAACCATCTATGGCGTTGCCGACGAGGCCCGCATCAACGAACGCGTGCCGACCTTCTGCTTCAACGTCGGCAAGCTGTCACCGCAGCGAATCGTCGAGGAAATGGCCGACATGCAGATCGGCATCCGCGATGGGCACATGTACGCGCCACGGCTGATGAAGCGCCTCAACCTGTCGATGGACAGCGGCGCCATCCGCGCCTCGCTGGTCCATTACAACACGGTCGAGGAGATCCACCGTTTCGGCGAGGCGCTGCGCGCCATCATCGCCAAGTTGTCGTAACCGACTGATCACAGCGGGAGGCCAAGGCGTTTCGAGATTCAGGTCAGGCCGAGTCGAGAGTGGCGGATTCCGAGAACCGGAGCGGAGCGTACTTAAGTACGTGAGCACCGGAAGCGCAGGAAGCTGCCATTCGCAGGCCGGCCTCACCTGAATATCGACACGCCGACTCAGGCAGCCTTCTTCTTCGCCAGCCTCGCCTTGATCGAGGCCACGTCGGCGCGCGGGGTCGCGGCGAACAGGGTCTTGGTGTAGCTGTGCTTGGGGTCGGCGAAGACCTCTTCGCGCGATCCATATTCGACCGCCTCGCCCAGATACATCACCATGACATCGTCGGCGATGTAGCGCACGACGGACAGGTCGTGGCTGATGAAGACATAGGTCAGCTGGAATTCGTCCTGCAGGTCGGCGAGCAGGTTGAGCACCTGCGCCTGCACCGACAGGTCGAGCGCCGAGACCGGCTCGTCCAGCACCAGCAGGCTCGGATTCAGCATCAGCGCGCGGGCAATGGCGATGCGCTGGCGCTGGCCGCCCGAGAACATGTGCGGATAGCGGTTGTAGTGCTCGTGACCGAGACCGACCTTCTTCAGCATCTTCATGGCGAGGTCGCGCCGGTCCGCCGCCGATCTGTCGGTGTTGATCAGCAGCGGCTCGCCCAGCACGTCGCCGATCTTCTGGCGCGGATTGAGAGAGCCGTAAGGATTCTGGAAGACGATCTGCACCTTGCGGCGCATCTCCCTGGTCAGACCGCCCCTGGCGATGTCGACCTTCTTACCGTCGATGAACAGCTCGCCCGCTGTCGCCGGATCGATCAGGGTGATAATGCGGGCAAGCGTCGACTTGCCGCTGCCGCTTTCGCCGACAATGGCCAGCGTCTTGCCCTTGTCCACGTTGAAGGAGACGCCCTTGACCGCATGCACGGTGCGCGGTCCGGTGAACAGGCCGCCGCCGACATGGTAGTCGCGCACGATGTTCTTGCCCTCGACAACCCTGGTCATGCTCTGGCTCCCGACGGCGCCGGCTCGAACATCACCTCGGAGACGGTCGGCAGCCGGTCACCGACGGCGTTTTCCGGCAGCGCCGACAGCAGCGCGCGCGTGTAATTGCTTTTCGGCGATTCGAACAGCGACAGCACGTCGGCCTCTTCCATCTTGCGGCCCTTGTACTGGACGATGACGCGGTCGGCGGTCTCGGCCACCACGCCCATATTGTGGGTGATCATGATCAGACCCATGCCGTATTTGGCCTGCAGCGAGACCAGCAGGTCCAGGATCTGCTTCTGAATGGTGACGTCGAGCGCGGTGGTCGGCTCGTCCGCGATCAGAAGCTTCGGATTGCAGGCAATGGCGATTGCGATCATGATGCGCTGGCACTGGCCGCCCGACATCTGATGCGGGAAGGAACTCAACCGCAATTCCGGATCGGCGATGCCGACCAGCTTCATAAGTTCGATGGCGCGTGCGCGGCGCTGGGCGCGGTCCATGCCCATGTGGAAGCGCAGCACCTCCTCGATCTGGAAACCGGCGGTGAAGCACGGGTTGAGGCTGGCGATCGGCTCCTGGAAGATCATCGAGATGTCCTTGCCGATGATCTTGCGCCGCTCGGACGGGCTGAGCTTCAGCAGGTCGACGCCATCGAAGGCCATGCGGTCTGCCTTGACCGTTGCCGTGTTGGGAAGAAGCCCCATCACGGCCAGCATCGACACCGATTTGCCCGAACCGGATTCGCCGACAATCGCCAGCACTTCGCGTGGCTCGATCGAAAGGTCGATGCCTTGCACGGCCATGAACGGGCCGGCGGCGGTGTCGAAGGAAACGGTGAGGTTCTTGATCTCGAGCAGTGACATGCTCACGACCTCTTCAGCTTGGGGTCGAGCGCGTCGCGCAGGCCGTCGCCGATCAGGTTGATGGCAAAGACGGTGATGAGGATGGCGAGGCCCGGAAAGGTCACCACCCACCAGGCGCGCAGGATGAACTCGCGCGCTTCGGCGAGCATGGTGCCCCATTCGGGTGTCGGTGGCTGCGCGCCCATACCGAGGAAGCCAAGCGCGGCCGCCTCGAGGATGGCATTGGAGAAGGACAAAGTCGCCTGCACGATCAGCGGCGCAATGCAGTTGGGCAGGATGGTGACCAGCATCAGCCTGAGATGGCTGGCGCCGGCGACCTTGGCCGAGATCACATACTCACGGTTCTTCTCCGCCATCACGGCGGCGCGGGTGAGCCGGGCGAAATGCGGCTGCAGCACGAAGGCGATGGCGATCATGGCATTGACGAGGCCGGGGCCAAGCACCGCGACCAGCACCAGTGCCAGAAGCAGTGACGGGAAGGCCAGGATGATGTCCATGACGCGCATGATCAACGTATCGACCCAGCCGCGGCAATAGCCGGCAAGCAGACCGAGGATGACGCCGGAGATCAGCGCCGTGGTGACGACGACGAAGCCGATGGCAAGCGAGAAGCGCGAACCGTAGACCAGGCGCGAAAGGATGTCGCGGCCGACGGCGTCGGTGCCAAGCAGGAACTGGGCGTTGCCGCCCGCCTGCCAGGCCGGCGGCGTCAGGAAGAAATCGCGGAACTGGTCGTCCGGTGAATGCGGCGCGAGCAGCGGCGCGAAGATGGCGATCAGGATCAGCAGCGCGAAGACGACGAGACCTATCACCGCGCCCTTGTTGATGGAGAAGTAATGCCAGAACTCGGCGAACATCTGCAGCCGCGCGTCCTGCGGTCTGACGACGGTCGCGGCTTCGATAGTGGCTGGGCCTTCATTGGTCATGTCAATTCGCCCGTATGCGCGGGTTGATGACGGCGTAGAGCACGTCGACGATGAGATTCACCGACATGACGATCAGCGCGATCAAAAGCAACCCGCCCTGCACGGTGAAATAGTCGCGCTTGGAAATGGCGTCGATCATCCATTTGCCGATGCCAGGCCAGGAGAAGATGCTCTCGGTCAGGATGGCGCCGGTGAGCAGCGTGCCGACCTGGAGGCCGATGGTGGTGACGACCGGGATCAGCGCGTTGCGAAAGGCATGCAGGCCGATGACGCGGCGTGGCGCCAGGCCCTTGGCGCGCGCGGTGCGCACATAATCTTCACCCAGCACCTCGAGCATCGCCGAGCGCGTCTGCCGGGCGATGACGGCGAGCGGTATAGTGCCGAGCACGATGGTGGGCAGGATCAGGTGCGACAGCGCCGAGCGGAAGGCGCCTTTCTGTTCGGAAATCAGGGAATCGATGGTCATGAAGCCGGTCACCGGCTTGAAGAAGTAGAGCAGGTCGATGCGGCCGGAGACCGGCGTCCAGTGCAGCATGCCGGAGAAGACGATGATCAGCAGCAACCCCCACCAGAAGATCGGCATGGAGTAGCCCGCAAGGGCCGTGCCCATGGTCAGCTGGTCGAACCAGGAGCCACGGCGGATCGCGGCGAAGATGCCGAAGGCGACACCGAAGACGATGGCAAAGATCATGGCGAAGATGGCGAGTTCGACGGTCGCCGGGAACCGCACCAGGAAATCCTTGAGCACCGGCGTCTTGGTGGAGAACGAGGTGCCGAAATCACCGCTGAGAATGTTGGTCAGATAGGTCAGATATTGTTGCCAGATCGGCTGGTCGAAACCGAACTGGTGCATCAGCGCCGTGTGACGTTCGGGCGACAGGCCACGTTCGCCCGCAAGCACCAGCACCGGATCACCGGGCAGGATGCGCACGAAGCCGAAAGCGAGGATGGTTATCCCGATGAAGGTCGGGATGATGAGGGCGAGCTTGCCGAGGATATAACGCAGCATGGCGGGCGAGGTGGGGCGGCACCCTGTGGCACCGCCCCGTTTCGCGAACCTTATTCGGCGATATCGACGCCGTCAAAGCGATGGATGCCGAGCGGATCCATCGCAAAGCCGGTGACGGTCTTCTGCATCGGCATGAACACCTTCGAGTGGGCGAGCGTCGCCCACGGTGCCTGCTCCTTGAAGATGACCTGTGCCTTTTCGTAGAGCTTGGTGCGCTCGGCCTGGTCGGAAACCGTCTTGGCCTTGTTGATGAGCGCGTCAAAATCCTTGTTGCACCATTCCGCGCGGTTGTTCGAACCGACGGAAGCGCAGCTCAGGAGGACGCCGAGGAAGTTGTCCGGATCGCCATTGTCGCCGGTCCAGCCGACGATGACGGCGCCGTCGTGATCGACGGCGGAAGCGCGCTTGAGGTATTCGCCCCAATCATAGCTGACGATGTTGACGGTGACGCCGACCTTGGCGAAGTCGGCCTGGATCAGTTCGGCGGTGCGGCGCGCGTTCGGCATGTACGGACGCGACACGGGCATCGCCCAGACGTTCATCTTGAGGTCCTTGACGCCGGCTTCCGCGAGCAGCTTCTTGGCCGCATCCGGATCGTACGGATCGTCCTTCACTTCCTTGTTGTAGGACCACATGGTCGGCGGGATCGGGTTGATCGCCACCTGGCCCGCGCCCTGGAACACGGCGTCGATAATGGCCTTCTTGTTGATGGCCATGTTGAGCGCCTTGCGGACGCGCACATCATCGAACGGCTTCTGCTGGGTATTGTACATCAACGCGCCAACGTTGAGGCCTTCCTGCTCCGCGACCGTCAGGTTCGGATCAGCCTGCAGACCTTTGATGTCGGCCGGTGCCGGGTAGGACATGATGTTGCATTCGCCGGCCTTGAGCTTCTGCGCGCGCACTGCCGGATCGGTGGTGATGGCGAAGACCAGATCGTCGATCTTCTGCTTGCCGCCCCAGTAATCCGGATTGGCCTTGTAGCGGATGGCCGCGTCGGTCTGGTAATCGACGAAGATGAACGGACCGGTACCGATCGGCTTCTGATTGAACAATTCAGGCGTCTTGTCCGCCTGCAGCTTGTCGGCATATTCCTTGGAAACGATGGATGCGAAATCCATGCCCAGCGTCGGGATGAAAGTGATCGCCGGCTCCTTCAGGCTGAACTTGACCGTCAGGTCGTCGACCTTCTCCACCTTGGTGATGTTATCGCCGAACTGGTCGTTGTAGTACTGGTAGGCGATACCCGGAATGTACTGGAACCAGGGACCGTTCTTGTCGACCTGACGCTGGAAGGAGAACACCACATCGTCGGCGTTCAGGTCGCGCGTCGGCGTGAAATAGTCGGTGGGGGCGAACTTGACGCCCTTGCGCAGCTTGAAGGTGTATTCCTTGCCGTCGTCGGAGATCGTCCAGCTCTCGGCCAGGCCGGGCGAGATCGTGGTCTTGCCATGATCGAATTCGACGAGACGGTTGAAAACGGTACGCGAGGAAGCATCGAACGTCTGTCCCGCGGTGTACGGCGCCGGGTCGAAACCTTCCGGCGAAGCCTCAGCGCAATAGACCAAGGTTTTCGCGTTGGCCACGCCCCCCAGGACGCTTGCAGCCAGCAACGCGGCTGCAAAAGTCAATTTCTTCTTCATTGAGCACTCCCTAGATGTTCTTCCAAGCCCCTCTATCAGGCTCGCGAAGCGCGCATATAAGCACCGTTTTTCCGGCTTTGGAACACCCCGCTTGCTTACCCGGCGGGAAGCAGGAAAAAAATCCGCGATTTCACTAAACGGCAGAAAAAATGAGCAGTTTTTTCCATTCACGATATTGTTAACGACCGCATTTTTTTATTGATCGGCGGTTCCGTGAGATCGGCGCCGTGTTCGCCCTCGTCCGACCGCGGATGTGGAAAGATACCGGGTCCAAGTGTCGCCGGCGGGAAAGATTTTCGGCGGCAAATCTTTCGGGCGCCCTGCCGCAAGGGCAAGGCTTGCACCGCCGCCGATAGAGGCAATACATAGATGGATATGCTGGCGGCAGCGGAGGATGTCTCTGTCAATTCGGAGGCGAGCGCGGCGCTGGCTGACAAGAGACGGGCGAACAAGAACTGTCGAGGAGGAACGGGTGGCAAAAGCATCGAAGGCGCCGGTGAAAGCGGCGGCCAAGGCAGTCACGAAACCAACCGCCGCCGAGGGCCAAGGTAAAGCCGCCGCCAAAGCCGCGCCTTCCGAGACGGCAGCAAAGCCTGCCAAGAAGGCACCGGCGGCCAAAACGGCGGCGACGGCCAAGCGCACCACCAAACCGGTGGCGAAACCCGCTTCGGCGAAGACCTCTTCGACAAAGGTTGCTCTCACAAAGACCGGGGCGAACAAGTCCGGAGCGGCGAAGGCTGCACCGCCAGAGGCACCGATACCGGCGCCGGCAGCCGGCCAGCGGCTGCCAAAGGCACTCACCGAGCTCGCCGCCGGCCTGCCGGACAAGCCGTGGCTGAAAAGCTATCCGAAGAACATGCCGGCCGAGATCGGCCCCCTTCCCTACAGCTCCATCGGCGACTTCCTTGTCGCGGCGTGCAAGCAGTTTTCCGGCCAGCCGGCTTTCACCTGCATGGGCAAGTCCATCACCTATGCGGAGCTCGAGCGGCTCTCGGCGGCTTTCGGCGCCTACCTCCAGTCGACAGGACTGCAGAAGGGGGAACGCGTCGCGCTGATGATGCCGAACGTGCTGCAGTATCCGGTGGCGATGATGGCCGTGGCCCGCGCCGGCTACACGGTGGTGAACATCAATCCGCTCTACACGCCGCGAGAACTGGAACATCAGCTCAAGGATTCCGGGGCGCAGGCCATCGTCATCCTGGAAAACTTCGCCGGCACCTTGCAGACCGTGGTCGCGCGGACTTCGGTCAAGCACGTCGTCGTCGCCGCCATGGGTGACATGCTCGGCGGCCTGAAAGGCACGATCGTCAATCTGGTCGTGCGCCGCGTCAAGAAAATGGTGCCGGCCTGGTCGCTCCCGGGCCATGTCCGGTTCAATGCCGCCTTGAAGGCCGGCAGCGGCATGAATTTCAAGCCGGCCACGGTGGCCGCCAATGACGTCGCCTTCCTGCAATATACCGGTGGCACAACGGGAATCTCGAAAGGCGCCACCCTGCTGCACAGCAATGTGCTGGCCAATGTCGCGCAGAATTCGCTGTGGGTCGAGGATGCCTACACGATCAAGCCGAAGCCTGCTCATCTCAACTTCGTCTGCGCCCTGCCGTTGTACCATATCTTCGCGCTGACGGTGAACGCGCTGATGGGCATGCAGCAAGGCGCCCAGAACATCCTCATCCCCAACCCACGCGACATTCCGGGCTTCGTCAAGGAACTCGGGAAATATCCGGTCCACATCTTTCCCGGCCTCAACACGCTGTTCAATGCACTGCTCAACAACGAGGATTTCCGCAAGCTCGACTTCAAGCCGCTGATCCTGACGCTTGGCGGCGGCATGGCAGTGCAGAAGGGCGTCGCCGAACGCTGGAAAGCGCTGACCGGCTGTCCGGTCAGCGAAGGTTACGGTCTCTCGGAGACCTCCCCCGTGGCCACGGCCAACAAGTTCTCGTCCAGCGAGTTCACCGGCACAATCGGCTTGCCGTTGCCCTCGACCGAAATCGCCATCCGCGACGATGACGGCAACAACGTGCCGTTGGGCGAGGTCGGCGAAATCTGCATCCGGGGACCGCAAGTGATGGCCGGCTACTGGAATCGGCCGGACGAGACCGCCAGGGTGATGACCAAGGACGGTTTCTTCAAGTCGGGCGACATGGGCTTCATGGACGAGCGCGGCTACACCAAGATCGTCGATCGCAAGAAGGACATGATCCTCGTCTCCGGCTTCAACGTCTATCCGACGGAACTCGAGGAGGTGGTGGCGCTGCATCCGGGCGTGCTTGAAGTGGCGGCGATCGGCGTGCCGGACGAACACTCCGGCGAAGTGCCGAAGCTGTTCATCGTCAAGAAGGATCCGGCCCTGACCGTCGAAGCCATCACCGCCTATTGCCGCGAGAACCTGACCGGCTACAAGCGGCCCAAATACATCGAATTCAGGACCGAATTGCCGAAGACGCCGGTCGGCAAGATCCTGCGGCGGGCGCTGCGCGGCTGATTTCAGTGGGTGACGATACCGTCGGCGACGAGGCGCCGGATAAGGATTTGCCTGACCGGCGCCCGCGCCTCGACCCGGCGGCGTTCATCAAGGCCAACATGCGGCTCGTGCGGGTGCCCGCGCTTCCCGAAATCCAGCTTTACACCGCCCACCCGGGCAGCGGTTTGAGGCGCCTCGTCGACCCCGAGGACGATGCGGACGACGACCTGTCGGAACCACAGCCGCCCTACTGGGCCTATACATGGGCCGGCGGCGCCGTGCTGGCGCGCCACATCCTCGACCATCCGACGACCGTGACAGGCCGCCGCGTGCTCGACCTTGGGGCCGGCTCCGGCATCGTGGGCATTGCCGCGGCGAAGGCTGGCGCGCGCGAGGTGATCGCAGCCGAAACCGACCGCAATGGCGTTGCCGCGCTGGCTCTCAACGCTGCCGCCAATGGCACCGCTATCGCCGTAATTGGACACGACATCACCACGGGGCCGCCACCCGCCGTCGACCTGGTGCTCGCCGGTGACGTGTTCTACGGGCAGGATGTCGCCCTGAGGGTGATGCCTTTCCTCGACCGCTGCCTCGCCGCCGGCATCGAGGTCCTGGTCGGCGATCCCGGCCGGACCTGTCTGCCACGATCACGGCTGCGCCTGCTTGCCGAGTACAAGGTGCCGGATTTCGGCGAGGCGAAAGAGTCCGCGCTGAAGCCGAGCGGCGTCTTTCGTTTCGAGGCCGGGACCGCGCCCGCCCTGCCCGGAGCGATCAAACAGTCTCCCTAACCCGCGCCGAAAGGAAATCCGGCAGATCGGCAACCGAATCCAGGATGATGTCGGCAATCTCGGCGAGCGACTCGCGTGTACCGGTGCCGGAGAGCACGCCGACCGCCAGACCACAGCCACCGGCGCGCGCCATTTCGAGATCGTGCCTGTTATCGCCGACCATGGCGATCTCCGCCGGCTTCAGGCCGGTGAGGTCGCAAAAGGCCTGGATGGTGTCGGGCGCGGGTTTGGGACTGGCCACGGCGTCATAGCCATAGGCGGCGTCGAAAAGCTGGGCGACGCCGAGCGTGACCAGAGTCTTTTCCGCGCCGCTGGTCGAATCGTTGGTGGCGACACCAAGCCGGTAGGATCTTTTGTGCAGCACGGCCAAGGTGTCGACGATGCCGGGCAGCGCCACCGCCATCGCCGAACCCTGTACCGAGGTGATCTCGTTGAAGCGGGCGACGGCCAGCATCTGGTCCTCATTCGACAGGCGCGGAAACCAGAGTTCGACGACGTCGAGATTGGTGCCGGAGGCAAAGATCGAGTCCGGCTTGAAGCGCCGGTTGGCGAAGTCGAAGCCGGCGGCCGAAAGCAACCTGTCCGCCTTCCAGCGATCGCCGTCGGATGCGTCCATGGCCATGAAGTCGGCGACGCCGAGCCAGGTCGCGTTGAAGTCGACAAGTGTCCCGTCCTTGTCGAACAATATCCCCTTGATGTCTGCCAAATCAGTCACTCCGAACCACGCAATTGGTGGATGCGTTCCACAAGGCCCCTCGTCGAGGCGTCCCGGTTTGCGGCGCTTTCCTTGCCCTCCACGACAGGCAGCAGGCCGGTCGCCAGTTCCTTACCGAGCTCGACCCCCCACTGGTCGAAGGAATTGATGTTGAACAGCGTGCCCTCGACGAAGACGCGGTGCTCATAGAGCGCGATCAGCCGGCCGAAAGTGCGCGGGTCGAGCTTGCGATAGAGAATGGTCACCGAAGGCCGGTTGCCGGAGAAAACGCGATGCGGCGCTATTCTGTCGACATCGGCCGGCTTCATGCCCTTGGCCAGCATCTGCGCGCGCGCCTCCTCCAGGGTGCGGCCCTTCATCAGGGCTTCCGACTGCGCCAAGCAATTGGCGAGCAGCAGGTCATGCTGATGCTTGAGGTCAGGCTCGTGCCCCATGGCGGCGGCAAGGAACTCGACCGGGATGAGGTCGGTGCCCTGATGCAGGAGCTGGAAGAAAGCGTGCTGGCCATTGGTGCCGGGCTCGCCCCAAACCAGCGGCCCGGTCGGCGTCGTCACCGGAGCGCCGTCAAGGGTGACGCCCTTGCCGTTCGATTCCATATCGAGTTGCTGAAGATAGGCAGGCAGCCTGGACAGGCGCTGGTCATAGGGGATGACCGCGCGGGCCGGATAGCCGCAGATTACGCGATGCCACCAGCCGATCAGCCCCAGAAGCGCCGGCAGGTTCTTCTGGAGCGTTGCTGAGCGGAAGTGCTCGTCCATTTCATGGGCGCCATCGAGGAAAGCGCGAAAATTTCTCGGACCGACAGCGATTATGACAGGCAGGCCGATCGCGCCCCAGACCGAATAGCGGCCGCCGACCCAATCCCAGAAACCGAAGACGCGATCCGATTCGATGCCGAACTTCGCCACCAGGTCGAGCGCCGTCGAGACGGCGGCGAAATGCTTGCCGACCGCTTCCTTGCCAAGTGCCTTCTGCACCCAATCGCGCGCGGTCTGCGCATTGGTCATCGTCTCCACGGTGGTGAAGGTCTTCGAGGCGATGATGAACAGCGTGGTTTCGGCTGACAGGCCCTTCAGCGTGTCATGAATGTGGGCGCCGTCGATGTTGGAGACATAATGCGCGCGCGGACCGTCATGATAGGGAGCGAGCGCCAGCGTCGCCATGGCCGGGCCGAGGTCGGAGCCGCCGATGCCGATGTTGACGATGTCGGTGATCTTCTTGCCGGTGGCGCCGGTCGCCTTGCCGGAGCGGACGGCATCAGCGAAGGCGCCCATCGCATCGAGCACGGAAATGACATCCGCCTTGACGTCCTGGCCATCCACTGTAACGCCCTTGCCGCTGAGGTTGCGCAGCGCCGTGTGCAGCACGGCACGGTCCTCTGTGATATTGATCTTCTTGCCGGCGAACATGGCGGCACGGCGGCCTTCAAGATCGGCGGCGACGGCGAGCTTTTCCAGCAGATCCATGGTGGTCGCGTCGACGGCGCATTTCGACCAGTCGAGCAGCAGGTCGCCGTCGGCGGCGGAGAATGTCGCGAATCGCTGCGGATCGGCGGCGAAGGCCTGGCGCATCGAGGCGGGCGCCGCGGCGCGATGATCGCGCAAGGCGGCGAGCTGTTTCTGGAAGGCTGACTGATCCACTGGCGGGGGCTCCTGGCGTTTTTCGACACACCATATCAGACCGGATGTTTCCGGCGCGTGTCGTCGCGGCAAAACTATTGAGCCGAATTCCGTCCGGTCAATACGCGGCGACGACACTTTCTGTCACGCGGTGAGGACATAATGTGTCACCAGCCACGTGACAGCACCTCATTCGGCCGAAGGATCACTGGCATAAATCCCAAAGATCAGAAAAATTGATTGGCGCAACCCCTTGTGCCACCGTTACATTCGACTGGTCCAGCCAAGTGAAAAAAGCTGGCCATCGAGGAACATCTCCCATGCCACAGAGAAACGACACGGCGATATGGTCCGGCTTGTTCCGGATATCGGCTGAATCCGGCCAGACCCTGCAGGCGCAGATCCGCCAAGCGATCGTGGCCGCCATTCTCGACCGTCAGATCGCCGCTTCGATGCCGCTTCCTTCCTGCCGGATCCTGGCCGAGAAACTCGGCGTGGCGCGCGGAACCGTGGTGCTGGCCTTCCAGCAGCTCGTCGACCAGGGTTTCCTGGTGGCGCGCGAGCGGCGCGGCCATTTCGTCAATCCAGACGTGCTGGCGACCCCCGCCAAGCCGCACCAGAAGGCGCCCGACCAGGCCAACGAGATCGACTGGAAGGCACGCCGGCAGATCGCGGCCAGTGACATGCCGCCCCCGGCCAAGCACGAGAACTGGATCAAGTCGTCCTATCCCTTCGTCTACGGCCAGTTCGACCCGGCGCTGTTCCCGACCGCCGAATGGCGCGAATGCAACCGCATGGCTTTGGCCGTGCTCGAGATCCGCAACTGGGCGTCCGACATGGTCGACCGTGACGATCCGCTGCTGATCGAGCAGATCCAGGCGCGGCTGCTGCCCAGGCGCGGCATCTTCGCCAACCCCGACGAGATCATCGTCACGCTCGGCGCCCAGAACGCGCTCTACATGCTGGCGTCGCTTTTGATGACCAAGGGCTCGAAGGTGGCGATGGAAGATCCGGGCTACCCCGACGCGCGCTCGATTTTCAGGCTTGCCGGAGCCGACATCCAGCCAGTTCCGGTCGACCAGTCCGGTATCGTAACCTCTTCTATTCCCAATGATTCCGGGTTCGTGTTCGTCACGCCCAGCCATCATTGCCCGACCATGGTGCCGTTGTCGGCCGAGCGCCGGCAGGACCTTCTGGCGCGCGCCAACCGGCACAACCAGATCATCATCGAGGACGGCTATGACAGTCAGCTTCTCGACGAGGCGCCGCAGCAGGCGCTGAAGAGCCTCGATCGCTCCGGCCGCGTCGTCTATGTCGGCTCGATGTCGAAGACGCTGGCTCCGGGCCTGCGGCTTGGCTACATCGTCGCCTCCGCTGGACTGATCGCGGAACTCAGGGCGTTGCGCCGCTTCATGCTGCGCCATCCGCCGGCCAACAACCAGCGCGCCGTGGCACTCTTCCTGTCGCTCGGCCATCACGAAGCGCTGGTGCGGCGGCTGTCGAGCGCCTTCGACGAACGGCGCAAGCGTCTGGTCCATGCGATTTCCGCTTTCCTGCCGGAATGGCGTTCGACCGACTCGGCCGGCGGCACTTCGCTGTGGCTGGAGGGGCCGCGGGGTACCGATTCCCGCGGTTTGGCCGAGGCCGCCGCCTCGCGCAGCGTCATCATCGAGCCAGGCGACCGCTTCTTCGACCGCACCGAAAAGCCTTCGCGTTTCATGCGATTGGGCATTTCCTCGATCGCGCTGCAGCACATCGAGCCCGGCATCCGTGAACTTGCCACGGCCGCGGGACGCAGGCCCGCTGCCGCCTGATCAATCGCCTCGATCTCGTCGCCGGAGCCGCCCTTGGCGGCTCCGGCTTGTTTTAGTACTGGCACATGTAACTGGGCCAGCTGGCTCATAGGATGGGCCAGTGCCAGCGGCATAGTCGGCGTCAGGGGAAGAAGCAGGCCGATGGTGGATCAACCGCCGCGAGCTCCTGCCGACAAAGGTGGAGTGCTTCATGCCAGCGGCTGTTGAAAGGGAGGACATGTCGGCTACCCGTCGTCCACAGCGCTCCGGCGACTGCGAAACAGGCCATGCCATGCGATCAGTTTCCCTGGCGGGAGACACTGGACCACGAGGCCAATCCACCGAAGGCGGCAGCTACGGGCCCTTGCGCGGGAACGACTGCGAACGCATCCATGAGGGGGTGCTGACGCTTCTTGAAACGGTCGGCTTCGCCAACGCCATCCCTTCGTGCATTGAAGCGCTGACCAAGGCAGGCGCCATCCATGGCGATGACGGCCGCATCCGCTTCCCACGTGCGCTCGTGCTCGATACCATCAAGCGCGCAGCCCGGCATTTTACGCTCCATGGCCAGGATGCAAGGCACGACATGGTGATGCGGGGCACCCGTGTGCACTTCGGTACGGCCGGCATTGCCGTGCATCTGGTGGATCTCGAAAAGCGTGAGTATCGCGAATCCAAGCTGCAGGACATTTATGACGCCGCCCGCATCGTCGATGGGCTGGACAACATCCACTTCTTCCAGCGACCGATGGTGGCGCGCGACATCGCCGATCCGCTCGATATGGATTTCAATACGCTCTATGCGTGCGTGATGGGGACTTCGAAACACGTCGGCACGTCCTTCACGGTGCGCGAAAACGTCAAACCGGCGCTCGAAATGCTCTATGCCATTGCCGGCGGCGAGGCGAATTTCCGCGCCCGGCCATTCGTTTCCAACTCCAACTCCTTTGTCGTGCCGCCGATGAAGTTCGCCGAGGATGCCTGTGGCGTGCTCGAGGCCTGCGTGGAAGGAGGCATCCCTATCCTGCTCCTTTCCACCGGCCAGTCCGGGACGACCGCCCCGGCAGCGATGGCCGGCGCTATCGCGCAGGCGGTGGCTGAGGTGCTGGCCGGCCTCGTCTATGTCAACGCCCTCAAGCCAGGTCATCCGGCAATCTTCGGAGCATGGCCGTTCATGTCGGACCTGCGCACCAACACGATGGCCGGCGGGTCGGCCGAACAGGCGGTGGTGACGGCGGCCTGCGCGCAGATGGCGCGGTTCTACGACCTGCCGGGCGGTTCCGCGGCTGGCATGACCGATTCGAAACTGCCCGACATCCAGTCCGGCTACGAGAAGGGTATCACCAATGTGATGGCGGGCCTTTCCGGTCTCAACCTCATCTATGAAGCGGCCGGCATGCACGCCTCGCTGCTTGGCTTCTGCCTGGAAAGCCTGATCATCGACAACGATATGCTCGGTGAGTGCCTGCGCTGCGCGCGCGGCATCGAAGTGAATGATGAAGCACTGTCGATCGAAACCATCGCCGATGTCTGCCTCAAGGGGCCAGGCCACTATCTTGACAACGAGCAGACGCTCAAGCTTACGCAGACCGAGAATTCCTACCCCGCCTTCGGCGATCGTTCCTCACCGAAGGAATGGAACGAAAAGGGCCGGCCTGATATATTGGCGCGGGCAATCGCCGAGAAGAAACGCGTTCTTGCCGAGCGATTTCCGCGCCATGTGCCAAAACCGGTCGACGACAGATTACGCGCCCGTTTCGGCAACCTGATCCACTTGCCGCGCGCAAGCATGGGCGGTTAGCCAGGAAACAGGCTTGCAGCCATACAGCCACCAGCCAGGACCAACCATCGGGCAGAACGACAAATGAGTCTCCATCCTATCCAGCAAACCTCCAATGCCGCCGACGCAATCGACCGCTTGATCGCCTCGCACCGGCCGGGCTACGGCCTGACGCGCGCCTTCTACCATGACCAGGATATTTTCGAGCGCGACATGGAGCGCGTCTTCCGCCGCCACTGGCATTGCCTGGCGCATGCCAGCGTCATTCCGAACCCGGGCGACTTCGAACGGTTCAAGCTCGGCGACGAGGCCGTGATCCTGTCGCGAGGCATGGATGGCACCATCCACGCCATGCTGAACGTCTGCCGCCATCGCGGCGCCGAGGTCTGCACCAAGGAGAGGGGCAATGCGAAGGTCTTCGTTTGCCCCTACCACGCCTGGACCTATTCAAACGACGGATCGCTTCGCGCCGCCCGCCTGATGCCAAAGGAGTTCGACCGCACCGCGCACGGGCTGAAGAAGCTCCACGTCCGTGTCGCCTCGGGGCTGGTGTTCATTTCCTTCGCCGAGACGCCGCTCGATTTCGATCCGATCGAACAGTCGCTGCGCACCAGCTGCGGCCAGTATGGCTGGGGCGATGCCAAGGTCGCCTACAGGCAGAGCTATCCGCTCGATGCCAACTGGAAACTCGCCGTCGAGAATTATGTCGAGTGCTACCACTGCGGACCGGCACATCCGGAATATTCGCAGACGCACGCGCTGGAAAAACCGGCGGAGATGATCGAGCAGCTCAACGCCGCGATGGAGCAGCGCACCTGCGCGCTCGGCATCGAGATCGGCAGCGGCGACCGCTGGCAGAACTCGGCCGCCGGTCAGGAAGCGATCCACACTTTCCGCTATGCTCTCTATGACGGCGTTTCGAGCGGCAGCCAGGATGGCTCGCCGGTAGCGCCGCTGATGGGCCGCTTCACCGACTACGATGGCGGTGTCACGTCCATCCATCTCGGCGGCACGACCTTCCTGGTCTGCTACCCGGACCATGGCATGATCTACCGCTTCATCCCGAAGACGGCACAGACCTGCGAAATGGAGCTGATCTGGCTGATACGGGGCGATGCGGTCGAGGGCCAGGACTACGACCTGGAAAAACTGACCTGGCTGTGGAAGGTCACCACCGACGAGGACAAGAAGATCATCGAGCACACCGCACGCGGCGTGCGCTCGCATTACTTCGTGCCGGGGCCGATCGCGCCGATGGAATACAACGAGCTGCGCTACATCGGCTGGTATCTGGAAGAGATAGGTCGGCCTTAGCAGTTTAGTCCCGGCATTTTGGCCAAAGGAATACAAAGCCAGCGCACGGCACGGACCAAGCCTGCCGCGCGGTCGAGATCGCTCCGCCTATATCGCGCCGGTGGCGAAGCCGTAGAGCACTCCAAGCATCGAGCAGACAGCCAACACCGGCAGCATGCCAACCTTGAAGCGGAAGACGGCCAGCAATGCCCCCAACGTCAGGACCAGCGAGGGGATGTTGATTGAACTCAGCACCGGCACGTCGACATTCATGCCGAAACCTTGCCTTTCATGCAGCTCGCGAAACAGCACGTGGAGCCCAAACCACACCGCCAGGTTCAGGATCACGCCAACGACGGCGGCGGTGATCGTCGCGAGCGCGGCGGACAACGCCTTGTTGCTTCGCAATTTCTCGATGTAGGGGGCGCCGAGAAAGATCCAGAGAAAGCACGGCGTAAAGGTGACCCACGTCGTCAAAAGGCCGCCCAGGGTTCCGGCAACGAGCGGATGAAGCGTGCCCGGCGCGCGAAACGCACCCATGAAACCGACGAACTGCGTAACCATGATCAAAGGGCCAGGCGTGGTCTCGGCCATGCCGAGGCCATCGAGCATCTCGCCAGGCTTGAGCCAGCCATAGGTCGTGACGGCCTGCTGCGCGACATAGGCGAGTACCGCATAGGCGCCACCGAAGGTCACCACGGCCATCTTCGAGAAGAAGATGGCGATGTCGGTAAAGACATCCCCGGGCCCGAACAACGCCAACAGGCCGAGGACCGGCGCGAACCATAGCACCAGAAACACGGCGGCGATTTTGAGCGACCAGCCAAGGGTCGGCCTCGCATGGACTGGTGTGTCTTCGCCCAGCGCCGTGTCGGCATCGGCAACCTGCTGGCCGCCGACCTTGCCATGCCCGTTGCCGGCCATGAACGGCGCCAGTTCCGACCGCCCGCCGATGAAGCCAATCACCGCGGCCGTCAGTATGATCAGCGGAAACGGCATGCGGAAGAAGAAGATCGCGATAAAGGCGGCGGCGGCGAGCGCCACCATGACGTTGTTCCTGAGCGCCCGCTTGCCGACCCGGACCACAGCTTCAAGCACGATGGCCAGCACAGCGGCTTTCAATCCAAAGAACAGAGCCTGGATCATGCCGACATTGCCAAAGATTGCGTAGATCCAGCTCAGCGCCATGATGGCAAGGACACCAGGCAACACGAACAGGATACCAGCGACGAGCCCGCCCTTGGTCTTGTGCAGCAGCCAGCCGATATAGATCGCGAGTTGCTGAGCCTCGGGGCCTGGCAGCAGCATGCAGTAGTTCAGCGCATGCAGGAACCGCGTCTCGCCGATCCAGCGTTTCTCCTCGACGAGGATACGGTGCATCACTGCGATCTGCCCCGCCGGGCCGCCAAAACTCAGTGCCGCGACCCGCGCCCAAACGCGGACGGCTTCGCTGAACGGAATGCCATGAGCCGGCGTGCCGGAAAGTCTCGCCGGCGTCGCCTTGATGCTCTCGGCCTTGTTCATCGGCTCGTCCCTATTTGTTTGTCCGCGCCCGCACCGGGCCAGTTGTGCGTTTCCTCGATGGCGTCGCGACACCAACGAAAGAACGCGTCGTAGAAAGGCATGCCTGCTTCCAGCTGTTCCAGATCGTCGCGAAACATGCGCGACAGGCCAAGCGAGGCGGCCAGAAAGCCGGCAGCCTGGGGTACCAGATCGAGTCTCGCGGTGTCGGCGGCGCGCACGATCAAGGCAAGGCGATCGAGCGCCTCGGATTTCAGCCCGAACTCCTCGATCATCGTGTCGAAAGTGCAGCGTTCGCCGCGATGGCTCCAGAACACATTGTCGATGTCGAACGGCACGGCCTGAAAGCGGTCGGCCACATCGGGCACTTCGGCCGCTTCGACAAACAGGAACACCGCGTCAGGATCGACGAAACGCCGGATCAGCCAGGGGCAGGCGATGCGGTCGACCTTCGGGCGGGCCCGCGTCACCCAGATGGTTCGGCCGCTGGGGTCGCGGGACGGTATCTTGCCTGAATGCGCCAGAAGCCCCTTCGCTTCGCGCCAGGCTTCAAAGCCGCCTTCGAGGGTTTCGGCGGAAATTCCCTCATGCCGCAGCCATGCGGCAACACCTTGCGAGAGTTTCCGGCCTTTTTGGCAGACCACCACCACCGGCTTGCCGGCGAAATCCGATGCCCAAGTCGAAACGGTTTTGAAATCGCGCCGGCTCGAAGCCGGCAGCAGGCGCGGATCGGCGTCGAAATCTTCATCGATGCGAACGTCGACGATTGCGGGCGCGCCCGGCAGACCGACCAGACGGGACAGTTGCGAAACGGTGATGGCGGTTGTTGACGGCATGGCGTCCACCTCCTGATAGAGAAGTTTGGACGCGAACGTTGGGCTGACGCCTCACGGGGTCGTCGCGATACACCCCTTGCCCCGATGGTGGATTTGTCGGGCGCGCTTGTCAAGGATGGCAAGCGGCCTGATCGCGATCAAGCCGCTTGCGTTGTGCATGCAACAATCAGTGATTGTCGCGGGGAATGCCCATTGTATGCGCGACGTCCTGGTATTTCACGGCCGGCTTCAGCACCATGCCGGCCGAGAACTGGTCGACCATGCCGCGCTGGATCTCCTGCCACGGCGTCTGGTGCTTCGGATAGTGATAGCCGCCATTGTTCTGCAGTTCGGCGCGGCGCCGCGCGATCTCGTCGTCGCTGACAAGGATGTTCGCAGTGCCTTTCCGGAGATCGATGCGGACGCGGTCGCCTGTCTTCAGCAGCGCCAACCCACCGCCGACCGCGGCCTCCGGCGAGGCGTTCAGGATCGACGGCGAGCCCGACGTGCCGGACTGGCGGCCGTCGCCGATGCAGGCCAGCGAATGGATGCCCTTCTTGATCAGGTAAGCCGGCGGCTGCATGTTGACGACCTCGGCGCCGCCGGGATAGCCGACCGGACCGGCGCCGCGCATGAACAGGATCGTGTGCTCGTCTATACCTTGCGCCGGATCATCGATGCGGGCGTGGTAATCCTCCGGCCCGTCGAAGACCATGGCGTTGCCCTCGAAGGCTTCCGGATCGTTCGGGTTGGACAGATAGCGTTCGCGGAATTCCGGCGAGATGCCGCTCATCTTCATGATCGCGGAATCGAACAGATTGCCCTTGAAGTTGATGAAGCCGGCATTGGCCTTGAGCGGCTTGTCGACGCTGCGGATGACGTCGGCATTCTCGTTGACGGCGTTCTGGCAATTGTCGCCGATGGTCTTGCCGTTGGCGGTCATGGCGTCAGGATGCGGCAGACGCCCGGCCTTCATGAGTTCGGCCACCACCGCCGGCACGCCGCCGGCATGATGATAGTCCTCGCCGAGATATTCGCCCGACGGCTGCAGGTTGACGATCAGCGGCACGCTGAGGCCGATTTTCTGCCAGTCGTCATTGTCGAGCGGCACGCCGAGATGGCGGGCAATCGCATTGAGATGGATCGGCGCGTTGGTCGAGCCGCCGATCGCGGAATTGACGACGATGGCATTCTCGAAGGCCTTGCGCGTCATGATGTCGGAGGGCTTCAAATCCTCGTGCACCATGTCGACGATGCGTTTGCCCGTCTCGTAGGCGATCTGGCCACGCTCACGGTAGGGCGCCGGGATGGCGGCGGAGCCCGGCAACTGCATGCCGAGCGCCTCGGCCAGCGAGTTCATCGTGGTGGCGGTGCCCATGGTGTTGCAGTAGCCGGTGGAGGGCGCCGAGGAGGCGACGATGTCCATGAACTCGTCATAATCGATCTCGCCGGCCGACAGGCGCTGGCGCGACTCCCAGACGATGGTGCCGGAACCGGTGCGCTTGCCCTTGTGCCAGCCATTGAGCATCGGGCCGACCGACAGCGCGATGGCCGGGATGTTGACGGTGGCCGCCGCCATCAGCAGCGCTGGCGTGGTCTTGTCACAGCCGATGGTCAGAACGACGCCGTCGAGCGGATAGCCGTAGAGCACTTCGACCAGGCTGAGATAGGCGAGGTTGCGGTCAAGGGCGGCGGTCGGGCGCTTGCCGGTTTCCTGGATCGGATGGCAGGGGAATTCGAAGGGAATGCCGCCCATCGAGACGATACCTTCGCGCACGCGCTTGGCAAGCTCGATATGGTGGCGGTTGCAAGGCGAAAGATCCGAGCCGGTCTGGGCGATGCCGATCAGCGGCTTGCCCGACATCAGTTCGGCGCGCGTCAGCCCGTAATTCAGGTAACGCTCCAGATAGAGCGCCGTCATTCCCGGGTTATCGGGATTGTCGAACCACTCCTGCGAGCGAAATTTTTTCTTGTGTGTGGGGGCGCCAGCCATCATGGTCTCCGTATTTGTATGACAAATCGATATGACAACGCGCGGATGCAGGCAAGGGCCACGCGTGATCTGAATCCGGACTTTGGTGCGATAGACATGTATCTGGCCGCGCGCTAGGACCAATCGGCATCAGCAATCCGGGAGGTCTTGATGGCTTTGGTGATCGAAGGCGAGGAACGCATCGCCGCACCCGTCCAGAAAGTTTGGGAGGCTCTGAACGATCCGGCGGTGCTGAAGGAGAGCATTCCCGGCTGCCAGAGCCTGGAGAAGAAATCGGACACCGAGTTGACGGCGACGGTCGTGTTGAAGATCGGGCCGATCAAGGCGACCTTCAATGGCGAAGTGACGCTGAAAAACCTGAAGCCGCCACATGCCTACACCATCCAGGGCGAAGGCAAGGGCGGCGTTGCCGGCTTCGCCAAGGGAGGCGCCGACGTGACGCTGACCGAGGATGGGCCGAACGCCACCGTCCTGAAATACGCGGCCAAGGCCGATGTCGGCGGCAAGATCGCCCAGCTCGGCAGCCGGCTGATCGCATCGACATCGAAGAAACTGGCAGGGCAGTTCTTTTCGACATTCGGTGAGAAGGTGGGCGCGCCTTAGTTGCGGCTCGATTGAAGCCCTACCTATTTAAGGCCGGCGCCGCCCCTATTGCCCTGCCGGGCATTTCTCCCCGTATAGTGACGGGGAGAAGAAGCCCGCGCCGACGGTTCGGCCAATCACCGGCATGGCAGGTTAGGCGCCGAGGTTGAGGCTAGGTCTCTTCTCCCCGTCACTATACGGGGAGAAGGTGCCGGCAGGCGGATGAGGGGCGGCGCCAACCAAGCAGAAAACTACTCAAACACGATGCTTGGCACCGCCGCTTCCGCAGCACCCCGTTCCTCGTTGACCCGGTCCCAGACCTTGGCGGCGATGTCGCGGTAGATTTTCGCCTCGGCGCCATCGGGCTTCGAGACAACCACCGGCGCACCGGCATCCGAGCTTTCGCGGATGCCCATTTCCAGCGGCACTTCGCCGAGGAAGGTGACGCCTAGCCGCTCGGCCTCGCGGCGCGCGCCGCCATGGCCGAAGATGTCGTAGCGCTTGCCGGTATCCGGGGCGATGAAGTAGCTCATATTCTCGACGATACCGAGCAGCGGCACGTCGACTTTCCTGAACATGTTCAGTCCTTTGCGGGCATCGATCAGCGCCAGGTCCTGCGGCGTGGAAACGATGACGGCGCCGGCCAGCGGCACCTGCTGCGCCATGGTCAATTGGGCGTCGCCGGTGCCGGGCGGCATATCGACGACGAGCACGTCTAGTCGTCCCCATTCGACCTCGCGCAGCATCTGCGTCAGCGCCGACATCACCATCGGGCCGCGCCAGATCATCGGCGTCTCCTCGTCGACGAGGAAGCCCATCGACATCACCTTGAGGCCGTAATTCTCCATCGGTTTCAGGATCTTGCCGTCAACCGTCTGCGGCCGGCCGTGGATGTTGAGGAGCCTCGGCATCGACGGGCCATAAATGTCGGCATCGAGCACGCCGACCCGCAGGCCGTTGGCGGCGAGGCCAAGCGCCAGGTTGACGGCGGTGGTCGACTTGCCGACGCCGCCCTTGCCCGAGGCAACCGCGATGATCGCCTCGATGCCAGGCACGCCGCGCTTGCCCTGGCTGTGCGAGGCGGGGGCATGCGGAACGGGACGTTGAGGCGCCGCGGATGGCGTCGGCCTTGGCGCCTGGCGCTGCGGGACCGGCGCTTCCATGCCGCCGCCCTTCTTTTCCGCCGTCAGCGCCACCACGGCGCCGGCGACTCCTGGGATCGCCTTGACGACCCGCTCGGCAGCGGCGCGCAACGGCTCCATTTCCTGCGCACGGGCGGCCGGAACCGTGATCGAGAAGAACACTTTCGAATCGGCGATGAATATCTCGGACACCATGCCCAGGTCGACGATGTTGCCGGTGAAATCCGGCCCGTTGACCGTCTTCAGGCGCTCGACGACGATTTCCTTGGTTACGGCCATGATCTTTCCCTTGGCTTTTGCCGGTTCAGATAATGCAGTTTCCGGACGGAACCAAGCTGCATCGGCCTGCCCTGAAAAAGATAGAGGCACATCGCCGCATCCATCCGGCCGCATTCCCCGCCGCCGGCCAGACAAATCGGCATGTGACCGTCGTCAACAGGCCATGCAGCGCTATTTCGATGATCGGCATGAGAACGACAACCAGGAAAGGAGACGGTCATGCTCGAAAACAGCAACGCGACGGCCAATCTGGCGGTGAAGGATATGGCAAAAGCGAAGGCCTTTTATGAGGGAACGCTCGGCCTCAAACAGGTCGACGACATGGAAGGCGAACTGGTCGTGTACAAGAGCGGCGGCACCCTCATCAACGTCTATCATTCGCAATTCGCCGGCACCAACAAGGCGACGGCGGTCACCTGGACTGTCGGCGACCAGATCGAGCCGATCGTCAAGTCGCTGAAATCGAAGGGTGTCGCCTTCGAACACTACGAGATGCCCGGCCTGTCGCTCGAAGGCGACATCCATGTCGGCCACGGCATGAAGGTTGCCTGGTTCAAGGATCCTGACGGCAACATCCTGAACCTCGTGGACAAATAGCGATGGCCACGCAGCAACGGCCACCCCCTGCCTGACGGCGGGATTGTGTCGTGGTGACGCCGGCACCATCTGGCGCAGCCGTCCCGCGCCCGATAGCTTGCGTCGATGATCGACAAGCTGGAATTCTTCATCGCGTTGGCCAAGGAGGAGCATTTCGGCCGGGCGGCTGAAGTGTGCGGCGTCACCCAGCCGACCTTGTCGGCCGGCATCAAGCAGTTGGAAGGCCAGCTTGGCGTGATGCTGGTGCTGCGCGGCTCGCGCTTCCAGGGCCTGACGCCGGAAGGCAAGCAGGTGCTGGTGTGGGCGCGCCGCATCGTCGGCGACTCAAGAACCATGCGCGAGGAGATGCGGGCGGCGCGCCACGGCCTTTCCGGACGCATCCGCATCGCCGCCATCCCCACGGCCCTTGCCATGGTGGCACGGCTGACGACACCGTTTCGGGCCAAGCACCCCGGCGTCACCTTTTCGGTGCTGTCGCGCACATCAATAGAGGTGCTGTCGCTGCTCGGCAATTTCGACATCGACGCCGGCATCACCTATCTCGACAACGAGCCGCTCGGGCGGGTGACCAGCGTGCCGCTCTACGATGAGCGCTATCAGCTGATCACGGCTGTCGGGAACCCCTATTTCGACCGCGACAAAGTGACATGGGCGGAGCTCAGCAGCCTACCGCTCTGCCTCTTGACGCCGGATATGCAGAACCGCCGCATCATCGACCAACATCTGGCCGAAGCGGGCGTGCAGATGCGACCGACGCTGGAATCCAATTCGATGATCGTCCTGTTCTCGCACATCCGGACCGGTAAATGGTCATCGATCATGCCGCTCAACCTCGCGGAAACATTCGGCTTTTCCGAGCCGATCCGGGCCATCCCGATCGTCGAGCCGGACGCCAGCCACACGGTCGGGCTGGTGGCGGCGCCGCGCGAGCCCCACACGCCGCTGGTGCAGGCGCTGCTGGACGAGGCGATGGCGCTGGCAGACGATTTCCGTGCCCATCGCTAGGCTAGAAGTGGCGGCTGACGACGCTTGATAGAATATTTCTATCGAACAACGGAATGGCTTTATTGATTTCGGAGGTTTCCTCTGATTTCTTAAGCACTTAGCGATATTGCGCCTATGCATGTCGTTGCCCCAAAACCGCTTCAGCTTTTGGGCGACATATATATATTGGACGCCACGACCAGGGAGGGCGCTGCATGACGATGCAGCCTGCAAGTACCGAGATCGCATCGCGCACGGCGGCGATCATTCAGGAGTTGAAGGACCTCGAGGGTCCGCTGCTGCCGATCCTTCACGGCATCCAGGAAGAATTCGGCCATGTGCCGCAGGACGCCCTGCCCGTCATCGCCGACGGGTTGAACCTGTCGAGGGCCGAAGTCCACGGCGTCGTGACCTTCTATCATGATTTCCGTGCCCGGCCGGCCGGCCGCCACGTGCTCAAGCTCTGCCAGGCGGAAGCCTGCCAGTCGATGGGTTCCGATGCGGTCGCCGCCAAGGTCAAACAGTTGCTCGGCATCGATTTCCACGAGACCACCCGCGACGGATCGGTTACACTCGAGCCGGTCTATTGTCTCGGGCTTTGCGCCTGTTCGCCATCGGCGATGCTCGACGGCGAGGTGATCGGGCGGCTCGATGACGACAAGATCGACGAGATCGTTGCCGAGGTGCGCTCATGATCCCCCGCATCTACATTCCCGGCGATTCCGGTGCGCTCGCGCTCGGCGCCGAAAAGGTCGCCAAGGCTGTTCGCGCGGAACTCGCCGAGCGTGGCATCGAGGCCAAGATCGTACGGAACGGCTCGCGCGGCGCCTATTTCCTCGAACCGATGGTCGAGGTGGCGACCGCCAATGGCCGCGTCGCCTACGGGCCGGTGAAGCCCTCCGACGTCAAGAGCCTGTTCGACAGCGGCTTCCTCACCGGCGGCCACCACAAGCGCTGGCTGGGCGCGCCGGACAAGATCCCGTTCCTGGCCAAGCAGACCCGTCTGACCTTTGCCCGTTGCGGCATCAACGACCCGCTGTCGCTCGACGCCTACAAATCGCTCGGCGGGCTGAAGGGCCTGCAGAACGCGGTGGCGATGGCGCCAGCCGATATCGTCAAGCAGGTGACGGAGTCCGGCCTGCGTGGACGCGGCGGGGCCGGTTTCCCGACCGGCATCAAATGGAAGACGGTGCTCGATACGACATCCGAGCGCAAATACATCGTCTGCAACGCCGACGAGGGCGACAGCGCCACTTTCGCCGACCGCATGATCATGGAAGGCGATCCCTTCGTGCTGATCGAAGGCATGGCGATCGCCGGCATCGCCACCGGCGCCACCAAGGGCTTCGTCTATATCCGCTCGGAATATCCGCATGCGGTGGCGACGATGAACAAGGCCGTCGAAATCGCCCGCGAGGCAGGCGTGCTCGGCGTCAACGTGCTGGGTTCCCCCAACGCCTTCGACATGGAAATCCGCGTCGGCGCCGGCGCCTATGTCTGCGGCGAGGAGACCTCGCTCTTGAACAGCCTGGAGGGCAAGCGCGGCGTGGTGCGCGCCAAGCCGCCGCTGCCGGCGATCCAGGGTTTGTTCGGCAAGCCGACGGTAATCAACAACGTCATCTCGCTGGCTTCCGTCCCGATCATCATGGACAAGGGCGCCGCCTTCTACAAGGATTTCGGCATGGGCCGCTCGCGCGGCACGATCCCGATCCAGATCGCCGGCAACATCAAACATGGCGGCCTGTTCGAAACGGCATTTGGCCTGACGCTGGGCGAGATCGTCGACGATATCGGCGGCGGCACGGCGACCGGGCGTCCGGTGAAGGCGGTGCAGGTCGGCGGGCCGCTCGGCGCCTATTTCCCGCGCGCGCTGTTCGACACTCCGTTCGACTACGAGGCTTTCGCGGCGAGGGACGGTCTGATCGGCCATGCCGGCATCACCGTCTTCGACGACACCGCCGACATGCTGAAGCAGGCGCGCTTCGCCATGGAGTTCTGCGCCATCGAAAGCTGCGGCAAGTGCACGCCCTGCCGCATCGGTTCGACGCGCGGGGTGGAGACCATCGACAGGCTCGCCGCCGGTATCGAACCGGAAAAGAACCTGGCTCTGGTCACCGACCTCTGCAACACGATGAAGTTCGGATCGCTGTGCGCGCTGGGCGGCTTCACGCCCTACCCGGTGATGAGCTCGATCACGCATTTCCCCGAGGATTTCAAGCCCGCGCCGGCGCGCGTGGCTGCTGAATAGGAGCTGGCAGATGAACATCAAGGCCGACTTCCCGACGCTCATCGAAGAGCTCGACTACGGAACCCCGGAATCGAAAGCGACCAAGCAGATCACGCTGACCGTCGATGGCCGCAGCATCAGCGTGCCGGAAGGCACCTCGATCATGCGCGCGGCGATGGAGGGCGGGGTCGAAATCCCGAAACTCTGCGCCACCGACATGCTGGACTCTTTCGGCTCCTGCCGCGTCTGTCTGGTCGAGATCGAAGGGCGCGGCGGCACGCCGGCCTCCTGCACGACGCCGGTCGGCGAAGGTATGATTGTACACACGCAGTCGGATCGCCTTGACGCCATCCGCCGTGGCGTCATGGAGCTCTATGTTTCCGACCATCCGACCGGCTGGAACGAAAAGGCCGGCACCGGCGCCAGCGAGTTCGACACGGTGGCGAAGTCGGTCGGCCTGACCGAGAACCGCTACGGCATCGAGGGGCGCAACCACGTCAAGCAGGAAGACGGCATCGCGCCCGGCCATGGCTCGCTGGCGGTCGACTACATCGCCCGTGATGAATCGAACCCTTACTTCACCTATGATCCGGCCCAATGCATCGTCTGTTCGCGCTGCGTGCGGGCCTGCGAAGAGGTGCAGGGCACCTTCGCGCTGACCATTGAAGGCCGCGGCTTCGAATCGCGCATGGTCGCCGGCATGCACGAGGATTTCATCGCCTCGGAATGCGTGTCGTGCGGCGCCTGCGTGCAGGCCTGTCCGACCGATGCGCTGCGCGAGAAAACCGTGCTCGAGAAGGGGCTGCCGGAGCGTTCTGCTGTCACCACCTGCGCCTATTGCGGCGTCGGCTGCTCGTTCAAGGCCGAGGTAAAGGGCGACGAGGTCATCCGCATGATGCCCTACAAGGAGGGCAAGGCAAACCACGGCCACTCCTGTGTGAAGGGCCGTTTCGCCTACGGCTACGCCACCCACAAGGACCGTATCCTGTCGCCGATGATCCGCGAGAAGGTGAGCGATCCCTGGCGTGAAGTGAGCTGGGAAGAGGCGATCGCCCATACGGCGAAGGAATTCCGCCGCATCCAGTATCAGTACGGACGCGCTTCCATCGGCGGCATCACCTCCTCGCGCTGCACGAACGAAGAGACCTACCTCGTCCAGAAGCTGGTTCGGCAGGGCTTCCGCAACAACAATGTCGACACCTGCGCGCGCGTGTGCCATTCGCCGACCGGCTACGGCCTTGGCCAGACCTACGGCACCTCGGCCGGCACGCAGGATTTCGATTCCGTCGAATTCACCGACGTCGCCGTCGTCATCGGCGCCAATCCGGCTACCGCCCATCCGGTGTTCGCCTCGCGGTTGAAGAAGCGGTTGCGCGAGGGCGCCAAGCTGATCGTGCTCGATCCGCGGCGCACCGAGATGGTCAAGTCGGCGCATGTTGAGGCAGAGTACCACCTGCCCTTGAAGCCCGGCACCAATGTGGCGGTGCTCACGGCGCTGGCGCATGTCATCGTCACCGAAGGTCTTTTCGACGAGGAATTCATCCGCGAACGCTGCGACTGGGCGGAGTTCCAGGATTGGGCATCGTTCGTGGCCCTGCCGGAAAACAGTCCCGAAACCGTCGGCAAGCTGTCCGGCGTCGATCCTGAACTGATCCGCGGCGCGGCCCGCCTCTACGCCACTGGCGGTAACGGCGCGATCTACTACGGCCTTGGCGTCACCGAGCACAGCCAGGGTTCGACCACGGTGATGGCGATCGCCAACCTTGCCATGGCCACCGGCAATATCGGCCGGCCCGGCGTCGGCGTGAACCCGTTGCGCGGCCAGAACAATGTGCAGGGTTCCTGTGACATGGGCTCCTTCCCGCACGAATTGCCCGGCTATCGCCATATCTCCGGTGAAGCCGTGCGCGACATCTATGAGAGCCTGTGGGGCGTGAAGCTCGACGACGAGCCGGGCCTGCGCATCCCCAACATGCTGGATGCCGCCGTCGATGGCACCTTCAAGGGCATCTACATCCAGGGCGAGGACATTCTGCAGTCGGACCCCGATACCAAGCATGTCGCCGCGGGCCTCGCCGCGATGGAATGCGTGGTCGTGCACGATCTCTTCCTCAACGAGACGGCGAACTACGCGCATGTGTTCCTGCCGGGCTCGACCTTCCTCGAAAAGGACGGCACCTTCACCAATGCCGAGCGCCGCATCAACATGGTGCGCAAGGTGCTCGAGCCCAAGGCGCGCTACGCCGATTGGGAGGCGACGCAGGTGCTTGCCCGCGCCATGGGGCTGGACTGGAACTATCAGCATCCTTCCGAAATCATGGACGAGATCGCCAAGACGACGCCGAGCTTCGCCAACGTCTCCTTCGAACTGCTCGACCGTGTCGGATCCGTGCAATGGCCCTGCAACGACAAGGCGCCGCTCGGCACCCCGATCATGCATGTCGACGGGTTCGTGCGCGGCAAGGGCAAGTTCATCCGCACCGAATATGTCGCGACGGATGAGAGGACCGGGCCGCGTTTCCCGCTGCTGCTCACCACCGGGCGCATCCTCAGCCAGTACAATGTCGGCGCGCAGACGCGGCGTACCGACAATGTCATGTGGCACTCGGAGGACCGGCTGGAAATCCATCCGCACGATGCCGAGAACCGCGGCCTGCGCGATGGTGACTGGGTGCGGCTGACCAGCCGTTCGGGCGAGACGACGCTGCGGGCGCTGATCACCGACCGGGTGTCGCCCGGCGTGGTCTACACCACCTTCCACCACCCGGACACGCAAGCCAACGTCATCACCACCGACTTCTCCGACTGGGCGACCAACTGTCCGGAGTACAAGGTGACGGCGGTCCAGGTCGGTGCCTCCAACGGGCCGTCGGACTGGCAGCGTGACTATGAGGAGCAGGCGCGCAACAGCCGGCGCATCGCTCCGCTGCAAGCGGCGGAGTAGTCTTGAGCGCGCGCCGCAAAGCCACGACACAGATCTCGCGGCTGGCGCACCGCGCCAGCGGCACCGCTGCCGCCAACCGCATGGTGCCGGAGGAGACGCCGGTGGCATTCTCCTTCGCCGGCACCACCCATGCGGTGATGATGGCAAGCCCGGCCGACTTCGAGGATTTCGCGCTCGGCTTCTCGCTCACTGAAGGCATCATCGCCGCTCCGGACGAGATCGAGGCGATCGAGGTCGAGGATCTCGGCGCCGGCATCGACATCCAGATCCGCTTGAAGGATCAAGCCAATACACGCTTCGAAGCGCGGCGGCGGCGGCTTGCCGGGCCGGTCGGCTGCGGGCTCTGCGGAATCGAATCCATTGAGGAAGCGATGCGTTCGGTCGACGCCGTCGGTGCGTCAAGGCTTACGCTTGAGGCGAATGATATTACCCGCTCGGTCAAACTGCTGTCCAAGATGCAGCCGCTGCACAGCGAAACAGGCGCGGTGCATGCCGCCGGCTTCTACATACCGGGCAAGGGTGTCGTCATGGCGCGCGAGGACGTCGGCCGCCACAATGCGCTGGACAAGCTGGCCGGCGCGCTGGCGAAAGCCGGCGTCGATGGCGCTTCGGGTGCCGTGATCGTCACGTCACGCGTCTCGGTCGAGATGGTGCAGAAGACGGCGGCGATCGGCTCTGCCTTCATCGTCGCCGTCTCGGCCCCGACCGCGCTGGCCATCCGCACCGCACAACAGGCCGGCATGACGTTGGTGGCGTTGGTGCGCGGCGACGATTTCGATGTTTTCACCCAGCCCGACCGCGTGGTTTTCGGAGTTACCCAGCATGTCGCATGACGAAGATCACATCATGAGCACCAGCGAAAAGCTGATACGCATGGCCAACCAGATCGCTGCCTTTTTCCATTCCAGGCCGCGCGAGGAAGGCATTACCGGCGTTGCCGAGCACATCAACAAGTTCTGGGAGCCGAGGATGCGGCGGCAGTTCTTCGAGATGCTGGACAGCGGCGCCGAAGGCTTCGACGAACTCGTCGTGGTAGCCTCCGCCAGGATCAAGCGCCCAATCACGCCGGCCGAGGCGGATTTGAAACTCGGGCTCAAGGTTCCTCCGGGCGACGCTGCCGCATCGCAGAAATAGCCGGGGGCCTGACGGCCTTATATTTCTTTCCGCTAAAGTTTAAGCTGCCGCCATCGACGCGGCTCTGCTATGGTCGGCGATCAGAAATCGTCAGGCCAGGCGGAACAACTCGTGAGGCCGATCGAGACTCGATATGCAGTCAGTGGCGAGGTGCGGATCGCTTATCAGGTGGTCGGCCAGGGGTCGCTTGATCTCGTTTTCATCCCTGGTTTCATTTCCAATCTCGACCTGCATTGGGAAGACGAGGGCTATACCAGGCTCCTGAAACGGCTTTCGGCATTCTCGCGGCTGATCCTGTTCGACAAGCGTGGCACGGGTCTTTCCGACCGTGTCGATATCCATCACCTGCCCAGCCTCGAAACCCGCATGGACGATGTGCGCGCGGTGATGGACGCGACCGGCAGCGGCCGGGCCGCATTGCTCGGGGCCTCCGAGGGCGCGCCGATGGCAATGCTGTTTGCCGCCACCTATCCGGAGCGGACGCGAGCACTGGCGCTCTATGGCGGCTATGCGCATTTCCACAAATGGGTGATGCCGCCCGAACGGCTCGAGGCCTTCATCGAAACGGCCGAAACGGGCTGGGGCACCGGCGCCACCTTGCCCAATTTCGCACCCGGCCGGGTGGATGACCCGCATTTCTCGACCTGGTGGGCACGCTTCGAGCGCCAGTCGGCGAGCCCGACCGCGGCGGCGGCACTGGCACGGATGAACGCGGAAATCGATGTGCGCGGCGTGTTGGCGGCGATCAGCGCGCCAACGCTGCTGATCCACCGCCGCAACGATGTCCGGGTCGATCCCGACGCCAGCCGATTCCTGGCCAGGAATATCCCGAATGCGCGGCTGGCCGAGATCCCGGGACGCGACCATCCAATCTGGACCGGCGATGTTGACCGGGTGGCCGACCTGATCGAGGAATTCCTCACCGGCGAATGCGCGGTGACGGAAGCCGAACGCGTCCTGGCAGCGCTGCTGGTGACGCGCATCTACGACACGGCAAGGCTTGGCGACCGGATGTGGAGCGAACGCAGCCAGCGCTTCCAGGAAACATGGCGAACGCTTGTCGGGCGCCATGGCGGGCGCTGCGTGGATATGCATGGCGAAATGATGATTTCTCGTTTCGACGGGCCAGGGCGTGCCTTGCGTTGCGCGGCGGCGTTGCGCGAAGCTGCACAGCAAATCGGCGTGGCGAGTGCCCAGGGCGCGCATGTCGGCGAGATCGAGGCGCGCGGGCCACCGGCCGGATTGACAGGCCGCGTGACAATGCACCTCGCCACCCATGCCGGGCGCGGCGACATACTGGCGTCGCGGCTGGTCGCTGACCTGGCAGCCGGCTCCGGGCTTCATTTCGCCGACGCCGGCCGCATCAGCATCGACGAGTTGGACGAGCCCATGGCACTTGTCCGGGCGATGTCCGAACAGCATCTGGAACCGGCCTGCCGCCCCAAGGCCAAGGCGACCGAGCCCGCTTGCCTGACGGCGCGCGAGAGCGAGGTCGTGAATCTGATCGCCGCCGGCAAGAGCAATGCCGCGATCGCCGCCGAACTCAGGCTGAGCGAACATACGGTCAAGCGCCATGTCGCCAACATACTGCTCAAGCTCGACCTGCCATCGCGGGCGGCGGCGGCGGCATTTTCCGTCAGGCACACTGGCCTGGATGGGCCATGAGGGCCATGGCGCTTTCGGGCGAAGCGGCCATACCGATGCAGGCGCTATCAATTCCCCCATGCAGGCCAGGCGGATGTAGCCGGTAAAGCACTGCGAACGGAGGATGAAATGCTCAAGTCGAAACTGAATGTCAGATCACTTGTGATCGCGGCAGGCATTGGCGCACTGTCCGCGATCTCTCCCGCAAAAGCCGAGGACGCATCGGCGACAGCCGCCTACAAGGACATCCAGGCGACGCTCGGCTCGGTGCCGGACATGTTCAAGACACTGCCTGACGTCGCCATTGCAGGCGCCTGGGCCGAGATCAAGGGCGTGCAGCTCAACCCCAAAACCGCACTCGACGGCAAGACCAAGGAATTGATGGGCCTCGCGGTCGCCTCGCAGATCCCATGCCAGTACTGCATCTATTTCCACACCGAGGCGGCCAAGCTCAACGGCGCCAGCGACGAGGAGATCAAGGAGACGATCGCGATGGCGGCAATCGTGCGCCATTGGTCGACGATACTCAACGGCAGCCAGGTCGATCTGGCGACCTTCAAGAAGCAGACCGACGACGTGTTCGCGGCGGTCAAGGCAAAGTCGCAATGAACGACACTGCCCGTCGATGGACGTCGGGCACTTCCCGACATCAACCGCCCGACCGCGAAGACGGGCCATGGAGGATAAAATGTTGACCAAGACCCACGCAGTGGACGGCACAGCGATCAAGAGGGCGATCGAAGGCCGTGACGGCAAGATGCTGTCGGGCTTCTATGCCGACGATGCAACGGTGCGGGTGATCGACCGCAACAATCCGCCGAGCAAGCCGCGCGAGATCCGCGGCCGCGCGGCGATCAGCATCTTCTGGGACGACATCTGCAGCCGGGCCATGACCCACAAGGTCGACGCCACCGTCGCGGAGGGCGACAGCCTCGCCTTCACCCAGGCCTGTGCCTATCCTGACGGCACGAAAGTGTTCTGCGCGTCGATGCTCGAGCTGAAGGACGGGCGCATCGCCCGGCAGACCGTCGTGCAAGCCTGGGACGAGTAGTCAACCGCGGAAGCCTGTCAACCCCGATCGAACGGGATGGAGCTGTCTCAGTGCCGGAGCACGCCCTCAAAATCGGATGCCACTTTTCGGGATCATGCTCGGCCGTAACCGGAGGAGAAGAAAAATGTTCAGCGCCAGATGGCAGATCGATGCCAAGTTCGGACACAAGCAGACCGTGCTCGAATTGATGAAGAAATGGGAGCGCGAGATCGGCTCACAAGTCGGTCTCGCCGACCTTGAGTTTCGGATCATGACCGGCTCGATCGGCGCCCGGGAGGCGACGGTCGAATCCCATCACCAGGTCGAGAGCCTGGCCCAGTTGGAGGCGTTATTCGCCAAGATCGCCAAGATCGACGCGCACGCCAAATGGGGCAAGGAGATGGAGCCCTATGTCGTGTCGGGGACCAGTCTCTGGCAGATTTTCCGCATCGTCGAATAGAAGCGGTCGAGCGCCGGAAGAGGTCTGCGAGCACCATGGAAAAGGGTAGCAGCGACGGGCGGCCACCTTCGTGGTGCAAGCAACCCAAGCGCGAGGGCTCGGGCATCCCGCAGCTTGCGGGAGCCAGCCTATGGCTCTCATGGGCCATCATACCATTGGCCCTTTCGGGCGAAGCAGCGGAGAATCAGATCGGTGCAATGTGCCGTTCCTGCGCCATCCCTACGCACCCGCCGGATGGGCGGCACAAACAACTAACAAGATTAGTCCTCGCGGCGAAGCCGCATGGCGCGGGCGCGACCAGGGAGAAAACCGATGACCGACGGAACCCATGCAAAACTGCGTGAAGGCCTGCGCGGAGAGCTGATCCTGCGCGAGGATGGCGGATATGACGAGGCGCGCAGGGTCTATAACGGCATGATCGACAAGCGCCCGCTGCTGATTGCGCGCTGTGCCGATGTCGCCGACGTGATCACCGCGGTGACGTATGCGCGCGACAACGACCTGCTGATCGCCGTGCGCAGCGGAGGACACAACGGTGCCGGATTGGGGATTTGCGACAATGGCCTCGTCATCGACCTGTCGATGATGAAGGGAGTTCATGTCGATCCGAAAACCCGGACTGTGAGGGTCGCACCCGGTTGCACTTCGGGCGACGTGGACCACGCCACCCATCCTTTCGGGCTCGCCGTTCCGTTCGGCATCGTCTCGACCACGGGCGTCGCCGGCCTTACGCTCGGCGGTGGAACGGGCTATCTCACGCGCAAGTATGGCCTCACGATCGATAATCTGATCGAGGCCGATCTGGTGCTGGCCGATGGCAGCATGGTAAGGGCGAGCAAAAGCGAGAATCCCGACCTGTTCTGGGCGCTGCGGGGCGGCGGCGGCAATTTCGGCGTTGTCACCAGCTTCCTGTTCCAGGCCCATCCCGTGAACATGATCTTCGGCGGCCCGGTGTTCTGGGAGGCCAAGGACGCGCCGGCGGTCATGCGTACCTATCGCGATTATCTGCCCGAGGCACCAGAAGAGCTCGGCGCCTTTGTCGGGTTGAAGTCCGTCCCCTCGACAGATCCCTTCCCGCGCGAGTATTGGGGCAAGCGCGTCTGCGCCATCATCTCGTGCTACAACGGTACGGAGGAGGAGGGGCGCAAGGCCATGGCACCGCTGCTGGACACCTTGCCGCCGCCGATCTTCAACTGGATGGGCGTAATGCCGTTCCCGGCGCTGCAGTCGCTGTTCGACCCGCTCCTTCCGAAAGGCCTGCAATGGTACTGGAAGGGCGACTTCGTCAAATCGCTTCCCGACGAAGCCATCGCGACCCATATCGCGCAGGCCGCCCAGGCGCCCAGCGAATTGTCGCTTATGCACCTCTACCCGATCGACGGCGCCGTGCGCCGCGTCGGCAAGGACGAGACCGCCTGGAACGCACGCGACGCAAGCTGGTCAATGGTCATAGCGGCCATCGATCCCGATCCAGGCAAGGCCGCCGACCTGACCAAATGGGCCAAGAACTACTGGGCGAGCATCCATCCCCACAATGGCGAAGGCGGCTACGTGAATTTCATGATGGATGACGAAGGGGAGGCACGCTTGCGGGCGAGCTATGGCGCGAATTACGAGCGGCTGAGCCAGGTGAAGCGGACCTATGACCCATCCAACGTCTTCCGGGTCAACCAGAACATCAAGCCCGCGACATCGGCGGAGCCGGGTAGGACGGCCGCATAGCTGCCGGGCCGCTGGTGCTCGTCTGTCCTTTGGGTCACATTCTCCCCGTGAACGGCGTTTACGGGGAGAATGGAAGCCGTGACTACATCAGGCCAAGCTGCTTGTAGAAGCCGAGCGCGTCGTAATAGTCGCTCTGGGTCGCGATCTTGCCGTCCTTGACGGAAAACATCGAGGCGCCGGTGAAGGAGAACTTCTTGCCGGTCGCGGCCGTGCCATCGCCCCAGGACCCGGTGTTGGTGCCGGAAAATTCCCATTCGAACGCAACGCGGTCACCGTCGATGACGGGCTTGCCCTTCATCGTCCACACCGCGTCTGGGACGGCCTTGAGGAAATTGTCGATGACGCCCGTCTTGGCGGCTTCCTTGCCGGTGACCGGCTTGCCTACGGAAGCATCGTAATAGGTGACCTCGTCAGCGAAATAACCGGCGGCCTTGGCCGAGTCATGCGCATTCCAGGCGGCGACATAGGCTTCGACCACCGCTTGCGCGGTATCGGCTGCGAAGGTTGGCGATGCGGCCAATAGTGTGGCGGCGACGGCTGCGGATGTCAGAAACTGGCGGCGATGCATGGTTCGTTCCTCCCTGGTTGAATGCCTGCGCTTTTTCGAAAATGTTACGTGTGCGCCACCATGACATGGCGCACGGCGGTATAGTCCTCCAGCGCGTAGAGCGACATGTCCTTGCCATAGCCGGACTGCTTCAGTCCGCCATGCGGCATCTCGTTGGTCAGCATGAAGTGGGTGTTGATCCAGGTGCAGCCATATTGCAGGCGGGCAGCCGTCGCCATGGCGCGCGAGACGTCCTTGGTCCACACCGATGACGCCAGGCCATAGTCGCTGTCATTGGCCCATTTCACCGCCTCGTCGACTTCCGAGAAGCGGGTGACCGAGACGACCGGGCCGAACACTTCACGGCGCACGATCTCGTCCTCCTGCAGCGCGCCGGCAACGACGGTCGGCTGGTAGTAGAAGCCGGTGCCCTCGCCCGGCTTGCCGCCGGTGGTGATCTCGATGTGCTTCAATTCGGACGCGCGCTCGACGAAGCTCGACACGCGGTCGCGCTGGCGGCGCGAGATCAGCGGGCCGATCTCGTTCTCGGTATCGTCAGGGCGATCGTACTTGATGGTCGAAACGGCCGAGGAAAGGTCGGCGACAAGCTTGTCGTAGACCTTCTTGCCGGCATAGATGCGGCAGGCGGCGGTGCAGTCCTGGCCGGCATTGTAGTAGCCGAAGGCGCGCAGGCCGTTGACCACAGCACCGAGATCGGCGTCGTCGAAGACGATGACGGGCGCCTTGCCGCCAAGCTCGAGATGCGTGCGCTTGACCGACTTGGCGGCGGCCTGCAGCACCTTCTTGCCGGTGGCGACATCGCCGGTGATCGAGATCATGTTGACCTTGGGATGGTTGATCAGCGTGTTGCCGACGCTGTCGCCACGGCCAAGCACGACATTGACCACGCCTTCCGGCAGGATCTCGGCAAGGATCCTCGCCAGCTTCAGCGCCGTCAGCGGCGTTTGTTCCGACGGCTTGAAGACGACCGTGTTGCCGCCGCCGATCGCCGGCGCCAGCTTCCAGGCCATCATCATCAGCGGATAGTTCCATGGCGCGATGGAGGCTACGATGCCGATCGGGTCGCGCCGCACCATCGAGGTGTGGCCGGGCAGATATTCGCCCGCGACCTGGCCAGGCATTGAGCGGACCGCGCCGGCAAAGAAGCGGTAGCAGTCGACGATCGCCGGGATCTCGTCATTGAGCACGGCATTGATCGGCTTGCCGCAGTTCAGGGCCTCGAGTGCCGCGAAGTCCTTCGCCTCGGCCTCGATACGGTCGGCGATCTTGAGCAGGTAACCCGAGCGCTGCGCCGGCGTGGTGCGCGACCACAGGACGAACGCCTGTTCGGCGGCACCGACGGCCGCCTCGATTTGCGCTGGGCTGGCTTCGGGCAGGTTGAGAATGTTGGCCCCGGTCTTCGGATTAAGGATCGGCTCCTCGGTTTCGGTGCCCTTCTCGAATTTCGAGCCGATCAGCATCTGGGTGTCCATGGACGTCTCTCCCTTATGAACTGGCGTTATTTGCCCGAACCGGCGATCTGGTCGCCGTCGCGGGTCAGGTAATAGGCAAGCAGGATGGGGAGCAGCGTCACCAGCACGACGACCATGGCCACGACATTGGTGACCGGGCGCTGGCGCGGGCGGATCAGTTCCTCCAGCATCCAGATCGGCACGGTCTGCTGCTGGCCGGCGGTGAAGGTGGTGACGATGACCTCATCGAACGACAAAGCGAAGGCCAGCATGCCGCCGGCAAGAAGCGCGGTTGCGATGTTGGGCAGCACGACGTGCCGGAAGGTCTGGAAACCGTCGGCGCCGAGATCCATCGAGGCCTCGATCATCGAGCCCGAGGTGCGGCGGAAGCGGGCGACCGCGTTGTTGTAGACGACGACCACGCAGAAAGTGGCGTGGCCGAGCACGATCGTCCAGAACGAGAAGGGGATGTCGGCCAGCGCAAAGGCCGAGCGCAGCGCGATGCCGGTGATGATGCCGGGCAGAGCGATCGGCAGGATGACCAGCAGCGAGATTGTCTCGCGGCCGAAGAATTTCGTCCGCGACACCGCGGCGGCGCAAAGCGTGCCCAGCACCAGCGCAATCGTGGTCGAGATGGCGGCGACGCGCACCGACAGCGACAGCGCCTGCCAGACGTCGGGCCGGTTCCAGGTGACGGCGAACCATTGGGTGGTGAGCCCTGGCGGCGGCCAGACGAAACTCTTCTCCTCCGTGGTGAAGGCATAGACGAAGATCAGCAGGATCGGCAGGTGCAGGAAGAGCAGGCCGCAGGCGGCTGATATCTTCAGGCCGAGGGGGGCGGATTGGCCACGGTCAGAGCGCATCGAAGGCTCCCATGCGCTTGGCGCCCCAGAGGTAGAACCCCATGATGACGATGGGTACCACGGTGAAGGCGGCGGCGAGCGGAATGTTACCGGCCGTGCCCTGCTGCGAATAGACCGCCTGGCCGATGAACAGGCGCGAGGTGCCGATGATCTGCGGGATGATGTAGTCGCCCAATGTCAGCGAGAAGGTGAAGATCGAGCCGGCGACGATGCCAGGCAGCGCCAGCGGGAACAGCACGTTGCGGAAGGTCTGGCCGGGCGAAGCACCGAGATCGGACGAGGCTTCCACCAGGTTGCCGGGCACGCGTTCGAGTGCCGCCTGCACCGGCAGGATCATGAACGGCAGCCAGACATAGACGAAGACGATGAAGGTGCCGGTGAACGACACCGACAACGAGTTGCCGCCGACGACCGGCAACGACAGCCATGCATCGAGCAGCCACGACAGATTGAGCTTGGCGAGCAGCCAGGTCAGGATGCCTTCCTTGGCGAGGATCAGCTTCCAGGCATAGATCTTGACCAGGTAGCTCGACCACAGCGGCAGCATGACGCCGAGATAGAACAGCGCCTTCCAGCGGCCGCGCGCATAACGCGCGGCATAGTAGGCAATCGGGAAGGCGACGATGGCCGAGGCCAACGTGACCAGCGCCGCCATCGTCACCGTACGCAGGATGATGTCGAGATTGGCGGCCTGGAACAGGTCGCCATAGGTCTTCAGCGTGAACTGGCGGTTGATGAGGCCGGAGTACTCGTCGATGGAAAAGAAGCTCTGGGCCAGCAGGGCGAACAGCGAGCCGATGTAGACGATGCCGAGCCACAGCACAGGCGGCATCAGCATCAGCAGGAGCAGGAATTGCGGCCTGCGCCATAACAGGTCCGACAGCGCGCCGCGCATGCCGCCGCTGCCCGGCAGGATGGCGGGGGCTGGATTGGAGTTGAGCGCCGCGACTGTCATGACATAGCCGTGGCGATTGGTTCAATGGCGGCAAGGCCGTGATCCTTCACACCCCCCTCTGTCCTGCCGGACATTTCCCCCGCAAGGGGGGAGATCAGCAGCTTGTCTGCCCCGCCAGTTCTGCAACGTCGAAAATTGGCGAAGCCCGTGGCGACAGCCAATCTCCCCCCTTGCGGGGGAAATGTCCGGCAGGACAGAGGGGGGCGCCTCTCGCAAACCGTCATCATGCAGGCTCATCCATCAGATGCAGGCTCTCGCGATTGAAGGTGAGCATGACAGCCTCGCCTTCAGCCGGCAGGGGTATGCCGGCCGGCACCATGGCGTGAAGCCTCAGCCCGTCTGCGTCGAGCGCCAGCCTTGTGGTGGCGCCGAGAAAATTCGTGCCGACCAGGCGGGCAGCAACACCGTCCCCGTCCGTTGCGTTTGAAACGCAAATGGATTCAGGGCGCAGGCTGCCCCAGCGGCGCTGGCCGGAATAACGCTGGACGAAGTCCGGCGGCAACACGTTGGACGAGCCGACGAAGTCGGCGACGAAGCGGGTGCTCGGCCGCTGGTAGATATCCTCCGGCGTGCCGATCTGCATAATCCTGCCGTCATTGAAGACGGCGATACGGTCGGCCATCGACAGCGCCTCGCCCTGGTCGTGGGTGACGAAGACGAACGTGATGCCGAGCGCCTTCTGCAGCGACTGCAGTTCCTCCTGCATGTTTTCGCGCAGCTTCAGGTCGAGCGCGCCGAGCGGCTCGTCGAGCAGCAGCACCTTGGGCTGGTTGACCAGCGCGCGAGCCAGCGCGACACGCTGGCGCTGGCCGCCGGAAAGCTGGCCGGGCCGGCGGGCGCCATAGCCGGGTAGCCGCACCAGCGACAACGCTTCTTCGGCAGCCTTGTGCCGTTCGGCCTTGCCGACGCCCTTGACCATCAGCCCATAGGCGACGTTGTCGAGCACATCGAAATGCGGGAACAGCGCGTAGTCCTGGAACACGGTGTTGACGTTGCGGCGGTAAGGCGGCACGCCCTCGGCACGTTCACCGAAGATCGAGATCGAACCGGCCGTCGGCTGCTCGAAGCCGGCAATCAGGCGCAGGCACGTCGTCTTGCCGGATCCGGACGGCCCGAGCATGGCAAAGAACTCGCCCGGCGCGATGTCGAGATCGACCGCATCGACGGCGCGAACGCTACCGAAATGGCGCGAGACTTTCTGGAAGGAGACGGCTGAGGTCATGGGCTGTCCTGATCTTTCAGGCTTTCAATTCGAGCGGCAGTGCTGCCCCTCATCCGCCTGCCGGCACCTTCTCCCTGTGTATTGACGGGGAGAAGGAAAGCGCTCCAACGACGGCCGCTCCCTCTCCCCGTCCTTCACGGGGAGAGGGTAAGGGTGAGGGGCGGCGCCAATCTCTGCAAAGTAAGGCTAAGTCACCGACCGCCGATGACGCCGATATAATCCGACACCCAGCGGTAGTAGGGCACGCACTGGTCATTCTGGCTGGCGCATTTCGAGACCGGCGTCTTCCAGAACTTGATCTTGTCGAAGTTCTCGTAGCCATTGGTCTTACAGCCTTCCTCGCCGAGCAGCTCATTGCCCTTGCAGGCGGCGGGCACGACCGGGAGCGAACCGAACCAGGCGGAAACGTCACCCTGCACTTTCGGTGCCAGCGAGTGTTCAAGCCACTTATAGGCGCAGTTCGGATTGGCCGCGTCGGCTTCCATCATGGTGGTGTCGGCCCAGCCTGTGACGCCCTCCTCGGGAACGGTCGAGGCAATCGGCTTCTTGGCGGCGACCAGCGTGTTGACCTGGAACGGCCAAGAACCCGAAGCGACAACGCCTTCGTTCTGGAAGTCGTCGACCTGGATCGCCGCGTCATGCCAGTAGCGGCCGACCAGCGTGCGCTGGACGCGCAGCAGCGCCAGTGCTGCCTTGTACTGGTCTTCGCTCAGTTCGTAGGGGTCCTTGATACCCAGCTCCGGCTTGTGGAACATCAGGTAGTTGGCGGCGTCGGCAATGTGGATCGGACCGTCATAGGCCTGGACACGACCCTTGTTGGACTTGCCATCCGGCAGGTTCATCTCCTCGAACACGACGTTCCAGCTCTTCGGCGCTTCCTTGAACACGTCGGTGTTGTACATCAGGATATTCGGGCCCCACTGATAGGGCACGCCATAGTGGACGCCACCGACGGTGAACCATGGCGCATCCTTCAGGCGGTCGTCGACCGTCTTCCAGCTGGGGATGAGATCGGTGTTGATGGGCTGCACGCGCTTGCCGGCGACGAGGCGCAGCGAGGCATCGCCCGAAGCCGTGACGAGGTCGAAACCGCCTTCGTTCATCAGCGAGACCATCTCGTCGGAGGTGTTGGCCGTCTTGACTTTGACCGTGCAGCCCGTCTCCTTCTCGAAGGACGTGACCCAGTCATAACCCTTGTCGGTTTCGCCGCGCTCGATATAGCCCGGCCAGGCAACGATGTTGACCTGGCCTTCGCCCTTGCCGAGCTCCTTCACCTGGGCAATGGCCTGACCGGAGAAGGTCAGCGCGACCGTCAGCGCAGTGCATGACTTCAGGAATGAATTCATCATCAATCTCCCATTTTGGCGCCTGCCCCCGAAAACCGGTTCCGGTTTTCGCCAGAGGTCATGCGCGGACCGAAAAACTGTCAGTTCGTCCGATGGACTTGATGCCGCTCTGGTGGCGGCTTTGTTCCTGGAGCGCAAGGTGCTTGGAAAATTCCGGTTTCGCAAATTCATTTATCAGAAATGCGGTATCGGTTTTTCCGATATGTCAAACAAGTCATCAAGGGCGCTGCCGGACCATCCGCTGCGACTGGGCAAGCCCGATGAAGTCGCGCGCCGCCTGCGGCAGACCGGAGCCGCGCCGCCAGACCATGCCAACCTGGACCACTGGCAAAGCGCCGGAAACATCGCGCGATTCGATACGGTCGCCTTCCAGCGACCATGGCCGGTAGACAAGGTCAGGCAGCAGCGCCACGCCAGCGCCGGTGGCGACAAGGCTGCGCACGGCTTCCACGGAGCGGGTGCGGAAGGCGACATGCGGCTTGGCGCCGATCGCCGTCAGCAGCTTGCCGGTGTTCTCCTCGATTTCGTCGACGGTGAGCATGATCAGCGGCTCGGAGGCGATATCGCCGATGCCGATGATGTCGGCACCGGCGAGCGGATGGCCGAGCGGCAGCCAGAGGCGATAGGCCGAAACTTCGAGGATTTCCGACTGCAATGCCGTGCGATCGCGCAGATTGGACGTGACCATGACGGCAATGTCGAGCTTGCCGCCGATCAACAGATGTTCGAGATAGTCGCCATTGTCCTCGATGGCCGAGACCTCGACGCCGGGATAGGCGCGGCGGTAGCGGGCAAGCAGGTCCGACAACACATAACCGGCGACCAGTGAGGTGACGCCGAGTTGCAGCCGGCCGCCGAAAGCAGCCTTCTCGCCGGAAAAAGAGCGGCGGGCGTCGGACACGTCGGCGAGTATCTTCGTCGCGTGGCGCAGAAACTGGTGGCCCTTGTGGGTGATGTTGAGGCCGCGCGGATGGCGGTCGAACAGTTCGACGCCGAGATCGCTTTCGAGTTCCTTGATCGCTTCGGTGACCGACGATTGCGAGATGGAGAGATTTTGTGCCGCGCGCGACACCGTGCCTTGCTCGGCGACGGCGACGAAGAACTGCAACTGGCGGATGGTGAAGGCCATGGCCGGACTAAACACCGCCGCAGCCACGAAGAAAAGCCAGCGGCAGTGCTTATCCCGTGGCTGGAGAGCCGGCGATCAGCCGAGCACCAGCCTGATGCGCCGCCGCCATGCGGGGCCGTAGCGCAGTGCCAGCATGAACGCCGTCTCCAGCATCACGACGATGACAATGATGCGGAAGCCTATCGTGAGGGAATCCTGGCCGCTGCCGCGCAGGAGGTAGCCGGTCAGGAGGAAGCCCGCGTTCCAGATGGCGGCGCCGAGCAACGTCGCCAGGGCGAACGTCAACGCCGGCAAACGAAGCGCGCCTGCCGCGATCGGCAGGTAATTGCGCACCGTCGGGATGAACTGCGCCAGCAAGGACACCCTGATATGATTGCGGCGATAGGCCTGGCCAAGCTTGTGGTACGTTTCGGGACGCAGGAAGACATATCTGCCGGCACGTTCGATAAGCCTGCCGGCACGGTCAAATCCGATCCGGCGGCCCACCGTGTACCACACAAGGCAGCCGGCAAAGGAGGCGGAGGTCGTCACCGCCAGCAGGATCGCCAGCGACGCGCCATCAGCCGCCGCTGTCATGCCGAGGAACAGCAGCAGCACATGCGAGGGCGGAACCGGCAGTATCTTCTCGGTGAAGGCAAGACAGAAGACGCCGAACAGACCGAAGCTGAGGATGGTCGACAGAGGATCCATCATGCGAAGCGCCAGTCGTAGCTCTCGGCAGCCTTGATGCGGGCGATGCGATAGACGGTGGCAGGCGGAAGATTGCGAAGAGTAAGGCCGATCCGCGTGGCTTTCAGATCCAGTCGGTCAAGCAGTGATTGGTTGATCGGGCAACGCCTGCCGTAGGTGAACTGATACAGTGCGCCGCCGGGCCGAAGATTAGCAAAGACGCCTTCGAGAATAGCCTGAGTCTTGCGCGTCGGTATCGACAAAAAGGGCAGGCCGCTAACCGCGGCGCCGACGACTGGACCTTCGAAAAGCCGTAGATGGCGCAAGGCTGTGGCATCCATTTCGAATGTGCGGGCCTTCGGAAAACGCTGTTTGAGCAGGGCGGCAAAATCGACACCGGACTCGATCAGCGTCAAATCCTCTTCCTTGACGCCGCGCGCCAACAGCGCTCGCGTAAACGGTCCGGTGCCGGGACCAAGTTCAAGCACGGGACCGGTGTCGGGGCCAATGTCGCGCGTCATCAGCGCGGCCAGGCTGGCGCTGGACGGTGTCACCGACGCAACGCGCAGCGGCGCAGCGACCCAAGCCAGGAGAAAGGACAAAGCATCACTTGCAGGCATGGTAATCTCAATCCCGGACAGCGGCACGCTAGACAGAGGTGTGGCCGCTCGATTTCATTTTAGCGTCGGGCCCGACCTGTTGCGTATTCGGGCCCGACGCCTCGACGCCGGCATGGGCGGTTCTTGCCGGCCGGGGCTGTTTGCCGCGACTGGATTGCATAGACATTGCGCAATATCACGGATGCAAAGAAAGACCTTGCGGGCCTCGGGCCGTTCAGCTTTGCCATGTTTGCGCAATGTTGGCGCGGTAGCCCCGAAGCCGTGGCCGTTGCTGGAGGAGTGTGGATGCGTATCTTGCTGGTCGAGGACGAGGCTGAAATGGCCTCTGCCCTGCGTGCCGCGCTGAAGCGTCACGACATGGTGGTCGATCACGCCGGCTCGCTCATCGAGGCGGAGGGCTTCGTTGCCGCCGACAGCTACGACGCCATCCTGCTCGACCGCCAGTTACCGGATGGTGACGGGCTATCGCTGGTGCCCAGATTGCGCTCGGCGAAGAACACCACGCCCGTGCTGATGCTGACGGCAAGAGGCGATACGGCGGACAAGGTCGATGGGTTGGACATGGGCGCGGACGACTATCTGGCAAAACCGTTCGCTTTCGAGGAATTGCTGGCCCGCCTGCGCGCGCTGCTGAGGCGCCCCGCGCCGCTGCAGTCGCAATTCATCCGCGCCGGCCATCTGGTGCTCGATGTCGGCCATCGCGAGGCGTCGATCCGTGCCGAGCCGCTCAGCCTGCCCCGCCGCGAGCTCCTGGTGCTGGAGGCGCTGATGCGGCGCACCGGCCGCATGGTCCAGCGCGAGGCATTGATGGAAGCGGTGTTCGGCCTCGACGATGAGATTCAGTCCAATGCCCTCGACACCCATGTCTCGCGCCTGCGCCGCAAGCTTGCCGATGCAGATGCCGGCGTGACGATCAACGGCATTCGCGGCGTCGGTTATCTCCTGCGCGAAACGAACTGAGCGCCAGGCGATGACTATCGAGCGCCCGCGTTCGCTGAAATGGAGCCTGGTGCTGCGCATCGCCTTGCTGCAATGTGCGATGCTGACGCTGATCATCGTCGGCATTCTCGGCGCCATGCTGGCCACCGGCATCATCCCACACGACTATGAGGACGGCACCATGGACGTGCTCGCGGATGCCGTGGCGCGCGACGCAGGCGGCAAGCTCATCCTGCGCGAGACCTCGGATCTGACGAAGCTGCGGTCCGGTGTCCCCGACCTCTGGTTCATCATCCGCGACAAGCAGGGACAGCGGCTGCAGGAAGGCACCGTGCCGGCCGTCTTCCAGCCTTTCGCCGGACTGCTGGACAACATCAGTGACGCCCGCATCGACCCCGCACTCGGGCAAAGCGCGCCGCCGGAGGGAAAGATCCGCTGGACCGACACGGCGGCCGGCAATGTCCAGATCTTCACCGGCACCAAGGGCGGGCTCTCGCTGTTGCGCGTGCTCGGGCAAGCGCCGCAATTCTTCCTGCAAGGCATATTGCCGCTTGCCGGACTGATGGCGCTGGCCACGCTGTTCGCGACGCCCTGGGTGGTGCGTGGCGCGTTGTCGGGCCTTGGCCATGCGGCGGCCGAGGCGGAGCGCATCGACATCGACCAGCGCGGCGTGCAACTGCCGCTGAAAGACGTGCCGCGGGAAGTGACACCGCTGGTGAAGGCGGTCAACGCCGCACTTGCGCGCCTCGACAAAGGCTATGAGCGCCACAAGCGCTTCCTGACCGACGCCGCCCATGAGCTCAGGACACCGCTCGCCATCCTCAACACGCGCCTTGCCTCACTGCCGCCGACACAAGAGCGGGCGCGGCTGCTGCAGGACGCAGCCAGGCTTTCGACGCTGACCGACCAGCTGCTCGACCTGCAGCGCCTCGACCGGCAGACGTCGCCGTTCGAAACGGTCGACCTGGTGGCGATCGCGCGCGGCGTCATCGTCGACCTCGCGCCGATGGCGTTTTCGGCCGGTTACGAAATGTCGTTCGAGCCGGAAGGGGACACGGTTTTCGCCACCGGCGACCGCATCGCGATCGAACGCGCCGTGACCAACATCGTCCAGAATGCCATCGAACATGGAGGCCGCGCGGGCAAGATCACCGTCAGCGTCACGACACGCGCCACCATCGAAGTGCGCGACGAAGGCGACGGCGTGCCGCCAGCCGAGCGGGAGCGCATTTTCGAGCCCTTCTACCGGCTGCGCCCGCAGGATCACGGCGCCGGGCTCGGCCTCAACCTGGTGCAGGAAATCATGCAGTTGCATGGCGGACGCATCGAGATCTTCGATGGCAAGCCGAGCGGCGCCTGCTTCAGGATGAGTTTTCGCGCTTTGCCAGCATAGCATCACCGTAAGCACCAACGACGGCGATGCGTTTGACATCGTGATGAATCGTAACTAATTAAGTTACATGAAGCGAAACAGCCGGCTGTCTGCCACCTTGCACATTCTCGTCCACATGGCCGAGAAGCCCGGGCAGGCACTGACCTCCGAGCAGCTTGCCACCTTCATCCACACCAACCCGGTGGTGGTGCGCCGCACCATCGCCGGGCTGCGTGACGCCGGCATCGTCACCTCGTCCCGCGGACATGGCGGCGGCTGGCTCCTCGGGCGGACGCCCGAAAACATCTCGCTGGCCGAAATCAGCGCCGCGCTCGGCGAGCCGCTGCTGCCGTTCAGCACGGAGCCGGAAAGCCCGGGCTGTCTCGTCGAACAGGCGGTGATCGCCGTGCTCGACGATTTTCGCATCGCGGCCGAAAAGCTGCTGGCCGACAAGCTCAGCCGCATCACGCTGGCCGACCTGACCGCCGATTTCCGCCGCCGTTACGACCTCATTGGAGTTTCCACCCATGCAGTATGATCTCGCCGTCGTTGGCGGCAGCTTTGCCGGCCTGTCGGCCGCCATCCAGGCGGCGCGGGCCCGCCGCAACGTCGTGGTGATCGACGCCGGCCAGCCGCGCAACCGTTTTGCCGCGCATTCGCACGGCTTCCTCGGCCAGGACGGGCGCACGCCCGGCGCCATCCTCGACGATGCCAGGCGGCAATTGCTTGCCTATCCGACGGCCAGGCTTGTCAACGCACGAGCGGACAGGGCCGTCGCCAACAGCAGCAGCGATTTCGAGATCACCACCGATGGCGGCGATACCTTCGGCGCCGCGCGACTGGTGCTGGCCACCGGCGTACGCGACATCCTGCCGGAAGTACCCGGACTCGCCGTGCAATGGGGCAAAACCGTTCTGCATTGCCCCTATTGCCATGGCTACGAGGTTTCCGGCGAGCCGCTTGGCGTGCTCGCGACCGGCCCGATGTCGATGCATCAGGCGCAGCTGATCGCCGACTGGGGCGACGTCACGCTTTTCGGCAACGGCCAGATCGAACCTGACGCCGAGCAGATGCTCGCCCTGGAGAGCAAGAATGTCAGGTTCGAGCCCGCGATCGTCAGCGAATTGCGGGAAGACGGCGCCGGTGGCTTGATCGTCCATCTCGACGGCGGCCGGAAGGCGGGCGTCAGGGCGCTGTTCACCGCGCCGCGCAATACGATGGCGAGCCCGCTGGCCGAGCAGCTCGGCTGCGGCTTCAAGGACGGCCTCCTCGGCCCGGTGATATCCGTCGACGACAGGCAGCAGACGACGGTTCCCGGCGTCTATGCCGCCGGAGACGCGGCACGCGCGATGCACAACATCGCCTTCGCCGTGTCGGGCGGGACGTTCGCGGGTGTTTGCGCCCACCAATCGCTGGTCTTCGGCTAAAATCCCGCTTCGCCGCCGGCGATGCTAAGCCGCGCTCCGGCCTGCGCCAGGGCGGCGGCTATGTCACGCGGCGGCGCCAGGTCGGTGGCAAGCTCGGAAAAGCCGTCGAAGCCGCAGACCTGAACAAGACCCTGACGGCCGAATTTGCTGTGGTCGGTGATGACGAGCGAACGCTGGCCGCGCGACAGCACCACGCGGGCGAATTCGGCCTCTTCCAGATCGTAGTCCATGACGCCTGTCATCGCATCGACGGCACCGATGGAGATGATGGCATGGCTGACCGAGAAGCGGCCGACGAACTCGATGGCCGAGGCTCCGAAAGCGGCCCCTGAATCGTTGCGCAGCTCGCCACCTGCCATGTAGACCTTGTTGCCATTGATGGTGGCCAGCGTGCGGGCGATATCAGACGAGTTGGTGACCACCGTCAGGCGCCGGTGGCCGAGCAGCTCGCGCGCCAGGAACGAGGTCGTGGTGCCGGTGTCGAGCATGATAGATTCGCCATCGCGGATGGTGGCGGCAACCATGCGTGCAATGACGCGCTTGGCATCGGCATTCTCGCGCATGCGGCGTTCGAAGGGCGCTTCGCCGATCATCGACGGCAGGCCGATGGCGCCATGCATCTTCAACACCGAGCCGTCACTGGTGAGCGGCTTGACATCGCGGCGCACGGTCTCGAGCGAAACGCCCAGCCGGTCGGCCAGGCTGGTGATGGTGATGGTTCCCTCTTCCTGCAGTAGCCGCAGGATTTCGCCATGCCGTTTCGAGTGGATCATCTGAACGTCCCGAAATTGACCGATTCTAGGGCATTCCTAATGCTTTTAAAGGAGATAGCTGATGGTTTCGGGCAAAACACCCAAAAAAAGTCACAGCTTTTTATTGACAGCGTCGCGACGCTGGCGTGAGATTGACTTCGTGACAGGCTCGGAACTGCCACGGGAGGGTGATGGCAGAGCCGCAACCGACTGACCAGCTCGTCTGGAACGTGCCTGGCGCCAGGTTTTTCAGATCCGCGGGGGCGGATGCCGGAATCAAAAACCGGCCAAGGGGCTCGTCGGTGCGGTGCGGGATACAGTTCCCGGTATCCCGCACCGACGAGATTTTCCGTTCTTTCTCACCGCCGCTATGTCGAAGACTGGCTAAACCCGGGGCAAGCTCGTGACCGCCGAAGATCGCATCCGCGCCCTGCCCTGCTGGACTGGCAGCATCGAGATCGCTCCGCTGCCGGGTGGCCTGAGCAACGCCAACTTTGTCGTCACGGACACGGCCGGCAAACATGTCGTGCGCTTCGGCCAGGACTATCCATTCCACCATGTCTTCCGCGAGCGCGAGGTGATGACCGCGCGGGCGGCGCATGCCGCCGGTTTCGCGCCGGCGGTCCATTATGCCGAACCGGGGATCATGGTAACGGCGTTTCTCGGCGCCAAGACCTATCTGGCCGAGGACGTGCGCGCCAATCTTGGCCGGGTCGCGGCCCTGATGCGCGGCTTCCACCGGGAGATGCCAAACCATATCTCCGGCGCCGGCTTCATGTTCTGGGTGTTCCACGTCATCCGCGACTACGCGCGCACGCTCAAAGAAGGCGGCAGCCGTAAGCGTGGCGACCTGCCGCGGTTCCGGGCGCTGGCCGACGAACTGGAGCGGGCACAGAAGTTGTTGCCAATCGTCTTCGGCCACAATGATCTTTTGCCGGCCAATATTCTTGACGACGGCAACCGGCTGTGGCTGATCGATTTCGAATATGCCGGTTTCAACACGGCGATGTTCGACCTTGCCGGAGTGGCCTCGAACGCGGGCATGAGCGACGAGGAATCTTTCGCTTTCCTGACCGCCTATTTCATGAAGGAACCGGACGAGGCGATCCGCCGCTCGCACGCCGCCATGCAATGCGCCTCGCTGCTGCGTGAGGCGATGTGGAGCATGGTGTCGGAACTCTATCTCGACGCACCGGGTATCGACTACGTCGCCTACACCGAGGAAAACCTGGTGCGGCTCGACGCTGCGCTGGAAAACTACCAGACAAAATACGGGATTCTGAAATCATGACCTTGCCTAGCCAGGCCGCGATCGTCGTCATCGGCGGCGGCATCATCGGCTGTTCGACGGCCTATCATCTGGCGCGCGACCACAAGGCCGACGTGGTGCTGCTCGAACAGGGTAAGCTGACCTCGGGCTCGACCTGGCATGCCGCCGGTCTGGTCGGGCAGTTGCGCTCGTCGGCATCGATCACCCGGGTGCTCAAATACTCGGTCGACCTCTACAAGGGGCTGGAGGCCGAAACCGGCCTTGCCACCGGCTGGAAGATGACCGGCTGCCTGCGGCTCGCCACCAATGCCGACCGCTGGACCGAATACAAAAGGCTGGCGACGACGGCGAAGAGCTTCGGTATGGACATGCAGTTGCTGTCGCCGGCTGAAGTCAAGGCGATGTGGCCGCTGATGGAGACCGGCGACCTGGTCGGCGCCTCCTGGCTGCCGACCGACGGCCAGGCGAGTCCCTCCGACATCACGCAGTCGCTGGCCAAGGGCGCGCGCATGCATGGCGCCAAACTCTACGAGGATGTGCGCGTCACCGGCTTCGAGATGAAGGATGGCCGCATCACGGCCGTGAAGACCAATCAGGGCGACATCGCCTGCGACAAGGTGGTGAACTGCGCCGGGCAATGGGCGCGGCAGGTTGGCGCCATGGCGGGCATCAACGTGCCGCTGCAGCCGGTGAAGCACCAGTACATCGTCACCGAGAAGATCGAGGGGCTGGCGACCGACGCGCCGACGCTGCGCGACCCCGACCGGCGCACCTATTTCAAGGAGGAGGTCGGCGGGCTGGTGATGGGCGGCTATGAGCCGAACCCGCAGGCATGGACGACCGATCTCGCCGGGGGCGACGTGCCCAATGACTGGCAATTCCGGCTGTTCGACGACGATTACGACCATTTCGAGCAGCACATGACGCAGGCCATCGCGCGCGTACCGGCGCTGGAAACCGTCGGCGTCAAGCAGATGATCAACGGGCCGGAAAGCTTTACGCCGGACGGCAATTTCATCCTCGGCGTGGCGCCCGAATGCGCCAACATGTTCGTCGGCGCCGGCTTCAATGCTTTCGGCATCGCCTCGGGCGGCGGCGCCGGCTGGGTGCTGGCGCAGTGGGTGGTCGACGGCGAGGCGCCGCTCGATTTGTGGGTGGTCGACATCAGGCGGTTTTCCGACCTGCACCGCGACCGGCTGTGGGTGTGCGAGCGCACGCTGGAAGCCTATGGCAAGCACTACACGATCGGCTTTCCGCACGAGGAGTATGCCAGCGGCCGACCGCGCATCGTCTCGCCGCTGTATGACAGGCTGAAGCGCCAGCGCGCCGTGTTCGGCTCGAAGCTCGGCTGGGAACGGCCGAACTGGTTCGCGCCGGAGGGCGTCGAGGCCAAGGACATCTATTCGATGGGCCGCCAGAACTGGTTCGCGGCGGTCGGCGACGAACACCGGCATGTGCGCGAGCAAGTCGGCATCTTCGACCAGTCCTCCTTCGCCAAATACGAATTGAGCGGGACCGATGCGGCCAAGGCGCTGGACTGGATCTGCGCCAACGATGTCAGCAAGCCGGTCGGGAGGTTGACCTACACCCAGCTCCTCAACACGCGCGGCGGCATCGAGGCCGACCTGACGGTGGCGCGGCTGGCCGAGGAAAAATTCTACATCGTCACGGGCACCGGTTTCCGCACCCATGATGCCTCATGGATCAGCGACCATATCGGCGAGGGCCTTGATGCCAGGCTGACCGATGTCACCGAGGATTTCGGCACGCTGTCGCTGATGGGGCCGCGCGCACGCGATGTGCTTTTGTCGGTCACCGAGGCCGATGTGTCGAATGCCGGCTTCCCGTTCGGCCATGTGCGGGAGATCGCAATCGCGGGCCACACCGTGCGGGCGCTGCGCGTCACCTATGTCGGCGAACTCGGCTGGGAACTGCACGTGCCGATCGCGGCCACAGGCGAAGTCTTCGACGCGCTGATGACGGCGGGCCGGAAGCATGGCATCCGCCCGGTCGGCTATCGGGCGCTGGAATCGCTGCGGCTGGAAAAGGGCTACCGCGCCTGGGGCTCCGACATCACCCCCAACGACACGCCGCAGGAAGCCGGCCTCGGCTGGGCGGTCAAGCTGCGCAAGAACACCGATTTCGTCGGACGGCGCGCCCTCGAGAAGGTTGGCGGCGCACCCTTGAAGAAGCGCTTTGCCGGCTTCACGGTCGATGATCCGGAGATCGTGCTGCTCGGCCGCGAGACCATCCTGCGCAATGGCGAGCCGGTCGGCTATCTCACCAGCGGCGGCTATGGCTACACGATCGGCAGGAATATCGGCTACGGCTATGTGCGCAACGCCGATGGCGTCAGCGATGACTTCCTCGCCTCGGGCGGCTATGAACTGGCGGTCGCGATGGAGCGCACGCCGGCCAAAATCCATCTCGAGCCGGTGTACGACCCGACATCAGAGAGAGTGAAAGCTTAACTCACCCGCAGGGCGAGGCCACGGCTAGGCACGGTATCCGCCTCGCCAGGCATGGAGACGTAGGGGCGTGTCTCTTCAACGCGGATGACGAGGCCTTGTGCCTCGAGCTCAGCGATGCGCGCGGCAAAACCCTGATCCCACAGCGTGTTCTTGACGGTCAGCACGATCACCCCGCCGGGCCGGCAGATGCGGATCAGTTCGTCCAGCCCCTCGGCGCCGACATGGCCCGAGGTGAACACGCCGGCCGAGATTACTCCGGCATAGGCATGATCGGCGAGAGGCAGCCTCGCGCCGAGCGCCAGGCAATGCAGGGCCGAATAGACGCCCTTGCGCGCGGCCTGGTCCAGCATGCCTTGCGAAATGTCGAGCGCTTCGACCTCGGGATAGCCTGTTATGTCGAGCCATTCGCCGATCAGCCCGGTCCCCGCCCCGGCATCGAGCAGCGGGGCTGAACCGCGTGGCAGATGCCGGGCGAGCAACGCAAGGCAGATGGTCGGATGACGATAGCCGGCGGCGGACATGTCGGCGTCGTAGGTCTGCGACCAGCTGTCATAGAGTGCTGCCACCTCTTCCGGGCGCTTGGCCGCGTAGACCGCGCCGAGCGCGCCCTGATGTTTGCTGTCCGCCACGCGTCCACCCATCCCTTGTCTTGCGGGATGATAGCCAAACGACGAAAATTGTGGAACCGTTTGCCGCGAAGAAATAACGGCGTGGGGCGCAGGCATGAAGGCAGACCAGGCGCGGGCAAAACTTGCCGCCATTCCGATGCTGGCCGGCTACACCGGGCCGCTGAACCGGCTTGGCGGCCTTACCAACCTCGTCTTCAGAGCCGGTGACTACTGCCTGCGCATTCCAGGCAAAGGCACCGAGGAATACATCAACCGTACCAACGAAGCGGTAGCAGCGCGCGAGGCGGCAAAAGCCGGCGTCAGCCCGGAAGTGCTCTATTTCGACGCCGACACCGGCGTGATGGTCACGCGCTTCATCGCCGGGGCCGAGACGATGTCGCCGGAGAAATTCAGGGAACGGCCGGGCAGTCCGGCCCGCGCCGGTGAAGCCTTCCGCAAGCTGCACGATTCCGGTGCGGTGTTCGCGTTCCGCTTCGAGCTGTTCGCGATGATCGACGACTATCTCAAGGTGCTGTCGACCAAGGATGTCGCCCTGCCCTCTGGCTACCACGACGTGGTGCGCGAGGCGGAAAGCGTGCGCTCCGCCCTTGCCGTCCATCCGTTGCCGCTGGTCGCCTGCCATTGCGATCCGCTGTGCGAGAACTTCCTCGATACGGGTGACAGGATGTGGATCGTCGACTGGGAATATTCGGGGATGAACGATCCGCTCTGGGATCTCGGCGATCTCAGTGTGGAGGGCAAATTCGATGCCTTCCGGGACGAAGAGATGATGCGCGCTTATTTCCGCCGCGGGGCAAAGCCGGCGGAGCGCGGCCGTATCATCATCTACAAGGCGATGTGCGACCTGCTCTGGACGCTATGGGGGCTGATCCAGCTTGCCAACAACAACCCCGTCGACGATTTCCGCGCCTATGCCGACGGCCGCTTCGCGCGCTGCAAGGCGCTGATGGAGACGCCGGAGTTTTCACGGCATCTGGCCGCGATACGCCAAGGCTAGAGCCGGATGATTTCAGGTCGAGTCGACCTGAAATCTGAATCCGTCTCTAAATCAAAAAGTTAGAGCATGATGTCATCCGAAAACCGCTTCACACTTTTCGGCATCATGCTCTAGGGATCTGGACCTCAGTTCACGCCCTTCGGCACGTTTTCGGGCGGCACCGTGGTGTCAACCACCTTCTGGCGGTGGAAGATGAACAGGCCGGCCACAACGACGATGCCGGAGCCGATCAGGATGCGCGGGCCGGGAACATCGCCGAAGAACACCAGCCCGAACACCACCGCCCACAGGAGCAGCGTATAGTGCAGCGGTGCCAGCGTCGAGGCCGGCGCCAGTTTCAGCGCCCGCGTTATCATAAGATGGGCGCCGCAGGAGACGACGCCGAGGAGCAGCATGGCACCGAAGTCGAGCGCCGAAGGTGCGCGCCAGGCGCCGATGGCCAATACACCGCCGACCAGCAGCGTGCCGATCGTCTGCCATGTCACCAGATTGGTGTCGCTGGTGCCGCGCAGCCGCCGGTTGAGGATGATGGCGAAGGCGAAGGCGATGCTGCCGGCAAGCGCGAAACCTGACGACAAGGAGAACGCGGCCGAGGAGGGCTTAAGCATGATCACCACACCGCAGAAACCAAGCAGGATCGCCAGCCAGCGGCGCCAGCCGACCTTTTCGCCAAGCAGGAGGTGGGAGAGGGCCGCGACATAGATCGGCCCGGCCATGTAGAAACTCATGACATCCGCCAGCGGCAGATAGACGACAGCGGCATAGAAGAGCGCGGTGTCGAGCGTGGTCATGACGACCCGCAATATCTGCAGTTCGGGCCGCTCCATGCGAAACAGCTTGGCGGTGCCCTGATGGGCGATCATCGGACCCAGCACGAAGAAGGCGCCGATCGAACGGATCAGCACCACCTGGCCAACGGAGAAGCTGGCGACCAGCCACTTGCCCATCGCATCGTTCAGCGCAAACAGGAAGTCGCCGGCCAGCATCAGCAATATGCCGGCCAGAAGCACATTCCCGATTGCAGAATTCCGCGCCACGGGTTGCGTCATGCCGATCCCGATTCCTCCCATGCGAAGCTGCGTCGTAGACGGAAGCAGGGGCTTTGACGAGGAGAAATCCGGAAATCGGCAAGGCCAGCGCCGGGAATCGGCTGGGTCTGGCCGGCTTTGGACTGGCTATGCAGATGCGGCGTCCTATTGAGCCTGATGCCTGCGGTTCACCTGACCCGGCCTGCCGGGAATGGACAGCCTGGTATCCTGCCTCGTGCGCTCCGCCACCACCTTGCCCCTGGCGATGACGCAAATGCGCTCGGCACGCAGACGCAGGGCCTCGATCGGATTGCCGGCGTCGAGGATGACGAGGCTGGCGCGCTTGCCGACCGCGAGGCCGAGATGGTCGAGCCCCATGATGACGGCGTTGACGTTGGTGACCATGTCGAAGCAGCGCGCCATGTCGGCCGGGCTCGACATCTGGGCGACGTGCAGGCCCATGAAGGCGACGTCGAGCATGTCGGCGGTGCCCAGCGAATACCAGGGATCGAGCACGCAATCCTGGCCCCAGCCGACGCGGATGCCGAGCGCCTGCATCTCCTTGACCCGAGTCAGGCCACGGCGCTTCGGGAAGGTGTCGTGGCGGCCCTGCAGCATGATGTTGATCAGCGGATTGGGGATCGCTGAAACGCCGGCTTCAGCGATCAGCGGCAAAAGCTTCGAGACATAGTAATTGTCCATCGAATGCATCGAGGTGAGGTGCGAGCCGGCCACCCTGCCCTGCAGGCCCAGCCGCTGCGTTTCATAGGCCAGTTGCTCGATGTGGCGTGACAGCGGGTCGTCGGTCTCGTCGCAATGCAGGTCGACCATCAGGCCGCGCCTGGCCGCGATCTCGCAAAGCTCGGTCACCGAGCGTGCGCCGTCGGCCATGCTGCGCTCGAAATGCGGAATGCCGCCAACGACGTCGACGCCCATGTCAAGCGCCCGGATGGTGTTCTGGCGTGCCGTCGGCGAGCGATAGAAGCCATCCTGAGGAAAGGCCACCAATTGCAGGTCGATGTAGGGGGCGATGGTTTTCTTGACGTCGAGCAGGGCCTCGACCGCCAGCAGCCGGTTGTCGCAGACATCGACATGGGTGCGGATGGCGAGCAGCCCCATCGACACCGCCCAGTCGCAATAGGCGAGAGCGCGGTCGCGCACCGCCTCATGCGTCAAAAGCGGCTTCAGTTCGCCCCACAGCGAAATGCCTTCGAGCAGCGTGCCCGACGCGTTGATGCGCGGAATGCCATAGGAGAGCGTCGCGTCCATATGGAAGTGCGGATCGACGAAGGGCGGTGACACCAGATTGCCACGGGCGTCGATTTCGGCCCGGGCGGAACCCTCCAGCATGGGCTCGATCGCCGCGATCGTCTCGCCGCTGACACCGATATCGGCAATCCTGCCATCCGGCAGCGTGCCGCCACGAACGATAAGGTCCAAGTCCATCTGTCGTCATCCCGCTTCAAGAATCACTTTTCCATCGTGTCCCAAAAGACAGCATGCCGCAGCGGTTTTCTTTCCAGAAGCCGCCAATGGTTCCATCCGGGCGCAACTCCCTCTATAAGCCGCCTTCGACATCCCGGCATCAAGGATCAGCCGTTGTTTCGTTTCTTCCGTTCGACGGAGAACCAGCGCCTCGTGGCGAGGCTGCTCAGGGAATCGTTCCGACAGCACAGGGCCGGCTACGGCGCAGCCATTCTTTCGATGCTGCTGGTGGCCGGCATGACGGCTGCCAGCGCCTGGATTCTGCGCGAAATCACCAATGAATTCGTGATCGACAAAAGAATCGAGCGCGTCAACATGATCGCCGTGGCGGTCGCCGCGATCTTCATCGTCAAGGGCATCGCCAATTTCGTCCAGGCCTACTTCATGAGCCGGGTCGGCAACGCCATCATCGCCGAGCGGCAGCGCAAGATCTACGATCGCATCCTGGCGCAAGGCATCGAATTCTACCATTCGACCTCGTCATCGGACCTGATCACCCGCATGACGAACAATGCCCAGGCCGCCCGCAACGTGCTCGACCTCATCGTCACCTCCTATGTGCGCGATCTGGTGACCCTGGTCGCTCTGGTGCTGGTCATGATCGTGCAGCAGCCGGCGTTATCGCTGATCTGCTTCGTCGTCGGCCCGCTCGCCATCTACGGCGTCAACCGCATCCTGAAGCGTGTGCGCAAGTTCGCCGCCATGGAGTTCCGCTCGGTCGGCCAGATCGTGCAGGTGATGCAGGAAACCGCTATCGGCGTGCGCGTGATCAAATCCTTCAACCTCGAAGGCGTGATGCGCAAGCGCATGTACAAAGCGGTCTCCGACGTCGAGAACCGTGCCAACAACATCGCCACGCTGGAAGCGCTCACCACTCCCGTGATGGAAACACTGGCCGGCCTGGCCATTGCAGGCGCCGTGCTGGTCAGCGGCTTGCTGGTGCTGCAGGGCGGCCAGACGCCGGGTGCCATCATGGCCTTTGTCGCGGCGCTGCTGCTGGCTTATGAGCCGGCAAAGCGCCTGGCGCGCGTGCGCATCGCATTGGAAAGCGGTATTGTCGGCGTGCGCATGATGTTCCAGCTGGCCGACGAACCGCTGACGCTGGCCGAAAAGCCGGATGCAACGCCGCTTCGGGCCGGACCGGGCGAAATCCGGTTCGACGCCGTGAGCTTCGCCTATCAGAACGGTCCGCCGGTGCTGGACCGGTTCGACCTGACTTTCGCGCCCGGTAAGATGACGGCGCTGGTCGGGCCATCGGGCGGCGGCAAGTCGACGATCCTGAACCTGATCATGCGCATGTACGACCCGAAGAGCGGCAAGGTGCTGTTCGACGGCCAGGATATTTCCCATGCCACGCTCGCATCGCTCAGGGAAAAGATCGCCTATGTCAGCCAGGACACGTTCCTGTTTGCCGGAACGATCATGCACAACATCCGGCTCGGGCGGCAGGACGCGACCGACGACGAGGTGATTGCCGCGGCCAAGGCGGCCAATGCGCACGACTTCATCATCGCGCAGGCGAGGGGTTACGAGACCGATGTCGGCGAGAATGGCGGCCTGCTGTCGGGCGGCCAGCGCCAGCGCATCTCGATCGCGCGCGCCATGCTGCGCAATGCCGAAATCCTGCTGCTGGACGAGGCGACCAGCGCGCTCGACGCCGAGTCGGAAGCGCTGTTCCGCGATGCGCTGCAGCAACTGACGGAAGGGCGCACGACGATCGTCATCGCGCACCGCCTGTCGACCGTGCACCAGGCCGACACGATCGTGGTGCTGGAAGGCGGCAAGGTGGTGGAGAGCGGCCCGCACCGGACCTTGCTCAGCCAGGGCGGGCTCTATCAAAAGCTTTATGAGTACCAATTGATGCCGTGAGGCCGAAGGGCGCTGCTTGCCTTCTCCCCCTGCGGGAGAAGGTGGATCGGCGCACAGCGCCGAGACGGATGAGGGGTGCTGGAAGAAACAAGGCGCTAGCGAGTTCCCTAAAGCGAGGGGTGCCGCCAAGCTGGACACCCTTCATCCGTCCGAGCTTCGCTCGGCCACCTTCTCCCACAAGGGGAGAAGGAAGAGCCGCGCTACTCCGGCACGACCCGCACCGCGCCCTTGTCGGCACTGGTGGCGAAAGCGGCGTAGGCGCGCAGCGCCGTCGTCACCTTGCGCTTGCGCTTTTCCTCCGGCTTCCAGGCCAAGGCGCCCTTGGCCGCCATCGCCGCGCGGCGCGCTTCCAGCTCGGCGTCGCTGACGGCGAGACGAATGGTGCGGTTGGGAATGTCGATCTCGATCGTGTCGCCCTCGCGGACCAGTCCGATCGTGCCGCCCTCTGCGGCTTCCGGCGAGACATGGCCGATCGACAGGCCCGACGTGCCACCGGAGAAGCGACCATCGGTGACCAGCGCGCAGGCCTTGCCCAGGCCCTTCGACTTCAGATAGCTGGTCGGGTAGAGCATTTCCTGCATGCCGGGGCCGCCGCGCGGTCCCTCATAGCGGATGACGACGACGTCGCCGGCCTTGATCTCGTTGGCAAGGATGGCCTTGACCGAGGCGTCCTGGCTCTCGAACACCCGCGCCGGACCGGTGAACTTCAGGATCGACTCGTCGACGCCAGCTGTCTTCACGATACAGCCGTCGAGCGCCAGATTGCCCTTCAGCACGGCAAGCCCACCGTCTTTCGAAAACGGCGTCTCGGCCGAGCGGATGACACCCTTCTCTCGATCAAGATCGAGATCGTCCCAGCGGCGGTCCTGGCTGAAAGCGACCTGCGTCGGCACGCCGCCGGGAGCGGCGAGGAAGAAATCGCGTACGTTCTGGCTGGTGGTGCGGGAAATATCCCAGCGATCAAGCGCTTCGCCGAGGCTCGCCGTGTGCACCGTCGGCAGGTCGCGATTGATCAGCCCGGCATTGTCGAGCTGACCGAGGATCGCCATGATGCCACCGGCGCGGTGGACGTCTTCCATATGCACGTCCGACTTGGCCGGCGCGACCTTGCAGAGCACCGGAACCCGTCGCGACAGACGGTCGATATCCTCCATGGTGAAGTCGACCTCGCCCTCATGCGCGGCGGCCAGGATGTGCAGCACGGTGTTGGTCGAGCCGCCCATGGCGATGTCGAGCGTCATGGCGTTCTCGAAGGCGCCCTTCGAGGCGATGCTGCGCGGCAGCGCTGTCTCGTCATCCTGCTCGTAATAGCGCTGGGCGAGATCGACGACGAGGTGACCCGCCTCGACGAACAACCGCTTGCGATCGGCGTGTGTTGCCAGCGTCGATCCGTTGCCGGGCAGCGACAGGCCAAGCGCCTCGGTCAGGCAATTCATCGAATTGGCGGTGAACATGCCCGAGCAGGAGCCGCAGGTCGGGCAGGCCGAACGCTCGATGACCTTGACGTCCTCATCGGAAATCTTGTCGTCGGCGGCGGCCACCATGGCGTCGACCAGATCGAGCGCCTGCGCCTTGCCGGCCAGCACCACCTTGCCGGCTTCCATCGGGCCGCCGGAGACGAAGACGGTCGGGATGTTGAGCCGCAACGAGGCCATCAGCATGCCCGGCGTGATCTTGTCGCAATTGGAGATGCAGACCATGGCGTCGGCGCAGTGCGCGTTGACCATGTATTCGACGGAATCGGCGATCAGCTCGCGCGACGGCAGCGAATAGAGCATGCCGTCATGGCCCATGGCGATGCCGTCGTCGACGGCGATGGTGTTGAATTCCTTGGCGACGCCGCCGGCCTTCTCGATCTCGCGCGCGACCAGCTGGCCGAGGTCCTTCAGATGGACGTGGCCCGGCACGAACTGTGTGAAGGAGTTGACGACGGCGATGATCGGCTTGCCGAAATCCGAGTCCTTCATGCCGGTGGCGCGCCAGAGGCCGCGGGCGCCGGCCATGTTGCGGCCATGAGTGGTGGTGCGGGAGCGATAGGCAGGCATGACTCTTCCTTGGCTGGCCGGCGGCGCTCGATGCGGAGCGTGGCGGCGCTGAATTCGGACCGCAGGCGTTATAGACTCGCAAGTATGGTCTGGCCACATTTTTGCAATGCGCCAGATTTTCCCGAGAAACGAGGGCCTCCGAAAAAATTGCACGCGGTTGTCGGATCACGTGCCGCAAGCGCGTCCTTGGGACAGACGGCAGGAATGGCACCATTCTCGGAGTCAGCCGTTTTCACTGCAACAGCAAAGCAACCGAGGAGTGCGCCATGCAAAAGATCACCACCTTCCTGTGGTTCGACGGTGAGGCCGAAGAGGCCATGAACTACTATGTGTCCATTTTCAAGAATTCGAAGGTGCTGAGCGTCACGCGCTGGCCCCAGGGCCACGCCTCGGAAGGCAAGGTGTTGGTGGCCTCGTTCGAGCTCGACGGCGTGCAATTCCAGGCGCTCAACGGCGGCCCGCAATACAAGTTCACCGAGGCCATGTCGCTGTCGATCGACTGCAAGACGCAGGAAGAGGTGGATCATTTCTGGACCCGGCTCACCGAAGGCGGCGGCGAACCTGGACGCTGCAGCTGGCTGAAGGACAGATTCGGCGTCTCCTGGCAGGTCGTGCCGGAGCAGTTGCCGCGCCTGCTCCAGGATCCCGACCGGGCCAAGGCAGGCCGGGTGATGTCGGCGATGATGCAGATGGGCAAGATCGATATCGCCAAGATCGAAGCGGCTGCGAAAGGGTAATCATGGGTAGTGGGTAGTGAGTAGTCGAGACTACTTCGGTCCGCCCCTACTTCCTACTTCCTACTTACTACGCCGCCTTGTCGCGGACCTGATAGTCCTTGATCGTTTCGAAGCGGATCGCCTTCCAGCGTTCGGCTTCGTAGTTCAGCGAGAAGGCGTGCTGGGCGAGGAACACCGGGTCGTTGTCGAGGTCGCGGGCGATGTCGCCGCGATGCGCTTCGATGAAGCGGTGAACCTCGGCCTTGTCGTCGGCCGATATCCAGCGGCAGACCGAAAAGCGCGACATCTCGAATTCGACGGGCAGCGTGTATTCGAAGTTCAGCCGCTCCTTCAGCACGTCGAGCTGCAGCGCGCCGACGACGCCGACGATGGCCGGTGAGCCGTCCTCCGGCGAGAACAGCTGCACGACGCCTTCCTCGGCCATCTGGTGCAACGCTTCCTTGAGCTTCTTCGCCTTCATGGCGTCGCCTAGGCGCACGCGACGCAGGATTTCCGGGGCAAAATTCGGCACGCCCCTGAACAGTATTTCCTCGCCCTCAGTCAGCGTGTCGCCGATGCGCAGCGTGCCGTGATTGGGGATGCCGACGACGTCGCCGGCAAAGGCTTCGTCGGCGGTGACGCGGGTGCGGGCGAAGAAGAACTGCGGCGCCGACAGGCTCATCGGCTTGCCGGTGCGCACCAGCTTGGCCTTCATGCCGCGCTCGAGCTTGCCCGAGCAGACGCGGACGAAGGCGATACGGTCACGATGGTTGGGGTCCATGTTGGCCTGTATCTTGAAGACGAAGGACGTCATCTTGTCCTCGGTCGCCTCGACCTTGCGGGTGTCGGCCTCTTGCGCGCGCGGCGGCGGTCCGTAAGCGCCAAGCGCCTCGATCAGGTCGCGCACGCCATAATTGCGCAGCGCCGAGCCGAAATAGACCGGTGTCAGATGACCCTCGCGAAAAGCGTCGATGTCGAGCGGGCGGCACGCTTCGCGCGCCAGTTCCAGTTCCTCGATGAAGGCTTCGCGCTCGTTGTCGGGCAACAGCCCGGCGACGCGGTTGGAATCGGGACCGTTGACCGATGTGCGTTCCTTCTCGTCGTCGCCTTTGCGTACCGCGTTCAGCGCCAGATGGTAGGTACCCGAGAAGGTCTTGCCGCGGCCGATCGGCCAGGTGATGGGCGCGGTGTCGAGCGCCAGCTTCTGCTCGATCTCGTCGAGGATCTCGAACGGGTCGCGGCTCTCGCGATCCATCTTGTTGACGAAGGTGATGATCGGGATGTCGCGCAGCCGGCACACCTCGAACAGTTTCAGCGTACGCGGCTCGATGCCCTTGGCGGCGTCGATCACCATGACGGCCGCGTCGACCGCCGACAGTGTGCGGTAGGTGTCGTCGGCGAAGTCCTCGTGGCCGGGCGTGTCGAGCAGATTGAAGACATTGTCCTCATACTCGAAGGTCATCACCGAAGTGACGACCGAGATGCCGCGCTCGCGCTCGATCTTCATCCAGTCGGACCGGGTCTGGATACGATCCTTCTTGGCCTTGACCTCGCCGGCAAGCTGGATGGCGCCGCCGAACAGCAGCAGTTTTTCGGTGAGCGTGGTCTTGCCGGCGTCCGGATGGGCGATGATCGCGAAGGTGCGGCGGCGCGACACTTCCTCTGGTATTGTTTCGGGCATTCTTTTGGGATTTCCGTGTGACAGGCCGGGCTTCTAGCAGCGCAGTGCGGGGCTGTCGACCGTTCCGGCGGCAAGGACGCCGCCGGATGCCGCAGCCCGGTCAAGCCGACTTAGTCCGAAGGCAGCCGGCATTTGATGTCACGACGCATATTTCTCGCGACTCGATGTTGGCAAGCAGCCGCCAGCGTGGCACTTGGGTAACCGTTGCCTGAGGACTACGATGCGGAGGTGAAAGCATGGCCGCGGCGAAACAAGTCATCGTCATCGGCGCCGGCATCATCGGCGCGTCGATCGCCTGGCATCTCACCAAATCGGGCGCCCGGGTGACGGTCATTGCCGACAGCGCCGCCGGCGGAGTGGCGACTCCGAATTCGTTTGCCTGGATCAACGCCAGTTGGGGCAATCCGGAGCCGTATTTCCGGCTGCGCACCCGCGCCATGGCCGAATGGACAAGGCTGGCGCAGGACCTGCCCGGCCTGCCGCTCAACTGGTGCGGCGGCCTGTGCTGGGATCTGTCGGCGGCCGACCTGGAAACCTATGCCGAAGAACATTCATCCTGGGGCTACGGCATCGAGCGCGTCGACCGCGCCGCAGCCGCGCGCATCGAGCCCAATCTGACCGAACTTCCAGATTTCGCCCTGCATGTCGCCCAAGAGGGTGTCGCGGAACCCGTCGCAACCACGAAAGCCCTGCTGGCCGACGCGGAGCGGCGTGGCGCGCGCATCCTCACCAGCACGGTGACGGCGCTTGTCCAGAGCAATGGCCGGATTACCGGCGTCGACACATCGCATGGGCTGATCGCCGCCGACGAAGTGGTGATCGCGGCCGGCGTCGGCTCGCCGGACATCGCCGCGACGGCCGGCATCAGCCTGCCGATCGAGACGCCGCCCGGCCTGATCGTCCATTCGCGGCCGTACAAGAAGCTGCTCAACGGGCTGGTGCTGGCCGGGCGGCTGCACATGCGCCAGACCGCGGAGGGCCGCATCATCGCCGGCTCGGATTTCGGCGGCGCCGACCCAGGCGTGGACGCTGAAGTCACAGCTCGTGAGTTGTTTGCAGTCATGAAGGCCATGCTGCGCGACAGCGAGGGACTGGAACTGGATTTCCATACGGTCGGCTACCGGCCGACGCCGATCGACGGCTTCCCGATCATCGGCCGTGCCGAGGGCATGGACGGTCTCTATGTCGCCGTCACGCATTCGGGCATCACGCTGGCGCCGGCGGTCGGCCTGTTCGCTTCACAGGAAATTCTTGGCGGCGAGCGCGACCCGCTGCTGGCGCCTTACGGATTGGGTCGCTTCGCTCAGTAGCCAGGCGGACGACTAGAGCGTTTCACGTTTTGACGGAAGCGTAGCCGGCGTTTGCGAAATAGTTCTTGCATTCGTTGGCCTCGATCGTT
>NZ_VFUZ01000028.1 GCF_006658505.1 Mesorhizobium sp. B2-4-15
CCAGACGTCGAAGCCCGGGTCGCCATGCACCATCCAGTTCGACAGAGCGAGGCCGACGCCGCCACCCTGGCTGAAGCGGTGAGCAGGTACATGTGCTCCATCGCAAGCACCGGGAGTTCGACGCCGACCATGCGGCCGATCTCGCGCGCCCACAGGCCGCCGCAATTGACGACATGCTCGGCATGGACCGTGCCCTGTTCGGTGACGACGTTCCAGGTGCCGTCCGGCTGCTGCGTCAGGTCGACAACGCGGTTGCGCAGCACGATCTCGGCGCCGAGTTTCTTGGCCGCCTTGGAGTAGGCGATGGTGGTGCCCGAGGGATCGAGATGGCCTTCGACCGGATCCCACATGGCGCCGACGAAATTCGTCTCGTCCATCAGCGGGAACATCGCCTTGGCTTCGGAGGGGGTGATCAGTTCGGTGTCCATGCCGAGATAGCGGCCCTTGGCGTGGGCGAGCCGCAGGAAATCCATGCGCTCGGGCGTATCGGCCATCATCACGCCGCCGGTCAGGTGCAGCGAGCAGGACTGGCCGGATATTTCCTCGATCTCCTTGTAGAGCTGGACCGTATAGGCCTGCAGCTTGGCGACGTTGGGATCGCCGTTCAGCGTATGGAAGCCGCCCGCCGCGTGCCAGGACGAGCCGGAGGTCAGCTCCGAACGCTCGATCAGCATGATGTCGGTCCAGCCGGCCTTGGCCAGATGATAGAGAACCGAGCAGCCGACGACGCCGCCGCCAATAACAACCGCTTTTACATGGGATTTCATGAAGATAGGTCCGTTTTCGTGTAAACTGAATCAGATATTTTGCAGGCCCGCGAATCGCATTGCAGCGAAATCGAACAACCCAAGAAGGTGGTCCGTCTAGAAGTCCGTAGGCGCGCCGCCTTCGGCCGTGCGCTTCGCGACAAAGGCGTTGAGCTCCTCGCGGATGGCTGGATCCATGTAGGGCTCGTCGTAAGAGGCCAGACGTTCCTTCCACACCTTGTTGGCTTTTTCCATCGCTGTCGGCGATCCGGCTTCCGCCCAGGTCTCGAAATTGCGCCAGTCCGACAGGATCGGCGAATAGAAGGCGGTCTTATAGCGGTCCTGCGTGTGCTGGGTGCCAAAGAAGTGGCCGCCGGGGCCAACCGACTGGATGGCGTCGAAGCCGAGCGCTTCGTCGGAAAGGTCGAGTGGGGTCAGGAATTCGGCCACCATTTGCAGCAGGTCGATATCCAGAATGGTCTTCTCGTAGGAGCAACGCAGGCCGCCTTCCAGCCAGCCGGCCGCGTGCATCATCAGATTGCCGCCGCCTTGCACCGCGCCCCACAGCGAGAACACGCTCTCATAGGCCGCCTGTGCATCGACCGTGTTGGCGGCGCAGGTGTTGGAGGTGCGGTAGGGGATCTTGTAGCGGCGGGCAAGCTGGCCACCGACGAGCTGCGCCTTCATGTATTCCGGCGTGCCGAAGGCCGGCGCGCCGGATTTCATGTCGACATTGGAGGTGAAGCCGCCATAGCCGACCGGTGCGCCCTTCTTGACCATCTGCGCAAAGGCGATGCCGGACAGCGCCTCCGCATTCTGCTGCACCAGCGCGCCGGCGATGGTGACCGGGGCCATGGCGCCCGACAGGGTGAACGGCGTGACGATGACGACCTGGCCCATGCTCGACATCTGGATGATGCCTTCCATCATCGGCACGTCGAGCTTGAGCGGCGAATTGGTGTTGATGATGGTGAAGACCGAAGGCTCCGCCATCAGCTGCTCCCGGCTGATGCCGCGCGCGATGCGGGTGATCTCGATGCCGTCGACATTGCGCTCCTTGCCCAGCGAATAGATGTGGAACACCTTGTCGGTGAGCGTGGCGAGGTCGCGGACGCATTCCAGATGGCGAACCGATGGATGGATATCGATCGGCTCGACCGGATAGCCACCGGTGCAGTTGAGGATGTTGTGCATCTGCGCCAGACGCAGGAAGTTGCGGTAGTCCGCCTGGTTGCCGGGCCGGCGGCCGCGATCGATGTCGGAGCAGTTGGGCGCCGACGCCATCATCGAGATGATCAGATTGTCGCCGCCGAAGCGCACATTGTGCGCGGGATTGCGGGCATGGATGGTGAATTCGGACGGGCAGTGCGAAACAAGCTCGAGGATCATGTCGCTGTCGAAGCGAACCCGCTCGCTGCCTTCGCGCACGTCGGCGCCATGCGCCTTCATGATGCGGCGGGCTTCGTCGTGCAGCACGTCGACGCCGATTTCCCTGAGCACGCGCAAGGAGGCGAGATGGATCGATTCCAGCTCGTCCTCTGATACCAGCCTGGTCGGCTGCAACGGGTTTTTCAGCTGGCGGAAGGCCGGCTGCTCGAACGCGGCCGAGCCACCGGCGCGCTTTCCGGCGCGGCCGCCCCGACGGGCGCGATCGGTTGCCGGAGCCGGTTCGGCGGGTTGAAGGGCGGCGGTCATGAGGAGCCTCGTAGGATGCGAAAGTGGGCGGCATAATGGACCGGCGGCTGTCCGGCCATTGCGGAGGCGGCGACCACTAGAGCGAGGGAAGCGACATGCCGGAACGGCAGTTGCATGGCGGGGACCTCGCCTTGTCACCGTGACGCGCCAGCAAGTGCTGAGCGCGGCCGGGCGAATGGATACCGACGGGGCGCGCGTTACAGTACCGTCTTTTACTTTTGATATACTTTCTGGCTGAACGTCCTTGGAGGGACAGCCAATGCCTGATGTCGTCAAAGTGCGTGCCGCGACAAACAATGAAGTCGCATTCCTTTCCTGGGACATAGACGGGATGATCCCGGACTGCCTGGGTTTCGAGATCGTGCGCCTCTATCCCGATACAGGCGAAGAGCGTTGCCTGGCGTCCTGGGTGCCCTTCAAGGGCCAGAGCAACAAGGACTGGATTCCCCAGGATACCGGCGTCTGGCCGGTGCAGAAGACGTTCTGGCGCGATCTCACCGTGCGGCGGCGCCGCGACAGCATCGACGTCAGACCGGACGGTGAATTGATTGCCTATCGGGTGCGCCCGGTAGGCGACATGAAGCCCGGTCTCGATCCAGTGCCGGTGCGACCCGAGCAGGTCGTCGACGGCAAGCCCGCTTACACCGGGCCGGCGCGGCCGCTGGGCTATCTCGGCCAGGGCGCAGTCAGCCCACCGATCTTCCTTGGGCAGATGTTCGGAAAGGCGCGTGTGGCCTTCACCAATGGCGTGCTGTCGACGCAATGGATGTCGCATGCGCTGGCGGAAGCCGGCATCAAGGTCGGGCAGCGCGACAAGATCAGGGCGGTGCTGCAGGATCCGACCAGCAAGATACGCGCCTATCTGCATGGCGATGTGCCCGACGTGCTGACCAGTCTGCTGAAACGGGCCAAGACGGACGGCGGCACCGTCCGGCTTGCGCTTTACGAGCTTGGCGACGACGAGCTGTGCGACGCCATCATCGCCGCGAAGGATGTCGTGGAGGTCATTCTCTCCAATTCGGGCAAGGACGATCAGACCAAAGCCTGGGACGCCGGCAACGCGCCCTACAGGAAGCGCCTGCACGACGCGGGCGTCGTGGTGACGGATCGCCTCTTCAACAACAACCATATCGGCCACAACAAGTTTGCCGTCTACCGCGACGCCCAGGGGAAGCAGCAAGCGGTGATGACCGGCAGCACCAACTGGACGTCGACGGGCATTTGCGGGCAGTCCAACAACGCCTTCATCCGCGACGATCCTGCAATGGCCGAAATCTTCGACGCCTACTGGGATCGCATGAAGGCCGACGTCTTTCCGCCGCCGGCCTCGGAAAGCGCTGCCGGCCGCGTGGCGCATACGCAAGGCGTGCCGTTTCGCAAGGAAAACCACGTGCCAAACCCGCTGAACGGCGCCACGGCGGCGCTGGACGGCATGACGATCTGGTTTTCACCGAACGATCCCGACCGCAACAAGAAGGACATCTCGGTGCGGCCGGTGGATCTCGAGGATGTCTTCGCCCGCATCAGGGCGGCGAAGCGGGCGGTGCTGTTTCTTGTGTTCAATCCCTCGCTGCTCGGCGAAAACTCGATCGTCGACCAGGCCGTCGCGGCGGCGAAGGCCGATCCGAAGCTGATCGTGCAGGGCGCGATAAGCGACGAAACCGCCATGCCCAACTATGTCGCGCCGACCAAGGATCCGGTCACCCATAAGTCGAACAAGGACGGCAAGGCGCCCTTCGTCTATCCAGAAAAAGTCTGGGAGGCGCCGAACGTCTCCATCGTGCGGGCGGCGAACCTGACCGGCGCCACCATCGCCCGCGACTTCCAGGCTGAGGTGCTGACCGTCGGCCATGCGATCGTGCACGACAAGATCGTCATCATCGATCCGATGGAGGAGAACGCCACGGTCATCACGGGCAGCCACAATCTCGGTTACAAGGCCTCTTACGAAAATGACGAGAACCTTGTGATCGTCGAAGGCGACAAGACCTTCGCGGCCGCCTACGCGGTGCACATGCTCGACGTGTTCGACCATTACAAGTTCCGCGCCTGGCGCAGGACGATCGGCAAGGGGCCCTCCGACAATGACGGGCTTTCCACCGACGACCAGTGGCTGAAGCCTTACGCCGACGGCAAGAAGGGCGCGATTGCCCGCTATTTTCCGTAGCGCTGGGTACTTGCCATTCATTCCGTTCTGCCATCGCGGCCGAGCGGGCGGATCCATTGGCGTAAGCGGATTTGGCTTGCCGGCCCTTTCTTTCCTCCGATCGAACCAATAGCTAATGACCTTGCCGGCCGGGAGGTCAGCCGGCACTTCACATGGATTGACGGAATGGTCGCAACCGGCTCGAGCGAAGGCGAAGCGGGAACGCAGTGGGCAGCGCTGGCCGGCGTCACCGCGGCACTTGCCATGTTCGGCGCCGCGCAGGGGTTGAGCTCGCCGCTGTTCACGCTCCTGATGCAGAAGCAAGGCATGTCGCCGGGATTGATCGGCCTGTCGGCGGCGATGATGCCGCTCGGTCTGATCCTGTCGGCGTCGTTCGTGCCGGCGGCCGTACGGCTGGTTGGTGCGCGCACGCTGGCGGTCAGTTGCTCGCTGATCGGAGCGCTCTGCTTCCTGGGCATCGGTTATCTGCAGAACTGGGTGGCCTGGTACGTCATCCGCTTTCTGATCGGCGTGGTCATCAATCCGCTCTACATTCTCGGTGAGGTGTGGGCGCTGTCGCTGGCGCCGCCCTCGCGGCGCGGTCGCGTGATGGGCGTGTTCAACACGCTGATGGGCGCCGGCTACGCGGCAGGTCCCTTCACCCTGACCATGGTTGGGACGGAAGGCTGGGCTCCCTTCAGCGTCGGCATTGGCGGCTTCGTGCTTTGCGCTGTCATCCTGCGCCTTGTCTCTTCAAGGCTCACCGGTTTCGAGGACGACGGGCAACCGGCCGGCAGCTTTGTCGGTTTTGCCCGGCTGGCGCCGGCGCTGCTGCTGGCGGTGCTGGTGTCGGCCGCCGTCCAGCAAAGCACTTATGCGCTGGTTCCGGTCTTCGGCGCCGGCTATGGCCTGCCGGAAGCCGTGCTCGCAGCGCTGGTGATGGCGCTGTCCCTGGGCAACATCCTGCTGCAGATCCCGCTTGGCCTGCTCGCCGAACGCTTCGGCGGCCGCCCCATGATCCTGGCCTGTGCCGTGGCGACCGCAATTTGCGCGGCCCTGCTGCCGCTGCTGATCATGACGCCGCTGATCTGGATGGTGCTGCTGGTGATGGGCGCGGTCGGCTACGGCGTCTACACGATGGCGCTGGTCGAGCTCGGCAGCCGCTTCAAGGGCACGCTGCTCGTCACCGGCAATGCGGCTTTCGCCTTGCTGTGGGGCGTTGGCGGCATTGTCGGCCCGCCCGGCGCCGGCCTGCTGATGCAGGGCATCGGCCCGGTGGGCCTGCCCGTGGTGATCGCGGGCCTTGACGCCTTGCTGGTGATCTTCGCGCTCTATCGCTCGTCCGCGCGCCAGAGCGGCAAGGCTTGATGGTGGCGGGTTCGGACAAGGGCGAGGAAGCCCTGCAGTGGGCCGCCATCACCGGCGTGATCGCGACCGTCTCCGTGTTCGCCCTCGCGCAAGGGCTGTCCTACCCGCTGCTGAGCTTCATCCTGCAGCGGCAGGGTGTCTCGCCGGCGATGATCGGCCTGTCGGCTGCCATGACGCCGATTGGCTTCATCCTGTCATCGCCTTTGATACCAGGGCTGGCGCGGCGGTTCGGGGCGGGGCGCACGGCGCTCACTTGTGCTGCACTTTCGGCTGTCATGCTGGCGCTGATCGGCTGGACGCAGAATGTCTATCTCTGGTTTCTGCTGCGCTTCCTGATTGGCGTGGTGACCAACCCGCTCTATGTGCTGAGCGAAATCTGGGTGATCGCATTGGCGCCGCCGGCGCGGCGCGGCCGCATCATGGGCGTCTATTCGACGATCATTTCGGCCGGCTTCGCCGCTGGCCCGCTCTGCCTGCTTGCCGTCGGCACGGAAGGCTGGCCGCCATTCCTCGTCGGCATTTGCGCCTTCATGCTGTGCGGCATCTGCCTGGCTTCGGTGCTGCCGCGCCTGCCGAAGGTGGACGAAGCCGGTCACCAGGTTTCGGTCCTCGGCTTCGTGCCGCTGGCCTGGCTGCTCTTGTTTGCGGTGATCGTCGCGGCAGGCTTCGAGCAGGCGTCCCTGGCGCTGCTGCCGGTCTATGGCACGCATTATGGCATCGCCGAAACCCGCATGTCGGCGCTGCTGTCGGTGATGATTGCCGGCAACATCGCCATGCAGGTGCCACTTGGCCTGCTGGCGGAGAGGCTGACCGCACGGCTCGTGCGGCTCTTCTGCACCGTTGTCACGACGCTCGGATGCATGCTGTTGCCGCTTCTCATCGAGACGCCGCTGATATGGCCGACGATCTTCATCTGGGGCGCTGTTTCCTATGGCATCTACACCATGTCGATCATCGAACTCGGCGAGCGCTTTAGCGGCTCGACACTGGTGGCCGGCAATGCCGCATTCTCGCTGATGTGGGGCGTTGGCGGCATTTCCGTGCCGCCGGTGGCGGGAAGCGCCATGGATGTGCTCGGCGTCACAGGCCTGCCGATCACGCTTGGCTTGCTTTGCCTTGCACTGGCGCTCGCCACTGTCATCGGTCGTGGGAAGGCCTGAATCCTCTTCCGATATGCGGCAGCTATTGAATATCGGACATGGCATGTCGATGTTGCATGCCGAAGCAATCGGAGATTCCATGACCAAGCCCATCGCCAAGCCAGAATTCGCTCATGAAGACCCCTTCCTCTGGCTGGAGGACAGGACGAGCAAGCAGTCGCTTGACTGGGTGCACCGCCAGAACGAGATCACCGTTGGCGAACTGCAGGGCGATCCATCCTATCAGGCGTCGTTCCAGACGGCGCTCGACCTGATGACGGCCGAGGACAACATCGCTGTCGGTGCGGCCATCGCCGGCCATGTCTATAATTTCTGGCAGGACAAGACCAATGCGCTCGGCCTGTGGCGCCGCACGACGGTCGCCTCCTACAAGACCGACAAGCCTGAGTGGGAGACAATCATCGACTTCGACCAGCTCGCGGCGAAGGAAGGGATAAAATGGGTGTTCAGCGGCGCCAGCCGGCTCTATCCGGACTTCAGCCGCTGCCTGCTCTCGATGTCGCCGGATGGCGGCGACGCCAGCGAGATGCGCGAATTCGACATCGACACCAAATCGTTTATCGAAGGTGGGTTTCACGCACCGGCCTCCAAGTCGGGTTTCGGCTGGCTAGACAAGGACACGGTCATCGTCTCGGCGGCCTTCGAGGACGCGGACAAGACCGAATCCGGTTATCCGCGCGTGGTCAAACTCTGGAAGCGCGGCACGAAACTCGAAGACGCGACGCCGATCTTCGAGGGAAAGACCGAGGATCTCGCGGTTGGCGCCGGCGTCGAGTTCGACGGCGACAAGCGTCATCTTTTTTTGGCGCGGACGCTCAATTTCTTCGCATCGCACAGTTTCCTGCATCTCCCATCAGGTGAAAACAGGCGCATCCCGCTGCCGGACGACGTCACTGACACGGCACTTTTCAAGGATCAGCTGGTGTTCGGGGTGCGCACGCCCTGGACGGCGCCGGACGGCACGGCGTGCCAGCCCGACGGGCTCTATTCGCTCGACTTCGCGCGCTGGATCGAAACCGGCGGTTTTGGCGCCATCGAAACCTTGTTGGCGCCGACACATCGCGTGTCGATTGCCGGGCTCGCCAGAACGCAGGACCGGCTGTTCATCAGCCTGATGGACAATGTGCGGGGTAAGGTGCTCGTCTGCCAGCGCAACGACAGCGCTTGGTCGCTGAAGCCCGTCCCACTGCCCGAAAACGGCACCGTCGGCATCAGCCATGCCGAGCATTTCGGCTCCAGCGTGTCCTTCTCCTTCACCGATTTCCTGACGCCGAGTTCGATCATCTGGTCCGATGACGATGGCAAGACGCTTGCGACGGTGAAGTCGCAGCCGGCGCGTTTCGATGCCTCGCCGCTGATCTCGGAGCAGTTCGAGGCGCGCTCGAAGGATGGTACGATGATCCCATACTTCGTCGTCAGGCGTCGCGATCAGAAGGGGCCGGTGCCGACGCTGCTCTATGGCTATGGCGGCTTCGAAGTGCCGCTGCTGCCCGGCTATGCCGGTGTGCGTGGCAGGCTGTGGCTGGAGAAGGGCAATGCCTATGTGCAGGCCTGCATTCGTGGCGGCGGCGAGTTCGGGCCGGCCTGGCATCAGGCGGCGCTGAAAGGCAAGCGCCAGAACGGCTTCGATGACTTTGCCGCGGTGGCTGAGGATGTCGTCAGGCGCGGCATCGCCACGGCTGCCTCGCTCGGCATCCAGGGCGGCTCGAATGGCGGCCTGCTGACCGGCGTTTCCCTGACGCAGCACCCCGAGCTTTTCGGCGCGGTCATCGTCGAGGTGCCGCTACTCGACATGCTGCGCTACACCGAATTGCCGCCGGGTGCTTCGTGGATGGCCGAATATGGCGATCCGTCGAAGCCGGAAGACGCGAAATGGCTTTCCGCCTATTCGCCCTACCAGCATGTCACGGCGGATGCCGCTTATCCGCCGGTGCTCTTGACCACCTCGACCGCCGATGATCGCGTCCATCCCGGCCATGCGCGCAAAATGGCGGCGCGGATGCAAGAAGCCGGTCATGCAAAGGCGCTGTTCTTCGAGGAGACCGAAGGCGGCCATGGCGGGCGCGGTGACCGCCGGCCCCAGGCGGCGCAGGCGGCGATGAAATACGTGTTCCTGCAGAGGGCGCTGAGCGCCAAGGCGTAGACACATTCCCTCATGGGCCAAGCGAAGGGTGGTTCACCTCGACCAGCCTTTGCTCTAAGGTGCCGGCCATGGCTCTCGTCAGGATATTGGTCAGCGCAGTTGGGGCTCGCGCATTCCGGGTCGCGGTGACACCGTCACCGCGCACGCTGCGCGCCGAGCTTTTGCGGCTGTGCGCCCGCATCGGCTATTCGCCGCCTGCCTGCCTCTGATGCATTCGCCCCGGCGCCAGCCGGATTGAATCCAGAGGAAAGATCCAGACATGACCTATCAAAATTATTCGCTGAAGCAGCTTCAGCAGATCGACGCCGCGCATCACCTGCATCCCTTCACCGACCACAAGGAATTGCGCGATGCCGGCTCGCGCGTCATCACCCACGCCAATGGCCCGTTCATCTACGATTCCGAAGGGGCGGAACTGCTCGACGGCATGGCCGGCCTGTGGTGCGTCAACATCGGCTATGGCCGCGACGAACTGGCCGAGGCCGCCTATGCCCAGATGAAGGAATTGCCTTACTACAATTCCTTTTTCAAATGCTCGACGCCGACGCCGGTGCTGTTGTCGAAGAAGCTGGCCGAAATCGCGCCACGCAACGTCAACCAGGTGTTCTATGGGTCATCCGGTTCGGAGGCCAACGACACCGCGTTGCGTCTTGTGCGCCATTACTGGGCGCTGGAGGGCAAGCCGGAGAAGAACCGCGTCATCTCGCGCAAGATGGCCTATCACGGCTCGACCATCGCCGGCACTTCGCTCGGCGGCATGGATGCCATGCACAAGCAGCTCAACGGGGCCGTGCCCAACATCGTCCATGTGATGATGCCCTATGCCTACGAACTGGCGCTGCCGGGCGAGAGCGATCATGATTTCGGCCTGCGCGCGGCCAAATCGGTCGAGGATGCGATCATCGAGGCCGGCGCCGACAAGGTCGCGGCATTCATCGGCGAGCCGGTAATGGGCGCGGGCGGCGTCAAGATCCCGCCGGCCAGTTACTGGCCCGAAGTGCAGCGCATCTGCCGCAAATACGATGTGCTGTTGATGCTGGACGAGGTCATCACCGGCTACGGCCGCACGGGCGAGTGGTTTGCCGCGCAGACCTTCGGCATCGAAGCGGACACCATCACCACGGCCAAGGCGCTGACCTCGGGCTACCAGCCGCTGTCGGCACTGCTGGTGGGCGACCGCATTGCCTCGACGCTGGTCGAGAAGGGCGGCGAGTTCAATCACGGCTACACCTATTCCGGCCATCCCGTGGCTTGCGCGGTGGCGTTGAAGAACCTGGAGATCATCGAACGGGAAGGCCTGGTCGACCGCGTCAGGAACGACACCGGGCCCTATTTCGCCAAGGCTCTGCAAGAGCGTATTGCCGGGCATGATCTGGTTGGCGAAGTGCGCTCGATCGGACTGATGGGCGCGATCGAAATCGTCAAGGATAAGGCAACCAAGGAACGGTTCCTGCCGTCGGGAAGTGCCGCGGTGACGGTGCGCGACCATGCGATCGCCAACGGCATGATGCTGCGCGCTACAGGCGACACCATGATCCTGTCGCCGCCGCTGATCTGGACCCGCGACACCATCGACATGGCCTGCGAGCGTATCGGCAAAGCGCTGGATTTGGCACGGGCGGATCTGCGCAAGCGGTAGACGAAGCTCGACCGGGCGTTTCTCCAAGGAGACGTCCGGTATCGAGAAGATACCATCCTGGCCAGGGAACGATCTCACTTTTGGCGCGTAGTGTGAGCGGCGGTCGATCCGGCCGCGAAGGGGGCTTCCATGAGAAAGACCAGACGTCGACGCGTGCAGGAAGCGAACAGCATCGGCGCGGGCCTGATGCTGGCGCCGATGGTGGCGATGATGCGCTTGCCACTGATGGCCATGGAGGCCCGGAGCGGCGAGCCCTGGAGCGCGGAGACGGCAAGGGCGGTCACCGAGAAGACCGTCGCAATGGCCGAGGGCGCGGTTGCGGCGCAAATGTCTTTTCTGCAGTCGGCGTCCCGTTTCTGGCCGGAGGTTCTTTCCGGCCACACACCGTCGCTGCTCAACGGCGTCGCGGCTGAACGGTCGATCAGCGCCGCGCTGAAGCCGGCCAGCCGGGCGGTGAAGGCGAATTTTCGCCGGCTTTCGTCAAAGGCTTGAAACGGGGCGGCGTACCTTGATTTTTGCGTTGGCACGATTCCGGGCGGAAAACCGTTTCACACTTTTCCTGGAGTTGCTTTAAAACCGGTCGGTATACACACCGACGGGAGACAGCATGGCAGCACAACCGCTCAATCAGCCAGCCGAAATCCCGGCCGAGCTCGATCGCTGGAATTGGGGCGCCTTCTTCCTCAACTGGATCTGGGGCATCGGCAACAACACTTTCATCGCGCTGCTGGCGCTGATCCCGGTCGTCAACCTCATCATGATCTTCGTGCTTGGGGCACGCGGCAGCCGCTGGGCCTGGCGGAACAGGACCTGGCGCGATGCGGAACAATTCCGCAGGACGCAGCGCAACTGGGCAATCGCGGGCCTTGCCGTCTGGGTGGTCAGTATAGGCGGCTGCGCGACGATGGTCGGCAGCGTCCCGTTTATGCTCAAAGGTAATGGTGCCTATCACATGACCATGGATGCCATTCGCGCCGACAGCCGCGTGAAGGCCGCCATTGGTGACGATGTGACCGACAATTTCTGGGTCGGCGGCCATCTCAACGTCAATGCGAATGGGGCGGGCGATGCCCAGTTCAGCATTCCCGTTCACGGCGCCAAGGGCAAGGGGACAGTGTTCTCCCACCTGGTTCGCAATGCAGGCATATGGAGCATGCGCCTGCTCGTGATCAGGGTGGACGGTTTCGATGCGCCGATCGTGTTGACCAATGAAGATCACGTGCCGATCCCGAACGCCGCGATCGGAATATAGGCTCCAGCCCGGATCAGGCGCGGCGGAAAGCAAAAACCGCGCTCCGTCGGGAACGCGGCTTTGCCAGATACGCATGGCGTTTCGCTACTCAACACTTGGCGAAACCTACGGGCTCCGGTACGCGAGACCTGATCCGGAGCGCCGGGCGGATGCGATATGTCCGCCTCGCAATCCGTTTTATAGGGACATCGTTACCGCGGAGTTATCGAGAGCTTAAGCAAATCTAAATTTACGGCCGTCCCGCCGGATGGATCAGGAAAAAGCCCATCAAATCCGTTAGTTACGCAGGGGTGCCGCGCAGAAAATTAATTATACCGGAGAAATCGGCGCCGCCATGCCCCTGGGCGTTGAACAGGGCATAGAGTTGTGCCGCTTCAGCACCAAGTGGCGTCACCGCGCCCGCGCCAAGTGCTGCTTCCTGCGACAGTTTCAGGTCTTTCAGCATAAGGGCGGCGGCAAAGCCCGGTTTGTAATCCTTGTTGGCGGGCGAGGTGGGCACCGGGCCGGGCACCGGGCAATAGGTGGTCAGCGACCAGCACTGGCCTGAAGATGTCGAGGCAACGTCGAACAACGCCTGATGCGACAGGCCCAGTTTCTCCGCCAGCACGAAGGCCTCGGCGACGCCGATCATCGAAATGCCGAGGATCATGTTGTTGCAGATCTTCGCCGCCTGGCCGGCGCCGTCGCCGCCGCAATGGACGATGCGGCCGGCCATTGGCTTGAGGATTGGTTCGGCCGTGGCGAATGCATCGTCGGAGCCCCCGGCCATGAAGGTCAGCGTGCCGGCCGTGGCGCCGCCGGTGCCGCCGGAAACAGGGGCGTCGATCGACAGCAGGCCGTGTTTCGCCGCGATGGCATGCGCCTTGCGTGCCGAATCGACGTCAATCGTCGAGGAGTCGATGAACAGCGCGCCTTTCCTGGCCTTCGGCGCGATGTCTTCATGGACCGACAGCACGTGCTTGCCGGCCGGCAGCATCGTGATGACCACGTCGGCGTCCTTCACTGCGGCCGGCGCGTTGGCCATGACGACGACGCCGTGCTCCCTCGCGACGGTCAGGTTCTCCGGAACCAGGTCGAAGCCATGCACCGTATGTCCGGCCTTGACCAGATTGGCGGCCATTGGATTGCCCATATTGCCGAGGCCGATGAAGGCGATGGTGGTCATATGGGCGCTCCGTGATTTGGGGTGAGGCCTTTAGGCAGTAGGCGACTATTCGGGTGCAAGTTTGATGATAAGTTGGCGAAGCATTTTCCCGATGCCCGCGGTCGCTAACAGCATCTGATTTGTTTGATCATGCGTGGCTAAGCCGACGCGTTCAGTGATCTGGAGGTGTGTTTCGAACTCCTTCAGCGAGCCTTGGGCAATCCTAAGAAATTGCTGATAAGAGCCTCTATTGTCTCGGCCATACCCTTCCGCGATGTTCGCAGGAATGGAGTTTGCTGAACGACGGATCTGGCTGGTCAGCCCATACAGTTCTTCTTTTGGCCACGTCCTGGTCAACGAGTAGGTAGCGACGGCCAGATCCATCGCCTGCTGCCACACGAAAAGATCCCTGTACGAATTGATCTTGCCGGTCATCTTTTGCCTACTGCCTACTGCCTACTGCCTACTTATTTTACCGGCCAATCAGGGCGCGCGCGATGATGACGCGCATGATCTCGTTGGTGCCTTCGAGGATCTGGTGGACGCGCAGGTCACGCACCAGCTTCTCGATGCCGTAGTCATGCAGGTAGCCGTAGCCGCCAAGCAGCTGCAGCGCGCTGTCGGCGACGTTGAAGCCGGTGTCGGTGACGAAGCGCTTGGCCATCGCGGACCATTTGCCGGCATCCGGCGCCTTGCGGTCGAGTTTGGAGGCGGCGGCATAGAGGAAGATGCGCGCGGCCTGCAGTTCTGTCTCCATGTCGGCCAGCTTGAACTGCAAAGCCTGGAACTGGTTGATTTTCGAGCCGAAGGCCTTGCGCTCGGCCGTGTAGGACAGCGCCTTGTCGAGCGCCGACTGCGCGCCGCCCAGCGAACAGGCGGCGATGTTCAGCCGGCCGCCGTCGAGGCCGGCCATGGCGATGCCGAAGCCGGCGCCTTCACCCGACAGAAGGTTTTCGGCCGGCACCTTGCAATCCTCGAAGATGACCTGGCGCGTCGACTGCATGTGCCAGCCCATCTTGTGCTCGTTGGCGCCGAAGGAGAGGCCGGGCGCGTCTTTCGGCACGATGACGGTGGAAATGCCTTTCGGCCCGTCGGCACCGGTGCGCACCATGACGGCATAGAGGTCGCTGTCGCCGGCGCCGGAGATGAATTGCTTGGCGCCGTTGAGGATGTAGTCGCCGCCGCTCTTCACCGCGCGTGTCTTCAGGGCAGCCGCATCCGATCCCGAGCCCGGCTCGGTCAGGCAGTAGCTCGCCAGCCATTCCATCGAGGTCAGCTTGGGCAGGAAGCGCTGGCGCTGCTCCTCATTGCCGAAGCGGTCGATCATCGAGGCCACCATGTTGTGGATCGAGATGAAGGACGAAAAGGCCGGGTCGGCGTGCGACAGCGCCTCGAAGATCAGCACGGCATCGAGTCGGCCGAGCGCGGAGCCGCCGACATCATCCCTTATATAGATGCCGCCGAGGCCGAGCGGCCCGGTTTCGCGGATTACGTCGGCGGGGAAATGTTTCCTGCGGTCCCAGTCGAGCGCGTTCGGCGCGACGCGGTCGGCCGCGAAGGCCTGGGCCATCTCCTGGATGGCGCGCTGTTCCTCGTTGAGTTCGAACTGGCTGGTGCTCGCATCGACCGCGGCGTCCATGGCGTGCTCCCTATATGCTGGCCAGCTAGCCCGCTGGCCTGTCGTTTTTGGCTTTGCGCGCGCACCAATCTAGACCAATGATGCCGCCGCGCAACCCAACCGATCGCGGAGCGGCTGTGCATCAATGCATGTTCGGAGCCAGATGTGACGACAAAATTCGACGAACTGCTCGAACAGTTCCGCGCCTATCTCGCTTCGGTGGACGATGCCCTGGTGCGAGACGCCGTGGCCCGCATTGGCTGGGACATGCCGGCCCGCGCACCAGAGCCACATACGCTCGGCTGCCTGCGCCATCTCGATCGCGCCGCCGAACTGACGCCGCCGGATGCGAAGCCATTGGTGCAATTGCTGGCGCGGCAGCGTAACGATTTGCATTGGGGGCAGACCTACACGGAGGCTGATTTCGGCAAGGCCTTCATCGACAATTATGGCTGGCTGGAAATGTTCGGTACGCGTGGCTATTTCGCCAATGACGAAGTGGCCGCCGGCCTGCTGATCCTCGGACCCGATATCGTCTACCCCGACCACCATCATGTCGCCGAGGAGATTTATATTCCGCTGACCGGTGGCACAGAGTGGCGCATGGGCGAGGGCGGCTTTCGCAAGCGGGAGGCCGGCGAGGTCGTCCACCACGCTTCCAACGTCAACCACGCCATGCGGACGGGCAAGGAGCCGCTGCTGGCGCTCTACATCTGGCGCGGCGGGCCGCTGGCGCAGAAATCCACGATCACCGGAACCGCGACGCAGGGCCGGAACTGATGGCCAGGGCGATCATGCTGCAGGGCACGGGTTCGGATGTCGGTAAGACGGTGCTGGTTGCCGGCCTCTGTCGCGCCGCAAAAAAACGCGGCCTGAAGGTGCGGCCGTTCAAACCGCAGAACATGTCGAACAACGCCGCGGTCGCCGACATTCCCGGCGACAACAGGCATGGCGGCGGCGAGATCGGCCGTGCGCAATGGCTGCAAGCAATCGCTTGCGGCGTCGCGCCGTCCGTCCATATGAACCCGGTGCTGCTCAAGCCTCAGACCGATGTCGGCGCGCAAATCATCGTGCAGGGCAAGGTGTTCGGCGAGGCGAAGGCGCGCGACTACCAGGCGCTGAAGGGCCGACTGATGGACGCGGTGCTCGATTCCTGGGCGAAGGTCGGCGAGGACGCGGACCTTGTCATCGTCGAGGGTGCCGGCTCGCCGGCCGAAATCAATCTGAGGAGCCGCGACATCGCCAATATGGGCTTTGCCACGCGTGCCAATGTGCCGGTTGTGCTGGTCGGCGATATCGATCGCGGCGGTGTCATCGCCTCGGTCGCCGGTACCCATCTGATCCTGCCGGAAGAGGACCGACGCATGATCGTGGGTTACCTCATCAACAAATTCCGAGGCGATGTATCGCTGTTCGATGATGGCCTGAAGGCGATCGAGAAATTCACCGGATGGCGCTGTTTTGGAGTGGTGCCGTGGCTGAAGGCGGCGGCAAGGCTGCCCTCTGAGGATTCAGTGGTGCTGGAGCGGCTGGCGTCCGGCGAGGCGCGCGCGCTGAAGGTGGCGGTGCCGATGCTTGGCCGCATCGCCAATTTCGACGATCTTGATCCGCTCAAGGTCGAACCGCAGGTCGAAGTGGTGTTCGTGCCGCCTGGGAAGCCGCTGCCACAGGACGCGGGACTGGTGGTCATTCCCGGTTCCAAGTCGACGATCGGCGATCTTCTGAAATTCCGCGAGAATGGCTGGGATCGCGATTTGTTGGCGCACCGCAAGCGGGGCGGCCATATCATAGGCATTTGCGGCGGCTTTCAGATGCTTGGCCGTATGGTGCGCGATCCCGATGGTATCGAAGGCAGCATCACCGAGACCGAAGGGCTCGGCCTGCTCGATATCGAAACGGTGATGGAGCCGGAGAAGACCGTGCGCAATGTCAGCGCGCGATCCGTCCCGTTCGACCTGCCGCTCGAAGGTTATGAAATCCATCTCGGCCGCACCACCGGCCCTGACACCGCGCGGCCGTCGGCGATCATCAATGGCGTCGAGGACGGTGCGATCTCGGCCGACGGCAAAGTGATCGGCACCTATATGCACGGCCTGTTCGGCGCCGACGGCTTTCGAGGAAAATTTCTCGAAAGCCTGGGCATCAAGGGTGGCGGCATCGACTACCGGGCCGAGGTCGAGCGGGCGCTGGACGAGGTCGCGGCCGAGCTGGAAGCCCATCTCGACTGCGATGCGATTTTCGCCCTGGCGCGCTGAGGCGCGCCGATATTCAGGTGATGCCGGCCTGCAAACGCCGGTTTCCTGCGCTTCCGGTGCTCACGTACTTCAAGTACGCTCCGGTCCGGTTCTCGCAAGCCGTCATTTTCGGCTCGGCCTGACCTGAATCTCAGCACGCCTTAGGTTTGCTCAGGCCTTTTTCTCGCCGGCCTTCGGCCAATAGGTACCGAAGGACCAGACATTGCCTTCGAGGTCGCGGCAGATGAATTCGCGACTGCCATAGTCGCGGTCGGTCAGTTCCTGGATGATCGTGGCGCCGGCTCTCTTTGCCCTGGCGTAGGCGGCATCGGCATCGTCGACGGCGACATAGATCGACTTGCCGCCGCCGGAACCTGGTTCGCCGACCATCTTGCCGTAATCGTCGTCGCGCACGGTGCCCAGCATGATCATGGACGAGCCGAACACCAGTTCCGCATGGTGAACGACATCGCCTTCGCCATAGCGGGCTCGGACGCTGAAACCGAAGGCCTCGCACAGCCAGTCGATCATTTTCGCCGCATTTCTGTAGCGCAGGGCGGGGTAGAGGCGGGGTGGTTCGTTGCTGTCGGTCATATCGATCTCCTCGGTTGGATTGGTCGATGCCACTGTGGGCGAAGGCCGTTCCAGCGTCTTGAAGAAATGTTACCTGACCGAAAGCGCCGCCGGCGTCTCGCCTGCCAGGTCACGGAATTCGCGCACCAGATGCGCCTGGTCGGCATAGCCGCAATCGGCGGCAATGTCGGCCCAGTCAGCGGTTTGCTGCCGCGACAGGCCGAGCGCGCGGTTGAAGCGCACGATGCGCGACAGCGTCTTGGGGCCGATGCCGATGGCGTTGGAAAAGCTGCCAGCCAGATGTTTGCGGCTCCAGCCGAGTCCTTCGGCGAGCGACGCAATCCGTGTCCGGCCGCCCGATGTGACGATGCGGTCATAGGCCCACGCGATCTCCGGCGGCGTTTCGGCGGCGCTCGCAAGGCGGGCGGTGACGAAGGCTTCCGCGATATCGAAACGCGCCGTCCAGTCCGGCGCGTTGCCCAGGCGCTCGCGCAGCGCAAGGCCCTCGGTGCCCAGCACGTCGTCGAGCACGACCATGCTGTCGGTCAGTTCGCTCATCGGCAGGCGAAAGAAGCGGCGCGCGCCAAGCGGCGTGAAATTGATCTGGACGCAGCAGGCGGCGCCGAAGGATTCGATCATCACGGGTCCGGCGAAGAGGCCGGCGGCGAAGCTGGCGAAGCGATCATTGTCGTCAGGCGCCTTGCCAAGGCCGATGGCGAAGGGCTCTGCGAAGCTGATGACCAGCGGCACGGTCAGCGAGGCGTATTCGACATTGCAAAAATGGCCGGCAGCGGTTTCGCGGTAGCCGCAAATGTCGGTGACAACGCCCTCAAGCGCGGGATCGGGAAGACGCCGGCGCATCTCGAAGCGCCCAGATATGGAGCGGTCCTGTTCTGTTCGGCGCTGCATCTCGATCGGCATTGGCCATCCTTCCGCCCGGCCAATCCAACATCATTCGAACAGTGGCTGTCTATCAAACGCCGATCATGACACGCAGCGGGTTGGCCGGGTCGGCCAGCAGTTTCGCCGCCAGTGCCACACACACGATCACCAGCAGCGGCTTGATCAATCTGGCGCCGATGCGCATGGCGAGGCTGGCGCCGAGGCGGGCGCCCAGGAACTGGGCAACGCCCATCATCAGGCCGATCTTCCAGGAGATGACGCCGACGGCGGCGAAGACGATGAAGCCGCCGATGTTGGAGGCGAAGTTGAGCAGCTTGGTATGCGCCGTCGCCTTGAGCACGCCGTAGCCGGCAAGGGCGACGAAGGCCAGCATATAGAAGGAACCGGCGCCCGGCCCGAACAGGCCATCATAAAAGCCGATAGCCGGCACAAGGGTCAGTCCGAACAGGAAGGGCGACAGGCGCTCGGCCCGGTCGACGTCGTTCATGTTGGGTTTGAGCGCGAAGTAGAGCGCAATGGCGATCAGCACCAGGGGCAGCAGGGCGCGCAACAGGTCGCCGGGTACGATCGTGGCCAGCAAGGCGCCGACGGCACTCCCGGCAAGCGCCAGCAGGGCCGATGGCAATTGCCGGCGCAGGTCGACATGGCCCTTGGAGGCATAGTGGATCGTCGCCGACCCCGAGCCGAACATGCCTTGCAGCTTGTTGGTTCCAAGCGCCTCGACTGGTGAAAAACCGGCAAGCAGCAGTGCCGGGATGGTAATCAGCCCGCCACCGCCGGCAATCGAATCGACAAAGCCCGCGGCAAAAGCGGCGAAAGCGAGCATGGCGACGGTCTGCAGGCCGAGGTCGATCATTGAGATGAGGAAGCATCACTTCGCTGAGATATCAGGCCTTCGACCACGACCACCCCGTTTGCGCAAGGCCGATTCCGCGCTAACTCTAGTGGAGAGAATCGGAAAGGGGCGGCCCATGGCCTTCGCATTGCTGAACCAGATACGTTCGATCTTCGACGGCGATCCTGGCGTGCGCAAGGTCGCGGACGATCCGGTGCTGTCGGCGGAACTGCTGATGTTGTTTCGCATGATCCTGGCCGACGGCACGGTCAGCGAGAGCGAGATGGTTGCTTTCCGGCGCATCTGCAAGGAAGCCTTCGGCATTCCTGAGACCAGCATCGACGCCGTCATCGAATATCTCAATGAGTTCGGCTACGAGACCAACGGCTCGCAGGCGATCGCGCTGTTTCGCGATCTCGACATCGAACGCCGCAAGCAATTGGCCCGCCACATGGCCGAGATCGCCAAGGCGGATTCGCAACTGGCCGAGACCGAGGTGCGCCTGCTGCGCCGCACGCTCGACCTGCTCGACATCAGCCCGGTCGATGTGGTGAAGCCGGAAGAGTAAGGCCAGAGCCAAGCTTGAACGCTGTTCGGCTGGGTCCCCGCTGCTTCGCCGCGGTCCGCTCACCCCTGTTCCTGCATTCTCCTGGCGATTGCCCGATGCAAATCCGGAGCCGCCGCAACCAGTGACTTGGCGGCCTCGGACTGCGGACGATCCAGAACCTCGCTCGTCTTGCCGCGCTCGATGATCTTGCCCTCATGCATGACCAGCACCTCGTCGGTGATGGCGCGAGCGACGGTCAGATCATGGGTGATGAAGAGGTAGGCGATGCCAAGCTTCTGGTTGAGCTCGGCGAACAGATCCAGGATCTGTGCACGGATCGACACATCGAGCGCGGAGACCGGTTCGTCGGCGACGACCAGCTTGGGGCGAGTGATGATGGCGCGGGCGATCGACAGGCGCTGGCGCTGGCCGCCGGAAAGCTCGTGCGGATACTTGTCAATGTCCTGCTGGCCAAGGCCGACCTCGTGCAGCGCATGGGCCACCATTTCACGGCGCTCGGCGCGCGTCGGTTTCCTGTCCAGCACATGCAAGGGTTCGGCGACGAGTCTTTCGACCTTCTGGCGCGGGTCGAAGGAACCATAGGGATCCTGGAAGACAACCTGCATGTCGCGCCTTGCCGGTTTCAGCTCGGCTTCGCTCTTGCCGGTGATGGTGTCGCCGCGAAACCGGATCGTGCCCGAACTCGGCCGGTCCAGCGCCAGGATCATGCGCGCGAGTGTCGACTTGCCGCAGCCGGAGCGGCCGACCAGCGCCACCGACTGGCCGGGCGCCATCGACAGGGAGACATCGTCGACGGCACGGATATCAGGCGCGCGCCGGAACAGCGAAGTGCGCCGGCCGGGATAGTCGCGGGTCACGCCTTCAACCTGAAGCAAGGGTTGGCCCGGCCCGGCGCCGCGTGGCCTGGCGCGTGCCGGTACATGCATCGAGGCTTGCGCCAACTGGCGCGTATAGGAATGAAGCTGTTCCGACAGCGTGCGCGCGGTGTCGCCGGCCTCCATCACCTCGCCGCGGCGAAGGATGGTGATGCGATCCGCCATCTCGGTCACCACGGCGAGGTCGTGCGAGATCAGCAGCAGACCCATGCGGCTCTCCGCGACGAGGTCGCGCAGGAGATCGAGGATCTGCGCCTGCAGCACGACATCGAGCGCCGTCGTCGGCTCGTCGGCGATCAGCAGCTTCGGTTTCAGCGCGCAGGCGATGGCGATGACAACGCGCTGGCGCTGGCCGCCGGAGAGTTCGTGCGGATAGCGCGACAGCGGGAATTTCGCCGAGGGAAGGCCGACACGGTCCAGCATCTTTCGCGCCCGCTCCTCGGCCTCGGCGCGCGTCGCTTTGGTGTGCCAGCGTATGCCTTCGGCCACCTGTTCGCCGATGGTCTTGACCGGATTGAGGGCAGTCATCGGCTCCTGAAAGACCATGCCGATGTCGTCACCGCGCAGCGCGCACATCTGGTCCTCGGTCGCCGCAAGGACATCGATGCCGTCGAATGTGACGCGCCCGCCGGCGCGTGCGGCGTGCGGCAGAAGCCGCATCACGGTCAGCGCTGTCATCGATTTGCCGGAGCCGGATTCGCCGACCAGTCCCATGACCTCGCCAGGCGAGACGGAAAGCTCCATGTCCTTCAGGATTTGCGTATCGCCGATGGTCAGCGACAGATTGTCGATCTCAAGCAGGCTCATCGCTGCCGCCGCGATTTGGGGTCGAGGATGTCGGCGATGCCGTCGCCCAGAAGATTCAGGCCAAGCACGGTGATGACGATCGCCATGCCGGGAAAGATCGCCATCCATGGCGCCACCACCATGCGCGTCTGCGCATCGAACAGCATGCGGCCCCAACTCGGCATTGGCGGCTGCGCGCCGAGGCCGAGATAGGAAAGCCCAGCTTCGGCCAGGATGCCCAGCGCGAACTGGATGGTGCCTTGCACCAGGAGCAGCGTGGCGATGTTTGGCAGGACATGTTCGACAGTGATCTGCGTGCTGCTCTTGCCGGCGGCGCGCGCGGCAAGGATGAATTCGCGCGGCCAGATCGCCAGTGCGCCAGCGCGGGCGACGCGGGCAAAGACCGGAATGTTGAAGATGCCGATGGCAATGATGGCGTTGATGGCGCCCGGCCCGAAGGTGGCGGTGATCATGATGGCCGAGAGCAGCGCGGGGAAGGCGAAGACGAGATCGTTGACGCGCATCAGCGCTTCGTCGACGAGGCCGCCGCGGGCCGCGGCAAAGGCGCCGAGCGGCACGCCGACACCCATGCCGATGCCGACCGCGACCAGCGCCACGGCAATCGAATTGCGCGCCCCGACCATGATCATCGACAGGATGTCGCGGCCGAAATGGTCGGTGCCGAACCAGTGCGCCAGCGAGGAGCCTTGGGTCTTGTCCGCTATGACCAGCTTCGTCACATCGTACGGCGTCCAGACATAGGAGACGATGGCCATCGCCAGGATCAGCGCGGTGATGATGAAACCGGTAATGAAAGCGGTGTTCCTGAATGCCTTGGCCAGGATGCCGCTGAAAGTATCCTCGGGGATTTCGATGTGCAGCGTCATTGCCGGGTCCTCAGGCGGGGATCGACCACCGCATAGGAAAGGTCGACGACGAGGTTGACCGCAATGACGGCGGCGACCAGCAACATGACCACGCTTTCGACGACGATCAGGTCGCGCTGGGTGATCGCCTGGAACACCAGCCGGCCGAGGCCGGGCAGGTAGAAAACATTCTCGATGATGATGGTGCCGGCGAGCAGGAAGGCGAATTGCAGGCCAAGGATGGTCAGCACCGGGATCATGGCGTTACGCAGCGCGTGCCGCCACAACACGGCGCGGTAGGGCAGGCCCTTGGCGCGGGCGGTGCGGATATAGTCCTCGTTCAGCACCTCGATCAGCGCCGAGCGGGTGACACGCGCCAGGATGGCGGCCTGCGGCAAAGCAAGCGCCACCGCCGGTAACAGCAGCGATTTCAGCGCCGGCCAGGCGCCGGCGGCCCAGCCTGGAAAACCGCCGGCCGGGACCAGGTGCAGCCAGACGGCGAAGACATAGATCAGCATCAGTGCGAACCAGAAATTGGGCACGGCCACGCCAAGCTGCGCCGCGCCCATCGCCACCATGTCGCCGACCCGTCCACGCCGGCTGGCGGAAAACAGCCCGATCGGAATGGCGATGATGGTGGAGAGCGCCAGCGCGATCAGCGCCAGCGGCAGTGATACGGCAAGCCGTTCACGCACGAGATCGATAACCGGCACCGAATAGGTGTAGGAGCGGCCGAAATCGAGGCTGAGCAGACCGCTGGCCCAGTGCAGGTAACGCCAGGCAAGCGGTGCGTCGAGACCCATCTGGTTGCGCAACAGCTCCACCTGGTCGGCGCTGGCGTTCATGCCCAGCATCAGCCGCGCCGGATCGCCGGGGAGGACTTCCAGCACGGCGAACACCACGATGGAAGCCAGCACCAGCGTGGCGATGGCTATTGCGAGGCGCTTGAGAAGGTAGGCGGTCATGGGAGGTGGGGAACCGCAACTTCGTCATCCTGGGGCGAAGCAGGAGCGAAGCGACGTCGCGAAGACCCCAGGATCCATGCCGTGACAGAAGTCGAAGAGCGCGGCGGTCCAAAACCAGCGTTGCCTCTTTCTGTCTCCAACTCACGTTCCCCCAGGTTCTGCGTCGCAGCATCGCTCATAAGTCACGGAATGGATCCTAGGGTCTACGCAGTTCGCTGCGCTATCTGCTCCGCCTTAGGATGACGAACCGTTGTGAGAGCCTCACTCGCTCCACTTCACCTTTGTCAGGTCGTTCGCAGGGATCGGCGCGTTTTCCCACCACCCTTGCAGCTTGGCGTCCCAGACCCCGACCTTGGGCAGTTCGTAGAGGAAGCCGACTACGGCATCGTCGGCAAGGATCTTTTGCGCTTCGGCATACAGTTCCTTGCGCTTGGCCTCGTCCGAGGTCAGATCCAGATCGGCGATGATCTTGTTGAAGGTCGGGTTGTCGTAATTGAAGTAGTAGTCCTTGCGCGAATAGATACCGATGTCGTTCGGCTCGGTATGGGAGACGATGGTCAGGTCGTAGTCTTTCTTGGTGAATACCTGATCCAGCCACTGCGCCCATTCGACCGGAATGATCTCGAGATTGATACCGACCTCGCGAAGTTCCGAAGCGATGATCTCGCCGCCGAGCCGCGCATAGGAGGGTGGCGGCAGTTTCAATGTGGCCTTGAAGCCGTTCTCCAGCCCGGCCTCCTTCAAGAGTTCCTTGGCCTTGTTGACATTGTGCGGATAGAGACCGGTGAGGTCGACATAATATTTGTTGGCCGGCGACATATGCGAGCCGATCGGCAGGCCGAGCCCGGCCGAGGCGCCGTCGATGATCGCCTTGCGGTCAAGCGCGTAGGAGATCGCCTGCCTCACCTGCAGCTTGTCGAAGGGTGGCTTCTTGTTGTTGATCGACAGGATGGTCTCGCCTTCGGTCGCGCCGACCACGATTTTGAAGCGCGGATCATCCTTGACCTGAGAAACGCTGTCGGGATCGAAGAAGGGGAAAGCCTGTATGTCGCCGGAAAGCAACGCCGGCACCGCGGCGGCGGCATCGGGAACGATGCGGAATTCGGCCTTTTCGAGGAAAACAGGGGCGCCCCAGTAATGGTCCGATTTCACCAGGGTGATCGATGAACCCTTGGCCCAGCTCTCGAACTTGAAGGGGCCGGTGCCGATCGGCTTTTCCTTGTTGGTGTCGGCGGATTTCGGCGAAACGATCACCGCGTCGCCCCAGCCCATATTGTAGAGGAACGAGCCCTGCGGGTGGGCGAGCGTGACCTTCACGGTGGCGGGATCGACCACTTCGACCTTGTCGATGGCTGCAAAGAGCTGCTTCTGCGCGTTGATGGAGTTTTCCGCGCGGGCACGGTCGAGCGAAAACTTCACGTCATCGGCACTGAAATCGGTGCCGTCGTGGAATTTCACGCCGGTATGCAGCTTGAAAATATAGACCTTGCCGTCGTCTGAAACGGTCCAGCTCTCGGCCAGATCCGGCAGAACTTCGCTGTTCGGGCCGATGCGGGTAAGGCCCTCGAAGACGTTGGCGTATGTGACCTCCCTGATGGCCGCGGCCGCTCCTGCCGTGGGATCGAGATGCGGGGGCTCAAGCGGAATGCCGATGACCAGATCGGTCCGGGCGGCAAACGCCGACGTGGCGGTTGCGAACGCCAGCACGGCAGTGGCCAGAAGGGTCTTCCACAGTTTCATCGCTGAACTCCCCATGTGCTCAGATGCTCAAGCCGGCGGATAGAAGCGTGATTTCGCGCGGGAGTAAATTGCGTTTCGTGCTGTCGCGTCACGCGAAGTGAAATGTTTTTGCGCCGCGGGCTGGTCATGCAGCCGTGCCGCGCAGCAGCACGTTGAGGCCGATCGCCATTACCTTGGCCGATTCCACCATGTCCGATATGCCGACCCACTCGTCCGGCCGGTGTGCCAGGTCGAGAATGCCCGGCCCATAGGCGATGCAGTCGTGGATGTGGCCGATCCGCGCAACGTGCTTCTGGTCGTAGGTGCCGGGCGAGATGACGTAATCGGGCTCGCGGTCGAAGATCGCATGAATGCCTTGCGCCACCGCCTTGACCACCGGCGCGTCGCGCTCGGTCATCAGCGGCAACACTTCCATCAGGTCGCGGATCTCGTAATCGAACTTTTTGCGTTCGCGCTTCAGCCGGTCGAGAATATCTGTCACTTCGCCCTTGACCGTGGCGAGATCCTCCTCGAGCAGGAAGCGGCGGTCGATGGTCAGCCGGCAAGAATCGGGCACGTTGGGCGAGGGCAGGCCGGGCCGGAAGTCCTCGGTCTGGCCGCCATGGATGGAATTGATGTTCATGGTCGAGCGCCTGGCGCCTTCGGGCACCACGGGCATGCGCGTCATCTTGCGGTCGAGTGCCGGGAACAGTTCGTCCTCGAAGGCCCGCAGCACGGCGCCCATATGGCGTACCGCATTGTCGCCGAGGAAGGGCATCGAGCCGTGGGCGATCTCACCCTTGGTCTCGATCTCCGCCCACCAGACGCCGCGATGGCCAAGGCAGATGCGATCCTTGTTCAACGGCTCGGGGATGATGACGTGGTCGACCCTGGGTTTCGAGAAATAACCGAGCCTGGCCAGATGGGCGACGCCGCCGAAACCGCCGGACTCCTCGTCGACCGTGCCCGATATTTCGATGGCGCCGGGAAAATCGGGGAAGACTTCCATGAAGGCTTCGACGGCGATGATGGAGGCGGCCAGGCCGCCCTTCATGTCGCAGGCGCCGCGGCCGTAGACCTTGCCGTCCCTGACGATGCCGGCAAAGGGATCGACGGTCCAGCCATCGCCGGCCTCGACCACGTCGATATGCGAATTGAAGTGGACGCAGGCGCCGGGTGATCTTCCGTCGAAACGGGCCACGACATTGACGCGCGGGTAGCGATCGGTGTCGCCAGGCGTGCCTTCGGCGCGGATGAACTCGGTTTCGAAGCCGCGCTTCTTCAGCCGCGCGCCGATATATTCGGCGCAAGGCCGGTAGGCTTCGCCCGGTGGATTGATGGTCGGAAAACGGATCAGGTCGCCGGTCAGCGCCACCATCTCGTCGCGCCTGATGTCGATTGCCTTGAGGAGTCGCTCGTTCATGCCGTGAGTTGAGCAGCGATCCCCGTGGTTTTGCAAGCCCCTCGATCAAGCCGTGCGGCGTGGCGTTGCGGCAACTATTGCGGGAAATCGTTCAAATTCGCTGCTTTGGATTGGCGAATTGGTCAAGGAGTACGTGCTATCTGTTCACCGCCATTAAAAAAGTGAAAACAACGTGATGGCGGGCAGGCAAGGGGCAATCAAAGGGGTTTGATCGCATGAAAAAGTTCTTTCTTGTGGCAGCGATGCTGGCAACCGCGCTGTTTGGTACATCGATCGCAAGTCAGGCGGCCATGCTGGTGGCGAATATCAACGTGTCGTCGCAGACAATGACCGTCCGGTATGGCTCGGCGGTTTACCGGTGGGCCGTATCCACCGCCCGTCCGGGCTATTTCACGCCGCGCGGCACTTACCGGCCGCAGCGGACCGCGCGGATGTGGTATTCGCGAAAATACGACATGTCGCCGATGCCTTATTCCGTGTTCTTCCGCGGTGGCTACGCCATCCATGGAACGGGCGCCGTCAGGCAACTCGGCCGTCCGGCTTCGCATGGCTGCGTGCGGCTGCACACGGCCAATGCCGCGACCTTCTATGCGATGGTGCGGGAAGTGGGCCTCGGCAACACACGCATTGTCGTCAGCAACTAATGTCGTCCAGATCGGCTTCGTCGGCCGGCGTAGAACTTGCATTCTCGCCGGCGGCAGGCTCAAGCGGTTGAGACGGGAGCCGGCTTGGGCCGCCGTTTGCGCCGCCAGTTGCTGATCTCCCACCGCTTGTGGAACCACATCCACTGGCCGGGGTCCTCGCGCACCCAGCGCTCGACCACGTCGTTCAGCATCTGGGTGGTGGCGTGGACGTCGACGCTGCCGTCGGCCGTGCGCGGCAAGACCAGCTTGTCCTCGATCTCGAGGCGGAAGCGATTGCCGGGCAGCCTGACACAGCGCGCCGGATAGACATCGCAATCGTAGTGGCGGGCAAGGGTGCCGAGCACGCGATTGCTCTGACAGGGACGGCCGAAGAAGGTCGTCTCCAGGCCGTTGGAGAATTTCTGGTCGACGAGAACGCCAATGTTGCCGCCGTTTTCCAGCACCCCGGCCAAGGCAAACGAGGCGCCGGCCATCGACGGCAGCAGCGATCCCATGGTCGAGCGGCGCGTCGAAAGGATATAGTCGGCGAGGTAGGGGTTGTTGGGCGGGCGAAACAGCGCCGTGATGTTCATGCCGAAGGTGGCCGCGGCCACCGGCAGCAGCTCGAAATTGCCGAGATGGCCGGTGAAGACGATATGCGGCTGCTTTTCGGCCGCGATCTCGATGAAGTGCTCAATGCCCCTGACCTCGATGCGGCCGGGCTTGCTGGCGGCCGGGTCATAGTCGAACAGGGCGTCAAGGAAAATGTATTCGGCGGCAAGCCGGGCCATGTTGCCCCACATGTCGGAAGCGATGGCCTGGATTTCGCCCTCGCTCTTTTCCGGATAGGCCTTGCGCAAATTGTCGATGGCGACCTGGTGACGCCCAACCCTTGGACCAATGAGGCGTGCGACGCGGTCGGCGAAATTCAGCGCACTGTCGACCGGCAGCAGGCGCAGCATCGACATGATGATCATCGCGGCGCGTGCAACCAGCCAGTAATTCACCTGGCGCAGCTGCCGGCCATAGCGGAACTTCAGGTCGCGGCGAAGCTTCTTGAGCACGGAGATCAGGACCTAGGCGACGCGCAGGATGATCTTGCCGAAGACGTCGCGGCCTTCCATGCGCTTCAGCGCCGCATCGATATCGTCGAAGCCGACCTCGGTATCGATGACCGGCGCGACCTGTCCGGCCGCCATCTTCTGCATGGCGTTGGCCATGTTCTCCATGCGGCAGCCGAACGATCCCAGAAGTTTCAGCTGCTGCTGGAACAGCTGCATCAGGTTGATCTGCGTCGACACGCCTGATGTCGAGCCGCAGGTCACCAGGCGGCCACCCCGTTTCAGGCACAGCATCGAGCCGGCAAAGGTATCGGCGCCGACATGTTCGAACACCACGTCGACGCCCTTCTTCTTCGTCAGCTTGCGCACGACGCCTTCGAAACGGTCGTCGCGGTAGTTGATGACATGGTCGGCGCCAAGCGCCTTGGCCTTTTCGATCTTGTCGTTCGACCCGACCGTGGTGATGATCGTGCAGCCCATGCGTTTGGCCAGCTGGATCGCGGCCGAGCCGATGCCGGAGCCGCCGGCATGGATGAGGATGGTCTCGCCGGGCTGAAGTTTCGCATTGTCGAACAGCATGTGCTCGACCGTGCCAAAGGTGACGGGAGCCACCGCGGCGCCGACGTCGCTCACGCCAGGCGGCGCTGGGACCAACAGGCGTGCCGGCAGGTTGATCTTCTCCTGCGCGAAGCCGTCGAGGTGGAAGCCGTGGACACCGGAAACATGTTCGCACAGATTGTCGCGGCCCTCGCGGCACGCACGGCAAAGGCCGCAGGTGCGGGCGCCGTAGATCGACACCAATTGTCCGGGCAGCAGGCTGGAGACGCCGGGGCCGACCGCCTCGACCTCGCCCGAGGCTTCCGCGCCGACGACCAGCGGCAATTTGCGCTTGGCGAAGGCCATGCCGCGCCAGCCCCAGACGTCGATATGGTTCAGCGCCACCGCCCTGATGCGCAGCGTGACTTCTCCGAGTGCGGGGGGCGGGGGAGGCGGCAGGTCCACCGTTTCAAGACGGCGGTCCTCGATAAGTTGCAATGCGCGCATTGGGCCTGTCGGTTCAGTGGGACTGAAAAAGGTCGCTTAGACCGGTTCCCGCGCCATGACAAGGCAAGTGTTCTGGCCGCCGAAGCCGAAGGAGTTCGACAGAACGCTGCGAACCTCGGCATTGCGCTTCTTGTTCGGTACCACGTCGAGCACGATCGCGGGGTCAGGATTGTCGTAATTGATGGTCGGCGGAATGACACCTTCGCGCATGGTCATCAGCGAGAACGCGGCCTCGACGGCGCCCGCCGCCGAAAGCGTGTGGCCGATCATCGACTTGTTGGACGAGATCGGCATCGAGCCGATCCGCTCGCCGAAAACGGTCGACAGCGACAGATGCTCCATCTTGTCGTTTTCCGGTGTCGAGGTGCCGTGGGCGTTGACGTAGTCGATCTCGTCTTCGCCCAAGCCGGCATCGGCAAGGGCGGCGCGAACGGCCGCGATCGCCGGCGAGCCGTCCGGCTTGGAGCGGGTGCGGTGGAAATCGTCCGCCTTTTCGCCGCAGCCGCGCAGGATGCCGAGAACGGCGGCTCCGCGGGCGAGCGCTGCTTCAAGCGATTCCAGCACGAGCGCTCCGGAGCCCTCGGCCAGCACGAAGCCGTCGCGGTCCTTGGAAAATGGCTTGGAGGCTTTTTCCGGAATGTCGTTGTGGGTCGACAGCGCCGACAGTAGCGAAAAGCGGATCAACGCCTCGGCGGTTGCCGAACCGTCGGCGCCGATGGACAGGGCCCGGTCGCATTCGCCGCGGCGGATCGCCTCGACCCCGAGCTGGATGGCGGTCGCGCCGGAGGCGCAAGCGGTCGACAGCGTGATCGGCAGCCCGCGCGTGCCGAACCGGTCGGCGAGCCGGTCGGCGATCGAGCCGAACTGGGTGGTCTCGAAAATGTCGAGTTCCTTCAGGCCGCGCGCCACCCGCAGCAGCCTTTCGGCGCCGGCGTCGTCCTTGTCGGAATTGTAGAGCGAGAAGCGTTCGTGCCAGTCGAGCTCGACCGGCGGCGAGGCGAGGAACAGCGGCCCGCCGAAATCGCCGGAATTCAGCCCAGCTTCGCCCACGGCTTCCTGCGCGGCGGTCTCGGCCAATTCATAGGTGAGGGGGCTGGCGCCCTTCGAACTCGACGGCAGGAAATCGACCATGCCGGAGATTCGAGTGTTGAGGTGGTCGATCGGAAAGCGGGTGATCGGGTGGATACCCGACTTGCCCGACGTCAGCGCCGCCCAATTATCGGTCTTGCCGACGCCAAGCGAGGTCACCACGCCGATGCCGGTGACGGCGACGATCGGCCTGCCCATGTGATCTCTGAGATTGGCCATGCGGAAGCCCTCAACCTTTTATCATTACAGCATCGCCGAAAGAATGCCGCCTTACGCAGCGTTGACCAGCGCCATGCCCTCGAATTGGTGATAGCCGATCGCCGTTGCAAGGACGGTTCCGGGAACGCCTTGAAACGGCTTCTCGGTGGCGGCATCAAAGACGGGGTAGGCGGCCTTGCGGTCGACGGCCAATGCGGCCAGCGCGACGGCGAACGGAAACTGCGCTTCCTTCATGTGCCCGGTCAGCGTTGAGAAACCGCGCGCGGCGATTGCAGGATTGGCATCGAGCGCGGCTTTCTCGGCGGTGGTTGCCGCATGCGCGCCGGACGCCCCCGACATGGCGAGCAACTCGCCGTTCGGCAGCGCCGCCTGGGCGAGCAGTGCGTTGATCTCGGCGCCGAGCTCTCCGCGCGACCGCCTGGCGCGGCCGGAAACGACCGGTCCGAGCTCGGCATAGATCTTGCGCCCCCGGCTCATCGCGTGTTCGCGCTGCTCCAGCACCAGGAAGGCACCGCCGGAGCCAGACACCACGCCGCCGCCATCGGCCCCTTGCCTTTGCCAGACAGGCTTCCACGGGCCGCGATGCAGGTAGCCGGCCAATTCGTAGCCGAGCAACATGTCGGAATGCTCGGTCTGGAAAGCGCCGCCGACCAGGATGTGTGTCGACTGGCCGGAGCGGATGCGCGCGGCGGCCGTCTCGACGGCAGCGACGCCGGCGCCTTCCTCGCCCATGAAGGTTCTGGACGAGCCGGTCACCTTGTGGACGATGGAGATGTTGCCTGCGAGCAGGTTGGAAAGCTGGGCCAGGAACAGGGTAGGCCGCAATTCCGTGGTCAGCTTCTCATTGAGCAGGACGTCGCGGTCATTGCGGCTTTCCGAGGCGGCAAGAATGGCGGCATCGACCGCCTCGTCGCGCTCGCCGCCGCCAGCGGCGACAACCATGTCCATGGTGGCGCAGAGGTCATCATTGCCCTTGATGCCGGCATCGTCGAGCGCAAGCCCGGCGGCATAGGTGCCGAGCCGCTGCCAGGTTTCCATCTGCCGCTGGTCGCCGCGCTTGGCGATCTGGAGGTTCCAGTCGATCTCCGGCAGCGGATGGATGGTGTAGGGCGCAAAGCGCGCCGCTTCGAGCATCGGCTGCAGGCCTGGTTGCGCGAGCTTCTGCCAATGGGCTTCCGGGCCTTCTCCCAATGAGGAGACAAGGCCGATTCCAGTGATGACGACGTCGCGGGGGCTGCTCATGAGCGGCTTTGTGGGTCAGGCGGCGGAGCGCGTCAAGGTCGCGCGCTCAACTGACGTCAGGCGGTCTTGGCGGCAACCAGTGCGTCGATCTTGGCGCACAGGTTCTTCATGACGAAGTAATCGTCGGTGGAAGCCTTGCCGTCATTGACTTCCTGGGTCCACTTTTCCAGCGGCACCTTGATGCCGAATTCCTTGTCGATGGCGAAGACGATGTCGAGGAAGTCGAGGCTGTCGATACCGAGATCGTCGATCGTGTGGCTTTCGGGCGTGATGGTGTCGATATCGATCTCGCTGGTGTCGGCAATGATCTTGGCGACTTTGTCGAACGTGGTGGACAAGGGCTTTTCCTTCTTTGCGGGCGGAATCTGTCCGCAGCTTGTTTGGGCGCTGTCTAATCGGTTTTTCCCGGCAGGAAAAGGCCTGATGAGCCGGGCACGGATGGGAAGCATGCCCAAGAAACGCAAGAAGGCCCGCCGGTCAAGCGGCAGTTCCGCCGGTTGACGTCCCGGCAGCTGCCGGCGATGGCAAACGGCCGCCGTCTTGCCGGTCCTCGGGCCGGTCCTCAGAAAGTGACGCGGCCGAGCACGCGCAGGCCGTCGCCCTGCGGCTCGACGACCACGGCCTCGCCCTCGCGCGGCGAGACACCAGTCAGCGCGATGATGTTTTCCAGGTGGGTAACCATGACCAGATTGTCGGAACCGGAATAGGCGCGGATTTCCTTCAGGATGCCGGCGATCTGCGCTGCGTTCTGCGCATCGTCGCCCTTCAAGAGGTCGAGCGGCGCGAACAGCTTCGGCTCGGCCTCGAAGGCGATGCGCGCTGTGTCGAGGCAGCGGCAGTAGCGGCTGGAGAGCACACGCTCGACGGGCGCCGCGCGGGCGGCGAACAGGGCGCCTATCCTGCTCGCCTGCTGCTTGCCGCGCGCCGACAGGTTGACCTGGGTGCCGCAGTTGTCGATGTCGAAATTGGCGGGGTCACTGGTGCCGGTGACCATGGCGTGGCGAAGCAGAACCACATGGCCGCCGTCACGCAGCAGCGCCCACCCGGCATCCGTTGCGTGGGCCGCCACAGGCACAACAAGCAGGAACAACGCCAAGGCCAATCGGATCATCGTCACCTTCCAGGAGCCCGGCATCGGCCTCCGACGATTCGCATATAGGCATTGGAAGGCAGACACAAAGACAAGCCAAGAACCGGCCGCGTTCCGAGCCTCACTTTTTAGCGAGTTGCTTCTTCACCAGATCGATCTTCTGGTCGGCAGGATGACAAACCATACGTTGCGTTTCCAGAAGAGTTCGCCGGCTTTCAGATATTCCGGTGTCATCGCTGGGGCGGCTACGGTGGATATTGCCACGATTGCGCCGTGGGCGTGGCTCGCCTATCCCTGAAAAAGATGTCTCCGCTCACAGAAACCGTCCTCTTCGTCTTCAGCCTTGTCGCGCTCGGCTATCTCGCCGGGTTCACAGGCTATCTCAGACCGTCAAGTGGCGAAGGCATATCCGATTTCGCGGTTTCGGTGGCGATGCCGATGCTTCTCTTCCAGACCATGGTGAAGGCGGATTTCCACGGCGTGGCGCCCTGGCCGCTGTGGGGTGCCTACTTCACGGCGGCGGCGATCACCTGGACCGCCGGCCATGTCGTCATCACGCGGATATTCGGACGGGATGCCCGCGCCGGCGTCGTCGGAGGCGTCTCGTCCGCCTTTTCCAACATCGTGCTGCTCGGCGCTCCCTTCATCCTCGGCATATTCGGCCCGAACGGCTTCGAAGTGCTGTCGTTGCTGGTTTCCGTGCACCTGCCGATCATGATGATGGCGTCGATCGTGCTGTTCGAGATATTCGGCCGCGGCAGTGGCGAACATGTGCATCCGCTGCGGATACTGCACAGTTTCCTGAAACGGCTGTTCATCAACCCGCTGATCATCGGCATTCTCCTGGGGCTGGCATGGCGGCTCGGCGGCGTGCCGCTGCCAGCCCTCGTGATGCGGCTGGTCGAGGCCTTGGCAAACACCGCCGGGCCGGTGGCGCTGTTTGCCATGGGGCTCAGCCTGCGCCGCTTCGGCATATCGGGCAATGTGCGGCCGGCACTGGCGCTTTCGGCGCTGAAACTGTTCCTGATGCCGGCGCTGGTTCTGGGCTTCGTCTGGCTGCTCGGCCTGCCGCCCTTGACGGCCAAGGTGGCCGTCGTGGTGGCGGCACTGCCGTCCGGCATCAATTCCTACCTTATCGCCGTGCAGTTCAACACCGGCCAGGCGCTGGCATCGAACCAGATGACAATCGCCACCGCTTTTGCCGCCGTTACCACGGCCTTCTGGCTGACGATTGTTTTGCGTGTCTTTGGGTAGGTGTGTCGATGTGCCCTTGAGCGGAGCAGGATTGCTCTCGTTATGGGCTGGCCCAACCCCTATATGCCATCTTGCGATTGCTTGCGGGGCTTGCCCTAGGTAAAGAGCAGTGGCTCCGGCGTGCCGGCTCTTTCGGATCATGGCGCACGCTTCACGCAGAATTCACAGACCGGCCCCTCAGCGCGCCGAACGGAGGATAGACCATGCTTCAGAAAACCAGCCATTTCATGCGGCAGGCCAATCTCATCAACGGCGAATGGGTGGCGGCCGACAGCGGCCAGACGATCGACGTCACCAACCCCGCCACCGGCCTCAAGATCGGCACGGTGCCGAAGTCGGGCAAGGCCGAGACCCGCCGCGCCATCGAAGCCGCCGACGAGGCTTTCAAGACCTGGCGCAAGACGACCGCGCTCGAGCGTTCCAAGCTGCTGCGCAAGCTGCATGACGCGATGATGGACAATCAGGACGTGCTGGCCGAGCTCTTGACCATCGAGCAGGGCAAGTCGCTGTTCGAATCGAAGGGCGAGATCGGTTCGGCCGCTGCCTACATCCTGTGGTTTGCCGAAGAAGGCCGCCGGGCCTATGGCGACATCGTGCCGTCGCCATGGGCGGACCGCCGCATCCTGGTGACGAAGGAACCGGTCGGCGTCATCGCCGCCATCACGCCGTGGAATTTCCCGTCCTCGATGCTGGCCCGCAAGCTCGGTCCGGTCCTGGCCGCCGGCTGCACCGCCGTCGTCAAGCCAGCCTCGCAGACGCCGTATTCGGGTCTCGCCTGGGGCGCGCTCGTCGAGGAAGTCGGCTTTCCCAAGGGCGTCGTCAACATCCTGACCGGCTCCGCCGGCGAGATCGGCGATGAGATCTGCGCCAATCCGCTGGTCAAGAAGATCACCTTCACCGGATCGACAGAGGTCGGCAAGATCCTCATCCAGAAGTCGTCGACCACTGTCAAGAAGGTGTCGATGGAGCTTGGCGGCAACGCGCCGTTCATCGTCTTCGACGATGCCGACATCGACCGTGCCGTCACGGGTGCCATTACTGCCAAGTACCGCAACTCCGGCCAGACCTGCGTCTGCACCAACCGCTTCCTAGTCCAGGCGGGTATTTACAACAAGTTCGTCGAGAAGCTGGCCACGGCCAGCAACGAATTGAAGGTCGGTTCCGGCCTCGAAGAGGGCGTGCAGCAGGGACCGCTGATCGACGAGAAGGCGGTCGAGAAGGTCGAGGAATTCATCGCCGACGCCACCGCCAAGGGCGGCAAGGTCGTTGCCGGCGGCAAGCGCCATGCGCTTGGCGGTTCGTTCTTCCAGCCGACGGTGATCGCCGACGCCACGCCCAAGATGCGCTTCATGAAAGAAGAGATTTTTGGCCCGATCGCACCGGTGTTCAAATTCGAGACCGAGGAAGAGGCGGTCGCGCTCGCCAACGACACCGAGTTTGGCCTTGCCTGCTATTTCTACACCGGCGATCTCGGCCGCGCTTTCCGGGTCATGGAAGGCCTGAAATACGGCATGGTCGGCGTCAACGAAGGTCTCATCACCACGCCGGAGGCGCCGTTCGGCGGCGTCAAGGAATCGGGCCTCGGCAAGGAAGGCGGACACCAGGGTATCGAGGATTACCTCGATACCAAATATGTCTGCATCGGCGGCCTTGGACTCTGATAGACCACTTCCGGGATGGGAAGGCCAACAGCCTTCCCATCCCTCATGGAAGACCAGCCGAACTCCTCTGGATCAACTGGTGTTTTGCGGGCATGGCGATGAAGGACGGCGAGGTTTTCGGCACGACGCAGGCAGGCGAGCCGGTGCGCCGCTTCACGATCAGGGGCGGCGGCCTCACCGCCAATATCATCGGATTTGGCGCCATCGTCCAGGATTTGCGCCTGACCGGACACGATGCACCGCTGGTGCTCGGCTACGGCAATCTGGAAGCCTATGAGACCGATGCCGCCTTCTTCGGCGCGGTGGTCGGCCGCTATGCCAATCGCCTCGGCGATGGCCGCTTCACAATTGGCGGCAACCGCTACCAGACGGAACGCAACTTCCTCGGCAAGCATACGCTGCATGGTGGCTCGCAGGGCTATTCGCATCGGCCATGGGCGGTTGCGCTGCATGGCAGGGACTTCGTAACGCTGACGCTGCATGATCCGGATGGTGCAATGGGTTTTCCCGGTGCGCTCGACGTCACCTGCACCTACCGGCTGAAGATTCCCGGCACGCTCAGCGTCGAACTGACGGCGACCTGCGAGGAGCCGACGCTGTGCAATCTCACCCAGCACTCCTATTTCAACCTGGATGATGGTGGTGCCAGCGACATTCTCGACCACCGAATGATGCTCAATGCCGGCGCCTATCTGCCTGTCGACGGCGACATGATCCCGACCGGCGTGGTCAAGCCGGTTGACGGCACGCCCTATGATTTCCGTCAGGCACGGCCGCTGCGCATGGAAACCGAGGGCGAGCAGCTTCCCTACGACCGGAATTTCTGCCTCGCCTCGACGCGCGGGCCGCTGAAGCAGGCGTCATGGACGCAAGGGGCGAGTTCAGGTGTCGAGATGGAGGTCTGGACCACGGAGCCCGGTATTCAGCTCTACACTGGTCAGTACGTGACGCCGCGCACCGGGCTGGAGGGGCGCGGCTACAAGCCTTTCTGCGGCTTCTGCCTGGAGCCGCAGATATGGCCTGATGCACCGAACCGACCGTATTTCCCGCAGGCGACGCTGTGGCCCGGGGCGATCTACCATCATGTGACGGAATACCGTTTCCGCCTGCCTTAAGCCTCTGAGAATCAGGCCGGACCTCAGCCGGCGAACGCCGCCCGCAGCGTCTCGAACGGTGCCAGCGCGCCGCGGACCTGCACCACGGCGGCGGCGACGCGATGGGCCCGGCGAGCGGCTTCTTGCGGTTCATAGCCGGCAAGGCGAGCCGCGAGATAGCCGCCATTGAAAGAATCGCCGGCGCCGGTCGTGTCCGTGGGGGCTGCGACATGGATCGCGGGCACGTCCTGCAACATTGTGTTTTCGGCAACCAACGCCGGCTGCTCGCCATTCTTGACGACGACCTCGCCGACCTGTCGCCCGAGCCGTTCGGCGGTTGCCCGTGGCGTCGCATCATCAAACAGCATCTGCTCGTCGGGGAAGGTCGGCAGCGCGATGTCGGTGACATCAAGCGCTTCGACGATCGCCGCCTGCGCGTCCTGGCGGTTGCCCCAGAGGCGTGGCCGGTAATTTGGATCGAAGGCGATCAGCGAGCCAGCCGCCCGCGCCTTGGCTACGGCCGACAGCAGCGTTTTGCGCGCGGCCCCGTCCAGAATTGCCAGAGTGATTCCGCTGAAGTAGACAAGCGCCTGATTTTTCAGATTTTTCGACAGTGCCTCGGGGTCCGAGGCGAGCTCCCGGGCGGCGGCGTCGCCGCGCCAGTAGGTGAAGGAGCGCTCCGCGCCGGTCAGCGTGATCGCATAGAGGCCGGGGCGCGCGCCCGGTATCACCGGGCTGGTGCCGATGCCGATGCCGTTTTCGGCGAAGAAGCCGATCTGGCCCTGCGAGAAGGGATCGTCGCCGAAGGCCGAGACATAGGTTGCCGGCCGGTCTTCACTCAACGCATGCAGCGCCCATAGCGTGTTGAACGTGTCGCCGGCGAAGCCCATGCGCCAGTTGGGGCCGGTCTGCCCCGACAGTTCGAGCATGCATTCGCCGATCGAGGCGACGCCGTTTCCCGCCATCTGCAATCCTCCAGTGATCTTGGGTGCTGTAGCTTTTTGCCGGCGACAGCGCCATGCTTGGCAAGCAGGCTTTTTTCCGCCACAGCGTTTTCCCACAGGCTGGCGGGATGCGATCCGTCCGGCAGAACGTTGTCCGCAGAAGAGGAACCGGTTTGGCATCGTTATGGCGTTATCTCCTGGCAGGTCTTGGTCTGGCTGCCCTGCTGGTCGGCGTTCTCGCGGTCGTCTATCTGACCGCACCGCAATCGGCGCAGCCCATCGCCCCGGACGTCTCGCGGACGAAGAACACCGACAACGGGCTGTTCGTGGCCAGCTTCGCGCCGGAGCGGGGTGTCGTGCGACAGGGCGAACTGCAATCCTGGCTGCTGACCTTGAAGACAAAGGCCGGTGCGCCGGTGGAGGGGGCCGCGATCACGATCTCCGGGGGAATGCCGCAGCACAATCACGGTCTTCCGACCAGCCCGCAGGCGACCGACTATCTCGGCGACGGGCGCTATCGCATCGAGGGTGTGAAATTCACGATGAGCGGCTGGTGGCAGCTGCACTTCGCCATCTCGGCCACCGCCGGATCCGACACGGTGCTGTTCAACGTGGTGCTGTGAGCGACCGATGAAGCGCCTTCTCTGCTTCTTGGCGTTGACGTTGGCGGCCATCCTCGCCGGTTGCGGCAAACCGGATTTCTCCGACGCCGAGAAGAAGACCATCGCCTCTCTGGCGTTGAACACGCTGCCGCTTCTGAAGCCCGACACCACCAACCGTTTTGCCGACGTGCCGGCCGCCGCAGCACTTGGCTCGACGCTGTTCTTCGATGTCGGGATGAGCCGCGACGGCGCGGTGTCCTGCTCGACCTGCCACAAGATCGACCGGCAGTTCCAGGACGACCTGCCGCAGGCGGTGGGCGTCGGCCGCACCAACCGCCGCACAATGCCGCTGGCCGGCGTGGCGCGCGACCCTTGGTTCTTCTGGGACGGCCGTCGCGACAGCCTGTGGGCGCAAGCGTTGACGCCGCTGGAAAATCCGTTGGAGCAGGCGGGAAACCGCGCCGCCTATGCGCACTACATCAAGGCGCGCTTCGGCGAACGTTTTGAGCGCATCTTCGGGCCGCTGCCCGATTTCTCCGGCATTCCGCTCAATGCCAGCCCGCTTGGAACTGATGCCGAGAAGGCTGCCTGGAACGCGATGAGCGACGCGCAGCGCGACGCCGTCAATCGCGTCTATGCCAACATAGGCAAGGCGATCGCGGCCTTCGAACGCTCGATCGAACCGGCACAGACGCGCTTCGACCGCTTCGCGCTGGACCTCTTCACCGGCGCCGAGCCGAAAGACGGCGCGGCCTTTTCCAGGGAGGAGATCCTTGGGCTGAAACTATTCATCGGCAAGGCCAATTGCGTGACCTGTCACAACGGCCCGCGCTTCACCGATAACGGCTTTCACAACACGGGCGTGCCGCCCGTTGCTGGCCTGCCGCCGGACCGCGGGCGCATCGACGCGGTGGCGCAGGCGGAGGCTGACCCGTTCAACTGCTTCGGCGCGTATCGGGATGGCGACGTCAGCGCCTGCGGCGAGTTGCGCTTCATGGTCAAGGACGCGCCGGAACTGATTCGCGCCTACAAGACACCGTCGCTGCGCGGCGCGGCAACACGCCCGCCCTATATGCACGCCGGTCAGTTTTCGTCACTCGATGAGGTGGTTGCGCACTACGCCAAGGCTGCACCGAGCGTCGAAGGCGTATCCGAAATCCATCCGCTGCAGCTTTCTGATCGCGAGCGCGCGGCGCTGGTGGCATTCCTGAAGACGCTTTCGGAATAGGCTCTGTTTTCTTGTTTGACCATGATCTCGTCCGAAAACCGGCGTCCACTTTTCGGGATCATGGTCATCGGTCCTTCACGGTCTCCATTGCCACGAAGGTCGAGGTCTGGGCGACATGGGGCAGGGCCGAGATGCGTTCACCGAGCACGCGGCGATAGGCGGCAATGTCCCTGGTGCGGACCTTCAGCAGATAGTCGAAGCTCGACGCCATCATGTGGCACTGCTCGATCTCCGGCACGCCCTGGACGGCGCGGTTGAAAGCGTCCAGCGCGGCGGAGCGGGTGTCCGACAATTTCACCTGGACGAAGGCGACATGGCCTTCGCCCATGCGCTCCCGGTCGATGATCGCCTGGTAGCCCCTGATGTAGCCGTCCTTTTCCAGCCGCTTCACCCGCGCCTGCACGGGTGTCTTGGAAAGACCGACCTTTGCCGCCAGTTCGGACATGGAAAGCCGGCCGTTGCTCGCCAGCGCCGACAGGATGTTCCTGTCGATCCGGTCCAATTGGTCTTCTGTCATGAAAAGCATAGTCCGTTTGATGAATTCATGGCACCATGATAGACCAAATGGGCTATAATGTCGATTTCTTCGGACCGACGAAAATTCACGCCTGTGCTAGCTTGCGCCATTCGGTCCGGTGATCGCCGGGCCGCTCCCTTATGCTTGCTCATAGGACCGCCATGCCGCTCGACGCTATCCGCCAGCAGATCCGCGCCAACTACCTGCCCGACGAAGACGAGGCGCTGAAGCGTCTGGCGGAGGCGACGGGGCTCTCGGCCGAGGACCGCCGGGCGATTTCGGCCCGCGCCGCCGACCTGGTGCGGGCGGTGCGCGGCTCGTCGGATCCACGGCTCATGGAGGTCTTCCTCTCCGCCTATGGCCTCTCCACCAAGGAAGGCGTGGCGCTGATGTGCCTGGCCGAGGCGCTGCTGCGCGTACCCGATGCCGAGACGATGGACGATCTCATCGCCGACAAGATTGCGCCGCACGATTGGTCGGCGCATTCCGGCGGTTCGAGCTCGATCTTCGTCAATGCTTCGACCTGGGCGCTGATGCTGACTGGCCGTGTCCTCGACGAGGGCGAGGGCGGCATCGAAGGCACGTTGCGTTCGATGGTGCGGCGATTGGGCGAGCCGGTCATCCGCAAGGCGGTCGCCGCCGCCATGCGCGAGATGGGCGAGCAGTTCGTGCTCGGCCGCACCATCGCGGAAGCCGTCAAGCGCGGCAGGCCGATGATCCAGAAGGGCTATCTCTATTCCTTCGACATGCTGGGCGAGGCTGCCCGCACCGAAGCCGACGCCTTGCGCTACCACAAGGCCTATGCCGACGCCATTTCCTCGCTCGATTCCGGCTCCAACGGACCTGATATCCGGCAGAACCACGGCATCTCGGTCAAGCTTTCTGCGCTGCATCCACGCTATGAGGTGGCGCAGGAGGAAGAGATGCTGCCGGTCATGGCCGAGCGCCTGCTGTCGCTTGCACTGGCCGCGCGGCATTCGCGCATGGGCCTCAATATCGACGCCGAGGAGGCCGACCGTCTCGATCTGTCGCTCGACGTGATCGAGCGGGTGCTGGCCGAGCCGGAACTCGCCGGCTGGAACGGTTTCGGTGTCGTCGTTCAGGCCTATGGGCCGCGCGCCGCCTTTGCCATCGACTGGCTTTACGCGCTGGCGAAGAAATACGACCGCACCATCATGGTGCGGCTGGTCAAGGGCGCCTACTGGGACACCGAGATCAAGCGGGCGCAGACGCTCGGGCTTTCCGGCTATCCCGTCTTCACCCGCAAAGCCAACACCGACGTCTCCTACATCGCCTGCGCGAAGAAACTGCTTGGCATGACCGACCGCATCTATCCGCAGTTCGCCACGCACAACGCCCACACCGTCGCCGCCATCCTGTCCATGGCGGGAGATCGCGATTCCTTCGAGTTCCAGCGCCTGCATGGCATGGGCGAGGCGCTGCACGAGACGGTGCGCAAGGCCGAAGGCACGCGCTGCCGCATCTATGCGCCGGTCGGCGCGCATTCCGACCTGCTGGCCTATCTGGTTCGCCGGCTGCTGGAGAACGGCGCCAATTCCTCCTTCGTGCACCAGCTGACCGACGAGGACGTCGAGCCGGAGGACATTGCCCGCGATCCGCTCGAGACGATCGAGCACCAGGGGCCGGCCGCCAATCCGGCGATTGTCCGGCCTTCCCAGATATTCGGTGCCGGCCGCCGCAATTCGAAGGGATTCGACGTCACCGACACGGTGACGCTGGCGGCAATCGACAAGGCCAGGGCGGCCTTTGCCGGGCCGGACCGCTGGCACGCCAAGCCGATCACGCGCGCCGCCGGTTACGGCAAGCAGCGCCCGATCGTCAATCCGGCGAAGCCTGACGAGGTGGTCGGCACGGTTCATGAGGCCACCGCCAAGCAGGTCTCGACCGCCGTGCGCATTGCGGTGGAAGCGCAGCCGGCCTGGGCCAAGCGTCCCGTCGCTGAGCGTGCCGCCATTCTCAGTCGCGCCGCCGATCTCTATGAGGCCAATGCGGTCGAATTCTTCGCGCTGGCCACCCGCGAGGCCGGCAAGTCGCTGGCGGACGGCGTGGCGGAGGTGCGCGAGGCGGTCGACTTCTTGCGCTATTACGCCGCCGAGGCGGCAAATGCCGAAGCGGGCACCGAGGCGCGGGGCGCCATCGTCTGCATTTCACCGTGGAATTTCCCGCTCGCCATCTTCACCGGCCAGATCGCGGCGGCACTCGTCACCGGCAATTCGGTGATCGCGAAGCCCGCCGAGCAGACGCCGCTGATCGCCTTCCGCGCCGTCGAATTGCTGCGCGAGGCCGGCGTGCCGGAAGACGTCATCCAGCTTCTGCCAGGCGACGGCCCGTCGGTCGGCGGGCCGCTGACCGCCGACCCGCGCATTGCCGGTGTCTGCTTCACCGGGTCGACCGAAGTCGCCAAGCTGATCGAAAAGCAGCTGGCCGAGACCGCGGCGCCGGACGCCATGCTGATCGCCGAGACCGGCGGCCTCAATGCCATGATCGTCGATTCAACCGCGCTGCCCGAACAGGCGGTGCGCGATATCCTGGCCTCGGCCTTCCAGAGCGCGGGCCAGCGCTGTTCGGCGCTGCGCGTGCTCTATGTCCAGAAGGACGTCGAGAAGAAGATGCTGGAGATGCTGAAGGGCGCCATGGAAGCGCTCAATGTCGGTGATCCCTGGCTGATCTCGACCGACGTAGGTCCGGTCATCGATGACGAGGCGCAGGCCTCGATCCGCGACTATTGCATCAAGAAGGGCCTCGAGGGCCGGCTGATCGCCAAGCTCGAAGCTCCGAAGGACGGCCGCTTCGTCGCGCCGCATGTCTTCCGGGTCAAGGGCATCGAGGAGATGGAGCGCGAGGTGTTCGGGCCGGTGCTGCACGTCGCCACTTTCGACGCCGACGGGATCGACGACGTGATCGCCGCCATCAACCGCAAGGGCTATGGCCTGACCTTCGGCCTCCACACCCGCATCGAGGGCCGCGCGCAGCATTTCGTCGACGGCATCCATGCCGGCAACATCTATGTCAACCGCAACCAGATCGGCGCCGTGGTTGGATCACAGCCTTTTGGCGGCGAGGGGCTGTCCGGCACGGGACCGAAAGCTGGCGGGCCGCACTATCTCAGGCGCTTCCGCAAGGCGGCAGAGGCCGGTACCCATGTGCAGGACGGTCACAAGGTGACGGCGACCGAGCTCGCCGACAATCTGCCGGATCCGACGCTTGGCGGCTGGTCGACCCGGCCGGACCGGATCGCCATTTTGCGCAAGCATCTGCGCGGCAAGGGCGCTGCAGCCATCGGGGCTGCCGCTGCTATCGATTTCGGCCAGGTCGATCTGCCCGGGCCGACCGGCGAGGCCAACACGCTGTCGCTGTCGCCGCGCGGGCGGGTGCTGTGTCTCGGTCCAGATGGCGATACGCTGCTCGCCCAGACGATCCAGGCGCTCGCCGCCGGCAATGCGGTGCTGGCCGTGGCGCCGGGAGCTCCCGCCGCACTTTCCGCGCTTACCGGGAAGGGCCTGCCTTTGGCGGCGATCGATGGCCGGCCCGATCCGGTCGAGGCACGTTCGCTGCGCGTAGATGTCGTCGCGTTCTCCGGTACACCGGAAGCGGCGCGCATCGTGCGCAAGGTGATTGCCGAGCGCAGCGGGCCGATCGTGCAGCTGGTCAGCGAGGTGCTCAATCCGGCGGCGTATGCGCATGAGCGGGCCGTCTGCGTGGACACGACGGCGGCGGGCGGCAATGCAAGCCTGCTCGCGGCGGCCTGAGCCGGCGCTGCCTCCCGGGCATTGGCGTCGTCAGGCGCCTTCGACGACGGAAAAGCCCTCGAATTGCGGGTGACCGAGATAGCGGACTTTGGTCGTGCCGACATTCCTGTGGGCGGCACGAAAATTCTCCGATTTGGTCCAGGCGACAAAATCGTCCTGGCTGGCCCACACCGTGTGCGACGCAAAAAGCGTGTAGCCCTCGGTCTCGTTGAGCGCGCCGCGCAGCAGACGGAATTCCCGGAATCCCTTGATTTCGGCGAGACTGGAATCGCGGTTCTTCCACACGGCCTCGAAATCGGCCTCCGATCCGTTCCGCACCTTGAAGCGGTTCATGGCGATGTACATGGGGTTCCTTTCATGCGGATGGCGATGGTTGTCGTCGCGGTTCCGTGCCATTCAAAATGGGCCGATTCCAACCTCGAACTCCAAATTTGGGCTTTCGGTTCGTGCCGGAATTGGGGGGAAGGGAGCAGCCTTGCGCACGATGCCGAGCGCGGCTTGATCGAAAGCCGCCGACCCTGAGCTCTCCAGGATGCGCAACTCATCTATGTTGCCCTTCCTGCCTATGACGAATGCGACAACCGCATTGTTACGTGCGGTCAGTTGCAGCGAAGGCGGGAGCGTACGATTGACGCTGCCGAGCTTTCTGAAGACGTCGCCCCGGTAGCTGTCTTCCGTGGCGCTGCCTGCCTCTTTCTGTCTCTTGCCCTTGCTGGCGGTCTGCGCCAGCCGGTCCAGGCCATCGGCCGTGCCGCTTCTCTCATCTGTCGCTGTCGCAGAGGCGGCTGCCGCAGTTGGCCGGGCGCTCGGGATCGGTGGCTGGTCTGGAACGGCGACAGGCATTTGGGTGCTTTCGGCCTGGACGCTTGGCTGTGCCGGCGTTTCGACCCTGGCAGCCACGCTGTTTTCCGGGCGAGGGGTCGCCGTTGCCAGTATGTCCGGCGTTGCCACCCGCTGCCTGACAGGTTCCGGCAAAGGCTGCGGCTTGGCTGCATCCTGGGTGGGTTCCGGAGCCTGGTGTAAAGCTTCTTTGGCCGGCTGCGGAGGTTCTGAGGGCGACACCGGTTTGACCGGTTCTGCCGGTTCCGGCTTGGCCGGCTGCGGGTTGGGCACCAGGGTCACGTTCATAGCTGGGGATTCGCGGTCCAGCGCGCTGCCGGCCACCTTGTCGCCGGAATGATCGCTGCCTTCCGATTGCTCCGCATCCGTCGAATTGAAGATGCCGGAAGGCGACATCAGAAAAAATGCCGCCGCTGCGCCATGAAGCAGGCAGGACGCGATAATGGCTGCCGGCCATTTGCCGTTACGGGCTGGCCATGCGGATGCAAGCCGCTCGGCCGGCGCTATCGCCAGTTCGCTGCCAGCGTCGGGGAGAGGACTGATTTCCTGCATGTCGCGGGCCGGAAATTGCAGCGACCAACGGGCAAAAGTCAAATCAAGATCGCTTGCCCCAAAAGGCAGGATGCCGGTGCTGGCCAGCGGCCGGACCACGGTGTCTTGCCCGAATAAGGGGTGCAGTCCCAATGCCTCAGACGCCGAAAGCGATACTGGTTTTGGTATCGGTCTTCAGCTTGCGCATACAGGCGGCGGGTTCGACACCGGCGCCCTCGCATTCGGTCGTGCTGTTGATCAGCACACGGCTGACCCTGGCGCAATCCGCGCCGGCCAGATCAAAGCGCGTCACCTTGGTCTTGCCGGACGGCAGGTCCTTGAAGTCGAGCACGGTCAGCCGGTCGACGACGCCGGCTTCGTTGAACAGGGCGATCTCGAACGCCGCCTTGGAGAGGTCGGCGCCGAGATTGTTGTTGATCAGGAAGGTCAGCCGGCAGCCCTTGTCGGAAGGTTGAGCGGCGTTGAGCTCCAAGGTGAGGACAGGCCCCGGCGCGGACCCTTCGGCCCACGCCGGAACCGTCGCAAGCGACATCGCCAGCGTCGAGGTCAGCAGACGAAGGGATGTCGTCAAGCTCGTCATGGTCGTCAGCCTCCGAACCGCATCGTCGCGGCCAGCTTCAGTGTGATGCCCGGCTCGTAGACCGCGACCGTGGTGCTGCCGTTCAGCGGGTTGGCGTATTTGACATCGAACAGATTGTCGGCACGGAAATCGACCTTCAAAGCGTCGGTCGCCTGATAGCTGGCGAAGGCGTTGACCAGCGTGTAATCCTTGGCCACCAAATTGCCCTTCGGCTTGCCGTTGTACTGCACTTCGCCGCCGACGGTGAGCTTGTCCTCAAGGAAGCGCAGCCCAAGCTGGGCTGTCGCCTGCGAGGACGGGATCGTGGCAAGATCGGCCTCGGCACCCTTGTAGGATATGGTGCGACCATCGATGAACGATGCGGAGAGGCCGGCATAGCCCCAGGCCGTGTCATAGACACTTTCCAGTTCGAATCCGTCGATCTTGGCCTTGGCGAAGTTCTGATACTGGAAGCAGATCGGGATGCCGGGGCCGAACGGGCAGCCGCTGCCAGGCGCGAACGGCGACAGCGTCACGCCATCGATGAAGTCTTCGACATTGTTGTTGAAGTAGGCCGCCTTGAATCGAAGCGCGTCGCCGGCCTCAACAATGTCGTTCTGCTTGTAATTGACGCCGAACTCGATCGTCTTGCCGGTTTCAGGCCGCAGATTGGGGTTGGGCAGGAACGGAAAGCTCACTCCCGCGGGATGGTTGCCGCTGATTAATGTCTCCGTGATCGACGGTGGGCGGTAGCCTTCCGCATAGGTGCCGTAGAGCTGGAGACCCGCGAGGCCGGCGGTTTCGAAGGGTGAGACGCCGACGGTCACGCGCGGAGAAACCCGGTCGCCCGACGCTTCGTGGGTATCGTCCTTCAGGCTGTAGCTGTCGTAGCGCAGACCGGCGATGACTTCGAGCCAGTCCCAGGCGAGCTTGTCCTGGACGTAAGCGCCAGAGACGTTGCGCTTGCCCGACGGCGTGTAGAAGCTGTCGCCGCCAGCCGCGCCACCGGTCTTGACGTTGTCGCCGACCCAGTCGCCGCCATAGGTCAGTTCGTGCGCGATCCCGCCGGTTTCGAAGCGCGATGTGTTCCAGATATCGATGCCCGTTGTGCCGACATCGAAAGTCGATTGCGACCCTGCCGGCACGACAATGGGGAGACCGGTCACCGGGTCGAAGCGGTTCTGCGGGACAAGGCTGGTCAGATCGAGATTGGTTTTGTTGTACGACGTGTTGATATGGAGGTCGAGCCAGCTCTTGTCTTCATCCGTGATGTTGTAGCGGGCCGTGAAGGTGTTCGACTTCAGGTCGACATCGTTGACCGGGACGCCGCCAGCGGTTTCTTTCCAGCCATCGCTTGAGCCCACCCAGCCGAGCTTCAGCTCGCTGTTGTCGGTCGGCCGGAGGGTGGTCTTGAGCAGGCCGCTCAGCACGTCGAAGCCGGTGCCTTTGACCGTGTCGCCGCCGCCATGCCTGTAGTCATCATAGTTGCGGTAAACGATGTTGGCCAATGCGTCCCAGTTCTCATTGAAGCGATAAGCGCCGGTGGCGCTGGTGGTCCAGCCCTTGCCATTGCTCTCATAGCGTCCGGTGACGGAGCCTGCCCATATCTCCTCGGGTCTGAGAAAATCCTCGGCATCCTTGGTATCGAAGAAAACGACGCCACCGATGGCGCCCGAGCCATAGGTGTTGGCGACGGGACCGCGGATCACATCGACGGATTTGACCAGCTCGGGATCGATATAGAAGGTCGATTGTGTGCCATGGTCGGAACGCTGGAAATCCTGACGTGCCCCGTCGACGATCACCGCGACACGGCCAAAATCCTGCAGGCCGCGAATGTTGATGCTGGTGCTGACGCGCCTGGCGTCGGCCTGAGCGGCGACACCCGGAATGCCGAGCAGCATCTCGTTCGGCGTCGTCGCCATGCGGCGATCAAGCTGCTCCTGGCCGACATGGCTGGCCGAGGCCAGCGATTCGATCGCGGTCTCACCGGTGCGGCTGATGACCAGGACTTTGTCGAGCAACGTTGCGCCTGCCTGTGCGGCCTTTTCTTCGTCAATCTTTTTCGACTGATCAGCCTGCTGTCCCGCCGCCGGCTGCGCCGCCTGTTGCCCGTGCGCTGATGGCGCGGACAGGGCGATCGCCGCCACGCTCGCCAACAAAGCCGCTCCGCCGTTGGTCGCGGCCCGGCCGCGCCATTCCCAATTCATCAATCCCATGCCCCAACTCCAAATTCCAGGTTGCGCGCTGGCTGGCCTGGGGCTGGCTCGCATTTTTGATCATGGCCGGGGTTTAAATGTTGACTCGATTACTCCGGTATTGCACTGACTAGTAAACATGATTATCCGAGTCAAGAAATGAATCGGCAATAGCGTAACGCTTAGCCAGATGCCCGGCACAGGAAAGGGATCGATCCCAGATGAACACGCACAATCCGAACGATTTTCGTTATCGCACCCGCCGCTCCGATGATGCCTCCACCCGGTTTGATCGGATCCCAATGGCGGTGCGAACGCTCTCCAGCAACACGCTGTTCCAGGGTGAGCACGAGATCGGCATCGAACATCATGGCGCGCTCTATCGGCTGAAGATCACCCGGCAGGGCAAGCTCATTCTCAACAAGTAAGACAAGGCATCAGGGGTAAGAGATGGATCAGCGCGTAAAACCCGCCGCACATGAAATCCGGCGGGCACGGACGGAGAATCCGAAAGCGCGCGAGCGTGACCTCGCCGTCCAGATCGGCATTTCCGAAGCCGAACTCGTCGCCGCGCATTGCGGCGACGGCGTCATTCGCATCGAGCCGCGCGTCAATGATCTTCTGACCGGGCTCGAGGCCGTCGGCGAGGTGATGGCACTGACCCGAAATGAAAGTGCCGTGCACGAGAAGATAGGCGTCTACGACAAGGTTCTCACCGGCAATCACAATGCCATGGTGCTCGGCGAGAACATCGACCTGCGCATCTTTCCGAAAGTCTGGGCGCATGGCTTTGCCGTGGAAAAGCGCGACGGCGACGACATCCGCCGCAGCCTGCAGTTCTTCGATGTGGCGGGCGAGGCGGTGCACAAGGTGCATCTGCGGCCGGCTTCCAGCCTCTACGCCTACCAGAAGCTGATCGCTTCGCTGGAATCGTCGAACCAGGAGCCGGCGATCGACATTTCAGTGCCAATCCCGGACGAGAGCGAGGCTGCGGCAACCACCGCCAGTCTCGACGACCTGCGCGACCGCTGGAGCCGGCTGACCGATGTGCACCAGTTCTTCGGCATGCTGAAGACACTGAAGCTCAGCCGCCGCCAGGCGGTGCGCATGGTCGGCCAGGACTATGCCTGGCTGCTCGACAAGGACGCGGTCCGCGCCATGTTCGATCATGCCGCCGAAGGCGGGATGCCGATCATGTGCTTTGTGGGAAACCGCGGCTGCATCCAGATCCATTCGGGGCCTGTCAAGTCGATCAAGCCGATGGGGCCGTGGATCAACGTGCTGGACGAGACCTTCCACCTGCATTTGCGAACCGACCACATCCATGAAATCTGGGCGGTGCGCAAGCCGACCAAGGACGGCCATGTCACCTCGCTGGAGGTCTATGCCGCCAATGGCGACATGATCATTCAGTTCTTCGGCAAGCGGCATGAAGACGAAGGCGAGCGCGACGACTGGCGATTCCTGGCCGAGACCTTGCCGCGCATTCCCAGCCCGACGGCAGCCTGAGGAACAGTGTGATGCGGTTTTTCCCGAACCTGCCAGTCATGCGCGGCTCGATGCTTGGGCCGATGGTCGGCCTTTCGCTTGCTTTTGCCGCGCTACAACCGGCTGGCGCCGCTGAGGACGTCGCTGTCTTCCCGGATCCTTCCAAGATCGCGGCCATCGGTGGCTCGATCACCGAAATCGTCTACGCGCTTGGCGAGGAGAAGCATCTGGTGGCCCGCGATTCCACCAGCCGCTATCCCAGAGCCGCGCTCGGCCTGCCCGATGTCGGCTATATGCGCCAGCTGTCACCGGAGGGTGTGCTGTCGGTCAATCCGACCGGCATATTGGCGCTGCAGGGCAGCGGGCCCAGGGAAGCGGTCGACGTGCTGAAGAAGACCAGCATCCCGTTCGTCGAAGTGCCCGAACATTATAGCCGCGAAGGCATTCTCGAGAAGGTCCGCATTGTCGGCAAGGCGCTCGGCATCGACGCCAAGGCTGACGCACTGGCCGACGAGCTTGATGCCAAGCTCACGGCCGCCGAAAAGCAGACAGCCTCGATCAAGCAGCGCAAACGCGTCCTGTTCGTGCTGTCGATACAAGGCGGCAAGATCCTGGCGGCCGGCGGCGAGACCGCGGCCGATGGCATCATCAAGCTCGCCGGCGCGGTCAACGCGATCGAAGGCTTTTCCGGCTACAAGCAGATGTCCGACGAGGCCATCGTCACCGCCAGCCCGGATGTGGTCCTGATGATGAGCAATGCCGGGCCGCCGGTGTCGGACGAGGAATTGTTCGGCAATCCGGCGATCGCATCGACGCCGGCTGGAACCGCGCGCAAGATAATCCGCATAGACGGTGCCTACCTGCTCGGCTTCGGGCCGCGCACCGCCGACGCCATCCACGACCTCGCCGTCTCGCTCTATGGCGGGCAGGTCACGGACTAGCGGGGCATATCATGGTCGATCAATCGATCGCCGGTCCGGTGAAGGTGATGGATGCATCCGAAGGCGACCGTTCCGGGCGCGCCCGCGCCGTCATTCTTCTGCTGTGCCTGGGGCTTGCCGTTGCCGTCTTGCTGTCGCTCACGTTGGGAGCATCGGACGCGTCGGCTGTCAACGTTCTCAGGGATCGGCTGTTTGGGGCTGTTCCAAGCGACACCGCCTTGAGCGCCCGCGACAGCCTGATCGTCTACGATATTCGCCTGCCGCGCGTCATTCTCGGCATGCTGGTGGGCGCAGCGCTCGCGGTCTGCGGCGCCGTCATGCAGGGGCTGTTCCGCAATCCGCTGGCCGACCCCGGCCTGATCGGCGTTTCCGCTGGCTCCAGCCTCGGCGCGGTTGCCATCATCGTGCTCGGCGGCACCATACTGGCACCGATGACGGCCTTGCTAGGCACGTTTGGGCTGCCTCTGGCCGCCTTCAGCGGTGGGCTTGTCGCGACATTGGTGCTCTGCCAGGTCGCCACACGGCAGGGCCGCACATCGGTCGCCACCATGCTGCTCGCCGGCATCGCGCTTGGCGCGCTTGCGATGGCGCTGACCGGCATCCTCATCTTCATGGCGGATGATCGCCAGTTGCGCGACCTGACCTTCTGGTCGCTCGGATCGCTGGGCGGCGCGACCTGGGCGAAGATCGGGTCTGTGGGGCCGATCATCATATTGGCGCTGGCTGCGATGCCGTTCCTGGCGCGTGGCCTCAACGCGCTGGCGCTCGGCGAGGCGACCGCCGGCCATCTCGGCATACCGGTGCAGCGGCTGAAATACACGGCCATTGTCGGCGTCTCGGCGGCAGTCGGGGCTTCTGTTGCCGTCAGCGGCGGGATCGGCTTCGTCGGCATCGTCGTGCCGCACCTGCTGCGCCTGCTGATCGGCCCGGACAATCGCTACCTCCTGCCGGCCTCGGCGCTGCTCGGTGCTTCGCTGCTGCTGCTCGCCGACGCCGTTGCCCGCACCATCGTGGCGCCGGCCGAATTGCCGATCGGCATCGTCACCGCAATATCAGGCGCGCCATTCTTCCTGTGGATCCTGCTGCGCAAGCGCGGCGTCGTCGATCTCTGAAATTGGGACTGTGAAGCTGGGATGATCGAGGCACGGAATGTTTCGGTGGCGATTGGGGGCAAACGCATCGTCGGCGGCGTCGATCTCGACGCGCGGCCGGGCGAAGTGGTGGCAATCGTCGGCCCCAACGGCTCCCGGCAAGACCACCTTCTTGAGGGCGTTGTCCGGCGAGCTTGCCTATACCGGATGCATCGCCCTCAACGGCCGCGACCTTTCAGAAATGAAGCCGGTCGAAATTGCCGTCCAGCGCGCGGTGTTGCCGCAGGCAACGACCCTGTCCTTTCCATTCACGGTGCGAGAAGTGGTCAAGCTCGGACTTGTCGGCGGCCGCTCGGGTGTCTTGCCGGGCGAGGATGCGCGGTTGCCGGAGCGGGCGCTGGCCCGCGTCGATCTCGACGGCTTTGCCGGGCGTTTCTACCAGGAGCTTTCGGGCGGCGAACAGCAACGCGTCCAGCTTGCGCGCGTGCTGTGCCAGGTCTGGGCGCCGGTGCTCGACGGCAAGCCGCGCTATCTCTTCCTTGACGAGCCGGTTTCCAGCCTCGACATCAAGCACCAGCTGATCATCATGAACATCGCCCGCGACTTCGCCAGAAGGGGCGGGGGCGTGATCGCCATTTTGCATGACCTCAACCTGACAGCCATGTATGCCGATAGGATCTTCGTCATGCATCGCGGCGGATTGGCCGCGAATGGTTCGCCAAAGGATGTGCTGAGCGATGATCTGATCGAGAAAGTGTTCGATTGCCGGCTAAGGGTCGGCGCTCTGCCGGCCGGCAACATGCCGTTCGTGCTGCCGCAATCGTCGGCTTAGGCTTGGCACGAGGAAAGATTTGCCAAACCCTTCCCACTGGCGGCATCGCGCACCAATGCGTCAATAGATTTGAGCCGCCAAAGCCGCGTTGTGGACTACGCGGCCGGCGCGCGGCGCTCCAGCATGTCGATGCCGAGCAGGTTGCGCACATTCGGCCGTGCCGCCACGAGATCGGCGATCGTGTAGCGGGCAAGCACGGCGAAGAAGGCGTTGAGCGCCTCGCGCAGTGCCGAATTCAGCGCGCAGCTGTCGACCAGCGGGCATTCGGCGGCGTCGTTCTCGAAGCATTCTGCCATGGCGAAGCTTTCCTCGGTGACGCGCACGACGTCGAACAGGCTGATCGCCTCGGCTGCGCGGCCAAGCCGGACGCCGCCATTCCTGCCGCGCACGGTCTCGACAAGGCCGTTCTCGACCAGCGGCTGCAGGATCTTGAACAGGAAAAGCTCCGACACGGAATAGGCGGCCGCGATCTCTGGAATGCGGCTCAACCGGTCATTGTTGGCGGCACAATACATCAGGATGCGCATGGCATAGTTGGTTTGGCGCGTTAGCCGCATCTTGTCCTCGCTAGGCGCTGGCGCAACCCACGCCAGTTTCCAAAAACTTCGCCGCGCGGCTTCCATCCGGAATTCGGATTCGCCACGCTGGCCTCGACCCGAATATGGCTTATACCTTGGAATAATTCCAGACTGGCATCGTTTGATAGATGAATATTCTCGTCAACTTTATGTGCGCGGTGGAGCGAAAAGCTTGGGAAATCGGTCGTCGCGGGCATTTTGGCGGCCGAAGCACTAGATAGGCTGGGATCGACGAGGAGCGGCTCATCATGTCTCAATCGGCCCAGTCCCTGGCGTCTGTCCGTTTCGACACCGACGCGGCCGCCAAACTCTCCGCGCTGCGGCGAACCAAATTCATCGCCACGGCCGCGCTGGCGCTTTGCGTGCTGGTGTTTGTGCTGGCCAAATCGTTCCAGGGCACCTATCCATGGCTGGGGTTCGTCGCTGCATTCGCCGAGGCGGCGACCATCGGCGGCCTCGCCGACTGGTACGCGGTGGTGGCGCTGTTCAGGCGGCCGCTCGGGCTGCCGATCCCGCACACCGCCATCATTCCGGAAAACCAGAACCGCATCGCCGACAATCTCGGCCGTTTCATCGAGGTCAACTTCCTGGCGCCGGAGCCGGTGCGGGAAAAGCTGGCCGAGGTCGACTTTTCGGCGCTGGTCGCCGACTGGCTGGCCGATGCCGAGCGCGCCGCCGGCCTGTCGCGCTTCGTCGTGCGCCTGGTGCCGCAGACGCTTGCCGCCGTCGAGCAATCCGGGCTGCGCGGCTTCGTCACCAGCCGCATGCTCGAGCAGATCGAAAAGGTGCCGTTGGCGCCACTGGCAGCCGAGCTGTTGTCCGCACTCACCGATGACCGCCGCCATCAGAAGCTGTTCGACGAATTCATCAAGGTGATCGGCCGCTTTCTCAACGACGAACAGGCGCTGGCGACGATGCGCGAGAAGATCCGCGAGGAACTGCCGTCGCTGTTCAACCTGTTCAGGGCCGACGCCTATCTGCTGAAGAAGATCGTCGCCTCGGCGGGCTCCTTGCTCGACGAGGTGCGGGCCGACCCGAACCATCCGATGCGCGCCGAGTTCGACCGTTTCGCGCAAGGCTTCGTCGAGCGGCTGCGGACGTCGAAGCAGTATGCCAGGCGTGCCGAGAAGATGAAGCACGATTTCCTCGCCAGACCGGAAGTCAGGGCGCTGGCCGGCGATATGTGGGAGAGCCTCAGCCTGTTCATCGAACAGGACGCCAAGGCGCCGAATTCGGTGATCCGCGCGCATCTCGCCAACATGTTCGTCGAGGTCGGGCGGCACCTTGCCGGCGATGCGCAGATCCGGGCCGACATGAACCAGGGGTTCGTCGTGGCGCTGGCCTCCTTCGTCGAGAGCCAGAAGAGCGGCGTTTCGAAATTCATCGCCGACCAGGTCAAGCGCTGGGACCTGGCGCAACTGACGCGGCTGATCGAGATGAACATCGGCAGGGACCTGCAATATATCAGGTTCAACGGCATGATCATCGGAGGGCTGGCGGGTATCGTGCTCTACACGATCGAGCTGCTGCTCCCGGTCAATTGATGCGTCTCGCTCGCCAGGCCTGTGTTCGAAATGGACATACGGCAGCCCAGTGCTATTCTCCCGATGAGGGCACCGCATCCGCGGCAACAGGGGAGAAGACACTCATGGCAAAGCAACCGGAATCTGATTCCTTCATGGACATGTTCGGCAGGTTTGGCCGCGACCTGAAGGTGCCCAATGTCGATGTCGAGGCGATTCTCGCCCATCACCGCAAGAACCTCGAAGCCTTGGAGAAATCGGCGCGCGCCAGTGCCGCCGGAGCGTCCTCGCTGCTGTCGAGGCAACGCGAAATGCTGCAGGACACGCTGCGCGAGGTTGCCGACATGGCACAGAGCTACCGGGCGCCGGGGAACCCCCAGGAACTCATGGCCAGGCAGACGGAGTTCGCCAGGAAATCCTTTGAGGCCGCGCTCAAAAATGCCGGTGAAGTGGCCGAACTGGCCAGGAAATCCGGCACCGAATCGATCGACATCCTGCGCGCGCGCATCAAGGAGGCGATGGAGGAGATCCGCGCCGGCTACGGGCAGAAGTAGGCTTCCCTGTCGTTCCGCCTTCGGCCAAGCATGCCGGTTGGCAATTCCGCAACCTTGCGCATAGTTGCATTGGCGCCACGCCATAGGCTCCCGGCAGCTTTGGACGGTCCGAAAATCCGAATTCGACCTGCCATTGCATGTCAAGGCATGGCACGATTCAGCCGGAAATCGGCGGAACGGATTCACGCAGGGCGAATTGACAGAGGCGGTCAGTTCGTGGTCCGGAGGCGCTGCAAGCTATCGGGAAAGCAGGAATGACTGAAGTACGGCCTAAAACGCCGCCAACCTACGAGCAGTTGAGGACGATGTCCGGGCAGGAGCTCGGCGTCTCGGAATGGACCACGGTCGACCAGAACCGTATCAACCAGTTCGCCGAATGCTCCGGCGACCATCAATGGATCCATGTCGATCCCGAACGGGCGCGGCGGCAGAGCCCGTTTCGCACGACGATCGCGCATGGCTACCTGACGCTGTCGATCATCGGCGCGCTGGCGCTCGGCATGGGCATCGTGCCGGAGAACACCCAGGCCGCCTTCAACTATGGCTTCGACAAGGTGCGATTCCTGGCGCCGGTCAAGGTCGGTGCGCGCATCAGGCTGCGCACCACGCTGCTTTCCATGGAAGACAGGGGCCCTGGCCAATACCTGATGAAGGCCGCCAACACGGTCGAGATTGAGGGTGAGGAGAAGCCTGCATTGACGGCGGAGACGCTGGTCATGCTCTATGAGCGCCGCAAGCGGGCAGGGGCCTGAGCAGCGTTCGCCCAAAGCCCCCGCAGGTCACGCAATCCCGGGCTGTGGACGGCCGGAAATGCGCAACGATAAGAGCGCGAGCACCAGCGCAACCAGCGCCATGGCCGTTGCCGTCGCAAAGGTGACCTGCATGCCCCGGGCGGCCGAAGCGGAACTCAGCATGTCCTGACCTGTTCCTTGCCGAGCACCGGCCGATGCGACCGCGAATATTGCGCCCATCAAGGATGCGCCGGTGATGAGGCCGAGATTGCGCGACAGGTTGAGCAACCCCGATATGACACCACGCTCGCCGGCACCGACACCGCTCATGACAGCCGCGTTGTTGGATGTCTGGAACAGGGCGTAGCCGAAGCAGGTGACGGTGATCGGAACGACATAGCTGGCAATGCCGAGTTTCGTCATGGCGAGGGATAGAAGGGCTGTACCCGTGGCGAGGCTGATCAGGCCGGCGACCATCATCCTGTAGGCACCAAACCGATCCGAAAGCCGCCCGGCAAGTAGCGCCGACAGGGTCGAGACGAGCGGCCCGGTCGAAAGCACCACGCCGACCATCGCGGCATCGAGCCCCAGCCCCCGCGACAGATAGAACGGGGCGACGACCAGGGTCGCCATCATCACCGTGGCGACGATGAGGCTCATGGCCAGGCTGGCACTGAGCCGCAGATCCCGGAAGCTGGCAAGCTGGACCAGAGGGTTCTTCACGCTCCTCTGCGCGACAGCGAACAGCACGATGCCGGTCGCGGTGGCAGCCAGCAGGCCGACATTGAGCACGCCGAAATTACCCCGGCCAAGCGTCATGGCCATCGCATAGGCGGCCAGCGTCAAGCCCAGCAGGACGGTGCCTGTCGCGTCGAACTTGCCTTGGGCGGCCTGGGCTGCCTTGTTGGCGCCAGGCAGCGCGCGCCAGGCGAGGACGAAGGTCAGCAGGCCCAACGGAACATTGACGAGGAAGATTGCCCGCCAGCCGAGGCCGGCGATCAGCAAGCCGCCGAGCGAGGGGCCGAGTGTCGTGCCGATCGCGGACATGGCGCCGAGCAGGCCCATGGCACTACCGGTCCGGTCCTTGCTCACGGTCTCCGCGACGAACGCCAACGTCAGCGCCATCATCAGCGCCGCGCCAAGTCCCTGCATGGCGCGAGCCGCGATCAGCAGCCAGAGCGTCGGCGCCAGGCCGCAGAGCACCGATGCCGATGTGAACAGCGCGATGCCGCCAAGCAGCAACGGCCGACGCCCGAACATATCGGCCAGCCGGCCGGCGCTGACGATCAGCGTGGTGATGGCGAGGAGATAGGCGAGAACCACCCATTGCACACCCTGGAACGACGCGCCGAACGCCTGCATCAGCGAGGGCAGCCCGACGCTGGCAATGCTGGTTCCCAACGATGGCAGCAAGGTGGCGAGCGACAGGCTCGCCAGCGCCCAACCGGCGGATTGAATTTTCTGCGAAGCTGGTATCGGCCTCTCCCGATTTTGCTCAGCGACTGCCATGGCGATCTCCTTTCCACTCGCTCCATCCTACCGGAGCAACCGGAGATCTAGCCCTGTCGCTGATATGGCGGAAGGCGCAGCATTTGCATCATATTCGTGCATCAGACGCCACATCATGTTATGCACCGCAGATGACATCCCCCGATCTCAATCTGCTCTTCGCACTCGACGCCTTGCTGGCGGAAGGCAGCGTGGCGCGGGCCGCGCGCCGTCTGCGGCTCAGCCCCTCGGCGATGAGCCGGACGCTGGCGCGGCTGCGCGAGGCGACGGGCGATCCTCTGCTGGTCCGCGCCGGGCGCGGCCTGGTGGCGACACCGCGCGCGGAGGAGTTGCGGCAACAGGTCGGCCTGGCTGTCCAGGACGCGGAAGCGCTGCTGCGTCCTGCCGAGTTGCTTGATCTCCCGCGCCTGGACAGGGTCTTCACGCTGCGCACCAATGAGGGCTTTGTCGAGGAGTTCGGGCCGCGTCTTGTCGCCCGCGTCGAGGCCGATGCGCCTGGGGTGCGGCTGCGTTTCGCGCCGAAGTCCGACAAGGATGCGATGTCGCTGCGCGACGCGGCGATCGACCTGGAAATCGGCGTGGCAGGCGAAACCGGGCCCGAAGTGCGCATCCAGGCGCTGTTTCGCGACCGCTTCATCGGTGCGGTTCGAGCAGGCCATCCCCTGGGCGAAAGCACGGTGACGCCCGAGCGCTACGCGGCGGGCCGGCATATCAGCGTTTCCCGGCATGGCCGTGAGAAGGGGCCGATCGACGACGCCTTGAGCGCGCTTGGCTTGCAGCGGATGGTCGTGTGCATGGTCTCGGGTTTCTCGGCGGCGCTTGCCATGGCACGTGCTTCCGACCTGATCGCCAGCGTGCCCGAACGGCATAGCGCCGGCGCGCGCGCCGGGATGCACAGTTTTGCGCTGCCGGTCGCCACCGTGGAAGTCACCATTTCCATGCTTTGGCACCCGCGCCTGGATGCCGATCCGGCGCAACGCTGGTTGCGCGAGTGCGTGCGGGAGGTCTGCGCCGGCCGCTGAGCGAATGCGGCGCGGGATCAGTGCGCCATCGCCGTTTCAAGCACCTTGAAAATCCGGTCGTCTCCGCACTGGGCGACGTTAAAGCGCACGAAACGGCTCGCTGTCTGCGACAGGCTGAACGCATTGCCGGGCGCCAGCACGACATTATCGGCCAAAGCGCGACGGGCGACTTCGGCCGCGGCGACGCCATCGGGTAGGCCGCACCACAGGAACAGGCCGGCCGGCTGGTCGATCCAAGGCGTGATGCCGATTGCCTTCAGCCGGGCGCCGGTCTCGGCCATTGCGCGTGCAAGCTTCGCGCGCAGCAAATCCATATGCTTGCGGTAGCTGCCATCCTTCAGCAGCGTCAGGACCAGTTCGGCCGCCAGCCGTCCGCCGCCGAAGGTCGTGGCAATCTTGAGGTCGGTCAGGCCCTCGATCCAGTCGCGGGGCGCGGCGATGAAACCGCAGCGGACCGACGCCGACAGCGTCTTGGAGAAACTGCCGATATGGACGACGCGGCTGAGGCCATCGAACGCTGCCAGCCTCGGGGCAGGGGTGTGTTCGAAATCGGCGAAGATGTCGTCCTCGACGATGGTCAGGTCCGACTGGTCGGCGAGCTTCAACAGACGGTGCGCGGTGACCGGCGATAGGATCGCACCGGTCGGATTGTGGATGGCGGAGTTGGTGATGTAGAGGCGCGGCCGGTGTTCGGCCAACGCCTGCGCGAACAGCTCGATATCCGGTCCTGACGGCGTATAGGAAACGCTGACGACCTTGGCGCGATGGGCGCGCAGCAAAGCGTGGAAATTGAAATAGCAGGGGTCGTCGACCAGCACCGTGTCGCCAGGTTCGATCAGGAACCGGCACAGGAGATCGATGGACTGCGTGCCCGATTCCGTCAGCATGATCTGTTCGGGGGAGGCTTCGATGCCATGCCCGGCCATGCGCCGCGCCAGCAGCTGCCGCAGCGGCGGCAGGCCAAGCGGCGTTCCGTAATCGGCAAGCGCGATATCTTCGGCACGCGCGACCGTGCGCAGGGCGCGGCGCAAGCCGGCCTGGGGCATCCACGAGGCCGGCAGCCAGCCGCAGCCGGGTTTCAGGGTTTCGCCGCCGGCATCCAGCGACTGACGCGAGACCCAGAGCGGATCGACGACACGGTCGAGCCGAGGACCGATCTCGGCCAGCGACAACGGCGCCAGCGATCCGGCGGCGTAGAAGCCGGAGCCTGGCCGCGAGCGGATCGCGCCTTCGGCGGCGAGCCGCTCATAGGCTTCGACGACGGTGGATTTCGACACCTGCATGGACTTTGCGAAGGCGCGGATCGAGGGCAGTCGGGCTCCGGGTGTCAGGCTGCGCGCGGCGATCCTCCGACGGATGGTCGCCATGACGCTTTCGACAAGCGTCGCGCCGCCGTCGAGCCTTGTGGTCAGCTCGTCCATCTGTACTCCTCGTGTGGCCATTACAGTTTTGTGGAATTGTACTGCATTGTCTCTGGTGGCGCCATGGGGTGAGCCCGATAGAAGGCCCAACAGAAGGAGCTTTTCATGGACAAGGCTGCGAGCGGCTGGGTGAGCGGTTTCATCGGCGTGTTGATCTTCAGCGGATCCTTGCCGGCGACACGCGTGGCGGTGATGGATTTCGATCCGATCTTCCTGACCTCGGCCCGCGCCGCCATAGCCGGCCTGCTCGGTCTGGCGCTTCTGCTCTTGTTTCGCGAGAAGCGCCCCGAGCGGGGCGACTTGCTGTCCCTGGCGATCATCGCGCTTGGTGTGGTGGTCGGTTTTCCCCTCTTGACCGCGCTGGCGCTGAAGCACGTCACCTCCGCGCATTCCATCATCTTCGTCGGCCTGCTGCCGCTGGCGACCGCGACCTTTGGCGTGCTGCGCGGCGGCGACCGTCCCCGCCCGGCCTTCTGGCTGTTTTCATGTCTGGGCAGCGCGCTGGTCGCGGGTTTCGCCCTGATGCAAGGCGTGACCGCTTCACCGGTCGGCGACAGTTTGATGCTAGCCGCCATCATCGTCTGCGGGCTGGGCTATGCCGAAGGGGCCGCGTTGTCGCGCAGGCTTGGCGGCTGGCAGGTGATCTGCTGGGCGTTGGCGCTGTCGCTGCCGATCATGCTGCTGCTGATGTTCGCGACGCTGCCACCGTCCTTCGCCGGCGTCGGCCCCAACGCCTGGATTGGTCTCGCCTATGTCTCGCTGTTCAGCATGCTGATCGGCTTCGTGTTCTGGTATCGCGGCCTGGCGCAAGGCGGCATCGCGGCGGTCGGCCAGTTGCAGCTGCTGCAGCCTTTCTTCGGCCTCGCGCTGGCGGCGACCCTGCTGCATGAGAAGGTCAGCCCGCTGATGATCGTCGTCACGCTCGGCGTGGTGGCATGTGTGTTCGGGGCGAAGAAATTCGCGCGGTAGTCGGGAAGAGACTCCCGCACCTAGAATTTCGTCACCACCCCAATGCCGATGCCCTCGAAGCCACCCATCGCCATCAAGGCCGCGGGCGCCTCCTCGAGACTGATCTTTTTGCCGACCAGCAGTTCGGGCTTGAGCTTGCCGGTGCGGATCATCTCCATCAGCGCTGGGTAGCGATAGGCCTGCATGCCATGGCTGCCGAGGATCTCGAGTTCGAAGGCGATGATCTTGTCCATCGGCACTTGCGGGCGGGCGTGCTCGCCCAGCATCAGGCCGGCCTGCACGTGGCGGCCGCGCCGGCGCAGATTGGCGATGGAATTGAACGATGTCGTGGGGTGGCCGAGCGCGTCCATCGACATATGCGCGCCGCCATTGGTGATCTGCTTGACGGCCTTGACCACATTCGGCGTCGTCGAGGCGTTGATGGTGGCGACCGCGCCGATCTTCCTGGCGAAGTCCAGCTTCTCGTCGGAGAGATCGATGCCAATGACATTGGCGCCCATCGAACTGGCGATCATGATCGCCGACAGGCCGACGCCGCCGCAGCCGTGCACGGCCACCCATTCGCCCGGTTTCACCCGGCCCTGATCGACGATGGCGCGGAACGAGGTGACGAAGCGGCAGCCGAGGCTGGCGGCGGTGGCGAATTCCATCTCGTCGGGCAGGCGCACCAGGTTGGTGTCGGCATGCTCGATGGCGACATATTCGGCGAAGGAGCCCCAGGCATTGAAGCCGGGTTGCGACTGATGCTCGCAAACCTGGTGATTGCCTGACGTGCATTCGAAGCAGCGGCCGCAGCCGACGGCGAACGGCACGGTGACGCGCTCGCCCGCCTTCCAGCGGGTGACATGCTTGCCGGCGGCAACCACGACCCCGGCCAGTTCGTGGCCCGGCACATGCGGCAGGCGGATATCGGCGTCATGGCCCATCCAGCCGTGCCAGTCGCTGCGGCAGAGCCCGGTCGCCTCGACCTTGATGACGACGCCGTCAGCAGCCGGCTTCGGATCGGGCACGGTCTGGATCGTCGGCGCTTCGCCGAATTTCTCGAAGACGACGGCTTTCATTGGTTACTCCACCCTTGAGACGGCAAACACTAATGGAAACGATAGTCGATTCCGTGTCCGGTCAAGCGGAAATCAATTCTGCCAGAGCGGCAGCAACTCCGCAGTCTTCCCTATTCGGCATCTATCTGGTTCTGCGGCGCGGCTTTCTGGAAGGCTGGCAGCGCCATGCAGGCGGCGTTGATGCGGGCGATCGTCGGGTAGGGCGTCAGGTCGACGCCGAAGCGCGCATTGCTGGTGACCTGTGCCGCGAGGCAGATGTCGGCCAGCCCCGGCGCTTCGCCATGGCAGAATGTTCCGGTCCGCGGCGAGGAGGCCAGAATCTTCTCAAGCGGCCCGAAGCCTTCATTGACCCAGTGGCGGAACCAGTTGGTAATGTCTTGGTCGCCGGCGCCGAACAGGGTGCGCAGCGAGGTCAGCACGCGCAGATTGTTCACCGGGTGGATGTCGCAGGCGATCATCTGCGCCAGCATCCTGACACGCGCCCGGCCGGGCGGGTCCTTCGGCAGCAATGGCGGCTCGGGCTGCGTTTCGTCGAGGAATTCGATGATTGCCAGCGATTGCGTCAGCACCATGCCGTCATCCCATACGATTGTCGGCACCAGTCCCTGCGGATTGAGCGCGAGATAGGCGGGCTCCAGATGCTCGCCGTGGCGCAGATGATGCGGGACGTAGTCGTAGCTCAGCCCCTTCATCTCCAGCGCGATCCGCACCCGGTGGGAGGTGGAGGAACGATAGTAATTGTGCAGGACGATGTCGCTCATGATTTCGGCTGGCCGATGGTTATCTCGATCGTGCCGATGCCGTCGATCCCCCCGGTCATCGTCTCGCCCGGCTTGACCGCGCCGACGCCGGCGGGCGTGCCGGTGAAGATCAGGTCGCCCGGTTGCAGCTCGACTGCTTCGCTGCAGATCGAGACGATGTCGGCCACCGGCCAGATGAGTTCGGCGAGATCGGCATCCTGTTTCACCGTGCCGTCGACGGCGAGCCAGATACGACCCTTCGCCGGGTGCCCGGATTTTTGCGCGGGAACCAGTGGGCCGCAGGGGGCGGAGCGGTCGAAGGCCTTTGACCAGTCCCATGGCCGCGCCGCCTTCTTGGCGGCATCCTGCAGATCGCGGCGGGTGAGGTCGATGCCGACGCCGTAGCCCCAGACGTGATCGAGCGCCTTGCCGTGGGTAATGCGAAAACCGGCGGCACCGATCGCGACCACCAGCTCGATCTCGAAATGCAGGTTCTCGGTGAGAGGCGGGTAGGGAATCGTCGTGCCGGAATCGACCACGGCATCGCCGGGCTTGGTGAAGAAGAAGGGCGGATCGCGCTCGTCATTGCCGAACTCGCGCGCGTGCGCCGCGTAGTTGCGGCCAACGCAGAAGATTCGCCGCACGGCAAAGCGCTCGGCTGAGCCGGCGATGGCGACAGAAGGCGTTGGCGGCACGGGTAGGACGAATGCGGTCATGTGGAGCCCTGGAACGACTATCGGAGAATTGCGGCACCTTCGGCCGATTTCGAGGGGCGGGCAAGCCGCCGCATTTGGCGCGGCAACAATTCGCAAAAGGTCGTACAAGGAATCCAGATGGCGGCGGTATACTATTTGGCAATAATTCGCTCGTGATCGCGGGGCTACCTTATGCCCGAAACTGAATAGGGCTCGAAACCAACGCCATGACGTCAGCCACTGATTGTGCCCGGTTCCTGATCATCGACGATCACCCGTTGTTTCGCGAGGCGCTGCACAGCGCCGTGCAGATGGCTTATCCAGAGGTCGACACGGTGGAGGCGCGCTCGATCACGGAGGCGGTGGAATTGCTGGCCGACGCGAAGCCCTTCGACCTTGCGCTGCTCGACCTCAGCATGCCCGACGTCCATGGTTTCGATGGGCTGCTGCAGCTCAGGACCCGCTATCCGCGCCTGCCGGTGGTGATCGTGTCCGGGCATGAGGAGCCAAGGATCATTTCGGAAGCGCTTTCCTATGGGGCCGCCGGCTTCATCCCGAAATCGGCGCGCAAGAGCGATCTGGCCAATGCAATCCGCTCGGTGATGGACGGCGCGATCTATGTGCCGGAAACCTATGAGGGCCAGCCGCCGGACGCCGACAGCAGCAACCGCGCCGACATGGTCCAGCGCCTGTCGACGCTGACGCCGCAACAGCTGAGGGTGCTGCAGATGCTGCGCCAGGGCCTGCTCAACAAGCAGATCGCCTACGAGCTGCAGGTCGGCGAAACCACGGTCAAAGCCCATGTCTCGGAGATATTGCGCAAGCTCAACGTCTACAGCCGCACGCAAGCGGTGATCGAAGTGTCGAAGCTGGATAATGCGGAGTTGTTTCGCGATCAGGCGGGGTTTTGAGTTTCCCCTAGAACATAATCTGACCTGATGGAATCGCGAGGGATTCCCATCGGCGAGAATATCTGATTCATCATGTCTGCTGGATATGGA
>NZ_VFUZ01000029.1 GCF_006658505.1 Mesorhizobium sp. B2-4-15
CCGTCCAGCCTGCATCTTGAATCACAAAACGGAGCCCGTGGGAATCCTACGATTCTCTCAAGCTATGAAACGCTCTAGGATGACGAAGCGCGGGGAGCGGCGTCGCCTGGCGCCCTCGCCCCACCGCCCGCGCCGGCCGGTACAGCACCAGCGCCAGCACCACGAACTTGGTCATGAGCGTCGTCTTCGACGCCAGGCTTTCGGAGGTGTTGAGCAGCAGCAGCCAGCCCAGCATCGGCAGCCATATTCCCGGATGGCAGCGGCGGGCCACCTCGTGCATGAACAGTGCGAAACCGAACACCATCAACAGAGTGAAGAAGGCACCCTGGTAGAGAACCATGCGGATGATCGGATTCTCGATGCCCTGTTCGAGGCCGCTGATGCGGCGCAGGGTCTCGACCAGGTCGATATCGGGCCCCACGATCAGGTCGCGCAGTTCCAGATGCTGGAAGAGGTCGAACATTTCGACGCGGGCATTGGCACTGCCTGAGTCCGAAACGAAGCGTTCGAGCAGCGCGTCGAAGAAACCGTACGACGCCGCGAGCGCGATGACGCCCGGGATCAGCGCCGCGAGGATGAAGCCGAGCGCTGCGCCAAGCAGGTTGACGCGCCCCTTGCGCAAGGTGCGCAGGCCCTGAATGAGAATATAGCAACCGCCGAGCGCGATCGTCAGCACCATGGCGGAGCGGCCGCCGAAGGCAACGAGCGCCGCGAATTGCAGGCCGATCAGCCCGAGCCGAAGCGGCATCGACAGCGATTTCGAACCGGAGAGCAGAGTGAGAACATAGATCGAGGTGATCGTGGCATTGGACAGCGGATGTCCCTGCAGGGCCGTCGAGCGCAGATCGTTGACGAACACCTCGCCGTCGAGGCGATAGGGGAAGACCAGCGTCTTGGTCGCGAACTCGAACAGCGCCAGCAGCGCATTCGCCGTCATGATCGCATGCACCGCCGTTTGCAGGCGGGCGAATGTCTTTTCGTCGTTCTCGGCCAGAACCAGCACCAGCAGCGCCGGCGCCACGAACGTGTCGATCATGCCGGCCATGCCGGGGCGTTGGCGCACGATGACGACGACAAGCAGCACGATCGAGATGACCGCCAGCAGCGCGCTGGCCGGCCGCCTGTCGGCGACGGTCACCACGTAACCGATCGGGTTGCCGAACGTGCAGGCGCGCCAGGCAAACATCAGCACGAGCAGATAGGTGGAGGGATGGATCTTGGTGGCCGGATTGCCGGTCAGGCCGTCATAATTGTAACCCACCAGCCACAGCATGCCGCCCGAAATGCCGAACAGCAACGCCACCGCCGCGACCAGGCCGTAGCCGGTCACCCAGTCGAGGGAATTGCCGGCGCCGGCCGGAACCGGAACGGCCCAGCCGGCTGCCGGGGCGGCGGCCCGGACGGCAGGCCGGATGGCGGACATGTCAGGCCGCCTCGTCGACCAGCATGGCGCCGGTCGGCAACCGCCCCATGACTGAAATGGCTTGCAAGGCGGCCGTCACGTCGCGCATTGGCGTCGAGTTCAGCGTGGCGACGAGCACGATCTCGTCGACCATGGCGACCAGCGGCGAGGCGTTGAGATTGTCGGCCAGCGCGCCGCCGTCGACGACGACGAGTTCGAAGCTGCGGCCGGCCTGGGCCAGCATATGCTGCGTGAAATAGACACTCTGTGCCTCCGAGACACCCGCTTTCGGCCGGCCGCCGCCCAGAACCGCGACATTGCTGCCGGGCGTATGCTGGCTCAGCGCCTCGAAGGCATATTCGCCGCGCAGCACGTCGAGCAGGCCGGGTTGCGGCTCCTTCTTGCCGCTGCCGGCACTGGTGTCGATGAACAGGACACGACTGCCCCTGGCGGCCGCGGCATTGGCGAGCAGGCGCGCCACCCGGCCCCGTTGCGCGGCGTCCTGCGGCGGCGATGTCACCAGTATGGACGGCACCAGAGGCCAATCCGGCGGCCGCCGGCTGGCGGAGAACAGGCGCCTCAGCGCCAGCCCGGCGACGGCGTCCATCTTCTGTCCGGCCGGCATGGCGCTGCCGAAAGGCCACCAGCGGCGGCGCCCCGTTTTCGCCGGCAGCACGCCCAGCACCGGCGCCTCGATGGCCGATTCCATCTGCGCGCGGGAAAGCACGGTCGGCGAGGAATATTCCGCGATCAGCGCCATGCCGGTGCCCAACCCCAGCCCGCCGAAGAGCGCGCCGATGAGCAGCAGCGGCAGCGGCGGCCAGCTCTTCTTCAGGGCAGGCATGGCGTCGGAGATGATGCGCGCATTGGTGCTGTCGACATTGATCTGCTCGCGCGTCTCCTGCGCCCGCTGAAGGTAGGTGGCGTAGACGGAGCGCACCGCCTCGAGGTCGCGCTGCAGTTCGCGCAGCCTGACCGAGGCCTGGTCGGTGTCGAGCGACTTGCTCTTCATGCCGGCGACCTTGGCTTCCAGCGCCTGCTGATTGGCCAGTGCCCGCTCATAGTCGGTTTCGGCGGCGGCGGCGATGCGGGCGAGTTCACGCGCGATGAGCGCGCGCGTGTCGCGCAGCTGCTGCTGGGCCGCGATCATCGAGGGGTGGCGTGGCCCGAGTTCCGTGCCAAGCTGCGAGACCTGGTCGACAAGCGTCGCCTCCTGCGCCCGCAGACTCGAAATCACCGAGGAGCGCATGGCTTCCGAGGTCGCGTCCGGCGCGCCGCCGGACCGGCGCAGCTGGTCGACCTGCGCCTTCAGCGCGGCGGTGCGGCTCTGCGCGGCCGAGAGCTGCGTGTTGATCTCGGTCAGCTCCTGGTCGCTGACCAGATTGCCCGCCGCCATCACCATGTTGTTGGCGGATTTATAGGCCTCGACGGCGTTCTCGGCCTGCTGGACGCGCCTGCGCTGCTCGTCGAGCCGCGCGGTGATTGATTTGGAAGCCTCCGTGGCGGCCTGCGCGCGGGCGCTGGCCTGGTCCGCCAGATAGGCCTGCGCGATCGCATTGGCGAGCTTCGCGGCCTTGTCGGGGCTCTTGGCGGTGATGATCACATCGATAACCAGCACCTTGTCGGCCCGCTTCACCGCCAGTCGCCGGCGCAGCGCATCGAGCGTGTTCGCCGTCTTGTCGGTTTCGGCCGACCCCGAGCCCAGCAAGTGGCTCAACAACCCGCCCTGCCCGTTGAACTCCGGATCCTCGGTCAGGTTGGTGGCCTGAATGGCCCTCAGCAGCACGCCGGTCGACTGGACGACGGCGACCTGGCTTTCCACTATGGTAATACCGCCATCGGGCGGAACGCGGCTCGGATTGACGTCGTTGGTGACCACCTGCAGGTCTTGCGGGTCGATGATGATTTCCGCCACCGAGCTGTAGAGCGCCGGCGTGAACAGCCCGTAGAACAGCGCCACAAGGGTCAGCAGCGCGGCGGTGGCGAAGATCAGGAAACGGCGGCGCACCAATATGCGCTTCAGATCACCCAGCTCGACGGTCGAGGACGCATGGGACGGCGCCGGCACGGGCTCCGGAGCAGGTTGCATCACCTCCGGAGCGTGTTGTTGCGGCAACGAGAGCAGGGATGATTGCAAAGGTCGCTCCGACAACACTCCATAGCCCGCAAGTTTAAATTGCGGCTTCACCTAGCTATTCCTCCAACCATTAAAACACTGTTAATTATGTTGGGAGCTCTTCTGATTTTTGGCACGGAGCTTGCGTAATACAGGCACGGGCGGGCTGATACGGGCGCGGGCGAGCAGGAGACGGATTGAAATGGGTCAGCACTTCACTCCGGCCCATCCGTCCGGCCCCCTCCCATGTCCGGAATTCGAACACCAGCCGGATACCGGACACTGGAATGCTAGGGGTGCGACATGCGGGTGAGCCTGCGCCTGGACAGCGAGTGCGTGCGTGCCTTTCACCTTATGCTGCTGCAGCGCCTCGCCGCGCTGGCGGATGTCGAGGTTCGCGTCGACGCCAGGCCGGCCGGGGGCGGCATTCCAGGCAGCGCCGCGGCGCTGTTCCAACTTGAAACGGCCATCCATGGCCTGCCCGCGGACGGGCCGGCCAAGCGCTTGCCGCTGTCGGCGCTGGCGCCCCACCGCACACAGGCGCCCGCTCCAGCGGATCTCGTGCTCGACCTCTGCGGCGACGCGCATGTGGATGGAACGCGCGTCTGGCGCGTGACCTATGACGGCGCCGCCGGCGAAGCGGCTTTGCTGGCGTCGATCCTCGACGGCCGCACGCCGGTCGCACGCATCGAGGAGAACGGCATAGTGGTGGCCGAAGGACGCCTTGGCACCGAATATGGCGGCGTTGCGCTTGCCTCCTTCCAGGACATGCTGGCGCGCACGGCAAGCCTGATCCTGGCGGCAATGACGGGCGCGGCGCGGGCCGCCCTGCCCGTCCTGCCCGAGCCGGCGCAGGCGGATGCTCTTCCGCAGCTTCCCTCCACCGCCAAGCTCGGCGTCAGGGCAGGCAAGGCGCTGGCGCGGCGGATCGTCCAGAAGATCTACCACCTCTGCTACAACGCCCCCCACTGGAAGGTGGGCTGGCGCCAGACCGATGGTCGCGACCTGTTCGACCTGCGCACGCATCCTGCGTCGGGCTGGCGGGTGCTGCCCGACGACGGCAGCCGCTTCTACGCCGATCCGTTCCCGATCCTCTACCAGGGACAGGTAACCCTGTTCGTCGAGGACTATATCCATCGGCTGGGCAAGGCCATCATCTCCGCCGTGGCGTTCGGTCCGACAGGCCCGATCGGACGTCCCGAGCCGGTGCTCGACCTGCCCTACCATCTCTCCTACCCCTTCGTCTTCGAGCGCGACGGCGAAGTCTGGATGGTGCCGGAAAGCTGCGCCAACCGCACGGTCGATCTCTACCGGGCGACAGCCTTCCCCGGCGGCTGGGTCAAGGAAGCGACGCTCTTGTCCGACATCGTCGCCAGCGACGCCACCCTGGTCGAGCATGGCGGGCGCTGGTGGCTGTTCGCCACCGTACGCGACGGTGGCGGCGCCTTCTCCGACGCGCTGCACCTGTGGTCGGCGCCGGACTTTCGCGGCCCCTGGACGCCGCACCCCAAGAATCCCGTTCTGGTCGACATCGCCTCGGCGCGCCCGGCTGGCCGCATGGTGGAACGCAACGGCCAGTTGCTGCGCCCCGTGCAGGACTGTCGCAGGAGCTATGGCGCGGCCCTCGGCATCGCACGCATTGCTCACCTTGATGTGAACGGCATGGAGCAGGTGGTCGAGACGATCTTAACTCCTGGTGCGCTATGGAATGGGCGCAAGCTGCACACGCTCAACGCGGCGGGCGGGCTGGAATTCATCGATGGCTCGGCGATCGCGCCGCGCTGGAAACAGAAGAGGCGACCGTCATCAACCTGAACATTGGTTAAACCAGCCACCCGCGCCGGTTGCTTGAGGTTGATAAGGGTCCGGAAGATATTTTCCACTACGGATTGTGGAGAGGGGAAGATGACCAGCATAAAGGGCGGCGACATGACCGCCGAGGCTGTCCCGACCGAAGTCGACGTGGCGATTGTCGGTGCCGGATTGGCCGGCACGACCTTGGCAACGGTGTTGGGAAACGCCGGCCGCAAGGTCGCGCTGGTCGATCCGCATCGGACCCATCCCGACGAGTTCCGGGCCGAGAAGCTTGGCACGGACCAGACGCACCTGTTCGAGAAGCTGGGCCTCGACTCGATCGTGCTGCCTCTGATGACGTCAATGGACGACATCCATGTCTTTCGCCTTGGCCAGCTGTTCGCACGCGAGCGGCGCGTGGAATATGGTTTTTCCTATGGCGCGCTGATCAACGGCCTGCGCGCCGCCTTGCCGCCCCAGGTACCGGTCACCGTGGGCAAGGTCGCCGAGATCATGACCGGACCGGACAAGCAGCGGCTTGTCCTCAACACCGGCGCCGTCATCGAGGCGCGGCTCGTGGTGGTGGCCACCGGCCACAGCGAAGCCGTGCGGCGCGCCATTGGCGTCCGCCGCATCGAGGAGTCAAAGGGCCATTCGCTTTCGATCGGATTCGATCTTGCCACCCCGCCGGACGAATGCGCCTATCAGGCAGTCACCTGTTTCGCCAGGCGACCGGAGGACCGCATCGCTTATCTCAGCGTGTTTCCCATCAATGGCGTCATGCGTGGGAACATGTTTGGGTACCGGGAGGCGGGCGAGCCGTGGACCAAGGCGTTCCGCAAGGATCCGCAGAAAATGCTTTGCGAAATGATGCCGGAGATCGCGGCTCAGTGCGGAAACTTCAAGATCAGCGGGCCTGTCGAGATCAGGCCGATCGATCTGACGAGGACGGAAGGGCATCGGCGTGACGGGGTTGTGTTTGTCGGCGACGCCTTCTGCACGACGGATCCAACGCCGGGCGTCGGCATCGTGCGGGTAATGACCGATGTCGATCAGCTCCACTCTGTTCACATTCCGCGCTGGCTCGAAACGCCAGGCATGGCGGCTGACAAGATCTGCGCCTTCTATGACGATCCAGTCAAAATAGCCGCCGATGAGGACGGTATGCGTGTCAGCCACTATGCCAGGGCGATCACCGCGGGCACCGGACTGGAATGGCGTTTCCGCCGACTGCGCAACAACACGGCGCGCCAACTGATGATCATCGGCCGCAAGATGCGTCATTTGGGACTGCGGCGGGAGCCCGGCATGGCGTGAGGGGTCTCCCACCTTTTCCCGCAATCGAAAGCAGAGGCGTCTTTCCTTTCTCCTTTCCCCGCGGAGAAGGGAAGCGCCAGCCTTTTGAGGGCCAGTTCCCTCACCCACGCAATTACCTGCCTGCGAAAGCAAAAGGCGCGATCAACCGACCGCGCCTTGGAGTTTCGCTTCGCCAGGCGAAAGCGTTATGCCTGATCCGCTCAGGCCGGCGAATTCGAAGAACTGGGTGCAGCCGTGACGGCCGACAACCGCTCACGCTTCCGCCAGCTTGGCTTCTCGTATTTCTTCATCGGATAGTGCCCTCCGCGTTGGATACATCGCCAAAAGAACCGCTTCACCGTGCGGTGTCAATTGTGCCAGGACACGCTGTCACAACATGGTGGTGACAGCCGGGAGATCACCCGTCGCGGCGCAATATCAACGGCGATGTGGCTCCGACTTCCGGCCGCGCCCCGGGCCAGGCGCGCGCCGCCATCGCACTATTGCGAATCGGCCACACTGCCGGCTTTTCGGTCGAGCCGTTTCAGCGTCTTGCGTTGACAATCCCCGGTGGCGCGAGCAGGCTTGCGTCTAGAGGGAAGACTGGGGACTGCACGTGAAGAAGGCCTATCAGAAGCCGGTGTTGCTGAAGCGCGAGAGGCTTTCGGCCGTTACCGCCGCTTGCACACCATCGACCTGCCCTGTTTGAAACAGGCCACAAGGTCAAGAACCTCCATCGCCCGCTGGCTTCGGCCAGCGGGTTTTTTCATGCGCGGTTGCCAGATTATGCGCCCGGCCTCAAATCGATTTTTGGCGGTAAATCGGCTCATCGGCGGTATTCTCTCTTCCGTGAAGGCGTGCCTGAATAGCGCCGGGAGGAACCTGCCATGCCAAACAACGCCTTGCCGCTGGTGATCAGCGCGCCCGAACCACGCACGCTCGAGCTGATCTTCACGCCGCCGCAGCTGGCGCGGCTCAAGGCGCACTACCGCGTCATCGAGACCACGGCCGACGGCGTCGCCAGACTGCCGGCCGACGTGCTGGCGCAGGCCCGTTACATCATCGGCCAGCCGCCGATCTCGCTGGAGACGCTGGGGGAGATGCAGGCGCTGCGCTGTGTCTTCAATGTCGAGACCAATCTCATCAACAACATGCCCTACGAGACGCTCTTCGCGCGCGGCATCCATGTCGTCACGACAGGCCTGGTCTTCGCCGAGCCGGTGGCCGAGCTTGGCCTGGCCATGGCGCTCAACCTCGCCCGCGACATCGTCGACGCCGATCTCGCCTTTCGCCAGGGCAAGGAATTGTGGGGCGGCGACGGCAACCGGACCGCGCGGCTGCTCTCGGGCGCCGATGTCGGCATTATCGGCTTCGGCGATCTCGGCCGCGCCCTGAACCGGCTGCTGTCGGGTTTCCGCACCCGCACAAAGGTCTTTGATCCCTGGCTGCCGCCATCGATCCTGATCGACAACGGTGTCGAGCCGGCATCGCTGATGGACGTGCTCTCATCAAGTGACTTCGTCTTCGTCGTCGCCTCGGTGACCTCCGAGAACCAGGGCTTTCTCGGCGCCGATGCCTTTGCCAGCATGCGCAAGGGCGCCGCCTTCATCCTGCTCAGCCGCGCCGGCGTCGTTGACTTCCCCGCCCTGATGGCGGCGGTGAAGAGCGGCCACATCGTTGCCGCCAGCGACGTCTTCCCGGAAGAGCCGCTGGCGGGCGACCATCCGGTGCGCACGATTGCGGGCTTCCTGCGCTCCGCCCACCGCGCCGGCGCGCTCGACATCGCCTTCAAGCGCATGGGCGACATGGTGCTGGAGGATATGGACCTGATCGACCGCGGCCTGCCGCCCCTGCGCTCCAAGCGGGCGGAGCGTGAGACGGTGTCGAGGATGCGCTCCAAGCCGTCGGACAGGAATTGAGGGGCAGCCTCACGCAGCCGCTGCGCCGGTTGTGGTGATTTTGGCATCTGCGGAAGCTAAAACAGCAAAGACTGCGAACGCCAGAGATTGAAACGCTTTGACATAAGCCTGTTCTTCGGGTCAGGTCCGCTGGTGAACTTGGGCAAGGGGAATAAAATGAAGAAATACTATGTGAAGCCGACGCTTCTGAAGCGTCAGAAACTGTCGTCGGTTACCGCAATTGCCTGTCCGATCTCCCAGTGCGGGGACTGAACACAAGAAATCGCCGAAGCTCTTGAGAACATCGGAAGCTTTTGCTGGCGCCCTCAAGTCGGCTATTCGAGGGCAGCGAGGCTGTCCTCGAAACCGAATGAGCGCAGATATCCCGCCACAAGCCGCGCAGCCTCATCGACAAGGATGCGGACCGCTTCGGCGCTGAGTTCTTCAGGGCCGCTCAAAAACGGCGTATGCGGGGGGCAGCGGCACTCCAATCCGAGCCTGACTGGAGTGCCGCATGGTCATCGCCCCGGCGCTGCCAGAATTGACGAGACCAGGCGCAACAAAAAGAGCCGGTGTGCCAGTAATGATATCGCGCGCCGGCCCGCTGTGGACAACGCGCGCAGCACGCGCTTTAGTGGCGCAAGGATCTTTCCCTACAATACGGACAGCGTGCGGTTCCTAAACAATGGCGATCGGCGTGCCCCTGGATTTTATCAAGGTCTTCCGCCGCGAACTGAGCGCCGTCAATTTTCGCCGCATGCGCATCCGCGGCGGCGCCGTGGCCGAACACAGGGCAAACGGCACCAGCCAAGCCACCAGCCACTTCCTCGTCGATCGCGGCGATGCGGCGATCGACGAGGCAAGGTCCGACACGGAACGCGGTGCGATCAGGACGAAGAAAGCCAGCAATCTTACGGGCATGGCGCTCTCGGGCGGCGGCGTGCGCTCGGCCTCCTACTGCCTCGGCGTCCTGCAGGCGCTGGAATCCCTGGCGCCGGCGGGCAGTCCACGCCCGCTCGATGCCATCGACTATCTCTCCACCGTCTCGGGCGGCGGCTATATCGGCACTTCGGTCGTGGCCGGAATGATGCAGGACAGCCGCACATTCCCCTTCGAAAGCCGGCTCGACGAAGCGGAGACGCCCGAAACACAGCATTTGCGTGACTTCTCCAATTTCCTCGCGCCCAGCGGTGCCGCGGACTATCTGGTCAGTATCGCGCTGGTCATGCGGGGCCTGCTGGTCAATGCCTTGATCGTGCTGCCGGCCCTGCTGCTGCTTGCCGTGCTCACCATCGCGATCAACCCGACCGTAGCGGATCTGGTGAGGCCCGGCATTTTCGGCATTTCGGCCTCGAAACTGCCAATGCTCGGCGCGACCATGAAGTACTTCGCGCATACCGTGGTGCTTGCCGCGCTGGCGGCGTTTCTGATGTTCGGCAGCGCGCTCTACACGTCCCTCACCTTCCGCACCGGCTCGCTGAGGAGCCGCGAGATTCTCGGCCGTGCCCTTGGCGCGCTGATCGCCGTGGTGCTCGCCTCGGCGATCATCGACATCCAGCCCCTGGTGCTTTCGGGCATGCTTGCAAACGCCAACGACAAGGTCATCAGTTCCACCGACCAGACATTCGTCCTGGCAGAGCCGTTCCAGGATTTTCTGTCGGCCTTCGCGAGCATTCTGCCCTCGCTTGCCAGCGTGCTCGTGCCGACGGTGGCGGTGCTGATTTCGGTTTCGCAAAAACTCGCCAAGCTCGCCGAGGCGGCACTTGGCGATGTAAGCTGGAGCGCGACAATCAAGAAGAACGGCAGCCGGCTCGTCCTCTACCTCGCCGCGGTGATCGTGCCGTTCATGCTGTGGGTGACGTACATCTATCTGAGCTATTGGGCGATCCGCAAAGGAGACGAGTGGTGCGGCGTGGAAACACCGGGCTGGCTGAAGACAGTCACGCAATGCGAGGCGGACTGGTATATCGGCCCGCTTTCCCGGCTTGGCCCCATCGGCGCGACTTACCTGGGCGTCGCTTTGCTCCTCTCGGCCATCTGCCTGTTGATCGGACCGAATTCGAACTCGCTCCACAGGCTCTATCGCGACCGTCTCAGCCGCGCCTTCCTCATGCAGAGGAGCAGCATAGGCAAGCAGCCGTCGGACGCTGTCGACACCTGGAAATTTTCGTCCCTGAAGCCGGTCGATGAGACCGGAAACTGGAAGGAAGGGGCGGCCTTCTCGCCCTATCTCCTGTCCAATGCCGCCATAAACCTCGAGGGCTCGAAGGACCTCAACAAGCGCGGCCGCAACGCCGACAATTTCATCTTCAGCCCGCTGCATGTCGGCAGCCAGTCGACCGGCTATGTCGCTTCGACGGACATGGAGAAGGTGGTGCCCGACCTCAGCCTCGCCACGGCAATGGCGACATCGGGTGCGGCGGCATCGGCGAATATGGGACGGCAGACAACAAAAATCCTCACGTTCAGCCTGTCCCTGCTGAACATCCGGCTCGGCTACTGGCTGGCCAACCCTTCCCGGATCGAATCCTTCAAGAACCGCTTCAACCAATGGATCGCGAATGTCGGCACCTGGTATTTCGCGGCGGAGACGGCCGGGCTCCTGAACGAGAACCGGCTCAACGTCTACCTGACCGATGGCGGCCACATAGAGAACCTCGGCATCTACGAATTGCTGCGCCGCCGCTGCAAGGTGATCCTCGCGGTGGATGCCGAGGCCGACCAGGCCCTGACATTCCCATCGCTGGTCAATCTGGAGGTCATGGCCCGCATCGACCTCGGCGTGAGAATCGATCTGGGGTGGCAGGCGATTGAGGCCAACGCACTGCGCATAACGCCAACCGCGCCCTATGGGCCCGACGGACCGCCTGGCCGGCATGGCCCGCATGCCGCGATCGGCGTCATCAAATATGACGACGACGAAACAGGCGTCCTGATCTACATCAAGTCGTCATTGAGCGGCGATGAGAACGACTACATCCTCGACCATTTCAGGCGCCATCCCACCTTTCCCCACGAAACGACCGTCGACCAGTTCTTCACCGAGGAGCAGTTCGAAGCGTACCGTGCCTTGGGGTTCCACGCGGCACGCGGGCTTCTGACCGGCGCCGACCGCTACGGAAATCCGGTGGAAATGCCCAAAGGCTGGAAGGCTCAGGTCGCCGCGGCCCTGGCTCTGCTCAACGTGCCGAAAGCAATGGCGGCGGCGACGGCGGCCCACCTTTAGCTTGGACCCGTCGCAACTGGGCAAGGACGGTCGCGTCCATTGCGCCGCCCGAAAGGCGCTGGAACCTTTGCGCGGCGACCGCGTTGTGCAAGCGGATCGTCTCCCATTCGATTCACTCCTCCAATCAACACCCCGCCAGGCTTCGGCCGGCGGGGTTTCTTTATTCCGGCCACGCTTGACAAAATCCGGTCTCGGGCGCTTTACCTCAGGCGTATTGGGACATGGGGGATTCACATGAAAAAGACCTATCGGAAGCCAGTGCTGGTGAAGCGCGACAGGCTGTCGGCGATTGCCGCCGTCGCCTGCCCCATTTCGCATCCTTGCGGCTGATCTTGGCACTCATGCCAATCCAGTATTGACGAGCTTGGGAAAGCCCGCTTCGCCCTTAAGGGGCGGGCTTCCGGTCGTGATGGAACGATCGTCCCGCCGATAGGCTTTGCAAAAAGGCCGAGCGGTGGGAAGCCCGGCCTACTCCAGAAGGCCTGCCACGATTCGCGTCGGTGGCGGGCCTTTTTCATGAGACCCGCCGCCCCGCCTATGGGCCGAAGGTCCCATTCGCGCCGACGCGGTGTTGTGCGAGATTGGCGAGATATAAGCGCGCGCTTGACTAATGGTTCGGACGTCTGTCGAGGGGCGGAGTCGTGCCAATCCGGGAGAACGTTGCCGCGAATCTCAGACGGCTGGTCAGCGGCCATGCGTCGGTGAGCGCCGTATGCCGCGGGCTGGGCATGAACCGCTCGCAGTTCGAGCGCTATCTGCAAGGCAAGAGCGTGCCCAACCAGGCCACGGCCGGGCTGATCCGCGCCTATTTCGGGATCGATGAGGACGAGCTGTACGGGGCGCCGCAAGCCGTGGTCCCCGGATACCCGGATCTGCCGCCGATGCACCAGACGCTCTACGAGAACATGGTGCGCGGCCCCTCTCCGGCCATCGCCGGCGGCACCTATTTCACCTATTTCGCGGTTCCGGACCATGCCGACCTTCTGATGCGCTCGGTCACTTTCGTGCGGCGCGAGGCCGAGCTGGTGACCTTCCGGCGCGTGACGCGGTGGACCGAAGGCCATCATCACGGCGGCGCGCGGGCGCCGGGCTGGCATTATGGCGTCGTGATCTCGCGCCTGAACTGGATCTATTTCGCCGGCATCAACCGCCGCCAGACCGCGGAGCCGTCGATTGTGGCCGTGCAATGGGCCCCTTTCTCGGAGCCGGTCCTGGTCGGCAAGGCCTTCGTATTGACCGGAGCCGGACCGGTCTGCGTGCGGGTCATCATGCGCCAGGAACTCGGCAGGATCAGTCTGAAGCAGGGGATGCGGATGTCCGGGATCGTCAGCCTCGACGACCCGCGCCTCGATCAGCTTGTGGCAAGCCTCGCGCGCGAAGGCTAGTATACGCCCCCAAGGCCACAGGCGTGGCCCGGGGACAGCCAGAGCCGGACTTGACCAACAGGAATTCGGGATGCTCAACAGCTTCGACTATGGCGGCAAGGAAGCCGACACCGTGCACGCGCTGGAGGAAGACATCATCTTCGGCCGGCTGGCGCCCGGCACGCGCCTGGTCGAGGACGTGCTTCTGGCCCGCTTCCCGGTCTCACGGCACACGATCCGCCAGGCGCTCTACCAGCTGGAGCGGCTCGGCATCGTCACGCGCGAGCGCAACAAGGGCGCCATGGTGCGCCGGCTCTCGCCCGAGGAGGTGCGCCAGATCTACGAGGTGCGCGAACTGCTGCAGCGCCAGGCGGCGCTGATGATCCCCCTGCCCGCCGGCGATGCGCTGATCGAAGAACTGATGCGGATCCACCGCGTCTACAGCAGCCATGTCGACAGTGGTTATCTCAGAGGTATCCACGAGGCCAATGACCGTTTCCACCTCACAATGCTCTCGGCCTGCGGCAACGCCTATCTGGTGTCCTCGATCGAACACTACATGCGCCTCAGCCTGCCGGTGCGGGCCAATTCGCTGGCCGACAGGGAAAAGCTCGAAATCTCGCGCCAGCATCACGCGATGATGATCGAGGCGCTGAAGCGCCGGGACAATTGGGTGCTGGCGCAGCTCTGCGTCGACCATCTGCAGCCGAGCAAGGCGTTTTATCTCCAGGAGATCGAGACGAGACCCGCCGACGGCGGTTAGGAAAGTGATCGTCCCGGCCGGCTCGCGACTGCGATCCCTGCCTGCACATGACCGGCCGCTGCATGTCCCCATCTTTCCTCCCGCTTTCCTTTTTCCGGCCATGTTGCACTGCGAAAAGTCTGCTGCATTGCGATACCGGCCGTCTGGCCGGCACGCGGGGCGGGCTGGGCTTGCACGAAAGGAGCTATCGTGTCGGCATCGTTTCGGCCAGATATACAGGGATTGCGCGCGCTGGCGGTCGGCGGCGTGGTCGCCTATCATTTCGGGCTCACCGCGCTGCCCGGTGGCTTTGCCGGCGTCGACATCTTCTTCGTCATTTCCGGCTGGCTGATATCAACGCACCTGATGCGGGAGATCACTGAGACCGGCAGGCTCGACTTCTGGCGCTTCTATGCGCGCCGCGCAAGGCGCCTTTTGCCGGCCGCCCTGTTCGTCATCCTGGTCACGCTCGCCGCCGGCTATTTCATCCTGTCGCCGCGGGAGCAGGCGCTCTATTCGCGCGGCGCCATGTTCGCCTCGGCCTACACCATCAATCTGTGGCTGCTGCGCTGGTCGTTCGACTATTTCGCCGCCGATGCCTTGAGCAATCCGTTCATCCACTTCTGGTCGCTGTCGGTGGAGGAGCAGTTCTATCTCGTCTGGCCCGCGCTGCTTCTGCTCGCAGCCTGGCTGCGTCCGGGAAAGCGCATGGCGATAGCGGTGATCGGCGCGGCCGGCCTCGCCTCCTTCGCCGCCTGCCTGTGGCTGACCAGCGCCGCGCCGGCCTGGGCCTTCTATTTCTCGCCGCTGCGCGCCTGGGAGTTCGCCGCCGGCGGCCTGGCGACGCTGGCGCCGGCGACCCTATGGCGGCACCGGCTGGAGCGGTTCATCGTTTCGCGGAAACGCCGAACCGCTCCGGCTCTTTGTCCTGACGCGATCGCGGACGGAAAACCGTTTCACGCGTTCCCTGGAATTGCTCGATGGCTGCGCGCGGTGCAGGGCTGGCTCGGCCTGGCGCTGATCGCGGCGGCCTATCTTGCCTTGAGCGAAGACCTGCCCTTCCCCGGCTGGTACGCGCTGTTGCCGGTCGCCGGCACGGTCCTGGTGCTGCTGAGCGGCGCCGGCGAGGAGGACGACAGCGAGACAGTCAGCCCTGCCCGCTGGCAGGCGCTGGCGCCTGCTTCCCTGCTTTCGCTGCCGCCTTTGCAATGGATCGGCGCGCTCTCCTATTCGCTCTATCTCTGGCACTGGCCGGTCATCGTCTACGCCGGGATGCTGGTGCCGGATCTCACCGTCGCGCAGCGCCTCGGCTGCGGCGCTCTGGCGCTGGCGCTGTCGTTCCTCACCTATCATGTGATCGAGAACCCGGCGCGGCGCGGCGGCTGGCCGATAGCGGGCGCCCGGGCCTTTCGTTTTGCCGCGATTCCCGTGAGAAAACCATTTCATACTTTTCCTGGAATTGCTTTGGCTCCCGCATTGGCGCTGACCGGTGCAGGCGTGGCGGTGGCCTATGCCAACGCGCACCTGGCCACACGCAATATCGACCCTGCCCAGCGCGGCATCGAACAGGCCGCCGAACAGCCCTCCATCGCACGCGCACGCGACGCGAACTGCCTGCTCGACTTCCATACGGTGAAACCAAAGCCTTGCGTGTTCGGCCCGGCGGATGCCGCCCACACCATCGTGCTGTTCGGCGATTCGCATGCCGACCACTGGTCGACACCGCTGGTCGCGGCGGCCCGGCGCAACGACACCAAAGTGGTCACCTATCTCAAATCCTCGTGCCGCGCCTCGCGGCTGTCGACCTTCAACGCGGTGCTGAAGCGCGACTACACCGAATGCGACGCCTGGCGCGAACAGGCGATAGCAGACATAATCCGCCGCAAACCGCGCCTTGTGGTGATCTCGGAATTCTCGATCGGCAACCTGACCCGCGACATGCCAGCCGCCGGCCGCAAGGCCGAGACCGCGCGCTGGCAGGCAGGCCTGCGCTCCACACTGCAGGCCTTCAGCAAAGCCGGCGTCGAGACGGCCGTCATCCGCGACACACCGATCGGCGACAGCTTCGCCGATTCCTGCGTGGCCCGCGCGCTCTGGTGGCGCAAGGCGCCCTCGCGCTGCGACACGCCAAGAACCGAGGCCGCCAATGACAAGGCCGCCGCCGCCGAGCGCGCCGTGGTGAAAAGCGTGCCTGACACGCTCTATGTCGACCTGACCGACCGCTTCTGCGGCCCTACCCAGTGCCACGTCTTCATCGGCGGCAAGCTGGCGTTCCGCGACCGGCACCATCTGGCCACGGCGTTCGCGGAGACGCTGGAAGGCCCGCTGGAAAAGGCGCTATTTTAGAGTGGCTTGGCTCTCCCTTCTCCCCGTTCACGGGAAGAAGGTGCCGGCAGGCGGATGAGGAGCAGCGCGGCATCTGTAGATCAATGCACACCAGCAAACTGCTCTCGATGATACGCTAGGAACACTGGGGTCGGCATCAACCGCGAATCCCTAGGCCAATGCAAACCCTGAGAGTCCGGGCGGAAGAGATTTCTCAATTCGCTGGGCACCCGGTTGTGGGCGACCAGCAGCCGATGGTTCTCGTCTATCGAAATCAGATGCCGGTCAAACAGCCAATGCACCGTGGCCGACAACGCAATGCCGTTTTGCACAACATCCGGCCCGCCGGCGGCGACCGGCTTGATGTGAGCGGCTTGAACCTCGGCTCGACCGCCGCCGTTGATGATACGCAGCCCCGTGACGGCACACCTATCTTCATAGGCTCGACAGACCTCCAGCCGAAAGGTTGCGTCCCGAACTTTGCGGTTCAGCAGAATCTGCTCGACCCGACGATCGGCCGTCTCGGCGAAACCCGGCTCGCCAGCAAAACCAGGGTCCATCGGCCATGGAATATCGAGCGGCAGCATATCGGGGCTAAGCCTTCTGGCGTTGGCGGGGTCAAGCGGTTCGCGCAAGCCAGCCAGAACGATCTCGTCGAAATCCTCCTGTGGGATCAACCGTATCGATCGACCATGTATCTCTCGGCCGACGCGGCGCGGATCACCAACATCGCGCAGCCCTGTCTCGGCGTAACGGCCGTCCGTCTTGAAAGGCACGGGCGTCGGAAATTCGAGATAGTCCGTCACAGTGGCATAGTAGTGACCAGCCAGTTCTGGATCCGGCTCAATATTGGCCACGCATGCGACGGCAATGTAGGCTTGGCTGCCACCATTGCGTCGCGGTTCGCGGTACAGCACCCAATCACCAATCGAATTCCGAGCCGCTTCCAGATAGCGAACAGGAAAGTGATATCGGCCTTGGCTGTCCTTATAGCCGGAACCAGGCTTCAAATCGAAAATGGCCTTCACGATTCCCCCAGACATCACATGAAGTAAAACTTAGTCGGGTTTCAGACGCCGTGCGAGATGCCACTAAGCGGCGCGTTCTTGGGCCTTCCCTTTCTGGACAAAACGCAACACCATTCGCCGAATCAAAGAGACGATGAAAATTGGATACCCTCTCGACCAGCGAGCGAAGTGAACGGATGGCACGTATCCATGGCAGGGATACGAAACCAGAAATGGTCGTGCGCCGACTCCTACACCGCATGGGCTATCGCTACCGGCTCCACCGCGGCGACTTGCCCGGAAAGCCGGACATTGTTTTTGGAAAACGCAAAAAGGCGATTTTCATTCATGGGTGCTTTTGGCATCGTCACGACGATCCAACGTGTCGGCTCGCTCGCCTTCCAAAGTCCCGACTGGAATTCTGGGGGCCGAAACTATCGGCGAACGCGGAGCGCGATGCGCTCAAACAGGATGCATTGAAGCGGCTCGGCTGGAACGTACTGGTTGTCTGGGAATGCGAATTGCGGCAGAGTGAACAATTAGAGAACAAGCTGCGCCAATTCGTGGGGGAATAGCATGAAGTCGATCGAGCTCTTCGCGGGCGCTGGCGGGCTTGGCATGGGCGTTAGCCGTGCGGGTTTCACACCGCAAGCGGTAATCGAGTGGGACCGATGGTGCTGCGACACCATCCGCGAAAACCGGGCGGATGGACTTGGCCTGGTTGGTGATTGGCCCGAGCCGACCGAGGGCGACGTCCGTCGCGTGGATTTTCGTGGGCACGAGGGCAAGATCGATCTGGTGACCGGTGGCCCGCCCTGCCAGCCATTCTCGCTGGGTGGGAAGCACCGCGCGCACGCGGATTCCCGGGATATGTGGCCGGAAGCCGTTCGAGCCCTGCGAGAAACCAAGCCTCGCGCCTTTATCTTCGAAAACGTCAAAGGCTTAACCCGCGAAACCTTCGCAACGTACTTTTCGCACATAGTCCTGCAAATGACCTACCCCGAATTGGCCGCCGAAAGGGACGAGGGCTGGGAAAGCCATCTGCGCCGACTTGAAAAACACCACACCGGCCGCCGCGGCCCCGCGGGTCTTGAATATAGAGTTGTTTGGCGGGTGCTGAACGCGGCCAACTACGGCATTCCGCAGCGTCGTGAGAGGGTGGTTTTTGTAGGTTTCCGCGCCGACCTCGACATCAAATGGGCTTTTCCACTGGAAACGCATTCCCTAGATGCCCTGCTCTGGGATCAAGAGAAGGGTGACTATTGGGACCGGCACAAGGCCCGTAAGGTCGAACGCAAGATCAGCGACCGACATCTTGAACGCGCGGCGCGTCTCGATAGCAAACCAAAAACCGCGCCATGGCGGACAACTCGAGACGCGATTGGCGATCTGCCCGATCCCGAACATGAGTGGGGCAAAGCCGCGAACCACAACGACCACCGGTTTCAACCTGGGGCGCGATCCTATCCCGGCCATACGGGAAGCCCACTCGATGAACCAGCCAAGACCCTGAAGGCGGGTGTCCATGGCGTTCCTGGTGGCGAGAACATGTTGCTGCGGCCAGATGGAAGCGTGCGCTACTTCACCGTGCGCGAAAGTGCCCGCTTGCAAACGTTCCCGGACAATTTTCGCTTCCACGGCGCATGGTCCGAAACCATGCGCCAACTTGGCAACGCCGTGCCGGTGGAACTAGCGAACATCGTCGCGCGCAGCGTGAAACGCCATCTCACATTTGGGGGATCGGACTTTCTGAAATGAAGGGTACGTCGGAATTCGACGCGCTGGGGGGCTGCGTGACTGGAGATGTCTACAATCCGCTCGACAAGCTGAACCTTGCTCGTAGCATCGAATTTGAATTGTTGACGCGTCAACCTGGACCGCTTTCGTCGGTCGATCATATTCCCGGTGCGGGCGTCTATGTTATCTATTACTCTGGCAACTTGCCCATCTACGCCCCGATTGCTGCAGGCAACAAAGATGGTGTCTTTCAGCGCCCAATTTATGTGGGCAAGGCCATTCCGAAGGGTGGTCGAAAGGGCGGCCTTCGGAAAGACTCCGCAACCGTAGGCAATGCGCTTGCAAGTCGTCTTCGTCAGCATGCGGCATCGATTGATGAATCTACGAATCTCGACCTTGCTGACTTTTTCGTCCGGCATCTAGTGGTCGATGATATCTGGATTCCATTAGGTGAGAACATGCTGATTGAGACATTCAAGCCGGTTTGGAATCGCGCAATTGATGGATTTGGAAATAAGGATCCGGGGCGCCGGCGGGCCACACAGTACAAATCACCATGGGATGTCCTTCACCCTGGAAGAGGGTTTGCTAATAAATTAGCGGACAGCACTTTGACGCCCATATTTCTTACGACGAGAGTAGAAGATTATATTGCCGGTCGACCATTGGCAAAACTTCCAAAATTTATTATTGAGCAGCAGGCTGAAGCAGATGCAGAGGCGCAACTTAGCGTGGACGAAACGTAGTTATGCGCCATCCAGATCGAGATATTTTGAATATTGGCCAATTTATAACAGCACTCAAAGAGAGTCGAGACGGGGCGAATCATCCTATTTGGTATCGAGGTCAGGACCGCGCCGCATGGTCTTTGATCCCCGGCATCGGCCGACCCGGTAACAACATCGCGGCGGAGCTGGCCACGATCAAAAGGTTTAAGCAGAGCGCTTCTCAATATCTTCCCAATCGCCCCACTGACGATTGGGAATGGATATTTTTAATGCAGCACCATCGCGCCCCTACTCGCCTACTAGACTGGAGCGAAAGCTCCTTAGTCGGTTTATTTTTTGCTGTCCAAAACCCTGTGCATGACGATCACCCCGCTGCAGTTTGGTGTCTCGATCCGATCGACTTGAATAAGAAGTCTGGCCACAACCGGGCCTTTGAACTCGATATTTTGGCCTTCGGGATCGACAGGGTCCTCGACAATTATCTTCCTGATCGGATTAATGAGCGCGTCGATCGATTGGCACCTATCGCCGCGATTGGGCCGCGCAATTCACCTCGCATGGTGGCACAGGCTGGGACCTTTACTGTTATTCATGCAGAGGCCACCTCTATAGAAGCAGTTGGCGATCAAAGCCATATATGGCGTCTAGTGATCCCCGCTGCCGAGAGATCGAACATGCGGGAAGAACTTAAGTTGCTAGGTATTTCTGAGCACTCACTTTTCCCTGACTTGGACAGGGTCGCGTTGTTAGCGAAGGGCCTAGTTGCATGACAAGTTTCAGCCTGGGGTATCTGCTAAATTCGTCAGCGTGGAATCTTTTTCGCATACGCGACAGGATCGACATGGAGCCTGAATACCAGCGCGAGGGTGATGTTTGGACGTCGGGAAAGAGAAAGTTGTTGATTGATACCATCATCAATGGCTTTGATGTGCCAAAGATCTACATGCATAAATTCGCCGAGCCAATTGAAAAAAATGGCAAATCTTATGAATACGCCGTTATCGATGGCAAGCAGCGATTAAGCGCCATATGGGATTTTATTCAAGGAAAATTCGGACTTGACGAGGATTTTACCTACGTAAAAGATGAAGTGGTAAAGGCGAAAAACTTTACCTACAGTGATCTAGGCAGAAACTATCCAGACATAAAGGCCGACTTTGACGCCTATCATATAGCCGTAGTCACCATAGAGACTAAGGATATTGAACTAATTGAAGATATGTTTTCACGGCTGAACGAGGCTATGCCCTTGAACGCTGCAGAAAAACGGAACGCACGCCCAGGCCCTCTTCCCAAAGCTGTGCGCGAGCTTGTAGAACATAGCTTCTTCACCGAGAAACTACCATTTACCAATCGGCGCTATCGACATCTCGATTTGGCAGCAAAGATGCTTCTGTTAGCAAGTCGAGAAAACGTAGTGGATACGAAGAAGGCTTATATCGATCGGTTTTTCGAACTCCATGCGAAATCCGAACAGGCTCAGATAGACCCATACGTCGACAAAGCGTCGACTGCGCTAGACCATATGGCGGAGTTATTCGTCGACAAAGATGGCCTCCTGCGATCCGTTGGTATGGTTACGCTCTACTTCATTCTTTTCGAACGTGCGCTTGAGCTAGAAATGGTCTCCCAAATCACCCGCCCAATCCTTCAGGGATTCGAAGATTTTCGTCGCGAAAATCGTGTTAAGGCGCAAGAAGATTTACCGGATGCGGAATATGATCTTCTCGAATTTGACCGCTACACTCAGTCACCAAATGACGCGATCGCCATGCGGTTTCGACTCGCAGTTATAGACGAAAAGGCCTTTGGCAATCGATTCGGCTTTGAATATCCGGAATAGCGACCCCCAAGAATAGAGGCGGTGTAAACCTTTTAGCAGGACGGTCTCGCTAGCTCCCTACCCGCTTCTTCCAATCATCATCCCATAATGTGCGCCAGCAAATCCAGCCCGGCCTGCAAGAGCTTCGTCACCACGTCCCAGCCCTCCCCCTGTCTGTGCGTGTTGATCGGACCGTCGGCTTGGCGGACTTTCTGCGTGGCCGACCGCCAGGAACCCCGTCCGGGCATCACGCGCCCAGTCTACGCATGGCTTGTTTCGCGAAACCATGGAACGAGGCCGCATCTCAGGAGTTATATTAGGTCAACCTTGAAAGGAGGCAGCAATGAAGAAGCTCCTGCTTGTCTCGGTTATCGCCATTGCTTCGGCGGCGGCGATGATCGCCCCCGCTAGCGCTCGAAGTCACGTCTTCATCGGCATCGGCGGCGGCTATAACGACTATTACGGCAACGACTATTACAACGGTTATGGAGATTACGGCGGCCGCTACTATGGTCCCTATCATGCCTATGACGCCTATGATGACGGCTACAGGCCCCGTTATTATCACCGGTACCACCGTTGCCACGTCGAGCTGGTCAACCACTGGCGCCACCACCACAGGGTCGTCGAGGAAGTCCGCGTCTGCGGATGATTTGATCTGATCGAGTGAAACCGATCCGGCCGGCATCGTCGGCCGGATCATTGCGGCGGGCGATTTCTACCCCACGCGCCTCATCATCATGCCATAGTGCACCGCCAGCAAATCCAGCCCGACCTTCAACAGCTTCGTCACCACGTCGCGCCCCTCGCCGGTCTGCTCGGCCAGGCTCTTGATGGACCCGCCGGCGCAGCAGACTTTCCGCACCACCACGGCCACCTCCCAATGCCCGAGCGCCCTGGTGGCGGCGGTGTGCGCGCGGCCGGCGTCGAGCACGCTGTCGGCGATGCCGCCGCCCTGGCGGCCACCGTCGACGCGCTCGGTCCAGCGCATCGGCTTCACATCGGCCTGCTGGCTGCACTGAAAATCCTCGCGGTAGCGCTGGCCGGCTTCGCGCTGCTGGCGCGACAGCGAGGTGATGCCCAAAAGCGGATCGACATTGCGCACCCGCACGATGCCGCCGGTGGAGGTGTGGCCGTCATTCGACACCTCGTAGACGCGCCGTGCCTCCGACGTCCCGATGGTCAGCCGCTTGCGGCCGAATTCGTCGTCCCTCAGCGCGAAATCATGGCCGATCTCGCGGCGGATGCGCACCTGCTCGGCCTCGCCCTTCGGCAGTTTCGGCGCTTGCGGTTTGGCGGGTTTGGTCTTTTTGGGCATGGCTGGCTCCTTGCTGTTGGGTGTTCGAGTGGGGCTTTGCAGAACCTGGGTTCCTCGCCCCCGCGAAGCGGGGGAGAGGTGGCCGTGAAGCGGACGGAGAGGGGGCGGCGCCGACAGCAGGCGTTGTTTCAGGGTTGGGCGTCCAGCGATCAATTCTCAACCGGCTTTGACTTCGCCGAGGGCGTCCCCCTCTCCGTCCCGGCTTCGCCGGGCCACCTCTCCCCCACTTCGCCGGGGCGAGGAATCCAAGACTTGCGAGGTCTGCCGCCGCGCCATCAGCTCGCGCATGGTGCGCCTCTCCCGCACCTCGATGCAGAGCTGGGCGCTCGACGGGCAGAACTGGGCGTTGCCGCTCCTCACCTCGCCGCGCACGAAGCGCTGGATGGCGGCCTGCAGGTCGCACAGATCGGCGTCGCGTACCGCACCGAGATAGCCGCGCATCTGCATCTCGACATCAGTCAGGGCGGATTGCGGGAAGCATGAGAACATCGCGGCCAGCGCCTTCGTCGCCTGCTGCAGTTCGGCTGCGGTCATGGGTGCGGATCTCCTCGATGATGGCGTTGGCGGCGTCGGCGTGGGTTTTCGGCCTGATCCAGCCGGCCGGCTTTTTCGGTCCGCGCGGCGGAGGCTGCTCCGTCTTTTCCCGTGAAAGACCGGAAGCTTTTTCACTCTGGTTTCTGGAGTCTGGAAGATGCCGTGGCAAAGAACCGGCATTCGCCGCCTCATGCGCCTTTGTTTTCAAAGCGGTGGCGGCGCCGCCGCGCGCGCCGGCGGCGGCCCTCGCCTCGCTTTTGGCCTGCGCCTTGTGCAGCTCTTTCGTCAGCCGCTTGTGACCGATCTCGCCCGCTTCGCGCTCGAAGAAGGTCAGGAGATCGGCGCTGATGGCGCGCCATCCTTTCAGGGACAGGCGCGCCACCCGCGCCAGCTTGGCGTCGTCGTCGGGCAACCGGCCGCCGGCGTTCCACATCGCCATCAGGATGAGCATGTAGGCGCCGATCTGCTCGGTGGTGAGTTGAAGCGTGTCGCCGACGAAATCGGAGACGTAGAGCTGCATGAAAGGCCGTTCGCTCATGCCACCCTCCGCGCCGCGCGCACGGCCCACGCGATGGAACCAGCCGTCGGCCCGTACGTTATGACGCCACCACGCCAAGGGGAGGTTTGCCGATGACGGCTTTCATGCCGGTTACCCTGCGCTTTTGCGACAACAAGACCATGCTGGTCGGCTCGGTGGCCGACGCCGCGACCGCGCTGCGGCACCCATGGCCCGACAAAACCGCGCCGGCCTATCTCGACGCGGCACGGCTGGTCAGGCTCGCCGTTGAGGGCAGTTGCTGCCCGCGTACGGCCTTCGAGGCCTTCACCAGGGCCGCCAGGCAACAGGGCATTTTGGTGGCAAGGCCGAGAAGCCGCGCCCACGATTGGCTCGACGCGGCCGCCAGCCCGTGAAGCGGGCGCAGGAGCGATGCAACCGCCTGCCGGCCTCGCGCGTTTATGAGCGTCGGCTTGAAAGCCCCGCGCAGACCGAAGGTGAATGTCGTGGGTACGATGAAAACCGGAGTGCCGCTCAAAGTGAGCCTGGACGGGCATGTCGAGGAAATTGACAATGTCAGCGATGCCGCCGATTTCCTGCAGCGCTGGCCGATCGAGCGGCGCGGTCATGTCTATCGCAGCGCGCTCAACGCCTGCAGCGCGGCGATCGCGGCACAGATATCGGAATCCGATGCGATAAAGGCGTTCACCGGCTTCGCCCGCGTCACGGGCATCCTGGTTGCCGACAGCGGGCCGGCCATGAGACTGGAACCCCGGCCGGTGCAGAGCCGCATGCCCAAGCAAGGCCGGCAGGCGCCGAAATAGGGTTCCGCCTCTTTCTCCCCGTTTACGGTTAGAAATGCCCGGCAGCGCAATGACGGGCGGCGCCAGTTCGGTAAGTGGCATCTGAATCGGATGCTTGAAGTTCATATCATCCTCAACCCGCCTCGTCAGCGCGGCCCGTCATCCGCCTGCCGGCGTTCGCCGTTCGCGAGCCAGGCAATCGGCTTTTCGTCCGCTGCGCGGACCACGTCTTACCTCCCCGGATAGTGACGGGGAGAAGGGAAGCTCAACCCGCCTCGCAAACACGGCGGCGAAAGCGCGCCTGGTGATAGCCGCAGTAGCTTTTCATCGCCTTGGTGCGCATGCCGCAGCACAGCATGTCGGCGCCCGGCCGCCCGCCCGGCGCATCGTTTTCAGGATCTTCTTCGAGCGTCAGGTCCAGCGGCGCGCGGCAGCGGCCGAACAGGCAATCGATGAAGCGCATCGCCACCCCATGCGGCTGGCGGCCGATGGGGCCGCGCCGCGGCGCCGGCACCCTGAAGCGATAGGCTTCGCCGTCGGCGATCAGCACGCCCACCTCGCGCACGAACAGGCGCGGCGGCAGCCAGACCGGCGAAGCGTCGTGCCTGACCCGGGCCATGGCCTTGCGCGTGTCGACGCCTTTGCCGACGGGCACATTGACACCCTTTTTTACGGCTGCGGCCGCCTTGCCGGTGGCCTTGCCCTTTGTCCTTCCGCTGGCCTGCGTTCCGCCGGTCCGCTTGTCCTTCGCCCGTTCGCCGGCAACCTGCCTGGCCGCCGGCGGCATGCCCTTGCCGTTGGCGAAGCCGATCGCGCCCAGCATGGCGTTGCGGTGGACGATGCCTATGATGGCGTTGCGCGATACCGGGCTGCCGCGCAGTGTGCTGAACGCCGCCGCGATCTTCGAGGCCGAAAGCCCTTCCTTCAGCCAGCGGGCGATCTCTTGCAATTCGGCGTCGCTATAGCTTGCCATATCCAGGCTCCATCCAGCGGTCCGCCTTCGGCCGCGCTTGAAGAGCGCACCGTCGGCCAGGCGTCAGGGTTCGGGCCCGGTCCGGGCCACGGTCAGGGGTGTTGCGTTCGAAAGCCGGCTTCCGCCGGTGTCAGCCGGAGCGGATCGATTGCCGGCTGCGAGGCGCGCCAGCCGCGCCTCCGCGGTCTTTCTGTCGGGGGCGGAAACCGCCCTGCCCGTCATCGGCTCGAACAGGATGACGGTGCCGTCCTGCGTGCGGATGCAGGAGCGGGCGAACGGACCGGCAGGAGACCGGTCGAATTGGAGGCCGGAGCCGAGGGGAGCGGCGGCTCCGGCCGTTCCGGCCGCCGGTGACGGGCGGACCGGACCCGAGGCATCAAGGCTCTCGGGCTTCGCCCCGGCCGGGGAGGAGGACGGCCGGAGCGGAAGGGAATGGGCGGCGACTTCAGTCGCCGGATGCGCCTCACGGGAGGCCGGCGCCACGGCGCCATGAAAACTGGACAGGTTCTGCATGGCCAGATATAAGCATAACTCAAAAATAGATGCAAGCCATTCTTTCATAGACGAGAGCAGCTTTCATCGCTCACATGGGCGCCATGGCGAAAACGGAACTGTCGATCAAGGTCGGGGCGGCGATCCGCCAGGCGCGCAAGCAGCGCGGGCTGGTCATGCGTCACATTGCCGAGCACAACGACACCGATGTCGCCGCCGTCGGCAATTGGGAAACCGGCCGCAACCTGCCCAAGACCGAGAACCTCTTGAAGACCGCCGCCTTCCTGCGCGTCGACCCGGTCGCGCTCGGCAAGGGCGAGGTCGTTTTCCTCGACGAAGCCGGCCCGGTGGCGGACGCCGAAATCGTCACCGATGCCGGGCCATTGCCGGCCGGACCGATGGACATCGAACTGCTTGGCGCCGCGGTCGGCGGCGACGATGGCGACTTCACCTTCAACGGCGAGGTCGCCGGCTATGTCCAGCGTCCGCCAGGCATCGCGCATCTGCGCAAGGTGTTTGCGCTGCACGTGCTCTCCGATTCCATGGTGCCGCGTTACGAGCCTGGCGAAATGCTCTATTGCGGCGGCCGCGACGCCGTGCCCGGCGACCACGTCGTGATCGAGACCTTCCCGGAAGAAAACGAGCGCAACGGCAAGGCCTTCATCAAGAAACTGGTCAAGCGCACGGCAGGCGAGCTGGTGGTCGAGCAGTACAACCCGCCGAAAACGCTGACCTTCAACCGCTACGCCATCAAGCACGTCTGGCGCGTCATCCCACTGAAGGAATTGCTGGGGTATTAGCGCCCCCGCTTTTCGGCACGGCGAACCGCGCATGCTTTTGCGCCGTTGGATTCTCTCGGGAGTCACGGCATGGATCCTAGGGCGAAGCAGTCGCGCAGCGGCGTTGCGTAGACCCTAGGATCCATGCCGCGGCCGAGAGGAAGGGCCACCGCGACGAAGAACAGATCCGGCCAGCGGGCGATATTCGCCCGCACACCCACTCAAGCCCGCCTGGACCGCTCCAGCGGCACTTCGCGATCGCTCAGCATCAGCGCTTCGCTGCGCACGCGCTGGCGCTCGTCGATGAACGCGGCCTGGATTGACACCGCCGTGCCGGGCAGCCCTTCGGCGCGGCAGGCGGAGCAGACGATGCGCCGGGACAATACGGCCAGCGGCGTGTTTCCCGTCACCCCGAACCGCTTCAGCTGATCGGGCCGCCACCACCTGTTGCGGCCGCAATCGGCGCACTCCACAGAGATCGAGGCAACCTGCGCGATCACTGGTTCCCTGCCTGGCAATGCCATCGCCCCTCCTGCCTTTTGTTCCTGATTTGTTCTTATATTCGTGTGTTTTGAACCCGGAGTCGAGTCATAGCCTCAAGACATTCCCAAAAGTTTTCCTTCTGCAGTTCTTGAGTTATGCTTATATACGCTTGCAAATGTGAGTCGGGGCGTGAACCAAGTCCCGGCATCGGATCCGGGAGCAATGATGGATGCAGCCGATTTCGCCCGCGCCTGCGGTTACACCGGCGACAGCCCTGCTTTGCTCAAAGCCTTCGAGGCGATCCGCTGCAACGGCATTGCCCATGCCCGCCAGGACCATTTCAGGCGCAAGGCCGTCATCGACGAACTGAAACGGTCCGAGCCGCTGTTCCTGGCCGCGATCGGCCCGGCCCTGTCGGCGGACGAAGCCATCGAGGACGCCGCCCGTTTCATCGCCTGCTGGCGCAACATGCCGCGCTGGCGCCAGGAGCGGCGCCTGCCCGATCTCGCCAGGGCCAGGCAGCAGCGTCTGGTGGCGCGCTTCTTCCGCCGCTACGGCCATCGTCCATGGACGCTCGCAGCGGCCTGAAATGCGGCAGCCAGCGAGATGGGTCTGATGATGTCGAAAAACATCAGGGTCCCTCACGATATCAGGAATCACCAGCGCCTCGTTTCTTCCAGCACCCCTCGTCCATTCGCGCCGATCCACTTTCTCCCCCAAGGAGGAAGGCAAAGCGCCCCCGGCCCTGATTCCGTCGAATTGATGCGTGACTGGTGACCACCAAACCGCCGGAAGGACCCGCCATGAAACGCCTCGTTCTTGCCGTCCTGTGGATAATGACGCTCGCTTTGTCCGCTCATGCCGCCGGCGACACCACGACCGGGCTTGCCGACACCACGGTGCTGATCGTGCGGCATGGCGAAAAGCCTGACAGCGGTCCTGGCCTGTCGCCGCAGGGCGAGGCCCGCGCGCAAGCCTATGTCGCCTATTTCCAGACCTTCATGCTCGATGGCGTGCCGTTCCGGCCCAATGTGCTGGTGGCCAGCGCCGATTCAAAAAACAGCGCGCGCGAACGGCTAACGCTGATGCCACTTTCCGAAGCGCTGAAACTGCCGATCGACCAGCGCTTCGCCGATAGGGAAGCTCAAGGCCTCGTCGCCGCGCTCGCCAGCGAAACCCATGGCAAGTCGATCCTGATCGCCTGGCACCACGGCCAGCTGACCAAGCTCATCAAGGCGTTCGGCGCCGACCCCAAGGCACTGCTGCCGAACGGCAAATGGCCAGACGACGAGTTCAACTGGGTGGTGGTGCTGCGCTTCGACCATGCGGGGCATGTGGTGCCGGATTCGGCGCGCGTGATCGAGGAGAAGCTGCCGGGTTGAAATGGCCAGCGCTGACGCCCAGGCGCAAACCTCTGCTCACCTCCGCACCCGTGACTTCAGCCAGCGATCAAAGGCCACCGCCAGGATCAGGATCAGGCCGATGACGATGCTTTGCGTGTAGGACGAGACATTGTTGAACTGCAGCCCGTTCTGCAGCACGCCGATCAAGGCCGCCCCAACCACCGTGCCGCCGACCGAGCCGATGCCGCCGAACAGTGAGGTGCCGCCGATGACGACGGCGGAGATCACCGTCAGCTCATAACCGATGCCGGCGACCGCTTCCGAGGAATTCAGCCTGGCCGACAGCACGAAAGCGGCGAGCCCGGCGAAGAATCCGACGGTGACATAGACCGAGACCAGGATGCGGTCGACGCGCAGGCCCGACAGCCGTGCCGCCTCGGCATTGCCGCCGACGGCATAGACGGCCCGGCCATAGCGCGTGTAGCGCAGCACGATGTGGCACAATATGGCGGCAATGGCGAAGATGATCGCCGGCACCGGCACCGGGCCGATCAGCCCCGTGCCGAACCAGCGCATCGAGGCATCGAAGCCCGAGATCGGGCCGCCATTGGAGATGGTCAGCGTCAGCCCGCGAAACACCGTCAGCCCGCCCAATGTCACGACAAAGGGCGGCACTTTCAGCCTTGTGATGGCAAGCCCCTGCACGCCGCCGGCGGCGGCTCCCACCACCACGGCGGCGAGAAGTGCCGCGAACCAGCCATAGCCCTGCGTTCCAGATGTCGACAGCGAAAGCGTGTTGGCCGCGCCGCCCTTGGCGACCACGGCCGCGACCATGCCGCAGAAGGCGAGCAGCGAGCCGACCGAAAGATCGATGCCGGCGGTGAGGATGACGAAGGTCATGCCGAGCGCGATCAGCCCGGTGATCGAGATCTGCCGCGTGATATTGAACAGGTTGATGGGGTCGATGAAGCTCGGCTTCAGCACGGTGAAGACGACGACGAGGGCTGCCAGGAACAGCAGCGGCCCGAAGCTCATCAAAAGCCTTGCGAGTGTGGCGCCGCCGCGCTGGCCCTGTTCCTCGGCGATGCTCATCGTGCCAGCCCCTCCCCATCCCGCCCGAGTGCTTCCTGCCCGCGCGCGTCCTGTCCCCTCGCATCCTGCTTGTCGAGCGCCATCAGCTCCATCAGTTTTTCCTCGTTTGCCTCGACGCCCGGCATCTCACCGGTGATGCGGCCCCGGCGCATGGTGACGATGCGGTCCGACACCGCCAGCACCTCGGGCAGTTCGGACGAGATCATCATCACCGCGATGCCGCGCGCCGCGAGCTGCACCAGGATCTGGTGGACTTCCGCCTTGGCGCCGACATCGACGCCGCGCGTCGGCTCGTCGACGATCAGCACCTTGGGATCGCGCGCCAGCCAGCGCGCCAGGATCACTTTCTGCTGGTTGCCGCCCGACAGGCCCTCGATCGCCTGCTCGGCCGACGCCATGCGGATCGACAGCATTTTGCGGAAACCCGACAGCGCGTCGCGCTCGCGCCGCTCGGCCATGAAGCCGAAACCGTTGCTGAACCGCCCGAGCGAAGCGACGGAGAAATTCGGCAATATGCCGAGTGCCGCAAAGATCGCCTGGTGCTTGCGGTCCTCCGGCACAAGGCCGATGCCGAGCGCGATGGCGTCGGCGGGCGAAGCCGGCGCGATCGGTTTGCCTAGAAGCGTGATCGTGCCCGCCGCGATGCGGTCGGCGCCGAAGATGGCGCGCGCCAGTTCCGTGCGGCCCGAGCCGACAAGGCCGGCGACGCCGAGGATCTCGCCGGCCTTGAGGTCGATGTCGACGCCGTCGAGCACGATGGCGTGCGGCGCCTCGGGATCGCGCACGGTGCGTAAGCCGCGCACCGACAGCACGACATTGCCGGCCACCGCGCGCTGCACAGGCCGCGCATAGAGTTCTGACGCGGCACGCCCGACCATTTTTTCGATGATCCGTGGCAACTGGATCGGCCCCCGCTCGCGGTCGAGATGCCCGGCCAGCCTGCCGTCGCGCAGCACCGTCATGCGATCGCAGATGGCCGATGCCTCCTCGAGCCGGTGGGTGACGAACATGATGGCGACCTTGTCCTTGCGCAGCCGGTCCATGATCGACAGCAGCCGCTGCACCTCGGTCTCGGTCAGCGCCGAAGTCGGCTCGTCCATGATGATCAGCCGGCTTTTCAGCGACAGCGCGCGGGCGATCTCGACCAGCTGCTGCTCGGCCACCGACAGCGCCGACACCGGCGTCATCGGGTCGATGGAAAGGCCGACGCGGGCGATGATGGCGCGGGAGTCCTGCTCCATCTTGCGCCAGCTCACCAGCCCGAGCGGACCGGTCGGCGCGCGGCCGATAAAAATGTTCTCCGCTACCGTCAGCGTCGGGATCAGGCTGAGCTCCTGGTAAATGGTGACGATGCCGTGCTGCTTGGCATCCTGCGGACGCGCCGGCTGGTAGTCGGCGCCGTCGAAAATGATGCGCCCGCTCGATGGCGGCATGACGCCCGACAGGATCTTGAGCAGCGTCGATTTCCCCGCGCCGTTTTCGCCGAGCAGGCCGAGGATTTCGCCCGCCCTGACCTCGAGCGAAACGTCGCTCAGCGCGGTGACGCCGGCGAAATGCTTGGTGACGCCCTCGACGGCAAGCAGGACGGGCGATGCGGATTCAGCTGGCTGCAAGGAGTGCTCCTTGATGCGGTTCAGGCTGCGCTTGAACACCCCCCTCTGGCCTGCCGGCCATCTCCCCCGCAAGGGGGGAGATCACCAGTGTCTCTGACGGCGCTTTTCCTGCAACGTTTGAGGTTGGCGAAAGGAGACGAACGGTCAATCTCCCCCCTTGCGGGGGAGATGTCCGGCAGGACAGAGGGGGGTGCTGTCCCGCCCGCCTCGCCACCAATCGGCCGATGTCCACCCGCCCTACTTCGTCTCGTTCAGCCTCTCGGCCTTGTCGAGATTGTCCTTGCCGATGACGATCGGCGTCAGCAGCACCAGCTTCTCCTTCGGCTCGGTCTTGCTCTTGGCGTAGGCGACCGCGATCTGCACGGCGGTGCGGGACTGCTGGCCGGGGAACTGTTCGACCGTGCCGGCAAGCTTGCCGTCGCGCACGGCGACCAGCGCTTCCGGCAGCGCGTCGAAACCATAGATCTTGACGTCGGTGAAATTGCGCGCGGCACAGGCTTCGAGGGCGCCGAGCGCCATGTCGTCATTGGCGCAGATGATGGCGTCCGGCTTGCCATTGGCGGCAAGGCCGGCTTCCGTCACCGACAGCGCCTCGGCACGGGCGAAGTTGGCGGTCTGCTCGAAGATGATCTGGTACTTGTCCTTCAGTGGATCGAGCACATTGTGCACGCCCTTGTTGCGGTCGATCGCCGGACCCGCGCCCGGCTGGCCCTGCAGGTGGAACAGCTTGGCGCCGTTGGGGAATGCCGCCACCACGGCCTTGGCTTCCGCCTCGCCGCCCTTGACGTTGTCGGCGCCGACATGGGCGAGGATGCCCTGGACACCGTCGACGCGGCGGTCGATCGTCACCACGGGAACGCCGGCCTTGACCGCTTCCTCGATGGCCGGCGCCAGCGCGTTGACGTCGAGCGGCGAAATCACGACCGCGTTGACCTTCTGCACCAGCGCCGCCTCGATGTCGGCGGTCTGCTTGGTGGCCGAATTCTGGCCGTCGCTCTCGGTCAGGTTGACCCCTTGCGCCTGCGCCTCGGCCTTGATCTCGTTCAGCATGTGCACGAAGAACGGAAAGCCGAGATTGGGCACCGAGCCCAGTATGGTCAGCTTGTCCTCGGCGAACGCCGAACGTGCGGCCAGCACCAAGGCGCCCGCGGCCACGGACGTCATCAGGAATTCACGTCTGTTCATGGGTGATCCTCCTCCACAAGAACGCACGGCCCCGGAAACCGGGACCGGTTTCAGGAAGGATCATGCGTCGGTTCAAAGTGTTGGAGCATCCTCCTTGCGCCTGATGGCGCATGCCGCTCCAGCTGACGGCCGCCTAAAATTCCTCCGATCGGCGTCAACAAGAGGATGCTAACCCAGGGTCAACCATCTGTGCAACATCGATATAACAGCGCTGGTCAGCGAATTATCAGAATTATCGGAATTTTTGGATTGCGAGCATTCGGCCTTTGCCTGATGGCTATCGAAGACATCGTCCGCGACTGGTTCATAAGTCGCGGCTATCTCACCTGGCGGGCTTATCGGTTTTGACCCACTCTCCCATTTTTGTTGAAATGGCGAAATTATCCGCCTGCTGGAAGCTGATGGTTGGCACGAGGTTGCCCGAAAGGGTAGCCATGCGCAATTCAAACACCGCGACAAGCAAGGGCGGGTCACCGTTCCTCATCCCAAGCGCGATATCCCGATAGGCACTTTACGCAGCATTGAAAAGCAATCTGGACTGAAACTGAGGTGACGACATGAAGCAGTATATCGGACTTATCCATAAGGATGCCGGCAGCGACTTCGGTGTGTCCTTCCCTGATTTCCCGGGCGTGATTACCGCTGGTAAGGATCTGGATGAGGCCCGGATCATGGCCGAAGAGGCCCTCGCCCTCCATATCGAAGGGTTGGTCGAGGACGGCGATGCTGTTCCGGAGCCGTCCAGTCTGGAGGCTGTGATGGCGGACGCCGATAACCGTGACGGTGTTGCAATCCTGGTCGCGGCCAAGACCGAGGCCAGGAAGACCGTACGGATCAATGTGACGCTGCCGGACGACGTTCTCCAACGGATCGATGCCTTCGCCGAAGCCCATGGCTATACCCGGTCCGGTTTTCTCGCGAAGGCGGCTGAGAAAGTGATGAAGCTTGAAGCGGCTTGAGGCGGGTCGCTCAAAGCAACCTCGGCTTCGCCAGCGCTATCGAGGCCGAGGCTTTCGCCCTACGAGTACCCCCACCCCTATCCCCTCCCCACAAGGGGGAGGGAGACTTTAGCATGTTTTCCGATGTGGGGCGAAAGCGACGGTGCGCGCGGCAGCATTCCCTCCCCCTTGTGGGGAGGGTTAGGGTGGGGGTCTCTCTTCGCAAGACTCCTTATGCGATAGCCCTGCGGCGCCGGCGGATGGGACGCACGACAACAGGACCTGAATTTTCAAAGCCCAAGGGTTGGAGAACTGCATGAAACCGCACGTCGTCTGCCATATGCTCGCATCGCTTGACGGCAGTCTTCATCCGAGCCGCTACACCACAAGCCCGGACGGAACCCGGGCCGAATGGTCAGGCATCTATGAACAGGTCCATGGGGATCTCGAAGGTGACGCCTGGATCGTTGGCCGTGTCACCATGGCCGAGATGAGCAAGGTCGGCGCGCACCCGCCGGCGCATGCCGGCAAGGTCGAGCGGCCGCATCATTTCGCCCAACGCGACGCGGGCAGCTTCGCCGTCGCGCTCGATGCCTCGGGCAAGCTCCATTTTTCCAAGTCAGACATCGGCGGCGACCATGTCGTGGTGCTGCTCGGCCACCGCGTTGCCGACAGCCATCTGGCCGAGCTCGCCGCCGACGGCGTCTCCTACATCGTGTCGGAGACGGCGGAGATGGATCTCGGCCGGTTACTCGACGTGCTCGGGCGCGAGCTCGGCATCCGCCGGCTGCTGCTCGAGGGCGGCGCCGGCATCAACGGCTCCTTCTTCGCGGCAGGCCTCGTCGATGAACTCAGCCTTCTGGTTGCCCCGGCGCTCGATGCGCGGGCGGCAAACCAGGGCTTTGTCGAGTTCGGCGAAAGCGGCCTCGCCGGCAAGGTGCTGTTGTCACTGACAAGCTGCGAAGCCCTTGCACATGGGCTCATCCACTTGCGCTACGCCGTCACCCCCGGCTGAAGCCGTTTTGCGAAGCGCATCAGTATCGCATCGCGTCGAGATCGGCGATCAGCGTCGGCCCGGTCGGATGCCAGCCAAGCCTCGCCTGGGTCAGCGCGCTGGAAGCCGGCAGATCCATGGGGGCGAACATCGCCATCCAGCCGAAATGCTCCCCCGCCTGTTCAGGCGCGATCGAAACGACCGGCACGTTCAGGCCCCGCCCGATCGCCTCGGCGATCGCGCGTACTTCCACCCCTTCCTCGCCGACGGCGTGATAGCGCGCGCCGGGCTGCCGCTTTTCCACGGCGAGCCGGAAAAGGCGCGCCGCGTCGAGAACATGGCCAGCGGAGAAGCGGTTGCGGCCTTCGCCGACATAGGCCGCGACGCCTTTCTGGCGTGCGATCTCGATCAGCGGCGTGATCAGCCCCTGCTTGACCGTATCGTGGACCTGCGGCAGGCGCACCACGGATACGTTGACGCCGGCCTCGAGCAAGGCATTGCCTGCCTGTTCGGAGGCGATGCGAGGATTTCCGTGGCTGGGATTGAAGACGTCCTCGACCGCCAGTTCGCCATGTCCGGGACTGCCCATGCCGACGCCGGATGTGATCACCAGCGGGCGATCGGATCCAGCAAGGGCCGAGCCGAGCGCGGCGATGACGCGCCTGTCCTTTTCGCAATTCTCGACAAACCGCGAAAAATCATGGTCGAACGCGGTGTGGATGACGGCTTCCGCCTTCGCCGCGCCGTCGCGCAAGCCGTCGGGATCCTCGAGCGTTCCGCGATGGACCTCGGCCCCTGCCGCGGCGAGCGCCTCCGCGCCAGCGTCGGAGCGGGTCACGCCAATCACCTGATGGCCCGCCTTGATAAGTTCGGGAACAAGCGCCGAACCGATGAAGCCGGTCGCGCCGGTGAGAAAGATACGCATGCAAAATCTCCTGCACAGTTGCAGGCGCAGTATCCCCGATCTATTATTCCATTAAAGTAGTGACCTTATCATGGTATAATTGCTAACAGGATCGGCCATGACCATCCATTCCGCAGGTTCGCTCGCAGCCTTCCTGAAAGACCGCCGCACCCGGCTCGATCCGGCATCGTTCGGCTTCTCCGGGCGCAGGCGCACGCCGGGGCTGCGCCGCGAAGAGGTCGCCCAGCGCGCCAACATAAGCCCGACCTGGTACACATGGCTGGAGCAGGGCCGTGGCGGCGCGCCCTCGGCCGATGTGCTGAACCGGATCGCCAAGGGACTGCTTCTGACCGAGGCGGAACGCGAACATCTTTTCATGCTCGGGCTGGGGCGCCCGCCCGAAGTCCGCTACATCGGGGCCGACGGCGTCAGCCCTCGCCTCCAGCGCCTGCTCGATACGCTCGATGCCAGCCCCGCTCTGATCAAGACGGCCACCTGGGATGTCGTTGCCTGGAACCGCGCCGCCGAAGTGGTGCTGACCGACTACGGCGCCCTGCCCGCCGGCCAGCGCAACATCCTGCGCTTCATGTTCCGCAGTCCCACTACCCGCGCCAAGCAACACGATTGGGAAAACCTCGCCCGTTTCGTGGTGGGCGCGTTCCGGGCCGATGCGGCGCGCGCCGGCGCGGTGTCGGAAGTCACCCAGCTGGTCGACGAACTCTGCAGCGTCAGCCCCGAATTCGCCGCCCTGTGGGGGGAAAACGACGTGCTCAGCCACGGCGACGGGACCAAGCGCCTGAAGCACCCGGAACTCGGCGACATCGAGCTGGAATACTCGGCCTTCGCGGTCGACGGCCGACCGGACCTGAGCATGATCGTCTACAACCCGCTGGACGATAAGGTCGCCGGCCGCATCCGCGATCTCGCCCGGCGGCCGAAGCCGCAGAAGCCGGACGATCACCCGGCGCCATGACGCCCGGCCGGTTGAACGTCGAAGCGCCACGCCAGGGTACAGGAGACCGCATGAACGAGCAGCGTGTCCATCAGATTTTCGAGGTCAGCCTGCTGCTTAAGGGCGCACATGCGCTGGTCGAATGCATCGGCGGCCTGCTGCTTGCCCTTGTCAGCACCAGCACGATCGTGGCGCTGGTGAACAGGCTGACACAGGAAGAGCTGACCGAGGACCCGAACGATTTCATCGCCAGCCATCTGATGCACGCGGCGAGCCATTTCTCCGTCGGCACGCAGCATTTCTACGCGTTCTACCTGCTCAGCCACGGCCTCATCAAGATTGCCCTGGTGGTGGGCCTGCTGAGGGGCAAGCTATGGGCTTATCCGGCCTCGCTGGTCGCCTTGCTGCTGTTCATCGTCTATCAGCTCTACCGCTTCAGCTATACCCATTCGGCGGGGCTGATCGTGCTCACCCTGTTCGATCTCATCGTCATCTGGCTGATCTGGCATGAATACCGCCTCGTTCGGCGCCACAAGGTGGCAAGCCGTTAGAGGCGCCCGCCGGATCATCCGACTATGATCGGCCGTCCGCATCGACAGTGGAGCAATACAATCCTGTGCGAATTCGTGCTTCCCTGCGTATTACCCGGCGATAGCCACTACACCACCGGCCGTGCGCGGCCCTTGCAAGAAGCGAGCGCTGGTTTGAGGATTTTGAATGCGACCAGACAATGGGCCCGAGCCATCAGGCGTGATGTCGTCGCCCTCTGGCTTGCCGCCCGCGACCCGCGCGTACCCTGGTATGCCAAGGCGGTTGCCGGTGCGGTCGCCGCCTACGCGCTGAGCCCCATTGACCTGATCCCCGACTTCATTCCGGTCATCGGCTATCTGGACGACCTCATCATCGTGCCGCTGGGAATCATGCTGGCGGTCAAGCTGGTGCCGGTCGATCTGATGCGGGAATTCCGGGACGAAGCGACCGGACGCGCCAAGCCGGTAAGCAAGGCCGGCCTGATATTCATGATCGCGGTCTGGATAGTCGCGGCAGCGGCGTTGCTCTGGCTATTCTGGCCGACTCACCCGGCCTAGATTCAAACTGATCCGTTGCCTCCGGTCATTGCGATGGCTCCGGCGCCAGGACCAGCCTGATCTCCTCGGCCGCCTGCGCGGCGTGGCGGCGCACGGTGGCAAGGTCGAGCACGCTGTAGGTGGTCGCCACATAAGGTACGGTGAGTGCCGCGACCGAATGGCCGAACGGTCCGATGACCGGAAAGGCGAGGTCGATGACGCCCGGCTGCAGCCCGTCCGCCACCTCTTCATGGCCGTCGGCGCGGATGCGGGCGAGCGCCTCCACCACATCGGCCTTTTCGTCAGCGATACCAGTGGCTTGCAGCCATTGATTGACTCTGTCCCGCGCCTGGAACGCCATCAGCGTGCGTCCGGTCGCGGTGGTGAACAGCGGAAACTCGGCGCCGACGCGGACGCGAAAACCGAACGCCGCCGGGCTTTCCACCTGCGCCAGGATCAGCACCCTTCCGGCATTGTGGACGCCGAGATTGCAGGATTGCTGGATGGCGTCGGACAGCCGCCGCATCGAAGGCAGCGCCGCCTGGACGAGGCCGCGCAGCGGCTCGTGCCGGTGCGCCAGCTCGAACATGCGCGGCGACAGGAAATAGGGCCCGGCCGGGCGGTCGCGGAAGATGTAGCCGCGCCGCTCCAGCGCCTGCAGCACGCGGTATATCTGGTGGATCGAGCGGCCGACCGCCTCGGAAATCTGGCCCTGGTTCAGGCCGTCCTTCTGGTCGGCCAGGAGTTCGATGATGTCGAACGCCTTTTCCAGGGCCGGCACCGAGTAATCCGGCGCTTCCGCGGTCTTGCCAGCCATGCCCCACAATCCTTCCCGGACCAAGGCAATTCCAGGAAAAGCGTGAACGGTTTTCCCACAGGAATTGCGTCAAATAAGAGAATCAGGGGCTTACCATAGCTACAAGGCGGCGCCCATCGAAGCCGTCATCAGCCGGGCGATGCGCCGGTTGATGTCGTCTGGCACCGGCTGCGCGCCCGCCGTAAGCCCGTTGCCCTTCACCACCCTCTCCAGCGACAGCGCCTGCAACATGAAGCCGATGTCCATGGATTCGATCGAATTGCCCTTCGGCTCGCTGCCGGCAAGGTTGAACATGCGCCCCTCGGCAACGAGGATGATATGCCGCCCAGTGGCGAGGTCGAGCCGCCGCAACGTGCCGTCCAGATCGGTGGCCGCGGTGGTCATGGTGCCAAGGCCGTCCGTGTCGATCTCCCACGGGAAGTGCCCGGAATTGGCCAGCACCGCGCCATCCCGCATGGCGGCGATCGCGCTGGCCGGCAGCACGCCGGCGCGGCCGGTGGCGGTGATGAACACTTCCGCCCACGGCGCGAGGTCGGCGAGCGGAGCCACGCGATAGCCGTCGAGTGCCGCCTCCAGGGCCTTGATCTCGTCGACCTCGACGACAGCCACGCGTCCGCCGAGCGCCCGCAGATACTGCGCGATGCCGCGTCCGCACCAGCCATGGCCGATGACGCAGAAGCGCCGGCCGGGAATCATCAGATTGGTGATGCGCATGAAGCTCTCGACCACAGACTGGCCGACCGCGTGCTTGTTCTCGCCGATCGCCTTCAGCGGACTGTCATTGATGACTATCGAAGGGAACGGCACCTTGCCGGCCAGATCGCCGCGCAGCCGGTCGCCGCCCGAGGTCGTCTCCTCGGTGCCGCCGAGGATGGACGCCGCGATGCCGCGTTCGACAACGCCCGCGGCAAGGTCGGCGCCGTTGTCGAGCAGCATGTCGGGCTTTGCATCCAGCACCCGCGCCAGATTGGCGTGATGATCGGCCAGCGTATCGGCCCGGCGGCCGAAAATCCCGATGCCCTGGCTTTGCAGGAAGGCGACGACATCGTCCTGCGTCGAGCCGTGATTGCCGGTGCCGACGATCTCGGCGCCGCCCTCGGCCAGCACTTCGAGCAACACGGCCGTCTTCGGTTCGACATGCAGGGACACCCCGATGCGCCGGCCGGCGAAGGGTTGCGTGCGGCGGAACTCCTCGCGCAGCCCGGCCAGCAACGCCATGCGCGAACGGATCCAGGCGATGCGGGCGCGGCCGCGCTCGACCAACTCGGTGGTGGTCGCCGGATTAGCCTGGGCTTGGGTCATTCGAAGTCTCCAATCATGGGTCCAAATTCAGCACTTGCAAAAAAGATTTTTGCATGTGACAAATATTGCAGAGGGTCGTCAAGCCCCCGCGAAGAGGGCAACGAACAGGACTGCGCGGCGCCACCGGGCGCGGCACGCCATCGCTTTTCATGTGAAGGGGTACGAAATGGGAAATCTGGATATAGCGGTCGTCGCCATCTATCTCGTGGCGGTCACCGGCATCGGGCTGTTCTTCGCCCGCTCGATCAGGACCGAGGAAGATTACATCGTCGCCGGGCGCCGCATGGGCCCGCTGTGGCTGACCATCTCGGCCTTCGCCTCATGGACCGGCCTTGCCGGCCTTTTCGGCACGCCCGAAATGGTCGTGCGCTACGGCATAGCGGGCACCTGGTGGTGGTTCACCTTCCCGATCGGCCTGTTGCTGATGGGCATCTTCCTGGCCAGGATCGTGCGCCAGCGCATGCATGTGACGACGCCCGACATCGTCGCACAGGATTATCCCGGTTCCGTCCGCGTCGCCGCCTCGCTGGTGACCAGCTGGAACTATCTCGCCTGGGCGGCGGCGCAGGTGTTCGGCATCTCCATGGTGTTCACCCTGTTCTCGGGCATGGACCCGAAGACCGGCGCCATCGTCGCCTTCCTGGTCGTCATCGTCTACACCATGCTGGGCGGCTTCCTGGCGGTGGTGGCGACCGACGTGCTGCAGGCCGTCATCTTCCTCATCGTCATCGGCGTGGTGGCGCCCTTGTTCGTCATCTTCGGGCCGGGTGTGCCACACATCTATGAAGCGACGAAGGACATTCCGGGCTTCTATCATCTGTTCGCCAACGTGCCGCCGGCCACGCTGTTCGTCTGGTTCCTGCTGCTGCCCGCCGGCTTCATCGACACGATCGGCTTCCAGCGCGTCTTTTCGGCCAATTCGCCGGAGACGGCGCGCAAGGGCCTGGTCTACGGCTTCGTCATCATGGCGGTGTTCGGCATCATCCTCACCTTCCTCGGCGTCGCCGCCAGGGCGCTGCTGCCGGCCGGCGCCAACCCGGTCAACGCCATGCCCGACCTGATGGTGCAGCTTCTGCCGCACGGCATCATCGGCGTGCTGGTTGCCGCCTTCCTGGCGGTGGCGATGTCGACGGCCAGCACCACGCTGCTCATCACCGCCACCACGCTGCAGCGCGACGTGATCTCGCGGCTGCGCCCCGACGCCAGCGACAAGGAAAGGCTGTGGACCAGCCGCATCCTGCTGCTCGTGCTCGGTCTTGTGGCGCTGGTCGTGGCGCTCAGCGTGCCCGGCATCGTCACCATCCTGATGCTCGGCTTCTCGGTCTATGTGCCGGGCCTGCTTTTGCCGGTGCTGTCGGCCACCTTCGGCTGGCGCATTCCGTCCTGGTCGATGCTGGCGACCATCGTCATCGGCGCCGGGTCTACCGCGATCCTGGTGCTGATGGGCGAACCCGGCGGCATTCCGGCCTCGCTGGTCGGTTTTATCCTCTCGGTCGTCCCCTTCGTCGCCGGACTTGCGACGCGATCGCAACGCCAGCCGGCCTGAGCCACGGAAGACGCCGAAAAAGCAACGAGATAAGGCTCCATCCTGAATCAATGCGGGATGGAGCCCGGATGCGGAGAGACCCATGCAGAAGACCAGCTTCGACAAACTTTCAAGCGCCGACCAGGCCCTCGTCACCGCCGCCGCCGAGGCGCGCGACAAGGCCTACACGCCCTACTCCAACCACAAGGTCGGCTCGGCCGTGCGCACCGCGTCGGGCCGGCTGTTCTCCGCCTGCAATGTCGAAATCGTCACCTTGCAGCAATCGGTGCATGCCGAGCGCAACGCGGTGATGCAGATGGCGGCGGCCGGCGAGCGGCAGATCGAGGCCATCGTCTGCCACGGCCCCTATTCGGGCGTGCCATGCGCCGAATGCCGGCAGGTGATCTGGGAGTTCTGCTGCGACGACCCCGACGTCAAGATCATCGGCTCGACGCTCGATGGCGAGATCGAACTGATGACCATCGGCGAAATCTATCCGAGCCCCTACGGTCCGGGCACAAAGGGCATCGACCCGCGCAAGTTCTGAGGCGAAAATAGATCCCGGACGATCCGCTTGCCGGCGTCACCATCCTCTTTGGTGAACGGGCCGATGTCGGGATTGGAAGGAAAAGCACCTCCAACCCAATTCGCATCCGTGGATGCCAATGCCCGAAATGCGGCATCAGGCAGGATCACCGACGGGTCAGGCGCCACCGCACAAAATGCATGCGAAGCTGACATTTGAAGGAACATAAATCAGGCAAGAAGCTTAGTAGCCATGAGCATGCGTGGCGTTCAATTGTTCACCAAAGCGACCACGCGGGATCACCTATCCGATGGTCCCGCGAAGAGCGAAGACATCGCCAAAGGAATTTCGAGCGCGGCGGAGAAAGTTACAACTCCAAACACCACGGTCCCGCCAGTCGAAAACGACTTAACGCGCAACGACATCGGGGACTCTAAGGGGGATCACAAAAAGATCCACCCAATCGTGGCAATCTTCGACAGTGATTTTTTCCCCATCCTGCTCCTCCTTGCTATTTATACCCTCGCTGTATTCGCCGCGACGTTCGCCCTGTTTCTTTGGTGGATAGGCATACTATAGGCGTGATCGAGCACGCGATCCGGAGTCCTGGAACAGGCACCCGCCTCCGCACCGGGCGGGAGATTTAGTATCATCCCTTGTGTTCGAACACTGCCCCGTAGTGATACGGCGGTAGATCAACCATTCGCAAAAGCCGGAAACCATCAGCCTCCAAAACCGCCACCACCGCTTCGGGTGACATGCGCATCTCTGTCCTGGGGCCGCGCGGCTTGCCGAGCACGGTCGTCTGCTCTCGCGGCCGCTGATGCCAATTGACGAGCGCAAACAGACCGCGCGGCTTGAGCACACGGGCCACGACTTTGATAAGGGCCGGCTGATCGGGCACGCCGTGGAAGGTGTTGGCCATCAGCACAAAATCGATTTTTTCAGGCACAAGTTCCGCAACATCGCTGGCATCCGCAACAATCCATTCCAGGACCGAAACGCCGCGCCGCTTCACTTCGGCCTTGGCCGCCACGATCATGTCCGGGTCGAGGTCGAGCGCGTAAACGCGGCCACCGACGATTTTCGCAAGCGGAGCGGTGAAATAGCCGTCGCCGCAGCACAGATCGAGTGCCGTCATGCCGGGCTCGATACCCAACGACAGCAAAAGACCCGACGGCTCTGGCCAAAGCACCTCCCACCAATCTCGGTCAGGCATGGAGGTGGCGGGAAACATTCCAGTCATCGGGCGGAAGCTTTTGAATTGTGCTGTGGGGCAGTGTCGACCGGCGAGCCGCCAAAGGCAATGCCGCCGTTGGCGATGGCATCGACTGGCGCAAGTTCCGAGACCGGCCGAAATAGGGACTCAGACAACCCGCTTGCCGCCGGCGTCGACGACGATCTCGCCGTCCTCCTTGGTGAACGGGCCGATGTCGGGGTTGGGCAGGAAATCGAGCACCGCCTCGGACGGCCGGGCCAGGACGACGCCGAGCGGGCTGACCACGATCGGCCGGTTGATCAGGATCGGGTGCGCCAGCATGAAATCGAGGATCTCGTCGTCGCTCCACTTGGGATCGCCAAGGCCGAGTTCGGCATAAGGCGTGCCCTTCTCGCGCAACAGCTCGCGTGGCGTCATCGCCATCGCCTCGATCAGTTCAACGAGCCTGCCGCGCGACGGCGGCGTCTTCAGATACTCGATCACCTGCGGCTCCTCGCCGGACTGGCGGATGATCGCCAGCGTGTTGCGCGACGTGCCGCAAGCAGGGTTGTGATAGATGGTGATGGTCATGGCGCGGCTTTCATTCGGGTAAGGGTCCTGGGGTCGGCCAGCAGCCAGCCTGCCAGCGGCAGCGCAAGCAGCGCACCTGCCAATTCCGCGGCTATGAAGGCCGGGACATCGGATGGTCGGATTCCGGCAAACGTATTCGAGAAGGCGCGGGCGATGGCCACCGCCGGATTGGCGAACGAGGTCGAGGCCGTGAACCAGTAGGCGGCGGTGATGTAGAGCCCGACCAGCCAGGGGATGGCGTCGTTGCGGAAGCGCAGGCCGGCAAGGACGGTGAAGACCAGGCCGAAGGTCGCGACCAGTTCGGCCAGCCACTGCCCCTGCCCGCTTCGCACCGTTGTCGAAATCTCCAGCAATGGCAGTTCGAACATGGCATGCGCCACCAGTGTACCGACGAGGCCGCCGAGGACCTGCACGGCGACGTAAGCCAGCGCCGCGACCCAGTCGATTTCGCGCCGCAGCGCAAAAACCAGCGTGACCGCCGGGTTGAAATGGGCGCCGGAGACCGGTCCCAGCATTGCGATAAGCACCACCAGCATGGCGCCGGTCGGCATCGTGTTGCCAAGCAGCGAAAGTGCGGCGTCACCAGTCAGCCTACTGGCCATGATGCCCGAGCCGACCACCGTGGCAACCAGCATGGCGGTGCCCAGCGCCTCGGCCGCGAGACGGCGTCGAAGGTCGGTCATGGCTCCCACCTCAACATTCGCAGGTCACGGCCTGGATGATCGGCTGGCAAAGCTCCGGCTTGCCGTTGCAGCAATCCTCCATCAGATAGGCCAGAAGGTCGCGAAACCCGGTCATGTCAGCCGTATAGCGGATGCTGCGCCCCTCGCGCTCGGCATGCACCAGCCCGGCCTGACCCAGGACCTTCAAATGCGCCGACATGGTGTTCTGCACCGCGCCCAGCCGCGTGGCGATCTCCCCTGCCGGCGCACCCTCGGGCCCGGCGCGGACCAACAGCCGGAATGCCTCCAGCCTTGTTTCCTGGCCGAGCGCGGCGAGCGCCAGCAATGCCGCTGTCTTGTCCATCAATCCATTTATCCAGATTTATGGATTAATCGCAGCGGATCATGACAAGCCTGTGACAGCCTCACGGCTTGCGCGTGGAACCGGTCGAGCGCGGCTCGCTGAGATGCGGGCGCCAGCCATGCACGCGGTCCCGCCCAGCGGCCTTGGCGCCGTACAGCGCCTCGTCGGCGCGCCTGACGAGATCGGCGATCTCGATCGCCGCGCCGCCGTCGAGGGTGCCGACCCCGATGCTGACGGTGACGATGCCCTTTTCGCTGCCGGCATGGGCGAGCCCGAGGTCGCGCACCTTGCTCCTCAGGGTTTCGGCAATGACGAAGGCGCCTCTCGCGCCGGTTTCAGGCAGGATGAGCGCGAACTCCTCGCCGCCATAGCGGGCTGCCGCGTCGGCCGGACGGCGGGCCGTCGCCTCGATGCAGCGGCTGACGGCGCGCAGGCATTCGTCACCCGCCGGATGGCCGTAATGGTCGTTGAACGGCTTGAACCAGTCGACGTCGATAAGGAGCAGGCTGAGCGGCGTCGCTTTGCGTCGGCCGCGGGCGAATTCGCGCGCCAGCGCTTCGTCGAAGGCCCGCCGCGTCATGAGCTCGGTCAGCCCGTCGCGATGCGCCAAAAGGTTCAGCTTCTCGTTGGCCATCAGCAATTCAGCCTCGACCTGCTTGGCCTCGGTGATGTCGGAAAACACGCTGAGGCTTCCGCCATCCCCGGTCGGCCGGGTCCGCACATCCAGCCAGCGCCCGTCGGCGAGCCGCACCTGGCGGTGGCTGGCAAGCGGCTGCGAGGCCATCACGTCGGCGATCCAGTCCTCGACCGCCTCCGGCGGCGTGATCCCTTCGCCGCGCGCCGCCGAGGCACGCAGAATATCGCGGTAGTCGGCACCGGGCACCCTGATGTCGGCCGTCTTCGGAAACATGGCGCGGTACCGGGCGTTGCACAGCACCAGCCTGCCGTCGGGGTCGAACATCACCAGGCCATCGGCCATGTGCGTCAACGCGTCTCCGAGCCTCGCCTGGCTTTCCGCCAGTTCGCTCTCCAGTTGCTTGCGCATGGTGATGTCGCGGTTGTGCGTGATCAGCCCGACGACCGCCCCGGTCTTGTCGCGAAACGGCGCCTTCAGGGTCGCCAGCCAGCCCTCGGTGCCGTCCGCGTGGTGCAGGCGCTGTTCGATGGTGGAGGAGACGCCGGACGCCAGCACGGCAAGCTCGTCCTCGCGGAATTCCTGCGCCGTTTCGCGCGGATAGAAATCGAAATCCGTCTTGCCGATCAGCGCCTTGGCGTCAGGCGCATGCATCAGCTCGGCCGTTGCCGGGTTGGCGATGATGAACCGCCCGTCGAGGTCCTTGACGTTGAGGCAGTCGGGCAAGGTCTCCACCACGGCCTTGAAGATGCGCCTGGACTGCAACGCTTCGAGACGACGCCGCTCCTGGTGGAGCGCAAGCCCCGACATCGCCACGGAGACGAAGATGAGCAGGGTGGAAGGCAGCGCCACCTCCGGCAGAACGGTCTGCAGGACGGCTCGCGGCAGGACGGAAAGGCCAAGCAGCGATCCGGCCGCGGCCGCCGCGCCAAGGATTATGATATCGGCCATGGCGGGCGGGCGGCCTCTGAGGGCAAGGTTGCCGGCAATGCCGATCAGCATGGTGGCCGCGATTCCGACCGCGCCGGCAAAGGCGCCGATGCCGCCTTCGAAAGTCCGGAACGCTCCGGCCATGATCCCGGCGACGATGCCCGCGACAGGGCCGCCGAAGAAGCCGGCAAGGCCGATCATCGTCGCCCTGAGATCGACCAGGACGCCCGGCTGCAACTGCATGGGGGTCAGCATCAGGATGATGGCGCCGGCGCCCATCAGCAGGCCGAAGGCCACCGCCTTCGCCATGGCCGGCCTGCGGTCCAGCCACACATGCGTGTGGATCCAGACCGAAACGAACATCGCGACGACCGCGAGATTGGCCAGCAATTCGGACCAGGGCGAACCCATCGCGCGCCTTTCCTCTCACCGGGCTTTCGCCGTATCGCCTCCTCGATAGACCCTCAATGACAACAAAGTGTTACATCGGGGTATTTGACCTCCGGCGGAAGAGACAAGCATGCGGCGGCATGCCCGTGGGCTTCACCCCCATCGCATCGTGCCGACGAAATCGATGAAGGCGCGCAGCGGCGCCGGGATCAGGCGGCGGCCGGGATAGTAGAGGAACGGGCCTGAAAACTCCTGCCACCAGGGCTCCAGCACCGGTTCCAGCCTGCCGTCGTCGAAATAGGGGCGCAGCCAGTCCTCGAACAGCGAGACGATGCCGCCGCCGGCGACCGCCACCTCGAGCGCGAGCGTCATCGCGGTGCCGGTGCTGACCAGCAGCGGGCCGGTCGGATCGACGCTCACCACCTCGCCGTCGCGCTCGAACTCCCAGGGCGGCATGACGCCGCTGGCGAAGCGGCCGCGCAGGCAGGCGTGATCGAGCAGGTCGCGCGGATGGCCGGGCCGGCCGTGCCGGTCGAGATAGGCTGGCGCGGCGGCGGTGGCGAACCGCTGCCGGCGCGGGCCGATCGGCACGGCGATCATGTCCTGCTCCAGCCGCTCGTCATAGCGGATGCCGGCATCGCAGCCACTCGCCAGTATGTCGACGAAACTGTCCTCGGCGGTCACTTCCAGCCGAATGTCGGGATAGACGGCGAGGAAGGGCGGCAACAGGCGCGGCAATACCAGTTTCGCGGCAACGATCGGCACGTTGAGCCGCAGCGTGCCGGCCGCTCGGCCGCGAAAGCCGTTGACCACGTCGAGCGCCGCCTCGACCTCGCCGAGTGCCGGGCCGAGCCGCTCGAGCAGCCGCGCGCCGGCCTCGGTGGGCGCGACGCTGCGCGTGGTGCGGTTGAGGAGCCGCACGCCGAGCCCGCTCTCCAGCCGCCGCACCGTCTCGCTGAGGCTGGAAGCGCTGACGCCGCTCACCCGGGCCGCTTCGCGAAAGCCGCCGGCGCGGGCCACCGCCATGAACGCCTGGAGGTCACCGAGATTCGCCGCCATTGTTCGCTCTTCCGCACAGGGTGTACCGATTGCACCATATTATCGTGCAGATGCTCGAAGTCTATATTGGGCCGATCCAGAAGGAGATGAGACCATGACCGACATCAGCAAGGCCGGAACCTTCCAACTCGGCGACCGCATCGTGAAGCGCCTGGGCTACGGCGCCATGCAACTGGCTGGACCCGGCGTGTTCGGCCCGCCGAAGGACCGCGATGCGGCACTCGCCGTGCTGCGCGAGGCGATCGAAAGCGGCGTCGATCATATCGACACATCGGATTTCTACGGCCCGCACGTCACCAACCAGATCATCCGCGAGGCGCTGCACCCCTACCCCGCCAACCTCACCATCGTCACCAAGGTCGGCGCCCGGCGCGACGACAAGGGCGCGTGGGTTCCGGCCTTCGCGCCGGAAGAGCTCAGGCAGGCGGTGCACGATAACATGCGCAATCTCGGCCTCGATGCGCTCGATATCGTCAACTTCCGCCGTCATGACGGCCTCCATGAACCATCCGAAGGCTCGATCGCGAAGGAAGTGACGGTTCTTGCCGAGTTGCAGCGGCAGGGCCTGGTCAAGCACATAGGTCTGAGCAACGTCACCCTTGCCCAGGTCGAGGAGGCGCGCCGCATAGTCCCGATCGTGTGCGTGCAGAACCTTTACAACATCGCGCACCGCAATGACGACGCGCTGATCGATGCTCTTGCTGCCGACGGCATCGCCTACGTTCCGTTCTTCCCGCTCGGCGGCTTCACGCCGCTGCAGTCGGACACGCTGGCCAATGTCGCCCGCAAACTCGGCGCGACGCCGATGCAGGTGGCGCTCGCCTGGCTGCTACGCCGCGCGCCCAACATCCTGCTCATCCCCGGCACCTCCTCGGTCGGCCATCTCCGCGAAAACCTGGCGGCCGCGGACCTCGACCTGCCGGCCGACGCGCTCGCCGTGCTGAACGGCATCGCGAACGAGAAGGCAGCCGCCTGAAGCAATGCGACCCGCCTTCTCCCTTGCCGGGAGAAGGCGAGGCCATGTCTTGCACACGCCTCGCCGCTCATGCCATCAGTCGGCCAACCAACACCGGCGATCGGCATGGCACGACGAGGAACACCAAACAGCGGCGGGCGACCCGCCCCGCCGGGCGTCAGCCTGAACCGCGCGCTCTCAAAGCTTGGTCTGTGCTCACGCACGCAGGCGCAGGTGCTGATCGCCGAAGGCCGTGTGCGCATCGGCGGCAAGGTGGTGCGCGATGCCGAGCAGCGCGTGGACATGAACCGCGACAAGATCAGCGTCGATGGCGAAGAGGTCGTCGCCGAGCGCAAGGTCTATCTGATGCTGAACAAGCCGCGCGGGCTGGTCACTACCCGTGACGACCCGCAGCAGCGCGAGACCGTCTATGCCTGCCTGGAAGGGCTCGACCTGCCCTTCGTCTCTCCCGTCGGCCGTCTCGACAAGGCGAGCGAAGGCCTGCTCCTGATGACCAACGACACCCGCTTCGCCAACCGGCTCATGGACCCGGCCTCGCATCTGCCAAAGACCTATCACGTGCAGGTCGGCATGGTGCCGGATAAAGCGATGCTGGAGGCGCTGCGCGCGGGGGTGACCGTCGACGGCGAGACCCTGACGGCAAGCTCGATCGCGTTTTTGCGCAGCGGCGGCCGCACCGCCTGGCTGGAGATCGTGCTCGACGAAGGCAAAAACCGACACATCCGCCGCCTGCTGTCAGCGCACGCCATCGAGGTCAAGCGCCTCATCCGCATCGCCATCGGCCGGCTGCAGTTGGGCGACCTCGCCAAGGGCACGGCGCGGCATCTGACGCCGGAGGAACTGGCGCTGGTAAGTGGGTGAACAAGCCTCCTCCGCCAGGCCGGAATTGCGTTAAAACAAGGGGATGGAGCGATTCGGCGTTCCATGAAACGATGAACCGCTCCTGGTCAAATCAGGCCTTGTTGGTGATCCACATGGTGGGCGCGCCAACCACGCCGGCGCTCGCCATCGCTTCTTTCAATTTTGGATTTTCGATGAAGGCGCGCGCGTCGGCGGCATTGGCGAAATCATGGGTCACGGTGACGTCGTTGGGATCGTCCGCCGCCTGGTAGACGCTCTCCGCCTTCACGCCGCTGGCCTTCTGAACCGGGGCGAACGCGTCATAGACCTTGCGCCATGCCTTGTAATCGGACACGGCATGTCTCACGAACAGTGTCGTCATCATCCATTCCTTCCAGGCTGTTGTTGAAGTTGCGCCCAAGCGATCGGTGATGGGCCCTCCAGTCTATTGCCTCAATCCTGGCTTTGGCAAACAGGCGAATGAATGACAGCCGCACCGGCTCCTGACGGAAAGGTGTCAGGAGGACTGGCCTATAGATCGGCCGGGAAGCCCGTCGCGGCTTCAGCGATCAAGGAGCCAATGCGATGAATTTCGTCTCTGTCCGCATCATCACCTCGGATGTTCAGCGCCTCGTGCGCTTTTACGGCGAGATCACCGGCATGCCCGTGACGGTGTATACCGAAGACTTCGCCGAACTGGCGACGCCGGCCTGCACGCTGGCGATCGGCAGCACGCGCACCTTGATGCTGTTCGGCGGCGACATCGCCCGCCCCGCCGACAACCACACCGCCATCATCGAATTCCGCGTCGGCGACGTCGATGCCGAGTTCGCCCGCCTGTCGGACGTCATCAAGGCCACGACCGTGCAGGAGCCGACCACCATGCCCTGGGGCAACCGCTCGCTGCTGTTTCGCGATCCCGACGGCAATCTGGTGAATTTCTTCACGCCCGTGACCGCCGAGGCGATCCGGAAGTTCGACAGATAGAGGCATTTGGAATTGGCCGTAGCCTTCCAGCGTCGTCAGCCCAGGGCGAAGCAGGAGCTACGCTCCTTGCTCCGCCCGCCGATGACAAAGCATGTGTCCGTGTCGATCCGGTGCCCTACTTCAGGTTCCACTTGCGCACGACCGGTTCGCCGAGGTCGTGCTCGTAGCCGAGCACGCTGATGCTGGCCGTGTCGAGCACGAACAGAGCGCCGCCTTCAGGCTGCAGGCCGAGCCAGCGGGCGGCAAGCACGCGCAGGAAATGCGCGCTGGAAAAGATCAGTATGTCGGCGCTGGCCTGGCGCAGGCGATCGACGATCCTGTCGGCGCGGACGCCGACATCGGCCGCCGTCTCACCCTGCGGGCAACCGTCGCGAAAGACGTTCCAGCCCGGCCGTTCAGCCAGTATCTCCTTCGTGGTGCGCCCCTCATAGGCGCCGTAATCCCACTCCTGCAGATCGTCCATCTTGACGCTCCGCGCCCCAAATCCTGCAAGCCCGCTGGTGTTGAAGGCGCGCTGCGAGGGGCTCGACCATACGGCCGAGAACGACAGGCCGTTCAGGCGATCCGCCAGAGCGCGCGCGGCGGCCTCGCCGGCCGGCGTCAGCGGCATGTCGGTGCGGCCGGTGTGCTGCCCCGAAAGGCTCCACGCCGTCTCGCCATGCCGGACCAGATGGATTTGCGGTAGCGCGCTGCTCATGGGATGCCCTCAAGGTTGCCGGCACTCTAGAGGACGATCCGGCAAAGGCAAATCCGGCCGGCGAGTCCGCGCCGTGGCTCTTTTCGATGCGTTGGCACAAGCCGCCAAGCGAAAAATCACGCCGCCGCTCCGGTGCAGCCAGGCAGCCATTGGTGTTGATCCACACCAAAGTCGGCCTGTAAGGGTCTCGACGCCGCGACTATATCAGGATCAGCCTTTTTCGGGCTCCCGCCACCCCAAGGGCATCGGCCCTTGCACAACAGGTCAGATCATCATGTACAAACATCTGCTCATCGCCACCGACGGATCGGAACTGGCCGGCAAGGGCGTCGCCCACGGTCTTACGCTGGCCAAAGGCGTCGGCGCCACCGTCACCTTCGTCACCGTCTCGGAACAATTCCCGATCTTCGCCTGGGGCGGCGCCATGGCCGGCTATGCGGCGGGCGATGAATTGGCCGTGTTCCAGGAAGAATCGCGCAAATACGGCAAGGAGGTTCTCGACAAGTGCAAGGCTTCAGCCGATGCGGCCGGCGTCTCCGCCGAGGTGGTCCATGTCGAGGATAAAAGGCCCGCCGAGGCGATCCTGGAACTGTCGCAGGCCCTGGGCTGCGACCTGATCGTCATGGCCTCGCATGGCCGCCGCGGACTGGGCAGGCTGCTCCTCGGCAGCCAGACGGCGGAAGTGCTGTCCTACACCGAGATCCCGGTGCTGGTCGTTCGCTAGGAATAGCCGGGAATGGCCGATGACGGGCGCACCAGGATCATCCCCGGGAGGACGCCGGAATCGGCAGCCATGCTGGCGGACGTCAAACGGGCGATGGCGATCACCGCCCGTCTCAACCGTTTGACGTTCAACGACGCCGGCGAGGTCCGTGCGCTGTTCAGCGAACTGATCGGCAAGAAGGTGGACGACAGCGTTCTGTTGGTGCCGCCCTTCTATGCGACCGGCGGAGCCGGCATGCGCATCGGACGCAATGTCTTCATCAATCAGAACTGCACCTTCTATGATCTCGGCGGGCTCGACATCGCCGACGATGTGATGATCGGCCCGAATGTGAGCCTCATCACATCGGGTCATCCGCTCGAACCATCCCGGCGACGCGGCTTCACCACGGCCAGGCCGATCGTCATTGAACGAAACGTCTGGATCGCAGCCGGCGCAACGGTCGTCGGCGGCGTGACCATTGGCGAAAACTCCGTCGTCGCGGCGGGCTCGGTGGTGACAAGGGATGTACCCCCCAACATGCTTGTCGGCGGAAACCCGGCGCGGGTCATCCGTTCGATCGCCGAATGAGTCCATGACTCTTTCACGGGACGCGCCAAAACCGCCCAAGGCTCGCATAGTTCTTGCGCGGACCTTTGACGCGCCACGCCTCGGCCCATTCGCCCGGCCCGCGAAAGAAGAAGCGCCCGGCATAGAGATCGGCGCCGCACTGATGGTGGACGAACTGCGCCGCCTTCGGCTCGAGTTCGATGAAGTCACGGCCATCGGCGTGCAGCACCCGCATCGAGCTCCCGCAGGGCTTGAGCCGGTAGCTTCTGCTCGCCGGCATTTCGCGCGAGCCGATCCGCATCAGGCCATGCTCGGTAAAAGCATCGGCCGTGACCACTGCGTCGCCGGCGAAGCGGTAGGTCGCGCCGGTCAGGAAATCGATCATGGTGCGGCGAACTTTCCAGTCGCCGGCAAGGCTGTTTTCCATTGCTGCCCCGACGTCGGGAGCCCCGCACTTCCTTTGGTTAAACAGATGTGGTCCTCATTATATCTGCAACAATACAACGTGCGCGTAAGACTGGCATAAGACTAGAGGCCCGTTTTGCCTTGCATCAGCGCCTGGTTCGCTTGGCCGGTCGAGCCAACGCACCTCACGGCGCCTTGCCCATGGCGCGCAACGCGGCGGTCGCGGCGGTGACTTCGATGAAGTCCCGGGGACAACCAGCCAGAGCGAGCCGGTAGAGCCGCAGGGCCTCTTCATCGTGGTGCTGCAGCCGCTGGAACTCCGCGATGTAGAAATTCGCCTCGCAGACCTCTTCGCTTTTCTTCGTCGCGTCCGGATCGTCGGCGGCGGCGAGCGCCGCCTCCGGGGTCTGCTGGCCGAGCAGCAGCCGAACCACCGGCGCCGGCCATTTCGTCATGTCGAGCCTGGCGTCGGCAAGAATGCTGGGCTGCCCGTTGCGCCGCCGCGCAAGGTCGAGCCAGATCGCGTAGTAGGAATCCCCGGCCTTCATCGCGGCCGCCTGCTCGAAATCGGCCTGTGCCTTGGCGGGCGGGCCGAAATAGAAGCTGACGATGGCCCGGCTCTGGTAGGCACCGGCATATTTCGGGCTGAGGCGGATTGCTTCATCATAGTCGGCCAAGGCGTCGGCATAGTCGCTCTTGTAGACCTTGGCCAAGCCGCGCGCGTCATGGGCGCTGGCGCGGTCGGGTTCGATGCGGATCGCCTCGTCAAGGTCGGCGACGGCCTTGGCAAAGTCCGCCTTGTAGATCCAGCTGTAGCCCCGGCCGATATGGGCGCGGGCATCCTTTGGATCGCGGCTGATCGCCTGGTCGAAGTCGGCTATGGCGTAGTCGAACTGGCCTTTCCGGTTCCACGCATTGCCCCGGTTCCGGTAGGCGCTGACAAATCCGGCGTCGGTCAGGATCGCCACATTGTAGTCGGCGATGGCAAGCTCGTACTGGTTCTTCTCCATCCGCACCAGCCCCCTGCCATTATAGGCCCCCGCATATTTGGGGTCGATGGTCAGCGCGTGGTCGAAGGCCGATATGGCGAGATCGAGGTCGCCCTTGTCCCACCACGCCAGGCCCAGATTGTCGTAAGCCAGCGCATAGTTCGGATCGAAGGCGGTTGCCTTGACGTAGTCGACGATGGCTCGGTCGGTCTCATGTTTCAGCGCCCACATCCAGCCGCGGCCATTGTAAGCCGCCGCATCGTGCGGAGCGATGGCGATCGCCTTATCGTAATCCGCGATGGCGCGGTCGTAGTCCCGTTTACGCTCCCAAATCCCGGCGCGGTTGCGGAAGGTCTCGGCGTCGCCGGGATCGAGCCTGATTGCCTGGTCGTAGTCCGACAGGGCGCGGTCACTGTCGCCGCGCTTGACCCAGGCGTCGGCGCGCCCGCGATAGGCCTGGACATGTTTCGGATCGAGGCTGATCGCCTGGCTGAAGTCGGCGATGGCGCGTTCCAGATTTCCCTTGGAGGTCCAGGCCAGCCCAAGGTTGAAATACTGGTCCGGATCCTCCGGGGCGAGAAAGATCGCCTGGCTGTAGCTGGTGATGGCGCTGTCGTAATCGCCCGCGCGCAGATACGCGTTGCCTCGCACATTGTAGAGGCCGCCATTGTTGGGCTCGAGGCTGATCGCCTTGTCGAAATCGGCGATGGCCTTGGCATAGTCGTGCTTGATGTCGTTCCAGATAAGGCCCCGGTTGCCATAGGCGAGGGCGAATTTCGGCTCGATGTCGATCGCCTTGCCGTAATCGTCCAGGGCGCGGTCGTAGTCCTGCTTGTGGCTCCGGCTGAGGCCACGGTTGTTGTAGACGGCAGCGTCCTTCGGGTCCAACGCGATCGCTTTGTCATAGTCCGCAATGGCGCGGTCATAGTGGCCGGTGCTGTCCAGCAAATAGGCTCGATTGAAGTAGGCAAGCGCCCTGTCGCCTGCCGACGCGGCCTGGTCTTCCAGCACATTTGTGCATGCCACGATCCGGTTCGGAGCTGTGACCTTGTCGCTGCCGCAATCCGCCATGTGGCTGTTCGCGGCCATGGCGGGAGCAGCGAGCACCAGCACGATGCCGGCACAAACGCCCGGCCGCCGCATCTTTTCAACCAACCGTCGACTTCGATGAATAACCATGTGGGCAGAACTTGGATCACATTTGCGGGTTGCTGGCCGTTCCGCAACTTGATCAAGCAAATTCTTGATCTGCGCAAGTCGGCACCGCAAAGAAATCAGGACAAGTCGGGCTTCGGTTGCGCGATGCCTGGCAGCCTTTCGCGACCGGCGTTGATCGCGCCCGCTGGGGAGCTGCCCTCAGATCACCGCCAGCACCTTGCCCGTATCGTGCTGGCGCACGAAATCCACGCGCCCGCCGTCCCAATGGTAGCTGTAGTGCCGGCCCTGCACCGGCACGGTGATGACGTCTGGCCAGAAGATGCCGATGCACTGCCCGTCCAGCATGCGCACGCTATTCCATACCAGCCCGTCGCTGCCCGCTGCCCGCAGTGCCCGCCCCTCCGCCTGCGAAGCGGTGTAGTCGTCGGGATCGAGCACGCCGGGCACCGCGTTGACGTCGTCGAGGTCGCGGTCGACGCTGCCGACCAGCACGCGAAAGTCAGCCGTCCAGCCCGGATCCTCGTTGGTGGCACGCATGAAGTTCTGATGGTGGTGGATGGTCTCGGCCAGTGCCACATCCTCGCTGTCGCCGGCATAGTAGATGCCGTAGCTGCCATCCGAGAAACGGCCGGGCCGCAGCGTCGAACAATGCACGAAGGGCGCCATGACGAAGCTGGCGCCGGGACCGGAAACCCGCCTCGCCGCCGCCACCTTGCCGAGATCGCCGATCTCGAGTCTTATGCGCGGATTTGTCTTCTCCTCGACCGCGGCCAGCGCCTCCCAGTCGCGCGGGTCGGCAATGTCCTCGAAGAGGTCGATCGGCGGATGGATGGAGCGGATGATCCGAAAAGTCTGGGGCCAGTGGACGCGGCGCCGGACCGCGAGCCCACTCACCATGCACCACGCTCCGCGTCGAGCCATTCGCGCATCGCGGCAAGATCGGAGATTTCGCCGCGCAGCATCAGGTCGAGCGCCGACTGCCCGCCGAAAGTGGCGTTCGGCTTGCGGATCCAGGCATAGCCGCGCGCCGGTTCGGTGAAGAGATAGCGCAGGCCCTTGTGGATGCCCATCAGATGCGCCATGCGGGTGCGCAGGTCGCGGTCGATCCGCCCTATGCCGCCCTCCTTCCACCGCGCCCAGGTTCGCGCCGACATGCCGCCAAGCAGGATGCAGGCTTCGAGGTCGGTCAGGTTCCACGCCTTGAACAGGTTGACGGTGGTGCGCGCCAGGGCGCCCGCCTCTTCATCCGAAATGGCGCTGCCGACCGTGGCTGGTGTGGTGACAATGGACTGAAGCTGCATTTTCTTGCTCCCGCTATTGGCAGATATATAGCAGGTATCCGCCAATTGGCAAGGAGATGTGCGCAACCATTGGGAGCAAACCCCTTGCAATGGGAGGCCGTCAATGACCAAAGCCGGCGCCGCCCCTCACCCGCCTGCCGGCACCCTCTCCCCGTACAGGACGGGGAGAGGGGGTCTAGTCATCGGCGATTTCGCCAATCGCCAGCGTTGCAGGAAAGGCGACAACGTCGCGGCAAGCCCCTTCTCCCCGTCACTATACGGGGAGAAGTGCCCGGCAGGGCGATGAGGGGCAGCGCCGCCTCGGGCGATTGGCTACTTGCGGAAAGTCGCGCGCCGCGCGAGTACTCGATGCCTACTCAGCCGCCTCGTACCCCGCGATGCCCTTGATCTCGAGGAAATCCTCAAGGCCGTATTCGGCGTATTCGCGGCCATTGCCGGACTGCTTGTAACCGCCGAAGGGCAGGCCGGCGTCCCAGGTCGGGTAGTTGATGTAGACATTGCCCGAGCGCATGCGCGCGGCCACATCGCGTGCCTTCTGGATGTCCTTGGCCTGAATGTAGGAGGCAAGGCCGTAGACGGTATCGTTGGCCTGCTCGACAGCCTGTTCGACCGTGTCATAGGGCAGGATCGCCAGCACCGGCCCGAAGATCTCCTCGCGCGCGATACGCATGTCGTGGGTGACGTCGGCGAACACGGTCGGCCTGACGAAGTAGCCGCGGTTGAGTTCGGCCGGACGGCCGGGGCCGCCCGCAACCAGCGTGGCGCCTTCATCGATGCCGGCCTGGATCAGGTCCTGGATCTTGTCGAACTGGGCCTGGCTGACGACAGGGCCGAGCTTGGTGTCGGCGCCATCGGCCGGACCGACGGTGAACTTCTCGGCGGCGGCCTTGGCATAGCCGGCGGCCTCGTCATGACGGTCGCGCGGCACGAACATGCGCGTCGGCGCGTTGCAGGACTGGCCGCTATTGCTGAAGCAGCCGGCGATGCCCTTGGTGACGGCCTTGGCGAGGTCTACATCGGGGAACAGGATGTTGGCCGACTTACCGCCAAGCTCCTGATGCACGCGCTTGACGGTGTCGGCGGCGGCCTTGGCCACCAGGATGCCGGCGCGGGTGGAACCGGTGAACGACATCATGTCGACATCGGGGTGGCTGGACAGCGCCTGGCCGACGCCCGGTCCGTCGCCATTGACTAGGTTGAACACACCCTTCGGCACGCCGGCTTCGTCGATGATCTCGGCGAAGATGATGGCGTCGAGCGGCGCGATTTCCGAGGGCTTCAGCACCATGGTGCAGCCGGCGGCAAGTGCTGGGCCGACCTTGCAGGTGATCTGGTTCAGCGGCCAGTTCCACGGCGTGATCAGACCGACGACGCCGATCGGTTCCTTGACGATAAGCGACGACCCCTTGACGTGGCGGAACTGGAAGCTCTTCAGCACCTCGGCCATCTTTTCCAGATGCGCCTGGCCGACGCCGACCTGGCTGTCGAGCGCCATCTGGCGCGGGGCGCCCATCTCGCGCGACACGGCAAGCGCTAGGTCCTTGCTGCGCTTCTTGTAGACCTCGATGACGCGGTTGAGGATATCCAGCCGCTCTTCCACCGAGGTGAAGCCGTATGTGTTGAAGGCGCGCTTGGCGGCGGCCACCGCCTTGTCGACATCGGCCTTGGAGCCGAGCGAGATCTGCGCGAAGACGTCCTCATTCGACGGATCGACGACATCGAGTGTTCTGGGCACAACCGGATCGACCCACGCGCCATCGATATAGAACTGCAGATTGTGTGACATGGTTTTCTCCTGGGTGCGCCGCATGGCCGCTCCGGCCGTGATATGGGGCTTGCAATAACGATGCGCAAACGGCGCTGTCAAACGCAATCCCCGAACTGGTTAAGCCAGCGAGCCCAGTCATTGAGCCAAGCAATTGGGGCGGAACGGCCGCTTCAGCCTGCCAGCCTCTTGCTCATATAGACCGTCGTTCCGTTCATGAACGGCTCCTCGCGGTCGATCGCATAGCCTTGCCTCTTGTAAAGCGACACATTGGTTTCGAAGGCGCCATTGGTCAGCAGGCGAAGCTCGGGGCGGCCTGCTTCGAGCGCCTTCTGCTCGGCCCGCTGCAGCAACAGCCCGCCAATGCCCCTGCCCTGTGCCTGCGGCCAAACGCAGACATTCTCGATCCAGAGGTGATCGTCGGCCAGCATGGTTTCGATCATCCCGACAATGCGATCCGCCTCGACGGCAAGGTCGAACGGATGTTCGGCGACCGCTTTGTCGTAATCGGCGCGCATCGGCAGCGGCCCGCGGCCGATCACCGGCACCCATTTGGCATAGGCGGCCCGCACGATGTCGCGGATGGCGGCGGCATCGGCCGGTTCGGCCGGCCGAAACCGGATGGACTTGTTTGTCATCTCAACACTCCAGACATCAAAAACCCCGCCGACCTGTTCAGGTGAGCGGGGCTGGAAACGAACGAACCGGATTTATTCTGCCGATATTCGTCGTCGCATGGTCAGCGTCCCGCTACGCGATACATCGGAGCGGCGTCGCTTGGTACTGGCGGACGCGAAAGCGATCATGGCGCCAAGCTGGAGCAGGAAGTCCGGGACGTCAATACCGGCTCATGGCGAATACCGCCGTCCGGGCGAAACGAATAGTCCGGCGAGCCTCACGCGGGTTGCGTTTCAGCGATCGATTCTCGCCTGCTGTTGCGGGGAATAGCGCTCTCCCTGCACGGCAATCGCCGAAACCGCGCTCTCGATGTTGGCAAGATCGCCCGCCGTCAGCGCGACAGCGGATGATCCGATGTTCTCCTCGAGGCGACTGAGCTTGGTCGTCCCGGGGATCGGGACGATCCACGGTTTCCGCGCCAGCAACCAGGCAAGCGCGACCTGTGCCGGGGTCACCTTCTTCTCGGCCGCGATCGCGGCGATAGCATCGACCAGTGCCTGATTTGCCTTCCTGGCCTCCTCCGCGAACCGCGGGACGGTGTTGCGGAAATCGCTGCTGTCGAACCTCGTATTGGCGTCTATGGCGCCGGTCAGGAACCCCTTGCCCAAGGGGCTGAAGGGCACGAAGCCGATGCCCAGTTCTTCGAGGACAGGCAGGATCGCCTCCTCGGGTTCGCGCCACCACAGCGAGTACTCGCTTTGAAGCGCGGCGACCGGCTGCACCTCATGGGCACGACGGATGGTGCGCACGCCCGCCTCGGAGAGGCCGAAATGCTTCACCTTGCCTTGGCTGATCAGGTCCTTCACCGTGCCCGCCACCTCTTCGATCGGCACGACCGGATCGACGCGGTGCTGATAGAGGAGATCGATGCGGTCGGTCCTCAGCCGCTTGAGCGAAGCCTCGACGACGTCGCAAATATGCTGCGGCCGGCTGTCCATGCCTTCATGTCCGGTCGTGCCGGCGATGTCGATGCCGAATTTGGTGGCGATCACCACCTGGTCGCGGATTGGCTGAAGCGCCTCACCGACGACCTCCTCGTTCTTGAACGGCCCATAGACCTCCGCGGTGTCGAAAAAGGTGATACCGCGCTCGAACGCGGAGCGGATCAGACGGACGGCATCCGGCGTCTCCATCGGCTGCCCGTATGACTGGCTCATGCCCATGCAGCCGAGCCCGATGGCCGAAACTTCCAGGCCGCCGGTTCCAAGTATGCGTTTTTGCATTGTCATTCTCCTTTGCTCAGCCCTGGTACTGCGCGTCGCTGACATGCTCCATCCAGTCGACGGCCTTGCCGTCGAGGGATTCCTGGACGGCGATATGGGTCATCGCGGTGGTGGGCGCCGCGCCATGCCAATGCTTCTCGCCCGGCTCGAAGCGAACCACGTCGCCCGGCCGGATTTCCTCGATCGGACCGCCTTCGCGCTGCGCACGGCCGCAGCCGGCGGTGACGATCAGGATCTGGCCGAGCGGATGAGTGTGCCATGCCGTGCGCGCGCCAGGCTCGAAAGTGACGGCATTGCCAGCCGCGCAGGACGGCGCGACGACTTGAAACAGCGGGTCGATGCGCACCGTGCCGGTGAACCAGTCGTCAGGGCCCTTGCCGGAGGCTTGCGAGCCGCTTCGCTTGATATACATTTCTTGGTCCTTCCTTGTGCCGGGCAATCCCAACACCGGCTTTGGTGATGCCTATTTAGGGCCTGCGATTAAACTGGATTAGCTGTTATATCCGGCATGTACTTATGAAAAATGCTCATCAATGCCGCGAGACAATCTGAACGAACTGACCGCTTTCCTTGCCGTCGCGCGGGAAAGGAGCTTCACCAGGGCGGCGGCCAAGCTCGGCGTTTCGCAGTCCGCGCTCAGCCACACGGTGCGCGCGCTGGAGGAGCGGCTGGGCTTGCGGCTTCTCACCCGGACCACGCGCAGCGTCTCGCCGACCGATGCCGGCGAGCGCCTGGCCCGCACCGTCGGCCCAAGGCTCGACGAGATCGAGATGGAACTCGCCGCCCTGAGCGCGTTGCGCGAAAAGCCGGCCGGCACCATCCGCATCACCGCTGGCGAGCATTCCGCCGACACGATCCTGTGGCCGGCCCTGGCAAAATTCCTGCCCGACTATCCCGACATCAAGGTGGAGATCATCGTCGACTACGGCCTGACCGACATCGTCGCCGAGCGCTATGACGCCGGCGTGCGGCTGGGCGAGCAGGTGGCGCACGACATGATCGCGGTGCGCATAAGCCCCGACATGCGCATGGCGGTGGTTGGATCGCCGGCGTATTTCGCCAACCGGCCGAAGCCGCGCGCGCCGCAGGACCTGACCGCCCACAATTGCATCAATCTGCGGCTGCCGACCTATGGCGGGCTCTATGCCTGGGAATTCGAAAAGGCCGGACGCGAACTGAAGGTGCGCGTCGAGGGCCAGTTGGTGTTCAACACGGCCGGGCTGCGCATGAATGCGGTGCTGGCCGGCTTCGGCCTTGCCTATCTGCCCGAGGACCAGGTGACGGCGCAACTGGCCGACGGCCGGCTGGTGCGAGTGCTGGCCGACTGGTGCCCGCCCTTCCCGGGCTACCATCTCTACTACCCCAGCCGCCGCCAGGCGACGCCGGCCTTTTCGCTGCTGGTCGACGCACTGCGGTACAGGGGCTAGCCGCAGCCCATCTGGACTGCACCCGTGGTCGTTCTATCTTCCTATCTTCCTGGCGTAACGTGATCAGACGAATCCGGAGCCATCACCGTGACCGAAACCGATCTCTATCGAGGCTACATCGACTGCCTCAACAATCAGGACTGGCAAAGCCTGCATCGCTTCGTCCACGACGAGGTGCACTACAATGGCGACCGGGTCGGGCTGTCAGGGTACCGCGACATGCTGGAGCGGGATTTTCGGGACATTCCGGACCTCTATTTCGACGTCCAGCTCATGATCTCCGAGCCGCCGTTCATAGCCAGCCGCCTCCAATTCAACTGCACCCCGAAGGGAACCTTCTTCGGCCTGCCCATCAACGGCAAGAAGGTCTCCTTCAGCGAGAACGTCTTCTATGAATTCCTTAACGACCGCATCAGGAACGTCTGGTCGGTCATCGACAAGGCGGCCATCGAAGCGCAGCTCTAGTCTCGGCCTGTTCGCCCTAGATCCGGAGCATTAGCGCCGCCCCTCATCGCCCTGCCGGGCACTTCTCCCCGTATATTGACGGGGAGAAGGGCGCTCTCATCGGCGATTTCGCCAACCATCAGTGTTGCAGGAAGGGCGCCGAGGTCGTGGCCAGTTTCCTTCTCCCCGTTCCTATACGGGGAGAAGGTGCCGGCAGGCGGATGAGGGGCCGCGCCAGCCCTGGCTATTGCCAAGATCGTTCGGAAAAAT
>NZ_VFUZ01000003.1 GCF_006658505.1 Mesorhizobium sp. B2-4-15
CCTCGGCAAGAGAAGTTGAACGGAGCCTAGGAAGAATGCAGGAGAATGAGGATCGTTCCTGTCTCGACGTAAACTCGTTCCAGAATCCATGGCGCCAACTTTCGACCCGTCGCGCTACGGGTCAACTGGGCCGCCGAAGGCGGGTTGGCTTGGATGGTCCACGTGGCCCCGCGAGGCCATTCGTTCATTGTCGGAACATTGCTTTCGCACCGTCGTTAGGTCCGCGGCAGCTGTGGGGATATTGCTGGAAGTGGCGGCTCGCGCGATAGCCGGATCAGCATGATCGCGTTGCGGGTTCCCACGTTGGTGAAGCGGACACCGAGTTCGGATGCGCACGGTTCTGTTGGGTTCTTCCTGGTGCGGGCTCCTGTCAGGGCCGCTGAGTTGGGCTACCTCGACGCAAGTGAACTACGTTCTGGTGCCTTGGCAATGCGCCCATCAAGTGCCTGTCATGCTGCCCTTGGCCCTGACGCTTACGCTGCTTTCGCTCGTCGGAGGTGCGCTATCGTGGCGGGCAAGGCGGCTAGACGGCGCCTCCGGACGCAAGCAAAGCACTGAACGCTTCATTGCCGATCTCGGTATGGGGACTGCTTTGTTGTTTGCGCTGGTCATCATCATGCAAGGCAGCGCCGCACTCATCGTCGATGGCTGCCTGCGATGAGCTTCGATGCATTCTTCTCCAGTTCGATTTGCTACGGCGCGGGCGCGCCGGCAGCGGGATGGACCTTGGCGCTGCCGATTACCCTGCCGCTAGCGGCGGTGGCCATTGCCTATGCGACCGGCGCGACGCGGCTGTGGCGCCGCAGCGGCCATGGCAGACCTCTACGGGTACGGCAGGCACTGTGGTTCGCCATGGGCTGGATTGTCTTGGCGGCGGCTTTGGTCAGTCCGATCCATGCGCTTGGCGAGCGGCTCTTTGCTGCGCACATGATCGAACATGAACTGCTGATGGCCGTGGCGGCGCCCCTGCTGGTTGCAGCCTGTCCTGCCGCGGCCTTGCTGTGGGCATTGCCCGCCGGGTTTCGGCGCAATCTTGGAACGATCGGGCATGGGAAACTGCTGCGGATGGCCTGGGCCTTCGTCGTCCGTCCGCTCAACGCGACCGTCATCCACGGCATCGCGATATGGATCTGGCATATCCCGGCCCTGTTCGAGATAGCACTTCAGCAAGGCGTGCTGCACTACGCGCAGCACGCAAGCTTCTTCGGCACTGGACTGCTCTTCTGGTGGACCCTGCTGCCACGTCCAGGCCGCCAGCAGAATTATGGCAGCGCCGTCATGCATCTGTTCGTCACCTCGCTGCACACCGGTCTGCTCGGCGTTCTGCTGCTTTTGTCGCCGAAGCTCTGGTATCCGCAAAACGCTGTCGGCGCGGCGTTGTGGAACCTGAGCCCTATCGAAGACCAGCAGCTCGCGGGATTGGTGATGTGGATTCCGGCTGGCCTTGTCTATGGCGGAGCAGCGCTTCTCCTGGCCGGCCTTTGGATTCGCTCAAGCGAAACCAGAGCAGGCGCCGATGCGCTTCGGCCAGGTTAGGTCGGCCCGGGCGGTAGCTTCATGTCCCGCTCTCGGGCTCCGCCTTCATGCCACCAAGTTCTTCCTTCGTGCAAAGGAGCTTGGGCTTCGTCGGATCCGAAATATCCAACTTGTCCCACGGAATTCGATAGAGCCCCTCGCGGCGGCGAAGTCCAAAAAGATCGAGAACGGCGGTACCTATCGACGAAGCGGACAGGCGTTCAAAAGCGGCGAAAATGCCGATGCGGAATTCGGTAACGACGAAGTCGTCGCCTTGCGATTCCGCGACGATCTCCTCTATGTGGCCTATGCTTTCGCCATTTTGGGACAGGACCCTCCGGCCAGCCAGATGGTCGACGTTCACGATCGCCATCCTCAGGCTCCCGGAATTCGGCCGATGACATGATCGCGCAACCAATCCTGCCAGTCGAAGATTGCCGTCTCGCGCGCGTCGATGTCGAATTCGATGTCGACGCCGATGTCGCGCACCTTGCTCCAGGGGATCCGATGCGGCCGGGCGTGCCGTTCGCCACCGAGTTTTGCCGCAAGGCGCGCCATCCATTGCCCTGGCAGCCTTCCAAGGCGGCGCGCCAGCGTAACCGATCCAACTTCTATGGCAATGATCCTGGGCGGCTTGCCTGGCCTCAGTTCGGCAACCAAGCCGTCCAGCTTGCCGATCTTGACCTGCTCACGATCGACAACCTGTTTGTCCAGCATATCGCGCAGCAGCTTCATCAGGTGCCTCCGAATATCTGCAGGGGGATGGTCACCACGGCAAGCACAAAGCCCAGCGTGATAATGAAGATCACCGCGATATTCGAGATGATCCCGTTGCGATGCTCGCCGACGTAATGCTTGTCGTTCAGCAGGAAGAGAAAAGGCACCACGGTCAGCGGCAGGCTGGCAGCGGTAATCGCCATCGAAAAGACCGTCAGCCTGAGCGGATCGAGGCCAAGCGCGATCGGGATCGCGGCAAGGAAAATCGACACCGAATAGACGCTGGCGAAGCCCGGATTGTCACGCGGCTTGCTGTCCTCGCCCCATGTCCAGCCAAAGCCCTGCGCGATCAGGTAAGCCTGTTGCAGCGCAATTTCGAGCACGGCGCCGAAGCAGGCGATGCCGAGTGAAGCGACAAACAGCACGAAACCCCAGAACCCGAAGATAGGGATGAGCATCAGCGGCAGCTGATTGTAGTCGTCCACCTGACTTATGCCATGCGCGCCGAGCACGAGCGCGGCCACGATCAGAACGCCGACGGAAATTGTCCCGCCAAAGCTCATACCCAGGCCGGCAATGGCGCGATTGGTGCCGAGATAGCTCTTGTCCCATCGGTCCTCGATCGCCCCCGAAGAGTAAAACATGAAGAGATAAGGTGATATCGAGGCGCCAAGAATGCTGACGGCCATGAACCAGTAGTTTGCCGTATCGTGACTGGGCAGGCTCGGCGCGGCGCCGACAGCAACCTGTTTCCAGTCCGGCTTGAGCATCACCGCCGCGACGACGAAACAGAGCGTGACAAGGCCAAGCATCGAGACGCCCTTCTCGATCAGGCCGAACGTGCCTTTCCACAACAACAGCCACGCTACGAAAGCGACAGGCAGCGCCCACCATTGGAAGCTGATGCCCGTGGCAAGTTCGCCGGCAATGGCAACGCCGCCGATCTCCGCCGACAGCACCATGAAATTGACCAGCACCGTGGTCAGGAGCGGCCACAGGAAGGCATTGAAGCCGAACCGCTCGCGGATGCCGTCCGCTATCGTATGGCGGCTCACTGCAGCGAAGCGGCCGGCCATCTCGACCAGGAAGATGATGCAGACAGTGCCAAGAACGACCGACCAGATCAGCTGGAATCCGAACAGTGCGCCGGCCTGAGCGGCCGTCGCCATCGAGCCGATCTCCAGAAAGCCGCCAACACTGGTAACGACACCAAGCGAAATCTCGAGCAGCTTTTTCATGACTGCGGCTGGTCGTATCTGGCAGCGGCGACAGTCAGATCCGCCATCGCGCCGTTAAGATCCTGCCGCGCCTTGTCCGCCTGCGGCCGGCTGCCGGCCTTCACGGCGGCTTCGGCATCTTTCACCGCCGTTGACAGCCGTGTCATCGCCGCCGAAACTTCACTTCTCCTTCCGGGTTCGGGCGAGGCGTCCGACCGCAACTGCCGATCGGCCCCGGTGACGGTTTCGGCAAGCGATTGCAATGTGGCCGCTGTATAGCGTGCAGGGGCGGCTCCTGCCATCCAGGCGTCGGTTACCAGGGCTGCCGTCTGCGCGGCTGACGCGACCGTCCTGGATTGCTGTTGGACGGGGTCGGAGGACGTACAAGCAGCCAGGGCCACTGCGGTCATCACCAGGCAGGCGCGGCAAAGCCGCTCAACGCAATTCTTGAAAAGCTTCAAACTCCACTGCCTCGCTGCCGAACGCCATCCTCCCTCGGCCGCGCGCAATGCCGGTCAAGTTTCGGCGTCATTTTTCGCCTCTCGACAAGTTGATGAAGCTAAAAAGCGGGCTAAGGCGGAAAGTTCCGTCCGGCCAAAGATTGCCCTGCGAACTCGCCTGCGACGCGCAGATGGCAGACCGATCTGCGGGCCTCAGGTCGCCGGTTGCTTACCATTATGTTCCCGCACTCTTCTCGTCTGCGGCCGAGCCCGGAGCGCCCGCCCCTTCGGAGGTCTCCAAGGCTTCGATGACCGGCGCCAGAGGGCTCTCTTCAGGGGGAATCCTTGCCTCTTCAGGATCATTATCGCTCGCCTGATCGAGCGCGCGCTGGATGGCATCTTCGATATGACCGATTTCCTCCTCGCGGATTTCGCGTCCGTATCCGGCGGCATCGGCATCCTGTTCGAACTGTTGCGCCAGCACCGCTATACTGACCTGCGTGTCGGCAGGCAGGTTACCGACATTCTCCTGTAACCAGCTTCGAAAGAACTCTACGGTTGCGCTCATATCTGGTCTCCTCGACCGGACAACTTGCACAAAGGGCCGGTGTTCCATTCCGCACGCAATCTGGAACTCAAAATCGCCGACCACGTTCGTGATGATGGCTGTTCACCCCGTCCGAGAAATTCTGACCACAACCGGCACGCTGACGGCGAAGCCCTGGGCCTTTCTGATACTTATCGGTTATACCGTCGCGTGGATTGTCTTCGAGCATGAAACACTCGACTGGCATGGCGTCGCCACCCTCGTGACCTGGGCCATGACGCTTCTCATCCAGCGGGCGGAGCACCGCGATACCCAAGCCTTGCAGGCCAAGCTGGACGAGTTGATCCGCGCGACCGGTAACGCGCGCAACGATCTCACCCAAATCGACAAGAAAGAGCCGGAGGAAATCGAGCGAAAACGCTCGCTCGACGGGCGCAACGACGAGCATGAGCGGTCCGCCAGCTGATCGGACCTCTTCGTGAATCAGGGAGAAGCAGGCTTCGCCGGCAAGGTCCCCTGAGCCGGCTGGGTTCCCTGCTGATCCCCTCCCGTGGAGGTCTGAGGCGTCGGGTCCTTGTCGACCTTGGGGTTTTGATCGACTGGCTGGGTGTTGGGATCGCTCTTGGATTGCACCGGATCGCTGTTGCTGCACGCCGCGAGCAAAACCATCGCGACAACAGCCATGACCGCTTGTCTCATCGTGATCTCCTCTTCGCGACAGCAACGTGAGGCGTCGCAACCCGTTCCATTGGCATGAAGCTTCTGTTCCTCAGCCGAGAACGAACCGCCTGCACGGCAGCGGGCGCCACCGTGACGAGGTCGACCGGATTTCGGTTCACTTGCGGGCGGTCGTAAGGCCGTTGCTGTCGGTGCCGCGGCGCCGCTGTCTCGTCGTGGCCATTGCATGCTGGCCGAAGCTCAGGAACATACCTCGCCGCTCGTGGTTAGGCCGGAGCCATCTGGTTCGGGTTTTCGACCATGCTGCATATCAAGTTGGGTCGACCCCATTTTGCGCCGCGGGATTGGTGCATCCGGACCGCTTTCCTCCTGGTGCTGCTGCCGGCAGGCGTCCCGCCGCTTTGGGCCTCCGAGATCGATCGGGGCGAATATCTTGCGCGCGCCGCCGATTGCATCGGCTGCCACACCTCGGATCCCAGCCGGCCGCTGGCTGGCGGCTATCGCGTGCCGACGCCATTCGGGGAGGTCTATTCCACGAACATCTCGCCCGACCGCGACACCGGCATCGGGCGCTATACGGATGACGAGTTCGTCCGCGCGGTACGGGAAGGCAAGCGGCGGGACGGCGCCGATCTCTATCCGGCCATGCCCTACGACAGTTTCGCGCAGATGAGCCGCGCCGACGTTCTGGCGGTCAAGGCCTATCTCTTCGCCCAGCCACCCATCGCCCAGCCTCGCGCTGCCAACATCCTACCATTTCCTTTCAGCCAACGGCCCATCGTGAAGTTCTGGAAGATCGCTAACTGGCGCGGCGGTCCATTCGCCCTGGACCCTTCCCACGACGACGAATGGAACAGAGGCGCCTACCTCGTCGAGGTACTTGGGCATTGCGGCGCATGCCACACGCCGCGAACCATGACGTTGGGGATGGACAAACAAAAGAACCTCGCCGGCGGGTCCGCGGGTATCTGGCGGGCCTACAATATCACGTCCGATCCGACAGCCGGCATCGGCGGCTGGAGCGACGCCGAACTCGTCCGCTTTCTCAAGACCGGCGCTCTGCCCGGCAAGTCCTACGCCGGAGGGCCGATGGCCGAAACGGTGACCAACAGCCTGAGCCATCTGCCCGACGACGACATCCGTGCAATGGTCGCCTATCTGCGCAGCGTACCGGCCCAAGCCGGCGAGGAGAGGCAGCCACGGTCCTCACGGCAAGGCATCGCCGCTAGTGCCGGGCCGGACGGCCAAAACGTGCCGCACGGCAACATCACCTCCGACGGAGCCGGACTCTATGCCTCGCTCTGCGCCGATTGCCATGGACCTGATGGGCGCGGATCATCCGACGGCGGCTTCCCCTCGCTCGTCCACAACACGACGACGGGGGCGCCGACATCGGAAAACGTCGTGATGACGATCCTCTATGGCGTCCAGGCCGGAGGCGTCGCGGGCCGCCCTTCCATGGCCGCGTTCGCCGATTGGCTCGACGATGGCCAGGTCGCAAGCCTTGCCAACTATGTTTTCGCCCATTTCGGCAATCCCGAGGTCAACGTCGCGGCGTCCGACGTGCGCCAGATGAGGGCGGGCGCGCAAACCCCGGAAACACTGATGCTGATCTGCGTGGAGGCGCTCGTCGCCGCCTACGCCGCGCTCCTGTTGCTTTGTGTGTGGCTGCTCGCTCGACGCTACCTGGGACGGCTCCTTCCAGGTCACGTCCGTGCGTAAAGATAGGCGGCGATGTCGCGTGCCTCCTGCGGCGACAGGTTGGTGTTGGGCATGGCCGTTTTCGGGTCGACGTCCCGTGCACGGCTGATCCAGCGTATCATGGTGTCGGAGGAAGTTCGCGCCGTGCCGCCGATATAGAACCGCCGGGAGACGCCGGCCAGCGATGGGCCGACCGTCCCTCTGGCGCCGGGCACGCCGGGAATTTCATGGCATCCGCCGCAACCGTTGCGGATCATCGCGGGGATGGCGCGGGCAGCCTCGCCGCCGGTCTGCTGATTGATCTGCGCCTCGCTCAGGAACTCCGCGCGCCATGCCTGCGCGAGATAGGCGCCGGCCACGAAAACGGCACCCCCGAGGAAGGCGGCGCTCCATGTCACGATTTTGTCTCGCGGCAGCGAGGCGACGTCCGAGGCGCTCGATGGAATGGCTACGCGTGGACGCACACGCAACAGAAAAACAAGGCCACCGGCAAACAGCAGAAGCCCGGCCAGACCACGCAACGCAATATGGTGGCGCGAGAAACGCTGCCGGTGCCTGATGGCCTGCATCTCACATCCTCGGAAACCAGTAGATTACGAAATAGAGCACGACCCACGAAGCGACCACGAAATCCCAGTAGAAGGCATTGTCGGCCACATCGCTGAAACGTCGGCCCGTGTTGCCCTTATCGGTGAACATCAGCACCGCGAGCACGACCGTATCGCCGACATCCGTGAGCAGGTGGGTCGTGTGCAATCCGACGATGAACCAGATTATCGAGCCGTAGGCGTTCTGGTCCCAGCGGATCTCCAGTGCCGCGAACTCCCAGATGCGCAGCAGCAAAGGCAAGAAACCAACGGCTGACATCACGATCATGCCGACGCGCACCTTCGCCAGATCCTGCCTCCTTGCCCATTGCTCGACCATGTGATTGGGAACGACGCTGATGATGAGAACGACCAGTATGGCCGTGCCCGGGAACAGGTCCGGCGGCGGCGCGGCGATCGGCCACTGCGGGCTGACCGACGCCAAATAAAGGTAGGCGCCGATCGCGAGGGCGAAACCGGTCGCCTCGAGCGCGATAAAGGCCAGCGTTCCCCACCACATGGGAGTACTCGCGCCGAAATCATAGGTCGGCAGCCGGCTGATATTGGCAACGGCGCGGTGCTTCATTCCTCGTCCTCCGGAATCGCCTGGGGCCAGAACCAGCCGATGAAGGTCACCGCCACCGGCAAGGAGCCCCAAACCACGGCCCACGGCGTATAGATCGAGGCCAGAAAGGCCACGCCGACTGCAATCGCGGCGAGAAACGGCCAGATGGAATTGTCGGCCGAGGGCTGGCGGATTTGCGGCACCGCATCGGCGACGGTGCCGACCATCACCTCGCGTGCGTCGATGCGCAGCCCCTCCGCGACAGGAAGCACCTCGGCATTCTTCCAGAGCGGCTCGCGATGATCGACCACCGGAATGCGCGGGAAATTGTACGACGGCGGCGGCGAGGTGGTTGCCCATTCCAGCGTGCTCGCGCCCCAGGGGTTGTCCCCGGCAAGGCGTCCGCGCCTGAGGCTAAGGACGACATTGAGGAAGAGAACTCCGAACCCGGCAGCCAAGGCGAGGCTGCACAGGCTGACGAAGAGGTTCGTGCCTCCCCAGCCGCTTTCGAGCGGATAGGTGTAGACCCGTCGCGGCATTCCTTGCAGGCCAAGAATGTGCATGGGAAAGAAAGTGGCATTGAAGCCGATGAAGACCAGCCAGAAGTTCCATTTCCCAAGCTGTTCGCCAAGCATGCGCCCGGTGATCTTGGGAAACCAGTAGTAGACCGCGCCGAGCAGCGGAAAGACCGCGCCGCCCATCAGCACATAATGTAAATGGGCGACGACGAAGTAGGTGTCATGCACCTGCAGATCGAGCGGTACCGACGCGACCATGACGCCGGTCAAGCCGCCGATGACGAAGGTCACGATAAAGCCGAGCACGAACAGGAACGGCACTGCCAGGGCCGGTCGTCCGCCCCAAATCGTGGCGATCCAGCAGAAGATCTGGATCCCGCTCGGGATGGCGATCATCATGGACGAAGCGGTGAAGAAGCTTTCGCCAAGCTGCGGCAGGCCGGTGGCGAACATGTGGTGTACCCACAGGCCGAAAGACAGCAGCCCGATGCCTATGAGCGACAGCACGATGCCCAGGTAGCCGAATACCGGCCTGCGGACGAAGGCAGGCAGGATAGCCGAAACGAAACCCGTCGCCGGGATAAAGATGATGTAGACTTCCGGATGGCCGAAGAACCAGAAGAGGTGCTGCCAAAGAAGCACATCACCTCCGCTTGCCGGGTTGAAGAACTGCGTCCCGACGAGCCGGTCGAGAATGAGCATCGTGCTCGACACCATCACCGCCGGCATAGCAAAGAGAATGATGAATGCCATCACCAAAGCCGACCAGACATAGATCGGCATGCGGTCCAGCGTCATGCCCGGTGCTCTTTGCTTGAAGACGGTGGCGATGATCTCCACGGCGACGGCAAGCGCCGAAACCTCTGTGTAGGTGACCATCTGCGCCCAGAAATCCGGGCGCTTGCCGGTGCCGTATTCGGGACCCGCCAACGGTACGTAGGAAAACCACCCGGCATCGGCACCGGTGTTGAAGGCAAACGCCACCCAGATCATCAATCCGCCCGACACATAGACCCAATAGCTGAAGGCATTGAGGCGCGGAAACGCGACGTTGCGCGAGCCGATCATCAACGGTACCAGGTAGATGGCAAAACCTTCCATCATCGGCACGGCGAAGAGAAACATCATCGTCGTGCCGTGCATGGTGAAAAGCTGATTGTAGAGATCCGGGCCGACGCGGCCCGCTTCGGGCGAAGCAAGCTGAAAGCGCATCACGAGCGCGGAAATCCCGGCCAGCACGAGGAAGAGGAAGGCCGTGACGACGTAGCGGTGGGCGATGCGCTTGTGGTCTACGGTCGCCAGCCAACCATAAAGGCCATCTGGTGTTTTCCAGGTCTTGGACAGATATCCATGAAGCGTGGCATCGTCGAGGCCGGTATCGCGTATCCCCTTGAGCTTCTCTCCGTCGAGCTCGACCTCGGATGCGCTCATTGCAGGCCCTCCAGATAGGCGACCACCGCATTGAGGTCGTCGGCACTGAGAGCGATGCTCGGCATTCTGGCGCCGGGCTTGATCGACTGCGGGTCGGCGATCCACGCCGCGAGGGCGCCTCGGGTCAGCGGTAAGGTGTCGGCGGCAAGAGAGCCGCGGCTTGCAAGATGCGTCAAATCCGGCCCGACGGCGCCAGCCGCCGGAGTGCCGCGGATCGTATGACAGAGCGCACATCCGGTTCCGAGGAAAGCTGCTTGCCCGCGGCGGGCTTCGTCCACCTTCGGCGGCAGGGCGTCGAGCCGCTGCCGTGCGACCCAGGTATCGAAGGCAGAGCGGCTTTCGGCCACGACCGTCATTGCCATGTGCGCATGCTGATAGCCGCAGAATTCCGCGCATTGGCCACGGTAAGTCCCCGCCTTTTCCACCAGCAGCGTGATCGCGCTCGGCCGACCCGGGATAAGATCGCGTTTTCCAGCGAGGCTTGGGACCCAGAAGCTGTGGATGACATCGGCGGAGTCGAGTTCGACCCGGATCGGCAGGTCCACAGGCAGATGGATTTCGTTGGCGGTGACAATGTCGGATTGACCGTCAAGCTGGTAGCGCGCCTCCCACCACCATTGATGACCGGTGAGATGGATGGTGAACGCCTCTCCGTTGAGCGCGGCGTTGGATTTTCCAGTCAGGAAGCTGGCGAAAGTCAGTCCGACGAGGACAGCGACAGTCACTGCAACGGCTGTGACGACGACGCGAAAAAAGTTCTGCTCACGTCTCCGATCCATCACAAGCGGCTCGCCTGCCTGTTGACCCCGCCGACGGTGAAGGACAGCCATCGCCAGAGCCATCACGACAAGGACCCACACCACCACGGAGACGGCCGTGAAAAGCCAGATCAGCCCGAGGATGGCTCGCGCGCCGCCGCCTTGAGGATGCAATGCCGACTGCCACTGGCTGCACCCTGAAAGCAGGACTGCCAACGCCCCTATCCCCCCTGCGCAGCGCAGTTTGTCCATGTCCGGCACCGCCGCTCCGCGATGGTGATGTGTCACTCTCGATCACTACCCGCGTGACGGGGTCTCTCGAAACGCATCCACTTCGACAGGACTTCGGAGGCCATCTGGAGATAGCGGATAGAAGACATCGTCAATCAGCCTGAGGAAACACTGCTCGGTGATGCCAGCTGCAACGACGGGCCCGAAAATAAGTTCCGGTCGCGTGGTTTGGGCAGGACGCCCCGTTTCTCACAAACGTGCTTCATCACGCCGCGGTGGCAAGGAATTGACTGCAGGCATCCTCCCGAACGGGGCGCAACGTGGAGGGATGCCGGCTTGGCTTCCTGAGGACTTCACCAATCCGTGAACTGTTGGCGCGGCAACGGAGGTCCTGACGCGGGAACCTAGCCGTCAAAGGCAGGTTGATGTTCGTCATCAAACAGCCGAGCACCCACATGAAACCCTCCGTCACCGACCACGTCAAAATCAAACGATATAATCACCCAACCGGCGGTTGGGGATCGCTGAAGTCGCTCATACGCAAGGCACGCGGCGAAGGTCTTCTCGTGTCGGGCATCTGGAGCACGCTGATGCGGCAGAACAAGTCCGACGGTTACATGTGTGTGTCCTGCTCCTGGGCCAAGCCAGCGGAGCCACGGCCTTTCGAGTTCTGCGAGAACGGCGCCAAGGCCACGCTCTGGGACCAGACCAAACGTCGCTGCGGGCCGGAATTCTTCGCCGTCCACCGGCTGAATGAGCTGCTCGACTGGCCCGATCATGACCTCGAAAAGCAAGGCCGGCTGCTTGAGCCCATGCGCTACAACCAGGCTACCGACAAATACGAACCTGTGTCATGGGACGCGGCTTTTCATGAGATCGGCAAGGAACTGAGAAAGCTCGATCCGCAATCCGTCGTCTTCTACACCTCCGGGCGGGCGTCTCTCGAAGCGTCCTTCATGTATCAGCTCTTCGCCCGCATCTATGGTTCGAGCAACCTGCCGGATTCGTCGAACATGTGTCACGAATCGACATCCGTGGGCTTGCCCGAGTCCATCGGCTCACCCGTCGGCACCGTGCAGCTGGAAGACTTCGCACAATGTGACCTCATGTTCTTCTTCGGGCACAACACGGGGGTCACGGCGCCGCGACTGCTGCATCCGATCGAAGAGGCGCGTCAGCGCGGCATTCCCGTGATCACCTTCAATCCCCTCCCCGAGCGCGGTCTCGAGCGATTCAAGAACCCGCAAAGCCCCATCGAAATGCTGTCGCCCGGTCCGGGCACCAAGATGTCGAGCGAGTTCTTCCAGGTGCGCGGCGGTGGCGATATCGCGGCCATGACCGGAATTGCGAAATCCCTTCTCGCGCTCGATGATGCTGCCGTGCAAAACGGCGGCCAGCGCGTTCTCGATACGGGCTTCATCGCGGAACACACGTCCGGCTTCGAAGAATTCGAAGCCTATCTGCGGCGCACGCCATGGGACAAGATCGTTGCACGTTCGGGCATCGCGCGCGCGGATCTGGAACGTGTCGCAAAGATCTACAGCGAGGCTTCCGCGGTGATCGGCAATTACGGCATGGGCCTGACGCAGCATCGGCACGGCACCGAAAACGTCCACATGCTGTGCAACCTGTTGCTGATGCGCGGCAATGTCGGCAAACCGGGCGCCGGCGTTTCGCCGCTGCGTGGTCATTCCAATGTGCAAGGCCAGCGCACGGTGGGCATTTCCGAAAAGCCCGAGCTGGTGCCGCTCGACAAGTTCGCCGAATTCTACCAATTCGAGCCACCCCGAGAAAAGGGCCGCGATACGGTGGAGACCTGCGAAGGCGTCATCGACGGATCCGTAAAGGCCTTCATCGGCCTCGGCGGCAATTTCGTGCGCGCGGTTCCGGAGACTGGTCTCATCGAGGAGGCGTGGCGGCGTCTGCGACTGCACGTACAGATCGCCACCAAGCTCAACCGCAGTCATCTCATCCCCGGAGCGGTCACCTATCTGCTTCCGTGCTTGTCACGGATCGAGAGGGACAGCCAGGCGGGCGGCGAGCAACATGTCTCGATGGAGGACTCGACGGCCTGCATTCACGGTTCGTTCGGCTACCGGCCGCCGGCGGGTCCCAATCTGCTTTCCGAGCCAAGGATCGTCGCCGAACTCGCCAAGGCCACGGTGGGCGGCAAAAGCGCTGTCCCGTGGGACGAATGGGTCGGCGACTACAGCCTTATCAGGAATGAGATCGAGCGTTGCTATCCGGACCACTTCAAGGACTTCAACAAACGTTTTCTGGCGCCGGGAGGGTTCCACCGCGACATCAAGGCGTCGAAGCGGGTATGGCAGACGCCCAACAAGAAAGCCAACTTCAAGGCGCCGAGCATGTTGGAGACCGATCCGGACATCGACGTCTCTCAGTCTGATGTGCTGACGCTCATTACGATCCGTTCAAACGATCAGTTCAACACCACGATTTACGGCTATCGCGACCGATTGCGCGGCATCAATGGAACCCGCATGGTTCTGCTGATGAACAAACGCGATATGCAACGGCTTGGGGTCTCGGACGGGGACGAGATCGATCTGCAATCGGCAGCCGAGGACGGGGTCGAGCGACGTGTCCGGGGCCTGAGGGTCACGCCTTACGCGATCCCTCCTGGTAATTGCGCAGGCTACTACCCGGAGCTCAATCCTCTGATTCCCCTGTGGCATCGGGCGGAGAAGGCGCATGTGCCCGCGGCCAAATCGGTGCCGGTAAGGTTGGTTCCTGTCTCCGGTCAGGCGTCGAAATAAAGAGCTTCGCGAGCTCTTCCGCTCGTCACATCGATCCTGGGCACGCATCCACGCTCGAGCCGGCTGTGCAGCATTGCCGTCGGCTGGCGGGGCGAGCCAAGGCTCAGACCAGGCGCATAGTCGAATGTTTACCATGAGGGTTGCTCGCAAGACGGGTTCAGTCACAGGGATGCTTTTGGGCAGAGATCGACCGAAACTCGCGCCAGTGCTGGTGGCCGCGGCGTTCGCGGCGCTGGCTGGATATAATCATGCCCGCGCCAATCGGGCGCTTACCAGCCGAGCCCACGGACATGTGATGGAGATCGATGGTGCACGCCTGCATTTTTTGGAAGCCGGCACCGGCGTGCCGTTGCTTCTGCTGCATGGCAACGGGTCGATAGCGGAGGATTTCACGTCGAGCGGCATCTTCGAGAAGGCGGCAAAGACCTACCGGGTGCTGGCATTCGATCGTCCGGGGTTTGGCAGAAGCTCACGCTCGCGGGGCCGGCGCTGGTCGGCTTGCGATCAGGCCGACCTCATACATGCCGCCGCCGCCAAGCTTGGCATCGAGGAATATCTGGTGCTCGGGCATTCCTGGGGAGCATGGATCGCAATCGAACTGGCGCGCAGGCATTCCGCATCGGTCGCCGGCATCATTCTGGTGTCCGGCTACTACTACCCGCAGCCACGGCTGGATCTTGCACTGGCCGCACTCCCGGCCCTGCCGTTGGTCGGCACCGCGTTTCGGCACACGCTGCTGCCATTGCTTGTGAGATCGGCCTGGCCTTGGGCGATGAAGGAGATCTTCCTCCCGGCGATGGTCGCCAGCGAGTTTGCCGCACTCGCCAAAGAAGTCGCCAGCCGCCCTTCACAGCTACGCGCAGTCTGTTCGGAGACGGCTTTCATGTTGGCCGCGGCCCTGTTTACAAAAGCCAGCTATGAGGACATTGCCGTTCCCACCGGGATCGTGGCGGGCGCGGCTGACCGGCTGTTCGATGCGGAACGAAATGCGCGACAACTGCACGCGGAGATCGGCGGCTCTCTCCTCGATATCGTTCCGGGCGCCGGCCACATGGTTCATCAAAGTGCGCCGCGGTCAGTCCTCGCCATGGTCGACAGGGTTGCGCAAATGCATTCCAGGTCGCTACCAGGTCCCTCCTGCAAGGCTTGAGCAGGCGACGAGATCGGGCCCGGGCCGGCGGCATCGGGCGCGGTGCCGTCCAGATGGTCCGAACCTGGGGAACCGACGGAACCGTCGATGGAACCTAAGCTGGCGCCAGACGTATCAAGCGGGGGGCGACAACGTCGCCGGGGGTGGCACCATGACCGCTCGACACTTTGCCGACATGCAGCCGATCCTTCACCACAACATACAGGCCTTGGTCGACCACAGGCAGCAACAGGAGGAGCATCGCGGAATCCAGATGCGGATTGCTGGCGCCATTTCGCGTTTCGCGGGAAGCATGACCTTTGTGTATTTGCATCTTGCGGCGCTGGTTGGCTGGATCCTCGCGAACGTGGGAGCAATCCCAGGCATCCCGGCTTGGGACCCGACTTTCGTGATCCTGGCCATGGTCGCGTCAGTCGAGGCGATTTTCCTGTCCACTTTTGTGCTGATCAATCAGAACAGGATGACTGAACAGAGCGAACGCCGAGCCGAACTGGACCTGCAGATCAGCCTTCTAAACGAACATGAAACCACGCGGCTGATTGAAATGGTGGCTGCTTTGACGGCGCGCTTGAACGTCGCGACGCCGGCCGACGAGGAGCTGCCGCAACTGGCCGAGAACGTCGATCCGCGAAAGGTAATGACCCAAATCCAGGAAGCCTCTCGAGGTCGGCAGAAACCTTGAACAAATGTTTCGCATCCAAGCAGTCCAGCGAGGCACGCTGCTGAAGGACAGCTGGAACTTTCATTCATCAGAACCAGCGCTCATTTCAATCTTCTTTTTTAGCGCCTGAGCCCCGCCTCCGCGCCGTGCTTGCGAAGAAGCGTGCTTCGGGTCAATCGAATAAATCGATACCTGCGCAACCAGCCGAGCGGCAACGACAGCTGCGCACCGGGGCGTCCGGGAGGTCAGCGTGTCCCGGCCGTTCGGCAGTCCTGCCAAATGTCCGTCTGTCTTGACACCTGAAAGGCCCGAACACATATCGTTTTCCGGGTGCGGAGCCAGCCGGCCTGCACCACCCCGAAACTCAAAATTCGTTCAACTTGGAGGATCTGATGAACGATCGGATGTTCGATAGCCCCGTATTCGTGAAGGGCGGGGAAAACATCATCCAGGAGATTGCGTGCCTCGAAGACGCCCTGGAGTTTATGTACGAGTGGCCGAAGAATAGACGCGGCCCGATTTACGACACGGCGCTTCGCGCCTGCCAGCGAGCCTTTGATCGGGACTATCCGCTGTCTGCCGCGCGCAACGCTTTCGCGGGTTTTGCCAAGTCGGCCAAAATTATCGAAGAGGTCAGCGCGCCGCTGGCGTGGATGACGGGCAAGGCCAGCCAAGGCGGCGTGGCGGCTTAGCAGTGCTGATGGGAGGTTACGATGCTTTCGAAGCCTTTCACAAAGCCAATCCGTGTATGGGTTGGTCTCGGCTTTCCTCGTCAACTCAACACCGTTGTCGATGCCTACCAGTTCGCCATGGACTATTGCGGCAACAGCCCTGAACAGAGAGCTGCAATTCGAGCCTGCAAGGCGGCATTAACCGGTGATATTGATGCGGAGACGGCGCGAGGCGTTTTCGTGGCGTTTGCCGAGAAAAAAGGCCTGGTGGCCGACGAGTGGGTGCCGCCACTCGTCAACAACGAAAGGCGCAACCACGCCTGATAATTGGGGCGGTCGCTCTCACGCGGCCGCCTCGCCTGCTTCGGGGCACCGCTGCTATTCAAATATGCCGCGCCAGCGAAGTGATGTGTTCAAGCTAGAACTTGGCGGCGAAAGCTTGGCCAGGACATTCGCCATGGATTGAAACGCGATTTCTGCAATCTCTCGGCGACCGGCGGGCTCGACTGGCAGTCGGCATGACGTCCCTCGTCTGGCCTCGAACCATCCGCCGATTGTCCGAAGCCGGACATACGCTTGAAGACTGCCGACCGTTGGCCTTTAATCGTATTGGTTTGGGTGCGGGGTATTCTTGATGACCAACGCTTTTCACACCATCACGGTTGAAAGAGCGGCCAAGGCCTGTGTTCTTTCCAGAGGAAAGGCGCGCTTCCTCTCCATCGCACTGCCAATGCGCGCCATCCAAGCGCTGATGCCGATCACGCGTCCCCGGCAGGACACGGGCCAGGAGGGGACTAGTCCTGGCGCGCGCCGAGCGACGCCGTTGCGCGTCTGTTCGACCTGGAGGTTGTTAGATCCCCAGAAGACTAACCCGCCCAAGCGGATTTGAGGAGAAGAGTGCGAGGAAGCGCAGATGGCAAAGCGCAAGCCAAAGCGAATCAGGATTCTTTCCCTGCCTTCGCCCGAACTCATCGTCGAAGCCACATATTTTGCTCGAAGGTGTGGGATCACCACCGATGAGGCGTTGGCTCTCATCGCCCGAGCTAGCAAAGCCGAGAAGATTCGGGAGCCTAAGCGATAATCCTCGGCCCTTGATCAACCTCATCGTTCGCGGAATCGCCAATTTCAATCTCCAGCGGAATCCTGCGTGCCGGTGCCTAATCGAGGCGCTTGATGCGGCCCTTCTCGAGGCGGAATACTCCGGCATTGCCGCCTTGTTTCTCAAAATCGGTCTGCAATTCATCCCAGGTGCCAAGGTGCTCCCCACAGTCGGCACACAGGATCCGGGTCTCGGGTCGCGCATCATGCGGTATTCTCAGCCGGATGGTAAGGCAATAAGGGCACTCCAGCCGGTGATCGAGAAATTCTTGCGACATCGCACAGCCCTCCTCGCTATCAGACCCCGCGTATCGACGCTTCGGGAAGATCCGTTGGATTGGGGGTCGTGGAATGGAAAGGTTGGCCAGCATCTCAACAGATCGCTGCGTCTGATGCAACTCACTCCTGCCAGGCCTTGCCTCGCGATCCTCTTCAGCGCTGTCGCCTTCTCGATTTCCGTCTGCCGCTGGATATCCGGACGATAAGACCAAGTGCCGCCGCCGCGGGCGCGCGTTTGGCGTCGCGGGGCCGTGCTCCTGGCTGGGCCTGGTTCTTTCGAACCGCCAGGCGACAACGGTCGATTTGATCGATTGCGCCGCTGATCGCTGAGGTACGTTCGGCGCAGGCGGCCTCAATGGCGATTCCAGGTCTATTTGTTCGGGATTGCATGATGCCGTCCGCTGGGTCGAAGCCCAGCCACTCCGGCGCACCACAGTAAGCGCCGCAACCCGCCGACGGCAAGATCGCAATGTTAGATCCTCGCGCCACAACAGGGGCAAGAGCCTCGTAAATCGTTCTTTGTAACGTCAGGTACTGTATCTGACTTCAAGAGCGTCAGCTATTCGCTCGCAAAGCAACTCCCCCGTTACTACATTTATATGAAGGCACAGGCGCTCTCCTCGATTGCCAACGAGAATTATCGCGATGCCTTCATCTGTGTAGTCGGCACCCGATTCAACATCCACCAGCCTGAAATTGCGAGGGACTTTACCCGGATCGGTGGACATATTCGCACCCCATCGGCGGCTATTCGGCAGCTGACTTTCGGATTATCCCACGTCAAGCCCTGCCATTGCAATGAGACGGACGATCAAGGAACTGAACGTTTGAATCGTGCCGTATCCGAGCCGGCAAAAACACCTCGCAATGACCAACTCGTCATAGACCCAGGGATCACTTCAATATCCTTTGTTTTCGCTGAAAGGCCTTGGCACCCTTGATGAGTGACTTGATCGCCTCGCCGGCGTCCTGCCAGCCTTTCAGCTTGATTGTCTTGCCCGTGCCCACCACGGAGAACAAGAAGAACTGCTCTATCTCCTCGCGCAAATCCTGCGGCACATGGTCGACGGCGATGGGCTCGTCGAGGGCGTCCTCCTTGCGCGGGCAGAAAATATAGCGATCGTTCCTGAACACGGTCCCGTGCGGATCCTTCTGCCTCACCCGCAGCGCACCGAGCAGGTCGCATCGGATGACCACGCCTGGGGCCGTGGCCGCCTGGTGGATCACCATGCCGTCAAGCGGATCACCGTCATCGCCGAGGGTGGAGGGTACGAAGCCCCAATCATACGGGTATGTGTTGCCGACCGGCAGCGGCCTTGAATATTGGAAGACACCCGTCTTCGGCTCGTAAGCGAGCTTTGCCGCTGCTCCCCTTGGCGTTTCGATCACGACGCGAAACAGGTTCCGGGTCTTCGTCGGTAGTTTCAAGAAATTTGTCATAGCCATACATCCGAGAGCGCCATCGCAATAGCACGCGCGACGAAGCAAAAGGTTCCCGTTCTGCCAGCCGACAAATGGAACCAGCTTTGAAAGCGGATGTTCAACATTGCAGCGAAAGGGAGAGTTTGATGGCTAAGGTTTCGCCGCATGCGCTGAAAGGCGCCGGCTACGTGATTTCAACCATAAGCGTCATATTGCTGGCGGTGGTCAGTTGGAAAGGTGCCTCGCAAGATCCGATGCTTGCCGCATGCCTGTTTTGTGGTGCCGCAACCTCGATAGCTGGCATGTGCTGCCGCTGGACTTCCTATGCGATCGAAAAGCGCCGGAAGCGCATGCAAAGGGATGCTTTGGGGAGTGGATGACCTTTAGTCGATCTCAATGACTCCGCGCGCCGGCGCAGCCAGTTGCCGCTGCCGTGCCCGTGATCCAAAGGTGCCAAAGCGCCTGAAAATACATCGCCGACAAGGGCATGAATGGCTTGTTGATTGCCAGGGCGCTCGCCCACGATGGGCACCACCGACGCCCTTGTCTTTTCTCGCTCGCCCGATAGTCTCTTCGGGGCGTTCTGAAGGCAGCCATGGCCAGCGAATATCTGAACCACCTTTTGGAGTGCCCCTTTTGCGGCACTATCCGGTTGCGGATTCCCAGCGATGCCCAGCCGCTGACGCCGATCACTTGCGCTGATTGCGGCAAATATCTCGGCACATGGGATGAGTTGCAAACCGATTTCGAGCTGCAAGGCGGCACGGATGGCGTGTTCCGTCTCGACAAGGGGCGCATCAAGAAGCTCGACTAAAGCGCGTCGCGTCGAAACGGATTCATGCGACGCGCTTCAGGTCTTTGTTTTTACGCATGTCGTTCTCCCAAAACCGAGGTCACTTTTGGGCGACATGCGTTAACCCGGAAAGAGCATCTCCGCTCGCTCGTGTGAGGTGAGCGCCCATCCATTTTCAGCCTGTCGTAAGGCTGACGAGCAACACGGCCACCAGGATCGATAACGGCACCGCCATGAACAGTGCTGCCTCCAGAAGACGGGTTTCCTTGTCTCTGAACATCAGGCCAAAACCTCACATCTCGGTGTGTATGCCGGGAATTGAGGGTTCGCTCGCCGCATGGGAGCGGCGTGCGAACCCTATCGGCGCAGGAAGGGACGTTAGCTGCGCCAATCTGCAAAACCTTCGTGGTCGCTTCTCCTGAAGGGTCAACTGAGGGCAATACCAACCACCATGAAGGTGATGGCCACGGCGAATATTGGTGCGAGCAACCAGCGCGCTTGTCCGACACTCCTATCCATCAACTTCCTCCCACAAACTTGCAGCGAACAACGACCGCAAAAGGTGGCTGTTCCCGCTAAGGGGTTTGGCAGGACTTTTGCGTTTCGCGATTGGACCTAAGTCCGATGTCCGCCCGACCGAAGCCCTAACTCGGGAACGTTTGTCCCCGGGCCAAGTTCGGTCCGGGCGCGGCAACGGCAGTCGTACCGCGCTTATTTTGCGAAGGAGGAACTCATGAGAATGCATCTTGCCGCCGCCGCTGCGGCCCTGTTGCTAGCAGGTATTGGCGCAGCCGCGGCGGAGGACGTCGTCATCCAGCCCGAGCAGGAAACAGTCATCAAGGAATATGTGAAGAAGCAGCCGCTGGCTTCAGTGAAGGTTCCTGGTGTGGAACTCAACGTCGGCACGGCTTTGCCCGATACCGTCGAACTCCACGAAGTTCCCAATGTCAAATATCGCTACACCGTGATCGACAACCGAACGGTTGTCGTCGATCCGAGCACCCGCAAGGTCGTCAAGATCATCCAGTAGGGGCGATCGCAGCATTTGGCCCGCCGCCCGGCGAGGCGGCGGACCGGATCCACAAAAACTTCAACATGGTGTGAGAACTTGGATGCCGCTCTCCGCAGCATTGCTGACTTGCAAAATGACGTTCGAATGTCCCGAATGCGGTTTCGCATTCGTAAAGCACGGTAGCTGGTTTCAGAGTGTTTCGTGGTATGAGTGCGAGGGTTGTCGACGCCGGATCCGGATCACCTATCCCGACAAACTCAAACTCTTCGCCAGGTATCAGCAGGCGCCGGACCCGACGACACAGCGTCCCGGACTGCGGCACAGAATGGACGTGGCAACTACCCGATGAAGTAAATGACGAACCGGCTTTCGCGCAATTTGCATCGCAAACCGACGCCTGGGGGTGCGTCAAGGTTTCGCCCAACCCTGGCAGGACGCTTTGACTTCTGAAAATGCCATCGATCTCGGTCCCCACTCCGTCGAAGTTACCGGAAACATGGGCGAATGGTTTGTCCGCCTTGTACGCGGCGGGAAAAGTTACATCCTGGTTTTTGAACTCGAATCTTGTGCCCGCGCCTATGCGGAGGGCCAGCGAGCGGCTCTGGTCCGCCATCGAAGGCCGCCTCGCAGGTCAGGAGCGGTCGGCGACTGACATCGGGGGCAGGCAGGCTTCTCCTCAACGTGCGCTTAACGCAACCATGCGGTCGAGCGCTGCCGACAGGCCGTTGAGCGACACCGGAAATGTCAGCGGGGTCTCGGCGGCGGTGGTGACATTGAGCTTCAGCACCGAGCCTACCTTCATCTTTCCAAGCGTCGGCCGATCAATGGGAAACACCACGATGCAGCCCGTTGGCAGGCAGGTCCTCAATCGCTGCTGCGCCATCGGCGGCTGATCGTCGATCTGAGGCGTCACGCCCGGATCGAACAAGATGCCGAAGGGCAGCAGCAACGTTCCAATCAACCCACCCTTCTGCCCCACGCGCAACTCCACGGCCAGAAGCCTCTGGCCGTTTTTCTGCGTCTGGTCCTGTGTGACCGTGCAGACCCGGGCATTGTCCTGCATGCTGCAGGCCAGCTGCCAGTCCTGATAGGTTTCCTGCAGCGACGACGCGCCGTTTGGAAGCGAACCCTGCTGTTGCTGTTGCTGCGCCAGAGCAGCCGGCACCAAAGCAGCGAAGGCAACCGCGCTGATGGCGGCCGCCTTCGGGAAAACATGTCTATGAACCAAGGATTGCGACTTTCTCTTTCGTCGAAGGGACACCGTCAACCGGCGTCACGTACAGACCCACTCGCGGATCTTGCATTGGGCTCCCCCTGCCTCGCAGGCGCGCAAGGCGAGGTCTTCCGCTTCCCGGCGGGTCTCGGCGGAATTGACGCCCCAGGGCGTGAACCGGTTGGCTTGCTTCTCGGCCACGGCCAGCGCGCCGCAATGTTTGTAGGGAAAGCCGGTCTGGTCGTCATCATCCCAATGGCGGTGGTTGCGGAACACGGCAACGACGTTGCAAGCCTTTCCGCCCGCGTCCTCGCAATGCTTGAGCGCGATATCCATGGCCTCCTGTCTTTTGTCGGCGCCCCAGAAGAAGCCGTGGCGGACGTCGGTGCTGGAATAGGCGATCGCCGCCCAGATGCCTTTTTCCTCTTGCGGCGGCTCCAACGGTGCAACCGACAGATCGGCCGAGACGACCTGCCCGGTCCAGAGCAAGGCCATGCAGAAAGCGGCCAAAGGTCCCTGTCTCATCTCAGCAATCCTTTCCGCTCGCCCATCCGTTTCGTGCTCTCACTTGGCCGCCGACGCGATGGAAATCACCACGCAGCTGTTGCCGGTCGGCAGCAGCAGGGCTTCACCCGTGTTGCCGCCGAGTTCGTACACCTCGACCTGCCCGAGATGGTCGGTGATCTTGCTGCCCTGCGGCAGCATGGACAGGACGTCCGCGCACGGGCTGGCGAACGGCGCCACCCGCACCATCGCCCCCTCGCAGCCGGTGGCGGTGGGTGATGCGAAAACAACGCCGGCGGCCGGACCGCTATAGCGCTCCGTCGCGTAGTCCATGCCGACAAATGCCTGCACGGCATGCTTGTCGGCGGCCTGATCGTTCCACAGTGACTTGACGCTGTATTTCGTGCCGGTCGTCAAAAGCTGTCCGAGCACGGGAAAGACGGTCGAACAGGCCTGCACACCGGCCTGCTTGACGTGCTGCAGGAAAGGCGAGTCCGGCAGCGCGGGCGGCTGGGTCCCTGCCTGCGCGGCCGTCGGCGTGCCGACGAGACCGGCGATCGCGGCATAGTTCGCGGCGGCGAATCCGATGCCCATCATGGCCAGCCCCAAGAGCGCAAATCCGATGACGCGCGGCCACCGCCGCGGCGCGCGCACGGGCTCGATCACCCTTCGCCGATCCGCCTCGACATTCGGGCTGCCGCGTGTCGCGGATATGAACGGATCCTGTTGCTGGCTCATGGCGATGCCTCGTTACTTGATTGGCGCAAGGGCTTCCGACAGCCCTTTGAGCGTTGCGGTCACGGTGATGGTCTGGCCGTCGACGGTTGAATAGGAGATCGCCGGCGTTGCCTTCTGCGCTATCTGCTGGCGCATCAGCGGCCCCACCGGCAGCATGCCGACACAGACCATTTCGTTGCAGCCGTCGAGATGCACGTCGATCGGCTGTTTGCCATCGAACTTCAACGACACCGGGCCGTCGCTCCTGGCGTTCGGCGCGGTCCGCACGATCATGTACGGCTTGCCGTCCTGGGTGGCGGCAAGCGACCAGCTGAAGGCCATCTTGCCGGCTCCGTCCTCGATCACCTGCGAGACGTTGCACACCTTCTTGCGGGCCTTCAGGTTCTCGTCGCAGATCAGCGTCCAGTTCTCGAAGGGACGGATGGTGCGCTGGTATTGCCCGAGCTTCACGTCGGGAGGCACGACCACATCCGAACGCTTGATCCTGTAGGGCGAAGCCACCTGCGCGGCAGCCGGCGCCGGCCCGCCGGCAAGCGCCAGGCAGGTCAGCATGGCCACGGCAATTGCATCTAGGCCGGCATGGCCTGTTCGCCTGTCCATTCCCGCCTCAAATCCCCCTTCAGTTCAGCGTGAAGCTCAGGCCGGCGCCGACGCCGACGTTTCCACCGGCGGCCGTGCCCGACACATTGCCGCGGATGCGCCCATCCTCGCTTGTGTAGCCCGCGCCGAAGGCGAAGGCGCTCGAGTCGCGCCAGAAGCCGCCGCCCGCCGCCACGCTCAGCTTGCCGGGACGATCATCGTAACGCAGCGAGGCCGCGGCGAGGCCGATTGCCGCCGCCTGCCGTGCCTCGTCCCTGATGCCGCTTATGTCGGAATTGAGCTGGCTGAACTTCTGGTCGGTATAGTTGTTAGCCTGCTGCAGGGTCGTGACCGCCACCTGGTCGGTGTAGCTCTTGGATTGGGCCAGGTTCAGGTTCAACTGGTTGACGTTGACCGCATCGGTGCCGGTAACGCCTGGGCCGACATTGGAGATAACGACAGGCGCATTCGGGTCGCCGCCTTGCAGCGTTATCTTATTGGTCTTGGTCGTCGATCCGTCCGGATTGGTGACGGTGTCGTATTGCACGGTGTTTTGGACGGTGCCGCCGATGCCGCCGATCGTTTTGGTCAGATCCTCGATCGCCGTGTTGGTGGCGTAGAGCTGCGAGCCGTTGATCGCGTCGGTGCTGTCGGAGGAAACGCGTCCGGCGGCGACATTGGTGATCGTCCTCTCCGCGCCGGTATCGCCGACGCTGACGGTTCCGACCGGGTTCGTGCCGGCAAAGGCGTAGCTTTTGCCGTTGATGGTTGTGCTGGGCGTGCCGACCGCGGTCTGCGACACCGAGCCGGAGCCGAGCGCCACATCATTGGCATTGTTGGCCTTTGCGCCTTGGCCGAGCGCCACGGCACCTTGCCCAGCGGCTGTCGAGCCATGGCCCGCGGCCAGGCTGTCGGCGCCGCTCGCCACGCTCTCCGGTCCCATCGCGACGCTGTTCGTGCCGCTGGCGACCGAGTCGGCCAGCGTCGAATTGGCATGGAAATACTTGATGCCGCCGCCATTGGCGATGTTGGTGAGCGCATTGTCGACGGCCGTGAAGCCATCATAGACGGTCGAGTAGTTGTTGCCCTGGATGGTGTAGGTCGGGCCGGTGATCGAGCCGTCGGGATTGACCGTGGTGCCGCCGCCGAACAGATTGGAGACGTTTTGCGACACGCCGCGCAGCTGCGAGACGTTGACGGCGTCGGTTTCGGCCGAACCCGCCGCGACATTGGTGAGCTTGCGCTCGGCCCCGGCGGAACCAACAGAGACTTCGCCGGCCGATGTCTGCGGGCTGGTCAGGGCAAAGGCCGTGTAGCCAGCCTGCGCGCCGACGGTGGTGATCGACGACGCGCCCAGCGCCACGCTGTTGGCGAAGGTGCTCTGGGCGCCGGCGCCGAGCGCCACCGACTGGATACCGGCGGCGGTCGAGTCGGTGCCGAGCGCGATGCCGTCGGCCAGCATCACATGGGCGTTCTGGCCGATGGCCGTGCCGCCGGGCGCGGTCTGATCGACGATGGCGCCATTGCCCATGCCGATGCCGTTGTCGCCGTTGACGACCGTGGTCGGGCCGACCGCGACCGACTCGGCGCCCACGGCGAGCGAGTCGCCCGCCGCCGAGTTGGCGTGGAAATACTTGCTTGGCGTGCTCGCCACCGAGGCGATGGCCCCCTGCAGCTGGCGGACTGTGACGGCATCCTGCGCCTCCGTACCGTCGGCCACATTGATGATCTGCCGGTAAGACGTATCCGTGCCGACCGACACGGCGCCGAGCAGCGCCTTGTCCGTCGTGTTGTACTGGATGAAGTTGGTTGGACCGGCCGCGATCTGGCCTGTGTCGGGCGCCAGGGGCCGGTCGGAGACCGAGCCTGAGCCAAGCGCGACGCCGCCATCGACGCTCGCCTGGGTGCCGCGCCCGAGCGCCAGCGCGCTGTCTCCGGTCGCGGTCGCTTGGTAGCCGACGGCGGTGGAGCCGACGCCTTGCGCGAAGGCATCGGTTTGCGCCAGGCCGCTCTCGTTGGTGCGGGCGTAGCGGATGCCCTCGCCATTGGCGTTGGTATAGGCGGTCGAGGTGTCGCCGGCGATGTTGTTGATCGTATTGCCGAGATTGGCGATGTTGCCGCCGATATTGGCGATGTCGGTCGTGTTTTGCGTGACCTGCTGGTTGGTCGCGTAAAGCTGCGAGCCGTTGACCGCATCGGTCGAACTGCCGCTCAACTGACCAGCGGCGACATTCTGGATCTGGCGCTCGGCGCCGGCCGAGCCGACAGAGAAGGCTCCGGCCGGCGTGCCGCCGGCGAAGGTGTAGTTGACGCCGCCGATCGTCGTGCCGCCGACAGTCGTAGTGGCGCCCGATGCCGAATTCAGGCCGATCGCGACATCGCCGGCATTGTTGGCCACTGCGTTGGGGCCGACAGCGACGGAATCGGCGCCCAGCGCCTGCGAATCCGGCAAGGTCGAGTTGGCATGGAAATACTTGATGCCGCCGCCGACGTTGATGTTGTTGAGCGCGGCGCCAATGGCGTCGACCGCCTGGTTGGTGGCGAAGAGCTGCGAGCCGTTGATCGCATCCGTCGAGGAGCCGCTGATGCGTCCCGCCGCGACATTGGTGACGGTGCGCTCGGCGCCGACCGCGCCGACGCTGACCGTCGAGGTCGGGTTGATGCCCTGGAAGGCGTAGGTCGTGCCGTTGATCACCGCATTGGGCGTGCCGACCGCTACGGCGGTCACCGAGCCCGAGCCCAGCGCCACGTCGCCGGAACTCGCCGCCGCCGTCGCGCCATTGCCGAGCGCGACATTGCCGATGAACCCGGCAGCACCCGCGGTGGAACCATTGCCCAGCGCCACCGAGCCCTGCCCGATCGCCTTGTTGTTGTTGCCGATCGCGACCGCGCCAGCGGCCTGGTTGGCGGCGGTTGCGGTTGCCGTGCCGTCGCTGTTGGCGATGTTGTTGGCGCCACCGACGAAGGCACCATTGCCGCTGGCATAGCTCGGATCGCCGATCGCCACCGCGCCGTCGCCATAAGCGGTGTTGCCCGAGCCGATGGAGACCGCCTTGCCACCGGTCGCCGTCGCATTGGTGCCTATCGCCACCGCCTCGGCGGAATCCGCCTTGGCGTTCGTGCCGACGGCGATGGCGCTCTGGGCGCTGGCAGTCGCGGCCAGTCCCAGCGCGATTGCTTGCGCGGCGGTCGCAGTGGCGTTGTTGCCGAGCGCCGTGGCGGAGACATTAGTAGCCTGGGCTCCCGAGCCCGCCGCGACCGAACCGACCCCGCTCGACACCGCCTGATTGCCGAGCGCCAGCGCGAAGTTGCCCGAAGCATTGGCGGTACTGCCGAGCGCTGCCGAGCTTTGTCCCGCCGCACTGGCCTGAAAGCCCACGGCTGCCGATAGGCTGCCGCCCGCTACGGTGCCGATGCCGAGCGCGGTACTGCCGGCTCCGCTGGCGTTGGCGCTGACGCCGGCAGCGAGAGAGTTGTCTCCTATCGCGTTCGCTCCAGACCCGAATGAAGATGAGTTTACGCCGCTGGCGACGGCCTCGCGGCCGACCGCGGTGGAATTGGCGCCGCTGGCGACCGACGACCAGCCTCCGGCGAATGCATAGTTGGCGCTGGCCGTGGAACTAACACCGACCGCGGTGGCGTTCCCGCCCGAAGCTTTGGCGAAGGTGCCCAAAGCACTAGAGCCGGCCCCGGTGGCATTGGCTTGGACGCCAAGCGCCACCGAATTCACTCCACTTGAGATCGTGCCGGCGCCCAGCGCCATTGCCCCGCCGCCGCCCGAGGCATTCGCATCCTGGCCAAGCGCCACCGAATATAGTGCCGACGAACTGGACCGGGTTCCTATCCCAATCGCGTTGAGCGCAGATGCCGTCACATCCGTGCCGATGCCGATGGCGCCCACAGCAAGGGCACCTGTGTTCGCAACGGTGCGCGCGCCAAGATAAACGGAGTTCAGCTGTGAAGCGATCGACTGGAAGCCGATGGCGATGGCATTCTGGTTTCCCGCGTTGGCGCTGGTGCCTTGGGCAATGGAATCGATCCCCGCTTGCGCCGCTCCGTTTCCAACCGCGATGCCGCGCAGCCCGTTCGCCGTCGAGCCAGGCCCGACCGCTACGGAACTAGCGCCGGTCGCGGTTCCGCCGCCCGCCGCATACTGCGCATGTGCCGGGCCGGCATGGAGCGCCGACAGCGCCAGCACGGCAGCACTCGCTAGAAGACCCTTCTTGCGCGCCCAGCGACTGTCAAAATTCCCCGCCTGATGCTGGACAAGAGAACGACTTAAAAAGCGATTGTCGGTCATGGCCCCTCTCCGCCTGCCGCCCGGCTCGAAAATGCCGGAACAGTTCGAACTTTTGGCAGAAAGACACGATTCGGGTCCGTAGTATTTCAAGAACTTGCTGCCTTGAAAGAAAAGGGTGAGGCAGAACGGTGTAGGTTAACGGATAGTTACTTTAGAAGCTACTTTAATAGACGCACGTCACGTTAAGAAGAACTTGAGTGGCCGGTCTATTGCCCAGATCTCAAGCTAACCTTCCTCAACCGCGCCTGCATTGGCGTTACATGCCGGTATTTCTTCATCACGGTGGTGAAATGGCTCTGGCTTGAGAAACCGCTCAAATGGGCGATGTCCGCGATCGACATGCGGCTGTCGGCAAGGAGTTTTTCCGCGAAGTCCAGCCGAAGGTCGAGGACATATTGATGCGGCGGCATCCCGAACGTCCTGGAGAAAGCCCGCACGAAATGATAGGGTGAAAGCCCGCAGACGGCGGCCATTTCGGCAAGCGCCAGCTTGCGCGAAAAGTTCTCGTTCAGGAATTCCTGCGCCTTGCGTACGCTGCGGACGGAAAGCCCGCCTTTCACATTGAGCAGCGGCTGCCGCGTCGCATCTGTCCGGGAAACCCGTCCCGCGGACTCATCATCGCGCCGCATTTTTTCGGCCTCCTGACAACTCCCCTGATGAGAGCCAACCTCAGGACAGTCCCTCGGTTCCCCGGAAAAACAATTCTTGATTGATGAGACCTGACCGTTATCGCCAGTGAGATTCGTTCGGCGGTTCCAGTCAGATGACGACACAGAGCAAGACCACGGTTTCGGCGGATGGTATTTCAAAAAATTGCGGCGTTGAGAAAATAGAAGCCGACCGGCTGGTACTCGGCGCCGCCGGGGACAGCATCATCCACAGGCAAGGACTGCGCCAGAGTACAAGGCACACCGAATGGCTTCTCCCGCCGAGCATGGGTGCATTCGCGATGGGCGTATTTTGGAAAACCCCGGATTCTTTGTAGGAAATTCCGATCCTTGAACGCTGAACGGCGGCTGTCGCTGCTTTGCCACGCCGCAGCGCTTGGACGCACAAAAATCGAGCCCAATTTTCGGGGCGACATGCCGGTGCCGTCACAGGGAGAATGCATTGCTGTTTCCGTCAAAACAAAGAGCTTTCATTTTCTTGCGGAAGCATATCCGGCAGGAGTTCTTCCCCTGTACTTCTTCATCGTCGCGGCCAGGTGGCTTTGATCTGAAAAACCTGCCACGAAGGCGATCTGGGCAATCGAAAGCTTGCCATCGACAAGCAGCTTTTCCGCGAAATCCAGGCGCAGATTGACCAGATAGCGATGCGGCGGCATTCCAAACGTCTTGGCGAACGCCACGATAAAATGGTTCGGCGAAACGCCCGCGACCGAGGCGAGTTCGGCCACCATTATTTTTCGCGCGAAACCTTCATTGAGGTACTCCCGCACGCGTCGGGCGCCATCGGGCGAGAGACCGCCCCTGGGCGGCGCGGGCTGCTTGCCGCGGCCCGTGTAGGTGCGCAGCAGATGAACGCCGAACACCGTGATCAACGAGTCCAGATAAAGCTCATTGGGAGATGCTTTCCCCGTCAGCTCGGCGGTGACCTTTTGGGCGATGGTGAGCGCCCACAGGTCGACCGTGCCGAAGGTTGGCGGTTCGAGCTCGACATTGGCGGCATCGAATTCATGGCCGGCCAGTTCCGAGAGCGCTGCGGGCGAAATGGATATAACGGCATTTTCCCTGGTCGCCGACCACGCAAGGGTGCTGTCCACCCCTGCGGGGTTGATGACCATGCAGCCGGTAGGCGCATCGTATTCCTTGACCCTGTCGCTGCCGAGCGAGGCTCGCAACTTGCGCACCGGGGCCAGGACGATCCCTGCGGAATGCTCCTTGGCCAGGAATTTTTGTGATCCAGGGGCGCGGATGGAGTATACCACGCTCCCTTGCCTGGTGGCCCTTCTGGGACCCGCGTTTTCAGGAATTATATCCAGGACGTCTCGGGCCGCCCGCTTTCGACCGGCCTCCCGGGAAAAGCCGCCTTCCCGCGCCTCCTCCGCATTTTTCATTTGCGTCGCCTCAGCCGCCTGCCGTCGCTCGAAAATCCCCCTAGGCCCACCCGGAAGACAGCCTAACGCACGTGCCTGGGCTAGGGAAGAACTTCCACGCGCAAAGAAAAATTTTTGTTCGAGAAAAGAGAGAAAAAATGACCGGCAATGAAGTCGGCGGGCGTTCTATTTGACGGGTTGGCCGTCTTCGCCATGCAACAGTTTCGGGCATCGAACCTGGTGCCCGATTCCGCGTTTTCGCATGTTTAGCATTTCCTGACGTGGAGGCCTGTGCGGCCCTCTCCAGGTCCACAGCTTGGCTTGCCACCGGGATCAACGACAGGCAATGACACGCTATGAGGCCAGCAACTCGGCGGCGCGGTGCTACAGATCACCGCGCCGTTTCTCGTACAGGTCCCACGCGAGTTCCACAAAAGCCAGAAGGACATCGTCCTGGCTCCAGCCAGCCGCGACCGCGGCCTGGACGATTTCTCGAATCAGAGGCAGCAACTGGGCTTGGCATTCCACCGATATGTCGAGAGCGTCGTCCCCCACAGGCGGTCCGTCGAAATTGAACTGCACCATTCGGTGCTCCCCTCGCCTCAGTCAAAATGTTATCTCGTTAATTTCGTTCCCTCTTATATACGATAGATGTGGTACCAAAGTACAGGAAGCCCCGAGGATCGGGGCAGCACAGAACGGTGCCGAATCAAGTCGGCCCTATGCTTTACCTGAGGTCAAGCTTCGCTCTCCTGGACGGAGTTCCATCGGAGCTTGATCAGCTCAATCTGTTTCAGGAAACGGAATTCTTCGGCTGAGCCGCCGTCAACGGTTGAACTTCGAGTTCGCTGTCGCGACGCGTCGCCACTGCTAGCATGGCCCGCTGGCCGGCAGCTGGTACACGCCGCGACCACCATCCGGCAGATATCCAGGTATGAGCGCCAGCATTGCCTTCTGCGACCACCCGCTGGATAGTCCGCAAAATGTTCGAGACCCTGGCGACTCACTGGCCCCGAATCCTGGCGATCATCTCGGTGATCATGGCGACCGTCGGCATTGCCCATGCCGTCATGACCAAGGAGGACGTTCGTGCCGCCACCGGCTGGGTCGGCGTCATGTTGCTGTCGCCGATCATCGGTGTGCTGATCTATGCCGTGGCCGGCATAAACCGCATCCGCCGCGCCTCGATCAGCGCGCAGCGGCCACTTGCCGGTGACGCCTCCGTTCGCGACGCTGCCGTCGAGGAGTTGATCGGCAAGCGATATGGCCAGCGCTTCACCGGCCTGAAGACGCTGGGCGACCGGGTGGCACGGCGCGCGCTCACCTCGGGCAACACGATCACCCTGCTTAGAACCGGCGACGAGACCTATGCGGCGATGTGTCTGGCCATCGACAGGGCCAGGCACAGCATCCTTCTGGAAACCTATATTTTCGACAACGACGCCGTCGGCCTGCTCTTCGTCGAATCGCTGGCACAAGCCGTGAAGCGCGGCGTCACCGTCCGCGTGCTGATCGATGCCGTCGGCGCCCGTTATTCCGTGCCCAGCATCCTTGGCCATCTGCGCCGCGCCAACATCACCGCCGATCTCTTCAACGGCAACATCGTCATGGGCCTGCGCCTGCCCTACGCCAATCTGAGGACGCACAGGAAGATCCTGGTCATCGACGGCGCGATCGCCTTTACCGGCGGCATGAACATACGCAAAGGATTCTCGGCCGAGTTCGCCGGCCTTGCCAGCGCCAGGGACACGCATTTCCAGGTCAGCGGGCCTGTAGTGACCGACCTGTTCTCGGTCGCTGCCGAAGATTGGCGTTTCGCCGGCAATGAGAGGCTGAAGGGCGATGCCTGGCGGATCACACCATTTTCGTCCACCGCCGGCCAGTCGATGATGGTGCGCGCGGTCGCCTCGGGGCCCGATGCAAGCAACGAAACCAACCACAAATTGCTGATCGGCGCGTTCTCCATCGCCCGCAAGTCGATCCGCATCATGTCGCCCTATTTCCTGCCGGACCGCGAGCTGATCAGCGCGCTGATTACCGCTGCCAGGCGCGGCGTCGAGATCGACATCGTGGTGCCGGCGAAGAACAATCTCTTCCTCGTCGACCGCGCCATGACCGCGCAATTCGACCAGATGCTCAAGAATTATTGCCGGATATGGCGTACCGCAGGCCCGTTCGATCATTCCAAGCTACTTTCAATCGACGGGCTGTGGGCCTATGTCGGGTCGTCCAACCTGGACGCCCGCTCGTTGCGGCTGAATTTCGAGATCGATCTCGAGGTTCTCGATGCCGGATTTGCCGAGGAGATCGAGGCTCGCATTGAAGCAGCGATCGAAACGGCCACACCCGTGACGCTGGAAGCGTTGCGGGCCCGCCCGTTCATCATCCGCCTCTTCGATCGTATATTGTGGCTCGGTTCACCCTATCTTTAACAAAACGACGTGTTTGGCGGATAGCGTGCACCCATGGAACATCGGCCGGAAGACTCTATTTGAGGTGCATGGTGAGAAAAGCAGGGACAGGCATGCCATGCGGATGAACGGGCGCAGCCTGCCGGCGAGCATGCTTTTGTCCATCCGTGACCGGCGGATGCGCAAGGCCAATGCCGCGTCGCCCAAAAAGGCCGGCGCCACCGGGACGCTGGTCGCTTCCTACAACGTCCACAAATGCATCGGCGTCGACCGCAGGTTCGACCCTGACCGCACCAGCCGTGTCATTCGCGAAATCGACCCCGACGTCATTGCGCTGCAGGAGGCGGACAACCGTTTCGGCGACCGTGACGGACTCCTCGACCTGCCCCACCTCGAACGGGAGACAGGCCTGGTGCCGGTGCCGATCGCTGCCAATGGCAAAGGCCATGGCTGGCATGGCAATGTCCTGCTTTTCAAGAAGGGCGTCGTCCGCGACGTGCATCAGATCAGGCTTCCGGGCCTGGAGCCGCGCGGCGCGGTGGTGGCCGAGATCGATCTCGACGGAAACCGGACATTGCGCGTCATCGCCGCCCATCTCGGCCTGCTGCGCCGCTCACGCTCGCAGCAGGCTCAGGTCGTGCTGGATATCATGAACAGCCCCGACGAAACGCCGACGCTGCTGCTCGGCGACCTGAACGAATGGCGGCTCGGCAACCGCTCCGCGCTGAACACGCTGCACATGACCTTTGGACCGCTGCCGCCGGCCGTTCCCACCTTCCCGTCGAACCTGCCGCTCTTGGCGCTCGATCGCATCATGGGCAACCGGCACGGCATGATCTCGGCTGTGGAAGCGCATGACACGCCGCTTTCGCGCGTGGCTTCCGATCACCTGCCGTTGACGGCCTTTGTTCGGCTGTAAGGCCGTTGCCCGGCCGCTCCGACCGGCTTGGCGGCCGCGGCGACGAAAAGCTTACCGATTGCTATTGGAACGCTAAGTCTTTCCACGAGTTGATATGGCTTAGAACCGCAGGAGGACGAAACATGAAAAAATTCATTTTGGCTTCCGTGCTGACTTTGGCCGCAACAGCCGCAGTCATCGCGCCGACACAAGCCGCAAGTCTGGTTATCCAATCCGACGACAACAACCAGTATTCGGATGACCAATCCGATAGTGGAATTGTCATTCGCCGCCACCATCACCGACACTATAATCAGTATGGCGACGATCAGAACGTGCAATATGACGACTATGGCAATGGCGACTATCGCCGCTATCATCGGCGCCACCGCTGCCATATCGAAACGGTCGTGCACTGGCGCCACCATCACAAGGTGATCGAGGACGTTCGCGTCTGCGGCTGACCGCTTAGGAACTCATCTCGAAGACCACATAAGGCCTATCCCGCATCAGTCGGGATAGGCCTTATGTGCTTGACTGGCCCTGTACGCCGCTTTTGCTATGTCTGGACACAAATGTTGAAGGCTGAAAAATAGGGAACGCAACCTCGCCATCCGAGGCGGTTCAAAGCATCGGGAGAATAGCCCTGCATCTGGAAGACATAGCCGCCCATCCGGCCTTGCACCGCTACGTTCAGGAACAGTCGCAGTCCCTGATCCGAATCTATGAGGAAAGCCCCCGACTGGCTTCGATCTTTGCCACGCAGCAGCGCTGGCTGATGGGTCACGTTGGCCTTGCCATGCATTTCAGGCGCGACCCGAACGACCGCCGCAAGGAACTGACGGTATCGCGTTTCATCGAGGTCGTGCACCGCAACGCGGTGGCCAGCCGCAATACGGCCGACGCCTTCATCAAGGAGATGCTGCACTACAACATCGCCGAGTATGTGGCGGGCGGGGATGGCCGCACGCATCCGCTGCAACCGACGGCGGCCACCATTGAGAGGTTCACCGGCTGGGTGGTCGCCCATCTGCGCACGCTTGACCATATCGACGGCGGCGACCGGCTGGCCAGATACCTGGAGCGGCCCGACATGCTTGCCACGCTGCAGCCCCTGGTCGCCGACGGCCTGCTCGCTTCAAAGCCGGTGCGCGAGCCCAACCAGACCTTTTCCCTGTTCATCTGGCTCAACAATGGCGGCATCGTCATGGACTGGCTGATGTCAGGCATCGATCCCGATCATGCTGGCCTCGACCGGATTCCAACCAGCGTGGTTTCGATCGGCGACTTCGCCAAATGGCTTAAATTGTCGCGGACCCATCTCGGCCGCAAACTGCGCATGGCCGAGGAACTCGGCAGCATTGGCTGGCTTGGTCAGCGCGGCCATTCGGTGATGTGGGTATCGCACCGGTTCTATGAGGAATACATGACCGTTCAGGCGGCCAAGCTTGCCGTCGTCGACAGCGCCTTCGAAGCCTGCTTTGGCTGATATCGGGCGTCGATCCCGAGCATGCCGGCCTCGACCGAATCCCGACCGGCATCGCCTCGATCGGTGATTTCGCCTGAGGGCTGAAGCGGCACGCAAGCTGCGCGATGCCGGGGATCTCGGCAACGTTGGCTGGCTCGGCCAGCGTGGCAAAGCCGACGCTGGACAAACGTCGGAAGCTGTCCAGCGTTACAGCGGCGTGCACGCCTTCCACCTGTGCCGATTGATGCTCGCCGAGCCTGAACGACACTGACTTTGGCTAAGCCCGGGCGTTCTCAATCGATGTCGAACGAGACGCCCTGGGCAAGCGGCAGCGCCTTGGAATAGTTCACCGTGTTGGTGGCGCGCCGCATATAGGCCTTCCATGCATCGGAGCCGCTCTCGCGGCCGCCGCCGGTTTCCTTTTCGCCACCGAAAGCACCGCCGATCTCGGCTCCCGATGTGCCGATGTTGACATTGGCGATGCCGCAGTCCGAACCGTCGACGCCGAGGAAACGCTCGGATTCCTGCAGGTCGCGGGTGAAGATCGATGACGACAGGCCAGCGCCGACCGCGTTGTGCTCGTCGAGCACGGCGTCGAAATCCGAATATTTCATCACATAGAGGATCGGCGCGAAGGTCTCTTCGGTCACCGGCGAAACCTGCTTCGGCATCTCGACCAGCGCCGGATGCACGTAATAGGCATCCGGGTGGCCGTTCTCGACCCGCGTGCCGCCGGTCACCTTACCGCCCTGGTCGGTGGCTTCCCGCAACGCCTTCTGCATGGCTTCGAAGGCGGCCTTGTCGATCAGCGGACCGACCAGCGACGAGGTCTCCAGCGGATTGCCGACCGAAACGCTCTGATAGGCCTTCTTCAGGCGCGGAACCAAGGCGTCGTAGACGCTGTCATGCACGAACAGGCGCCGCAGCGTCGTACAGCGCTGCCCGGCCGTGCCCATGGCGCCAAACGCAATGGCGCGCAACGCCATGTCGAGGTCGGCGGTCGGGCAGACGATGCCGGCATTGTTGCCGCCGAGTTCAAGCACGGCGCGCGCGAAGCGCTTGGCCAGGCGCGGCCCGACATCCCTGCCCATGCGGGTCGAGCCGGTGGCCGAAACCAGCGGCACCTTGGGATGGTCGACCAGGATTTCGCCAACTGCGCGATCGCCGATCAGCACCGGCGCCAGCCCGTCCGGCGCGTCAGTGCCGAATCGCTTGGTCGCGCGCTTGAAGATCGCCTCGCAGGCAAGTGCGGTCAGCGGCGTCTTCTCCGACGGCTTCCACACCACCGCGTCACCGCAGACCAGGGCAAGTGCCGCATTCCACGACCACACCGCGACCGGGAAGTTGAAGGCGGAAATGACGCCGACGACGCCGAGCGGATGCCAGGTTTCCATCATGCGGTGGCCCGGACGCTCGGTGGCGATGGTCAGGCCGTACAACTGCCGGGACAAACCGACGGCGAAATCGCAGATGTCGATCATCTCCTGCACCTCGCCCAGTCCTTCGGACGGGATCTTGCCGACCTCTATCGACACCAGCCGGCCAAGCTCGGCCTTGTGCGCGCGCAGTTCCTCGCCAAGCAGCCGCACCAGTTCGCCACGCTTCGGCCCCGGCACCAGCCGCCAGGACTGGAACGCCTTGTGTGCCTCATCGATCACCTTGGCCGCGTCGGCCGGCGAGATCGTCTTCAGCGCCGCGATCTCTTCGCCGGTCACCGGGCTGCGCACGATGAGGTCGCCGCCGGCAAGCGCGTCCTTGGCCACGCCCAGTTTCGCCAGCAGTTCGGCCGTTTCCTTCGCTATGGTCATATTTATTCCTTTCAGATCCCATCGCTTATATGGCGTCGGCCAAGGCCTGCCGCCATGCCTTCCCGGTGCCGTCAGGCCCAGGAGGCGCTGTCATGGCGTGCCATTACCTGTTTCAGGGGAAAATCGCCACCCCGGCATGGTCCAAGCCCAAGCTGCACGATTGAGCCAGCCAGGCGATGGTGGTCAGTTGGCCTTTTTCGCCGGCGTCCGCACGGCGCCATCCTTCATCAGCCGGTCGATATGCATGCGGATATGGGCCGCTTCCGCCGCCGTGTTGGCAAGCGCTATGGCGCGGTCGAAGGCGATACGCGCCTCCTCACCCCGGTCGAGTTGCATCAACAGCCCACCCTTGAGGCCGAAGAAGTGGAAATAACCGGAAAGCCTCGACTCCAGCGGTTCGATCATGGCAAGCGCCGCTTCAGGCCCGCGCACCTTGGAGACCGCCACCGCGCGGTTGAGCGTGATCACCGGTGACGGCTGCATCTGTTCGAGCAGGCCGTAAAGCAGGTCGATCTCCACCCAGTCGGTGTCCTCGGCCTTGTCAGCCCGGGCATGCAGGGCGGCGATGGCCGCTTGCACCTGGTAGGGGCCGGGCTTGCGATGGCGCAACGCCTTATCGACAAGGGCCAGCCCCTCGTCGATCATCTTGCGCCTCCAAAGGCCGCGGTCCTGGTCCTCGAGCAGCACGATCTCGCCCTCTGCGTCGAAACGGGCCGGTGCGCGCGCGTGCTGCAGCAGAAGCAGCGCCGTCAGCCCCATGATTTCCGGCTCGGTCTGGAACAGCCTGAGCAGCAGCCGGGCCAGCCGGATCGCCTCCTCGCACAGCGGCGCACGGGCGGGTGCCTCGCCGCTGTTGGTCGAGTATCCCTCGTTGAAGATCAGGTAGACCATGGCCGCCACAGCGGCGAGCCGTTCCGAGCGCTCGACCGCGCCTGGCGTCTCGAACGGCACGCCGGCATCCGCGATGCGCGCCTTGGCACGTGTGATGCGCTGCTCCATGGCGCTTTCACCAACCAGGAAGGCGCGGGCGATCTGCCTGACGGTGAGGCCGGAGACGATGCGCAGCGCAACCGCGATCTGCTGCGTTGCAGGCAAATCAGGATGACAGCAGATGAACAGCAGCCGCAAGATGTCGTCGCGGTAATGCGCGCCGTCCAGCCGCTCGGCGATATCGCTTTCGGCATCTTCAAGATCGGAGATCTGGTCCTCTTCCGGCATCGGCGCCTGCTTGGCGCGCTTGCGCACCGCATCGATGCCGCTGTTGCGGCCGACGAAGATCAGCCAGGCCGCCGGATCGCGTGGCGGCCCGTTCTGAGGCCAGTTCTTCAGCGCCCTGAGGCACGCATCCTGGAAAGCTTCCTCCGCCGTGTCGAGATCGCGGAAATAGCGCAGCAGCGCGCCCATCGCCTGCGGGCGGGCGGCGCTGATGGCGGAGCTGATCCAGGCGAGTTCGGTCATGCGGGAATCCTGGCAGGATTGAAGATGGAGACCGGCCGGATCTCGTAGGAGCCGCCGCTTGGGTTGACCTCGGAAAGCTCGCGGGCGAACTCGACCGCCTCATCGAGGTCTGCGCATTCGAGCGTGTAGAAGCCGAGGAATTGTTCCTTGGTTTCGGCGAACGGCCCGTCGATGACGACCGATTCGCCTTTCACTTTCCTCAGCGTCGTCGCCGCTGTCGTGGGCAACAGACGCGCCACCGGACCAAGCCGTCCAGCCTGGGCGTATTTTTCCTGGACGTTGAGGAGATTGGCCATGACTTCGTCGTCCTGCGCCTTGCTCCAGGAGCTGACGACGTCTTCGGAGGCATAGCAGAGGATGGCGTAGAGCATCGTTGGTCCTTTCTGTGTCAAAGGACGAAACAGTAGGACCGATCCCGACACGGCGTCGATAAAAAAATCCCGACGCCGCTTCCGCCAGCCGCCACGAGTCAACCTTCGTGGGTTTTCAGCCATCTCAGCACGAGGGCTTCCTCGTGGTCGAGGCCATCTATCGCCCGCTTGCGCTTGTTGGCTTGCGCCATTTCGGCAAGCAGCCGCCCCTGCGACCAGGCTTCGAAAACCCGCGGATGGATATAGCATTTGCGGCAGACGGCGCGCGTGTTGCCCAGCCGCTTGGCCACCTCGTCGATGACGCTGTTCATCACCCGCTTCTGCTGAGCCTGGCTTTCGGGCAGCTCCGTTTGCGCAAACAGTGACGCGGCATGGATGGTACCGCCCCAGGTGCGGAAATGCTTCGAACTGAACGCATCGCCGGCGGCGTCCCTGATATAGCGGTTGACGTCCTCGGAGCGGACTGGGTGCCTGTTGTGCTGCTCGTCGAGATACTGGAACAGTTTCTGGCCCGGCAGGTCCTGCGCGCCCCGCACGATCCTGGCGATGCGCCGATCGACCAGCTTCAGGCTCCATTCCTTGCCGGACTTGCCCTTGAAGGCGAACCGCAAGCTCGATCCCCTGATGTCGACATGGCGGTCGCGCAATGTCGTCAGGCCGAAGCTCTTGTTGTCGCGTGCATAGGCGGTATTGCCGACACGGATCATCGTGTTGTCGAGGAGCCAGACGACCGCGGCGACGACACGCTCGAACGGCAGGCCGTGACGGCGCAGGTCGCTGTCTATCTTGCGCCGCAGGTCCGGCAGGCTTTCGGCGAAGGCAACGAGGCTCGAATATTTGGCGCTGTCGCGTTCTTGCGCCCATTGCGGATGGTAGCGGTATTGCTTGCGTCCCCGCTGATCCCTACCGGTCGCCTGGATGTGGCCATCGGCGTCGGGCGAAATCCAGACATCCGTCCAGGCTGGCGGAATGACGATCGCCTCGATACGCGCCCTGGTGGTATCCGAGACCGGTCGCCCATCCGGTCCCTTGTAGGAAAATCGCTTGCCTGCCCGCAGCCGGCGGATACCGGGCTCGGCATCGCTGACATAGGTCAGCGCGGTGTGATCGGCCGAGCCTTGCGGCCGCGGCCGTGCATGATCTTCTTTCGCGGCCGATCGACCAAAATGCGTCTCTGATTTGCCCAGCATGTCCGCTCCACCGAATTGTCCGGAGATAAGCAACGGATCGGCCACCGGTTCCGAAGAGTGTCCGAAATGGTGCCTTTTGGCTTCAGCCGCGAGATCGGCCACCCATCCCGCCATCATCGACATGCGGCGGCTGGTAACCGCGACCGGGTGGCATCGTCTCCAGGCGAGCGCCTGTTTCGTCGGCTAAATAATCATAGCCGATGTCTTCATCTCATGTTTGGTTTCTTGGGGCCAGCGATCCTCCCCTGGGCCGCCTGATGGTTTTCAAGTGATTGCGGGCGCCGAAATAGACGCCGACAGATTTCACAAATAAAGCCAGGGAGAGGATTGGCATCGATCGCATGGCGACGGCCAGTTCCGGTCCGGACAGTCCGGTCCGGGTCAATTTTCGGATCTGCCGACGGTCACGAAAAGTATTGCGGGCAAGTCGAAAAGGTATGGTCAGGCTTGTTCCGGCGGAATAAGCCCCACTAAGGTTGTGCCGCTGCCTGCCGTGCCACATCAGCCGTGTCGTCCGTCGAGGCATCGTCGACCAGCAGGATCTGGCCGATGACCTCGGCCTCACTGCTGAGCGACGCCAGCGTTGTCGCGATGGTCGCGGCCGCATTGTGGGCAGGGATGACGATGCAGACTGCTCTCAATTACGAACCTCGCGCCTGCGCGCTTTAGCAATACAATGACTGTCCCCTCAAAACGAGCATAGAGTAACGGCCCCGTCGATGTTTGAGAAGTCGCCTTGTCCTCCTTGAATTGCAGCAACGGGCGCCTTGCACATACAGGCCCGCTTTCACGCCTTTTCGAGCGCGACCGGGATGACGTCGACGGCCTGCTCGCCGACCTGCCCGCCGGTGGTCTTCAGCACGCCGACGATCGGAGCGACGTCGGAATAGTCACGGCCGTGACCGACGGTGATGTGGTCGTTGCTGGCCCGCATGCCGTTGGTCGGGTCGAACTCCTGCCAGCCGGCGTCGCGTCCGCACCAGACCTTGACCCAGGCATGCATGGCATCGGCGCCTTCCAGCCGGGGTTTGCCCTTCGGAGGGATGGTGCGCAGGAAGCCGCTGACATAGCCGGCCGGTATGCCGAGCCCGCGCAGCCCGGCGATCATGATGTGCGAAAAGTCCTGGCAGACACCGCGCTTCAGCCTGAAAGCATCGCTGGCCCGGGTCCGCACCGTGGTCGCCTCGCCATCATAGGTGAAATCGCGGTGGATGCGGTTGCACAGGTTCATGGCCGTGCCGGCGGCCGAGTTGCCGACGCTGTCCTGCGCATATGAAGTGATCGCCGCGTCGATGCCGGCATGGCCGCTGACGGACAGGAAGTGATGCGGTGCATCCGGCGCCAGCGACCGCACTGCGGCCAGTTCCTGCCTCAGCCGCCCGATATCCGGCGACACGTCGAGCCCGGGCTCGGGCCGCGACACCGACACACGCGCGCTCATCCTGATGTCGAGCGCGTCATGCGCATCGCGAAAGGCAATCGAGGTGACGTTGTTGCCGAAGAAATCCGAAAAGTCGGAACGCTCGTTGGGCGCCGGTGCAAAGGACAGGGATGCCGCGATGACGCGCTGCACACCGGAAATCGTCGACGGCAGGACGCGGATCTGGTGGCGGCCGCCGCCGGCCGCGGCTGCATAGTCGTAATGGAGATGAAGCCTGATGTCGTAAAGCATGCGCTACTTTTCTTGTCCTGCCGCGGGTTCTGTCGCAAACCGCGCGAGGCTTTTGCGGGACCTGCCTAGCCGAAATAGGCCTTGGCGAGGCTGTTGTAGAGGCCGCCTATCTCGTTGGCGAGATCGTCAAGTGCCGCGGCCGTCATGTCCGAAGGCTCCTTGATGGCGATAGCCGTGTTGAGCTGCAGGATTTCTTTCGCCGCCGGCGACATGTGCCCCTCGCCGCCGACCGACGGCAAGAGGCCGATCTCGGCCTTCAGCCTCTCGAGCTGGAACAGAATGGAGCGCGGATTGAGCGGATCGAGCGCCAGAAGATCGATCACCGTGCGCCGGCCGGCCTGCACCGGATATTGCCGGCGGTGGGTCATCACGCTATCGCCGATCTCCAGCATCATGTCCAGAGCGCCTTCCGGCGCCTGGGCGCCGGTCAGCCGTGCGAGCGTGCGGGCGATCTGGATGCCGCGCTCCAGCCGCCGGCCGATCTCGAGGAATCGCCAGCCGGCAAAACGATACATGTTCTCGTGCAGCAGGCCGGAAAACCCGGCGAGCTTGCGCAGGATGACGGTCATTGCGCGTGTCGCGTCATCCCCCGGCGCCACCGTCGTGGCGAACTGGTGGATGGTCTTCGACAGGTCCTTGAGCGCGAGCCAGCCGTCGGGCGAGAAACGGTCGCGGATCTGGCCGGCGCTGTAAACCGCTCTGTCCAGCGTGCCGATCAGCCCCAACGGGATCGCCGTGCCGACATCGATGCCGAACGGTTCGAGATAGTCCCTGATGTCGGCCAGCAGCGGCATGTCCGGGTCCGACGTTTCGGCCAGCCGCACATGATAGGCGCGCAGTATACGCACCGTGTCTTCCGAGCGTTCGATGTAGCGGCCGAGCCATGTCAGGTTTTCAGCCGCGCGGCTGGGCAGGCTGCCCGGCCTGGTGCGGCTGAAGCTGTCGCCCTCTTGCGGCAGCAGCGTCTCGCGCTCCACCGGCCTGTCGCTGACCACCCAGACGTCAGCCGCCTGGCCGCCCCGCTGCATGGCTATCGCGGTCGGGTCGAGTGACAGGCCGACGCGGGCGAACCCACCCGGCATCACCGTCCAGCCCTGTGGCGTGCGCGCCAGATAGACGCGCAGGCTCGCTGGCCGTGGTTCCAGCCAGCCACCGACATAGACGGGCGTCGTCGACAACGTCACCGCTTCCTGGCCGACGAAGGCGTCGCCATCGCGCTCGATGCGCGCCACCAGCTCCGCCCGCTCCCCGGCCGACAGTGCCGAGCCGAGCTTGGTCTGGCCGTCATCCTCGAAGGCGAGCCTGGTCGACAGCGCCGGGCCGATCACCATACGGTCGATGTTGGCAAGCACATGGGCGCGCTCGGCCTCCTGCCCGCACCACCATGTCGCGACGCTCGGCAGCAACAATTCCTCGCCACGCAGCTCGCGCGCGACCTTGGGCAGGAAGGCGAGCAGCGCCCGCGTTTCCATCAGGCCGGACCCCAGCGCATTGACGGTGGACACGGAGCCCTGCCGGATCGCCTCGACCAGCCCCGGCGTGCCGATCTGCGAATCCGAGCGCAGTTCGAGCGGATCGGCGAAGGCGGCATCGAGGCGTCGCCAGAGCACGCTGATCGGCATCAGGCCGGAAACGGTACGCACCATCAGCCTGCCGCCGGAAACGGTCAGATCCTCGCCCTCCAGCAGCATGATGCCGAGATAGCGCGCGATGTAGGCGTGCTCGTAATAGGTCTCGTTGAGCGGCCCCGGCGTCAGGATGGCGACGCGGCCGTCGGTGGCCATGCCGAGCAGCGCGTCGCGGAAGCGGCGGAAGAAGCCGGCGAGCCGGTGCACATGCATCTCGCCATAGATGTCCGACAGCGCGCGCGTGGTGGCGACGCGGTTCTCCAGCGCGAAGCCGGCGCCGGACGGCGCCTGCGTGCGGTCACCCAGCACCCACCAACGTCCATCGGGCCCGCGGCCTAGCTCGAAGGCGCAGAAATGCAGGAAATGGCCCTCGGCCCGCCTGGTGCCGACCACGGGCCGCAAATATTCAGGACTGGCGGCGATCAGCCCTGCCGGCAGGATGCCCTTTTCGATCAGCCGGTTACGGCCATAGATATCGGCGATGGTTTCCTCGAACAGCTCGGCGCGCTGGACGAGGCCGGCGCTGATCGCGGCCCATTCGGTATCTTCGATGAGCAGGGGCACATGCGCCAGCGGCCATTCGCGCTCATTGGCGCCTGCCTTGTCGTAGACGCGGTAGTAGACGCCGGCGTCGCGCAGATACTGGTCGGCGCGGGCAAAGCGCTGACCGAGCTTTTCAGGCCCCAATTCGTCGAGCGCCTCGATGAAATCCTTCCAGGCCGGACGGGGATTGCCTGACGCATCGACCATCTCGTCGACGACGCCGTCGATCGGCTGGTAGTGCTCCAGCAGGCTGTGGGTCTGCGGCTTGCCGCGTACCCTCTTGTGATTCCCCTTTGCCATATCGGATCACAGTCTTGGCGGGCGCCGAAGGTCAAGGGTCATCGGGAAATCTTGTGCCGGTTGTTCCTCGCGCAGCACATAGCCGGATGGCGTGTGGCCGCGCGGTTCGAAGCGGGCGAGCCGCCGGGCCTCGGCCTCGTTGCCGTTGACCGGGAACGTATCGTAGTTGCGCCCGCCCGGATGCGCGACATGGTAGACGCAGCCGCCAAGCGCCCTGCCCGACCAGCGGTCGTAAATGTCGAACACCAGCGGCGTGTTGACCGGCAGCGCCGGATGCAGGCCGGAAGCCGGCTGCCACGCCTTGAACCGTACACCGGCCACCGCGACCTCCCTGTTGTCGGTGACCTTCATCGGCACGAGGCGGCCGTTGCAGACGATCGCATGACGCTCGGGGTTCAGCCCTTCGGTCTTGACTTGCAGCCGCTCCACCGAGGAATCGACGAAGCGCACGGTGCCGCCGATGGCGCCCTGTTCGCCCATGACATGCCAGGGCTCCAGCGCCTGGCGCAGCTCCAGTTTGATGCCGGCATGGCGGACCTCGCCACAGAACGGGAAGCGGAATTCGAGCTGGGCGTCGAACCATTCGGGCCGGAACTCGAAACCGTTGAGCTTGAGGTCGTCGAGCACGTCGAGGAAATCGGCCCAGACATAGTGCGGCAGCATGAAGCGGTCATGCAGTGACGTGCCCCAGCGCACGAAGCGGCCGTCGAGCGGGTTTTGCCAGGCGTGGGCGATGATGGCGCGCACCAACAATTGCTGCGCCAGCGACATGCGCGCATTGGGCGGCATTTCGAAGCCGCGGAATTCCACCAGCCCCAGCCGGCCGGTCGGCCCATCCGGCGAGAACAGCTTGTCGATGCAGATTTCCGAGCGGTGCGTATTCCCCGTGACGTCGGTCAAAAGGTTGCGGAACAGCCGGTCGACCAGCCACGGCAAGGGTGCGGCACCCTGGTCCGGATGCGGCACCTGCGCCATCGCGATCTCAAGCTCATAGAGAGAGTCATGGCGCGCTTCGTCGAAACGCGGCGCCTGGCTGGTCGGCCCGATGAACAGGCCCGAGAACAGGTAGGACAGCGAAGGATGCCGCTGCCATTGCAGAACCAGGCTCTTCAGCAGGTCCGGACGGCGCAGGAACGGGCTGTCGTTGGGCGTCGCGCCGCCGACAACGACATGATTGCCGCCGCCGGTGCCGGTGTGGCGGCCATCGATCATGAACTTGTCGGCGCCAAGCCGCGTCTGCCGCGCTTCCTCGTAGATCGCCGTCGTCGTCGCCACGCAATCCTGCCAGTTGGAAGCCGGATGAATGTTGACCTCGATGACACCGGGATCGGGCGCGACGCGGATGACGTTGAGGCGCGGATCATGCGGCGGGCCATAGCCTTCGATATGCACGGGAAGCCCTATTGCCTTTGCCGCGTTCTCGGCCGCCGCAACCAGTTCGAGATAGTCTTCCAGCGCCTCGACCGGCGGCATGAACACGCACAGACGCCCGTCGCGTGGCTCGACCGAAAGCGCCGTGCGCACCGCGCCGCCGATCTCGGTGATCTCCTGCTCGACCCGGTCCTGCTGGCCACTTACAGCGGTGAAGGATGCCGCCTGCTGGCGGCGCGCCATTTCGTCGGCGCCTTCGCGTTCGGCTGGAGCCGCACCGGGCAGGATCGCCTCGCGCGCCGGCAGCGGCCCGCGCGGCAGCGACGGATCGACCGGCACGATGTAGGGAAACTGTGCCGGCGGCACATAGGGCAGCGTGCCCAGCGGCAAGCGATAGCCGACCGGTGAATCGCCCGGCACCAGGAACAGGCGGCCGCGCCGCGTCGTCCATCTCTCCGAACGCCAGCGCGGTTCCGATGCCTGGCTGTTCCAACGCTGCACCGGCAGCACATAGCCCGACGGTTTGGTCAGCCCGCGCTCGAACACGCGCGCCATGCGGCTGCGTTCCTCCGGATCCTCCAGCCTTGAGTTGGACGGATCGACATTGTCGGGCAGCTTGCCTTCCTTGAGCAGCCATTCGGCCGGATCCTCATAGGCTTCGCTGACCATGGACCTGTCGATGCCGAGCTCACCGGCGATTGCCGTGAGCAGGCTTTCCGCCTGCCGAGGCCCGACCTTGGCGTCGCTCTTCTCGCGCGCGATCAGCGACGGGTCGCTCCACACCGGCTGGCCATCGGCGCGCCAGTAGAGCGAGAAGGTCCAGCGCGGCAGGCTCTCGCCTGGATACCACTTGCCCTGGCCGTAGTGGAGAAAGCCGCCCGGCGCGAAACGCCCGCGCAGCCGTCGGATCAGCGCATCGGCCTTTTCGCGTTTGGTTGGCCCGACGGCTGCGGTGTTCCACTCGGCCGATTCGAAATCGTCGATCGACACGAAGGTCGGCTCGCCGCCCATGGTCAGCCGCACATCCTGCGTCTTCAACACGGCATCGACCTTGTTGCCCAGCGCGTCGAGCGCCTGCCAGCTCTCGTCCGAAAACGGCCTGGTGATGCGCGGATGCTCTGCGATGCGGTCGACCCGCATGTCGAAGCCGAACTCGACATTGGCGAAGCTCGCCATGCCCGAAATCGGGGCGGCGTTGCGGAAATGCGGTGTCGCCGCCAGCGGCACATGGCTTTCGCCGGTCAGCAGGCCGGAGGTCGGATCGAAGCCGATCCAGCCGGCGCCCGGAAGATAGACCTCGCACCAGGCGTGCAGATCGGTGAAATCGACCGTCGTGCCGGCCGGACCATCGAGCGCGACGAGGTCGGGCTTGAGCTGGATCAGATAGCCCGACACGAAGCGCGCGGCGATGCCGAGATTGCGCAGGATCTGCACCAGCAGCCAGCTCGAATCGCGGCACGAACCCTTGCCTGCGGCCAGCGTTTCCTCCGGCGAGAAGACGCCGGTCTCCATGCGCACGATGTAGGCGATCTCGCGCTGCAGGCGGGCGTTGAGGTCGACGAGGAAGTTGACCGTATTGGGCGCACTGCGGTCGATGGTTCTCAGGAAGGCCGAGAGCAGCGGCCCCGCCGGCTCCGGTGTCCGGTAGATGGCGAGATCGTCCCTGATCTCTTCAGGATATTCGAACGGGAAGGTCTCGGCCGACGGCTCGACGAAGAAGTCGAACGGATTGTAGACTGTCATGTCGGCGACGAGGTCGACCTCGATCTTCAGTTCGCTCACCGGCTCGGGAAAGACGAAGCGGGCGAGGAAGTTGCCGTAGGGGTCCTGCTGCAGATTGACGAAATGGTTTGCCGGCTCGACCTTGAGCGAATGGCTGAGCACCTTGGTGCGGGAATGCGGCGCCGGCTGCAGCCTGATGATCTGAGGACCGAGAACCACCGGCCGGTCGTATTTGTAGTGGGTCAGGTGGTAGACGGCTGCCAGAATTGCCATGGGACCCCGGAGATCGGCGTTTCAAACGAACGCTAGACCCTGACACAGATAGCAGCCGATCTCCAAGCGGATGTTGCGGTGCACCCAATCGAACGCCTTCTTTCGTCTCCCGAGCAGGTCGACCCCCACTCCGTCTCGGCTTCGCCGAGCCACCTCTCCCCCGATCGACGGGGTAGAGGAAGGGCGCGAACCTATCCCAAACTGGCCCCCTTCCTCTCCCTCCGGAGGGGGGAGAGGTGGCTCGGCGAAGCCGAGACGGAGTGGGGGAAGGCGGTTCTCAATCGCGCAGTAGTAACGCGATCAGCAATCCATTCAGGTGCGAATTGCCTTTATGGCGCTGCCCGTCTCAGAAGAACGCCTGTATCCCCGTCTGCGCCCGTCCCAGGATCAGCGCGTGCACGTCGTGCGTGCCTTCATAGGTGTTCACCGTCTCCAGGTTCTGCGCGTGGCGCATGACGTGATAGCCGATCTGGATGCCGTTGCCGCCATGCATGTCGCGGGCCTGGCGGGCGATGTCGAGCGCCTTGCCGCAATTGTTGCGCTTGACGATCGAGATCATCTCCGGCGCCATCTTGCCTTCGTCGAGCAGGCGCCCGACGCGCAAGGATGCCTGCAGCCCGAGCGCGATCTCGGTCTGCATGTCGGCGAGTTTCTTCTGGAAAAGCTGCGTGCCGGCGAGTGGCTTGCCGAACTGCTTGCGGTCCAGGCCATACTGGCGCGCGCGGTGCCAGCAATCTTCCGCCGCACCCATCGAGCCCCAGGAAATGCCGAACCGGGCCCGGTTGAGGCAGCCGAACGGGCCCTTCAGCCCGGAGACATTGGGCAGCAGCGCGTCTTCGCCGACCTCGACGCCTTCCATCACCACCTCGCCGGTGATCGAGGCGCGCAGCGACAGCTTGCCGCCAATCTTGGGCGCCGAAAGCCCCTTCATGCCCTTCTCCAGCACGAAGCCACGGATTTCGTCCTTGCCGTTCTCGCCCTTCAACTTCGCCCAGACGACGAACACGTCGGCGACCGGCGCATTGGAAATCCACATCTTGGAGCCGGAAATCCTGTAGCCGTTGGCGGTCTTCTCGGCGCGGGTCTTCATGCCGCCAGGATCGGAGCCAGCATCCGGCTCGGTCAGGCCGAAACAGCCGATCCACTCGCCGCTGGCGAGCTTGGGCAGATATTTCTTGCGCTGTGCGTCCGAGCCATAGGCATGGATCGGATACATCACCAGCGACGACTGCACCGACATCATCGAGCGATAGCCGGAATCGACGCGCTCGACTTCGCGCGCGACCAGTCCGTAGGTGACATAGTTGGCGCCGAGCCCGCCGAATTCTTCTGGAATGTTGATGCCGAGTAGCCCGGCATCACCCATTTCGCGGAAGATCGCGGTATCGAAGGTCTCGTTGAGGTAGGCGTCCTCGATGCGCGGCGCCAGCTTGTCGGCGGCGAAGGCCGCGGCACCGTCGCGCACCATGCGCTCGTCTTCCGAAAGCTGGTCCTCGATCAGGAACGGGTCTTCCCAGACGAATGCATTCTTGTCGGCGGCCATGGCTTCTCGATCCTCAAACAAGTGAAGCCCGGCTTATCGGCCCGCGGCCTGAAAAAATCAAACGAAATTGCTTCATCGATCAATGAGCGTTAGGAATAGATCATGAGTGTCCAGCGTCGCCTTTTGCCGAACATCGGTGCCCTTGCGGCCTTCGAGGCCGTCGCCCGTCTTGGCAGTTTCACCGCCGCCGCGCAGGAGCTGGACCTGACCCAGGGCGCTGTCAGCCGGCAGATCAGGCTGCTGGAAGACCAGTTCGGCCGCCGGCTGTTCGAGCGCGACAGCCGCAATGTGCGGCTCTCGGCTGCGGGCGAAATCTATGCCGAGGCGGTGCGTGCCGCCCTCGGGCAATTGCGCGACGCCGCCTTGGGATTGATGAGCAATCGGCATAGTGGCATCCTGAACCTCGCCATATTGCCGACCTTCGGCACGCGCTGGCTGATGCCGATGATCCCTGATTTCGTCGAGAACAATCCCGACATCACCATCAACTTCGCCACCCGCGTCGGCCGCTTCGACTTCGCCCGGGAGAGGCTGGATGCCGCCATCCACTACGGCCTGCCTGACTGGCCGGAGGCCGACTCCACGCTCCTGGTGCGCGAGACGGTGGCGCCGGTGGCCTCGCCCGAATTCCTCGCCGGCCGCGCCATCGCCTCGCCGGCCGATATCGGCCGCCTGCCGCTGCTGCACATGGCGACGCGCCCCGGCGCCTGGACCGAATGGTTCGAGCACCAGGGCCTGAGCGCGCCGACGGGCCCCGGCATGCAGTTCGAACAGTTCGGCACCGCCGCCCAGGCCTGCATGGCGGGGCTCGGCGTGGCGCTGTTGCCGCTGCTGCTCATCGCCGGCGAATTGCAGCGCGGCCAGTTGGTGCCCGCGCCCGGCCAGCCCATGCAAAGCCGCAGCGCCTATTACCTCGTTGTCCCCCACGACAAGCGCGGCTATCCGCCGGTCGCGAGTTTTCGCGACTGGCTGCTGGCCCAGCTTGATAAGGAGCCGGCTGTTCTGGCGTGGTAGCTACTTGCGCTTCAGCGCGTCCGCTAGCGCCGCGCCGAATGCGCCTTGCTGGGCCGGCCGCTCGGGCTGGCGCTGGGGTGCTGGCGAGCGCGGCGCCGGCCTGCCGCCGCAATTGTCACGCGACCCGCCTTTCGATCCGCCGCCCTCGCCGCCGTCCTTGCGCATGGAGAGCCCGATGCGCTTGCGCTTGATGTCGACATCGACGACGCGCACCTTGACCACATCGCCGGCCTTGACCACCTCATGCGCGTCCTTGATGAACCGGTCGGCCAGCTGCGAGACATGCACCAGCCCGTCCTGGTGCACGCCGATATCGACGAAGGCGCCGAAGGCCGCGACATTGGTCACGGTGCCCTCCAGCAGCATGCCGGGCTTCAAATCCTTGATGTCGTCGATGCCGTCGGCGAAGGTCGCGGTTTTGAAGCCGGGGCGCGGGTCGCGGCCGGGTTTTTCCAGCTCGGCCAGGATGTCGCGGACCGTCGGCAGGCCGAAACGCTCGTCGACGAAGACGCGCGGATCGAGCGCCTTGAGTGCGGCGCTGTCGCCCATCAATGCGCGCACATCGCGCCCGCAGGCGGCCACGATCTTCTTGGCCACGCCATAGGCTTCGGGATGCACCGCCGAGGCGTCGAGCGGCTCGCTGCCGTTCGGAATGCGCAGGAAGCCGGCGCATTGCTCGAAGGCGCGCGGTCCCAGGCGGGACACCTTGAGCAGATCCTTGCGGCTGGCGAACGGTCCCGTCGCGTCGCGGTGCGCGACGATAGCGTCGGCGAGCGACGCGCCAAGACCTGAAACGCGCGCCAAGAGCGGTGCCGAAGCCGTGTTGAGATCGACACCAACGGCATTGACCGCATCCTCGACCACCGCTTCCAGCGAACGCCCAAGCCGGTACTGGTCGACATCGTGCTGGTACTGGCCGACGCCGATCGACTTCGGTTCGATCTTGACCAGTTCGGCCAGCGGATCCTGCAGCCGCCGCGCGATCGACACCGCGCCGCGCAACGATACGTCAAGACCGGGGAATTCGGCCGCCGCCGTCGCCGATGCCGAATAGACCGAGGCACCTGCCTCGCTGACGATCACCTTGAGCGGCTTGGGGCCTGAGCCGGCGGGCATGTCGGACAGCATGTCCGCCACCAGCTTTTCCGTTTCGCGACTGCCGGTACCGTTGCCGATCGAAATCAGCTCCACCTTGTGCAGGCGGACCAGCGCGGCGAGTTCCGTCTGCGTGCCGCGCACATCGTTCCGCGGCGGGAACGGATAGACCGTCGTCGTCGCCACCAGCTTGCCGGTGCCGTCCACCACCGCCACCTTGACGCCGGTGCGGATGCCGGGATCGAGCCCCATCGTCGGCCGCGAGCCGGCGGGAGCCGCCAGCAGCAGATCCTTGAGATTGCGGGCAAAGACATGGATCGCCTCTTCCTCGGCCCGCTCGCGCAGATCGCGCATCAAATCAAGCGTCAGGTGCAGCGACAGTTTTATGCGCCATGTCCAACCCGCGACGTCCATCAGCCAACGGTCGCCCGGCAGGCTGCCGCCGATCGCGTAGGCATTGGCGATCATCCGTTCGACCGGCTTCACCGGCGAAGCATCGTCGGCATCGACCTCGATGTCGAGCGACAGCACCTCTTCGTTGCGGCCGCGCAGCATGGCGAGCGCGCGGTGGCTTGGCACATTTGCCCAGCGCTCGACATGGTCGAAATAGTCGGAGAATTTCGCGCCGGCCTCCTGCTTGCCGTCGACCACCCTGGCCCGCAAGAAGGCGCGTTCCTTCATGTAGCCGCGCAGCTTGCCGACCAGATCGGCATTCTCGGCGAACTGCTCCGAGAGGATGTCGCGGGCGCCTTCGAGCGCCGCCTTGGCGTCGGCCACCTCCCCGGTGACATAGGCCAGCGCCGCCTCGGCGGGCACCAGCGAGCGATCGGCAAGAATAGCCTGCGCCAACGGCCCCAGCCCACGCTCCCTGGCGATCTCAGCCTTGGTGCGGCGTTTCGGCTTGTAGGGCAGATAGATGTCCTCGAGTTCCGCCTTGGTAGCAGCGGCGGCAATCTTGGCTTCGAGTTCCTCCGTCAGCTTGCCCTGTTCGCGGATCGAGCCGAGGATGGTGTCGCGGCGGGCGTCGAGTTCGCGCAGGTAGGCGAGCCGCTCGGCAAGGTCGCGCAGTTGCGTGTCGTCCAGCCCGCCCGTTACCTCCTTGCGGTAGCGCGCCACGAAGGGCACCGTCGCGCCCTCGTCGAGCAGTTCGATCGCCGCGGCCGCCTGTTCGGGCCGCGCCTTGATCTCGGCTGCGATGATGGCTGCGATGCGCTTGATGTCGGATGCCATGTCGTTCCTGCTGTCGTCGAAAAGAGCGGCGACCATAGGCGCAGATGCATGCCCCGCCAACCGCGACGTTTTCAACCGTCGCAGGCGGTCCACAAGAAACCATGCGGCAGCTGACCGCGCCTAACGGCTCAGACCAATCGCGTCAGCGCCTCGAAGAAAGCGACGATTTCGAGATCAAGCGGGTCATCGACCGGTACCGGCTGCGACGACATCTTGGCAATGACCACTTCCGCCTTCGGGTCGACATAGAGCCACTGGCCATGGATGCCGATGCCGCAATAGGCGCCGCTCGGCTTGCCCGACTGGTACCATTTGTTGCGATAACGGCCCTGCGGAAAAAGCGGCAGCATCGCACCGCGCTGCCAGGCTTCCGAACTGCCTCCGGTCGCGACCGTGTCACGCACCCAGGCTTCCGGCACAATGCGCCGGCCATTGGCGGTGCCGCCCTGCCGCATCATCTCGCCGATGCGCGCCAGGTCGCGCGGCGTCACCGAAATGCCGCCGGCGGTGCGCGCCGTGCCTTCCATGTCGACGCCGATCGACGCTTCGCTGACGGCCCCCAGCGGCAGCCACAGCCTGTCGCGCATCAGGTCGGCGAAGCGCCGGCCGGAAGCGCGTTCAAGCAGCAGGCCGAGCAGGTCGGAATTGGGCGAACGGTAGCGGAAGGTCTGACCATGTGGCTCGGCAAGCCGCTGCAGGGTCAGGATGAATTCGCGCAGGCTTTCCGTGCCGCCGCCCGGGTTCCATAGCGTGGCGCGGCGATAGCGTGCGAAGGCGCTTTCCGGATCGAGATAGGCCTCCTCGAAATCGAGGCTGACGCTCATGTCGAGCACATGCCGCACGCTGGCCTCGCCATAGGCCGAGCCGGTGGCCTCCGGGATGTATTGCGTTACCGGCGCTTCCGGATCGAAAGCACCCTCGCCTTCCAGTATGCCGGCGATGATGGCGGTCACCGACTTGCTGATCGAGAAGATGATGTGACGGGCACCGAAATCCATATGCGGCGCGAGCCAGTCGCCGACGGTCTTGCCGCTCTTCATCACCGTCAGCGCGTCGGTGCTGGAACGCACGAGGAATTCGTGCACGGTCTCCGGCGCGCAGGCGACCGAAACTTTCTCGCCCAGCAGGCCGCCGAGGTCTCGCACCGGCTCCTCGGCGGCACCAGGCATTGCGGTGACACGCGCGGTCGGAACCAGTTCGCCGAGGTTCTGGAACGACCATCGGTTGAACGGATTTTCACGCCAGTTGGCGAGCAGCACCTCGTTGCGGCGGAAGCCGTAGCGGGTCTCGAACGCGGTCTTGCCGGTCATGGCGTTTTCCTTCCAGGTCGTTTCTTGTGGGGCTCAGCGCAGGGCGGCGGCGATCGCGTGCACGGCCTTCAGCGTTGCCATGGAATAGGCGAGATTGCTGAAATCCGGCCAGGTCGAAAGCTTCACCACGACCATTCCTGTATTCCAGTCGATATGGATCATCTGTCCGAACACGCCCCGGCACATCAGCGCGCGCGAGCTGGGATTCTCGATCCAGAACTGGTTGCGGTAACTGCCCTCCGGCATGCTGGCGGAGAAATCCGGGCCATGCCTACCGTTGCGCGTCGCCTCGATCCAGACGGCCGGCACGATGCCGCCCCCATTGTCGAGGATCATCTGGCCGAAGCGGCCATAGTCGCGAAGCGTGGCGTTGAAGCCACCATCGGCGAGCGCATAGCCGGCGCCGTCGACGGTGAAGCAGGCGCTTTCATCGACACCAAGCTTTTGCCAGAGCTCTTCCGAAACCAGCTGCGCCAGCCGCTTGCCGGTCACCCGCTCCATGATGAAGGCGAGCACGTCGGTCTCTATCGAGCGGTACTCGAACTTTGCTCCGTGCGGACGGACCGTGTCTTTCAAGCCGAGGATCAGCTCGAACATGTGCGATGGCCAGCGGAAGTCCGGATCGCTGCCAGGCGGTACCGGCTTCCAGCCGGCGGCGACATCGACCTGGCCGATCTCGGAATAGCGGTCCGTATAGTCCTCGGAAAAGCGCACGCCCGTCGTCATGTCGAGCACGTGCTGGACGCTGGCGCCGGCCCAGCCCGTGGCGCCAAGCTCCGGCAGATAATCCGTGACCGACCGGGTGGGATCGATCAGTCCGCGCCCGGCCAATATGCCGAACACCGCGCCGGTGATCGATTTGGCCATCGACTGCGACAGATGCAGCGTGCGCTCGTCCATGCCATTGAAATAGCACTCATAGGCGACCTTGCCGTCCTTGAGCACCAGGAAGCCATCCGTATAGGTCTCGTCCAGCAACCCCGCGAGCGTCGAAGGCCTGCCCTCGCTGTCTTCGACCGTCAGCCCGTCGAGATCGACTTCGGCGCGTTCGAGGCGATGGCGGTGACCATTGCCGCGCCAGACTTCGGCGGTCGGCAGGATTTCCCTGATGTGCTGGAAGGTCCAGCGGTTCCATGGCGGCCGGTCCCAGTCGAGCTTTGGCGGCACCATGGCGGGCGGCGAGCCCTGCATGATCGGCGGCCGCGGATCGCTGTTGCGATAGGAATTCATGAGAGGCCATTTCCGGAAAAGAAAGGACCCGGCGGCGTGTGCCGCCGGGTCCGTCATGCAGCGCTTACTTCTGCAGTTCGGTCCAGATCTTGGTGTAGATGTCCTGGATTTCAGGCGCACACATCTTCTGGAATTCGCCCTGTGGCTTCGCGGCGGCCGGAATGACGACTTCCGGCGCATCCTTCATGTCGGCCGGCATGTATTTGTCCGAGCCGGTGATGGCATTGGCGTAGCGGTGGAAGGCCGAGAGACCGGCTGCGTTTTCCGGATCCATGATGAAGTTCTGGAACAGCTTGGCGTTGTCGACATTCTTGGCTTCCTTGAGAACGACGACGTTGTCGCTCCACAGGCCGTAGCCTTCCTTCGGATAATTGTAGTGGATGGCCGGATTGGCCAGCCGCTGGCGCAGCGCAGAGCCGTTCCAGTCGCTGGTGGCCTTGAAGTCGCCGGCGCCCATCTTCTCGATGGTGTTGTATTCCATGGCGATCCAGTTCGGCTTGGCCGCGACGAGCGTGTCACGCACCTTCTTCAGCACCGCCTTGTCGTCGGTGCACTGCTGGCCACCGACATATTTGATCGCGGCGAAGATGACGTCATTCATCTCGGGAACGACGTTGACCTTGCCCTTCAGCTCGTCGGGCGTGTTGAAGATGATGCCCCAGCTGTCGGCCGGTCCCTTGTAGGCATCGGTGTTGACGACGACGCCCACCGTGCCCAGCGCCCACGGCACCGAATATTTGCGGCCGGGATCGAAATCTGGATTGGCCCATTCCGGCGCCACGTTCTTGAAGTTCTCCATCTTGCCCGGGTCGGTTTCGAGCACAAGCCCTTCCTTGATCCAGATCGGCACGTAGGTCTGCGAGGGCACGGCGATGTCGAAGCCGGTGCCGCCCTGGCGGACCTTGGCGAGCGCGGTGTCGTTCGAATCGTAGTCGGTGATCGTGACCTTGACGTTGTACTTGGCTTCAAACTTCTTGATTACGTCAGGGCTGGTGTAGTTGCCCCAATTGTAGATGTTGAGCACGCCGTCGGCGCGGGCGAGGCCCGTCGAAGCGAGCAACGCCAACCCCATGGCGGTTGCTGTTGTCTTCCAGTTCATGGTTTTAACTCCCATTGTCGGTTTCAGTCTCGTTTCCTGCTGACGAAGAAAAACAACGTGACGATCGCGACCGAAAGCAGCAGGAAGGCGGTCGATATCGCGTTGATCTCGGGTGTGATGCCGCGGCGGATCTGGCCGAGCATGTAGGTCGGCAGCGTGTCCTGACCGCCCGATTTGACGAACTCGGTGATAACGACGTCGTCGAGCGAGATGACGAAAGCCAGCATCAGGCCGGCCAGGATGCCGGGCCACAACAGCGGCAGCGTGATGCGGCGGAAGGTCTTCCACGGCGTCGCGTAGAGATCGGCGGCGGCACGCTCCAGCGTCAGGTCCATATTCTCCAGCCGCGCCCGGATCGGCAGGTAGGCGAAGGGAATGCAAAACGCCGTATGCGCGGCGATCAGGTAACCGAGGCCGGAATAGCCGGTGAAGATCTTGATGCGCGAGAAGAAGATCAGCAGCGCCACCCCGGTGACGATCTCGGGTACCATCAACGGCTGGTTGATCGCCGCATATTTGAAGGTGAGGCCGGGATAGGAGGCGGTGCGCGTGGTGGCGAGCGCCGCCATGGTGGCGAAGATGGTCGACAGCACCGCCGCGATGGAACCGATCTGGAAGGAACGCAGCGTTGCGTCGATGACCTGCGTGTTCTGGTATGCCGACTGGAACCATCTCAGCGAAAAGCCGCCCCATTCCGACGTCGAGCTTGCCGCATTGAAGGCATAGATCACCAGCACCGCGATCGGCAGGTAAAGCACGACGAAGCAGGTCGCCGCGATCGCGGTGAAACCCGGCTGGTGCTTGATCGAGAAATTGCTAGCCATGACGCACCCCCGACTTGCCGGCATTGCGCACATAGGCAAGCAGCGCCACCATGACGATGATCATCACGGTGATCGACAGCGCCGAGCCGAGCGGCCAGTTGCGGCCCTGCCCGAACTGCAATTCGATGAGGTTGGACAGCATCATGTTCTTGCCGCCGCCGAGCACGCTCGGCGTCACATAGGCGCCGAGGGCCGGAATGAAGACGAGGATGGAACCGGCGATGACGCCCGGCTTGACCAGCGGGAAGATGATGCGCCGCAGCACCCGGAAACGCGTCGCGTAGAGGTCGTAGCCGGCTTCGACCAGCCGGAAATCGAGCTTCTCCATGCTGGCATAGATCGGCAGCACCATCAGCGGCAGGTAGACATAGGCCATGCCGATCAGGATCGCCGTGTCGGTGTAGAGGATCTGGACAGGCGCCGAGACGATGCCGAGCTTCAACAGGATCGTGTTGATGATGCCTTCGTTGCGAATGATCTGCAGTACGGCGAAGGTGCGGATCAGAAGGTTGGTCCAGAACGGGATCGTGATCAGGAACAGCCAGAGGTCGCGGGTCTTTTCGCTGCGTGTCGCCATGAAATAGGCGGTCGGGAACCCAAGCGCCAAAGTGGCGATCGTCGTCACGACGGCAAGCTTGATGGAGCGGAGGAAGATGGTGACATGCGCCGCCGCGAGCGAAAGCGTATCGTCGAAAATATCGCGTTCCAGGAGCACCGACGTCCAGGCGTCGGACGAGAACTGCCATTTCACGTCGCCATAGGCGCCGGGCGTCAGGAAGGAATAGACGAGAACGATCAGCAACGGGCCGGTCGCGGCCAGGAAAATGACCAGCAGCGCCGGCGCTGACAAGAGCCAGCGGTCACGGACATCGCGCCGTTCCGCCGCCTTGGCGACTTCTTCCGCGGTGGCCATCAGTCCCTCAGCACTTGCGCGGCGTCGTTGCCGATCATGATGCCGACCTTGTCGCCGCGCTCGAAACCGCAGCCGGCGCTGCGCGTATTCTGCTGGCGCACGGTAAAGGCCTCGCCGCTGTCAAGCTGGACATGAATATGCGTGTCGGTGCCGAAATAGACGATGTTGTCGACCATGCCCGACAGCTCGCCCTTGTCCTTCGTCAGCTTGGCGTGCTCGGGCCGCACCACCACGGTGGCATTGTCCTTGGGCTGGAAGCCTTCGGCAACGGTTGCTTCGATCGTCGTGCCCGATTTGAGCGTCGCGCGTGCCTTGCCATTGCCGATGCCCGATATGGCGGCGGTGAGGAAGTTGGTTTCGCCGATGAAGTCGGCGACGAAACGGTCCGCCGGCTTGTCGTAAATGTCCCAGGGCGAGCCGACCTGCAGGATCTTGCCCGACGACATCACCGCGATGCGGTCCGACATCGTCAGCGCTTCTTCCTGGTCATGGGTGACGAAGATGAAGGTGATGCCGGTCTCATGCTGCAGCCGCTTCAACTCGATCTGCATCTCCTTGCGCAGCTTGTAGTCCAACGCCGAGAGCGGTTCGTCGAGCAACAGCACTTTCGGCTGCGGCGCGAGCGCCCGGGCCAATGCCACGCGCTGCTGCTGGCCGCCGGAAATCTGGCCTGTGCGGCGGCCCGCCAGGGCCTCCATTTTGACCAGCTTGAGCATCTCGGCGACGCGCGCCTTGATCTCGGCCTTGGGCTTGCCCAGCATCTCCAGGCCGAAGCCGATATTGTCGGCCACCGTCATGTGCGGGAACAGCGCATAGGACTGGAAGACGGTGTTGACGGGTCGCTTGAAGGGCGGCAGCGGCGCGATGTCCTGCCCGTAAAGCAGGATCTCGCCGGCGGTTGGAAAGTCGAAGCCGGCGATCAGCCGCAGCAAGGTTGTCTTGCCGCAGCCAGACGGTCCGAGCAGCGTGAAGAACTCGTTCTCGCGGATGGATACCGAAACCCTGTCGAGGGCAGCGACCTGCCCCTCACCCGATCCGAAAATTTTGCTGACGTTTACTACTTCAATCGCATTCCGATCCGGTTTGTCCGGCACGATTACGCCTCACTGTTGACCCCGCTCTTGCTGGCGGAGCTCTTCCCCTGTTGGATGTGAACACATGGCCGGTAGGTTGGCAAGCCCGGCATTGAATCACAGTTCAGTCAGTCATTCCAGGCTTGGCAGGCCCATGCCAAGGTCAGGCTTCATAGGTAACCTTCCCGCCGCAGATCGTCGTTGCCGGCCGTACCTTGTGCAGGTCTGCCGGCGCGGTCTTCTCGATGTCGGCCGACAGGACGACCAGATCCGCCATGTAGCCGGGCTTCAGCATGCCCTTGCGATCTTCGGCGAATTCCGCATAGGCGCCTTCGACCGTATAGGCCGCAAGCGATTCATGCAGTGAGAAGCTCTGGTCCGGATCGCTTTCTGCCCAGGGTTTGCGCAGCATCGCCGCCTGGATGCCCAGGATCGGGTCGATCGGCGAGACCGGCCAGTCCGAGGCGAAGACGACATGCGTGCCGGCGTTTTTCAAGGTGCGCCAGGCATAGCTCAGCGGCCAGCGGGCCGGCCCGATGCGCGACACGGTCGGCTCCAGCGGGAAATCCATGGCGCCGGGCGGATGCGGCGGCTGCATGGAAGCGATGACGCCGAGTTCGGCGTAGCGTGGCACGTCCGATGTGGTGGTGACCTCGATATGCTCGATGCGATGCCGGCTGTCGCGCTTGCCGTTGGCTTTTTGCGCCGCCTCGTAGCCGTCGAGCACGGCACGCACCGCCCCGTCGCCGATCGAATGTACCGCGATCTGCAGCCCGCGCTTGTCGATGGCGACGGCGAGGTCGATGAACTGTTGCGGCGTGAACAGCGGCTCGCCGACCCAGTCGGGACGGTCGGCATATGGCTCGATCATGACAGCCGTCCAGGAATCCAGCACCCCGTCATAGAACACCTTGACCATGCCCGATGACAACCACTCGCTGTCGAAGCGTTCGGCCATCTCGGATGCCTTGTCGAGCATGTCGAGCGTCATGAAATTCTTGTAGTGGAACGGTATCTGCACGCGGCAGGGCAAGCCTTCCTCGGCCTCGATCTCGGCCAGCAGTTCGAGCTGGTAGAGATTGCCGTCCATGTTCTGGATCGAGGTGATGCCGTGGCGCGCGCACCAGGCAAGCCCTCGCCGCATGATGTCACGGTCGAAGGCGCGCTCTTCCGCCGACGGCATCGGGTCCGGCTCGCCGCCGGTCGCCAGCCCCAGCCGCACGCGGCTTTCGCCGGCAAGGTCGAGCACCGGGCCGAAGGCTTCGCCCTCGCGCAGTTCGCCATCGGCCAGGCCGTCCTCGCCCATGACGATCTCGTTGCCCGGGCCAAGCGCGCGACCATGCAGGATGCCGGCCATGTCCAGCGCCTTGGTGTTGGCCCACATCGTATGGTGGTCGGGCGCGGCCATGACGAAGGGCCGGTCCGGCAGGATCGTGTCGAGATGATGGCGCGTCACCCGCTCGTCGCCGAGCACGGTATAGTCGACGCCCTGTCCGACAAGCATTTTCGCGTCGGGATGTGTCGATGCGTAGCCGCGGATCGCCTTCTGCAGCGCCTCGAAGCCGTGGACGCCCGAAAGCTGCAGATGGGCGAGCTCGGCCGCACCCGAAAAGAGATGCATGTGGGCTTCGATGAACCCCGGGAGCACCGAACCGCCCTTGGCGTCGACAACCCTGGTCCCCGGTCCCTTGAACTCTTCGATGGCGGCGCGGCTGCCAATGGCGATGATGGCGCCGTCCTTGACGGCAACGGCCTCGGCGGTGGGATTGCCGGCATCCATGGTCAGGACACGACCATTGATGACGACCAGATCCGCATTGTGACCCGCATCCGTGACAGACATCGCGACTCCGCGCTTTTGACGACTGACTGAGACCGGCAACTCCGCGTCCAACCACCGCCGCTCCGCTGGAGCAGTGCCATGGGACAAAGAATGATGCCAGCGCGCTGTCCTCGAAATTCCCCTTGTTATCCCTGAAGACAGCGTGGATAAAAGAATGCGACTAATTATTCGCGTTTGTCAACATGCGGAATCTAGAATGTATTGTGGACAGCATCCTCCGCTTGTGTTGAGACCGGGTGGGGAACGGGGATATCAAGCAGTGAAGCGCAGTCTCGACCGCAAAAACAGGATAGCGCTCGAACCACGCAAGCAGCCGCGGCAACAACGGTCGAGCAAGGTGGTCGACCGGATTCTCGACGCGGCGTTGATCCTGACGCGGGAGCAAGGAACCAAGACGCCGACGACGCTCGCCATTGCGCAGCGCGCGGGCTTGTCGGTCGGTTCGGTCTACCAATACTTTCCCAACAAGGAAGCCATTCTTCTGGACCTCGCGCGGCGCTGGCTGTCGTCCTTTCCCGAGGTGATCGCGAAACGCATCAAGGTCCCCCCTCCCACCAACCGCGAAGAGTTTCGGCGCGAAGTGCGCAAGCTCTTCGCCGACACGTCCAGGCTCTATCTCGATAACGCCACCCTGATGCCGGTGATCGAGGCCATATCGGGCAATGCCGACCTCAGGCCGATCCAGAACGAATATGACGACCAGATCATCGCCCTCTACGCCGCATGGCTGCAGCATGTGAACCCTGCCCTTGAAGACAAGATCGCCAGCCGGCTCGGCGTGGTGATGATGGAGGTCGGGCACGTCTGCCGGCTCGTGGGGCTGAAAAAGGATCGCAAGACGTTCGACCTCATCGAGGACGATGTGGAAACCATGTGGCTCGCTCTGGTGAACCCCTATCTCAATCTTGACTGATTTCGCACTTCGAGAGGAATTTTATGAAGACTGTCTATTCGCCGCTTCATGCCGGCCATGCCGGCCAGATGGAACTCGTCACGTCAGCCATCGTGCCGGGTTTCGAAAAGCCCTCGCGTGCCGAGTTCATCAAGGCGCGGGTCGAAAGCGAGAAGCTCGGGCCGATCATCGCGCCGGTCGAGCACGATCTTGCCGCCGCCAAGCGCGTCCACAGGGCCGACTACATCGATTTCCTGCCGACGGTCTGGCCGCAATGGACGGCTGAGGGCCACACGGGCACGGCAATGCCCTTCACCTGGCCGACGCGCGGCCTGCGTGGCGACGTGCCGCCAAAGCGCATCGACGCCCTGCTCGGCTACTATTCCTTCGACGGCGGCGCCACCTTCGTCGCGGGGACCTGGGCCGCGATCAAATCCTCCTATGACGTGTCGCTGAGCGCCGCCGGTTTGGTCAAGGACGGCGAGAGGTCGGCCTTCGCGCTTTGCCGCCCGCCCGGTCACCATGCCGGCGCCAGCTTCATGGGCGGCTACTGCTATATCAACAACGCCGCCGTCGCCGCGCAATGGTTCCTTGATCAGGGCGCCAAGCGTGTCTCCATCCTCGATGTCGACTACCATCACGGCAACGGCACCCAGGAGATCTTCTATGACCGGGCCGACGTGCAGGTTCTCAACCTGCATGGCGATCCGATGGTCGAATATCCGTTCTTCCTCGGCCATGCCGATGAACGCGGCGCGGGCGCAGGCGAAGGCTTCAACATCAACTATCCGATGCCCTTCGGCACCGGCTGGGACGCCTGGAACGCATCGCTGGAGGACGCCTGCGCCAGGCTTGCCGCCTATGCGCCGGATGTCGTCGTCGTCTCGCTCGGCGTCGACACGTTCGAGAAGGACCCGATCAGCCAGTTCAAGCTGACATCCGCCGACTATCCCAAGATCGGCCGGCGCATCGCCAGGCTCGGACTGCCGACGCTGTTCGTCCAGGAAGGTGGCTATGCCGTCGAGGAGATCGGCATCAACGCCGTCGGCGTGCTGACCGGTTTCGAGGACCGGTAAGCCTGCCGGCCGGCAAGTAAAGTGCGATAGCATGTAGGAAGAAGGGCGGCATGCCGCCCTTCTTCCAGGCTAGATTTGACCTTTGGATTTCATAAGTTCCAACTGTCTCTTTGCCTTGTTATTTCCATTCGACGCAGCCTTTCGAAACCAGAGAACCGCTTTCCCGTAATCTGAATTTCCATTTATTCCATTGTAATATAAGAGCCCGAGATTAAACTGCGCGTCTGCATTCTCTTGATTTGCCGCCTTTACCCACCAAGCTGCGGCTGATCCTATGTCTCTCGGTATTATTTGCCCTGTGGCATAAGCATACCCCAGGGCCAATTCGGCATTGACGTAGCCTTGATTGGCGGACTTCAGCCACCATTCAATTGCATCTGAACCACTCTTGGGGACACCCAGCCCTTGCACATATCGGTAACCAAGCACGTATTGGGCGTCGGCGTTCCCCTGCTCCGCCGCCTTAAGTTGCCAGGCCACGGCCTGCGCGTCATCTGTGGCAACGCCCCTGCCGGAGCTGTACGCCGATCCAACATTGTACTGTGACTCTGCCACGCCTGCCTGCGCAGCTTTGAGCCACCAAGCAAACGCCAGCTTGTCATCGGCTGGCACGCCCTCACCTCGCCAGTATAAACTCCCTAACTGATATTGGGCCTGCGCTTGCCCCGCCTCCGCCGCACTGCGGATCCAAGTCGCGGCGACCGAAACGTCTTTTCCAACACCCTCGCCAAGCAGATAGCACGAGCCGAGATAGAAGGCGGCGTCGGCGTTCCCCTGCTCCGCCGCCTTGCGCCACAAAGATATTGCTTGTTGCTTGTCTTGCGTGACGCCCAGGCCCTGACCATACAACATACCTAAGCCGAACTCCGCTGACGAATTCCCGGCGTCGGCCAACGGTTTCCACTGCTTGAACGCTTCCTCATAATTTTTAGCATTGAAGGCCGCCTGCGCTTCCAGCACGCCCGCAGAGGCATCTGTCAAAGATAAATCTGGTAACAGCACCACATAGAGGAATGCTACCGCACGCATCAACGGCGCAAAATTGCGAGCCAGTAACATCGATGCCTCCAATACATTCGCCTTGTCTACACTGAATCAGCCGCCACGAAACAACTCATCGGCAATCCCATCAGCGGATCTGGCTGGCGCCGGCGCTATTCGGCATTGGTGCTGCCTTGCGTGATCGTCCGAGATAATAAACCGCCGCCGCCGCGATGACGCCGGCGGCCAGGATGCCCGCCGCCAGAAGCGGCCGGTACCAGAACCAGGCAATCGCGATTGTCGTCGCGCCGACTAGGATCGCCAGGAAGAAGGCGATGATGCCGGTCCCCATCCGCGCCATGCTGCCGAGGAACGGAATGACGTCGAGGATCACGCCGATCGGGCCGAGGAACAGTGCAAAGCCGATGGTCAGCAGCAGCAGGCCGGCACCACGCAGTAGCCAGGTGATCAGCGTGTTGGCGCTGACCGCGTCGGCGAACATCTTGCCGGCCGGCACCGTGCCGGTGTCGACCATCAGCAGCGCATCGCCCGCTTGCGTCTGGTATGGCTCGAACCGGCTGCCGGCCTGACGCGCCACGATGCTGACCACGCCAAGCGGCGCCAATTGATAGCCGATGCGGTATTCGCCCAGCGCTGGCGATGTGTTGTCGCTGCCGAGATAGATCTTGCCATCGACGATGCTGAGCGGTCTCGTCCCGGTATAGGCGGCCCTTATCGGCGCCGACTGATCCGCCGACAGCGGGTACGCCCTCTCGCCGCCGATGCGGTCCAGCACCGGCTTTTCCAGATCGAAGGCGACGAGCTTGCCCCGTGGAATCTGGAAGGCGCGGCTGTGGATCGCCATCGGCGGATTCTGATGGCCGTCCGGCTTCTTGAAGTCCGACGAATCGATCTGGCTGTTGTCCCACACCCGCGAATAGCTGTAGGTGGTTTGCGTCTCCTCGCCACCGCCAAGCTTCTTGGTGGTCTCGGATTTGGACTGTTCCTTCCACTGATACATCTCGACGGTGCGCGACAGACGCAGCCCCTGCGCGGCAATGCCGAAATCCGGGTCCGACAGACCGCCGTCCGCGGTCACCGGGCCACTGACGTGCACCAGTCTGCCGTCATTGCCGGCGTCGACGCTGTCGGCGTCCACCGAGACGACGGCGCCGGCGCCTTCGGCCAGCGAGCGCGCCGTCTGCACCGCGCGGCCTTCGTTCCAGAACAACCCGACCACCATCAGCACGATCAGCAGCAGGCCGACGATGATCCCGCCGACCGCGCGCTTGATCCGCCCGAACCACGAGACGGATATAACTTCCCGAAATGAATCGCTCATCGTTTCCCCCCGAAACAAACCTCGCCAGGAGCCGAGCGGAACCGCCACGGATGACCATATCCGTCCTGCCGATTGCGCGCGCGACTGTCGAAGGTGCCCTCCCCTTCGACAGTCGCGAATCTATCGCAACGGGGCCGCCGCCGATATGGCCGGCTTGCACGGTTCCGGCGATTTTCGCACATTGAGAGCCGGGAAAATCCTCCCTGAGTCGCAGGCCGAGTCCGCCGGATTCGATTTTGTCAAATCGCGTTTGATGTCGGATTCATCTGCGGTTAGATTAGACCCGAATCAGCCGGTCCTCGGGGGGCGCGGCGACCACCCAAAGTCTCAAGTTCCGGAATTTTCCGGCGCCAGACGCGGACGGCTTCGCGTTCCCTGAATGGATTCCGTCTGGTTGGGCGCGGCCCCGCGCCTCGTGTGTGCCTCGTAAAAGTAACGCGTTTTAGGGTTCGGCGGCTGGCTCTCCAGCATCCGGACATCAGAATCGATTCCGGCCAAAAGCAGCAGATGAGCAGTCCCGCCGCGCCTCTTCAATCCGACACATTGGGCTCGCGCCTGGCGTCGCGGGGTGATCTCACCAGCTTCTTCATGGAGCTGACCGCCGAGATCGGCGCCGACAGCTACATGCTGGTCGCCATCGTCCACGACCAGGACCGCAACGATGCGCGCATCGTCTCTTCGAACTGGATCTTCGATGCCATCGAGTTGATCGGCAAGCGGCTGATCGCCAGCCTCGCCCAGGGTGCCCTCACCGTCGCGCCCGGTTTCCGTCCGAAGCCGCTGGTGGCGGCCAAAGCGCCGGATGCCGGCGGACTGGTCTCCGGCGAAGAGGCCCGCCTTCTCGACGTGCTCGGCCATGCCGAGATCTATTCGCTGCGGCTGAATGTCGGCCGCCAGCGCCTGTTCGCCTTGTTCTCGGCGGCTACGGCCGGCCAGATCGACGAGCCGGCATTGATGAAGGCGCAGCTGAAATGCTGCTATGCGCTTTCGCATATTCCGCAACTGATCGCCGCCGCGGCGATGCAGGATCCACTGTCGGACCGCGAGCGCGAATGCCTCTTCTGGGTCTCGGAAGGCAAGACCACCGATGAGGTGGCCGTCATCCTTGGCGTCTCCTCTAACACGGTCAACAGCTACATCACCCACGCCATCCAGAAATTCGCGGCCAGCAACCGTGCGATGGCCATCGCCACGGCGATCAGGAGTGGCATCATTTGAAACACGCCGACATCAAGGATGCCGCTGAAGCCCTTTTCAACGAGCAGCACAGCCCGTTCGGCGCCTTCACGCTCGGCTCCGAAACGCATCACGCCGTCACCATTCCCGATGCCGTGCGCCGCTGCCGCTGGATATCAGTCGACATCAACGCCTCGGCCTTCGGCCTGTTCTTCGTCAGCCCGTCGCCGGAACGAGCGCGGCTGGTGCCGTGCTTTGATTCCGACTACCCCGGCACAGCCGTGGCGACGAAATTCATTTCAGGGGCCAATGGCGAGGAGATCGTGCGCCACACCCGCCTCTCGACGGAACCGCGCTGGTGGTCGGATGACGGCGTGGGAGCCATGGCCGACATGTTCGGCAATCTCGCCTGGACCGGACAGATGGCGCCGCTGACGCCTGGCACCAGCGGCATAGCCTTTCCCGTCCACGCCGATCGGGGCCAATGCGGCCTCGTCGTCTTCCTGGGGTCGCAGATCACCCTGCCGCAGGATGCGCTCTACGAGATCCATGCCCGCTGTTTTTCCCTGTTCGCCGCGGTCGCGCGCATCCGTCCCGGTGATACCGGCAGGATGCGCGCAATCTCCAAGCGCGAGCTCGAGTGCCTGAAGCTGACCGCCAACGGCAATACCAGCGAGGAGATTGCGCGGCTCCTGAAACTGTCTGTGCACACCGCCAACCAGTACCTGACCCAGTCGGCCCAGAAGCTCAACGCCGTCAACCGCAACCAGGCGGTCGCCAAGGCACTGCGGCTTGGCCTGATCGAATAGCGTTCGCTGTCTGATAGAGCCGGTTCAGAAGGCCAGTGGTTCGACCCTGCGGATACGGGCCTGTTCGATCACCGCCTCCAGCAGCGCCGTATTGTGCTCGGGGTCTTCGCCAGGTTTTTCGAACGACACGTAATTGACCGCGACCGAGTTGCCGGTCTCGCTCAGCGTCAGCTGGAAATAGACGGTCACCCCCGGTGGCCGCAGCTCCAGATCCAGTACGATGCGCGGGCTGCCGCTCCAGTCGACATGCGCCTCTCCGCCATGGCCCAGCCTCAGCGTGCGCGGATTGAAGAACAACTCCGCAGCTGAATCGACCAGGTCCGACAGGCAGGCGAAATGCTCCAGCCGGATGAAGGCGATGTAGTCGGCGACATCGATCAGCCGCAACTCGGCCACGACTTGCTCTATGGCGCTGGCGACGATGATCTCGCGGGATTTGGCGTGCGGTTGACGGTTCATGAAATCTGTCTGCGCTCAGCCTTCTTCGAGTAGATGATCCGCACCAGTTCGGCGACGGCCTGGTAGAATTGCGACGGGATCACATTATCGACCGAAACTTGCTTGTACATGGAGCGGGCGAGCGCCACGTCCTCGAAGATCGGGATGTTGTTTTCCCTTGCGATCTCGCGGATTTTCAGAGCCACCAGGTCCTGCCCCTTGGCCACTACAAGCGGCGCCGAATCCTCGTCGCGCACATATTTCAGCGCGATCGAGTAGTGCGTCGGATTGGCGATGATCAGCGTCGCGCGCGGCACCGCCGTCATCATCCGCTTGCGCGCCCGGTCGCGCGCCAGCGAGCGCAGCCGCGACTTGACGATCGGATCGCCCTCGGACTGCTTGAACTCGTCCTTTACCTCCTGCTTGCTCATGCGCAGGTCCTGTTTCCAATGGAAGCGCGACCAGACGAGGTCGATCGCCGCGATCAGCCCCATGACGAAAACGATGGCAACCAGGATGTCGACCGCAATGCCGCGGATGACGAGACCGAAAGCGACGGGATTGGTGATCATGCCGGCGAGCAGTTTGCGGTGATCCTCCGACAGCGTGAAGACAAGCACGGCGATGGCGAAGCCCACCTTGGCAAGGGATTTCAGGAACTCGACCCAGCCCTGAGCGCCGAACATCCGGTTCCAGCCCTTGACGATCGAGATGCGCGACATCTGCGGCCTGATCCGCTCGCCGACGAATTGCGGCATGTTCTGGAGCACCGAAGCGCCGATGCCGGCGACGGTCAAAAGCACCAGCAGGCTGACGAGGGCGCGGCCCACTTCCAGCAAGACGGTCTTGTAAAGCGCGATGATGTCGGTCTCGGTGTCCATCGGCCAGGCTTCGGGCTTCTCGAGGAACATCGACAGGAACATGCCGAGATCGATAACGGCGTCCTTGGCATAGAAGACGGTGAACACCAGTATGGCGACGAAGGAGGCGAGGAGCGCGGTTTCCCTCGAATGGGGCAGCTTGCCCTGTTCGATGGTGTCGCGGATCTTCTTTTCCGTAGCCTCTTCGGTTTTCGAGTCCTTGTCGGTGGCGTCGGACATATCTAGAGCATGATGCCGAAAAGTGTGCAGCGGTTTTCGGATGACATCGTGCTCTAACCCTTTGATTTAGAGCCGGATTCAGATTTTAGGTCAATTCGACCTGAAATCATCCGGCTCTAGGCGGCGTTCTGCGTCGAGGGAAGTTCGAATGCACCTTCGCGCGACAGCCGGATGGTGGTCGTCACGATGGTCTTGCGCGCCGCCATGATGTCGGCGGCAGGGACGCCGTCCGAACCCTGTCCGAGCTCGGCCTCGATCATGCGCCGCGACCGCGCGCCAATCGCCGACAGCACCGATTCGGCGAGTGCCGCCGAAGTTCCGCGCAGCGCAAGCGTGACAAGCTCGGTCGACAGTCCGTCGAACAACAGCACACGCGCTTTCTGGGTAAGCAGCGGCAGGTCGTCGAAAGCGAAAAGCCGTGCCCGCACACCGTCGAGATCGGGCGTGCCGGCGGCCTCCAGATCCTGCATGACCTCCTCGAGCTGCGGCTTTTCCAGCTCATTGAGCACGCTGGCGACGCGCGCCTGCCCTGCCGAAGTGTCCTTGGTCGAGGTGTCCGACAGCACGCCGGCGCGTAGCCGGTTCTCGACGATCCTGGTGGCGGCGGCCGGAACATTGGCCATGGTCACCATGCGCTTGATGATTTCGCCGCGCATCGGCTTCGTCAGCGTCAAAAGCACGCCTGCGGCCGCTTGCGGCGCCAGCTTCGACAGCACCATGGCCGCCGTCTGGGGATGTTCTCCGGCCAGGAAGGTGCCCAGCCGCGAGGCTTCGAGTTTTTCGAGATCGGGCCAGATCGGCGGCGGCCCTTCGGGTGCCGCCTCCGGCTTCTTGTTGCCCATGATCGCGCTCATCTCTTCGGGCGACAGCGACTCGTTGAGGATGGTGTCCATCCTGTCGGCGGAATCGAGCAGTCCCGCGCCTTCGGTGAACTCGGCCTCGAACTCGGCGACGATGCGCTCGAGATCGGCCTGCGGAATGGTCCTGAGCAGCCGGGCGCCCTCGATCAATGCCTTGAGCTCTTCCTGCTTGAAGAATTTCAGCAGGCGGCTGGCGGATGGCTTGCCCATCGCCACCAATATGGCGGCCGCCTTCTGCGCGCGCGTGAGCGTCGTCAGCGGCGTCATGCTGCCCCTCGCCTCAGCTGCAACCGGCAAGTGCCGCGATCCACGTCTAGGCGCCCTTCGTGCCGGCGATGATTTCGGTCAGCCTGATGCCGAAGCGCGAGGGATCGCTTTCGAGCACCGTGATTTCGCCGCGCGCGATCTTGCGGCCGTTGACCACGACGTCGACCGGCTCGCCGATGCGGCGGTTGAGTGCCACCGTCGAGCCCTTCTGCAGCGCCATCAGATCGGCTACAGCCATTTCAGTGCTGCCGAGGATGATCTGGACATCGACGGGGATGTTCATGATGACGCTCGAATTGGCTCCCGCGGCAGCCCTGAACGCCGCATCGGGACGCCGCTCTTCTTCGTGCAGGACCCCGCGCAGTTCCTCGATGGCGCGGTCGAGCTGCTCGTCCGGCTGGTCGAGCTCTGCTTCTACCTTGGTCTTGCGCATGCGTCGTCTCCAAAAGCTCAGGCGCGCCCGGCATCAGCCGGCATGAGCCCATCGATGAAATCCTGCCCGGCATCGAAGGGATGCGTGATTCGGACGGTGTAATTCTGCCCCAGTTTGCCGAACTCGCATACGAACAGCGTCTGCCCGCGTGCACTGAGACGAGCCCGTGACCGCGCTGTCTCTTCGAAATCGATGACCTGCCCCTTTTCGAGACCGGCCAGGTCGCCAAGCGTCAGCCGCGCCAGCGGCATGGTGGCTTCCAGCGCCACTGTCGAGCGCATCACCTCTTCCGAAAAACGTGCACGCCAACTGCCGCCGTGATCGTCTTCGGCGACGGGGGCGGTGCCGTCGCGGCCGGCCAGCACGACGCGCTGCGGCATCGTAACCGTGATGGAGCCGCTGTCGACTGGCGTCGAGATGCCAAGGACGATGCGGATCGCGGCGCCGTCGCGCAGCACATGCTTTCTGGCTTCGATGCCGGACAGGGCCCGCGGCGCGGGCAGCCGGAGGTCGAGCGAACGCCGCCCCGACCCGTTGAGCGCCTGCGCCACCTCCTGGAACACCATGGTCGAGACATCGGCTTCGATCGGCGACAGGTCGCGCTCGATCGGCGACGCCGGCATATCCGGATCGCCGCCGAACAGCGTGGAGACCATGATCGCGATCGCCGGAGCATCGATGACGAGCGTCATCGCATCCGAGGACGCAGGCGAGCCGACGACGGTCATGGCGAAATTTTCGCCGGCGCGCGAGCGCGCCTCGGGAACACGGCTGACCTCGACGGCTCTGAGGTCGACGATCACGGGAATGCCGAGCTCGCCCGACAGTCCCTTCTGCAGCAACGGTACGGCGCGTTCGGCCATGGCGCGGCCGGCGTCGATCACCTGATCGGCCTCGCCGCTGTCGCCGACCAGGCGCTCGATGATCAGCGAGCGCGCTTGCACGGGGCTGCCTGGACTGGTCATGACCGTATCGGCACCGATCTGTCGTGCATTGCTCAAGCGGCCTTCTTTTCGGCGGCGCCGGTGGCCATAGTGCTCTGTTCGACCGCGTCGATGGTCGGCCGCTCATAGGACGAGATGGTCTTGCGGCCGAACTCGATCGCCACCTGCGGCAGTGCGCCGTTCATGTAGGCGAGCAACGTCTGCTTGACGATGATGTAGAGGCGGTTCTTCTTTTCGCGCACGGTCTTGATCTTGGTGGCGACTGGCCCGACCACGGCATAGGACAGGAAGATGCCGAGGAAGGTGCCGACAAGGGCGGCACCGATCAGGCCGCCGAGGATTTCCGGCGATTGATCAAGGGCACCCATCGCCTTGACCACGCCGAGTACGGCGGCGACGATGCCGAGCGCCGGCAGGCCGTCGCCGACCGCGACCAGCGCGTGATAGGCCTTCATCTTGTCGGACTTGATGGTCTGGATTTCCTCGTCCATCAGCGCCTCGATCTCGTGCGAGCGGGCATTGCCGATGATGATGATGCGGCAGTAGTCGCAGATGAAATTCATCAGGTCGTGGTTCTTGAGCACGGTCGGAAAGGCCTGGAAGATCGCCGATTCTTCCGGATTGTCGATATGCGCCTCGACCTCGCTGCGCGATTTCGAGCGCAATTCGCGCATCAGGCTGTGCAGCACGCCGAGCGTTTCCAGATAGTCCTGTTCCTTCGGCACCGCCTGCTTGAAGGCTTCGAGAATGCCCTTGCCGGTATCCTTGACCGTCTTCATCGGGTTGGCGACCAGGAAGGTGCCCAAGGCAGCGCCGCAGATGACCACCGCTTCCCACGGCTGGACCAGCACGTGCAGATGTCCGCCCATGGCCATGAAGCCGCCAAGGACGCAGCCGAGCGTCACCACCAGTCCAATCAGAATGCCCACGGCAGGTCCTTCCGCATTTCACGTCAACGCAAGGGATAGTCCCCGTGCCTTGTGTGAGGCTTGAATGGGGGCGCATTACCCGATTCAGTTTCGCGCAAGGAAGTGAGGTTATCGTCGCGACATTAAGCTTCGGCCGGAGGCATGACGTTGCTCAATACCTTTACCAGCTACCAGTTGATCACCAAGGACATCACCAAGTCTATCGCCCGCATCGAGCAACAGCCGACGGTGGATCGCGATACCCAATATTATCTCGCCAACATCACCAAGGTGAAATCGATCGACGATTTCGTCAAAAACGACCGGCTGTTCAAATATGCCATGAAGGCCTACGGGCTGGAGGACATGGACTACGCCAAGGCCTTCATGGTCAAGGCGCTCAAGGAAGGTGTTTCCGACCCCAACAGTTTCGCCAACAAGCTGACCGACAAGCGCTATGCCGAGTTCGTCACGGCCTTCAACTTCGCTGCCAACGGCGCCGATGCAACGATCTACAACAAGGCGCAGCAGCTGGTGGCGAAGAACTACGCCATACAGGCGCAAATTGCCGGTCTCGACCCGAATTCGGACTATGTGAAGGGCGAGACGACTTATTATCTCGCCAACATCACCAAGGTGAAGTCGGTCGACGACCTGATGTCGAACAGCCGGCTGTACACCTACGCACTGGCCGCGTACGGCCTCGATTCGGCGACGGAGGACAAGGACCTCATCAAGCAGGTCCTGCAGGGTGGCGTGCGCGACCCCAACAGCGTCGCCAACAAGCAGACGAACCCGGCTTACGCGGGACTGGCCACGGCCCTCAACTTCGAGCAGTACGGCCAGAACGCCACCACCATCAATCCGGCGCAGCAGCCGACCGTCGACAAATACATGCGCCAGACGCTGGAGGAGGATGCTGGCCAGACCAATCAAGGCGTGCGGCTGGCGCTCTATTTCCAGCGCAAGGCGCCCACCATCACCAGCTGGTACGACGTGCTGGCCGACACGGCGCTTGCAAGCGTCGTGCGCACCGCGCTCGGGCTCCCCGATTCCTTCGCCACCGCCGACATCGACAAGCAGGCGCAGCTCTTCGGACAGAAGCTCAACATCTCGGATTTCTCCGACCCCGAGAAACTCGGCAAGTTCCTCACCCGCTTCACCAGCATGTACGAGATCAACAACCCGACCTCGCCGGCCGTGACGTCGGTCAGCGTGTTGTTTGCACAGCCGGTCACGGCTGGCATCTCCACCGATCTGATGATGGCCATGCAGAAACTGAAGTTCTGATCATGCGGGACAGTCTCTACGTCGCCCTTTCCTCGCAGATGGCGCTCGAGCGCCGGCTCGACACGATAGCCGACAATGTCGCCAATGCCGGGACCGTCGGCTTTCGCGCCACCGGTGTGAAATTCGAGGACGTGGTGTCGGGCACCGGCCAGAAATCGGTGTCCTTCGCCTCGTCGGGCAAGACCTATCTTTCGGGCGCCCATGGCTCCTTGACCGAGACCGGCAATCCGTTCGATTTCGCGATCCAGGGCGATGCCTGGTTCGCCATCGATACGCCAGCCGGCACCGTCATGACCCGCGACGGCCGTTTCTCGATGAACGAGAATGGCGAGCTGATGTCGATCGAAGGCCACCCGGTGCTCGACGCCGGCGGCGCGCCGATCCAGCTCGATCCCCGCAACGGTCCGCCCAAGGCCGGCGCCGACGGCTCGCTGCGCCAGAACGACCAGCTTGTCGGCTCGATCGGCCTCTACAATTTCGACCCGGGCGAGAACTTCGTGCGCTACGGCAATTCAGGCATCGTGCCGGCGCGCACGCCCGAGCCGGTCACCGACCGCTCCGACGTCGGCGTCGCGCAGGGTTTCGTCGAGGAATCCAACGTCAATCCGGTGCTGGAGATGACCCGGCTGATCATGGTCCAGCGTGCCTTCGAGAACACCGCCGCGCTGATGCGGCAGACGGATTCCTCCACCGACGAGGCGATCAAGACACTCGGCTCGAAGTCGTAGCATGTCGTCGAACCAGCCATCGATCCGCGCACCCGAAAGACAGTTCCAGCCGGCGCCGGAGGATCGGCTTGCCGCATTGGAGAGGATATGGCGGCGCTTCAGCAACGCCGATGGACTGGTCAAGCGTGGCGGTCTCGTCACCGAAGTCACGCCCACGCATTACAAAGTGCGCGGCCTTTCCGATTTCGCCAGGCTGGGCGACATCGTTGAACAGCGCGGCCAGGCCGGCGCGCGCCGCGGCGAGATCGTCAAGATCAGCCGCGACGAGGTTGTCGTTGCTCCCTTCGAACGCAGCGCCGATGCCGGTATCGGCGATGCCGTGTTCCGCAGGGGGCCGCTCGCGGTGCAGCCGCACGGCTCATGGCGCGGCCGCGCCATCGATGCGCTCACCCGGGCGATCGATGGCGGTTCGCCGCTAACAAGAGGCGACGACATTGCGGGCAGCGCCACGACGCCCGGTGCCATGGCGCGGCAGCGCGTCGGCACCGCCTTCATGACCGGCGTCAAGGTCATCGACATATTCACGCCGCTGTGTTTCGGCCAGCGCATGGGCGTCTTCGCGGGTTCCGGCGTCGGCAAGTCGACGCTGCTCGCCATGCTCGCCGGCGCCGACGCGTTCGATACCGTCGTCGTGGCGCTGATCGGCGAACGCGGCCGTGAGGTACGCGAATTCCTCGAGGACACGATCGGCGACAGCATGGCCAAGACCGTGGCCGTCGTCGCCACCAGCGACGAGAGCGCCATGATGCGCCGGCGTGCTCCCGACACCGCCATGCGCATCGCCGAGCATTTTCGCGACCAGGGTCACCGCGTGCTTCTGGTGTTGGATTCGATCACCCGCTTCGCCCATGCGCTGCGCGAGGTGGCGACGGGAACCGGCGAGCCGCCGGTCGCGCGCGGCTATCCCGCCTCCGTTTTCACCGAACTGCCCAAGCTGCTCGAGCGCGCCGGACCAGGGGCGGAAGGTAAAGGATCGATCACCGCCATCATTTCCGTGCTGGTCGACGGCGACGATCACAACGATCCGGTCGCCGATTCCGTACGCGGCATCCTCGACGGCCATGTCGTGCTCGACCGTGCGATCGCGGAGCAAGGCCGCTATCCGCCGGTCAACCCGCTGTCGTCCATTTCGCGACTGGCGGGCAAGGCCTGGAGCGCCGAACAGCGCGCGCTTGTGGCCCGGCTGAAGTCGATGATCTCCCGCTTCGAGGACACGCGCGACATTCGCCTGCTCGGCGCCTATCAGGGCGGCGTCGACGCCGAACTCGACATGGCCGTGCGCCAGGTGCCCCTGATCTACGAGGCGTTGACGCAATCGCCCAGGGACCGCCCATCGGCCGATCCGTTCTCCGATCTCGCCCGCCATCTCAAGGGAAAGCAGAATGCAGAACCAGGAGACTGAAGGCCAGTACGCCGAGCGCCTCCTGCGCGAGATGATCGCCGAGGCGAACGCCGCCGAGCAAGCCAGGGCTGAAGAAGCCAGGGCCGCCAAGACAGAGGCCGACCGCGCCAAAGCCGAGGCCGTTCTGGCCAGGGCTGCCAAGCCAGCCTTGCCCAGGCCCTCCCGGGCCGAGACCGCCGACGTGACGCAGGCCAGCCGGGACTCGCTCATCGACGGCCTGTTCCCGGTCACCGAATGGCCGCAGCCTCCAAAACCGCAATTTCCCAAGCTGGGCAAGAAGGCGGGCCGGCGCAGCGACTTCGTCATCGCCGCGCTCGGCATCACGCTTGGCCTGATCTGCGCGCTGTTTCCCTGGTACATCTTCTTCAACCAGGAACAGTTCGGCGTCCAGGCGATCAAGTTTGGCGGCACCGGCACCAATTCGGGGCGTGAGGGCGGCGGCGTGGTCGCCCAGCGCAGTGCACCACTGACGGCCAAGGACGTTCCCAACGCCGACATCGACCTGCTTGCCACCGGAACGGTGCGGGACGACGCCACGCCGGCCCGGGCGCCAGGCGAGCAGCCCTTTCCGGCAGACGTGTCGAAATTCCGCATGATCCATGTCGCCAACGGCCGCGCCATGATCGAGGACGACACTGGCCTGTGGATGGTCCAGCGTGGCTCGACCCTGCCCGATTCCAGCAAAGTATCCTCGATCGAGCAGCGCAACGGCAAGTGGGTCATGCTCACCAGCACCAACCAGGTGATCGAGCTCTCCAGATAGGCCGCCGTGGTTCTGCCCATCCGGCTCCGATCAAGAAACGGGGCATGATGTCGTGCGAAAACCGCTTCACACGTTTCTGGCGGCCGTTCGCAAGGTCCGCGCAAGACTGGCGGCCTAGTCTTTGGGCACATGCCCGGAGATTCCCATGGAGCCCGTTTCCCTTTTCGATCTCGCCGCCAAGCAAGCGCAGTGGCTTTCCGTGCGTCAGTCGGCGATCGCCGGCAACATCGCCAACGCCAACACGCCGGGCTACACGGCAAACGATGTCGAGCCGTTCGAAAAAGTGCTCGACCGCACGGCGGTGTCGCTGCAGGCCACCGAGGCCGGCCATCTCGGCAACGCCGCGACCAATGCCGGCTTCACCATCAAGCCGCAGGAAGACGATGGTGTGGTCATGCCGTCCAAGAACAGCGTCGTGCTTGAAGACCAGCTTCTCAAGGCCGGCGAAGTGCGCCGCTCCTTCGAGCTCAACACGGCCATCGTCAAGGCTTTCCACTCGATGATGATGATGGCGGTGAAGAGCTGACCATGGACGCGTTGACCTCAGCCCTGAAAGTCGCGGCATCCGGCCTCGGCGCCCAGTCCGAGCGCCTGCGCGTGGTTTCCGAGAACCTCGCCAATGCCCAGTCGACCGGCACGACTCCCGGCGCCGACCCCTATCGCCGCAAGACCATCAGCTTCGTCTCGGAGCTCGACCGGGCCTCCGGCAGCTCGACGGTCGCGGTGAACTCGATCGACCGCGATCCGAGTGACTTTCCCGTCGAATTCCAACCCGGCAACGAGGCCGCCGACGCGAAGGGCTACGTCAAATTGCCCAATGTCAACGTGCTGATCGAAATGGCCGACATGACCGAGGCCAACCGCTCCTACGAGGCCAACCTGCAAGTCGTGAAGCAGGCGCGCGACCTCATCTCAATGACCATAGACCTGATGAGGAACCAATGATCGTGAACGGCATCGGCGCGCTTAACCTGAAGCCTGGGCTGGGCGACACGGCGACCGACCTGCTTCAAGGCGGTGTCGCGCCCGCGACATCAGGCAATCTTGGCACCTCCTTCACCGAGGCGCTGAGCCAGGCGGCGTCGAAGACCGTCAACACGCTGCAGAATGCCGAACAGGTGTCGCTGCAGGCGCTCAAGGGCGATGCCGACACCCGCCAGGTCGTCGATGCCGTCATGAGCGCGCAGCAGGCGCTCCAGACCGCCGTCGCAATCCGCGACAAGGTTGTTTCGGCCTATCTCGAAGTCAGTCGCATGGGTATCTGAGGAGTTAGGCCATGAAAGCGCTCGCCATTGCCGCCACCGGCATGAATGCCCAGCAGACAAATCTGGAAGTCATCGCCAACAACATCGCCAACATCAACACCACCGGCTACAAGCGGGCGCGAGCCGAATTCTCGGACCTGCTCTACCAGGTCGACCGCACGCAAGGCGTGCCCAACCGCTCCAACGCCTCGCTGGTGCCGGAGGGCGTTTCGATCGGCCTCGGCGTCAAGACGACCGCGGTGCGCAACGTCCACACACAGGGCGAACTGACCAGCACCGGCAACAGTTTCGACATGGCGCTCACCGGCCGCGGCTGGTTTCAGATCGAGGGCGCCGATGGCGGCACGCTCTATACCCGCGCCGGCGCCTTCAACACCAACGCCACCGGTCAGCTGGTGACCGCGGACGGCGCCAGTGTCATCCCGGCCATCACGGTGCCGGTCAACGCCGTCGAGGTCATCGTCAACAAGACCGGCCAGGTCTTCGCCCGCATCGACGGCCAGACCAACCTGCAGACGCTCGGCCAGCTCCAGATCGTCAACTTCGCCAACGAAGCGGGGCTGGCACCGCTCGGCGACAATCTGTTCCAGGAAACGACGGCGTCAGGCCCGGCCAATGTCGGCGTGCCCGGCGATCCCGGTTTCGCCACCGTCCAGCAAGGTTATCTCGAGGCTTCCAACGTCGACCCGGTCAAGGAAATCACCGAACTGATCTCGGCGCAGCGTGCCTATGAAATGAACTCCAAGGTCATCCAGGCCGCCGACGACATGGCCTCGGTTGTCTCCAAGAACATCAGGTAACGGACGATGGCCATGCCGATCTCCTGCTCCGCAGTCCGCCGCGCCGCGCTTGCCCTTGCGCTGGTGGTCGGCGGCATGCCGGCTTTCGCCCAGGAGTCGACAGGCCAGTCGGCAGGTCAATCGGCAACGCAGATCGCCAGCAGTCAGCCTGCCGGCGAGGTCGTGCTGATCCCCAACCGGGTCATCTATCCCGGCGAGACCATCGAGATCACCGCGCTGAAACAGGTGACCCTCATCCCGGGCAAGCACAAGCCCGATGCGGTGGCGACCCGCGCCGAGGAGTTGCAGGGCAAGATCGCCAAGCGCACGCTGCTGCCCGGCCGCTACATTCCTTCGACCGCCATCCGCGAGGCCTGGCTGGTCGAACAGGGTGCCGCCGTGCAGGTCTTCTTCATCGCCGGCGGACTGACGATATCGGCGACCGCCGTGACCTTGCAGCCAGGTTCGGCCGGCGACCTCATCAAGGTTCGCAACACCGACAGCGGCAAGATCCTTTCCGGCACTGTGATGGCCGACGGAACCATCCAGGTCAGCGCTTCATGATGCGCGCATTTACCCTTCTGCTTGCGGCCGCGCTCGGCCTGCAACCGGCGCTGGCCGATGGCCTGACGCCCAAGGCCAAGCGCGAACTCGCCGCCAAGAATGGCGGCGTCTACGACGATCCGGAATATGATCCGGCCACCACCACCCGCATGTTCCGCGTGTCGTCCGGGCCAAGCTCGCTGCCACCGGGCCAGGTCGCCTCGCGCATCAAGGACATCGCCCAGCTGCAGAGCTCGCGTGACAACCAGCTCGTCGGCTACGGCCTTGTCATCGGGCTCGCCGGGTCTGGCGACAGCCTGCGCAATTCGCCGTTCACCGAGCAGTCGATCCGCGCCATGCTCGAAAATCTCGGCATCGCCACCGAGGGGGGCAGCGCGCGCGCCAAGAACGTCGCCGCCGTCATCGTCACCGCCAATATGCCCCCTTATGTGCAATCGGGCGCCCGCATCGATATCGACGTCTCCTCGATGGGCGACGCGACGTCGCTTTCAGGCGGCACGCTGATCATGACGCCGCTGAAGGCTGCGGACGGCGAGATCTATGCCGTCGGCCAGGGCGCGGTCATCGTTTCCGGCTTCACCGCCCAGGGTCAGGCCCAGCAAGTGACGCAGGGCGTGCCAACCGCCGGCCGGGTACCGAACGGCGCGATTGTCGAGCGATCGGTGAAGGCCGAATTCGACGACCAGCCGACGCTGACGCTGCAATTGCGCAATCCCGATTTTTCGACCGCCATCCGTATCGCCGACGCGGTCAACGATTACACCAGCCAGCGCTTTGGCATGCGCGTGGCGGCCGAGCGCGATTCCCGCACCGTACAGATCAGGAGGCCGAAGAGCATATCGGCGGCCCGCTTCTATGCCGAGATCGAGAATCTGGTGGTCGAGTCCGACACGCCGGCCCGCGTCGTCATCGACGAGCGCACCGGCACCATCGTCATCGGCAACGACGTCAAGATCTCGCGCGTCGCCATCAGCCACGGCACACTGACGGTGCGCATCACCGAAGCGCCGCGTGTCGTGCAGCCTGAACCTTTCTCCAAGGGCGAAACCGCCGTCGAGCCGTTCACCGCCATCGACGCCAGCCGGCCCAACGGCCGCGTCGCCGTGCTCGACGGGCCCGACCTGCAAACCCTCGTTTCCGGCCTCAACCGTCTCGGCGTCAAGCCGGACGGCATCATTGCCATCCTGCAAGGCATCAAGTCGGCCGGCGCCCTGCAAGCCGATCTGGTTCTCCAATAGGCGATGCCGATGATCCTTCCCCTCTCATCTCCTGAAAGGCGCCGCTCCCGCGCAATCCTGTTCGCGGCAGCAGCTCTCGCGGCCATGTCCTTTTCCGGCGGCGCGGACGCCGAGGACACCGTTCGCCAGGTTCTGCCCGGAGCGCAGCCCGCGATGGCGCCGCGACAATTGACGCGGGAAAAGGCACCTGACCAAAGCGAGATCGAGCGCTTCTGCTCCAACATCGCCGACGCCGCCCGCGACCGCCGCTATGCCTTGCAGGCAGAAGAACTGAAGCAGCTCCAGGCCGGCATCGACCAGCGCATGAAGGCGCTGGACGAGAAGAAGGCCGAATACGAGACGTGGCTGAAGCGGCGCGAGGTCTTCCTGGCCCGGGCAGAGGACGGCGTCGTCAAGATCTATGCCGGCATGAAGCCCGATGCCGCGGCCGAACGCCTGGCGATCGTCAACGCAGACCTGGCCGCGGCCATCCTGATGAAGCTCGATTCGCGCAAGGCCAGTGTCATTCTCAACGAAATGGACCAGAAGGCGGCGGCGACGCTCACCGGCATCATGGCCAGCGCAGCCCGAAGGGTAGATCCGTCATGATCCGCAGAGTGCTCATCCTGTGCGCGGTCGCAGCGCTGTCCGGCTGCGGAACCAACCTCAGGGAGGTCGGCAAGGAACCGGCGCTGTCGCCGGTCGGCTCCGGCATCGATGGCGGCAACACCGGCTCCCTCTACAAATACCCGGAGTCGCCACGCGCGCCGGTCAAGAAATTCTCGCTTTGGAACGATCGCCAGAGCCGGCTGTTCACAGACCCCCGGGCGCTGTCGCAGGGCGACATCCTGACCGTCAAGATCAGCATCAACGACCGCGCCAACTTCAAGAACCAGAACGACAGAAGCCGCACCGCCAACCGCAAGCTCGGTTTCGACATCAGCGCGCAATGGGACAAGCTCAGCACAGCCGGCAAGGGTTCAGGCGCGCTCAACTCGGCCACGGACACCACTGCTGACGGCGAGATCAAGCGATCGGAAACGCTGGAGCTCAATGTCGCGGCCATCGTCACCGACGTCCTGCCCAACGGCAATCTGATGATCACCGGTTCGCAGGAGGTGCGCGTCAACGCCGAACTCAGGGTGCTGACCATCGCCGGCATCGTGCGGCCGGCCGATATCGGTGCCGAGAACACGATCCCCTACGAGCGCATCGCCGAGGCGCGCATCTCGTACGGCGGACGCGGCCGCATCACCGAGATCCAGCAGCCGGCCTACGGCCAGCAGGTTCTCGACCAGGTTCTTCCGTTCTAGGGATTGGAGAACAGCGTGGCCAATGTCGAACAGCTTCAGCCTCGCAAGGGACCTTCCCTTGCCGTCCAGGGCGCCATGCTGCTGGTGGTGACGGCCGCCGCCATCGGCATGGGCTGGCTGTCCGGCGGCTATCTCAAGGGCGTCGGAGGACCCGAGTCGGTACCGGTCGCGCCGGAGAACGAGGGCAAGGTCGCCCAGCCCGCCGCCGCGCAACAGCCGGGCACGGGGCCGACGCTCGTGGCACTGGCGCCGATCACCACCAACATCGCCTCGCCCGCCGACACCTGGATCAGGATGGAAGCATCCGTGGTCTATGACGCGCCGCAGCCGCCGGCGATGGCGGAGGACATCCAGCAGGACCTTCTGGCCTTCGTGCGTACCTTGAAGATGCACCAGATCGAAGGCGCCAGCGGTTACCAGCACCTGAAAGCCGATCTCGAGGAACGCGCCTCGATCCGCAGTCAGGGCCACGCCAAACAGGTACTCATCAGGACATTGCTGCTCGAATGAGGAAATTCCTTCTTGCCGCGGCGCTGATCGGCGCTGCCACCTCCGTCGCGGCGGCCCAGCAACTGGACCTTGGCGGCATCGGCAAGGCCGATGGCACCACCGTCGGCTACATCATCCAGATGTTCGGCCTGCTGACGGTGCTGTCGGTGGCGCCGGGCCTGCTGATCATGGTGACGAGCTTCACCCGCTTCGTCATCGCTTTCTCGATCCTGCGCGCCGGCATCGGCCTGCAGTCGACGCCGGCCAACCTCATCCTCATTTCGCTGTCGCTGTTCATGACCTTCTATGTCATGGCGCCGACCTTCGACCAGGCCTGGAACACTGGCGTCAAGCCGCTGATGGACAACCAGATCAGCCAGACCGAGGCCTTCGAGAAGATCTCGGATCCGTTCCGAACCTTCATGCTGCACAATGTGCGCGACAAGGACTTCGACCTTTTCGCCGACCTCGCCCGCGAGCGCGGCCAGACCGTCTCGCGCGACACGGTCGACCTGCGCATCCTGGTGCCGGCCTTCATGATCTCCGAGATCCGGCGCGGCTTCGAAATCGGCTTCCTGATCGTGCTGCCATTCCTGGTCATCGACCTGATCGTCGCCACCATCACGATGGCGATGGGCATGATGATGCTGCCGCCCACCGTGGTGTCGCTGCCATTCAAGATCCTGTTCTTCGTCCTGATCGACGGCTGGAACCTGCTTGTCGGCAGCCTGGTGCGCTCCTTCACCTGATCGTTTCCGTCCCACGGCCCCGGCAAAAGGCACCGTCTACCGACGAGGGTAGGCGGTGCGGGAACCATCATCGAATTCCCAGATTATTTTCGATTAACCGTCCGATTTAGGTCTTTGGTAGGAACTCGCCGCCATAGTCGCTCGCAGATGGCGGGTGATCTCTTTCGACGATCATTGGCATGATGCCGCTCCGTCATACCGGACAAGCCGGTATGTCAAAAAAACACCTGTAAAATCAAGGTATGAGTAGCCATGTCCAGCATCATGACGAACACCGCCGCGTTGACGGCGCTGCAGAGCCTCAACGCCACCAGCAAATCCCTCCAGGACACGCAGGCCCGCATCTCGACGGGCTATCGCGTCTCCCAGGCTTCCGACAACGCCGCCTACTGGTCGATCGCGACCACGATGCGCTCCGACAACCAGGCGATGTCCACCGTTTCGGACTCGCTCGGCCTCGGCGCCTCGAAGGTTGACACCGCCTACACCGGCATGAACAGCGCGATCACCACCATCAACACGATCCAGCAGAAGCTGACCGCGTCCTACGGCCAGACCGACGCCTCCAAGGAAAAGACTCAGGTCGAAATCAAGGCGCTTCAGGATCAGTTGAAGGCCTATGCCGACGGCGCCACCTTCTCCGGCACCAACATGCTTTCGCTGTCCACCGCTTCGGGCACGGCGGCCGACGTGAAGATCGTTTCGGCCTTCAACCGCGACGCCACCGGTGCTGTTTCGATCTCGACGATCGACGTCAACGTGGAAAGCATCAAGCTCTATGACGGCGGCGCGGCGCCGACGGCCAAGGGCATTCTGGACACGGACCGCCTCGGCGCCACCGGCGCCGCGGTCACAACGGCCTCGGCCCCGACGCTCGGCGCTCCCGCGGCGGCTACCGACACCTATTCGGTCGCCAGCCTGGCCATCTTCTCGGGTGGCAAGGCCGCCAGCGATAGCCAGATCTCGCAGATGATGACCGTCGTCGACGCCGCGCTCAAGGACATGACGACCGCAGCCACCAAGCTCGGTGCTGCCAAGAGCTCCATCGACCTGCAGAAGACCTTCACGTCGAGCCTGATGGACTCCATCGACCGCGGCGTTGGTCAGCTCGTCGATGCCGACATGAACAAGGAATCGACCCGCCTCCAGGCGCTGCAGGTTCAGCAGCAGCTCGGCGTCCAGGCGCTGTCGATCGCCAACGGCTCCTCGCAGTCGATCCTGTCGCTCTTCCGCTAATCCACTTCGCTCAACCTAGAGCGCAGTAAACAACGGGCCGCGCCAAAAGCGCGGCCCGTTTTGCGTTTGCTCCAGCCCCGCGCAACCCTCGGTCCTTAACCCTCGAAAGCGAGCCTTTAACAGGCCGTTAACCATAACGCGCTAGTCATGGTTAACCAATAGCTTACAACGGATTGGCGAATCGGCCGGTGGGCGCGACGGCAATCCATGGGCGGGCGAACGCTCGCGAGGGAAATGCCGGTTTTTGAGAAAGACCGGCCTGGGAAGAAGGAGCGAGTTTCTTGGCGAGCATCATGACAAACGCTGCGGCGTTGACAGCACTTCAAAGCCTCAACGCCACCAACAAATCGCTTCAACAGACACAGGCCCGTATCTCCACCGGTTACAAGGTCTCCGAGGCCTCCGACAACGCCGCCTACTGGTCGATCGCCACGACGATGCGCTCGGACAACCAGGCACTGTCGACCGTGCAGGACGCGCTCGGCCTCGGCGCCTCGAAGGTCGACACCGCCTACACCGGCATGAACAATGTCCTGACGACGATCGGCCAGATCAAGACCAAGCTGCTTTCCACTGTCGGCCAGACGGATGCCGCCAAGGCAAAGACGCAGACCGAAATCACGACGCTCCAGGCGCAGATGAAGTCCTTCGCCGATGCCGCTACGTTCTCCGGTTCGAATTTCCTTTCGGTGACGTCGAAGCAGGTCGCCGCGCCCAATGACGGCGTGCAGCCCGACGCCAAGATCGTCTCGTCCTTCAATCGTTCCTCGTCGGGCGCCATCTCGCTTGGAACGATCGACATCGACATCGAGAGCACCAAGCTGTTCGATTCCGGCCTCGCCACCGACGTCAAGAACCAAGGCACGCTCGACCGCCAGACCTCGGTCTATTCCACCGCGGCCGCCCAGAGCCAGTACGATACGGCCTATGCCACCGCGATCGCGGGCGGAGCCACGGACATCGCCGCAAACACCGCCGGCCAGGCCGCCGTCACCGGTACCCCCGCCAAGATCGACAACGTCTCCGCCTACAATCTCGACATCACGGCGGCCGGCGTCACCGACGACATCATCACCCAGATGATCGGCAAGATCGACAAGGTGATGAGCCAGTTGACCGACTCAGCCACGATCCTCGGGGCGGCCAAGAGCAGCATCGATCTGCAGAAGACCTTCACCCAGAGCCTGATGGATTCCATCGACCGCGGCGTCGGTCAGCTCGTCGATGCCGACATGAACAAGGAATCGACCCGCCTCCAGGCCCTGCAGGTGCAGCAGCAGCTCGGCATCCAGTCGCTGTCGATAGCCAACAGTTCCTCGCAGTCGATCCTGTCGCTGTTCAAGAATGGCTAGTTCCGCCCTAGCTGGCGGATACTCCCATTTCCAATTCAAGGGGCCGCGCCGCAAGCGCGGCCCGATTTCATTTTCGCACAAGCTTCGGGGGCTAGTGTTCCGGCGGACAGTCATGCTGGGAGTCGCTGAATCGTGCCGGAACAGATCCAGAGCATCATCTCGAATCTCCGCGGTTTTGGTGTGAGGCGCCTCGCCATGCTGGCGGGCATCGCCGTTCTGGTGATGGGCGTCATCGGCATCGCCTCGGTCTACCTCAACCGCCCCGCCTACGACACGCTCTATGTCGGGCTCGATCGCTCCGACGTGAACCAGATCGGCCTGGTGCTGGGCGAGGCCGGCATCGGCTTCGATGTCGGCGCCGACGGGACCTCCGTGCTGGTGCCGGCCGGCACCACGGCGCAGGCGCGCATGCTGCTCGCCGAAAAGGGCCTGCCGACCAGCGCCAATGCCGGCTACGAACTGTTCGACAATGTCGGCTCGCTCGGCCTCACCTCCTTCATGCAGCAGATTACCCGCGTGCGTGCGCTGGAAGGCGAGATCGCCCGCACCATCCAGTCGATATCGGGCATCAAGGCGGCACGTGTCCACATCGTCATGTCCGAGCGCGCCAATTTCCGCCGCGACGAGCAGCAGCCTTCCGCATCGGTCGTCATCCGCTATGCCGGCATCGATGCCGAGAAAAGCGCCCAGTCGATCCGCCATCTCGTCGCCGCCGCCGTGCCTGGCCTGTCGGCCGACAAGGTGACGGTGCTCGACTCCAACGGCAACCTGCTGGCCGCCGGGGATGATCCCTCCAACACCAGTGCCGCCCGTACGCTCGGTGTCGAGCAGACTGTCGAGGCACAGATCGGCGACAATATCCGCCGCGCACTCACCCCCTATCTCGGGCCCGACAACTTCCGCGCCAGCGTCAAGGCCGAGATCAACACCGACACCCGCCAGACGGAAGAGACCATCTTCGATCCGAATTCCCGCGTCGAGCGCTCGGTGCAATCGGTGCGCGCCAATGAGAACAACAACCAGAGGCAGGCCTCCACCCCCGCCAGCGTCGAGCAGAACCTGCCCGAGACCCAGGCGACGGCGACCGAAGGCCCGCAATCCTCCTCGCAGAACGACCGCAAGGAAGAGATCACCAACTACGAGATCAACTCCAAGAAGATCGCCACCGTCTCCAACGGCTACACCGTCACCAAGATGTCGATCGCCGTCGTCGTCAACCAGGACCGGCTGAAGGCGATCCTGGGCAAGGACGCGACGCCGGACCAGATAGCCAAGCGCGTCGCCGATATCCAGAAGATGGTGGCATCGGCCACCGGTTTCGACGACAAGCGCGGCGACGTCGTCGACGTCTCGGCGGTCGAGTTCATCGATGGGCTGGACGGCGAGGCGATCCCGCAGGCTGGAATGCTCGATTCGATCGGTCAGCATGCCGGCACGCTAATCAACGCCGGCGCCTTCATCGTCGTCGTGTTCCTGGTGGCCTTCTTCGGCCTGCGGCCGATGGCGGCGGCACTGACGGCAAGGGCGACGCCCGCCATAGCGGGGCCCAATTTCGACGAGGTCCAGCGTTCGCTGCCGACACCGGAGGCAGCCGCCGCCGCCGACGCAGGTGTCGCCATCGGCGCCTTGCCGGGCGCGCGGCCCGGCGCCACCCCGCTCGATGATCTTCGCCAGAAGATCAGGCCGGCACCGCAGGAGCGGCTTGCCCGCATGGTCGACATCAACGAGGAGCGCACCGCGCAGATCCTGCGCAAATGGGCGGCCCAGGAAGTCGCGGCGTAAACCATGCCCTCCGCAGCCCTTTTCGATCTTCTCCCCGATTTCGGTCCGCGCGCGCCACGCGTCAGCCAGGCTCAGGCCGCGACCGAGCACAAGCCGGAAGCATCCGAGCCGCAGGCCGATATCGGCACGCTGATCGCCGAGGCGGTCGCCCAGGCGGAGGCGACGCTCGCCGAACGGCTCTCGGGCGCCCATGACGCAGCGCTGGAAGCCGAGCGCCAGGCGCATGCCGAGGAAGCAAGGATCTTTCTCGAGAGCTTCGGCGGCGATATCGGCAAGGCGGTCTCCTCGCGCATCGACGCCATGGAGGCGCGCGTGACGGATCTTGTCGCCGCAACGGTCGCCCGCATCATTGGCGGCGTGGTCAGCGACGATCTGCAGCGGCGCTCGCTTGAAGCGCTCGCCAGCGCGGTTCGCGAAGCCGTCGGCGACGGCGAAGCGGTGCGCGTCGCCGTCCGTGGGCCGCTGTCGCTGTTCGAAACCCTGAAGGCATCGCTTGGCGCCCGCGCTGCACATCTCGACTTCGTCGAGGCGCCCGGCTTCGACCTGACGGTCACCATTGACGAGGCCGTATTCGAGACACGCATGGCCGAATGGTCGGCAACCCTCTCCGAGGTCCTGTCATGAGCGTCGCCGAAGCCGATCATGGCAAGCACGAGATCATCATCGTGCGCCGGGGGCATGACGACCATGACGAGGGCCACCATGGCGGCGTCTGGAAGATCGCCTTCGCCGACTTCATGACCGCGATGATGTGCTTCTTCCTGGTCATGTGGCTGATCAACGCCGCCAACGAGCAGACCAAGACGGCCGTGGCCAGCTACTTCAATCCCGTCAAGCTCGTCGACCGTGAGTCGAGCCGCAAGGGCCTTAAGGATCTCGGCAATGGGCCGCGCTCGGTCGGGCTGACCGCCGACGAGCCGCAGGACGCGACCATCAAGACCGGGCAGGATGGCATCGGCGCCGCGGGCTCGTCCAACCGCAAGCAGGACAAGCAGCAGGCACAGCAGCCGCAACAGACCGACGATCATCTCTTCGCCGACCCTTACGCGGTGCTGTCCGAGATCGCCACCGACACCGGCGTCATGCAGAATGTCAGCCAGAAGGGCGACGGCGGCGCGCAAAATGCCGGTCCCGCGACCGGCGCCTCCGGCGGCGCGTCCTACCGTGATCCCTTCGAGCCGGATTTCTGGTCGCAGCAGGTCGCCGCGCCCGTCGCCGAGGCAAGCGCCCAGCGCCCCAGGATCGAGGGCGACCCGCTCAAGCCCGGCGACAAGGCTGCCGAGACACAGGTCGCCAAGGTCAAGGCCGTGCCGCCGGCACCGCCGGTCGAGGACGCACCGCTCGAGCCCCTGGCACAGGATGACATGGACGCCGCCATGGCCAAGGCCGGCGCAACCAAGGCCAGCGACGCCAAAGCCAGCGACGCAATGGCGGCCGGTGGCAAGGCGATGGATGCGACCGTCGCGCGGCAAGAGGCTGCAAAGCCCGGGGCCGCGGAAAAGGCACCGACCGCCGCCGCGCTGAAAGCCGCCGCCGAGGTCAAGCGCCAGCTGGCCGATGCCTTCAAGCCTGGCGACAAGCTGCATGACGGCGTCTCCGTCGAAGCCACCGACAAAGGCATCGTCATATCGATCACCGATCAGCTCGACTTCGGCATGTTCGAAATTGGATCGGCGCTGCCGCGCCGCGAGCTGGTGCTGGCGATGGAAAAGATCGGCCGCATCGTCAACAGCCAGAAGGGGACGATCAGCATCGATGGCCACACCGATGCGCGGCCCTTCCGCAGCGCCAGCTACGACAATTGGCGGCTATCGACGGCGCGGGCGCATTCCGCTTACTACATGCTCGTGCGCGGCGGCGTCGACGAACGCCGCATTACCGAGGTTGCCGGCTTCGCGGACCGCCAGCCGAAGGATCCCGCCGATCCCATGTCGGCGGTCAATCGCCGCATCGAGATCCTGATGGCGACCGGCGGATGAAGCGGGCGGCCGTCATCAGTCGCTTGATGGGCCTGTTGCTGCTGGCCGCCGGATATCCGTCCGCCGGCTTCGCCCAGGACACGCTGCAGCCTTACCAGCTCGTGCGCTCGCTGCAACTCATCCAGGACCGCATCGCCGCCGGCGATCACGCCGCGATGCCGATGCAGGCCAAGCTGCTCGAAATGACCGATACGCGCCTGCGCGAAGCGGATGCGGAGGACTTCAAGGACGCCAGGAATTTTCGCGCGCTCCTGGTCTACGGCATGAGCGGCGGCAATCCGGTGACCGTCGAGGCGGCCGTCTCGCGCGCCGCCGCTGATCCGCCGAACCTTGCCATCGCCAGGGGCGTCATCGACTATCTCAACGGCCGCCCCGGCGAGGCGATCGAAGCGCTGACGCCGATCGATCCGATGATGCTCTCCGGCGATCTCGGCGCATTCCTTGCCCTGGTCAAAGGGTCGCTGCTTGCCGGAGATCAACCGGCGGTGGCGCTCACACTGCTCGACGAGGCCAGACTTCTCAGCCCCGGCACGCTGGTCGAGGAAGCCGCCTTGCGGCGTTCGGTCGGCATTGCCGCCGCGCAGGGCGATGCGGCGCGTTTCGCGCTTGCCTCCACCCAGTATGTCGAGCGCTATCTCTATTCGCCCTATGCCAGCCAGTTCGCGGATTCCTTCGTGTCCGGCGTCATTGCGCTGCACATGTCGATCAGCCAGGACAAGCTTGCCGACATCACCTCGATGATGGATCCCGAGCGGGAGAAAGTGATCTATCTGCGCATCGCCCGCCGTGCCGCGATCGACGGTCTTGGCGAATTGTCGGCCTTCGCCTCGGCGCGGGCCGTGCAGGGCCGCGACGGCAGCACCAACCATGGCGATCCGCGCGCCCTGCTCTACTCCAGCCTGTCCACCGTGACCTCGGGCACCATCGCAGATGTTCGCGCCAAGCTCGGCAAGATCGACCGCAGCAGGCTGTCGGACGGTGACCGCGCCCTGCTCGACGCCGCGCAGACCATCGCCGGTGAGGTGGTGGCGCCACCGGCTTCCCTTCCAGCCACCAGGGCAGCCGCGTCGCCCGAACCCGAAGCCACCGCCGTAAAGGCCGACGACGCTGCCGGGTTGCCGCCTGTCGAGGGTGCCGTCTCCGAGCAGCCCGCCATTGCGCCATCCGGCACAAAGGCCGCCGCGCCGGCTTCGGCGCCTGCAGCCGATTCAGCGACGGTCCTGCCTGCATCGGCGCCAGCCACCTCTGCCGGTCCCGGCACAACCGATCCGACCGACGCCGCCATGATGAAGACCCGTCGACAGCTCGACCTGATCGACCAGATGCTTGGAGCCGCCCCGAAATGACCCCCAGCCTCGGCCCGGCCCTGCCAGGATTTACCACCGCGCGTACGACGGCGGAGCAGCCGGCCACGCCCGGAAAGACGGATGATGCTGGTTTCGGCAAGATGGTGCGCGGCGGCGCAACCCCGGCCCACTCGGAAAAGCAGCCGGCGGCCGAGGCCGGGTCGCGCGATCCGCGCTGGAGCAAGCTTGCCGCCGGCCTTGCGGCGCAAGCCGGCGAGGACGAACCGATGCCGGCCGGCAAGACGAGAGCCGCGTCCGCCGGCTTGCCGGCCGCGAAATCGATGAAAGACGGCAAGGACGTTGGGACGAACAAGGACGCGGATGCCGAAACGCCGGCGCCTGGCGCCGTACCGCTCGACAACCATCTGCCGCTGCTGATGGCGTTTCATGAGCTGCGCCACTTCTCGACATCTGCCACGTCGGCCGATGCAAGCGAAACCGGGCAGGAGCCGCCGCCCGAGGGGCAAGTCGTGCCTAAGGCCTATCGGGCGAAATCCGTCGCCGGGCACGACGACCTCGAACCCATGTCGAAGCCCGAGCGGGCATCGCTCGTCGACGGGCCGCTGACGAAGCTCGACGTCCAGTCCGTCCGCGATACCGCCGCTGGCGCGCCAAGGCGTGAGAATGCGATCGCCGCTGGCCCGCTCTCCGAGACGGAGCCGGCCGAGGTGCCGGGCGCGGAGCCGAAACAGGCGGCGCCGCAGCCGAAGTCCATCGCCGACGTTCAGTCCTCGCTGCGGTCCGATCCAGGAAAACAGCTCCCGGCATCGGCGCGCATGGACGTGGTTTCCGAGCGCAGCTTCCCTGCCCCGCCGCAGGCTCCGATGAGCCAGGCAGCCCTCAACGTAATCAACGCGGTAGCGGCCGATGGCGGCCCGCGCCAAGCGCTTTCAACGGCCTCGGCGACCAGCCATCTGGCGGGCTCTGTTGCCGTTCCGACACATGTGTTGAAGATCGAACTTCACCCGGCCGAGCTGGGCATGGTGACGGCCCATCTTCGCCTCTCGGGAGAACAACTTTCGATTGAACTGAAGCCCGAAACGCATGATGCCTACCGCCGCCTTTCCAGCGACAGCGAGGCGATCGTGAAATCGCTGCGCGGACTGGGATTCGAGGTGGATAAGGTCACCATCATGCAACCATCGGTAGCTGTTCCGGCGACAACCCGGACGGATGCAACCGCCTCCCTGACCACGGCACCTGGCCGTGACCAGTCATCGTTTCAGCCCGGAAACTCCGGCGGCGGCGGCAGTGGGACCGGTGGCCAGCAGTCAGGTCAGCAATCCGCAAGGGGGAGTCATGATGACGCGCAGGATTATGGCCGCGCCGCTTCGCCTTCTCGCGAGCGCGCTGGCGGCGATATTTTTATCTAGTCTCGCGAACGGTGCCATCGCCGCCACCAACCCTTGCGAGCCCGAGATCCTGCGCGCCGCCGACCGCTATGGCGTGCCCGCCGGCATCCTCTATGCCGTCGGCCTGACCGAAACCGGCAAGAAAGGCAGCCTTCAGCCTAACGCGTTGAATGTAGAAGGAAAAGCGATCTTCCCGAGAAGCCGCGCCGAGGCGCTCGCCACCTTCGCCAATGCGCAGCGCGAGGGCAAGACGCTGATCGATCTCGGCTGTATGCAGATCAATCACCACTACCATGCCTCGCATTTCCGCAGCGTCGAGGACATGCTCGATCCGCGCCAGAATGTCGACTACGCGGCGCGCTTCCTGGCCAGTCTCCATGCCCGCCACGAGACCTGGTCGATGGCCGTCGCCCGCTATCATGCCGGTCCCGACAACGACCCCGCGCAGAAGGTCTATGTCTGCCGGGTGATCGCCAACATGGTTGCCACCGGCTTTGGAAAATGGACCACCAACGCCCGCGCCTTCTGCAACCCATAAGCGCATTTTCTGCTTCTAATGGGCCGACTCGCTGCTTCGGACCCGCGCCTTGACTTGATCAAGACTTGCCACCCCGGGCTTATCTGGCTGTACGCTAATGCAACCGGTGCGATTCCAGACTCCCAAGAAACTAGTTACAAGAAATGATGGTGTTCAGGATTCCCGCCAGCCGTTACGCCTTTCCTCACGGGGCAGATGAGCTGATTCGGAGGCGGGGCCGATGATTGTTATCGTTGACGAGCGAGAGCTCGTAACAGAGGGATATAATTCACTTTTTGACCGCGAAGGCGTTGCCTGCGCCGGTTTCGCGCCCAATGAATTCGGCGAGTGGGTGAACTCGGCCGCCGATTCCGACCTGCGTTCGGTGCGGGCCTTCCTGATCGGCGACTGCCGTGACGGCGCCATCTCTCCGCGCCAGATCCGCGACCGCACCGGCGCCCCGGTCATTGCGCTCAGTGAGCAGCATTCGCTCGAAAACACGCTGCGGTTGTTCGAAAGCGGTGTCGACGACGTCATCCGCAAGCCCGTCCACATCCGCGAGATCCTCGCCCGCATCACCGCCATCCGCCGTCGCGCGAATGAGGATGTCGCCTACACCGAGATCGGCGCCATGCGCATCTTCATGGACGGCCGCGATCCGGAGATCGACGGCCAGCCGCTGCCCTTGCCGCGCCGCGAACGCCGCATCCTGGAATATCTGGCGAGCAACCGTGGCCGCCGCGTCACCAAGACCCAGGTCTTCAATGCCATTTACGGCATCTTCGACGAGGAGGTCGAGGAGAACGTGGTCGAAAGCCACATCAGCAAACTGCGCAAGAAACTGCGTGAGAAGCTGGGCACCGACCCGATCGATTCCAAACGCTTCCTCGGCTACCGGCTCGTGTTTTGATGCGGCACCGCGCCAGCCTCGCGCAAGACAGGACGCGTAGCCTCGCCGCCAGTGGCATGGATATTGCGGAGACATCTCGATGAGCCTCTACGGAATGATGCGGACCGGCGTTTCCGGCATGAACGCTCAGGCAAACCGCCTGTCGACGACAGCCGACAACATCGCCAACTCCGACACCACCGGCTACAAGCGCTCCTCCGCCGAATTCTCGACGCTGATCATGCCGTCCACGGGAGGCGCCTATAACTCCGGCGGCGTCACCACGACGATCCGGCAGGCGGTCAGCGATCCGGGCGTGCTTCAATACACGACCTCCGTTTCCGACCTTGCCGTCAGCGGCGATGGTTTTTTTGTCGTCCGAGACCCCGGCGGCACGCCTTTCCTGACCCGCGCCGGCGCCTTCGTTCCCGATGCGCAAGGCAGGCTGGTCAACGCGGCCGGCTTCCAGCTGATGGCCTACAGCTACGCCAACGGCGTGCCGGCGGCGACGGTCAACGGCTTCGAAGGGCTGGTCCCCGTCGTCATCTCCGACCAGGGGATGACGGCGACGCCAAGCACCCAGGGCAGCTACACCGGCAATCTGCCGGCGGGTGCGACCCCGGTCGCGGCCGGCAACCTGCCCTCCACCAACTCGGCAGGCGCTCAGTACACCTCGAAATCCTCGATGGTCGCCTATGACAATGTCGGCAACAAGGTGCTGGTTGACGTCTATTTCACCAATACCGGGCCCGGCACCTGGGAAGTATCGGTCTTCGACCAGTCGAAGGCCACGCCTGGAACTTCCTTCCCCTATACTGGCGGCGCGCTGGGCTCGGCCAACCTGACCTTCGACACCACCACCGGCAAGATGACCGGCGCGACCACCGGCGTTTCATTCACCGTGCCGAACGGCGCCAGCCTCAATCTCGATCTGTCGAAGCTGACCCAGCTCGGCACCGGCTTCACGGTTTCCGACGCCCAGGTCAACGGCAACGCGCCGAGCACCATCGACAAGGTCCAGATCAGCAAGGACGGCACCATCTACGCACAGTACAAGGACGGCTCCACCAAGCCGCTCTACAAGATTCCGCTGGCCGACGTGCAGAGCGCGGACCAGCTCAAGGCCCTTCCCGGCAACGTCTACGCGCAGGGCACCGATTCCGGCGCGGTCCGCGTCGGCTTTGCCAATGAAGGCAAACTCGGCTCCATCATCTCCGGCGCGCTCGAGAATTCCAACGTCGATATCGCCGAGGAGCTGACCGACATGATCGCGGCGCAGCGCAGCTACACCGCCAATTCGAAAGTCTTCCAGACCGGTTCCGACCTGATGGACGTCCTTGTCAACCTGAAGAGATAAACCGGGCGCCGCCCGTGAAAGACCAGCATGTCGCTATCCTCCGCATTGAGCATCGCCCAATCGGCGCTTATGAATACCGCGCGGCAGACCAGCGTTGTCACGCGCAACGTCTCGGACGCTTCCAATCCGGACTATACGCGCCGCATCGCCGCCGTCACCAGCACGGCGCCTGGCGCCCGTTCGGTTGATATCCAGCGCGTCACCAACGACCTGCTGTTCCGGCAGAACCTCAGCGCCTTGTCGGCCTATAGCGGCCAGAACGCGCTCTACAGCGGCATGGATCAGCTCGACGTGTCGGTCAATGGCGTCGACAACGCCTCCTCACCCTCGACCGCCATCGCCAACCTGCAGCAGGCGCTGCAGCTCTACGCCACCTCGCCGTCCAACCAGAATCTTGGCTCCGCCGTCATCGACGCGGCCAGGCAGGTCGTGCGCGCCCTCAATGAGGGCTCCCAGGCCATTCAGGCATTCCGCACCCAGACGGACGGCCAGATCGACACGGCGGTCAAGGACCTCAATTCGCTGCTCAGCCAGTTCCAGGACGCCAACCAGGCGGTCATTTCGGGAACCCGTTCCGGCACCGATGTTTCCGATGCGCTGGACCAGCGTGACGCTCTGCTGAAGAAGATCGCGGACTATGTCCCGGTCTCGACCTTCACCCGCGGCGACAATGACATGGTCATCACCACGGGTGATGGCACGACCCTGTTCGAGACGATACCGCGCACGGTGAGCTTCACGCCATCCGCCGGCTATGCCGCCGGGGCCGCCGGCAACACCGTCTATATCGACAACGTGCCGGTCTCGGCGGGAACCGGTGGCAACACCAGCGCCAGCGGCAAGCTTGCCGGCCTGCTGCAGTTGCGTGACGGCGTCGCCTCGACCATGCAGAGCCAGCTCGACGAGACCGCGCGCGGCCTGATCACGGCCTTTGCCGAGACCGCGCCTTCCATGCCCAACGCCGCTGGTCTGTTCACCTGGTCCGGCGCGCCGGCCGTGCCGGCCGCGGGTACCCTGGTCAATGGCCTTGCGGGCACGATCAGCATCAATGCCGCGATGGATCCGAGCGCTGGCGGCAACCCGACCTTGCTGCGCGACGGCGGCGCCAACGGCGCGGCCTATGTCGCCAACACCAGCGGCGGCGCTTCCTATTCCAGCCTTCTGGTTGCCTATGGCAACCGGCTCGACCAGCCGATGACGTTCGACCCCGCCGCCGGGATTTCGGCGACGTCCAGCGTTTCCGACTATGCCGCCAATTCGATCGGCTGGCTCCAGGGCATGCGCCAGCAGGCCTCCACCGCCGCCGATGCCAAGCAAGCGCTGGCACAGCGCAGCGCCGAGGCTCTGTCCAATGCGACCGGTGTCAATGTCGACCAGGAAATGTCGCTGATGCTCGACCTCGAACACACCTATCAGGCGTCAGCCCGAATGATGAAAACCGTCGACGATATGATGACGGCCCTGTTGAACGCGGTGGGATAATCCATGACCTCAGTTTCCTCGGCCGCCATCTCCAATGCCATGCGCTATCAGCAGATGCGCATGCAGGCGGACCTCGTCAAAGCAACGAAGGAATCCTCGACCGGCAAGGTCGCCGATGTCGGCCTGGCATTGGGCGGACGCACCGCCCAGTCCGTCACCTTCTCGCGCGATCTCGACCGGCTGAACGTCATCATCGATTCCAACGCGCTGGTCGCCGCCAGGCTTTCATCGATCCAGACCTCGCTCGGCCAGCTCTCCGGCGTGGCGCAGACTTTCCTGTCCAGCCTCACCACCGCTTCATCGGGCGATAACTCCGACACGCTGACCCAATCGAGCGGCCAGACGACGATCCAGCAGCTTGCCTCGATCCTCAACACCAGCGTCAACGGCGAATACTTGTTCGCCGGCACCAACACCGACGTCAAGCCGATCAACGATTTCACCGCCGCCGGCTCAACCGCAAGGGCGGCCTTCGACGCCTCCTTCGTCGCGAAATTCGGCTTCACGCCCAATGATCCGGCCGCGGCCAATATCACCGCTACCCAGATGGACGATTTCATCACCAATGATGTCACGCCGCAGTTCCTCGGCGCGGGCTGGCAGACCAACATGTCGAACGCCACCGACCAGCAGATCGTCAGCCGCATCGCGCTCAACGAGACCACCGCGACCTCGACCAGCGCCAACAACGACGGCATCAAGAAGCTCGCCATGGCGGCCGCAATGGTGTCCAGCCTGATGTCCACCAACATCAGCCAAGCGGCGAAAGACACGATCATCGGCCGCTCCGAGTCGCTGGTCGGCGAGGCGCTGAGCGGAATCGGCCAGGTCCAGTCCGAAACCGGCATCGTTCAGAAGCGCGTCTCCGACGCCAGCGACCGCATGAAGACACAGGTCGACCTGTTCGAGCGCCACATTCTCGATCTCGAAGCGGTCGACCCCGCCGAAGCCGCGACGCGCGTCGCCGATCTGACGCAGCATATCGAGACGTCCTTTGCCCTGACAGCGCGCCTGCAGCAGCTAAGCCTGTTGAATTACCTGACCTGACAACTCCCAGCGGAACGGTAGAGCCGACGATGTACCAATTCTCCTACGCCGACATCCAGAGCACCTCTGTCGCGGACGCCAAGGACCGTGAGCGTGAGCTGCTGACCCGCTCGATCGACATGCTGTCGGCCGCAGCGGTGGCCGGCCAGGATTCGATGGAGGCGGTGGAGGCGCTGCACTTCACCAACCGGGTCTGGACCGCCTTCGTCGAGGACCTCGGCTCCAGCGACAACGCGCTTCCCAAGGAATTGCGCGCCAACCTGATCTCCATCGGCCTGTGGCTGCTGCGCGAAGCGGAGGACATCCGACAGGGGCGCACCAACAATTTCGAAGGGCTGATCGAAGTGTCCCAGATCATCCGCGACGGCATTCAATGACCAACACGCTGAAGATCTCGCTGAAGCCCAACGAGAAGATCTACATAAATGGCGCCGTCATCCGTGTCGACCGCAAGGTCACCGTCGAGTTGATGAACGACGTGCAGTTCCTGCTCGAGAGCCATGTGATCCAGGCCGACCAGGCATCGACACCGCTCAGGCAGCTCTATTTCATCGTGCAGGTCATGCTGATCAACCCTGCCGGCGCTGGCGAAGCACGCGAGATGTTCCGCCGCTCGCTGCCGCTGCTCATTGCAAGTTTCGAGGATGCTGAGATCTGCGGCACCTTGAAACAGATTGATCGCATGGTCGGCGAGGATCATATCTACGAGGCATTGAAGGCGATCCGTTCGCTTTATCCTCTCGAACGCCGCGCGCTTGGCGGCAATGACGATGTTCCGGGCGCCGCGCGCTCGCTGGCTGTGGGAGCACGCTACTGATGACCGTGGACATGACGACGACGATACCGGTTGGCGCCAACCAGACCACCACGCAGACATCCAAGACAGCTGTCGACTACAACTCGTTCCTGAAGCTTCTGATCGCCGAGATGAAGAACCAGGATCCGACCAAACCGATGGATTCGACGCAGTACGTCGCCCAGCTCGCCACCTTCTCTCAGGTCGAGCAGTCGGTGCAGACCAACACCAAGCTCGACCAGATCATGCAGTCTTCGGCGCTGTCGCAGGCCGACGCACTCATAGGCCGCAACATCACCTCGGCCGACGGCAAGACGTCAGGCACGGTGGCTTCGGTGACGCTTGGCAGCAACGGACTGATCGCAGTGCTGCAGGATGGCACCACGGTCCCGGTCGGCGCGGGCGTATCGATCAAGCCGGCGAGCTAGGCCCAACCGCCCACATGAACGAGGCCGACGCTCTCGACATCGTCCAGTATGCGGTGTGGACGGTGCTGACCGCCTCCGCGCCCGTGGTGCTGGTCGCCATGGCGTGCGGCATCGGCATCGCCCTTATCCAGGCACTGACTCAGGTCCAGGAGATCACCTTGACCTTCGTGCCGAAGATCGTCGCCATCATGCTGGTGGTGGCGCTCACCGGCCCGTTCATCGGTGGCCAGATATCGGCCTTCGCCAACGTCATCTTCGAGCGCATCCAGAACGGGTTCTGAAACCCCTCGGGAAGGGTGCGGCGGCTTCAACTCGGAATGTTTGAAAACGGCGGTCCGCTTGCGGCGGCGCCCGTTCTGGCTAGATTGCCGTATAGCCATTCCCGGCCAGGCGATCATTTTGTCCCGATGACTTCTCGCAAATCCCTGGACCAGCCAGGACCGACCGGCGGACCATGTGCGGCATAGCCGGCGTATGGCGCAAGCGAAACCCTGTCTCCGGCGGCGATCTCGCCGCCGTCGGCCGCATGACGCAGGCGCTGGCGCATCGCGGCCCTGACGACCATGCCACGTGGAACGACAGCCGGCTGGCGCTGGGGCACCGGCGGCTCTCGATCATCGATCTCTCCGAGCATGCGCGTGAGCCGATGCTCACGGCCTGTGGCCAGGGTGTGCTGGTCTACAATGGCGAGGTCTACAACTACCGATCCTTGCGCGGGACACTTGAAGCCGAAGGCAGGCGGTTCCGAACGGTCTCGGACGCCGAGGTGGTTCTCGAAGCCCTGCACCATTGGGGCCCGGACAAGGCCATTCCGCTGTTCGACGGCATGTTTTCCCTCGCCTATTTCGATATGCGGGCCGCCACGCTCTGGCTGGCGCGCGACCGTCTCGGCATCAAGCCGATGTCGGTGGCCGAGACCGCCGAGCGAATCCTCTTCGCTTCCGAGGACAAGGCGATCCTTGCCTGCGACGATGTCGCCCGCGCCATCGATGCGCGCGAGATCACCCTGCGCCTTGCCTGGCAGAGCCGCGACTCCGGCTCCAGCCTGTTCGAGGGCATAGAGCGGCTGCCGCCGGCAGGCCTGTGGAAGATCACCGACGCCGGCATCGAGAAGCGCTGCTTCTGGCACGTCCTCGATGTGCTCGACGCGGCCCGCATCGTCGGCGACGACGCCACGGACGCCGAGCATATGACGACGCTGGAAAAATTGATCCAGGACAGCGTCGGGCTCCATTGCATTGCCGACACCAGCCTGGCCGCGGCCTGCAGCGGCGGCGTCGATTCCGGCCTCGTCACGACACTGGCGAAACGGTTCAGGCCGGAAATGTCGGCCTATGTCGTTGATCCGCGCATTGGCCACAGCGAAGCCGAGGATGCCGAACGCACCGCCAGCCATGCCGGCGTGACCTTGCACAGGATCCCTATCGACAAGGACCGCTTTCTGGAACTCTGGCCAAGGACGATCTGGCACCTGGAAAGCGATGGCTGGCATGCAAGCCATGCCTGCCTGCTGGCGCTTGCCGAGCAATGCCGGACCGATGGCGTCAAGGTGCTGCTGACCGGCGAAGGCGCCGACGAACTCTTTGGCGGTTATGATTGGCAGGAGGCCAGCATGAGGCTGTGGCGGCCCTGGTCATGGCCGGGACGCCTGTTTCGTTCGAAGCGTTACCTCGCCCGGCGATTCGAACGCCAGAGATACGCCCCTTTCCGGACATCGATCGCGAATGCCCATGGCTGGGATCGCAACATCGTGCTCAGGGCGCTGTCGCCGGAACTGAATTTCCTTCAGGCCAAGATCTTCGACCGTTTGGAGGCGTTGCCGTCGCTCAGCGATCGCGCTTTCCTGGGCTGCTGCCTGCACGACCTGTATGGGCACATGCAGGATCTGCTGAACCGGCATGACCGGCTCAGCATGGCGGCCTCCGTGGAACTCCGGGTGCCGTTCATCGAGAACCGGCTGATCGATTTCGCGATCCATCTGCCGAGACGGCACAAATACCGCCACAAGCAGGGCAAATGGCTTTTGAAGAAGGTCGCGGAAAAACACATTCCGCGTGAGAATGTTCATGCCCGCAAGAACGGGTTCCAGGTTTCCGCGAACTTTACCACCGGCACGCAAGGTCTGCTGCGCGGCGGCTTGCTGCGCGATGCCATGAAATGGCCGGCAGCTTCCGTGGACGACCTGATCGATCTGGCAAGGCGCGATCAGGCATCGCGGATGCGGCTGGTGGGTATGGAGCTTTTCCTGCGCCTGCATGCCGGCGGCCAGACCGCCGGCCATCTTACCGAAGCACTGCGGGCCGCCGTCAATGAGGCGGGTTGAAAAGGCTTGGGCGCAGGCGCCAAAGATAGCTTTGCGAGGCTGATGGGCTGCGTGGCCCTTCGCTATCCCCTTGTTGGACCATGATCTTCCACGCAAGACGTTCGCCCTTTGCAGTGTGATGCCATAGTTTCGGCAAACGATCCGGGAAAGGGATCATCGCAAGGATCAGCAGGCCGTGGCAGGGACCCATCCATGATTGACGAAAAGCCGGAAAGCGAGAGCGTCTCGGCGCTGGCGCCCTTCCGGCATGGCATCTTCCGTGCCGTATGGGCCGCAAGCCTCGTCTCGAATTTCGGTGGTCTGATCCAGGGTGTCGGCGCTGCCTGGATGATGACCACCATCGCCACCTCGCCCTATCAGGTCGCCCTGGTCCAGGCCTCGACCACCTTGCCGATCATGCTGTTTGCGCTCGTTGCCGGCGCCATCGCCGACAGCTTCGACCGGCGCAAGGTGATGCTGGTCGCCCAGACCTTCATGCTGGTCGTCTCGGTGCTTCTGACCGTGTTCACTTACTACGGCCTGATCACGCCGTGGACACTTCTGGCCTTCACCTTCCTGATCGACAGCGGCACGGCATTGAACAGCCCATCCTGGCAGGCCTCGGTCGGCGACATCGTGCCCCGCAACAAGGTCCCCGCCGCGGTGGCGCTGAACTCCATGGGCTTCAACCTGACGCGCAGTGTCGGTCCGGCGATCGGCGGCATCATCGTCGCGGCCGCTGGTGCCGCGGCCGCCTTCGCGGCGAACGCGGTGAGCTATATCGGCCTCATCGTCGTGATGGCGCGCTGGAAGCCGGATGTGCCGGCATCGACCTTGCCGCGTGAGTCGCTGGGTGCGGCCATGGGCGCCGGCCTGCGCTATGTCGCCATGTCGCCCAACATCGGCAAGGTGCTGGTCAGGGGCGCCGCCTTCGGCTTCAGCGCCGGCGCGGTTCTGGCGCTGCTGCCGCTGGTGGCGCGCGACGTCGTCAAGGGCGATGCGCTGACCTATGGCATCATGCTGGGCGCCTTCGGCATCGGCGCCGTTGGCGGCGCCTTGATCAGCGTGCGGCTGCGGCAGCTGCTCTCCAGCGAGACGATGGTGCGCTGCGCCTTCGCCGGCTTCGCCGTCTGCGCCTTCAATGCGGCGATCAGCCAGCATGCCTGGCAGACGTCGCTCGGCCTGCTGGTTGGCGGTGCCTGCTGGGTGATCGCGCTTTCGCATTTCAACGTCACCGTGCAGATGGCGACGCCGCGCTGGGTGGTCGGCCGGGTGCTGTCGGTCTACCAGACCGCGACCTTTGGCGGCATCGCGCTCGGCAGCTGGATCTGGGGCGTCGTCGCCGATGCCCAGGGCGCCGAGACGGCGCTGATCGCGGCCGCCATCGCCATGCTGGCCGGCGGCGCCATCGGCCTTGTACTGCCGCTGCCGCAGCAGCAGGTGTTGAACCTCGATCCGCTCAACCGCTTCAAGGAGCCGCATCTGGCGCTCGACCTGAAGCCGCGCAGCGGTCCCATCGCCATCATGATCGAATATGTGATCCGCCAGGACGACGAGGCGGAATTCCTCGCCACCATGGCCGAACGCGGCCGCATCCGCCGCCGCGACGGCGCCCGCAACTGGACGCTGGCGCGCGACCTCGAAAATCCGATGATCTGGATCGAGCATTACCACACGCCGACCTGGCTCGAATATGTGCGCCACAATGGCCGCATCACCCAAGCCGACGCCATGGTCGGCGAACGCTTGCGGGCCCTGCACAGCGGCGACGGGCCGCCGCGCGTGCGTCGCGTGATCGAGCGGCCGACAACCGCCGGCACCGCGTTGGTGATGGCCAAGGGGCCGATCGAGCACTGATGCGCCGCGGAACTGATGTCAGTCGATCAGCCGGCTGACTGGATCATGTAGAGCTTGCGCGTGGTCTCCCGGATCCGCCATTCGCCCTTCCATCCCTGCGGCAGCACGAGGAGGTCGCCCGGCCCCAGCTCGCGCGTCTCACCGTCGGCGCGGCTCACCTCCACCCGCCCCGAAATGATGTGGCATATTTCCGACGAACCCGATCGGTCGGCGGTGAAGCGGCCGGGCGTGCACTCCCAGATGCCGACATCGATGGTCCCGTCCGGGGACTGGAAGAGCGAGCGCGCCGCCTCGACCTGATTGCCCTCGATGGACGTGGGCTTTGGGGAGAACACGCCGATGTCAGTCTTGGAGAGGTCGTGGAAGGTCGAAAGATCGATCAAGTCGGACTCCATGGATCAGAGCAATTCCGGGAAAAGTGCAACGGTTTTCCGCCCGGAATTGCGAAATGACAAAGACTTGGAATGGCTCAACGATTCCACCCAACGCTGAACCGCCCTAATGGCCTGTGATGCCGTCGGCCAGGGCGGCAAGCCTGGAGGTGTGTGCCAGGCCGGCGGCTTCGCGGCGATCGGCGAGATGATAGAGCTGGTACATCGAATGCACGCCGAGCCAGCGGAACGGCTCCGGCTCCCAGCGCCGCACGGTGCGGTTGACCCAGGGCAGGCGCGTCAGCTCCGTGTCGCGGCCAAGGATCAGGTCGGCGAGCGTGCGCCCCGAAAGATTGGAGCTCGACACGCCAAGCCCGACATAGCCGCCGGCCCAGCCGATGCGGGTCGCGGGATCGAGGCCGACGGTCGTGCACCAGTCGCGCGGCACGCCGAGCACACCGCACCAGGCGTGCTCGATGCGGCAGCCCGCGGTCTGCGGCAGGAGCGTCGATAGGATCTGATGCAACTGGTCGATCGTGGCCTGCTGCGTCTGCCCATTGACGTCGGTGCGCGAGCCATAGCGATAGGGCACGCCGCGCCCGCCCATGGTGATGCGGCCCTCGCGCGTGCGCTGGGCATAGCAATAAGCGTGTGCGGCATTGCCGAGAAGCTCGTGGCCTTCCCAGCCGATCTGGCGCCAAAGCTCCTCGGACAGCGGCTCGGTCACGATCTGCGCGCTGTTGAGCGCCAGCCAGGTCCGCTCCTCGCCGGGAATGCCGGCCGTGAAGCCCTCCGTCGCACGGATGATGGTTTCCGCGCGCACCGCGCCCCGGTCGGTCGTCACGCTGCCCTTGGCGATGGCGGTCACCGTTGTCTGTTCGTAGATCGGCACGCCCAGCCGCTCGACGGCGGCGGCAAGCCCGCGCACCAGCTTGGCCGGCTGCACGCGCGCCTGGCCATGGATGACGAAGCCGCCCATGACATTACGGATGTTGATGCGCGCCCGGGTCGCCTCGGCGTCGAGTAGCTCGATGCGTTCAGGGTCTGCGTCCCACGAGCGGATCGTCTCGCATTCCTCACGCACGCGTTCCAGCTGCGCCGGATTGGTGGCGACCGTCAGATTGTCGACGCGGCGGATATCGGCATCGATGCCCTCTTCCGTCGCCACCCGGATCACCTCGTCGACGCAGCCGGCCATCGCCTTCTGCATCGCGGTGACGCCTTGCCGGGTCGAGGTCTTCAGATATTTCTCGCGCGACCAGCCGAAGCCGCCCGACAGCCAGCCGCCGTTGCGCCCCGATGCGCCGAAGCCGGCGAACTCGCGTTCGATAAGCACGATGCGCAGCGAGGGCTTCGCTTTCTTCAGGTAATAGGCCGTCCACAGCCCGGTATAGCCGGCACCGACGATCGCGACATCCGCCTCGATGTCGCCGGGCAAGGGTGGCCGGGGCGCGGGAACCCCGCCCAGATCCGCATACCAGAACGATATGTCGCCGTTGCGCTTGGCTTGCATGGAATGACTTTCGGATTGATTGGGATCAGGTCAGCGTTGCATCGGCCGTGCTGTCGTCGGCCAGAAGCTTGGCGTCGGCACCGTCGAAGCAGAGCTCCACCGTCTCGCCGAGGCCAAAGCTCTCGCCGGTCAGCGGCGAGCGCACGATCGCCGTGGAGCCGTCGGCGAGCCTGACCTCGTATTTCGATCCCGAGCCGAGATAGATGACTTCCGCGATCGTCCCCGGCAGGCGGTTGGTGGTGCCCACCGCGCTCTGGCCAGGCCGTCGGATGGCAAGCTTTTCGGGGCGCAGCAACATGACCGGGCTGGCCTCCCCGGCGATCCGCCGCGGCGCCGTCACCGTCTCGCCGGCGATGCGCAGCGCCGTGCTGGCGCCGTCGCTTCGCGCCTCTCCGCGCAGCACCGTGGAGTCGCCGACGAAACGGCCGACGAACAGCGTCTTCGGTTCGTCGTAGAGCTCGCGCCCGGTACCGACCTGCTCGATCCGTCCACGATTGAACACGGCGATGCGGTCGGACAGGACCAGCGCCTCTTCCTGGTCGTGCGTCACATAGACGAAGGTGGTGCCGAGTTCGCGGTGGATGCGCTTGATCTCGAGCTGGAGCCACTCGCGCAGCTTCTTGTCGAGCGCGCCAAGCGGCTCGTCCATCAGCAGCAGCGGCGGGTCGAAGACGATGGCGCGGGCCAGCGCCACGCGCTGCTGCTGGCCGCCCGACAGTTCGCTCGGATAGCGATGCGCGAAATCGCCCATCTTGACCATGTCGAGCGCCCTTGCCACGCGCGCCTTGCGCTGCGCCTGGTCGACGCCGCGCAGGGTCAACGGATACGCGACGTTACGGCCGACGCTCATATGCGGGAACAGCGCATAATGCTGGAAGACGACGCCGATATTGCGCTTGTGCGCCGGCACGCCGACCACGCTTTTTCCCCCGACCACCAGCTTGCCGCTGGTCACATCGGTGAAGCCGGCAACCACATTGAGCGTCGTGGTCTTGCCCGAACCGCTCGGGCCGAGCAGCGTCATGAACTCGCCGGGCTCGATTCGAAGCGAGATGCCGTCCAGCGCCTTGAACCCGCCATAGGCCTTGCTGATCGACTCCAGATCGATCGCCGCACCCTTGCTCTGCCGTTCCGGCTTCATTGGCGTCCCTTCGGCTCACGGCCAAGAAGAAGCATGCCGCCGCCGATCAGGATCGTGGTGGCGCACAGCAGGATAGTGCCGACGGCCGCGACCGTCGGGTCGGCGTCACGGGTGATGGAGGAGAATATCTGCACGGGCAAGGTCTTGAGATAGGGGTTGGTGATGAACAGCGATACGACGATCTCGTCGAAGGAAGTGGCGAAGGCGAAGAGCAAGCCGGACAGCATGCCGGGCAGGATCAGCGGCATCGTCACGGTGCGGAACGTGGTGAGCGCACCGGCGCCAAGGCTTGCCGCGGCCGTTTCCAGGCGCCGGTCGAACACTTCGAGACTGGCCGAGACCGCGATCAGCACGAAGGGAAGCGCAAGGATGGTATGGGCGAGCACGAACCCCACCAGCGTCCCGACCAGCCGCGCATCGAGATAGACGGCATAGATGCCGATGGCCAGGACGACGCCCGGTACCACCATCGGAGTCAGCATCAGCATCCGCAGCAGATTGGCGGGGCGCGCCTTCATGCGGTCCAAGCCGAAGGCGGCAAGCGTGCCGAGCACCGTAGCCAGCACCGCCACGATCGAGGCAACCTTCAGCGAATTCAGGAAGCTGGAGGACCAGTCCGGATTGGTGAGGAAATTCTGGTACCACTGCCAGGAGAACCCCTGCGGCGGGAAAGCGAGCGATTTGTTCCCGTTGAACGACATCGGCACGACGACCAGCGTCGGCGCCACCAGCCAGATCGCCACCAGCAGGCAAACGAGGCCGAGGATCACACGAGTGAGCGGCTTCATCTCCATTCAACGTCGCTCCGCTTCCCGATAGCGCGAGCGCATCACCGGTGCCGCCAACGCCAGAAGCACGAAGGTGGTGACCAGAAGCACCACGCCCATGGCGCCGCCCCGGCCCCATTGCAGCAGGCTGAGCACCTGGGTCTGAACCAGCGTCGACAGCATGGTCGAGCGCGGCCCGCCGAGCAGCGCCGGCGTGATATAGAAGCCCAGCGCCAGGATGAAGACGATGATCGCCCCGGCATAAACGCCGGGCAGCGACAGCGGCAGATAGACGGTGAAGAAGGCGCGGGAAGGTCGCGCGCCAAGACTCTGCGCCGCCCGCATCAGCCTGAGGTCGATGCCTTTCATCACCGAATAGAGCGGCAGGATCATGAAGGGCAAAAGCACCTGCGCCATGCCGATCACGACGCCGGTCTGCGTGCGGATCAGTCGGATGCCGTCAAAACCGGCCGACCTCAGCAACGAATTGATGACGCCCGAATCCTGCAGCAGGATCACCCAGGAGAGCGTGCGCACCACGCCGCTCACCCAGAACGGGATCAGCACGCACAGCACCAGGATAAGCCGCACGCGCGGCCCGACGGCGGTCATCAGATAGGCATAGGGATAGGCACAGGCCGCACAGACCACCGTGACCCAGGCCGAGATGACAAAGGTGCGCTGCAGCACCGTCAGATTGACGGGCGCGCCGAAGAACCAGATGTAGTTCTGCACGCCCCATTGCGGCTCCGACAGGCTGCGCAGCACGATGGTGAGCAGCGGGTAGCCGATCACGGCCACCAGCAGGAGCAGCGCCGGCAGCGTGAGCGCGTACGGCCTCCATGCCCAGCCCGCCCGGTTCGGGGCGGAAGGCGTCGTCGGTTCGAGCGCGCTCACGGGATTTGCCTCTCTCAGCCGGTCAGTTGCCGGCCATCAGCGCGGACCACTTCTCCTGCGCCACCGCGAAGTTCGGGACCCAGAACTTGAAGTTCTGCTTGTAGCCCTGCTTCTGGCGCTCGGGCGTGTTGGTCAGGAAGGCGGCGACGGAAGCGTCGACCTTGGGCTGCGCGTCGCTGTTGATCGGGGTATAGGACGTCTGCTCGGTCAGGACCTCCTGGGCATGCTTGCCGAGATAGGCATTGAGCAGCGCGTAGGATGCGTCCGTATCCTTGACGCCGACCGGGATCGTCATCTGGTCCATCACCACCAGCCAGTCCTGCCAGGCCGGCGCATATTTGGCGCCGTTCTTGACGGCGGTCATGGCGCGGCCGGTCCACATCATCAGCATGTCGGCCTCGCCGGACTCCGCCAGCTGCTGCGATTCAGCCCCCGTCTTCCAGAAAATGGTATCGGGGCCGAGCTTGCGGACCACGTCGATGGCCTTGTCGATATCGGCCACGGTCATGGCCTTCGGGTCGCCGCCGGCAACCTTGAACGCCTGTTCCAGCAAGCCGCCGGTCGGGCTGCCGGAGCCGTCGATCCCGCGCACGCCCGGGAATTTCTGGGTATCGAAGAAGTCCGCCCAGCTCTTGGGCGGGTTATCCTTGTACTTTTCCTTGTTGTACATCAGCACGACGCCGTAGTTCATCGCCGGCACCGAGCATTCGCCGACTTGGCCTGCCGGAATCTTCGAGACGTCGAGCTTCGTCAGATCCAGCTTTTGGAACAGCTTGCCGCAATAGACGTAAGGCGGCAGGTCGTCGGTGTCGACGACATCCCACGTGACATTGCCGGACTCGACCTGCGCCTGCAGCTTGGCGATCTCGGTCGGCCCGTCATTGAGCAGCTTGACCCCGGACTTGTCGACGAACTCCTTCAGCGCCGCCGCCTGGCCGTCCTGGTAGATGCCGCCGTAGGAGACGAACGTCAGGGTCTTGCCCTTGAGCGACCCCTCCTTCACCTCGCCTGCCACCGGCTTGTCCTGCGCAAAGGCCGCGCCTGTCAGGACACCGAGCGCCAGAGCGGCGCCAAGCCTTGCATATCTCGATTTCAACATGACACTAACTCTCCCATTCATGCCCGCGTTTTGATCGGACTACCTGGCCGCGAGCGGTTTCCAGGCCGTGTATTGATCGAGTTCGGCGCGCGCCGAGGTCGGCGGGGCGATAATCCACATCACTTCGGCTCGGCCACCGCCGATGTTCTCGCTGCGATGCGGCGTCGACGTCGTGTATTCGATGCTGTCGCCCTCTTCCAGGACATGGCGCGCCTCGCCGAGCGAGACCTCGACGATGCCGCGCAGCACGACGAGCATCTCATGCGCGTCGCCATGCGTGTATTGGTCGTGCCCGGTCGAGCCGCCTATGTCGAATTCGCCGACATAGACCTCCATGTCGCTCAGCGGCGGGCGCGAGAGCAGCATCTTACGGCACCCGTCGCTGGGCGGCAGGCTCGGCCGCTCGCTACGCCGAAGCACGCCGCGGTTCTGCGCGGCACTTTCCTCGAACAGCATCGCGACGCTGACGCCAAGCGCCGAGGCTATCTGGTTGAGCGAGGCGGTGCTGGCGCCGGTCAGGCCGCGTTCGAGCTGACTGATGAAGCTGGCGCTGGTGCCGGTCGCCTCAGCGAGATCACGCAATGACAGCCTGCGGGCAAGGCGGAGGCTCTTGAGCCGCATGCCCAGCACCTGATGGGCATGTGTCGCGGCCGATGCGTCGAGCGTCGTTACCGAAGCCTGGCCGGAAGCCTTGCCCATGCCGTCTCCTCACCTCACTTAACGAGATGTACAGTACCACTGTACAGCTGGCAAGCCGCGCATGAGGCCAGGACCGCGGCACTATTCGGCCAGGCTGCAACCAGGAAGGATATTTTCGCCGGAGCAGGATGTGTCAGCCGGACGACAAGGGGACGAGCAGGAGAATCCCTAGCCTTCGCCGGAAAGGTCCCGGCGCGCCTTTTCGAGTTCCTCGGCATAGCGCCGCATCAAATGGCCCTCGGTCAGCAGGCCGAGCACGATGTGCTCGGTGAAGTCCTCGACCACGGCCAGTTCTTCGGCGCCGGCGCGCTGGAACGTCTCGGCGGCGGCCTGCACGTTCATGCTTGGCACCAGAACGGCATCCTTGTACTGGGCCAGATCGCGCACCGGCACCTCCCCGTCGGAGGGATCGCTGTGCAGTTCGGCCACGATCAGCACGCCGACATACTCATCACCCGGGTCGACGGCGATGACACGCTGGGCAGAGCCGAGCGGGATTTCCTTGCGGAAGGCGGCAAGCGTCGTCGAGGCATCGATGGTCTTGATATCTTTGCGCATCATCGAGCCGACGGTGAGGCTGCGCATCCAGCCGACGTCGTGGGCGCTGCGGATCGTCTCGCCGCGCAGATGGAAGCGCCATGTCGAGAACGAATAGCCGAAGGTTTCGCGCACCAGGATCGCCGCCATGATCGAGGCCGCCAGCACCACGCCGGTGAGCGTCAGGTCGCGGGTCGATTCCAGCGCCAGGAAGGTCATCGTCAGCGGGCCGCCGACAACACCGACGGCAAGCGACGTCATGCCGACGACGGCGGCGACGGCCGGGTCGATGCCGGTCGCCGGCGAGACGAGCGCCATCACGCCGGCGAACGCCTTGCCGAGCAGCGCGCCGAGGAACAGCGAAGCGAAGAACAAGCCGCCGCGAAAGCCGGAGCCCAGGGAAATGGCCGACGCGGCCAGCTTCAGCACGAAGACGCTGGCCACCACGGTCAGCCCGTAGTTCATGGCGAATTCGCGGTGCAGCGCGCCGTGGCCGCTGGACAGGACCTGTGGCGTAACCAGGCCCAGCAGGCCAACAATGACGCCGCCGATGGCCGGGCGCAGCGAGGCATCGATCGACAGTTTGGCAAAGCCGCGTTCGATCAGCGTTACCAGATGCATGATGGCGATCGAGGCAGCCCCCCCAAGCAGTCCAAGCAGCAGGAACGGCACATATTGGCTGGGCGTCAGTGCCGGCAGGCCGGCGAGCTCCAGCGGGAACGGCACGCCGCCGAACACTTCCGCTGTCAGCGAGGCCGAGATAGCGGCGGTCATGACAGGCGCGACATTGGCGACCGAATAGATGCCGATGACCAGTTCGAAGCCATAGAACGCGCCGGTCAGCGGCGCGTCGAAGGCGGCGGCGATGGCCCCGGCCGCGCCGCAGCCGACCAGGATGCGGACATCGTTGCGGCGCAGCCTGAAGATGCGCGCCAGCCGCGATGCCAGGCCGGAGCCGACCTGTGTATAGCCGGCTTCCAGCCCGACCGAGGCGCCGAAGCCGCTGGAGATCATCGTCTGGACGGCGATGATGAAGGTGTCGGTCAGCGACATGCGCCCGCCATAGAGCGCATTGGCCTCGATCGGATCGACGGGCGTGCGGAACCTGCGCTTTCTCAGCCAGAGCACGCTCAAGCCGAGCAGGATGCCGCCGATCGCCGGTATCAACGCCTGCATCGGATTGGCGAGCGAAAACATGCCGGAAAGCCGGCCGCCGGGCTGAACGCCGAACATGAGCCCGTGCAGATCCTGCACGATCTGGCTCATCGCGGTGACCAGTATGCCCGCCATGATGCCGACAACGCCCGCCAGGATGACCACGGCGATGCCGCGCGCCTCGAGCAGCGGTATTGACCTCAGAAGCACCGCGCGCATCCGGCGGGCGTAGACTTCGCTGTGGTTTCTGGAAAGCACCGGGGCGGCTCGCCGATATGAAAGGCAATGGAAGACCCGCCTGATACGCCGGGCGGCACGGCAAGACAACCACAATGCCGACATCAAAGGCGCCATTATGGCCGGGAGACCGGCTGATTTTGGTCTTTCCCGCCCCTTGAGCGTGAAGCAACCGGTTCCGCCGTCAGGTCCGGGTATCCTGATTGTTATTCGATCAGGTCGGCATAGGCTCGCTGGACTCATAGAGCACGAGGTTACGCTCACCAATGCCGAGTGCCGGCCAGCTTGAACGCCACTCGGCGATGTGCGGTGAGCGGAAATGCGCATCGAGTGCCGCCTTGTCGCGCCATACCTCGATGACCCGGATCAGCCCCGCGTCGAGAACATCCCGCGCATAGGAATATTCCAGGCAGCCGTCCTCGCCACGGCTGCCCGAGATCATGCTCTCCATCGCGGACCTTGCCTCCTCGAACCTGTTGGGCGGCATGCGGATCGTGCCGATGACCAGCAGCATGGGGTCTTCCTTCTTGCGTTGCATTCGGTTCGGCCACTCTCCCACCCTCGCGCAAGCTTGGCCAGCTACCCTCGCCGGGCTGTCGCATGCCTGGCAGCCCATGGTTCGAGGACGAGAATGGCGATCAGCGAAAGCATCCAGCCCGGCGCGGTGGCCAAGAACGGCCGCGACATCTTCTTCGCGCTCGGCATCGTCATCATCCTGGCCGTGCTGTTCCTGCCGATCCCCGCCTTCCTCATCGACATCGGCCTCGCCTTCTCGATCGCGCTTTCGGTGCTGATCCTGATGGTGGCGCTGTGGATCCAGCGGCCGCTGGATTTCTCTTCCTTTCCGACCGTGCTGCTCATCGCCACAATGCTGCGGCTATCGCTCAACATCGCCACCACACGCATGATCCTGTCGCACGGCAATGAGGGCACGCACGCCGCCGGCTATGTCATTGCCGGCTTCTCCAAGCTGGTGATGGCCAGCGACTTCGTCATCGGCCTGATCGTCTTCATGATCCTGATCGTGGTGAACTTCATCGTCATCACCAAGGGCGCCACCCGTATCGCCGAGGTCGGCGCCCGCTTCACCCTCGATGCCATCCCGGGCAAGCAGATGTCGATCGACGCGGATCTCTCCGCCGGCATGATCGACGACAAGACCGCGCAGCTGCGCCGCCGCGAGCTGGAGGAGGAATCGTCCTTTTTCGGCTCGATGGACGGCGCCTCGAAATTCGTCCGCGGCGACGCCATCGCCGGCCTCATCATCACCGCCATCAACATCGTCGGCGGCATCGCCATCGGCTATATCAGGCACGGCATGGGCATGGGCGAGGCCGCCGACGTGTTCATCAAGCTGTCCGTCGGCGACGGTCTGGTCACCCAGATCCCGGCGCTGATCGTGTCGCTCGCCGCCGGCCTGCTGGTCTCCAAGGGCGGCACCCGCGGCTCCACGAACCAGGCGGTGTTCGGCCAGCTCGGCGCCCATCCGCGCGCCCTCTATGTGGCGGCGGCGCTCCTGGTGCTGCTCGGACTGATGCCAGGCCTGCCCCTGTTTCCCTTCTTCGCGCTCGCCGCAGGCATGGCCGGTCTCGGCTATGTCATTCCGATGCGCCACAACCGCGCCGTCGCCGAAGCCGAGGCGCTGAAGAGCCAGGAGAAGGCGACCAAGGCCGAGGAAGAGAAGAACTCGGTCAAGGCCTCGCTCGCCACCGCCGAGATCGAGCTGTTGATCGGCAAGCAGCTTTCGACACGGCTGCTCGTCTCCCATCAGGAACTGGTCTTCCGCATGGCCAAGATGCGCAAGAAATTCGCCCAGCAATACGGTTTCGTCGTGCCGGAAGTGCGCGTTGCCGACGATTTCGCCATCCCGCCGAAGAGCTACCAGATCAAGGTGCACGGCACGGTGGTCGCCGAATATTCGATGCGCGTCGGTGAGATCATGGTGCTGCTCGGCAACCGCGACTTGCCCGAAATCCCGGGCGAAGAGATCCGCGAGCCCGCCTTCGGCATGCGCGCCTATTCGGTCATGGAAACCTTCGCCGAGGATTTGAAGCGCGAGAACTTCACCTTCGCCGACAACATGTCGGTGCTGCTCACCCATCTCTCGGAAGTCATCCGCAACAACCTGCCGCAGCTTCTCTCCTACAAGGACATGAAGGCGCTGCTCGAACGCCAGGACCAGGAATACCGCAAGCTCGCCGACGAGATCTGCACCACGCACATCTCCTACCCAGGGCTGCAGGCGGTGCTGAAGCTGCTTCTTGCCGAGCGTGTCTCGATCCGCAACCTGCACCTGATCATCGAGGCGATCGCCGAGATCGCGCCGCATGTGCGCCGCACCGAGCAGATCGTCGAGCATGTCCGCATCCGCATGGCCCAGCAGATCTGCGGCGACCTGTCCGAGGGCGGCGTGCTCAAGGTGCTGCGCCTCGGCAACCGCTGGGACCTTGCTTTCCACCAGAGCCTCAAGCGCGACGCCAAGGGCGAGGTGCGCGAATTCGACATCGATCCGCGCCAGCTGGAAGAATTCGGCCAGGACGCCACCAAGGCGATCAAGAAGCACCTGGAAGCCGGCGAACGTTTCGTCTTGGTCACCGCGCCGGACGCCCGCCCCTATGTACGCATGATCATCGAGCGCCTGTTCACCACGCTGCCGGTGCTTTCCCATGTCGAAATCGCCAAGGGCGTCGAGATCAGGGTGCTCGGAACCATATCGTGAGCGTTCTCTCGCAAGCGGTCGTCATCGCGGCATTCCTCGCCTTCTGCCGCATCGGCGCCTGCTTCATGCTGATGCCGGGCCTGTCCAGCGCGCGCGTCCCGATGCAGGTCAGGCTGTTCGTGGCGGTGGCCGCCACCGGTGGCCTGCTCGCCTTCCTGTGGGACCGCATCTTTCCCTTCGTCGATCCGCGCCCTCAGATCCTGGTGCCGATGATCATTTCGGAACTCCTGGTCGGCGGTCTGATCGGCGCCATGACCAGGCTCTACATGGAAGCGCTGCGCTTCATGGGTTCGGCCATCGCCATGCTGATCGGCTATGGCGGCTCGGGCGGACCGGCGATCGAGGAGCCGGAACCGCAGGCCGCCCTCGCCGCCATCATCTCGTTCTCGGCGCTCTTGATGCTGTTCGTCTTCGACTTCGACCATGAGATCGTGCGCGCCCTCGTGACCTCCTACACGGTCGCGCCGGTCAACGTTTTCTTCAACCCCCAGGCAGCCCTCGTCGACATCACCGACACGATGTCGGACACCTTCTTCCTGGTCATCCGCCTCGGCAGCCCGTTTGTCGCCTATGCCATTCTGGTCAATCTGACGATCGGCTTCGTCAACAAGCTGACCCCGCAGATCCCGATCTATTTCATCTCCCAGCCTTTCGTCATCGCCGGCGGCATGATCATCTTCTATTTCGCCGTCGGCACCATGCTGTCGCTGTTCGTCGACGGCTTCGTCGACCTGACGCTGGCGAGGTAACATGAGCACGCGCAAGGATCGCCTCAAGAAACTGGTCAAGGTGCAGGAGCAGCTGAAGGCGCTGCACGAAACCCGTCACGCCACCTTCCTGGCCGCCGCCAACGCCGCTGCGGCAGAAGCCAGCGAATTGATCGGACACTTCGACCAGGACAATTCGCTTTCCGGCCTGTTCCCCGATCTCTATCATCGCCGCATCGCCCAGGCGGTGGTGCGCCAGGAGAAGAGCCTGGAGGGCGCCAGGCGGGAAGCCGGCCTCATCGCCGCTGCAACCGCCCGCGCCAACATGGTCGAACGCGCCTACAAGGACGTGCGCAACCGCGACGAGCGCGAACGCTCCGACCGCGAACGCCTCGACCTGATCGCGCAGAAGCGGGGCCACGAAGCCGACGAATAGGCCGAGCATGGCCCGCAAGCCTGCCACAAGCTTGTTGAGGCATGGTCTGGCTAAGGAAACCCGGCAAAAGGCGGACTTTCTTGGCGATTTCTCCACCCAGCGACATCGTTATGGATGTCGCCCGCGCAGTTGATCCGACGGATATCGAGGCTGCCCGCGCTGCGCTGACCAAGCGTGCCGGCGGTGCCGCAGGCACGTTCTCGGTCGACACTGCCGCATCGGTCGACGCCGGCTCGATCCTGTCGCGCGCCTCCGCCGAACACGCCGCCGGGACCGATCCGGCCAAGAAGTTCAAGAAGTTCGAGGCCATGGTGCTGCAGACCTTCATCCAGAACATGCTGCCCAAGGACACCGAGGGCGTCTATGGCACGGGTCTCGCCGGAGACATGTGGAAATCGCAGCTCGCCGAGCGGGTCGCCGACGTCATGGCCGATCGCGGCGGTATCGGCATCGCCAAGTCGCTGCTCGCCGATCATTATCTCGACGGCAAGCGCAAGGTGCCGATCGGACCGGTTTCAAACGGACCGGAAAAGACCGAGATCGATCGGCAAACCCGTCTGTCCACCTCGCTCGTCCAGGAATTGCAGCGCAAGGCCGCCAGGTCGATGACCGGCGACGAGACAACCATAAAAACAGACATCAAGGTCTAGACTGGGAAACACCATGGCCGACTCATCCGAATTCACCGCCAACCTGCCAGCGCGCGCGACTGCGTCGGAAGCGCCGATCCCGTTCGCGCGGCCCGGAAACCTTGCCGCCATCATCGGCCGCATCGAGGAGGCGGTCGAGGAAGAAACCGCCGGCATCCGCAGCGACACCAGCTATGACCTCAAAGCCTCGAATGCCCGCAAGAGCCGCTATCTCTACGAATTGACGCGCGCCATGAAGGGCGGCAGCGAAGCCGAATTCCTCGAACAGCACCGCGAGGGTCTGACCCGGCTGCGGCAGAAGCTGGCCCGCAACGAGGCGGCGATCCTGGCGCATCTGAGCGCCGTCAACGAAGTCGCCAGCCTGCTGCGCAGCGCCATCCAGCGCGCCGAAACCGACGGCACCTATTCCGCCGGCGAGTTCGGCAGGCTGAAAGGTTAGAGCGCGACAATGTCGGGCCCGGTCTCCGAATGATCAAGGTCATCGCCATCGCGGTCTGGGTGTGCGTCGCCACGCTCGGCGCGGTATTTTATTCGTTCCAGGCCGCCGGCGAACGCGGCGTCGGCGAGAAACCCAAGCCGATGCTGGGCGGGCTGGATTACGTCAAGACCGACATCATTTCGGTGCCGCTGATCCACGATGCCAGGATCGACGGCTACTTCCTGGCCAAGCTCGTCTACACGGTCGAGCCCGAGCAGATAAAAAAGCTCTCCATCCCGGCCGAGGCCCTGATCACCGACCAGGTCTACACCTACCTCTACGCCAATCCCCAGATCGACTTCACCAAGAAGGCGACGATCGACCTCGATGCCTTTCGCGCCGCCATCCGCGACACCGTCAATACCCGTGTCGGCGCGAACCTGGTGCATGAGGTTCTGGTCGACCAGGTCAATTTCCTGAGCAAGGACGAGATCCGCGACAACTGGCTGCGCCGCCGGCAGGAATCCGGCACAGCCGCGCCCGAGACGGCCAAGCCGGTCAGCGCGCATTGACGCCATCCGGCACGCCACGCACCGAGGGTCCCGGCTATTCGCCCGGTGCGGCGATTGGAACCAGCCCCTGCAATTCGCGTTGACGTAAACGTCAATCCAAAGCTATATGCGGCAGCGATTGTGATCGCCACAGGTGCGGCATGGGCTTCGGCCGGACCGAAGCGCCGTTGCGCGACAGATGCAACCAGACAAGCAGATGCAACCAGACAGGCAGATGCAACCAGACAGGGAGAACAGCGTGAGCGTTCAGGAGATTGCCGAGAAGATCAAGTCGCGCGTGGCCAGCAGCGGGTTCGATCGTTCCGTGAAGTTCGACACCGGCAGCGACGGCGTCATCGTCATCGACGGCGCGACTGTTTCGACCACCGACGCCCCCACCGACTGCACCATCAAGCTCTCACTCGACGATCTCGATTCGCTGATATCAGGCGACCTGAACCCGACCATGGCGTTCATGACCGGAAAGATAAAAGTCGAGGGCGACATGACGGTCGCCATGGCGCTCAGCCAGTTGATCGGCTGAGCACACAGCCGCCGATCGCTTCACCGATCACGAAAAAACGTCGCCTCTTCAGGCGGCGTTTTTGTTCGGGTTGGTGGATGTTTCAGGCCGCCAGCGTCGGCGCCTGGGTTTTCGGCTTGCGGCCGGAGGCCTTCAGCGTGCCCCGCGCGCCGTCAAGCGCGCCCTCCACCAGCTCAAGCGCCAACAAGCGGTGCCGCTCGTAGGGCCCCGGCATGGCAAGCGAGCCGGTCTTGGCAGCCGAAAAGCCGAAGCGTCCATAGTAAGGCGCATCGCCGACCAGCAGGATCGCCGCATGGCCAAGCCGCGCCGCCTCGGCGATGGCATGGCGCATCAGCACCGAGCCGATGCCGGCATTCTTGAGCGACGGATCGACGGCAAGCGGGCCAAGCAGCAGCGCTGCCGGGCCGGCCTCGCCCAGCGTCACATCCCACAGCCGCACCGTGCCCATGACAGAGCCGGATGCATCGCGCGCAACGAAAGCCAGGCCTTCGGAAGGCCGGCGGCCGCGCCGCAGTTTTTCGGATGACTTTGTCTTGCGCTTCGGCCCCATGGCGTCGTCGAGCAGCGCCTCGCGGGCCGCGACGTCATCAGCGGTTTCGGAAACGACGACAATGGCGCGGGCACTCTCCCCCCTCGAGGGGGAGATGTCGCCAAAGGCGACAGAGGGGGTCGCCGCGCGTGAAGCGCTGGCCCCATACGGTCCAAGAGAGGTCGAGGCAGCTGAGACGACCCCCTCTGGCCACTGCGTGGCCATCTCCCCCTCAAGGGGGGAGATTCCGCGGGCGGCGTCCTCAACGATGAAATTTGCAATGTCCATTTCCGCAATCCTTCACGAGCGGAGATCTGTTCCACAAGCGAACCCGGGCGGGCGACAGGCGCCCACCTGGGATGATCTGACCGGCTCTTTCGAACCGTCAGATCACGTACGATCGGAGAGGCTCGAAGCCGTTGAACGCGACCGCCGAATAGGTGGTCGTGTAGGCGCCGGTGCCTTCGATCAGCACCTCGTCGCCGATGGTCAGCGACAAAGGCAGCGGGTACGGCGTCTTCTCGTACATCACGTCGGCCGAATCGCAGGTCGGGCCGGCGAGCACGCAAGGCGCGGTCTCGCCGCCGTCATGCGCGGTGACGATCGGGTAGCGGATCGCCTCGTCCATCGTCTCGGCCAGACCGCCGAACTTGCCGATGTCGAGGAACACCCAGCGCACATTGTCGTTGTCGGCCTTCTTCGAGATCAGCACGACTTCCGACTTGATGACGCCGGCATTGCCGACCATGCCGCGGCCCGGCTCGATGATGGTCTCGGGAAGCGCATTGCCGAAATGCTTGCGCAGCGCCGAGAAGATCGCCTGGCCATAGGCTTGCGCCACGGGCACGTCCTTCAGATAACGGGTCGGGAAACCCCCGCCCATATTGACCATCTTGAGTACGATGCCTTCGTCGGCCAACGTCGAAAACACCGTCTTGGCGTCGGCGAGCGCACGGTCCCATGCGGTCAGGTCGGTTTGCTGCGAGCCGACATGGAACGACACGCCATAGGCGTCGAGGCCGAGGCCCTTGGCATGGCGCAGCACGTCGACGGCCATGGCCGGCACGCAGCCGAACTTGCGCGACAGCGGCCATTCGGCACCCTCGCCGTCGGTCAGCACGCGGCAGAACACACGCGCGCCGGGAGCGGCGCGGGCGATCTTCTCGACTTCCTCAACGCAGTCGACCGCGAACAGGCGGATGCCGAGCTGATAGGCGCGGGCGATGTCACGCTCCTTCTTGATGGTGTTGCCGAAGGAGATGCGGTCCGCCGGCGCACCGGCGTCCATCGCCATCTCGACTTCGGCAACGGATGCGGTGTCGAAGGACGAGCCCATCGCAGCAAGCAGGCGCAGGATCTCCGGCGCCGGGTTTGCTTTCACCGCATAGTAGATCTTGGAATCGGGCAGCGCCTTCTCGAAGGCGCGGAAATTGTCACGCACGACATCGAGGTCGACGACGAGGCAGGGGCCAGTCGGACGTCGGGTGGCGAGGAAGTCGAGGATGCGCTGGGTAGCCATCGGGGTTTCTCCATCACGCCTTTCGGCGCGCACAAGGGTGCGGACGCGGGCTGTCGGCCTCGCGAACACGCGGTCAAACAAAGGCGGGACGGAAAATCCATGGAACCAGCCGGTGGAGACCCCGGAACCATGAAACGCCGTCTCGCGGCGATGAACCTAGCCTTGCCCGGCTTCGGTTCGCTTTGTCTGCCTTGGCTTGGATTGGGAGAACCCCGTTCCGCACTGCCGGCAATGAAGGTGTGCCTCTTCAGTAACCCCGGTCTTTGGACAACCGGCAGAGAACCAGAAAGGCCCGCACCGTCGTTGCTTCAAGGTGTCCTCGGTCTGGCGGTTGGCCGCTAAACCGACTGGAGGGGTTAGCTCCAGTTACCTTACCGATTGCCCTCACCATTCGAGGATCGGCGGACACCCACAGGCACGTGCGACTTTGGGCAAGCGCGATATATGGCCGGTGGCCGTCACAATCAATAAAAATCTTATCGCAGGTTGTAAAATTTCCGGCATCGAACAATGTTGGCGCAAACGCATCCGGATATCGAAGATGATAGGCACGCATGGCCCTCTGAATGCCTTTCTCGATCTTCGCCAGATGCCGGTCGCGCATGCCGAGCTCGGCCCGCTCGCCGGACTGCGGCTGGCCGTCAAGGACATCTACGACGTTGCCGGCTACCGCACCGGCTGCGGCAATTTGCGGAAATTCGCCGAAAGCCCTGCCGCCTCGCGCACCGCCCCCGCCATCCAGATGATTCTCGACGCCGGTGCACGCTTCGTCGGCAAGACCCAGACCGACGAGCTTGCCTTCGCGCTATTCGGCCAGAACGCGCATTTTCCCTTTCCGGTGAACCCTGCCGCGCCCGACCGCGTCACCGGCGGTTCGTCATCGGGGTCGGCATCGGCGGTGGCGGGCAGGCTGGCCGACATCGCCACGGGCTCCGACACCGGCGGCTCGATCCGCGCGCCGGCGAGTTTTTGCGGGCTGATCGGGCTGCGCACCACGCATGGCTCCATCTCTCTCGATGGCACGATGAAGCTGGCGCCGAGCTTCGACACATTCGGCTGGTTCGCGGATGACATCGAGACCTACGAAACCGTCGGCAAGCTTCTGCTCGGCCGCGACCCGCACCAGCACACGCTGGACCGCCCGCTGACGCTCGCCTGGCTGGACGAGATGGTCGCCCGGCCGGCGCTCGAAGAATATGCCGGGATGACGGCGCTGGCGAGCGCGGTCTTCGGCGCGCCGGCGACGCCGACGACGCGCTTCAGTTCTTCCCCGGATGAACTCTACTGGTGCTTTCGCCGGCTGCAGGCCAAGGAAGCCTGGGCGGTGCATGGCGAATGGATCACCAGCGGCGAGCGGGACCTCGGCCCCGGCGTCGAGGAGCGATTCGGCTTTGGCCGTGCCGTCGATGACCGCACGGCGCAGGCCGAGAGGGTGCGCCGGCTGACCTTCCGCGACGAACTCAGCGCCCTGCTCGGCGAGGATGGGTTCCTCATCCTGCCGACGGTGCCGGGGCCGGCGCCCTACGTGGACAGCACACCCGAGCAGTTCCAGGCCTATCGCGAGCGGGCGCTGCATCTTCTGTGCCTCGCCGGCCTGTCGGGCTTTCCACAGATCACCTTGCCTATCGGTTCGGTCGCCGGCGCTCCGTTCGGCCTGTCGCTGCTGGGCCCTTCCGGCAGCGACATTGCCCTGATACGGCTCGGCCGAAAACTTCTAATGCATGTCGCGCAAAAGTGACCTCGGTTTTGCGATGACGACATGCATCAAACAAAAACTCAAAGCGCGTCGCATGAATCCGCTTCGACGCGACGCGCTTTGGACCCGCACGAAAGGCCTGATCCATGGACACACTGACCCGCATGCGCGCCTTCATCGATGTGGTCGAGGCCGAGGGCTTTTCGGCGGCGGCGCGCAAGATCGGCCGCTCCAAGGCGCTGTTGTCGAAATATGTGCGCGAGCTGGAGGACGAGCTCGGCGCGCTGCTCTTGAACCGCACCACGCGTCAGTTCTCGATGACCGAGGCCGGCCATACCTATTACCGGCGCGCCTCGGAGATCGTGCGCGAAGTCGATAGCCTGGCCGATGCGGTGCGCGAATCCTCCGGCGATGTGCGCGGCCGAATCAAGCTGTCGGCGCCACGCACCTTCGCCGACGCGCCGGTCGGCCAGTCGCTGATCGATTTCGCCAAGCAGCACCCCGACATCGTGCTCGACATCCAGCTCGACGACCGCTTCGTCGACCTGGTCGAGGAAGGCTTCGATCTCGCGGTGCGCATATCGCGTCTGGAGAACTCGTCGCTGATCGCCAGACGGCTGGCGCCATTCTCCGTAAAGCTCTGCGCGTCGCCGGAGCTGATCGCCAAGCATGGCATGCCGACACGGCCGCAGGATCTCGGCCACATGCCTTGCATCGTCGACACCAATGGCCGCGGATTGAACAACTGGGCGTTCAAGGGCGACAACAACGACCAGTTGAGCGTCGCCGTGTCCGGCCCTATCGAGGTCAACAGCCCGATGGCGGCGCGCGCCGCCGCCATGTCGGGGCTCGGATTTTGCATCCTGCCGGATTTCATCGCCGCGCCCGATCTCAAGAGCGGCCAGTTGGTGACGGTGCTTGACGACCGCATCCTGTCCGGCGGCGGCATCTTCGCCGTCTACCCGCACCGCCGTTATTTGCCGGCCAAGGTCCGCGTTTTCGTCGACTTCCTGGTGCAATGGTTCAGGACGCGTGAGATTGCTTGACCCGTTTCAATCGTCTCGCGGTCCCAATTTCGCCCCCTTTGTGGTAACTGTCGGCATCTCTCCGAAGCCAAGGGAATCGCGACCGGGAATGCACCTGAAACGGCACGCAATCATGCTGGCTTCGGCCTTGGCGGCGACCCTTGCCGCCACGGGGCCGGCTTATGTGCATCCGCACGTCTTCGCCGAGGCGCGGCTCGACGTGATCCTGTCTCCGGATCACCAAAGCGTGAAAGCGCTGCGCCATCTCTGGCGCTTCGACGACCTGTTTTCGAGTACGGTGATGATGGAGTTCGACAAGAACTCCGACCTGAAGCTTGACGACAAGGAGCTGAAGGAGGTCGCCGACACAGTTCATGCCTCTCTGGCCGAATTCAATTATTTCCAGCTCGTCACGCAGAACGGCAAGGACGTGACGATGGTGCCGCCTCCACATCTGATGGCCAATTTCGACAATGACCAATTGATCATCCTGTTCGAGTCCGAACCCAAGGCGCCGATCAAGCTGACCGGCAAGATCGACATCGGCGTCTACGACCCGACCTTCTATACGGCGATCGACTTTACCGAGGATTCCAACATCACGGTCGAAGGCCTGCCGTCGAACTGTGCCAGCAAGGTCATTCGGCCGGATCCGGACGAAGCCATCAAGGAAAACCAGAAGACCCTGACGGATGCCTTCTTCAACGACCCGACAGGCACCAACATGAGCAAGATCTTTGCCACAAAGCTCGAACTGAACTGTCAGCCAGAAGGATGAACCCGGTGACGAAACCGTCCCTGCGTTTGGCATTCGGCCTGTTTGCCGTCACCTTTGTCGCGATTGCATTCGCCAATGCCGCGCATGCCCAGAGTTCGCTCGGCATCGGCGTCAATGACGGCATGGCGCCCAGCACCGGTCCATTCGCCCATATCCTGATGTGGATCAATCTGAGGCAACAGGAATTCTATCGTGCGCTGGCAACGGCCATGAAGGCGATGCGCCAGGACGGCAGCAAGATCTGGATACTCGTCGGCCTGTCCTTCGCCTACGGCATCTTTCACGCCGCCGGCCCCGGCCACGGCAAGGCGGTGATCTCGTCCTACATGGTGGCCAATGAAGTGGCGCTGCGGCGCGGCATCCTGTTGTCCTTCGTCTCGGCCCTGCTGCAGGGCCTGACCGCGGTTGCGGTGATGGCGGTCGCCTATTTCGTCCTGCGCGGCACGGCCGTCTCGATGACCGACGCGGCATGGTTCATGGAGATCATGAGCTTTGTCTTCGTCACCCTGTTCGGCGCCTGGCTGCTGTGGCGCAAGCTCGGTCCTTCCATCACGCGCCTGTTCGGCGGGGCACCCGCCTACAGCCTGTCGGCGGCCCATGCCGGCCATTCCCATGCGAACCATTCCCATGCTGCTCATTCGGCACATGCTCATTCGCATGCGCTGCACGTGCATGAAGACCACGACCATGCACATGGCCATTCGCACGACCATCACCACCATGGCGCGCATGACCATGACCACGGTGCGCACGATCATGCGCATCATGGCCACGCGGCCGGCGAAGTCTGCGAAACCTGCGGCCACTCGCATGCGCCCGATCCGGCGCTGCTGTCGGGCGACCGTTTCGACTGGCGCACGGCCTGGACGGCGGTGGCGGCGGTCGGCATCCGCCCCTGCTCCGGCGCGCTGATCGTGCTGAGCTTCGCGCTGCTCAACGGGCTCTGGCTCGGTGGCCTGCTGTCGGTGCTGGCGATGTCGATTGGAACCGCAATCACAGTGTCCGCGCTGGCGACGGTCGCGGTGACCGCCAAGAACTGGGCGGTCTATTTCGCCGGCGACGGCCGCATGGGCAACCGCATCCATTCGGTCGTCGAGATCGGCGGCGCCGCCTTCGTCTTCCTGTTCGGGCTGTTATTGCTTTCAGCGAGCCTGACGGGCAGCGTCTAGGCCTATCCGATCCCGATCGAACGTGATGGGCGCCCGCAGACCGTTAACCGGGAATCTTGCCGCCGAGTTCATCCTCGATATGGGCGCGGATGATCTCGTCGAAACTTTTCTCAGCGACGAAGCCGAGTTCCCGTGACCGCCGCGCCTCGAACCGGGTCGGCCAGCCCTTGACGATCGCCCAGATCGTCTCGTCCGGCTCCTCGCGGATCAGCTTCACCGCCTTGGCGCCGGCAATGCGCTCCAGCGCCTCGATCTGCTCGCCGACGGTGACGGCCACGCCTGGCATCGTCAGGTTGCGGCGCGGCCCGACGGCCGCACCATCGATCTGCGCCGCATGGATCAGGAAGTTTACGGCCGAGCGCGGGCTGGCATGGGTGTGCACGACCGAGCGCGGCACCGGCAGGATCGCCTCCTGGCCGCTTAGCGGCTCGCGGATGATGCCCGAGAAGAAGCTGGAGGCCGCCTTGTTGGGCTTGCCTGGCCGCACACAGATCGTCGGCAGCCGGATGCCGATGCCGTCGAAGAAACCGCGCCTGGTATAGTCGGCCAGCAGCGCCTCGCTCATCTGCTTCTGCGTGCCGTAGGAGGTCAGCGGCGTCGGATGGAAGTCATCGGGGATGACATCCGGGAACGGCGCGCCGAACACGGCGATCGACGAGGTGAAGACGATGCGCGGCGCAAAGCCCGCCAGCCGGATGGCATCGAACAGTGCCCGCGTCCCGTCGAGATTGACGCGGTAGCCGAGATCGAAATTGGCTTCCGCCTCGCCGGACACGATGCCGGCGAGGTGGAAAACGACGTCGGGGCGCGACGCGACCAGGCCTTCGGCGGCGCCCGCCTCGGCGAGATCGCCGGTATGGATATGGATGCTGACACCGTCGATGGCCGGCGCCTGCGGCGGCACGATGTCGTGCAATTCGAGCGCGGTGACCTTCTTGCCGCGCAGCGTGCCGTCCTTGGCCAGCCGGGCGATGAGCTTGCGGCCGACCATGCCTGCGGCGCCGGTGATCAGAATGCGCATGTCAAACTCCCCTATTTGCCCTTGTTCTTGCGCTGGCTGCGGGCCCGCAGCCAGAAAACCGTAAAAAACGCCAGCACGAAGACGACGCCGAAAATGCCCGCGAGCACTGTCGAAAGCTTGCCGAGTGCCAGCATCACGGCCGGCAGATAAAAGGCCGCCGTGCCGAACAGAAGTATGATCAACAGCGCAGCGATGGCCGAATTCCTGGTGTCTCGGTCCATTAGGCTGCACCAGGGCGGCGGGCGTTCGTCAAGCTGGCTTCCAAGGCAGTGGAACTCCTGAGACAGGACCGGTCATTGACCGGGCCTAGTGGTGGTGGCCTTGATGCGGGGCGGCATCGTGCTCATACTCATGATCGTCGCCGTCATCGGCGCATTGGCCGAACTCCGGTTCCACGGTGGCATGGCTGATGGCGTGCTCGCTGGCAAGCCGCTTCTTGATGGCGCTGACCGCCTGATGCGCGTCGACGCCCTCGTCGAGGCAGGCATGCAGCGTCGCCATGTTGCTGGCGCCATCGAGCGACCAGATGTGCATATGGTGCACTTCCCGCACGCCCTGGATGGTCTTTTCAAGGTCCCTGGCGATGAGATCCCGGTCGAGGCTCGGCGGCACGCCTTCGATCAGCACGTGGGCCGCGGCACGCATCAGCGACCATGCCGTCGACAGGATCAGCAGCGAGACGAGCACCGACAGGATCGGGTCGATCGGCGTCCAGCCGGTCGCAAGGATGACCACCGCCGCCACGATCGCCGCGGCCGAGCCGAGCAGGTCGCCAAGCACATGCAATATGGCGCCGCGCATGTTGAGGCTCTCGCGGTCGCCGCCATGCAGCACCAGGAAGGAGCCGATATTGACCAGCAGGCCGAGCACCGCCACGACCAGCATCGGTCCGCCCAGCACCGGCGACGGCCTCTGCAGGCGCTCCCACGCCTCATAGACGATCCAGAGCGCGATAACGAAGATGGCGATGCCGTTGGTATAGGCGACCAGCGTCTTCACCCGGCCGAAGCCGTAGGTGAGCTGGCGGGTCGCTGGCCGGTCCGCGAGATGAAACGCGTACCAGGCAAGACCGAGCGCGATCGCATCGGCAAGCATGTGGCCTGCATCGGCCAGCAGCGCCAGCGACCCGGTGAAGAGACCGCCAAGCGCTTCCGCCACCATGAAGCCCGCCGTCAGGCAGGCCGCGATCAGAACGCGCTTCTTGTCGGTCGAGCCATGCACATGACCGGCCCCGTGATCATGCCCGCTATGGCCGTGGGAATGGGCATGCGCCAATGGCAGACTCCTGAGCGGTTGTTATTACGCAGTCCAGGACTGAAAACCGCTGCTCGCTTTCTGAATTGCGTCAGGCGCCGAACTGCGCGCGAAAATCCTCGAGCCGTCGCTTCTGCTGGCCGGCGCCGTCGAAATTGGCCGGATCGAGCCACGCCTCATAGGCTTTGCGAAGAGCCGGCCACTCCTTGTCGATGATCGAATACCACGCGGTATCGCGGTTTTCACCCTTGACGATGAGATGCTGCCGGAAAATGCCCTCGAACTTGAAGCCGAAGCGTTCGGCGGCCCGCTTCGACGGCTCGTTGCGATTGTTGCATTTCCATTCGTAGCGCCGATAGCCGAGCTCGTCGAAGATGTATTTCATGAACAGGAACTGCGCTTCCGTCGCCGCCGGCTTTCGTGAAATCAGTGGGCCCCAATAGATATTGCCGATCTCGATAACGCCGTAGGCGGGATCGATGCGCATCAGCGTCTGGCGGCCTGCGACCTTGCCGCTGGCCTTGTCGATGACGGTGAAGAACAGCGGATCCTCACTGGCTTCGACCTTGTCCAGCCAAGGCTGGAAGGCGGCGCGGGTTTCCGGCGGATAGTCCGGCAGCCAGGCGAAGCGGCCGTCGACGTCCGAAACCGAGGACGCCTCATAGAGGCCATCGCCGTGCTTTGCGGCACTCAGCGGTTCGAGCCTGACGGTGCGGCCGTCCAGCACCTTGCGCTCCGGGCGCGGACGCGGTTGCCAATCCTTGAGATTTTCCGACACCGAAAGCTCCAATCCGTTTGACTTTTGCCCGATGAGGCTCACAAAAACGCAGCCTCATGGTAAGAACCACACGGACGGGAAAAATGCTCCACACGATTTCGGCCTTCGATCGTCTCGGCGAGGAAAACGCCTTTGCCGTGCTGGCGCGCGCGACGGCGCTGGCGAGCCAGGGCCGCGACATCGTCAACCTCGGTATCGGCCAGCCCGACTTCAAGACGCCGCAGCACATCGTCGAGGCCGCGATCAAGGCGCTGCGTGACGGCCACCATGGCTACACGCCAGCCAATGGGCTTCTGGCGACCCGCGAGGCGGTGGTGCGGCGCACGCTGACCACCACCGGCGTCGAGGTCTCGCCCGAAGCGGTGATGATCCTGCCCGGCGGCAAGCCGACCATGTTCGCCGCCATCCTGATGTTCGGCGAACCTGGCGCCGAGATCCTCTATCCCGACCCTGGCTTTCCCATCTACCGTTCCATGATCGAGTTTACCGGTGCGGCTCCCATTCCGGTGCCGATGCGCGAGGAGAACGGCTTTGCCTTCTCCGCCGAGGAGACGCTGGCGCTCATCACCCCCAGGACGAGGCTGCTGATCCTCAACTCACCGGCCAACCCGACTGGTGGCGTCACCCCGCGCGCCGAGATCGAAAAGCTGGTCAAGGGGCTGGAAAAGCACCCCGACGTCGCCGTCCTCTCCGACGAGATCTACGACGTGATGACCTATGACGGCGAGACGCATTGCTCGCTGCTCGGCTACCCCGAGATCCGCGACCGCCTGATCGTGCTGAACGGTTGGTCCAAGACCTGGGCGATGACCGGCTGGCGCATGGGCTGGTCGATCTGGCCGAACGGCGACAAGGGTGCCCACCTCTACGATAAGGTGCGCAAGCTGGCGGTCAACTGCTGGTCCTGCGTCAACGCGCCAAGCCAGTTCGCCGGCATCGCGGCCATCGACGGCCCGCAGGACGACGTCGACAAGATGATGCGTGCTTTCGACCGGCGCCGAAAGGTCGTCGTCGAAGGGTTGAACGCCTTGCCCAATGTTTCCTGCATCACGCCGAAGGGCGCGTTCTATGCCTTCCCCAACGTGTCGAAGACCGGCTGGAAGGCAAAGAAGCTCGCCTCCGCTTTGCTCGACGACGCCGGCGTGGCGCTGATCGGCGGTCCCGATTTCGGCATTCTCGGCGAAGGCTATGTCAGGCTCTCCTACGCCAACTCCGAGGAGAACATTTTGCGCGCGCTGGACAGGATCGGAGCGTTCCTGGCCAAGTGAGACAGAAGGCTGGCCGGTCTCCTCGTCGAGACAGGTTACGGCCGGCCGCCACGGCGGTGTCATGAGCCGTCCGGAGGCGCTTGGCCAAGGCTGTGCGGGCATGCCGAAAACGGCTACGACTTTCCCGGATCAGGACAAGATGAGGAAACCCGGATGTTCTATGCAATCCTCGCCTATCACGTGGAAGACGCGATCAAGGCGATGACGCCGCAGGAAGATGCGGCGCTGATGGCCGAGTTGCTGAAGATAAACACCCGGCTTCACGAGGAAGGCACGCTTGGACCCTCCGCGCGTCTGGGGGCAACACAGGATGCCTGCACCCTGCGCGGCCCGGGCGACGGCGTGATCCTCGACGGCCCTTTCGCCGAGACCAAGGAACAGTTGCTTGGCCTCTATGTCGTCGACTGCACCACGAGAGACGACGCCATCGCGATCGCCCGCGACCTTCGCCGCGTCAATCCTACAGCCGTTTACGAGATCAGGCCCATTTTGCTCTTCAAGCCCGGCGTGCCGCTGGCGGGCAAATGAGCGGACTGCGAAAGCCCCGCCGGCATCCGCTGCTCACCCGCGCCCGACAAACGGCATCTTGGTCGCCATCACGGTCATGAACAGCACATTGGCGTCGAGCGGCAGGCTGGCCATGTGGAGGACGGCGTTCGCGACATGCTGGACATCCATCACCGCTTCGGCCGCGATGGAGCCATTGGCCTGCGGCACGCCGACGGTCATTGGCTGCGCCATGTCGGTCAGCGCGTTGCCGATGTCGATCTGGCCGCAGGCAATGTCATAGGGGCGGCCATCGAGCGCCAGCGTCTTGGTCAGCCCGGTGATCGCATGCTTGGTGGCCGTATAGGGCACCGAGCCCGGGCGCGGCGCATAGGCCGACACCGAGCCGTTGTTGATGATGCGGCCGCCCATCGGCCGCTGCTTGCGCATGGCGCCGAAGGCGGCACGCGCGCACAGGAACGAACCGGTGAGGTTGACCCCGACGATCTCGTCCCACACCTCGACCGGGATCTCGTCGATCGGCGTCGACTTGTAGCCCATGCCGGCATTGTTGAAGAGCAGGTCGACGCGGCCAAACGCTTCCGCCACCGTCTCGAACAGATCGTCGACCTCGCCAGCCTTGCTGATGTCGCAGGCAACCGCCAGCGCCCTGGCCTCCGTCGGCCCGGCCTCGGCGATCGCCGCGTCCAGCACCGATTTGCGCCGACCGCAGAACACCGTGTTCCAGCCCTCCTTGAGCAGGGCCGTGGCGACGCTTTTGCCGATGCCCGTGCCGGCGCCGGTGACGATGGCGGTTTTCTGCTCGGTCATGGCTGTCCTCCGAATGTACGTCGCCCCAAAAAGCGCGTAGCGGTTTTGGGACAATGGCATGCGTAAGACAAGAGCCAAGCGGGCGGCGCGTTCCCTGAAGCACCCAAAAAAAGGGTGCCGGTTTTGCTGATTGGGAACGGACTTCGGGGGATGATCGGGGCCAGTTTTCGACGAAGCTGCCCGCCGACAAAAAGGGCGGTCATTGGCGACCGCCCTGATCTGAACCGGGCTTGGGAGGAGGAAAAGCCGATCCGACTGTGTAGAATGATGCGCTTCCTGAGTTAATGAAAGGTTAACGTTGGAAACGTGGCCTGTGCCGTTTTGGCCTACCAGCGGGGATTGGGCGAGGTGCCCGCGTTGGCCGCCGGCACCTTGGCCGCTGAAACCGTCGCCTCGACATGGTCGACCAGCGCGTCCGGCAGGCCGAGCCGTCCGGCGAGCAGGTCGAGATAGCCGCGCTCGGCGCGTGTGTCGGGATCGATCGTGAGGCGCGAGGCAGTGTAGAGTTCGAGCTTCTGCGCGTCGGTATGGGCGCCGGCCACCAGTGTGTCGAGATCGAGCGGCTTCTCCAGTTCGGCCATCAGGAATTTCTCGGCGTCGGCGCCAATCCCTGCAAGGCTGAGCTTGCCGGCGATCTTCTTGCGCTCTTCGTCGTCGACATGGCCATCAGCCTTGGCGGCCGAGATCATCGCCCGCACCAGCGTCAGCGTGAATTCATCCTCGCCTTGCGGCGCCTGCGACGGATGGAAGGCCGTGTCCTTGGGCGGCGGCAGCAATTCCGGTTCGCCGGCGGCTGGCGCTTGCTCCGGCGCGTTGCCGGCCTTGTAGTTCTGGTAGGCCTTGTAGGCGAGGCCGCCGATCGCGGCCAGCCCGCCGAGCTTCACGGCCGCACCCGTCACTTCGCGGCCGGCACCCGTTCCAAGCAGCACCGCCGCCAGCGCGCCTGCGGCCAACGGGTTGTCCTTGGCCATCTGCACCGCCTGCCCGGCCTTGTCGCGGACAGTGCCGCTGGTGCCGGGAATTTGCGAGCCGAGCAGATCGTCGAGAAGCTTCTTGGGATCGAACATTCAATGCCTCCAGCATGGGCCCGGCCGAACGGGCAGGTTTCGAACGCCGAAGACGTAGGTCCCGAAGCTTGACATTGCAATGACAGGCAGCCGCTTTGCCGCGCCCCCGGGTGCCGCGATCAGGATCCGATATGCGGTCCCTTGCCGCGCGCCTCGGCGAGCGCCACCTGCCGCTGGCGCTCCGCGTAGCGCTTGCGGTCTTCCTCCGAGCGGGCGTCGAAGCAGTGCGGGCAGGAAACACCGGCGGCATATTTCGGCGACGTCAGGTCGCTTGCCGTCAGCGGGTGGCGGCAGGCACGACACAGTTCCGCTTCGCCCTCGGCGAGGCCGTGCGATACGGAAACCCGCTCGTCGAAGACGAAGCACTCGCCCTGCCACAGGCTCTGCTCCGCCGGAACCTCCTCGAGGTATTTGAGGATACCGCCCTTGAGGTGGAAGACGTCCTCGAAGCCGAGCGACCTGACATAGGCGGTCGCCTTTTCGCAGCGAATGCCGCCGGTGCAGAACATCGCCACCTTGCGCCCTTCGAGCTGCGCCCGGTGCGCTTCCACCCAGGCCGGGAATTCGCGAAAGCTCGCGGTCGCCGGATCGACCGCGCCCTTGAAGGTGCCGATGGAGACCTCATAGGCGTTGCGCGTGTCGACGACGATCGTGCCGGGCTCGGAAAGCAGGGCGTTCCAGTCGGCGGGCGCCACATAGGTGCCCGCACTCGCCGCCGGGTCGATATCCTCGACGCCCATGGTGACGATCTCGCGCTTCAACCGCACCTTCATGCGGTGGAACGGCATCGCCGCAGCCACGCTGTACTTGACCTCGAGGCCAGCCAGTCCATCGATAGTTTCGATATACTCGATGAGCTCGGCGATCGCGGCTTCGCTGCCGGCAACGGTGCCGTTGATCCCTTCATGCGCCAGGAGCAGCGTGCCCTTGATACCGCGTCCGCAGCAGAAGGCCGCGAGCGGCGCGCGCAGCTCGCCGAACGCGTCCAGCCGGGCAAACCGGTAGAGCGCGGCGACGCGGACAGGCTGGGATGGCGCGGATGGTGTCATTGTCCGCAGCAACTAGACGCTCATGGCAACCGATTCAAGGCGACGCCGTTCATCAGCCCGTCATTCTGTGTGATGGTAATGGCCGGCATGATCACCCCAGGACGCGTGACACCGCGACACGCTTCGTTTCATGGACAGAAAAACACTCGTCTGCTAATCGGTTGAATTGCCCACGATATGGAGAGACAAATGCCCAGCAAGACCGAGAAACTCCTGTCGCTCCTCAATGGCCAGCCGGTCATTCCGGTCCTCAAGATCGCCGATGTGGCCGACGCCGTGCCGCTGGCCCGCGCCCTGGCGCGTGGCGGCCTGCCGGCGATCGAGATTACCCTGAGAACCGCCGACGCTCTGGAAGCGATCCGGCAGGTGGCGGCTGAGGTCGAGGAGGCCATCGTCGGCGCCGGCACCATTCTGGACGCCAGGCAATTCGACGAAGCGGCGTCCGCAGGCTCGCGTTTCATCGTCAGCCCAGGCATCACGCGCGAGCTTCTGGCCGCGGCCGCTGACAGCGAGGTCCCTCTGCTGCCCGGCGCCATCACGCCCGGCGAGATCATGGCCGCGCGCGAGGCGGGCCTGCGCTTCCTGAAATTCTTCCCGGCCGAGCAGTCCGGCGGCATCGCTTCGCTGAAGGCCTTCGCCTCGCCGCTGGCGGATGTCAAATTCTGCCCGACCGGCGGCATCACCGGCAAGAACGCGGCCGACTATCTCAGCCTGCCTAATGTCATCTGCGTCGGCGGCTCCTGGGTCGCGCCCGACGACATGGTCAAGGCGGGCAAATGGGATGAAATCGAGGCGCTGGCGCGCGCGGCGAGCAAGCTCAGGAATAGCTAATGCATGCCCGAAGGTGACATCGGTTTGGGGACAATGACATGCATAAAAAGACCCAAAGCGCGTCGCATGAATCCAGTTCGACGCGCCGCGCTTTAGGCGCATGAAAAACCCGGCCGGCTTTCGCCGACCGGGTCGGTTGCTTGGACATGGTCAGTTACAGACCCTGACCTTCTCGACCACCTTATGGTGATGCCGCCAATGCGTGACCACCCTGGTCCGGCAGTGATGCTTGCCGTTCTTGACGATCACTGTTTCAGCCTGCGACGGAACGATCGCGGCTGACGCGGCCGCCAGGGCCAGAACCGATGCCAATAGAATCTTCTTCATGAATATCCCCAGGTTGGAACGTACGCGCTCTAACCCGTAAACAGAGAGGCCGTTCCGGGTTCACGAGAAGTTCAGGCGCATGTGATTCCACTGGGTGCGGTCCTGTCGTAGCCGGTCATCGCTTCAACCCCCGGCGCACCCATCGGTGCCCTCGCCGATGAGGCCGCAAGCGCTTCGAAACTCCACATGCATCGCGCTTTTGGACAGCAAAAAGCCGCGCGGGTCGCCCAGCGCGGCTTCGGATTCCGGTGCCTTGGTTACTTCGTCTGGAAGCGAGCGACCGACAGGAACTTGACGGCGTTGCCGGTGAAGCGATTGGCATCGGCCATCTGGTTGCCCGACTGGAAGCCGGCTGTATAGACCTCGCTCGGCGGCGTATGGACGATGTTGTAGGCATAGCCCGGCGCCGTCGTCGCGCTGGAAACGGTGGTGACGTTCTCGCCGCTGGTCAGCGCCCAGCGGGCGGCTTGCGGCGCGGCGGCGACCACCACGGCCTTGGGGCCAGGCTTCTGGTCGCGGGCGGTGGCCCTGGCTTCCTTGCGGGTCGTCTTCACGCCGGCGCCGATCGCGGCGACCGGATCGGAACCGGCCGGGCGGGCGGCGACAGCCTGGCGCGGCGATGCGGTATTGACGTCAGACGGATCGTTGAAGGCCGAGCGCGGCTCTTCGGACAGCGACGCAACCTGATATTCGTCAGCATTGCCGACCTGGGCATTGGCCTCGTCAAGCACGGCCTTGACGGCATCCGGCTTGCTCGGCTCAGGCCGCGCCGTCGGCAGTACCGAGAACGCATCGGTCGCCGTCTTGCCGCGATCAGCGGTTTCAGCCAGCGCCATCAGCACGTCCTTGCCGGGCGGCGGTGCGAGATCCGCCGGCAGCGAGTGTTCAGGACGCCATGTCGGCAAGGGGATGTTGTTGGCCGCAACCTGCGCCGGATCGGCTGCCGCCGCCGCCGCCATGGCAGCAGGGTCAGCCTTGCCGAAAGGCATATTCGCCGGCGCCTGCGCGGTCGCCACGGCCTGTTCGGTGGTCGCCGTCGCATCCGCCATGGCGAACGGAACATTCGCGGGCGGCTGCGCGCCGACATCGGCCTTCGGCCGCGGCGCGAAATCGGGCAGCGGAATCTCCTTGGCCGGCAGCGCGGCAATGATCGTTTCCGGCGTATCCTTCTCCGGCTCCGGAGCCTGCTCGTCGGCGACCTGCGGAATGTTGGCGCGCTGTGCATTCTCGGGCGCCACGATGGCGATGCCCGGGAGGTTGCTGCTCTTGGCGGTCGCGGCCGGCTTCAGGTCTCTAGCCTTGGGCGCAGGGGCAGCCGAAGCGGTCTCGACATCGGCGCTATCGTCGGCTTCATCGGAGCCGCCGCCGCCAAACAAGGCAGAGAGGAACCCACCGGACCTCTTGCCGCCGCCGGCACTCGCAAGCTCGACGTTGGGCGTACCAGCACCTTTGCGTGCCTTATAGGAGGCCAGCGCCTGTTCGTAGCCAGGCAGCGGCCGGCCATCGCTCGGCACATGCAGCGTCTTGCCGTTCGGGAACAGGCTGACCAGTTCCTGGCGGCTGATGCCGGGCCAGTGGCGCACATTGCCGACATCCATATGGACGAACGGCGAACCCGAGGTCGGATAATAGCCGACGCCACCGCCCTGCATCTTCAGGCCGATGTTGCGCAGCTTCTTCAGCGGCACGCCGGGAATGTAGAAATCCATTGCCTTGCCGAGCATATGCTGGCTCTTCTCGGCGACGCCCTTGCTGCGGCTGCGCAGCATCGAGTTTGTCGATGGCGAACGATAACCGCAGACGACCTGGATATAGTCGGTGGCGCCGCTTTCCCGATACGCCTCCCAGACCAGGTCCAGCAGACGCGGGTCCATCTTGGTCGGCTCGTTGCGACGCCAGTCGCGCAGGATGATGTTGATCTTCCTCAGGCCTTCCGGATCGTAGCGGCCATTGCGCTTGTAGACGATCTCGGCCTTCTCGTGGGTGTGGAGATGATAGAGCTTCAGCGAGCGAACTTCGGCCTGGGCGCCCGTGGCAACCGCGGCAACAAACCCAAAAGCGACAACCACCGCCGCCAGCCATCTCGGCCAGACGCTCAAATGATTATGACGCCCGTTTGTGAGTCGTTCGATTCTGTTCAAATCAAAAGGCCTTGCAGGCTGCCGTTTGTCCCCGGATTTGCCCAAACGGACGTGTCGTTTTCACATCCGAATATCGATCCTAATGGTTAACCATCACTTATTGAAGTCGAAATGCGGTAACACCATGGCGATTTCCCGTCAAAAATTGTTCACAAAGTTTCTTGGTAAACCGCTGGTTTAGATCACGTTTCCGGCTTTGGCCGAAACACGATCTGTTACCGTTAGCCTTAATGCGTGAACAGCGTCCTATCGAGCGTCGCCTCCAGCCCGCCCTGATGCGGCAGCGACACTCCATCAAGCGATATCGTGGCGGGGAAAACTTGTCCCGGCCTTGGGCGGAAGCAATATCAGGAAAAGCGCGAAGCCATTTTCCTGGAATTGCTTCATAAGCAAAGGAGAGCGGTTCTGCTTCCGTGAAACGATGACCCCTAGGACGCGAGCCGGTCGACGCGGCCTGTTTCCGGATCGATGCCGTATTCCTTGAGCTTGCGATAAAGCGTCGAGCGGCCGATGCCGAGACGCCGGGCGACCTCGCTCATCTGGCCGTTATAGTGGTCGATGGCGAGCCTGATCATCTCGAATTCGACATCGGCCAGCGCCCGCACATTGCCGCGTTCGTCGAGCGCCCGCAGCGTGCCGAATCTGGGCTGAAACATGGCCGGCGGATCAGGCTCGGCCGCCGGAACGGCGTCGCCGACCAGGACCTCCTCATCGCGCGGCCCCGCGGGCGATGGAACGGGAGGCGCGGCATCGTCCGTTTCGAGATTGACGGTGCCTTCAACCTGCGCGCGGATCTGCGGAAAATCATCGATCGTCAGCACGTCGCCTTCACACAGTACCGAGGCGCGGAAGACGGCGTTCTCCAGCTGCCGGATGTTGCCTGGCCAATCATAGGCCTGCAGCACGGCAAGCGCTGCCGCCGAAATGCCTTGCAGGCGACGCCGAGGGTCGGCCGGCGCCACCTTTTCCATGAAATGCGTGACCAGGTGGGGAATGTCGTCGCGGCGGTCGCGCAGTGGCGGCACGAAGATCGGATAGACGTTCAGTCGGTAAAAGAGGTCCTCGCGGAACTTACCGTCCTTGACCTGCTGCAGCAGGTTGCGATGCGTCGCCGAAATCAGCCTTATGTCGACCTTGACGGTCGAGCGGCCGCCGACTGGGTCGACCTCGCCTTCCTGGACGGCGCGCAGCAGTTTCACCTGCACATCGAGCGGCAGGTCGCCGATCTCGTCGAGGAACAGCGTGCCGGAATGCGCCTCGACGAATTTGCCGGTGTGCTTGTCGGTGGCGCCGGTGAACGAGCCTTTCTCGTGGCCGAACAGGATGCTCTCGACCAGATTATCGGGGATGGCGCCGCAATTGACGGTGACGAAGGGTTTCGAGCGGCGGTCGCCGCTGCCCTGGATGGCACGCGCCACCAATTCCTTGCCGACGCCGGATTCGCCTTCGATCAGGATCGGGATGTTTGAGGCAGCCGCTTTCTGGCCGAGGCGTATCACCCTGTCCATGGTCGGACTGTGGGTGATCATGTCCCTGAAGGTCAGCAGCCCGCCGCGTTTGCGCGACGTGCGCTTGACCTCGCCCTCGACCGCCTCGACCTTGAGCGCATTGGAGATCGAAGCTTGCAGCCGGTCGGGCGAAGCCGGCTTGACGACGAAGTCGAAGGCGCCGTGGCGCATCGCCGAAACCACGGTCTCGATGCCGCCCTGCGCGGTCTGGACGATGACTGGCACGCGGATGTCGCGTTCGCGCATCGCCTTCAGCACGCCGATGCCGTCGAGTCCGGGCATGACCAGGTCGAGAATAATCACCGAGACGTCGCGGGCACCGGGCCCGTCAAGCACGTCGAGCCCGGCGACACCGCAGTCGACGACGATGGCCGTGTGGCCGAAGCGCGTCACCGCTGCTTCGAGCAGCCGGCGCTGCACGGGATCGTCATCGACTATGAGTATGGAACCTGTCATGACTGTCTTGGCTTGCCCGCGCCCGAAATCCCATGGATCATCTTGGCACAGGGTTCTAAAGAAGGTTTCAAAAAACCCGGTGAACGAATTCCTTAGGATTTGACCGGCTTCTCCATTCCCCCCGATTCTGGCCCCTTGATTCTGACCTCGTAATTCACAAAAGGTATTGTCGATGCGCATGATGTTTGGTCGGCGGCTTGCGGCACCGGCGTCCGGTCAGGGCGCGGTCGAGCTTGGCGATCTGCCGGAATGGAACCTTGCCGACCTCTATGCCGGCATGGACGCGCCGGACCTGAAGCATGACATCGCCAGGGCCGCCGCCGACGCGATCGCTTTCGAAACGCGCTGGAAGGGCACGCTCGCCACCGAGGCCGGGCGCGGCAGCGCCGGCAGGCTGGGCGAGGCGCTGGTTGCCTACGAAGCACTGGAAGAGCTGATCGGCCGCATCGTCTCCTATGCCGGCCTGGTCTATGCCGGCAACACCGCCGACCCGCAGCGCGCCAAGCTCTATGGCGACGTCCAGGAGAAGATGACCGACGCCAGCGCGCATCTTCTGTTCTTCGCGCTCGAACTGAACCTGATCGACGACGACGCGATCGAAGGCGCGCTCATTGCCGACCCGGCGTTCGGCCACTACCGGCCCTGGGTGCTCGACCTGCGCATGGACAAACCCTACCAGCTCGAGGATCGTATCGAGCAGCTTTTCCACGAGAAGTCGATCACCGGGCGCGGCGCCTGGAACCGCCTGTTCGACGAGACGATGACCGACCTCCGTTTCGACGTCGATGGCGAGGAGCTGACACTGGAGCCAGCACTGAACCGCCTGCAGGACGCTGATGGTGAGGTACGCCGCCGGGCCTCCGAGGCGCTGGCCCAGACCTTCCGCAAGCATCTGCGCACCTTCACGCTGATCACCAACACGCTGGCCAAGGACAAGGAGATCTCCGACCGCTGGCGCGGCTTCGAGGACATCGCCGATTCACGTCACCTCGCCAACCGGGTCGAGCGCGGCGTGGTCGATGCGCTCGCCACCGCGGTGCGCGAGGCCTATCCGCGCCTGTCGCATCGCTATTACGCGATGAAAGCGCGCTGGCTCGGCATGGAGGTGATGAACCACTGGGACCGCAACGCGCCGCTGCCGGAGACGCCGCAGGCGGTGATCGGCTGGGACGAGGCCAGGAACACGGTGCTCTCGGCTTACCATCGCTTCTCGCCCGAGATGGCCGAGATCGCACGCACCTTCTTCGACCGCAAGTGGATCGACGCGCCGGTGCGCCCGGGCAAGTCGCCAGGCGCCTTCGCGCATCCGACCGTGCCGTCGGCCCACCCCTACGTGCTGCTCAACTACATGGGCAAGCCGCGCGACGTGATGACGCTGGCACATGAGCTTGGCCATGGCGTGCACCAGGTGCTGGCCGCCGGCCAGGGGGCACTGATGGCCTCGACGCCGCTGACGCTGGCCGAGACCGCCTCCGTCTTCGGCGAGATGCTGACCTTTCGTTCGCTGCTCGAGCGGACCACAGACAGGCGTGAGCGCAAGGCCATGCTCGCCCAGAAGGTCGAGGACATGATCAACACGGTGGTGCGCCAGATCGCCTTCTACGAATTCGAGCGCAAGGTGCATGCCGAGCGCCGCAACGGCGAACTGACATCCGACAGGCTCGGCCAGTTCTGGCTGGAAGTGCAGGCCGAAAGTCTCGGGCCCGCGATCAAGTTGCGCGAGGGCTACGAGGTGTTCTGGACCTACATTCCGCACTTCATCCACTCGCCCTTCTACGTCTACGCCTATGCTTTCGGCGACTGCCTGGTGAACTCGCTCTACGCCGTCTACCAGAACGCCGAGCGCGGCTTCCAGGATAAGTATTTCGAGATGCTGCGCGCCGGCGGCACCAAGCATCACTCCGAGCTTCTGGCGCCTTTCGGGCTCGACGCCACCGACCCCGCCTTCTGGCAGATCGGACTTGGCGTGATCGGCGGGCTGATCGACGAACTGGAAGCGCTCGACGGCTGATATGTCTCTCGTCCGCGAAGAACAATTTTGGCCGGAATGCATGTTGAGACTGCATTATTCTTGCCCTAAATATTTGTTCTTGAAGAACTCTCTAGGGAAGTTTTCGGATAGCTTTCCATAAGCTCTATGATAGCCTTCGCCGCAAGCTCAGCCGGAGCGCGTGCGGATCGGCGGGGAAAATCTCAGCCGGCCGTGGCGCTCAGGCGAACGCGACAACGGCCGTTGGCCATCGGCAAGCAAAAGCCGATCGCCGGCAGCTCGACCGAAGCCGGCTGTTCCGCGAACCGCGGAACCACCATCGAGTAGTCGCGCCGAAAGTCATGGCCTCATGCCACGGCAGACGGACCTGACTGGAGAGAGACAATGAGCACTTTTTTCTACGTGGTCCTGGCGTTCCTGGTAGGCGTGTTGGTTGGCTGGTTCCTCTGGGGCCGTCTGCGCGGTGAGCTCGACAGCCTGCGCGGCGAACTCAATGCATGTGGCAAGACGCGCGCCGATCTCGAGCGCCAGTTGCGCGAGGCGCAGGCTTCCTCGGGAACCGGCGCGGCGAAGGCCAGTCAGTCGCCGGCAGCCCCGGTGTCGGCGCCGGCTGCTGCCAAATCCGCTCCGGCGGCGGCCAAGGCTGCGCCTGCCAAACCGGCCGCGAAGGCCGCGCCAGCGAAAGCGACCACAGCCAAATCGGCCGCGCCGAAGCCATCCGCTCCAGCCAAACCGGCCGTGAGCAAGCCCGCAGTTACCCCAGCTTCGGCGACAAAGAGTTCGGCCGCGCCCAGGCCGGCAGCCGCCAAGAAGGCTGCACCGGCGGCAGCCAAGCCGGCCACGGCAAAGCCCGACAATCTGCGCCGGTTGATCGGCATCGGCCCAGTCAACGAGAAGCTGCTCAGGGGACAGGGCGTGACCAGCTTCGCCCAGATCGCAGCCTGGACGGCGGCCGACATCGAGCGGATCGAACATGCCCTGCAATTCGGTGGCCGCGTCGAACGCGAGCGCTGGGTCGAACAGGCCAAGCTGCTGGCCGCCGGCGACGAGAAGGAATTCGCCCGGCGCTTCCCCAGCGCGGGAACTTCCAGCAATACCTGAACGGCCAAGGCAAGCGCAGTAACCGGCGACGCCACGGGCGCCGCCGGTTTTCTTTGCCGGCAGGGCAGGTCGCCTATAGGTCGGCTTTGAGGGACAGGGCGCCGTTCCCTCGATTGCGCGCGGCCGGCCTCCCATATAGAGCGATCGTCGGCCTTATCGATCTCGGTTCCCATGTCCCTGCCCGCCGCCATTTTCCGCAACGACGACAGCGCGCGCCAGCTCGTTTTCGACCGGCCGGCCGACATCATCGTGGCGCATGGCGCCCGGGATTTCGCGCCGGCGCTGCAGGCCGCGCAAGCCGCGCACGACGCCGGCAAATGGCTGGCCGGCTATTTCTCCTACGAGGCGGGTTACCTGCTCGAGCCGAAACTTGTGCCCCTGCTGCCGGGGAGGCGCCGCGCGCCGCTGGTCTGCCTTGGCGTCTTCGATGCGCCGGTCGAGGAGGCGGTGCCTTTACGCACGGCAGCGGCGACCAATGGTCCAATCTTCGATGCAAGGGCGGCCTGGTCGTTCGACGACTATGAGAAGCGCTTTACGCGGCTGCACCAGCACATCAGGCAAGGCGATTGCTACCAGGGCAATCTGACCTTTCCGGTGCAGGCGCAATGGTCGGGCGATCCGCTGGCAGCCTTCGACGCGCTGACCGAACGCCAGCCGGTGAAATATGGCGCGCTGGTCGCAATGGGGAACCCGATCGTGCTGTCGCGCTCGCCCGAACTCTTCTTCGAGATCGACGCGCAAGGCATGATCGAGACCCATCCGATGAAGGGCACCGCGCCGCGCGGTGCGACCAAAGCCGAAGACGAACGGCGGAAGAACTTCCTGCGCAACGACGAGAAGAACCAGGCCGAGAACCGGATGATCGTCGATCTCCTGCGCAACGACATCTCGCTGATCAGCGAGGTCGGCACGCTGGAGGTGCCGGAACTGTTCCGCATCGAGAGTTACCCGACCGTCCACCAGATGGTCAGCGACGTCAGGGCGAAGCTGCTGCCGGGACTGTCGATTCGCCAGATATTCGCGGCGTTGTTTCCCTGCGGCTCGATCACCGGTGCGCCGAAGATCCGCGCCATGGAAATCCTGCACGATCTGGAAGGCACGCCGCGCGACGTCTATTGCGGCGCCATCGGCTGGATCGCTCCCGGGGGCACGATGCGCTTTTCCGTGGCGATCCGCACCATCTCGCTCTTTGACAATGGCGAGGCCGTCTACAATGTCGGCGGCGGCATCGTTTTCGATTCGGTCGCCGAAGAGGAGTATCAGGAGTGTCTGCTCAAAGCCCGCTTCGCGACGGGGACACCGCCGATTTCGAGCTGATCGAGACCATGCGCTGGGAACCCGGGACCGGTTTCCTGCGCTTCGATCGCCACCTTGCGCGCCTCTACGGCTCGGCGGCTGAACTTGGCTTCATCTGCGACCCGCAAAGGATCGCGGAAGTGTTGAGCGACGCCCTCGATGGCGCCCGTGGCGCCATGCGCACCCGGCTTGCCTTGTCGCGCAACGGCGACGCGACCGCCTCGGCGCAGCCCTATGAACCGCTCGCCGCCGACAAGATCTGGATGCTGCGGCTGGCGCGAACGAGGCTCGATTCGAGCAACACACTGCTGCGCCACAAGACCAGCCGGCGCCAGCTCTACACCCATGCCCGCTCCGAATATCTCGTCACCCAGGCCGACGAGGTGATCCTTGCCAATGAACGCGGCGAAATCTGCGAGGGCACCATCACCAATATCTTCGCCGATTTCGGCGACGGCGTGCTGGCAACACCCCGGCTCGACTGTGGCTTGCTGCCTGGCGTACTGCGCGAAGCGCTTCTGGATGAAGGCCGGGCCGAGGAAGCAATCTACAGCTACGATGATCTGACGTTGGCCAAGGCGTTGTTCGTCGGCAATTCGCTGCGCGGCCTGATCCCGGCGAGGCTGGCCTGACAGGCGGCCCGGAGAATGCGACAGTCGAAAATGAGTCTTCGCCAACCCACCCATACGCCCTATGACGGCTCCTCGAAACTCTTCACCATCGGGCTGAAGCCGCTCGACCCCGCGGACTGGATCGAGATCGACGACCATCTGCCGGCGTATCTCGCCGAGAAGCGCCGGCTTTACGCCGAAATTCCGGAGCGGGTCTTCGTCGAGGAGGACGGGACTCGCGATGCCCAGCAGGAAGTGCTCGACCTGCTCGGCGCATACCTGCCTCGGAGATTTCCGGGCACCTATAGGCGCACCGATGCGGGCATCGAAATTGTGGGCGCCACGAAGCAACCTGCCCTGCCTTCCGGTATCAGCAGCGCACCGCTCGTCGAAGCCTCCCTGCTGGTTCAGGAAGACCTGATCCTGATGCGCCGCGACGACAGCGGCTGGCGGCTCGCCGCGGGTTCGCTGTGCTTCCCTTCGTCCTGGTCGCTCAATGAAAAATTCGGTAAGCCGCTGCAGCAGATCCACGCGCCGGTTCCGGGCTTCGGCCCGGGCACCAGGCCGGCGGAGCTGATCAACCGCATGTTCGACGGTCTGCAGGGGCAAGCCGTCGAACGCTACAACTGGTCGATCCAGTCGGGCGATGCGCTCTACCATCCGCTGTCCAATGTCGAGCGCATCGACCGCGCCACGAACCGGCCGACACGCTTCCCCGACGGTGACGTCAAGGCGCACGCCTTCATCCGCGTCGAACGCCAGACGCTGCGCAAGCTGCCCTCTTCGCGCGACATCCTGTTCACCATCCGAATCCATCTCGACCCGCTCGCCGTGCTGGCGCGGCACCCCGACCGGGCGACGCTCGCAGTGTCCTTTGCCGCCCAGCTCAAAGAGCTCGATCTTGCCCAACTCGACTACAAGGGCCTGACATCGGACCGCGACCGGCTGGTGTCGGTCCTTAACCACATGGCCAAGGATGGCTAGCCGCGGGTTGGCGCTTTTCGCTGGTTTATGACAATGATCTGTGATGTAGCGCATGGCCGTTGGCGAAAATGCCTGGCTTTTTTTGCACGTGTCTGAAGGAGTGCTCGATAAAATGGCGAATGAAAACTGGCCTGTTTACGGTGAGATCACCGGCCCTGTGGTGATGATCGGCTTCGGTTCGATCGGACGGGGAACGCTGCCTCTCATCGAACGCCATTTCAAGTTCGACAAGTCGCGCATGACGGTCATCGACCCACGCGATACCGATCGCAAGCTGCTCGACGAGCGCGGCATCGCCTTCGTCCAGGAAGCGGTGACCGAGAAGAACTACAAGAAGCTTTTGACGCCGCTTCTGACCAATGGCGGCGGCCAGGGCTTTTGCGTCAACCTGTCGGTCGATACCGGTTCGGTGGACCTGATGCGGCTCTGCCGCAAACTTGGCATGCTCTACATCGACACCGTCGTCGAGCCATGGCTCGGCTTCTATTTCGACGCCAAGGCCGACAATGCCAGCCGCACCAACTATGCGCTGCGCGAAGCACTGATCAAGGAAAAGCACGACAAGCCGGGTGGCGCCACCGCCGTCTCCACCTGCGGTGCCAACCCGGGCATGGTCTCGTGGTTCGTCAAGCAGGCGCTGGTCAACCTCGCCACCGACCTTGGCATGGACTTCTCGGAGCCGGCACAGGACGACCGTGAGGGCTGGGCCAAGCTGATGAAGAAGGCGGGCGTCAAGGGCATCCACATTGCCGAGCGGGACACCCAGCGCACCAAGAAGCCGAAGCCGATGGATGTGTTCTGGAACACCTGGTCGGTCGAGGGCTTCATCTCGGAGGGTTTGCAGCCGGCCGAACTCGGCTGGGGCACGCACGAGAAATGGATGCCCAAGAACGGCAAGAAGCACAAGCATGGCTCCAAGGCCGCGATCTATCTGGAGCAGCCCGGGGCCAACACCCGCGTGCGCTCGTGGTGCCCGACGCCTGGCCCGCAATACGGGTTGCTGGTGACGCATAACGAGGCGATCTCGATCGCCGATTTCTTCACCGTGCGCTCCAAGAAGGGCAAGGTTCAATACCGCCCCACCTGCCACTATGCCTACCATCCCTGCAACGACGCGATGCTGTCGCTGGACGAGATGTTCGGCGCCGCCGGCAAGCCTCAGCCGGTGCACCACGTGCTCGACGAGAACGAACTGGTCGACGGTGTCGACGAGCTCGGCGTCCTGCTCTACGGCCACGACAAGAATGCCTACTGGTACGGCTCGCAACTGTCGCTCGCCGAGGCGCGCAAGCTGGCGCCTTATCAGAATGCCACCGGCATGCAAGTCACCTCGGCGGTCCTGGCCGGCATGGTCTGGGCGCTCGAGAATCCCCAGGCCGGCATCGTCGAGACCGACGAGATGGATTACAGGCGCTGCCTGGACGTGCAGTTGCCTTATCTCGGGCCGGTCAAGGGTTACTACACCGACTGGACGCCGCTCGACCGGCGCCCGGGCCTCTTCCCCGAGGATCTCGACCGTAGCGACCCGTGGCAATTCCGCAACATCCTCGTCCGATAGCGTCGCGCGCACCCTGCGCCATTGCCTTGCAATCGCCCGGAAATCGGGCGATTGAAGAGATGCGGCCTGGGCAGCGTGCGTCTTATGGGACGCACGCCCGCTCCAGCACTTTGGACGTTCGCATCATGCCTTCCAAAATCGGATCCGATCTTTGGGCTGATGCGTTTGGAGAGGATTTCACATGACTATTGCGCGCAAAGTTCTTTCGATGGGCGTGGCGGGCGCCATTGCCACGATGCTCGCGGCCTGTACCACCACCGGTCCCGACGCGCCGCCGATGGCAGCCGCGCCAAAGGGCGTCGAAGGGTCGTGGATCGATGCCAAGGGCACCGGCCTGTCGACCTTCAACGGCGGAAAGTTCACGACCGTCGCCACCGATACCGGCCAGAAGCTTGCCGATGGCAGCTACACGATGACCGGCCCAACGTCGGTGCAGATCAACGGCACCTCGCTGATCCGCCAGACCGGCGTCAGCTTCAACTGCCTGCTGGTGTCCACCAGCCAGCTGAACTGCACCAGTTCAGCCGGCCAGAACTTCGTGCTGACACGGCGCGTCTGAACCAGCAGACATCGGACTCATCGGGGACGGCGGCCAGTGGCCGCCGTCCTTTTTTTGCGCTTGCAAATACCCCGGGTTTTGCGCTTGCCTCAGCCGGAACACGATGGGAACATGGTCAAAACGCTGGCTGTTATATCCCAGTCAAGCAAGCGCGTTAAACGCCTCTGATCAGCCTACCGGGAGACGAAGATGAAGAAGCTTGCCGCCATTGCCGCCCTTTCGGCATCGACGCTTGTCCTATCGGCCGGCGCATCCTTTGCCGACTACACACTGAACATCCTGCACATCAATGACTGGCACAGCCGCATCGAAGGCAACAACAAATATGAAACGACCTGCTCGGCCGACGAAGAGACCAAGGGCGAGTGCATCGGCGGCGCGGGCCGGCTGATCACCGCGATCGCCCAGGAACGCAAGAAGCTCCAGGGCCAGAACGTGCTGTTGCTCAGCGCCGGCGACAATTTCCAAGGCTCGCTGTTTTATACGACCTACAAGGGCAAGGTCGAAGGCGAGTTTCTCAACGACATGAAGTTCGACGCCATGGCGCTCGGCAACCACGAGTTCGACGACGGCGAAGCGGCGCTGGCGCCGTTCCTCGACATGATCAAATTCCCCGTGCTTGGCGCCAATGTGAAAGCCAACGCTCAGTCCAAGCTCGGCGACCGCGTCAAGCCATCGATCGTCGTGGAAGTCGGCGGCCAGAAGATCGGCATCATTGGCGCCGTTACCAACGACACGCCCGAACTCGCCTCCCCCGGCCCCAACATCGCAATAGAGGACGACGTCAAGTCGATCACGGCGGAGGTCGAGAAGCTGCAGGCGCAAGGCATCAACAAGATCATCGCCGTGACCCATATCGGCTATAACAGGGAGCGTGACATCATTGCCAAGATTCCCGGCATCGATGTCGTTGTCGGCGGCCACAGCCACACGCTTCTGTCCAACACCGACCCGAAGGCCGCGGGGCCTTATCCGACGATGGTCGACAATCCCGGCGGCTACAAGGTGCCGGTGGTGCAGGCGGCGTCCTATTCGAAATATCTCGGCGAGTTCAAGGTCGTGTTCGACGACAATGGCGTCGTCAAATCGGCCAGCGGCGATCCGGTCTATCTCGATAAGTCGATCCCGCCGGATCCCGCCGTGCTCGCACGCATCAAGGAACTCGGCGCACCGATCGAGGCCCTGAAGAACAAGGAAGTGGCCGAGACCACCGATGTCGTCGACGGCAGCCGCGAGAGCTGCCGCGCCCGCGAATGCACGATGGGCAACCTCGTCTCCGACGCCATCCTCGATCGCGTCAAGGGACAAGGCGTCGAGATCGCCATCTCCAACGGCGGCGGCTTGCGCGCCTCGATCGACAAGGGCACCGTCACCATGGGCGAGGTGCTGACCGTTCTGCCGTTCCAGAACACGCTGGCGACCTTCCAGATCTCCGGCAAGGATCTGGTCGCGGGGCTGGAAAACGGCCTCAGCCAGATCGAGGACGGCGCCGGGCGCTTCCCGCAGGTGGCGGGCCTCAAATATTCCTTCGACAAGTCGGTCGCGCCCAATGCCGGCCGCGTCAAGTCGGTGGAGGTGATGGAAAACGGCGCCTGGACGCCGATCAAGCCCGACAAGGACTATCTGGTCGCCACCAACAATTACGTGCGCCAGGGCGGCGACGGCTACAAGGTCTTCGCCGACAAGGCCAGGAACGCCTACGACTATGGCCCCGGCCTCGAACAGGTCGTTGCCGACTATCTCGCAGCCCATCGGCCCTACACGCCCAAGCTCGACGGCCGCATCACCGAGATCGCCGCGACGACAGCGGCAGCTCCCGCTGCTCCGGCAACCGAACCTGCCAAGCCGGCCGAGGCGGCTCCCGCGGCCCCGGCACCAGCGGATGCCGCCAAGCCGGCAGAACCGGCCAAGCCCGCCGAGGCCGCGCCTGCAATGCCGGAACCGCCCGCCAATTCAGGCGAAATCGCCAACACGCCACCTGCCATATCGACGGAGGGAGCGCCGCCCCCGCCTGCTCCGCCCGCACCCGCCCCGACGACGCCGGCGCCTGCCGAACCGGCAAAGCCAACCGAGACCGCCCCGGCCGCGAAAGTTCCTGCCGAATCCGCGCCAATATCCACACCATCAGAACCGGCAAAGCCGGCTGAGGCCGCGCCAGCCGAGAGCAGCCATGTCATCGTTGCCGGCGATACCTACTGGGACTTGGCAAAGAAGGCCTATGGCGACGCGACCAAATGGAAAGTCATCTATGAAGCCAACCAGGGTCAAAGGCCGCACCGGCTTATGCCCGGTGCCACGCTGACCATCCCGGCGAAGTAGCGTCACTTCGCCTTTCCCACGGACACCCGCGGGAACCGGGCGGGTGTTCTGTTTTCGGCTGGAAACGCGGTAAGGTGCGGCCAGACGCGGCATTGAAAACCGGCGGGCCATCGCTAGTTTCACGCCGTGTCCGGAGAACCCTTATGACGCTAACCACCGCTGTCGATCACAAAGCCGCCAGGCCGGTTGGCCTGACGGCGGGGCACGCGCCCGCCGGAGCCGGCAAGGTCGGCGTCATGCTGATCAATCTTGGCACGCCCGACGGCACCGGTTTCAAGCCGATGTGGCGCTATCTCAGGGAATTCCTGTCCGATCCGCGCGTCATCGAGCTCAACAGGGCGGTCTGGTATCCGATCCTCTACGGCCTGGTGCTCACCACGCGGCCGAAGAAATCGGGCGCCAATTATGCCCGGATCTGGAACCAGGAGAAGAACGAGTCGCCGCTGCGCACCTACACGCGCGCCCAGTCCGAAAAGCTGGCCGAGGCACTGCGCGACCTGCCCAATGTCGTCGTCGATTGGGCGATGCGCTACGGCAACCCCTCGACTGCGAGCGTCGCCCAAAGGCTGCTCGCGCAGGGCTGCGACCGCATCCTGACCTTTCCGCTCTATCCGCAATATTCGGCGACGACGACGGCCACCGCCAATGACCAGTTGTTTCGCGCCTTGATGAAGATGCGGGCGGCACCGGCCATCCGCAGCGTGCCGCCCTATTATGCCGAGCCTGTCTACATCGAGGCGCTCGCCTCCTCGATCGAACGGCATCTGGCAACACTCGATTTCGAACCGGAAATCGTCATCACCTCCTATCACGGCATCCCGAAACCCTATTCCGACAAGGGCGACCCCTATCAGGCGCATTGCCTGGAAACGACACGGCTGCTGCGCGAGAAGCTCGGCTGGGACGAGAAGAAGCTGATCACAACCTTCCAGTCCCGCTTCGGCGCCCAGGAGTGGCTGCAGCCCTATACCGACAAGACCGTGGAGAAACTGGGCAAGGACGGCGTCAAGTCGATAGCCATCGTCAATCCCGGCTTTTCCGTCGACTGCATCGAGACGTTGGATGAAATCGGCCGCGAAGCCGCCGAGACCTTCCACCACGCCGGCGGCAAGAACTTCGCCCATATCCCTTGCCTCAACGACAGCGCCGAAGGGATGGCGGTGATCGAGGCGATGGCGCGGCGCGAACTGTCCGGCTGGGTCTGAGACCGGAACAACGGCCTCTCCGCAGCGTTGAGCCGCGCTTCCGGAGAATTCGATGGCCCGCAAACTCGACCTCAGCACTGGCCGGCCTGTCTGGTCCGCCTATCGGGCACCCAGCGTGCCGACTTCGGCGCTGACCCGCGACACCAAAGCGGATGTGCTCATCATCGGCATGGGCATCAGCGGCGCCATGATGGCCGAAGCGCTGACGGCGGACGGCCACTCCGTCATCTGCATTGACCGGCGCGGACCGCTGAAAGGTTCGACCGCGGCAACCACCGCACTGGTGCAGTTCGAAATCGACCAGCCGCTTTCAATTCTATCGAAGACGATTGGCAAGGCCTCCGCCGAGCAGGCCTGGCGGCGCTCGCGGCTCGCCGTTTCCAATCTTGCCGCCCGCATCGCCGAACTTGGCATCAACTGCGCCCTAAGCCGCAGCCAATCGCTCTATCTGGCCGGCACCATGCTCGGCCCTTCGCAACTCCGGGGCGAGGCCGAGGCGCGGCGCGAGGCCGGCATCGACGCGACCTACCTCACATCAGCGCCGTTGGCGCAGACATTCGGCATCGATCGCGATGGCGCCATCCACAGCCACGGCAACATCGCGCTCGATCCATGCAAACTGACGGCCGGGCTGTTTCTCAAGGCACTGGAACGCAAGGCGCGCTTCCACGCCCCCGTCGAAGCGACAAGGATCGAGGACGGCGCCGACGAGGTGGTCGTGGCCACGAAAGACGGCCCGATCATCACGGCACGACAAATGGTGCTGGCCACCGGCTATGAACTGATCGACATCGTGCCGGCGGCGGCCCACCGGATCATCTCGACCTGGGCCATCGCGACCTGCCCGCAACCGCGAAAGCTTTGGCCCCGGGCAGCCTTCGTCTGGGAAGCGTCCGACCCATACCTCTATGTCAGGACGACGGCCGACGGCAGGGTCATCTGCGGTGGCGAGGACGAGGATTTCGTCGACGAAACGCGGCGTGACGAGCTGATCGCCGACAAGAGCGCGCGCATCGCCGCAAAACTTGGCCGGCTGTTTCCGCATCTCGACGTCAGGCCTGAATTCGCCTGGACCGGTTCCTTCGGCACCACGACCACCGGCCTGCCCTATATCGGCGCCATTCCGAGGCACCCGCGCATCCATGCGGTGATGGGCTATGGCGGCAACGGCATCACCTTCTCGCGCATCGCTTCCGAGATCGTCTCCGCCTCGATCGGCGGGCTGGACGACATGGATGCAGGACTATTTGCCTTCAACCGTTGAGCGCAACCCGCAAACAATCCCTCATCACCTGATTGTAACGTTGCTGAAACACACTTAAGTCTTTGGTGAAGCCGGCTGCGCGGGAATGGCTCTCGCAGCCTGCCTCTGAGGGAGAGCCAAATGGATTTCAGTGGTTTCGATATTGCGGTCGTTGTTTTGGTCGCGCTTGTCGTGCTTGTGCTGTTCAAGGGCATCAAGACAATTCCGCAAGGCTACAACTATACCGTCGAACGTTTTGGCCGTTACACCAAGACACTGACACCTGGCCTCAACCTGATCACACCGTTCGTCGACCGCATCGGCGCCAAGTTGAACATGATGGAGCAGGTGCTTGACGTTCCGAGCCAGGAGATCATCACCCGCGACAACGCCATCGTCGGCGTCGACGGCATCGCCTTTTTCCAGATCCTCAATGCGGCGCAGGCCGCCTACCAGGTTTCGGGCCTGCAGAACGCCATCCTCAACCTGACGATGACCAACATCCGTACCGTCATGGGTTCGATGGACCTCGACGAGTTGCTGTCCAACCGCGACGCCATCAACGAGCGCCTGCTGCGTGTCGTCGACGAGGCGGCGCATCCGTGGGGTATCAAGATCACTCGCGTCGAGATCAAGGACATCAATCCGCCGGCCAACCTGATCGAATCGATGGGCCGCCAGATGACCGCCGAGCGCAACAAGCGGGCGCAGATCCTCGCCGCCGAGGGCCTCAAGCAGTCGCAGATCCTCGAAGCCGAAGGCCGCAAGGAAGCCGCCTTCCGCGACGCCGAGGCGCGCGAGCGCTCGGCCGAGGCCGAAGCTCGCGCCACCCAGGTGGTGTCGGAAGCCATTTCCAAGGGCGACGTGCAAGCGTTGAACTACTTCGTCGCCCAGAAATACACCGAAGCACTGACCAGGATCGGTTCGGCCACCAACAGCAAGGTGGTGCTGATGCCGCTCGAAGCCTCGTCGCTGATCGGCACACTCGGCGGCATTGGCGAGATCGCCAAGGAAGTCTTCCGCGGCGAAGGCACGGCCGGCGCGCAGCGGCAGGCAGCACGTCCGCCTGTTGTCAGGCCCTCCGACAACTAAGATCGGGCCACTGTCATGATCGACCATATCGTTTCGGAACTCGGCCCGTGGAACTGGATGGTTCTGGGCTTCGTGCTGCTGGTGGTGGAGGTTGTCGCGCCGGGCTTCTTCATGCTCTGGATCGGCATCGCCGCTTTGATCGTCGGCGCGGCGTCGCTGCTGATCTGGGATGCCGCCATCTGGAGCTGGCAGGTCCAGGTGCTCGTCTTCCTCGTGCTGTCGCTGGTTTCAGCCTTCGTCGGCAAGAAACTGATGGGCGGACGCGACCAGCCGACCGACCAGCCGCTTCTCAATCGCCGCGGCGCGCAGCTGGTCGGCAGGATGGCGACGCTCGCCGAGCCGATCAAGGACGGCCGTGGCCGCATCAAGCTTGGCGATACGTTGTGGCGCGTCTCCGGCCCGGACCTGCCGGCCGGCACGCAGGTGCGCGTCACCGCGGCCGCTGATACCGATCTGGAATTGACGGTGGAGCAGGTCTAAATTTTTCGACCGCGCCGCGCTTGGAGGTGTGTTGCGATTCAGGCTAGGCCGAGTCGGAGTCGAAGACGGGCGCGAAACGAGCAACAAGGGCTGATAGGAGATTATATTTTACAGCCCCGATGACGAAGCAAGGAAGACCTCTTTGCCATCTCATAGTGAGTGGCCGTTAAAAAGCATCAGAACGAACCATAGGTATAGCGCGAAGCCAACCGGCGCACTCAAAATGAGGGCTACGATGAATACGAACAAGCGTTGATGCGTCTCAAGGTTGCGAGACAGAAAGATAACCAGCCCCAATATCGGCAATATGATTGCAGCGACTTCAAGAACGATGACGGTCACTTAGTCGCCTTTGCCTTCTCATGCTGTGTCATCTCAATCGACATCTGCGATGTATCTCTTTGTCGGGTCTGTCAAATATATAATCGCCGGCTGATATCGAGAGCCAGAGCGGGGCATATTTAAATTCCGGGAGCACCGAAAGCGCAGGTATGAGCCGTTTGCGGACCGGCCTCACCTGAATATCAGGTACATCTCAGGCGGCGCCGATGCGCAGCAGGTCGTGGAAATGCACCACGCCCAGCGGCATGTTGTTCCTGGTCACCACCAGCGCGCCGACATTGTGTTCGTTGAGGAGCGCGATTGCCGTACCGGCAAGCGTCTGAGGGTCGACCGTCTTGGGCGTGCGCGTCATCACATCGTCGACGACGACGTCGGCGAGATTACGATGCAAATTGCGCGCGACGTCGCCGTCGGTGATGATCCCTGCCAATTCGCCGTTGGCGTCGACGATCAGGACGCAGCCGACCTTCTTCTGCGACAGCGTCATCACCGCTTCCGGCATCTTGGTGCCGAGCGGAGCCAGCGGAATCTGATCGCCGACCCGCATGATCTCGGAAACCACGGTCAGGTTGGCGCCGAGCTGGCCACCGGGATGGAAGGTGCGGAAATGATCCGGCGTGAAGCCGCGTGCCTCGAGCAGCGCGATCGCCAGCGCATCGCCCATGACCAATTGCAGCAGCGTCGACGTCGTCGGCGCCAATCCGTGCGGACAGGCCTCAGGCGTACGCGGCAAAAGCAGCACGATGTCGGCCGCGCGCGCCAGCGCCGATGTCTCGCCGGAGGTGATGGCGATGAGCGGGATGGAGAATCGCCTGGAATAAGTGACGATGCCCATCATCTCCTTGCTCTCGCCCGACCATGATATGGCGATGATCGCGTCGTCCTTGGCGATCATGCCGAGATCGCCATGGTTGGCCTCGACGGGATGGACGAAGAAGGCCGGCGTGCCGGTCGAAGCCAACGTCGCCGCGATCTTGGAGCCGATATGGCCGCTTTTGCCGATACCGGTGACGATCAGTCGGCCATCGATCTTCGAGATCATGTCGACGGCCTGCGCGAAAGGCGCGGCCAGTCCGTTCTCGAGCGCTTCGGCCAGGGCGGCGATTCCCGCCTGCTCGGTTGCCACCGTTCTCAGCGCCGAATCGATCGACGCTTGCCTGTCCAGGGGCTTCTTATCGAGGGATCTCGCATGCATGGATGATGCGATTAGCGCTTTGCCGTCCGCCTGTCCAACAGAAATGGCGCTGATACCCAGACCGCGGAGGCCTCGCGCGCAGCGCGCGAGCCTGCGAACAGCGGCGCTTTAGCCGACCGAGCAACCGCTGCCTCAACCCTCCGTTAACCATCCCCATTTACGGTTCGGTAAGTATGGCGCGCGGGCGCCGCGCAAGCAGTGGTGGCGATGTCCGGGGTCCAGCCAGAAAAATCAAGAGGACGACACGGCAAGGCGGCATGTGCCTTGTTGCTGGCGACCAGCATGCTCGCCTTGCTGCGCCCGGCTCCGCTCCATGCCCAGGAAACGGAGCTGCGCGGCGAGGTTTCCGAATCGGCGATCCTGTCCGATCGGCAACGCAAGGCAAGGCGGTTGGTCCTCGCTGCCCAGGGCCAGCAACAACCGGCCAATGCCGCGCAGGACGACACGCAGCCGCGCGCCTATTTGCCGGCCAGCGCCGGCGCCGTCCCTGACGGCACGGACACCGATGCCGCCACAGGCAGCATTTTCGATCCGCCGCAGGCGAACGACGACACGTCCACCGACAATCCGACGCCTCCCAAGCCCCGCCGCCGCCCATCGACCGCCGGGCAGACCGCGGCGGATCAGGACAAGACCAAGGCCGGCGCCAAGGCGGCCGACAGGTCGAAGAAAAAGAAGACGACCGCCGCGACCACTGACACCACCGGGGCCGTGACCGATGGCAGCGACACGGCCGCGACGGACCAGGAAACGGCCAACCGCCGCGCCCTCACCATCGACAGCGCCGAGCGCCAGAAGCTCGACCCCGGCGCCGAGCGCACCGCCGCCATCGAAGGCCTGAACAGGAAGGCCGAGGACGATCCGTTCGCCGCTACCGGTGTCAGATGGGGGTCCTTCATCATCCGGCCGACGATCGAACAGGGCCTGACCGCCACGACCAACGGCGATTCGAGCAGTGCCGGCACATCGGCGCTGCTGTCGGAGACGGCGCTGCGCTTTTCAGCGGTCTCCGACTGGCGCGAAAACTCCGCCACCATCGACGGCTACGGCCTGTTCCGCGAGACCGTGTCGGGTTACCCGGTTCACAATGGGCAAGGCCGCATCGAAGGCCAGTTCAATATGGACCTTGACAATGAGCTGCGCGCCATCGCCAAGCTCGGCTACGAAGCCGTGCCGGAAACGGCCTCATCACCCAACGCCATTGCCGGCGTCAGCACCCAGCCGCTGCGGCAGACGATCGACGGCAGCCTCGGCATCGAGAAAGCCGTCGGCAAGATGCAGTACACGTTGACCGGCGCGGTCTCGCACGACTTCTATGGCGACGCGAAACTTTCGGACGGCACCTCGCTGTCGCAGAAGGATCAGGACTCGACGCTCTACACGGCGACCCTGCGCACCGGCTACGAAATCTCCCCGGCCCTCACCCCGTTCACGGAAGTCGAGCTCGGCCGCCGGACCTATGATCAGCGCATCGACAATGAAGGTTTCGAGCGCTCCTCGACGCGCTTCGGCGCCCGCGCCGGCCTGCAACTCGACATGGGTGAGAAGCTGTCGGGTGAATTCTCGGCCGGCTGGCTGCGGGAAGCGCTCGACGACAAGAGCCTGGAGCCTATTTCAGGCGCGACCGTCAACGCCGATCTCAAATGGTCGCCGGAGCGCGGAACCACGATTGGCCTGACCGGCAAGACCACTGTCGAGACCACGACCACACCAGGTGAAAGCGGCGATATCCTCTACTCCGGCCGCTTGACGGCCGAGCGGCATATCCGGGCCAACCTTACCGGCAATGCGGCACTCGGCCTCGATTGGCGAGACTATATCGGCATCGATGGCCATGACAGGATCCTGAGCGCCGAGGCCGGCCTGACCTGGTGGCTGAACCGCTATGCCGGCCTCACCAGCCGGGTGAGAACCGAAAAGCTGACCAGCAACCTGCCCGGCCGCGACTACACCGCCAACAGCATCTATCTCGGCCTGAAAGTGCAACGCTGAGGACGTTTTGAGGTTCATCATCCTGGGGCGTAGCAAGGAGCGAAGCGACGCGGCGCAGACCCGAGGATGACGAAGGCGCGGGGCCTGCGGTCGGCCAAACTCGCCCCGCGACCTAAAAAGCAGCGCCGCGCCGCTCCGAGGGCTTCATCTCGTCGAGAAGTGTGCGGATGACGCCGGCCATGCTATGGTTCATGTCGCTGCGCCACAGCGCGAAAGCAACATTGGCCTCCACAAAACCTTCCGGCGAGCCGCAGTCGAAAGTGCGGCCCTGATAGTGATAGCCATAGAAGGACTGCTGCTTCTCCAGCTTCAGCATCGCGTCGGTGAGCTGGATTTCGTTCCCCGCTCCCTTTTCCTGGCCTTCGAGAATCTTGAAAATCTCCGGCTGCAGGATGTAGCGGCCGTTGATGTAAAGGTTGGACGGCGCGGTGCCGGTCTTCGGCTTCTCCACCATCTCGGTGATGCGGAAGCCGTGATGCCTATCCTCGCCGCGGCCGACAATGCCGTATTTGTGGGTCTCCGCCGGGTCACATTCCTGCACGGCGATGATGTTGTTGCCGGTTTCCTCGTAGAGTTCGACCATCGACTTCATGCAGCTCTTTTCCGACTGCATGATCATGTCGGGCAACAACAGCGCGAACGGCTCGTCGCCGACCAGTTCGCGCGCGCACCAGACCGCGTGGCCAAGGCCGAGCGGCACCTGCTGGCGGGTGAAGCTGGTCTGCCCAGGCGCCGGCTGCAGCCGCTGCAGGCGGGCAAGCTGCTCGTCCTTGCCACGCTGGGCCAGCGTGTCATAGAGCTCGAACTGAATATCGAAATGATCCTCGATGACCGCCTTGTTGCGGCCGGTCACGAAGATGAAATGCTCGATGCCGGCTTCGCGGGCCTCATCGACAACATACTGGATGACCGGCCTGTCGACGACGGTCAGCATCTCCTTGGGAACAGCCTTGGTGGCTGGGAGAAACCGCGTACCGAGGCCGGCGACTGGGAAAACTGCCTTGCGAACTCTCTTCATGCTTTCAATTATCCATGTGATGGCCGGCTCCGCAATCCCGTCAGTCGACATTTTCACGCCGGAATTGAGGATTACTCGCACAACCGAGGGGAGCTTCCACCGGTAAAGCATCAAGGTGTCTTTTCGTTCCAGACGACGCCTATGGTAAACCAATTCCTAACCCGGTTCGGCGATGAATGGTCTTTCCTGAGATAGAGAAGGAGGAAAACATGTCCGTTCGCAATGCCGCAAAACGTTTCACCAGCGTCATGACGGCGGCCAGCCTCTCGCTTGCGCTGCTGATGCCCGCCGGGCCGGCCCTCGCCGACGCCGGTTTTCGGCAGTGGGTCGCCAGCTTCCGTGCCACCGCCGTTGCGGGCGGCGTTTCCGCGTCTGTCTATGACCAGGCTTTCCGGGGCATCAACGAGCCGGACCCGGTGGTGCTGGAAAAGGCCCGCACGCAGCCGGAATTCACCGCGCCCGCCTGGGACTATTTCGACAACCGCGTGCATGACCAGTCGGTGGCCAATGGCCAGGCGATGGCGAAAAAGTGGAAGCCGTGGCTGGACAGGATCGAGGCGAGGTTTGGTGTCGACCGCTATGTCCTCCTGGCGATATGGTCGATGGAATCCAACTATGGCGAGATCCTCAAGCGCGACGACATCATGCGCAATGTCATCCGCTCACTGGCGACTTTGGGCTATGGCGATCCGAAACGGTCGAAATATGCCCGCACCCAGTTGGTCGCGGCCCTGAAGATTCTGCAGACCGGCGACATCGACGAAAGCCACCTGATGGGCTCGTGGGCCGGCGCCATGGGCCAGACCCAGTTCATCCCAACCAGTTACCAGCACTACGCCGTCGACATGGACGGCAACGGCAAGCGCGATATCTGGAATTCCATCCCCGACGCGCTGGCGACCGCGGCCAATCTGTTGAAGAAGAACGGCTGGCAAGCCGGCAAGACCTGGGGCTACGAAGTCACGCTGCCGGCCGGCAAATTGCCCGGCGGAGCGAAGACGCTGGCGCAGTGGGAGACGCTCGGCGTCGTCAGGGCCAGCGGCAAGCCGTTCAGGAACCTCACGGACAAGGCGACACTGAAGGTGCCGGACGGCCGTGGCGGACCGGCCTTCTTGATGATCAGGAATTTTTCGGTCATCAAGGCCTACAACAACGCCGACAAATATGCCCTCGCCGTCGGCCTTCTCGCCGACGAGATCGCCGGTGGCAGCGGCCTGGTCCAGGACTGGAACCGGCCCTTCACCAAGCTCAGCTTCGAGGAAAGGCAGGAGTTGCAGAAGCGGCTTTCGCAGCACGGGCTCTATGACGGCAAATTCGACGGCAAGATCGGGGACGGCTCCAAGAGCGCCATCATGGCCTATCAGGCAAAGGTCGGCTTGACCCAGGACGGCTATCCGAGCATGGAAGTGCTTAAATGGCTCAGGCAAAAATAGAACCGGCCGCGGCGCCGCGCGTTTCTGGCGCACGCATCGGCTGCCGGGGAACTTTGAACTTGCGCCCGGCCCTGAAACCGGCTCCGGTTTGCGGGATCAGGGGCAAGGGGATGGAGGAGTGATTGGTTTCGGCCGCGCGTATCGCGATCCTTGTTCGTCGCACGCCGATCCTGATTCTGGCGATCGTCCTGCTGGCGATCGGCGCCGCCGGCGCCTTCCATGCGCCGGCCCTGGCGCAGGAGCAGCAGGATCGCGGCTGGTCGTTGCGCGACCTTCTGTTTCCACGCCGCAGCGAGCGGGTCGAGCCGCCGCTCGACGTCCAAAAGGCAAGACCGAAACCCAAGGCCAGGAAACCCCGAGCGCCCCGCCCGCCCACGGAACCTGAAACCCCGATGGTCGAAAAAACGCCGGACGCCCGCACCGTCCTGGTGGTTGGCGACTTCATGGCTGCAGGCCTCGCCGAGGGTCTGGACACCGCTTTCGCTGACAATCCCGGCGTCAACATCGTGGCGCGAAGCAATGGCTCCTCCGGCTTCGTGCGCGATGATTTCTACAACTGGCCCGAACGGATCAAATCCCTGATCGAGACCGAGAAACCGGCCGTGGTGGTTGTCATGCTGGGCTCCAACGACCGCCAGCAGATGAAGGTCGGGGACGTTCGCGAGCAGCCCAGGTCGGAGAACTGGACCAAGGAATATGAGCGCCGCACAGATTCACTCGGCAAGGTCATCGCCGCCGCCAAGGTGCCTTTCCTGTGGGTCGGCATGCCGGCCTTCCGGCTGCCGAAGATGACCTCCGACATGCTGGCCTTCAATGACATCTATCACAAGGCTGCTGAAAGCAATGGCGGCGAGTTCGTCGACGTCTGGGATGGGTTCGTCGATGAGAACGGCGCCTTCGTCACCAGCGGTCCCGACATGAACGGCCAGCCCGTGCGGCTGCGTGCCGATGACGGCATCAACGTGTCGAAGGCCGGCAAGCGCAAGCTCGCCTTCTACACCGAAAAGCCGCTGATGAAGATCCTGGGCCTGGCCGCGCCCGGCGGCGTGACCCCGGCAGCAGTGTCGGCGGGCGCGCCCATCGAGGCACCGGGCCCAGCGGCCGCACCGATCGTGATAGACCGCACGGCACCGATGCTGCTCAGCGACCCGGCGTTCGACGGCGGCACCGAACTGCTCGGCGCGGCTCCTCCGCCGAAAGCCGATCCAGCTCTCCCCGGGGAAAGACTGATGATCGAGGGCAAGGCGCCGGAGGCTTCGCCGGGGCGCGCCGATGATTTCTCCTGGCCGCCCAAGGCAAATCCTGCGGCCACGGCCGCGGCGGCCGATACCACGACGTCGGTCACCCCTTAGAGCAATTCCAGGAAAAGTGTGAAACGGTTTTCCGTCCGGAATTGCGTCAAAACAAGGAGCTAGAACAGATTGCCGTTTCTATGAAACGGTGAACTGCTCTAGCGGGGCAGGACGCTCGACCCCATCAGCGCCTCGTCGATCGAGCGCGCCGCCTGGCGGCCTTCGCGGATCGCCCAGACGACCAGCGACTGGCCGCGGCGCACGTCGCCCGCCGCATAGAGCCGGTCGACGCTGGTCTTGTAGTCGCGGTCATTGGCTTCGACGTTCCTGGAGCGGCGGCTGTCGGTGACGATCTTCATCTCACCCTCCAGCTCCTTCGCCACGCCGGCCACCGCCGGGCCGGCAAAGCCGATGGCGATGAAGGCGAGATCGGCGCGGATGACGAATTCGGTGCCGGGAATCGGCTTGCGCTTCTCGTCGACCTCGCAGCACTTGACGCCCGTGAGTTGGCCTTCCTCGCCGATGAATTCGAGCGTCGCCACCTGGAACTCGCGCTCGGCGCCCTCGGCCTGCGAGGACGAGGTGCGCATCTTGGTCGCCCAGTACGGCCAGACAGCGAGCTTGTCTTCCTTCTCGGGCGGCTGCGGACGGATGTCGAGCTGGGTGACGCGCACCGCGCCCTGGCGGAATGCGGTGCCGACGCAGTCGGAGGCGGTATCGCCGCCACCGACGACGACGACATGCTGGCCGCTGGCGATGATCGGATGCGACGGCCACGCAACCGACTGGATCGGCTCGCCGCCGACGCGGCGGTTCTGCTGCACCAGATAAGGCATGGCGTCGTGCACGCCGCCGAGATCGTCGCCCGGAATATTGGCCGCGCGCGGCGCCTCAGACCCGCCGCAATAGAGCACGGCATCATGCTCGGCCAGCAGTTCGGCGACCGGCTTGTCGACACCGACATTGACGCCGCAATGGAAGGTCACGCCCTCGCCCTGCATCTGTTCGATGCGCCGGTCGATATAGTGCTTCTCGATCTTGAAGTCGGGAATGCCATAGCGCATCAGTCCGCCCGGCCGGCTCTCGCGCTCATAGACATGCACGTCGTGGCCGGCGCGGCCCAACTGCTGGGCGGCGGCCATGCCGGCGGGGCCGGAGCCGATGATTGCGACCCGCTTGCCGGTCTTCTTCTCCGGCGGATAGGGCCTGATATGGCCGGTCTCGTAGGCCTTGTCGGCGATCGCCTGCTCCACCGTCTTGATGGCGACCGGAATGTCCTCGAGGTTCAGCGTGCAGGCTTCCTCGCAGGGCGCTGGGCAGATGCGGCCGGTGAATTCCGGGAAATTGTTCGTCGAATGCAGGTTGCGGATCGCATTGTCCCAGTCCCTGTTATAGACGAGGTCGTTCCAATCGGGGATCTGGTTGTGGATCGGGCAGCCGGTCGGTCCGTGACAGTACGGAATGCCGCAATCCATGCAGCGCGCGGCCTGTTTCTCGACCTCCTTGTCCGACATCGGCAGCGTGAATTCACGGAAATGCCGGATGCGATCGGAGGCAGGCTGGTACTTGTGCACCTGCCGGTCGATTTCGAGAAAGCCTGTTACCTTGCCCATAGTCCAGTTCCTGCTGTCCAGATGGTGCGGTTTTCGCCGCACCCGTTAACCTCTTGAGGCAGCCATGGCAACCTTGCGCCCGAGGTCAAACTGTCGATGAAGGTGGCCGGGAAGCCTGGGCTCCCCGGCAATTGCAAAAGTCTATTCGGCCGCGACGCCCATGCGCATGCGTTCCATCTCGATCAGCGCGCGGCGGTATTCGACCGGCATGATCTTGCGGAATTTCGGCCGGAACGTCGCCCAGTCGTCGAGGATCTCGCGGCCGCGCACCGAACCCGTAAAGTGGACGTGGTTCGAGATCAGCTGGTAGAGCCGCTCCTCGTCATGGCTGGTCATGTCGCCGGAAACGTCGACGCGCCCCTTGTGATCGAGGTCGCCGCCATGATGCAGCAGTTTCTCCATCAGGTCGTCTTCTTCCGGAACCGGCTCCAGCTCGACCATGGCCATGTTGCAGCGCTCGGCGAAATCGCCGGCCTCGTCAAGCACATAGGCAACGCCGCCCGACATGCCGGCGGCGAAGTTGCGGCCGGTCTTGCCGATGACGACGACGACACCGCCGGTCATGTATTCGCAGCCATGGTCGCCGACGCCTTCGACAACCGCCGCGACACCCGAATTGCGCACCGCGAAACGCTCGCCGGCGACGCCGGCGAAATAGGCCTCGCCTTCGGTCGCGCCGTAGAGCACCGTGTTGCCGACGATGATGGAGTCGGCCGCGACGATCTTGGCCTCTTCCGGCGGGCGGATGACGATGCGCCCGCCCGACAGACCCTTGCCGACATAGTCGTTGCCGGCGCCGACGAGATCGAACGACACGCCGCGCGCCAGGAAGGCGCCGAATGACTGGCCGGCCGTGCCGGTCAGCTTCACCTGGATCGTGTCCTCACGCAGACCCTTGTGCTTGAAACGCTTGGCGACTTCACCCGACAGCATGGCGCCGGTCGAGCGGTCGACATTGCGGATGTCCACCTCGATTTTGACCGGCTGCTTGGCCTCCAGCGCCGGCTTGGCGAGTTCGATCAGCTTGCGGTCGAGCACGTCGTGGATCGGGTGCTTCTGCCGTTCGGTCCAGTGCACCGCTTCATGCGGCGCATCGGGCTTGTAGAACATCTTCGAGAAGTCGAGCCCGCGCGCCTTCCAATGCTGGATCACGTCGCGCTTTTCCAGAAGGTCGCTGTCGCCGATGATCTGGTCGAGATGGGTGTAGCCCATTTCGGCGAGCAGCCCCCTCACCTCTTCCGCCACATAGAAGAAGAAGTTGATGACATGCTCGGGCGTGCCCTTGAAGCGCTTGCGCAGCACCGGGTCCTGCGTCGCCACGCCGACCGGACAGGTGTTGAGGTGGCACTTGCGCATCATGATGCAGCCGGCCGCGATCAACGGCGCGGTCGAGAAGCCGAACTCGTCGGCGCCGAGCAGCGCGCCGATGATGACGTCGCGCCCAGTGCGCAGGCCGCCATCGACCTGCAGCGCCACGCGTGAGCGCAGACCGTTCAGCACCAGCGTCTGGTGCGTTTCGGCAAGGCCCATTTCCCACGGGCTGCCGGCATGCTTGAGCGAGGTCAGCGGCGATGCACCCGTGCCGCCATCATAGCCCGAGATGGTGATGTGATCGGCACGCGCCTTGGCGACACCCGCCGCGACCGTGCCGACGCCGACTTCCGACACCAGCTTGACCGACACGTCGGCCGCCGGATTGACATTCTTCAGATCGTAGATCAGCTGCGCCAGATCCTCGATCGAATAGATGTCGTGGTGCGGCGGCGGCGAGATCAGGCCGACGCCCGGCGTCGAATGCCGGACCTTGGCGATGGTCGCGTCGACCTTGTGGCCGGGCAATTGCCCGCCCTCGCCGGGCTTGGCGCCCTGTGCGACCTTGATCTGCATCACATCCGAGTTGACCAGATACTCCGCGGTCACGCCGAACCGGCCGGAAGCGACCTGCTTGATCGCCGAGCGCTCCGGGTTCTTGCCGCCGCCGGGCAGCGGCAGGTAGCGATCCGCCTCTTCGCCGCCCTCGCCGGTGTTCGACTTGCCGCCGATCTGGTTCATGGCACGCGCCAGCGTGGTGTGCGCCTCCCTGGAGATCGAGCCGAATGACATCGCTCCGGTGGAGAAGCGCTTGACGATCTCGGCCGCCGGCATGACGTCGTCCAGCGCGGCCTTCTTGCGGCCGGTCTCGTCAGCCAGCTTGATCTTGAACAGGCCACGGATGGTCTGCGCGCGCGCCGTCTCGCTGTCGATCTGCGCCGAATAGTCCTTGAACGTCTCCCATGAACCCTGGCGCACGGCATGCTGCAGGGTGGCGACCGCGTCGGGCGACCACATATGCGCTTCGCCGCGCATGCGGAACATGTATTCGCCGCCGACCTCCAGGCTGTTGCGCAGCACCGGATCGTTGCCGAAACCATCGGTGTGACGGCTGAGCGTCTCGGCCGAAATCTCATCCAGCCCGACGCCTTCGATCAGGGTCGCCGTGCCGGTGAAATACTGCCGCACGAAATCCGACTTCAACCCGATGGCGTCAAATATCTGCGCGCCGCAATAGGACTGGTAGGTGGAAATGCCCATCTTGGACATTACCTTGAGGATGCCCTTGCCGATCGACTTGATGTAGCGCGACACGACCTCGTATTCGTCGACTTCTTCCGGCAGCTCGCCGCGCTTGTGCATGTCGAGCAGCGTGTCGAAGGCGAGATAGGGATTGATCGCCTCGGCGCCATAGCCGGCGAGACAGCAGAAATGATGCACTTCGCGCGGCTCGCCGGATTCCACGACGAGACCGACCGCGGTGCGCAGCCCCTTGCGGATCAGGTGGTGGTGCACCGCGGCCGTCGCCAGCAATGCCGGAATGGCGATGCGGTCCGGCCCGACCTGGCGGTCGGACAGGATGATGATGTTGTAGCCGCCGGCGACAGCCGCTTCCGCCCGTTCACACAGGCGGTCGATGGCGCCCTGCATGCCGGCCGCGCCCTCGCTCGACCCGTAGGTGATGTCGATCGTCTTGGTGTCGAAACGGTCCTCGGTATGGCCGATGGAACGGATCTTCTCCAGATCGCCGTTGGTCAGGATAGGCTGGCGCACTTCGAGCCGCTTGCGGCGCGAATTGCCGACCAGATCGAAGATGTTAGGCCGCGGCCCGATGAAGGACACCAAGCTCATCACCAGTTCCTCGCGGATCGGGTCGATCGGCGGATTGGTCACCTGGGCGAAGTTCTGCTTGAAATAGGTGTAGAGCAGCTTCGACTTGTCCGACATCGCCGAGATCGGCGTGTCGGTGCCCATCGATCCCACCGCTTCCTGGCCGGTGGTGGCCATCGGCGACATCAGCAGCTTGGTGTCTTCCTGGGTGTAGCCGAACGCCTGCTGGCGATCGAGCAGGCTGACATCCTTGCGCAGCGCGCGCGGCTCGACCGGCTTCAGCTCTTCCAGGATGAGCTGCGTGTTCGCGAGCCAGGTCTTGTAGGGGTGCTTGGTCGCGATCTCGGACTTGATCTCCTCGTCGGGGACGATGCGGCCCTTGGCAAGGTCGATCAAAAGCATGCGGCCGGGCTGCAGCCGCCACTTCTGGACGATCTTCTCCTCCGGCACCGGCAGCACGCCGGCTTCCGAGGCCATGATGACGCGGTCATCGTCGGTGACGATGTAGCGTGCGGGGCGCAATCCGTTGCGGTCGAGCGTGGCGCCGATCTGGCGGCCATCGGTGAAGGCCACCGCCGCCGGCCCGTCCCACGGCTCCATCAACGCGGCATGGTATTCGTAGAAAGCCTTGCGGTCGGCGTCCATGAGCTTGTTGCCGGCCCAGGCCTCCGGGATCAGCATCATCATGGCGTGGCTGAGGCTGTAGCCGCCCTGGAACAGGAACTCGAGCGCATTGTCGAAACAAGCGGTGTCCGACTGGCCTTCATAGGAGATCGGCCAGAGCTTCGAGATGTTGTTGCCGAACAGTTCGGAATCGACCGATGCCTGTCTGGCCGCCATCCAGTTGTTGTTGCCGCGCACCGTGTTGATCTCGCCATTGTGCGCGACCATGCGGTAGGGATGCGCCAGCTTCCACGACGGGAAGGTGTTGGTCGAAAAACGCTGGTGGACGAGGATCAGCGCCGTTTCGAAGCGCGGATCGGTCAGGTCCCTGTAGTAGGCGCCGACCTGATAGGCCAGGAACATGCCCTTGTAGACGATGGTGCGTGCCGACAGCGACACGCAATAGGCGCCGATATCCTTGTTGTCGTTCTCGGCGTAGATGCGGCCCGAAATGACCTTGCGCAGCAGGTAAAGCCGGGCCTCGTATTCCTCATCGTCGGGAATGTCCGATGTGCGGCCGATGAAGACCTGCCGATGGAATGGCTCGGACGCCGCGATGTCAGGCGCCTTCGACAGCGATGAGTTGTCGACGGGCACATCGCGGAAGCCGATGAGCGGCAGCCCTTCGGATTGCGCCGATTCGGCGATGATGTCCTCGATATGGGCGCGAAGGGCTGCGTCCTGCGGCATGAACCAGTGTCCGACGCCGTACTGGCCGGCCGGCGGCAGTTCGATGCCTTGGGCCGCCATCTCCTCGCGGAAGAACTGGTCAGGCAGTTGCACCAGCACGCCGGCGCCGTCGCCAACGAGAGGATCGGCGCCGACGGCGCCGCGATGCGTCAGGTTCTCGAGCACGGCAAGACCGTCCTCGACGATCTGGTGCGACTTCACGCCCTTCATGTTGACGATGAAGCCGACGCCACAGGCGTCATGCTCATTGCGCGGATCGTAGAGGCCCTGAGCGGCAAGACCATTGGTGGTTCGGCCAATGTCGATTCGAGGCGCATTTTTGACGGCAGCCGCTTTCGTCTGCGCGGCCTGGCCGTTCGTCGCAGAGAGCGTCATATCCGTCATCGTCCTGGTCTCCATTTCAGCCCTGCAGGCGCCGGTTTGCCTCGGCAAGCGCTTGGCTCACCCTGATCCTTGCGGCACGTCTTGCGAAATCCTTGCCGAACCATGCGGCATTCCGCATGGTTCGCATTCGTACAGGCCAGCGTCTGGCCGTCCACCTGTCGCTCGCGGCAACAGCCGGAGAGGCCAATATGTTACGCCAATCCGGCCAGTTTTGTGCGACAAAATAAGACAGCACTACTGTCCTAAATTTTTATGGCAGAATTCCCTGGTGCGCACAAGACCGATTCACAAAAAACTTGGAGCTTCCGCGACATAAAATTACGTGAAGCCTGCAGGAAACGTAAGCTTCAGTCTTCAATCCCTGCCAGTCGGCCTGGCTGGCTTTAACGGTTTTCCAGCCTCTGGCCTCTTGCGGTCGGCTCCCGAAACCGGTCAACTCGACGTTGATTTCCCCAACACAGGCAGATGCATGTTCTTCGCTTCCGACAATTGGGCAGGCGCCCATCCCAATATCGTTGCCGGCCTGTCGGCCGCGGCCGACGGCTTTGCCACCGCCTATGGTGACGGCGCGCTCGACCAGGCCGTCTACCAGCGCTTCAGCGAGATTTTCGAACGCGAGGTCGCCGTGTTCTTCGTGGCCACCGGCACCGCCGCCAATTCGCTGTCGCTGACCACCTTCAACAAGCCCGGCGGCATTTCCTTCGCCCACCGCGAATCGCATGTCATCGAGGACGAATGCGGCGCGCCGGAATATTTTTCCGGCGGTTCGCGGCTGCATGCAGTCGATGGCGCCCTGGGCAGGATGGACCCGCACAATCTGGAAAGGGCGATCGGCCGTTTCGCCGGCGAGGTGGTCCATTGGGGCCGGCCGATGGCTGTTTCGATCACCCAGTCGACGGAGGTCGGCACCGTCTATGGCCTGAACGATATCGCCGCGATCTCATCCATCGCCAGGCAGCATTCCGTGCCGCTGCATATGGACGGCGCCCGCTTTGCCAATGCGCTGGTCGCTCTCGATACGACACCGGCCGAGATGACCTGGAAACGCGGCGTCGACATCCTGTCCTTCGGCGGCACCAAGAACGGTTGCTGGTGTGCCGAGGCGATCGTGCTGTTCGACCTCGATCGCGCCAAGGAATTGTCCTTCCTGCGCAAGCGTGCCGCCCAGCTATTTTCGAAGTCGCGCTTCGTCGCGGCGCAGTTCGAAGCCTATTTCAAGGACGGCTTATGGCTCGATACAGCGCGCCATGCCAACGCCATGGCCGCGCGCCTGGCCGCGGCGATCGAGGATTCGCAAACGGCGAAGCTGGCCTGGCTGCCGCAGGCCAACGAGGTGTTCGCGGTGATCAATAGGGCCGAGGCCGACAAGCTGCAGGCGGCGGGCGCGGTCTTCTACGACTGGCACAAGCCGCATGGCTTCGACGGCCATATCGGCGAGGACGAACTGCTCTATCGCTTCGTCACCAGCTTCGCCACGACCTCAGAGGAAGTCGACCGCTTTGGCCGGCTGATCGCCGGATAGAATCAGTCTCCCCGACAATAAAAAAGCGGCGCCTCTCGGCGCCGCTTCCGTTTCGGGAGGAGACTTCGGAGCAATTCCAGGAAAAGTGTAAAGCGGTTTTCCGTCCGGAATTGCGGTAGCATAGATATTAAGCTGCAGTCTTGGCCTCAATCTGCTTGGCATTGGCCGGAGCCGAAGTGATCGCGATCTTGCGCGGCTTCAACTCCTCCGGAATATTGCGCTTCAGGTCCACGAAGAGCAGGCCGTTCTTCAGCGTGGCGCCGACGACGTCGACATGGTCGGCAAGCTGGAAGCGGCGCTCGAAGGCCCTGGAGGCAATGCCGCGATAAAGCAGTTCGGATTCTTCGCCGGTACCCTCATCCTTGCGCTCGCCTTTCACGGTCAGCACGTTGCGATGAGCCTCGATCGAGATTTCCTCATCCGAGAATCCGGCAACAGCCATCGAAATCCGGTAGGAATCCTCGCCGGTGCGCTCGATGTTGTAGGGCGGATAAGTCTGCGCGCCATCAGGCTGCGCAAGCGAATCGAGCATGGTGAAAAGACGGTCGAAGCCGACGGTCGAACGGTAAAGCGGGGAAAAGTCAACGTGACGCATGATGTGTTCTCCTGTTGAGCAACATGGTTTGCGTATGGCCGGTACGGAACCCTTGGTTTGGCGTCCCGGATGGACCAGCGGCCCCAATCTTGGCGACCGCTCCAGTCATTTGGGAAGCGTCCCAAGGCATTTCAAGATTTTTACCCGATGGAAAAAGCGGCCCATTTGCGCCTGATGAACGGCAGATGAACCGTCGCTTCGGCGCGCGTTCAGAGAGTCGCCGCTAAAGTAGCCTCAAGATCAGAATTGGCGGCGCCGAATTGACAGAGGTGCAGCAACGAGGCCGAACCGGGTGTTAACGTCCCTTCCTCCCGGATCGACAGGGGCCGGAAGCATGCTGCAAGCTTGCTTCCGGCCTTCCCCTTTGCGGTCCTGCATACCCTGGATTTGCTTTGCTTTTGACGTATTGGCGTCTATCACCTTGAGGAGGCCAGCCGCGACGGGCTGGCGCGAAGACGCCGGGCAAAAAGCGCCGCATGACGGACACTTTCCACGACACCCCTCTTTTTTACGAAACGCAGGGCAATCCGCGGCCGGAGAACGCCACGGGTGGCTTCTTCACCACGCGCGATCGCAAGAAGATACGCTACGGCCTGTTCGCGGCGGTGGCGCGTCCGATGCGGGGCACCGTAGTGCTGCTGTCCGGCCGCAACGAATGCATCGAGAAATATTTCGAGACCATCCGCGACCTTGCCGCGCGAGGCTTTGGCGTCGCCACCTTCGATTGGCGCGGCCAAGGCGGTTCCGACCGGCTGATCCGTGATCGCCAGCGCGGCTATGTCAGATCCTTCCGCAACTATACGGCCGATCTGGAGCAGTTCTTCGAGGAGATCGTGCTGCCCGATTGCCGCGGGCCGTATTATATCCTCGCCCATTCCGCGGGCGCCGTGATCACGCTGCTTGCGGCGCCGTCCATGGTGAACCGCGTGCGCCGCATGGTGCTGATCGCGCCGTTCCTGACACTGCCGGATCTGCCGGTCTCGATATCGACCGTCCGCCGCGTCTGTTCGCTCTTTTGTTTGCTGGGTCTTGGCCGGCTCTATGCCGCCTGGGGTCCGCGGCCCAAGGTAACGGCGCCCTTCGAAACCAACAAGGTGACGTCCGATCCAGAGCGCTATCGCCGCAATACAGGGATCTACGAGGCATTCCCGCAACTGGCGCTTGGCGGCCCGACGATCCGCTGGCTGCAGGCAGCCGCGAAGGCATCGGAAGTCATCAGCGACCCCGACTTCATGGCCCGCATTCAAGTGCCCCTGCTGATCATCGCCGCCGGCGCCGACCAGGTTGTCTCGACCAAGGCGGTGGAGGCATACGCCAGAAGTCTGAGGCTCGGTTCGCTGCTCATGATCGACGGCGCCAAGCACGAAATCCTGCAGGAAGTCGACCTGTACCGCGAACAATTCCTCGCCGCCTTCGACGCCTTCATTCCCGGTTCGGACGACCCAACGGCCTGAGCGGCACCCCGGTCAGCCTCCGCGAGGACTGAGCGATACGCCCCGGATCATCCAGTGGCCCCAACAAGGAAGCCAATCAGCCGCGCAAGGCGGCCATCGCGGCGGCATGAAGCTCCGGCGTCGCTGCCGCCAGCACATCGCCGCCCTTTTCCGCCGGGCCGCCGTCGAAAGTGGTGACGACGCCGCCCGCCTTCTCGATGATCGGGATCAGCGCCACGATGTCGTAGGGCTTCAATCCGGGATCGGCAACGATGTCGACGCTTCCCGAGGCGATCATGGCGAAGGCATAGCAATCGGTGCCGTAACGGGCGAGTTGTACCTGTTTCTCGAACGCGTCATAGCGCGTGCGCGCCTCGCCCGTGAACAGCGCCGGTGTGGTGGTGAACAGCGTCGCGTCCGCGAGGCTGGTCGTCTTGCGGGTCGAAAGCTTGCGCGGCCCGCCCGGTCCCTCATAGTGCGAGCCGGAGGCATTGGCGTAGAACAGTTCTCCGGTGAAGGGCTGCGACATCATGCCGGCGACAGCGTCACCCTCGACCGTCAGCCCGACCAGCGTCCCCCACACCGGCAGGCCGGAGATGAAGGCGCGCGTGCCGTCGATCGGATCGATCACCCAGACGTGCCGGCTGGCGGTGTTCTCGCTGCCGTGCTCCTCGCCAAGAATGCCATGGTCGGGATACTGCGCCGAGATCAGCGCCCGGATGGCGCGCTCGGCCTCGCGGTCGGCTTCCGTGACCGGATCGAAACTGCCCTTTTCCTTGTTGGCGACCGCCCCCTGGCTGCGGAACCTCGGCAAAGTCTCGGCCGCTGCCGCTTGCGCGATACGGCGCATGAAATCGATGCTGATGTCCAACTGATTCTCCCGCCTTGCGGCATACCCTAGCCCGGCTCTGCCGCGACTTTCCCGCCAAAACAAGGGTGTTTATCGATTATCCCTGCGTTCATCGTTGCCAAAATGTCACATGGATATCATCGAAACACAATTTCCACATCACTCTGAATTAAAAAAGCCTGAAGGTCGCTTGACATTTGTGCACCGCACAATACCTTCAGCCTTGGATAGGTTTTCCTGTCCATGCCCTCCTTGGGCGTTTCCTCCCTAGACTTCGACCGTATCGTGAAAACGATGCGGTCTTTTTTTAAGCCGCGAATCCGGCTGCAAGTTTCATTCAGCCGCCAGTGGCAGGTCGATGAAGTGATGGTCGGGCATTGCCATCAGGTCGGCCGAAAATCGCGTCAGATCGTCGGCCAGCGCGTCGAAGCCGGCGGCCTTCTCGAAGGTCCGCTCATTCATGTAGAGCCCGCGATTGATCTCGATCTGCAGCGCATGCAGATGGCGCGCCGGGCGGCCGTAATGTTCCGTGATGAAGCCGCCGGCATAGGGCTTGTTGTGGGCGACGGTATAGCCCATTGCGGTCAGCAGGCCGATCGCGGTTTCAGTGAGGGCCGAGGTCGCCGAAATGCCGAAACGGTCGCCGATGATGAAGTCGGGCCGCACGCCGCTCTCGCCGACACGGATGCTCGCCGGCATCGAATGGCAATCGATCAGCACGGCAAAGCCGAAGCGGGCATGGGTTCTGGTCAAAAGCCGCTTCAGCGTTTCGTGATAGGGCTTGTAGACGGCCTCGATGCGGGCGACGGCTTCAGCAAGCGGCAGGCGGCCCGAATAGATGTCGAGCCCCTCGCCGACCAGCTTCGGCACGGTGCCGAGTCCGCCCGCCACCCGCGCCGACCGGATGTTGCAGAATGACGGCACCGGCTCGGCGAACATGCGCGGATCGAGTTCCCACGGCTCGCGATTGACGTCGAGATAGGCGCGTGGAAAATTCGCCGCCAGCATCGGCGCGCCCAGCGCTACGGCGCCGCCGAACAGTTCCTCGACATAGCAATCCTCCGAGCGGCGGATGGCGTTGCGGTCGAGCCTTGCCATGGCAAGGAAACGTTCCGGATAGTAGCGGCCGCTATGCGGTGAGTTGAAGAGGAAGGGGACGCGCTGCTCGGCGCCCGCCCGGATTTCGAAGGGTGGAAAGACCGAAAAATCCTCGGCTGCCGTCTTCAATTTGAACGAACCCGAAAACACCAGTGCATCATGGCATGAAGCTGCCACCTTGCCGGCCGTATGTCCAGCATTTCAGCGGTCGTGCCGCCAGGCAAATATGGGTCATCGCCGTCCTCGTTCACTTGATGTTTACCCTCGCCTCCTCATATACAGGATGGTTAACGGGCCTGCCCCACGGCAGTCTCGGGCGGGTGATTCGGACGGGATATCATGGCACGCATTCTTCTGGCGGAAGACGACGACGATATGCGTCGTTTCCTCGTCAAGGCGCTGGAACGCGCCGGTTATCAGGTGAGCGATTTCGACAACGGTGCCAGCGCCTATGAGCGGCTGCGCGAGGAGCCGTTCTCGCTGCTTCTGACCGACATCGTCATGCCGGAGATGGACGGCATCGAACTGGCGCGCCGCGCCACCGAGATCGACCCGGACCTTAAGGTCATGTTCATCACCGGTTTCGCCGCCGTCGCGCTCAATCCGGATTCCAAGGCGCCGAAAGACGCCAAGGTGCTGTCGAAGCCCTTCCACCTGCGCGATCTCGTCAACGAGGTCGAGAAGATGCTGCAGGCGGCCTGAGCGCTTCCAGCAAGAGCATCGGCACTTGTTTGCCGGTGCGGCGAGACGACGCCGTCTTTCCTTTTTCCTGCTATTGACGCGCCGGATCAAAAATGGTGTATGCGCGTCGTCGGATGGGCGTGTAGCTCAGCGGGAGAGCACTGCATTGACATTGCAGGGGTCACAAGTTCAATCCTTGTCACGCCCACCATCCTTTCAATAACTTAGCCGTTTCCCTTAGTCGGATGGCACAGAAATGCCGCTCGATGACGCGGCGTCGCGGGCGGGGCGCCGGTTCACGCTATGCCCATCAGCGGCACCCACAATGAGATTGATGGCACTTGGTGAATGGGGCGTATTATCCGCACACTCCTCCCTAACCCGGGCCGGGATGAAGCAAATGCTCGTCTGCCTGGCGATCGCATCCTTCCGGGTTAGCTTTGTACCAAACCGACGTTTGAATCCCTTTGATGTCCTCCGCTGAAGGAGTAAATACTTCCTTAGGCATAAGGGAGGTGGCGGTGTCTCCAGGCGATACAGACATGGCGCGGGTGACGATTGACGCCATCTTTCTGTCGCAGCACCGCGCTAGGGCTGACATTGCCTCACTACGCGCCGATATAGCTCAAACCCGGAGTGCAATCGCGGCATCACGCGAGCTTCTAAAGCGGTTTCGCCAACGCAAGATAGACGAGGCGCTATGGGAGGTTAAGCAACACCCCTCGGTATCAGCGTTCGACGCAGACATTCTCCGGTCTGTTTTTCGAGATTTGATCTTGGAAATGAAGGCACCGGAGTGTCAATGGCGTAATCTAGCTCAGAGCCTGGTTTACGAGTTTTGCCACTGCGAGCGGGTTGAGCCCGGCTTGGTGGATTGGATCATCAGTAAGTAAATCCGCCTCTCAGATTTGAAACTGATGGACCACCCTACTTTCATAGTCCATATCAGAAATGTCGCATGATTCGTGACATGGGCAGGAAGGAAAAGCGCAAGGCAAAGCAGGCGATTATTGCACTACCGTTGGATGACGAGATTCAAACGGAAGCCGCCTACTAGGCCCGCAAGTGCGGAATTACAGAAGAAGAAGCCTTGCGCATCATCGAAGCGGCCAACCGTCCGAAGGCGACAAGGGCGCTACGGCAGAGGCCCGGTTCCGTTCCACCGGACGAATAGCGCAAGGTGCGGCCATTCCGGCAGAAGGCGCATCGTGCGCGGATCGGCGCGGCGAGCCTGAATCACCAGGCGTCTTTGGGCGACATGCACGAAACCGGGACGGTCCGCGATTGTTGCGGGGCGGATGCATGGGTAGAGACGTCCTCAGCCGGCCCAGACGCCGCTCCATCTCGCAAATCCCCACTTGGGGGATTCTTATGGCCCGATTTCGTTCAGCTCAGACGCCTGCGACGGCGCACAGGCTCTTCATCCTGGATATGGCAAGGTCCGGATCGGCCAGCAATCCTGCCTGGTCGGCAAGGCGGAAAATATCTGCATAGTGGCGGATGCCGCGCGCCGACTGCATGCCGCCGACCATCGTGAAATGGTCCTGATGACCGTTCAGCCAGGCCATGAAGATGATGCCGGCCTTGTAGTATTCGGTCGGCGCCTCGAAGATCTTTCGCGATAGCGGTACCGTCGGCGCCATCAGAGCGTCATAGCCGGCGCGGTCGCCATCCGCCAGTTTCGCCAGCGCCGCGTTGGCGACCGGCGCGATGGCATCGAAAATGCCAAGCAGCGCGTGCGAGTGCCTCTTGCCGTCGCCGGCGATCAGTTCGGGATAGTTGAAGTCGTCGCCGGTGAACATCACGACGCCGTCCGGCAGCCGATCGCGCAGTGCAACCTCCTTGCCTGCATCGAGCAACGATATCTTGATGCCTTCGACCTTGTCTGTGTGGCGTTCGATGATGGTGACCACCGTATCGAGCGCGGCCTCGAAATCGTCGCCGCCCCAATAGCCCTTCAAGGCCGGATCGAACATGTCGCCCAGCCAGTGCAGGATGACCTTGCCGGAGGCCTGGTTCAGAATACGGTCATAGACGGCGGCGTAGTCGTCCGGCCCCTTCGCCACTGCCGCCAGGGCGCGGCTGGCCATCATGATCGCCTTGCCGCCCTGCCCTTCGATAAAAGCGAACTGCTCCTCATAGGCGCCAATCACGTCGTCCAGTGTCCTGGCCGACCCCGGCGCCAGATGGTCGGTACCGGCACCCGAGGCAAGATCGGCGCCGGCGACGGTGCGTGCCTCGGCGATAGAGCGGCGGATCAATTCCTGCGCGCTTGCCCAATCGAAGCCCATGCCGCGCTGCGACGTGTCCATCGCCTCGGCGATGCGGAAGCCGAGCCGCCACAAATGGTGACGAAACGCCATCGTCCTGTCCCAGTCGACCACGGGCCGTGACCACGGATCGGACATTCCAAGGGGATCGGCGACGACATGCGCGGCGGCATAGGCGATGCGCGGAAACCGCGCGCCCATCACCGGCTGCACCGGCTGGCCGACAAGCGCGTAACGGGTGCTGCGGCCACCACTCTCACCAGGCAAGGCAATATCCATCGATCTCTCCCTTCATTGCGCCTATAAATGGAACGTTCCAATAAATCAAGAACCTTTAGGATTTGCAGGCGACTTCCCTCAAATGCTGCGTCGCAGCACGCGATGCCTTCAATCACACGTCCCGCAGCATCGAATTATCGATTTTTCGCGCCAGGAAAAATCCCGATTGACTCTCGGCCGGAGCAATGATTAGAACGTTCCAATAAAACTCGACCCGAACCGGAGGAGATATCTGAATGGCCAGCCGGGCCAAGGCGACGATCTTCGACATCGCCCGCGAGGCGGGCGTGTCCAAATCGACGGTGTCGCTCGTGCTCCAGGGCAGCGGGCTGATCCGGCCTGAGACCGCGGTCAAGGTTCGCAAGGCGATCGAGGATGTCGGCTATGTCTACAATCGCGGCGCAGCCAATCTGCGCAAGGCCCATTCCAATGTCATCGGCATGGTCATCAACGACCTCACAAATCCCTTCTTCGCCGAACTGGCGGTCGGCATGGAGCGCGTCTTCCAGTCGGCCGGCATCGTGCCCTTCATCGCCAACACGGCGGAGAATCCGGTGCGTCAGGAAGAGGTGCTCAAGTCGCTGATGGAACAGGGCGTCGCCGGCCTCATCGTGTCGCCGGCGCGTGGCACCACGCCGGGCGCGTTTCGGCGGCTGGAGACGGCGGGCGTGCCGATCGTCTTCGCTATGCGACGCTTGCCTGAAAGCCGTATCCCGGTGATCGCTCCGGACAATCATCGCGGCGCCTACCTCGCCACGGCCCATCTTATCGGCAAGGGACATCGCCGGCTGGTCTTCTTCGGTGGCTCGCCCGACCTCGTGGTCTACCATGAGCGCCTTGGCGGCTTTCGCGAGGCCTGTGAGACCCTCGGCATCGCCGCCCGCGACGTGCTCATCATCGAGGGCGAGACCAGCCGCAAGGGCGGTATTGCGTGCCTGGAAACCGCACTCACGATGGCCGAGCCTCCGACCGCGGCCCTCTGCTTCAACGATGCGGTTGCCTTTGGTGCCCTGCTGGCGCTGCGCAAGCGCGGGCTTGAACCCGGCGCGGATTTTGCCGTCGTCGGCTTCGACGACGTGGTGGAGGCGGAACACTACATGCCAGCACTGACCAGCGTCGCGGTGGACAGTGCCGGTCTCGGCGAACGCGCCGCCCACGTCATGCTCAAGATGATCCAGTCGCGCACCACGCGTGCGGAAGACCATATCGGCGCCGTCAATCTCGTGGTCAGGGAAAGCTGCGGCCCGGATCGCCGCACACGAAACAGGCCCGCGGGGCCGGGAGTGACCGTATGAGCGTCAAATGGGGACTGATCGGCGCCAGCACGATCGCCAGGCAATTCATGATCAATGCCATTCGCGCGCAAGCCGATGGCGAGATCGTCGCGGTGATGAGTTCCAACCCGGAACGCGCCACGGCCTATGCCGGGGAAAATGGCATTCCAGCCGCCATGTCGAGCCTCGATGCCCTGCTCGGATCCGGCATCGACGCGGTCTATATCTCTACCACCAACGAACTGCATCTCGAACAGGCGCTCGCCGCGATCAGGGCGGGCAAGCATGTGCTGTGCGAGAAGCCGCTGGCGCTGACCAGCGCCGACGCGCGCAACATGGTCGCCGCGGCTCAGGCAGCGGGTGTCGTGCTCGGCACCAACCATCATCTGCGCAATGCCGGCGCCCACCGTGCCATGCGCGAGGCGATCGCCGCCGGCCGCATCGGCAAGCCGATCGCCGCGCGGGTCTTCCATTCCGTCTACCTGCCGGAGACCCTGCAGGGCTGGCGCATCACCAAACCCGAGGCCGGCGGTGGGGTGGTGCTCGACATCACCGTGCATGATGCCGACACGCTGCGCTTCGTGCTTGGCGACGATCCGGCCGAGGTCTCGGCCTTCACGCAGACGGCCGGCATGGCCGGCGGGGGATTGGAAGATGGCGCCATGTGCATCTGGCGCTTCAACTCGGGCCTTATCGCCCAGTCGCATGAAGGCTTCACCACCAGGTTCGCCGGCACCGGCCTTGAGGTACACGGCTCGGAAGGTTCGCTGATCGCCAGCAATGTGATGACCCAGAAGCCGGACGGCTCGGTACTGCTGCGCACCGCCAAGGGGGAGGAGCAGCTGAGCTTCGACCGCGAGGATCTCTACGTCAGGTCTGTGCGTCAGTTCCATGCCGCGATCCGCGGCAAGGGCCAGCCTGCCGCCACCGGAGAGGACGGCGTCTGGTCGCTGGCATCAGCCGAGGCGGCGCTTCAATCGGCCAGCTCCGGCAAGGCCGTCAAGATCGACCCCAAACTCGGGAGCATGAATTGAGCAAGGTCGTTTCAGCGGCGCAGGCAGCCAGCCTGATCAAGGACGGCATGGTCGTCTCCGTGTCCTCGTCGAGCGGCCTCGGCTGCCCGGACGCCGTGCTCGCCGCGATCGGTGAGCGCTTCGACGCCGAGGGCCATCCGAAGGAGATCACCACGCTGCACCCGATCGCCGCCGGCGACATGTATGGCATCAAGGGCATCGACCATCTGGCCAAGCCGGGCCTGTTGAAGCGCACGCTGTGCGGCTCCTATCCGTCCGGCCCCTCCTCCGCCGAGCCGCCGCGGATCTGGAAGATGATCGGCGACAATTCGGTCGCCGCCTATAACGTCCCGTCCGGCATCCTGTTCGACATGCACCGCGAAGCCGCCGCCAAGCGGCCGGGCGTGCTGACCAAGGTCGGCCTCGACACCTTCGCCGACCCGCGCCATCAGGGCTGCGCCATGAACGCGGCGGCAAACGAGCCGATTGTTTCGGTACAGCAGTTCGACGGCGAGGAATGGCTCTATTTCCGTTCGATCGTGCCCAACATCTCGATCATTCGCGCCACCACGGCGGACGAGCGCGGCAACCTCACCTATGAGCATGAAGGCGCCTATCTTGGCGGCCTCGAACAGGCGCTCGCCGCCCGCAACGATGGCGGCATCGTCATCGCGCAGGTCAAGCGCGTCGTCGAGAACGGCACGCTGAAGCCGCACGACGTCCGCGTGCCCGGCGTGCTGGTCGACCATATCGTTGTCGCGCCCGACCAGTTGCAGACCACGCTGACCCCTTACGATCCGGCGATCTCCGGCGAGATCTTCCGGCCGCTGTCGAGCTTCCGCAATGCCGAGATGAACGTTCAGAAGGTGATCGCGCGCCGCGTCGCCATGGAGCTTCGCGACGGCATGGCCGTCAACATCGGCTTCGGCATCTCGGCCAACGTGCCGCGCATCCTTCTGGAAGAAGGCCAGCACGGCAAGGTCACGTGGGTTATCGAACAGGGCGCTGTCGGCGGCGTGCCGCTGCTCGATTTCAAGTTCGGCTGCGCATCGAACGCCGAGGCGATCATGCCTTCGCCGCACCAGTTCATCTATTTCCAGGCCGGCGGCTTCGACGCTTCGCTGCTTTCCTTCCTGCAGATCGACCGCCACGGCTCGGTCAACGTGTCGAAGCTTTCGGCGCGGCCGCATGTCACCGCCGGCGCCGGCGGCTTCGTCGACATCACGTCGCGGGCGAAGAAGATCGTCTTTTCCGGCTTCTTCAATGCCGGCGCCAAGCTCTCACTGGCCGATGGCGGCATCCGCATCGACCAGGAGGGCAAGGTCAAGAAGATCGTCGACGAGGTCGAGCACATCTCCTTCTCCGGCAAGCGGGCGGTCGCTCAGGGGCAGGACATCACCTATGTCACCGAGCGCTGCGTGATGAAGCTGACGCCCGATGGGTTGATGGTGACGGAACTCGCACCCGGGATCGACCTCGAGCGCGATGTGCTTGATCAGGCCGAGATTCCGCTCGGTGTCGCCAACGACCTCAAGGTGACGCCGGCGGCGCTCTATCAGGATCGGCCGATCGGCCTGTCGCTCAATGGCGGCGCCTCGCTTGGAGGCATGCATGGCTGAGCGTCTCGTCACCTTCGAGCAGGATGGCGCCATCGGCATCGTCACACTGCGCCGGCCGGAGAAATTCAACGCGCTGGATGTTCCGATGCTGCGGGCACTGGAAACCGCGCTCGACGAAGCTGAAGCGGCGCAGGGCGTGCGCGTCGTGCTCATGCGCGGCGAAGGCAAGGGTTTTTGCGCCGGCGGCGATATCGAGGCCTGGGGTGCCATGAGCGCCGCCGATTTCCAGGTGCAATGGGTCCGCTACGGCCACCGCGTCTTCGACCGGCTGGCGCGGCTCAGGCAACCGACCATCGCGGTGCTGTCCGGCCACGCGCTGGGCGGCGGGCTGGAACTGGCTGTCGCTTGCGACTTCCGCGTCGCCGAGACGCATGTGAAACTGGGCTTCCCGGAAACTTCGATCGGCGTCGTGCCCGGCTGGTCCGGCACGCAACGCGCCGTGCGCCGCTTCGGCGCACAGACGGTGCGTCGCATGGCCCTTGGTGGCGAGATCGTTCTGGCACCCGAAGCGCTGGCCCTTGGCGTCGTCGACAGGGTGGTCGAAACCGGCAAGGCGCTACCGGAGGCGAAGGCCTGGGCCGAGAAGATCGCCGAGCGCGGCCCCTTGGCGACGGAAGCGGCCAAGCTGATGATCGCGGTCGCCGAAGGCGAGGAAAGTGCTGCCGCGACCGAGGCGCTGGCCAGCGGCTTCATCGCGCTAACCGACGACCTCAAGGCTGGTGTCGGTGCTTTCAAGACCAAGCAGAAGCCGGCATTTTCAAGATCATAGAGAAAAGTGAAGCTGATGAACGCTCCCCTCAACATCGCCATGCCCGCCGAGGCATCCGCAGCGCCAAAAATCTACCGGCTGCTGATCGATGGCAAGCATGTCGATGCCCGTGACGGCCGCGTGCTGGAACGCAAGAGCCCCGGCCACGGCTTCACCGTCTCGCGCTATGCGCAAGCCGGCGCGGCCGAAGTGGAAGCAGCGATGCAGGCCGCGCACCAGGCGTTCGAGACCGGCCCCTGGCCGCGCATGAAGGCAGCCGAACGCGCCGCGATCCTGCTCAGGGCGGCGGACCTGATCGAGGCGCGGCTGGAAGACATCGCCCGGCTCGATGCCCTGGAATCCGGCAAGCCGGTCGCCCAGGCGCGCGGTGAGATCGGCGGCGCTGTCGACATCTGGCGTTATGCGGCCTCGCTCGCCCGCACGCTGCATGGCGAATCCTATGCCAATCTCGGCGACGCCATGCTGGGCGTGGTGGTCCGTGAACCGATCGGCGTCGTCTCGATCATCACCCCATGGAATTTCCCGTTCCTGATCGTCAGCCAGAAACTTCCTTTCGCGCTGGCCGCCGGTTGTACCGCCGTGGTCAAGCCGAGCGAAATGACATCGGCCTCCACCTTCGTGCTCGGTGACATCCTGATGGAGGCCGGCCTGCCCGCCGGCGTCGTCAACATCCTCGCCGGCCTTGGCGCCGATGTCGGCGCGCCGATGGTCAGCCATCCCCTCGTCGAGATGGTGTCGTTCACCGGCTCGACCCGCGTTGGCAAGATGACCATGGCTTCCGCCGCGCAGTCGCTGAAGAAGGTCTCGATGGAACTCGGCGGCAAGAACGGTCAGATCGTCTTCCCCGACGCCGATCTCAAGGCCGCGGCTGACGCGGCGGTGTTCGGCGGCTTCTTCAATGCCGGCGAATGCTGCAATGCAGGCAGCCGGCTGATCGTGCATGAGGCGATCGCCGACGATTTTCTTGCCGCTGTGAAGGCCCTTGCGTCCAGGGTGACTGTGGGCGACCCGCTCGACGACCGGACCAAGGTCGGCGCGATGATCTCGTCCGACCACCTGGCCAAGGTGACGGATTACGTTACGGCAGCGGCAAGCGTGGGCAGTACTGTCTATAGTGGCGGCCAGCAGCTGGCCTCGAATGCCGGTCAATATCTCGATCCCACCATCATCCGCGGCGTCACCGAGGACATGGCCATTGCGCGTGAGGAAGTCTTCGGCCCCGTGCTCTCGGTGCTGACTTTTGAAACGATTGAAAAGGCGTTGCACATCGCCAACAACACGCCCTATGGTCTGTCGGCAGGCGTGTGGAGCGCCAATATCGACACATGCATGTCGGTGGCGCGTGGGGTGCGTTCGGGGACAGTTTGGGTGAACACATTCATGGAAGGTTACCCCGAGCTGCCTTTTGGAGGCTATAAACAGTCCGGCCTTGGACGCGAACTCGGCAAACGCGCCGTCGAGGATTATACCGAGGAAAAGACAATCCAGTTTCATCGCGGCCAGCGCACCGGATGGTGGGTCGGCTGAGTTTGGAAGAACCCGGCGGGTTTCCGCCGGTCGTATGACTGCAACAAGGGAGGAAGTACATGTTGCGCAAACTGCTTATCGGAACGGCTCTTGCGACGAGCTTTGCATTTTCGGCGCATGCCGCGGACGTCAAGGAAGTGCAGATGCTGCATTGGTGGACGTCGGGCGGCGAAGCGGCTGCTCTGAACGTGCTGAAGCAGGATCTGGCCAAGGAAGGCTATGCCTGGAAAGACGTGCCGGTGGCCGGCGGCGGCGGCGACGCCGCCATGACCGCGCTGAAGGCGATGGTCGCGGCCGGCAATTACCCGACCGCTTCGCAGATGCTCGGCTACACCGTGCTCGACTATGCCGCGGCCGGCGTCATGGGCGACCTGACCGAGACGGCCAAGAAGGAAGGCTGGGACAAATCCGTTCCGGCGGCGCTGCAGAAATTCTCGGTCTATGAAGGCAAGTGGGTCGCGGCTCCGGTCAACGTCCACTCGGTCAACTGGCTGTGGATCAACAAGGCGCTGATGGACAAGATCGGCGGCACCGAGCCGAAGACCTTCGACGAATTCGTCGCGCTGCTCGATAAGGCCAAGGCTGCCGGTGTCATCCCGCTCGCGCTGGGCGGCCAGAACTGGCAGGAAGCAACCATGTTCGACTCGGTCGTGCTCTCGACCGGCGGACCTGACTTCTACAAGAAGGCCTTCAACGACCTCGACGACGCTTCGCTCAAGTCCGACACGATGAAGAAGTCGTTCGACAACCTCGCCAAGCTGGTCACCTATGTCGACCCGAACTTCTCGGGCCGCGACTGGAATCTTGCCACCGCCATGGTGATCAAGGGCGATGCCCTGGTGCAGGTCATGGGTGACTGGGCCAAGGGTGAGTTCCACGCCGCCAAAAAGACCCCGGGCACCGACTTCCTGTGCTATCGCTTCCCGGGCACCGACGGCTCGGTGATCTACAACTCCGACATGTTCGGCATGTTCAATGTTCCGGAAGACCGCAAGGCCGCCCAGGTCGCATTGGCCACCGCCACCCTGTCGAAGAGCTTCCAGTCGGCCTTCAATGTGGTGAAGGGTTCGGTTCCCGCACGCACCGACGTGCCGGACACCGACTTCGACGCTTGCGGCAAGAAGGGCATCGCCGACCTGAAGAAGGCCAATGAAGGCGGCACGCTGTTCGGCTCGCTGGCCCAGGGCTATGGCGCGCCTCCAGCCGTCGCCAATGCCTATAAGGACGTCGTCTCGAAGTTCGTCCACGGCCAGATCAAGACCTCGGACGAAGCCGTGACCGAGTTGGTCAAGGCGATCGACGACGCCAAGTAAGCGTTACGCGTCAAAACACCTTCCCCGCTTCGGCGGGGAAGGGTCCCCGGCCGAATGCTGACGGGAGGAACCTCATGAGCACAGTTGCGACAAGCCAGATCAAGCTGACGCCGGAGCATGCCCGACCGCGCGCCACCGTGCGCTCGCGCCTGCAGGATGCCTTGCCGAAGATCGTGCTGGCGCCGAGCTTCGCCATCACTGTCATCTTCGTCTACGGCTTCATCCTGTGGACGATCTATCTGTCCTTCACCAATTCCAAGACCTTCCCGTCCTACGCCATAACAGGGCCTCGCGCCTATCAGCGGCTGTGGGGCTGGACCTTCGACACCGACCCGCCATCAAGCTGGTACACCTCGATCACCAACATGGGCATATTCGGCTTTCTCTATATCCTGATCTGCCTGGCGCTCGGCCTGTTCCTGGCCATCCTGCTCGACCAGAAGATCCGTGGCGAAGGCGTGTTGCGCCCGATCTATCTTTATCCGATGGCGCTGTCCTTCATCGTCACCGGCGTCGCCTGGAAATGGTTCCTCGATCCGGGCCTCGGCCTTGAGCAGACCCTGCATCAATGGGGCTGGACGAGCTTCCATTTCGACTGGATCAAGAACAAGGATTTCGTCATCTACACGGTGGTCATCGCCGGCGTCTGGCAGGCTTCGGGCTTCATCATGGCGATGTTCCTGGCCGGCCTGCGCGGTATCGACGGCGAGATCATGAAGGCGGCGCAGATCGACGGCGCCACAACCTTCCAGCTCTACCGCCGCATCGTCATTCCGCTGCTGCGGCCGATCTTCCTGTCGGCGTTCATCGTGCTCGCCCACCTCGCCATCAAGTCCTACGATCTTGTGGTGGCGCTGACCAGCGGCGGCCCCGGCGGCTCGGCGTGGCTGCCGTCCAACTTCATGTATGAGTACACCTTCAAGCGCAACGAGATGGCGGTCGGCTCGGCCAGTGCGGTGATCATGCTGATGACCATCGTCGCCATCATCGTCCCCTATCTCTATTCGGAACTCAGGGAGAAGTCGCGATGAGCACCGTGGCCACTCCCGCCCGCCTGCCGTCCAGCGGGGTTAACGTCAAGACCGTCAACCGCGTCGTCATCTATGGGCTTTTGGCGCTGTTCGCGCTGTTCTACCTGATGCCGCTGTTCGTCATGCTGGTGACCTCGTTCAAGACCATGGACGAGATCCAGAACGGCAACATGCTTTCGCTGCCCAAGGCACCGACCTTCGATCCGTGGCTGAAGGCCTGGGGTGAGACTTGCGTCGGCCTCACCTGCGCCGGAATCAAGGGCTATTTCTGGAACTCCATCAAGATGGTGGTCCCCGCGGTCATAATCTCGACCTTGCTCGGCGCCTTGAACGGCTACGTGCTGACCAAATGGCGCTTCCGCGGCCACACGCTGGTGTTCGGGCTGATGCTGTTTGCCTGCTTCATCCCGTTCCAGTCGGTGCTGCTGCCGATGGCGACAATCCTCGGCAGCGTCGGCCGTTTCGGCGCGTCGCTGCGGAACTCGGTCGGAACCAGTTTCGGCCTCGGCAATTCGACGGTCAACCTCGTCTTCGTCCACGTCGTCTACGGCATCGGCTTCACCACACTGTTCTTCCGCAACTATTACGAGGCCTTCCCGACCGAACTGGTGAGAGCCGCCCAGGTCGACGGCGCTTCGTTCTTCCAGATCTTCCGGCGCATCATGCTGCCCAACTCGATGCCGATCTTCGTCGTCACGGTGATCTACCAGTTCACCAACATCTGGAACGACTTCCTGTTCGCTTCCGCCTATGCCGGCACGGGTGACTCCATGCCGATGACGGTGGCGCTCAACAACGTCGTCAACACCTCGACCGGCGTCGTCGAATACAATGTCAACATGGCGGCCGCGATGATCGCGGCCCTCCCCACCCTTCTCGTCTATGTGCTCGCCGGCCGCTATTTCGTGCGTGGCCTGATGGCGGGCGCGGTCAAAGGATAATCCAATGGCTTTTCTTGAAATTGACGGTCTGAGGAAGCGTTTCGGCCAGATCGAGATCCTGAAAGGGATCAATCTGGAACTGGAAAAAGGCGGCTTCCTGGTGCTGGTCGGCCCGTCCGGCTGCGGCAAGTCCACGCTGCTCAACACCATTGCCGGACTGGAGACGATCACCTCGGGCGAGATCCGCGTCGACGGTCGGGCAATCAACGATCTGCATCCCTCCAAGCGCGATATCGCCATGGTGTTCCAGAGTTATGCGCTGTATCCGAACATGACGGTGGCCGGGAACATCTCCTTCGGCATGGAAATGCGCGGCGTGCCGGCGGACGAACGCCAGAAGGCGATCGACAAGGTGGCCAAGGTGCTGCAGATCGGCCATCTCCTGAAGCGCAAGCCAAGCCAGCTTTCGGGCGGCCAGCGCCAGCGCGTCGCCATGGGCCGGGCGCTGGTGCGCGACCCCAAACTGTTCCTGTTCGACGAGCCGCTGTCCAACCTCGATGCCAAGCTGCGCGTCGACATGCGCATCGAGATCAAGCGCCTGCACGCCACCACCGGCACCACCATCGTCTACGTCACCCATGACCAGATCGAGGCGATGACGCTGGCGACCAAGATTGCCGTGATGCGCGATGGCGAGGTGCAGCAGTTCGGCACGCCGGCCGAGATCTATAACAACCCCGCCAACGTCTTCGTCGCCGACTTCATGGGCTCGCCGGCGATGAACCTGATCCCGGCGACCATTGGCGACAATGGCAGCGGACTGGCTGTCATGCTCGACCGCGAGGCGCGGCAGCCGATCACTCTGCCGATGACCAATGCGCCGGTCGGGCTGGCGGCCTTCAAGGGCAAGCCCGTCATCTTTGGTGTCCGCCCCGAAGCCCTGACCGATCCGGAAGGGGCCGAGCGCAACGCTTCACAGATTGCCACCGCCGATTGTCACATCGAGGTGGTGGAGCCGGCCGGCTCCGACACCTTCGCCGTCACCAATCTCGGCGGCAAGGGCGTGGTGGCGCGGCTGCGCGCCGACGCCAACATCCAGCCGGGCACCAGCACGCCGCTCGCCTTCAACCTGACCAAGGCGGTGTTCTTCGATCCGGCGACCGAGAACCGCATCCGCTGACAGCTATGACAAATCCGGACATCGTCATCATCGGCTCCGGCATCGGCGGCGCCACGATCGCCTCCGGTCTGGCCGGCAGCGGCGCCACGATCCTGATGCTGGAGCGCGGCGAGCTCCTGCCGGCAACGCCGCATGCCCGCGACACGCGCTCGATCTTCCTCGACGGCCACTATCGGCCGAAGGAGATGTGGCGAGAGGCCGGCGGCGCTGCCTTCAACCCCGGCAACTATTACTATGTCGGCGGCAATTCGAAATTCTACGGCGCGGTGCTGATCCGCTATCGCGAGGAAGATTTCTCCGCTATGGAGCATTTTGGCGGCGTCTCGCCGGCATGGCCGTTCTCCTACGAAGAATTCGAGCCCTGGTATTCCAAGGCCGAGCAGTTGTTTCGCGTGCGCGGCACTCTGGGCGAAGACCCGACCGAGCCGTTCCACTCGGTCCCCTACGCCTATAAGCCGGTGCCGGACGAGGCGCCGATCGCGCGCGCCCGGGCAGAACTCAAGAGCCTCGGCCTGCACCCGGCCTCGTTGCCGCTCGGCGTTGACATCGACACCTGGCTGAAGGAGGGCAGTACCGGCTGGGATGCCTTTCCGAACACCGGCCAGGGCAAGGTCGACGCCCAAACCGGACCGCTGACGGCGGCACTGAAGGACAGCAACATCAAGCTCGAAACCGGTGCCCATGTCGAATATCTCGAGGCATCGCCGGACGGCAAAACCATATCCGCGATTCACTACCGACAGAACGGCGAGTTGAAGAAGGTGACGCCAAAGCTGGTCATCCTCTCCGCCGGTGCGGTCAACTCCGCGGTCATCCTGCTGCGCTCGCCTTCGGCCGACGGCAAGGGCCTTGCCAACCGCTCCGATCAGGTCGGCCGCAATTTCATGAACCACAATTCCAGCGCCATGCTGGCGATCGATCCGCGCCGCCGCAATGATGCCGTCTACCAGAAGACGCTGATGCTGAACGACTACTACCTGTCCGACGGCAAGGGCGGCAAACCGCTCGGCAACGTCCAGCTTCTCGGCAAGATCGACGGCAACATGCTGAGGGCCAACGTCAAGCTGGCGCCGAAATTCGCGCTCGATTTCATGGCCGGCCACGCCATCGACTGGTATCTGATGTGCGAGGACCTGCCCGATCCCGAAAGCCGCATCATGGTCGACGGCAAGGACATCGTCATGCAGTGGCGGCGCTCCAACATGCAGTCTCTGGACGGCCTGACCAAGGTGATGCGCGAAAACTTCCGCGCCTGCGGTTATCCCCTCGTGCTGTCGCGCCCCTTCGACAAGCGCACGCCCTCGCATCAGTGCGGCACGGTGAAGATGGGCGACAACCCGGCGACCTCGCCACTCGATCCGTTCTGTCGGTCGTTCGACCACCGGAACCTGTTCGTCGTCGATGGCAGTTTTTTGCCGAACTCGGCGGCGGTGAACCCTGCATTGTCGATCGCCGCACAGGCGCTGCGGGTGGCGGAGCATATTCGCACGACGGAGCTTTCCGCATGATCTGTCGGCGCCGCCCCTCATCCGCCTGCCGGCACCTTCTCCCCGTAAACGGTGAGAAGAGGGCTGGCCGCAACCTTGGCGCTCCTTTTGCAGCGTCGGCGATTGGCGAAAGCGGCGGCGACGGCCTCCTTCTCCCCGTCGCTATACGGGGAGAAGTGCCCGGCAGGGCGATGAGGGGCGGCACCAGCCTTCTTAGGATAAGGCTCATATGATCCGCCCGGTTGCGATAGTTACCGGCGGTGCGCGTGGCATTGGCCTCGCGTGCGCCGAGGCGCTTGCGGACGCAGGCTTCGACATTCTCGTTGCGGACTTGGCCGACAGCCCGGCTGACGGACTTTCGGAAAATATCACCGCACGCGGCGCGAATTTCGGCTATGTCAGCTGCGATATCGCCGACCTCTCCAGCCACGCCGCATTGGTCCATGCCGCAATGCGCGCCTTCGGCCGCATCGACTGCCTGATCAACAATGCCGGCATCGGTGCCGTCGTGCGCGGCGATCTTCTCGAGCTGAAGCCGGCGAATTTCGACCGCGCACTGGGCATCAATCTGCGCGGCACCGTATTTCTGAGCCAGGCCGTGGCCAAGGCGATGCTGACCACACCGGGCGACCTCCCAAGATCGATCATCACCATCACCTCGGTCAGCGCCGACATGGCCTCGCCGGAACGCGCCGATTACTGCATGTCGAAGGCCGGCCTTTCCATGTGGGTGAAAAACCTGGCGCTCAGGCTCGCGCCGGAAAACATCGGCGTGTTCGAAGTGCGGCCGGGCATCATTCGCACCGATATGACGGCAGGCGTGACCGCCAAATACGACGCCTTGATCGATGGCGGCCTGGTGCCGTCGAAGCGTTGGGGCGAGGCTTCCGACATCGGCGCCGTGGTGGCGACGCTTGCCACCGGCAAGCTCGGCTTTTCGACCGGCTCGATCATCAATGTCGACGGCGCGCTCTCCGTGCCGCGGCTGTAAGTGGATAGTGTCATGACCGACTATATCATCGTGGGCGCCGGCCCGGCCGGCTGCGTTCTGGCCAACCGGCTGAGCGAGGATCCCTCCAATTCGGTGCTGCTGCTCGAGGCCGGCGGCAAGGACTGGCATCCCTACATCCATATGCCGGCGGGTTTTGCCAAGATGACCAAGGGCATCGCCTCCTGGGGCTGGTCGACCGTGCCGCAGAGGCACATGAACGACCGCGTTTTCTGGTACACGCAGGCCAAGGTGGTCGGCGGCGGCTCCTCCATCAACGCCCAGATCTACACGCGCGGCAATGCCCGCGACTACGACGCCTGGGAAAAGGAAGAAGGTCTTGCCGGCTGGGGCTATCGCGACGTGCTGCCCTATTTCAAGCGCGCCGAGAACAACCAGCGCTACGCCAACGATTTTCATGGCGACCAAGGTCCGCTCGGCGTGTCGAACCCGATTTCGCCGCTGCCGATCTGCGAGGCCTATTTCCGCGCCGGCCAGCAGATGGGCATTCCCTTCAATCCGGACTTCAACGGCGCCAACCAGGAAGGCGTCGGCTACTACCAGCTGACCCAGAAGGACGCCCGCCGCTCGTCGGCCTCCGTTGCCTACTTGAAGCCGATCCGCGCGCGCAAGAACCTGACCGTCAGGACTGATGTCCTGGTGACCCGCATCGTCATCGAGAAAGGCCGCGCCATCGGCGTCGAAATTGTCGACAAGCCAGGCGGCGAAAAGACGGTCCTGCGTGCCGACCGCGAGGTGATCGTCTCATCCGGCGCCATCGGCTCGCCGAAGCTCCTGATGCAGTCGGGCATCGGACCGGCCGACCACCTCAAATCGGTCGGCGTCACGCCGGTGCATGACCTGCCCGGCGTCGGCTCCAACATGCAGGACCATCTCGACCTGTTCGTCATCGCCGAATGCACCGGGGACCACACCTACGACAACTACGCAAAGCTGCACCGCACGGCGTGGGCCGGCCTTCAATATCTGCTCTTGAAGAAGGGGCCGGTGGCCTCGAGCCTCTTCGAGACCGGCGGCTTCTGGTACGCCGACCCGACCGCCGCCTCGCCCGACATCCAGTTCCATCTGGGTCTCGGATCTGGCATCGAGGCCGGCGTCGAGAAACTGAATAACCCGGGCGTCACTTTGAACTCGGCCTTCCTGCGGCCGCGCTCGCGCGGCACGGTGCGGCTGAAGAGCGCCGACCCGGCCGACCATCCGCTGATCGACCCGAACTACTGGTCCGATCCCTATGACCGCGCCATGTCGCTCAAGGGGCTGCGGCTGGCGCGCGAGATCATGCGGCAGAAGGCACTTCAGCCCTACGTGCTGCGCGAACTGCTGCCCGGTCCGTCGCTCGCAAGCGACGACGAGCTGATCGACTATGCCTGCCGCAGTTCCAAGACCGACCACCATCCCGTCGGAACCTGCCGGATGGGTCACGACGACATGGCCGTGGTGACGCCGGACCTGCGGCTGCGCGGCATCGAAGGCTTGCGTGTCTGCGACGCTTCGGTGATGCCGCGCGTGCCCTCCTCCAACACCAACGCGCCGACCATCATGGTCGGCGAAAAGGGCGCCGATCTGGTGCTTGGCCGCGAGCCTCTGGCGCCGGCCGTGTTTTCCGGGAATCGCGCCGCTTGAGGGAAGAGAAAATGATCAGGCATTGTGTCTTCGGCAGGTTTCGCGACGATGTCCCCGACGGTGAACGCAGGGCGATCCATGCCGACCTGGAGGCACTGCGCCAGGTGATCGACGGCATGGACACGGTGCACTTCAGCGCGAATGTCAGCCCGGAGCCTTTCGCGCGCGGCTCCACCCACGGCTTCACCATCGATTTCCGCAATGCCGCCGCGCGTGACGCCTATCTGGTCCATGAAGCGCATCAACGCGCCGGCGCCCGGCTGGTCGCGGCACTCGAAGGCGGCGCCGACGGATTGATGGTCTTCGACCTCGATCTTACGAAAAAGTGACCGCCGGCTCTTCGAAAGCCGGCCGATCGCTGTTCTCTTTTGTTTACCAGGCGACATATCGTTCCTTTGGGGAACCAAAGGAGGACGCCTTGAACCTCAATGCCGAGCAGAAGAAAACCGTCCTGGCCTCATTCCTGGGCTGGACGTTGGATGCCTTTGATTTCTTCCTTTTGACATTCCTGCTCACCGATATTGCAAGTGAATTCCACACAGATGTCCCGGCAGTCTCAAAGGCACTGTTCCTGACCTTGGCGACGCGCTTCATCGGCGCGTTCTTCTTTGGCATGCTCGCCGACAAATACGGGCGCAAGCCCATCCTCATGCTCAACATCGTCAGCTATTCGGTGATCGGCGCGCTGGCCGCCTTCTCACCCAATCTCGGCATCTTCCTGGCCCTGCGCGCTCTGTTCGGCATCGCCATGGGCGGTGAATGGGGGCTCGGCAGTTCGCTTGCCATGGAATCCATCCCACCCAGCGCGCGCGGCATGGTCTCGGGCATCCTGCAATGCGGCTATCCGGCAGGCTACCTTCTGGCGGCGGTGGTCTATGGCCTGCTCTTTCAGCAGACGATCGGCGGCTACACGATCGGCTGGCGCGCCATGTTCCTGCTCTCCTTTGCCCCAGCGCTGATTGTCCTGTTCATCCGCTCGCATGTGCCGGAATCGCCGGCCTTCGTCGAGGCGCAAAAGACCGTAAGACCCGGCATGCTGGAAACGCTGCAGAAGCATTGGGGCGTCGCGCTCTACGCCGTCGTGCTGATGATGTTCTTCAACTTCTTCAGCCATGGCACGCAGGATCTCTACCCGACCTTCCTGAAGAAGCAGCATGGCTTCGATCCGCATACGGTGAGCTGGATCACCATCGTCGCCAATATCGGCGCCATCGTTGGCGGCCTGGCGTTCGGCGCGCTATCCGAGAAGATCGGCCGCGTCAACGCCATCACCCTGGCCTGCCTGATCGCCCTGCCGGCGATTCCACTATGGGCCTATAGCTCCACGCCGTTCATGCTCGCCATCGGCGCCTTCGTCATGCAGATCGCGGTCCAGGGCGCCTGGGGCGTCATCCCGGTACACCTCAATGAACTTTCGCCGGGCGCCGTGCGCGCCACCTTGCCCGGCTTCATCTATCAGGCCGGCAATCTCGCCGCGTCGTATGGCGGTCCGTATCAGGCGGGAATCGCGGAGGCACCGGGGAGCAGCTACGGCTACGCGCTGGCGCTTTTCGCCGGCGTGGTTGCCGTCTGCATCATCGTCGTCATCCGCTTCAGTCCGGAACGGCGCGGCCAGGTGATGACCGTGCTGGGTTGAGCGCGGCCTTGTCTAACCCAGCCGGAGTGCAATGACCCCGGCAACGATGCTGAGCGCGGCCGCCCCGCGCCAGCCCGTCATCTTCTCGCCGAGCGCATAGACCGAGATCAGCATGGCGAACAGGATCGAGGTCTCGCGCAGCGACGCCACCGAGGCGATCGGCGCCTCGGTCATGGCCCACATCACGATCCAGTAGGCCGCACCGCTGAGCACGCCGGTGAACAGCCCGGTCTTCCAGTCGCGCGCCAGGATAGGAAGCGCCTTGGGCCCCCGGAAGATGAGGCACAGCACCAGCGCGCCAAGCGCATCGCAGACGAACAGCCACGCGGCATAGCTCTGCGCGGTTGCCGCCAGCCGTGCGCCGCTGCCGTCGGACAGCGTATAGCTGGCAATGAACAGCGAAGTGCCGAATGCAAAGCCGACCGCGCGCAAATTGAGCTTTTCCAGATGCGCGCCACCGCGAAACGACATCACCAGCGTACCGGCCGACAAAAGCACGATGCCGACAAGGGCAAGCGGCGACGGCACTTCGGCGACGACGAACATCCCACCGATCGCGGCCAGCAAAGGTGCCGTGCCGCGCGCCAGCGGATAGGTCTGGGCGAAATCCCCGGCCTGGTAGGCGCCGATCAGGAAGGTGCGGTAGCCCATGTGGAAGATCACCGACGCGATGATGTAGGGCCAGACTTCCGCCTTCGGCACCTCGACGAAGGGCAGCACCAGGAGCGCGGCCGCGCCCATACCGAGTGTCATCAGCGTGATCGACAGGAAGCGATCGAGATGGACCTTGACCAGTGCGTTCCAGATGGCGTGCATGGCAGCCGCGGCAAGCACCGCGAAGAAGACGAAAAGCGTCATTTCAGGCTTGTCGACCTCCCAAGCCGAGGGGCGTTTCGAGATCGATATCGACCCGGACGGGGAAATGATCGGATGCCACCTCGCCCATATCGGATCCGACCGAACGCACCCGCCCGGCGAACATGCCGCCGACGAAACAATGGTCGAGCCGGCGCTTTGCCAGCCTGCCGTCGATGATCTTCTCATGCGTGTGGAAGTCAGCCGCCGGTTCGATCGCCACGGCGGCGGCATCGACGAAACCGTCGAGATAGGCAGCGCCACGATGGTAAGGCGTGCTGCCGACGATGCGGCGATATTCGGCGCTGCCCGGCTCCATGTTGAAATCGCCCATCCAGATCGCCGCCGGCGGATTTTCCGGCTCGGCTTCGCCATGGGTCCAGTTGCGCGAAGGTTCGTCATCGACCCCGCTCCACGGTCCGCCGTCGGTGGGCGCACGGCGATGTTCGGCCAGCAGGTATTCGATCTGCTCCAACCGCTCTTCGGCCGCGATATGCGCCAGATGCAAGGACAGCACGCGCACCGGGCCGGCCGGCGTGCGGATCAGGCATTCCAGCGCGGCGTTGCGGGTGTTGAGCGGCCGCAGCGTGCGGCGCATCGGCAGCGCATGCAGCCGCGACCATACGATCGGCAGCTTCGACAGCACCATGGTGCCGAACTGCCGCCGCCGGTTGACCAGGCGCCCCTCGCGCCGCTCGCTAGCATCCATGTCGAAGGCCGGCCCGTAGACCCAGTAATAATCGGGCAGCAGGCGTGAAAGCAATTCCGGCTGGTCGTCGAAATTGCTGCGCTGCCAGTGCCGCTCCACCTCCTGCAGGGCAATGATGTCGGCGCCGTCGACGATGCGTGCCGCGCGCGAAAGATCGTAGCGCTCGTCGCTGCCGAATCCATACTGGATGTTGTAGCTGACCAGCTTCATTGCTTATCCGGCTTAATTTCCATCATGGCAGTAGCGGTTCGGCGGGTTGGTTGCAATGTGCAGGAGAATGGATGCGGCTTGTGCCAGGAGCCCTCCGCCTCACCGCGCGATCTTGCACCGATTCCGGTCCGTTCCGGTATCCTTCGCGCGCCGGAAAACGGCGTATGACATTTCGCGGACTGTAGCGGCTCAAGTCTGGCGATGAGCCGTCTAATCCGTCGTCAACGGCTGGAACCGACCAGCCGGAGACGCCGCCAGTTCCGACCAGTCGATCTCTTCTTCCAGGCGATGATAGGCTTCGTCGCCGATCGTGCCATTGCTGCGCAATTCCTCCAGCGTATCGCGTTGGCGGTTGATGGCATAGAGGCGCAGCCGGTCGTATTCGGTTGCCGCCTGTGCGTCGTCAGGGTTTTCCGCGATCGTGCGTTGAGCCTGGTATTGCTCGCGCACGACGGCCGCCGCGGCCGATGTCTTGCGGCTCAACACGTCAAGCGCGGCCTGCATGACGGCGACGCGTGCCTGGGCCACCTCACGGTCTATCGTCGTATCCCGTTCGAAGTTGAGTATCCGCAGCAGGGGCTTCAGGCTCATCCCTTGCAGCACCAGCGTGCCCAGCACCACCGCGAAGGCGGCAAGCACGATCGGATCGCGGCCGGGAAAGCCGGCGGGCAGCGCAATGGCCACCACCAGCGTCACCAGCCCCCGCATGCCGCACCAACCGACGAGCACGGCGCCGCGAAACGTCGGCGCATCGCGCCTCCGCTCTTCGCCGTCGAAGCGGGCAAACCATCGGATGATCGCAACGAAACTCGCCACCCAGACCAGGCGTGCCACGATGACAACGGCCAGCACCATCGCGGCAAAGAGAAAAGCTTCGCCTTGCCCATCGCCGGAGAGACGCCCGACGATCGATCGTGCCTGCAGGCCCATCAACACGAAGGCCAGCACGTTGAGCACGAACACCGCCGACTCCCAGACCGAATAGGTGCTGACGCGGCGTCTCGCCGACATGTGCCGTGGCGCGCTGCGCGCGATGGTGATGGCGTAGACGACAATGGTGATGATCGCGGACAGCCCGAGCCTGTCCGCCAGGATCCAGACGCCGAACGTCCCGGCGAACTGCACCACGGTGCTGCTTGCCGCATCCTCGATCCGGGACAGCGTCAACAGTGAGAAGCGGCCAAGCAGATAGCCCGCCACGAGGCTGCCGATGGTCGACAGCAGGATCGTTGGAACGGCGTTGCTCAGCGTGATCGAGCCGAGCGCCGCCGAAACCGCCAGCCGGTAGATCAGCAGCGCGGTGGCATCGTTGAGCAGGCTCTCGCCCTGCAGGATGGCGGTGATGCGGTGCGGCACCTTGAATTGCCCAAGAACCGCGCTCGCCGCCACCGCATCCGGCGGAGCAACGATGGCGCCGAGCGCGATCGCCGCCGCGATCGGCAGGCCGGCCATCTTCCAGCCGACGAAGGCAACGACGGCGGTTGTGAAGACAACGGCGCCGAGCGCCAGCAATACAAGCGACAGCCTGTAGCGCTTCAGGTCGCGCAGCGAGGTGTCATAGGCGGAATCGAGAAGCACCGGGGCGATGAACAGCGCAAGCGCCAGTTCGGGATCGATCTCGATGGTTGGCGCGCCAGGCACGAAGGCAATCCCGACGCCGGCCAAGGCCAGCAGGGACGGATAGGGAATCTCCAGCCGCCGTGACAACGCCGTCAATGCGACGGCAGTCAAAAGCAGGACAAGCGTCAGTTCGAAAAGAGCCATGGGCTGTTACATCCGTGGGATTGCTGGCGCAGATATGCACGCAGCATGCGGTGGATTGGCCATCGAACTCAAGCCCTCCGGCAATACGCCCGAAATCGCCTCGGATGGAGGCCTTGCCCGTTGCCCAGAAGATATCGCGGTCGTTCACCACCGGCTTGACGCCGCTTGCCGACGCTTGAGAGGGGCGGGAATAATGAATGTGTCCAACTATGTGTTGGCATCCTTGCCGCCGCAATCCCGGCTGGATTGAACAGCAACGCAATTTCCGGCGACGCTGCCGCCGAAATCTGGGGGCTCAACCCCGTTCCCTGAGGCTCATGCGATCGGGCTAATGCAGCACCAGCATATCGCCCGACGAGAACGAAATCTCAGCCTTCTCGCCAACGGCGGGCGGAGGCGTCGCCGAGTTGTTGAACGTGTCGAGCGATACCGTGTTGCCGCCGATGCCGACGCGGACCCGGATCACCGAACCGAGGAAATGCACCTCCGAAATCTCGCCGGACAGGCTGGAATCGCGGCCGGGCTGACGGCCGAGCGAAATTGCCTCGGGCCGCAGCGCCAGCGCCAGCGTATCGCCGGACTTCGAGCCGTTGAGCTTGCCCTTCAACTCGACTTCCTGCGTGTTGACCTGCACCTTGCCTGACGCGGCATCGGTGACCTTGCCTTCGAGCACGTTCAGCGTACCGACGAAGTTGGCAACGAACTTGGTCGCCGGCCGGTTGTAGATCTCGAACGGCGTGGCGACCTGCTCGGCCTTGCCGCCATACATGACCGCGATGCGATCGGATATCGACAGCGCTTCTTCCTGGTCGTGCGTGACGAAAATGGTGGTGATGCCGAGCTTCTTCTGGATCGAGCGAATTTCCTCGCGCAGCGAAACGCGCACCTTGGCGTCGAGCGCCGACAGCGGTTCGTCGAGCAGCAGAAGCTTCGGCTTCGGCGCGATCGCACGCGCCAGCGCGATACGCTGCTGCTGGCCGCCCGAGAGCTGGTAGGGGTAACGGTCGGCCATCTGCGGCAGCTTGATCATGTCGAGCATCTCGGCGACGCGCTTGTCGGCGTCGGCCTTGGGCATGCCTGCAACCTTCAGCCCGAAAGCGATGTTCTGCGCCACGGTGAGGTTCGGGAACAGCGCGTAGGCCTGGAACACCATGCCGACATTGCGTTGATTGGGCTTCAGTCGCGTGATGTCCTTGCCGGCGACAACGATCTTGCCGGCCGACGGCTCCTCGAAGCCTGCAACCATGCGCAGCACCGTGGTCTTGCCGCAACCGGACGGTCCTAGGAACGAGACGAACTCGCCCGGCTCGACGTCGAGGCTGAAATCCTGGACCACTGTGTTGGCGCCGTAGGATTTTCGCACATGCTGGATGGACAGAAATGGCTCGGCCATGGCTTTTCTCTCAGGTCAATTCGGACGGTTCGCCGATTTCGGCGCGAAGCGGGACAGGATCTGGATGAGCGACATGCAGCCCCAGGTAATCGCGAAGGCGATGATGGCAAGGGCTGCCGGCTCATAGGCGCGGTTGGCGCCGATGTTCTGCAGGTAAGGGCCGAAGGCCGGCCGGTTGAGCAGGCTCGCCATGGTGAACTCGCCGATAACGATCGCGAAGGTCAGGAACGCCCCTGACAACACCGCGATCAGCACATTGGGCAGAATAACCCGGCCGACGATCGTCGACCAGCCCGCGCCCAGGATCTGTGCTGCTTCCGTCAATGTCCTCACGTCGATTGTGCGCAGCCCGGTGTCGACTGCGCGATACATGTAAGGCAGCGACAACGTCGCATAGCCGATCACCAGCAAAGCGTTCGCACCCATATTGCTTCCCAGGAACGGCAGCGGCGAATTCGAACCGTACATCCTGATGTAGCCGAAGACGATGACGATGGCCGGTATGACCAGCGGCAACAATGTGATGAACTCGACGATCGGCCTGAGCTGAGGCAGACGCAGCCGGATCCAGTATGCAGCCGGCACCACGATCAGGATTCCGAGGATGATGGTGAAGATGGCAGCGATCACCGAATACAGGAAGGTTGACTGGAAGCGCGCATCGCCCAACACGATCTGATAGGCGTCGAAGGAATGGACGCCGCGCCGCATCCGCAGCGAGAACTCGACCGTCGCCATCAGCGGAATGAAGAAGTAGGCCGCGCCGACGATAAAGATGACCCAGGCCCAGAATTTGCCCGACTTCATTTGAGCCACCTCTCGGAGCGAGTCCGGAACCAGATGTAGAAGACGTTGGCCAAGCCCGTGATGACGATCATGCCGAAGGCGATGGCATAGCCGAGCTGCGGGTTGTGCAGCACATCGCCATTGATCTGCGAGTAGAGCTTGATGGGAACGATGTTGAGTGCCGGTCCGGCAAACGCATAGGCGGTGGCAATGGCGCCGAAGGCATTGGCGAACAGGAGGATGACGGTGCCGAGGAAACTTGGCCATATCACCGGTATGACCACCATGCGCCAATATTGCGACTGCGTGGCGCCGAGCGTGGCCGCCGCCTCGCCCCATTCTTTCTTCAAGCCGTCGATGGCCGGCACGATGATGACCACCATCAGGGGAATCTGGAAGAACAGATAGACGGCGATCAGCCCCGACGTGGTGAGGAAATTGAAGCCCATCGCATAGATGTTGATATTGAGCACGTCACGCAGCAGCGTCGTGACGATGCCGACCCGGCCGAGCGTCGCCAGGAAGGCGAAGGCCAGCGGCAGGCCGGCGAAATTCGACGCGACGCCAGAAAAGGTCAGGGTCGCGGAGCGCGTCCAGCTTGGAAGTCCGCCGCGCACGATCGCGATGGCTATTGCGAGCCCGGCAAAGGCGCCGATGATGGCCGACCAGAAACTGATCTTGATCGAAACCCAGTATGAAGCGCTGATCGACGGATCACTGACCAGCTGCAGGATGTTGTCCAGCGTAAATCGGCCGTCGCCGGTCTGGAACGCCCCCACGACGAGGTAGATCGTCGGCAGGATCAGGAACATCAGGACGAAGATAAAGAAGGGCGCCACGCCGATCCATTGCGTCGGCAAGCGGAAAGCAGTCGCCTCGTTCGGCGGCGCGGGCTTGGCGGCAAGCGACTGATTTGAAAGCGTAAGATCGGTCATGCGCCGGCTACCGTCTTCGAGGGAAAGCCGGGCGGCCTCACGGCCGCCCGGTCATTTCAAGTCTTACTTGACGTTGGCGCCGACAACGGCGTCCCAGTTCTTGCTGATGGCTTCCTTGGCCTTGCCCTGCTCGTCGAGCGTCGGGAAGGCAGCGGAAGCGTAGGCTTCAGCCGGAGGCAGCTTGGCCAGCACGTCAGCCGGGATCTTACCGTTCTTGGCGAGGTCGTTGAAGCGGATCGGGTGGCAATAGCCCTTCAGCCAGCCGATCTGGCCTTCGTCGGAATAGAGGTATTCCATCCAGAGCTTGGCTGCGTTCGGATGCGGAGCGAAAGCGCTGATCGCCTGCACGTAGACACCGGCGACAACGCCGCTCTTCGGTACGATGACGTCGACGGGCGGGTTGCCCTTCAGTGTGTCGCGGCCAGCAAGGGCGTTATAATCCCAGTTGATCAGGATCGGGGTCTGGCCCTGTGCCAGCGTCGCGGGCTTGCCGACGACCGGGACGAAATTGCCAGCGGCGTTGAGTTTCTTGAAGAAGTCGAGCCCAGCGGTGCCGGCGGCTTGACCAGCAGCGGCACCCGACGACAGGCCAGCGGCATACACAGCCTGGATGGCCTGGTTCGAAGCGCGCGGGTCACCGGCAACGGCTACCGCATTGGCGAATTCCGGCTTCAGGAGATCGGCCCAGTCCTTCGGCGATTCCTTGATCAAGTCCTTGTTCACCATGAACGACAGAACGCCGTAATAGTCGCCGTACCAGGCGCCATCGGCATCCTTGGCGCTGTCCGGGATCGAGTCCCAGGTCGATACCTTGTAAGGCATCAACAGGCCATCGGCCTTGGCGGTCGGGCCGAAGGACAGGCCAACGTCGATGACGTCGGGAGCCTGCGGGCCCTTGTTATCCTTGTTGGCCTTGATCGCCTCGACTTCGTCGCCGGAGCCGGCATCGGGATTGAGTTCGTTGATGGTGATTCCCGGATACTTCGCCTTGAAGCCGGCGATGACATCGCCATAGCCGCACCAGTCATGCGGCAGGGCGATGGTCGTGAGCTGGCCTTCAGCCTTTGCAGCCTTGACGAGATCGTCCAGCGAAGCCGCGGACGAAATCACCGACGACACCATGAGGGTCGCGGCCGAAAGGGAAAGCACCTTCCCCGTGAATTTGAACATGTGTTCTCTCCGTTGAACTGACGCCGTTGGACGCCTGCGATGCGGTATCGTCTTCATGTGACAGCCAGATGAAAGCTTTGTGAAACCGGCAGCCCGCAGTGCGAAAAAGTAAACTCTTTTTAACCTGATGTAGCAATTGGCCGGCGTATCTTTTTCCGGCTAACTAGTTTCTGCCTTGTCCTGCATCGCCTCCCCTTGTTTCCCTGCCCCATTTCCAGATCAACTCGACGCGCGAAAAGTGCTTCAGACGGTGCCCGCGATGGCGTTTTCGAGCAAGGTCAGCGCCGCCTTTTTTGTCAGCTTGACCGGGTTGCCCCCGGCCGTGGGATCGACCACCGCCATGTCGGCGATCAGTGCCTTGCGCTTCTTGTCCATGTCGAGCCCCTTGATCAGGCCCGGCAGGGCGTGCGGCACCTTCAGGTCCTTGCGCAGCTTGATGATCGCCTTGGCGAAGCCGTCGAAGCCGCCCTTGATGCCGCAATAGGCGGCGAGCCGGGCAATGCGCTCCTCGATGGAGTCGCGATTGAAGGCGAGCACATAAGGCATGAACACGGCATTGGTCATGCCATGATGGGTGTCGTAGAGCGCGCCGATCGGATGCGACAGCGAGTGGATGGCGCCCAGCCCCTTCTGGAAGGCCGTGGCGCCCATGGCGGCGGCGCTCATCATATGGGCGCGCGCGACCAGGTCCTTGCCGTTGGCAAAGGCTTTCGGCAGGTTCTCGAACACCAGGCGCACACCTTCGACCGCAATGCCGTCGGCCATCGGATGGTAGCCCGGCGCGCAATAGGCTTCCAGGCAATGGGCGAGCGCGTCCATGCCGGTGCCGGCGGTGATGAGGCCGGGCATGCCGACCGACAATTCCGGATCCGCGATCACGATCGCCGGCAGCAGCTTGGGATGGAAGATGACCTTCTTGGTGTGCGTCTCCTCATTGGTGATGACGCCGGCGCGGCCGACCTCCGAGCCGGTGCCGGCGGTGGTCGGCACCGCGATGATCGGGGCGATGGCGTCCGAATTGGCGCGCGTCCACCAGTCGCCGACATCCTCGAAATCCCACACCGGCCGCGTCTGGCCGGCCTGGAAAGCGATCAGCTTGCCGAGGTCGAGCGCCGAGCCTCCACCAAAGGCGATGACGCCGTCATGCTTGCCCTTCTTGAACACGGCGATACCGGCGGTCAGATTGGATTCGACCGGGTTCGGCCTCACCTCGGAGAAGACGCCATAGGGAACCTTGGCATCGTCGAGAATCTTCAGCGTCGAGGCGACGACCGGCAGTTTCGCAAGGCCCGGATCGGTGACGAACAAGGGCCGCTTGATGCCGGTTGCCGCCAGCACCTCGGGCAGTTCCTTGACGCGTCCGGCGCCGAAGCGGACGGTGGTGGGGTAGTTCCATTTGGAGATCAGTTTGGACATTGCTTGTCTTTCGAAAAATCAGATGGCTTCGCGCAGGTGGAAGGATTTCGGTCGGGTCAGATTGTCGTAGCCGATGGCTGACAATGCCGCGCCCTTGCCGGTGTCCTTGACGCCGGTCCAGACCAGCGCCGGATCGAGATAGTCGCAGCGGTTCATGAACACCGTGCCGGTCTCGACGCGGTTGCCGATCGCCACCGCGTGCTCGCTGTCGCGCGTCCAGATCGAGGCCGTCAGCCCATAGGGACTGTCGTTCATCAGCGCGATCGCCTCCTCGTCATTACGCACCTTCATGATGCCGACGATCGGGCCAAAGCTTTCCTCGCGCATGACGCTCATCTGATGGTCGACTTCGGTCAGCACCTCCGGTGCCAGGTAGGGTGAGCCGGCCTTGTCGTTAGCCACCTTCATGTTGATGTGTGCCTTGGCGCCCTTGCGCAGCGCTTCCGCCTTCTGCTCGCGGATCAGGTCGGCGAAACGCGCCTGCGCCATCGGCCCCATCGTCGTCGCCTGTTCCAACGGATTGCCGACGACATAGTTCTTGGTCTCGGCGATGAAGCCTTCGACGAACTCGTCATAAACCTTTTCGTGCACGTAGACGCGTTCGATGCCGCAGCAGCACTGGCCCGAATTGTAGAAGGCGCCATCGACCAGATTGGCGACGGCGTGATCCATCTTGGCATCGGGCAGCACATAGGCTGGATCCTTGCCGCCAAGCTCGAGGCCAAGTGTCATGAAGGTTCCCGCTGCGGCTTTTTCGATAGCGCGGCCGCCGGCGACCGAACCCGTGAAATTGACGTGATCGATCTTGCCGGAGCCGAGCAGCCTTTCCGTCTGAGCGTGGTTCAGCACGACGTTCTGGAACACGCCCTTGGGCAGGCCGGCCTTGTCGAAGGCCTGCTGGAAGCGCTCGCCGACCAGCAGCGTCTGCGCCGCGTGCTTGAGGATGACGGCGTTGCCGGCCATCAGCGCTGGCACGATGGTGTTGACGGCGGTCAGGTAAGGGTAATTCCAGGGCGCAATCACCATCACCACGCCGAGCGGATCCTTCTTCACATAGCGGCGGAACCCGTCCTTGGGATTGGAGGCCGGCACCGATCTCAGCGCCGCCTCGGCGATCTCGACCATGTAATTGGTGCGTTCCTTGACGCCGCCGAACTCGCCGCCATAGCGGACAGGCCGCCCCATCTGCCAGGCGATCTCCGGCACGATCTCGTCGGTCATCGCGACCAGCGCTTCGAGCATGGCGAGCATGTACTTGCCGCGCTCGACGATCGGCGTCTCGGCCCACTTCTCCTGCGCCGCCTTGGCGCGCTCGACAGCGGCATTGATCGCCTGGTCCGTTGCCACGGGCCGCTCGGCATAGATCAAGCTGTCGATGGGAGATTTTAACTTGACCGTTTCGGTCATTCCTTCGGTCCTCACACTTCATGAAATGTTGATTTTGACGCAGCCCGCCATTCAGACGATGGCTGAGAGGACAACGCCGACTAGTACCGCTCGAACCCCCGGTGCAGTTCCCAATCCGTAATCCGGCGGTCGTATTCGAACTGTTCCCATTTCGCGGTATGCACGTAGTGTTCGAGCACATCCTCGCCGAGCGCCTGCTTCAGCATCTTCGACTTCGCCAGCGTCTCGGTGGCATCGCGCAGGGTCTTCGGGATCTCCGGCAAACGAGATGCCTGATAGGCATCGCCGACGAACGGTTTTTGCAGCTCCAGTTTCTCGTCGATGCCGGCAAGGCCTGACGCGATCAGCGCCGCGAAGGCGAGATAGGGGTTGAGATCGGCGCCGCCGATGCGGCACTCCATGCGGATGCCCTTGGTGCCCTCGCCGCACAGGCGGAAGCCGGCGGTGCGGTTGTCCTCGCTCCACATGATCTTGGTCGGTGCGAAGGTGCCGGCCTGGAAGCGCTTGTAGGAATTGATGTAGGGCGCCAGGAACCAGGTGAACTCCTTGGCATATTTGAGCTGTCCCGCCGCCCATTGCTGGCCGAGCGTCGACAGCGTCCAGTCGGCCTTTTTATCGAAGAACAGCGGCGTCTTGCCGTCGGCGCTCCATAGCGAATTGTGGATGTGGCTGGAATTGCCGGCGAGCCCGTAATTGTACTTGGACATGAACGAGATGGCCTTGCCCTCGGACTCGGCGATCTCCTTGGCGCCGTTCTTCAGGATGACGTGGCGGTCGGCCATGTCGAGCGCCTCGGCGTAGCGCACATTGATCTCTTCCTGGCCGGGACCCCATTCGCCCTTGGAATTCTCGATCGGAATGCCGGCCGCTTCCATCTCGTTGCGAAGCCGGCGCATGACGCCTTCTTCCTTGGTAGTGATGCCGATCTGGTAGTCGCCGATATAGGGCGAGGCGGTGTCGAGACCCTGCCAGTGCTTCTTGCGGGCGGAATCGTAGGTCTCGTTGAAAAGGTAGAATTCGAGCTCGGAGGCGAAATAGCCGATATAGCCGCGCTCCGTCAGCCGCTTGACCTGCTTCTTCAGGATCGCGCGCGGCGAATGCGGCAGGTCGTCATGGGTGTGGTGGTCGAGCACATCGCAGATCACCAGGGCGGTCTTTTCCAGCCATGGAATGCGCCGCAGCGTCGCAAGGTCCGGCTTCATGACGAAGTCGCCATAGCCCTTCGACCAGCTTGCCGCCTTGTAGCCCGGCACCGGCTCCATATCGATGTCGGCGGCGAGCAGATAGTTGCAGCCATGCGTTTCGTCATGCGCGGAATCGACGAAATATTGCGCCAGGAACCGCTTTCCCGCCAGCCGGCCCTGCATGTCGACGATGCAAGCCAGCACCGTGTCGATCTCATCGTTTGAGACCGCTTTCTTCAACTGATCGAACGAGAAATTCCCGGCCATTCCTTTGGCACTCCAAATGCTTTTCGGTTGAAAGGGATAAACGCAGTCATGGCCGGCGCGAGGCCGGCCATGAGCTTGAGGCGAAGTGTCAGTGGCCGGTTTCGCCGACGGCCATCTCGGCCGCCTTGATCGCCGCCTGGCGTGCCGCGATGATGTCTCCGAGCGGCGGACCCTGGAAGCGGTTGCGCTCGAAGGCGAACCAGACGATCGCCGTCAGGATGAAGAAACCGACGGTTATGTAGAGTGCCCAGTCGTTCGGCGGCTGAATGCCGATGACGAAGATCAGGACCATCGACACGATCGACAGGAAGCCGAACAGCATGAAGACGCCGCGGCCCATGTTCCACGGACCCATCTTGTCCCACTTCGGCGTTCCCCAGGCCAGCATGCCAAGCACGATCGGCACGATGAAGGAGAGGAACAGGAAGATGACGGTGCAGGACACCACGATCGTGTAGGCCGAGGTGCCGGCGACCGAAACCAGCGTCGAGCCCCAGACGAACAGCACCGACAGGATCGACGCCGTCCAGATCGCCGCCACCGGCGTGCGGTAGGTCGGGCTGACCTTGGCGAGTGCCGCCGAGCCGGGCAGGCCGCCATCACGCGAGAAGGCGAAGATCATGCGCGAAGCCGAGGTCACGGTGGCGAGGCCACAGAGCAACTGGGCAACGAACACGACGAGGTAGACGAACTCCTTGACGCCGGGGCTGACGCGCTGGTCGAAAGCCCAGAAGAACACGTTCCAGCCCTGCTTGGCGGCGTCGTCCATATTGGGGATCATCAGTACGAAGGCGACAAGGAAAAGATAGCCGAACAATGCCGACCAGATAACCGACATCACCATGGCACGAGGCACGGAACTGGCTGCTTTGATCGTTTCCTCGGAGGTATGCGCCGAGGCATCATAGCCGGTGATCGTATAGATCGGCAGCAAAAGGCCAAGGGCGAACACCCAGGCATTCGACACCGACGGCCAGACGCCGCCGCCGGCATCGCCGGAATAGTTGTGGAATGTGAACAGCCGGCTGAAATCCCAGTGTTCGGCCGAAATCAGGCAGACCACGGCGATCAGGATGGCGCCGAAGAAGATCAGGTAGCCCGAAAAGTCGGTGAGCTTCGCCGTCAGCTTGATGCCCAGATGGTTGATCAGCGCCTGGGCGCCGGTGATGATGACCAGGAAGATCATCTGGTTGGTCAGCGTGCCCTCGATGCCGAGCGCAGGGCCGAAGGCGCCGACGAAAAACGTCCAGGTGCCGACATTGATGGCGCCGAGCACGGTGATCAGGCCGAGCAGGTTGAGCCAGGCCGTGACCCAGCCGGTGCCGCGATTGCCGAGGATCGAGCCCCAGTGATAAAGGCCGCCGGCCGTCGGATAGGCCGAGCTGATCTGTGACATGGCCACCGCGAAGGTCAGCGATATGAAGCAGCCAACCAGCCAGCCGATGCCGATGCCTATACCGCCGGCCCCGGACGTGGCCTGCGCCAGCGAGTTGATGCCGCCCGACAGGATGCAGATGATGGAGAAGGAAACGGCGAAATTCGAAAAGCGGCTGAGCCGCCGCTCCAGTTCTTGGGCGTAGCCCATGTTGTGGAGGACTTTTATGTCCTCCGCCTTGTCAACTTCGGTATAACCCGGTGCTGCCATCTGAAGTCCCCTTATTCTTGGCTGGCCGATTGAACTGACTTTCCAACTGCACTTGATCGAGAGCCCTTGGCCTCCTCGGGCTCCAGATTCGAAAAAATGCCTGTGAGCAGATCCGCCCATTTCCGCTGCCCGGTCTCGCCGGAGATTTCATCGTTGCGGATTTCGATCATCGCGCAGGGCAGCCCACGCGAGCGCGCATGCCGTTCGAGCGTGAAATAGACGCGGTCGGCAGGCGAATAGGGTTCGTTGATGCCGACGGTGACGCCGGCAAGCCGCCGCAGCGCCGATATCAGCGGCGACGCCAGCCGGCGATCCTCGTCGTGGATGATGCCGATATGCCAGGGCCTGTTGCGGCCCCTGTAGACCGGCGTGAAGGAGTGGACCGAAACCAGCCGCGTCTCCTGGCCGCGCGCCAGCCGGTCTTCGACGATGCGCTCGATGGCGCTGTGAAACGGCTGCCAGGACAGGGCGACCCGCGCCGCGCGCTGTTTTTCCGACAGACCGGTATTGCCTGGGATGGCTGTCGTCTCGCTGACCGGGGGTACAAGGTCCGGCGCGTCGAGCGGCCGGTTGCAGTCGATGACGAGGCGCGAGATGCGGGTTTCGACCAACGTCGCATCCAGCGCCTGCGCCATGCGCAACGCAACCGGCAGCGCACCGGGATCCCAGGCGATGTGGCGGGACAGGTCCTCGGCGGCGAGGCCGAGCGCGCCGAATTCGGCGGGCAGGAAATTGGAGGCGTGATCGCAGGTCAGCACGAAAGGACTTGATCCGCGGGGATTGGTTACCCTCACGGTATCAGACGATGCAAGGCTGGCGGGCCGTGCTTGCTCCATAGTCTGCCGTCCCCGGGGAGCGCTGTACCGTATGTTACGTATTTTGTCTCATTGCGTCCCTGTGAATGATTTCATACAGTTTATCCGGCTTTGTCAAATGCGATCTCATTGGCGAGGCCACTGCGTGGGGGAAAAGATGATTTCCAGCATTGCCGAACTGATCGCCGACCGCGTCGGCACGATGCCGGCGGGCGAACGGCGCGCCGCCCAGACGCTGATCGCCAGCTATCCGATGATCGGCCTGAAGACGGTCGCCGAATTCTCGGCTGCCGCCGGCGTCTCCTCGCCGACGATCCTGCGCTTCGTCGCCCGGCTCGGCTTTCAGAACTACCCGGAATTCCAGTCGAGCCTTCAGGACGAACTGGCCGCGCAACTTCAATCGCCGGCGATACGGACGCTCAACCCGCCCTCGCCCGGCGGCAGCGCTGTGTCGCCGGTGCTGGAAGCGACGCTCGACAACATGCGCGAGACCTTCCGCCACCTCTCCGACCGGCAGCTCGACGATATCGCGGCGCGGCTTGCCGACCGGCGTGGCAAGACTTTCCTGATCGGCGGTCGCTTCACCGACCCACTGGCACGCTACATGGCGGCCCACCTCGCCGTCATCCAGCCCGATGTCTTTCACCTCGCCGGACAGGAGAGCATGTGGCGCGACCGGCTCATAGACATGGGCAAGCGCGACGTGCTGGTGATCTTCGATATCAGGCGCTACCAGGACAGCCTCGTCCGCTTCGCCGAAAAGGCGCATCAGCGCGGCGTTCAGATCGTGCTCTTCACGGACCAGTGGCTGTCGCCAATCGCCCGTTTTGCCCGCCACGTCATCGCCGGACGTACGGCGGTGCCTTCCGCATGGGATTCATCGGCCGCGCTTTTCGTCGTCGCCGAAACGCTGATCGGCGCCGTCACGAGACAGCTCGAGGCCGACGGTGCCCGGCGCCTCCGCGAGATGGAAGGTCTCCGCTAGCCCGATCCCGGGAAAATCTGTGAAACGGTTTTCCCTTCCGGAATTGCGCCAAAACAACGGGAGCGGAATCAGGCAGCCGATCCCGGGCAAATCGCAGCCGCGCCGAAGACCGTCCCGCCTTCACGTTACCGAGATGTTCGAAAGTTTTGTCAGCGCGGTCATCATCATGGCCACGGTGCCGCTCGGCCTCGCCTGTGCATCTTCGCGCTTCTGCTTTCGGGCACCAGCCTCAATGCCTACAGTCAGATCGGCCTGGTGCTTCTGGTCGGCGTCATGGCGAAGAACGGCATCCTGATCGTCGAGTTCGCCAACCAGCTGCGCGATCGCGGGCTCGGCGTGCGCGAGGCGATCGAGCAGGCCTCGACCATCCGCTTGCGGCCGGTGATGATGACGATGATCTGCACCGTGCTCGGCGGCGTGCCGCTGGTGCTGGCAGCGGGTGCGGGCGCCGAAGCGCGCGTGGCGCTCGGCTGGGTGATCGTCGGCGGGCTGGGGCTGGCCACCATCTCGACGCTCTTCCTGACGCCGGTCGCCTATCTGCTGCTCGGCCGTTTCGTCACGCCGAAGACCCACGAGGAAGCGCGGCGGAAGCGCGAGCTCGAGGAAGCCGCCTACGCCAATGTGGAATCGGCGGAATAGGGTAATCCAGATCTATTTCAGCAGCCGGCCCTCGATCGACCAGCGCGCGGCGAGGAAATTCAGCACCGCCGCCACGATGACACCGCCGATCTTTGCCGGCCACACGCCGGCGATGCCGGCAAAGAGTGCGATGGACAGGCTGGAGACGCCCAGCGAAATCAGCGCCCCGAGCGAGACGAAACGCAGGAAGGCATCATGCAGCCGGATGGTTTGATCGCGCTCGAACGACCAGAAGCCATTTGCCACGAAAGAGAAGACGACGGCGATCGACCATGAGATGACGTTGGCGGGCAACGGCGGGACATGCAGCCTGAGCAGCAGGAAAAAGCCGGCAAGGTCGATGGCGGTGTTCGCAAGCCCGACAATGGCAAAGCGGACGATCTTGTTGCCGGTCGAGCGCCGGGGCTGATCGGCGCCGCTCATCCTCTGCCATCCATGATCTCGACACCGGCACGGGCGAGGCTCGCGCCGAAAGCGTCCGAGGCCAGGATCTCCAATTCGACCGTGCGCACGCTTTGCATCGGATCTCGCGCGCGTAGCGTCTCGTCGACATGGCCGGGATGGCACATGAACAGCCCCTCTTGCGGCAACGTCTCGACGGCGGCTTGCAGGGCAGGCGCGAACTTTTCCGGCTGCCGCCAATCGTAGATGCCGGCAAGAGGCGTCATGACGATAAAACCAGCGCCTTGCATGGACCGATTGAAGCCCCGGGCCAGTGCTGCGATCGCCGCAATCTTCGGCATCGCTGCCGGTGCAGGAGCGCCGCGCAGCATCGGCCTGCCCGTGCCCGCGGGAAAACGGGCCAGCACCCATTTGCGTACGACCGGCAGGAAATGTACGTGCTGATGCCCGTCGACGAAGTCGGGCAGGCGGCCAAGCGTCTCGATGAATCGGCTGTATTGCGCGTCGAGTTCGGCATGGACATCCCGGTCGTCGACGCGGCCGCGCAGGATCGGCAGTGCCAGCGAACGGAGCGGCGGCAGCCGGCCTTTTGGCGCCAGGCTCGACTGGCCGGTGATGGCCGGCTGGTCGGTGAGGGTCAGGTGCAACCCAATCGCCACGCGGCCGCGCAGCGGCTTGATAAGCGCCGCCGCCTCCGCCCATTCGGGAAAGCCGGTCATGCAGCTAGTGCCGGTCAGGCGTCCACGATCGAGCAGGTCGAGAATCCCTGCCGAGACGCCGGGCGCCAGGCCATAGTCATCGGCGATCAGGCGGATGCGCCGCGTCATGCGCCGGACGCGCCTGGCGGCCTGTGCAAAACGTCGCCGCGCACGACATCGCGCACGATGTAAACCGGCCGGTCCTTGCTCTCGCTGAGTGTGACCCAGACATATTCGCCGATCAGTCCAAGCAAGGTTAGGTTGAGACCACCGAGCAGGACGACGGCGACCAGAAGGCTGGGGTAGCCTGGAACGGCAATGCCGTAGAACAACACTTCGAAGAACACCTTGGCGCCATAGGCCGCACCCGCCAGCGCCGCCAGCAATCCGCTCAGGCTGATCAGGCGCAGGGGAATGACGGAAAACGAGGTAAAACCTTCCAGCGAAAAGGCAAGCAGGTTGAGCCTGCTCCATTTCGACGTGCCGCTGGCGCGGTTCTCCGGCGAATAAGCTATGGCCTTCTGGCGAAAGCCAGCCCAGGCGAACAGACCCTTGTTGAAGCGCCTTTTGTCACGCAAGCTTGTCAGCGCGCGGGCCACGGTACCGCGCATGACGCGAAAATCGCCTGCATTCTCGGGAATGTCGAAACGCTGGCTGCTGTTGATCAGGCTATAGAACAGCTTCGCCAACTGGCTGCGCCGCCAGCTGGCCTCGCGCCGGTCGTTCTGGGCGTAAACCACGTCGATGTCGGGATGCTCCACCAACTCGCCAATCATTCGCAGGCTGACATCCATGGAATGCTGAAGATCGGAATCCATGATCAGCACCATGTCACCGCGCGCGTAATCGAGGCCGGCGAGCACCGCGACCTCCTTGCCGAAATTGCGGCTGAGCCGCACGATCTCCCAGGAACCGGACAGCGCCCGCGAAAATCGCTCCGCGCCGTCATCGCGGCTGCCGTCGTCGACCAGGATCTTGTGGACGGCCATGCCGAAACGCTGCGACACCGCGGCCTCGAGCTTGTCGAGCAAGGCGGCGAAAGCCGATGCGGATTGCGCCTCGTTGAAGAACGGCGCCACGATATCGAGAGCAGGCCGCGACTCAGCCATTTGCGATAGGCCTTTCATTCATCACCTTGTCTCGAGCCACCTTGTCTCGCGCCTTGGCCCAAAACCACCAGATCAGCGAGCCGGCGATGACGGTGACCGCGATCGGCCGGAACCAAGGATACGTGAAATCTTGGATATGACGCTCGATGCCCGTCAACCCTGTCACGAACAGCATCACGGACAGTATCGAGGCGAGCACACCGCCTCGCTGCTCGCGCCACAGCAAGGCAATGGCGAGACCGGCGGGCACGGCGATCATGGCATAGGTGTTGGGCTCGACGCGCGGGTTGAAGACGCACATGTAGAACGCCGCCGTCAGGAAGATGGCGAGCTCAGCCGTTCCGCGTTCGAGCTTGCGGTCGAACCAGACGACCATGGAAAGCGTAAACAGCGCCATGACGATGCGCACGATCGTGGCGCCGAATTCCGGGATCGGCAGCCCCATTTTGGTAAAGGGCGCCGTGAAGTCGGTGGGAACAAAATGGCTGGTGTTGTCGACAGCCATCGAGGTCAGCATCCCGGCAAAAACCCGGTACTGCTCGGTCAGGTAGCCGGCGGGAGCGAATGCATAAGGCAGCGCGATCACGAACAGCACCGCCAGCACCAGCACCGGTATCAACCGGAAACGCACGGCGCCCACCAACAACAGCATGATGACCGCGGTCGGCTTGGCGATGATGGCGACCGAAGCCCAGAAGAAGGTCTCGGCGCGCCGCCCTTCGAGCGCCGACAGGGTGAGGAGCCAGCAGGCGCCGGTCAAAAGGATCGTCGCCTGGCCATTGCGGATCGCGCCCAGGGACATCGGCAGGGCAAGGAAGAGCCCGAACGAAAGCAGCCACGTCAATTCCCCGCCGCCAAGCTTGCGCACCTGCCGCATCGCGGCGAAGGTCAGCACCGCGAAACCGATGATATGCCACACCAGGCCGCCAAGATGAGGGCCGAGCTTGAACAGTGGGATGTAGAGCGCTGCAAAGGCGGGCGCGTAGAGATATCCCATCTCGGACTGGATATTGTAGAGCGGACGGCCGGCCAGAAACTCCTCGCTGCCATACCTGTAGGCCAGCAACACGGAACGCGTGTCGGGCGCCCACAGGACGAGGACAAGGACGACCAGAAACGCCCCGATCCACAGGCCAAATCCCAAACGGTCGAAAACCGGCTTGGAAATCGTCATAAAGGCACCCCACACCACTTCAGAACAGGCCCTTGCCCGCGCCGTCCGGCATTTCGATGGCGGCGGCATATCACGGACAAAGCGAATTGGCATAGGGGCTGAAGGACGCGGCCATCAACTTCGCGGACTGCCGCCGACGGCCATGCATCATGGGGCCTGGCTCGGAAAAGCCCTGAAAGCCTCGGATTGAAACTTCCGGCACAGCTCCGAATGGCCTCAAGGCCGGATGAAAACCTTGCCGTTGGGCTTGGCCAGTTCACCCGGCACCCGCGCCATCGCCTCGGCGAGCGGCACGACAGCCGTCACGTCGGTCAACCAGCGTCCGTCGGAGAAACGCTTCTGCGCTTCCAGGATCGCAGGACCGCGCCGATCCTTGGATTGCCGCATCCATTCGCTCAGCCAGAAGCCCTCGATATGCTTGTGCTGGAAGATCAGTTGGCCAGGCTCGCGGATGATGGTGGGATCGGGATCGAGCCGGCCATAGATGATCCAGCGCGCCCGTTTTGGCATCGCATTGAAGATGGCCGACGCCAGCGGACCGGTGACCGCGTCCAGCAAGATGCGCGGCTGTTCGGCCTTCATCACCTCGCGCAGCGCGGCTTCGAAATCCGGCGCCTTCTCGTTGAGCACATGGGCGGCGCCGATCTCCTTCAGAAGCGCGATCTGCTCATGGCGGCGCACGGTAACGACAGGCCGGAACCCTTCCTCCCTGGCCAGGCCGATGATCAGCTTGCAGAGCTGGCTGGCGCCGGCTGTCATGATGAAGGCTTTTTCGCCTTCGTGCTTGACGATGTCGAACATGGCGATCGCGGTGAGCGGATTGACGATCATGGCCGCGCCATCCTCATCGCGCACCTTGTCGAGAAGCGGGATGCAGGCCGCCGCCTCGGCAACCGCGTATTCGGCCCAGGAGCCCCAGTTGCTGAGGCCGGTGGCGAAGGCGACGCGCTTGCCGACAAGGCCCTTGGGGTAAGGCTCGTCGCCGCCGGCAACGACGGTGCCGACGCCCTCGAAGCCTGCCGGCCGACCCTTGGCCCGCGGCTGGCCATATTGGCCCTTGATGAAGGCAACATCCGAGGGATTGATCGAGGCCAGGCTGACCTTGATCAGCGCCTGGCTCGGTCCGGGCGTTGGTACCGCGATGCTGCCCGGCTGAAGATAAGGCTCCATTGCCTCGAGCACGCTGCCGCTTGGTGTCTTGGTATAACCGTCGCCGACCAGGAGCAGCGCCTTCATTTCGGAGGGAATGGTCATTGGTGACACTCCTTGCTTGTCGCGGAAATGCGGCGGCCTGAACCGCTGCTCAGATCTTCTCCTGTGTGTACTTCTTCAGCTCCGTGCGTGCCACCTGCCGCAGATGCACGGCGTCCGGCCCATCGGCAAGGCGCAAGGTTCTGAGATGCGTCCACGAGCGGGCCAGCGGCGTGTCCTGGCTGATGCCTTGCGCGCCGAACATCTGCACCGCTTCGTCGGTGACTTTCAGCGCAACGCGCGGTGCGATCACCTTGATCTGGCTGATCCAGGGAGCCGCGGCGCGCGCATCGCCCTGATCGATCATCCACGCCGCCTTGAGGCACAGCAGCCGGGCCATCTCGATCTCCATGCGACATTCGGCGATGATGTCGAAATTGGCGCCGAGTTTCGCCAGGGGCTGGCCGAAGGCCTCGCGGCGGACCGAACGCTGGCACAGCATCTCCAGCGCCATCTCGGCCTGGCCGATGGCGCGCATGCAATGATGGATACGGCCGGGGCCGAGCCGGCCCTGCGCGATCTCGAATCCCCTGCCCTCGCCGAGGATCAGGTTGGATGCCGGTACCCGGACATTGTCGAAGCGAAGGTGCATGTGGCCATGCGGCGCGTCATCCTCGCCATAGACCTGCATGGCGCGGACCTTGGTCACGCCCTTCGTGTCGGCAGGCACCAGGATCATCGAATGGCGGCGGTGCTGTGGCTCCCCGTCGCCGCCAGTCCGCACCATGACGATGTAGATGGCGCAGCGCGGATCGCCCGCGCCCGACGCCCACCATTTCTCGCCGTTGAGCACATAGTCGTCGCCCTGCCGCTCGCAGCTCATCGAAATGTTGGTGGCGTCGGACGAGGCGACATCCGGCTCGGTCATCAGATAGGCCGAACGGATTTTTCCATCCAAAAGCGGCTCGAGCCATGCCTGCTTGTGGTCGGCCGAGCCGAAGCGCTCCAGCACCTCCATATTGCCGGTGTCGGGCGCCGAGCAATTGAAGGTCTCCGCACCGAGATGCGCCTTGCCCATTTCTTCTGCAAGATAGGCGTATTCGACAGTGGAAAGGCCATAACCGCGTTCCGAGCCGGTCAGCCAGAAATTCCAAAGGCCGCGCTCTCTCGCGGTCTTCTTCAGCCCTTCGAGGATCTCGCTCTGGCGCGCGCTGTAGGTCCAGCGATCGCCGGCCTTGCTGACTTCGCCCAGGAATTCCTTGTCGAGCGGCATGATCTCGTCGCGCACCATGGCAGCGACACGCGCGTGGATCGGCTTCAGCCGCTCGGTCATGCCGAGATTCATCTCCCTCATCGGTCGCTAACCCTTCATGCAAGCCGGGCATTTTGTCAGTGGCAAGGATGACCGCACTTCGGATAGCCTTGTCAACGCGAACTGTTTGCCCGCACACCGAGCGCGGAGGATTGGAATGGCCTACCTGGACGAGCTGTTTTCGGTGACCGGCAAGATCGCGCTGGTGACGGGAGCCGCGACAGGCATCGGCCGCATGGCGGCGACCGCGCTGGTCAGGGCGGGAGCCAGCGTGATGATCGCGTCGCGCAAGGGCGAGGATTGCATCAAGGTCGCCGGCGAGATGAACGCCCTCGGCGCCTCTGGCCGCGCGGAGGGCTTTGCCGGCGACGTCTCCAGCGAGGCCGGCATTGCGGCGCTCGTCGCCGAGGTCAAGGCGCGGACCGACAGGCTCGATATCCTCGTCAACAATGCCGGCGTTTCCTGGGGCGCGCCGCTGGAGAGTTTTCCCTACTCGGCCTGGGCCAAGATGTTCGGCGTCAATGTCACCGCGGTCTTCCATCTGACGCGCGAATTGCTGCCGCTGCTCGAAGCGGCGGCCAGCGACGACGATCCGGCCCGGGTGATCAATCTGGGTTCGGTGATGGGCACGCAGCCCTTGGCCGACGACGCCTATTCCTACGCCGCCTCCAAGGCCGCCGTTCATCATCTGACGCGCACCCTGGCGCTTGAGTTCGCCGCCCGCCGCATCACCGTCAACGCCTTCGCGCCGGGGCCTTTCCAGAGCCGCATGACGGCGTTCGCGACGGCTACGGAGGAACAGGCCCGGCATGTCGGCAGCCATGTTCCGATCGGCCGCATCGGCGCGCCAGATGACATTGCCGGCGCAACGCTCTATTTGTGCAGCCGTGCGGGCAGCTATGTCACCGGCGCCATCCTGCCGATCGACGGCGGGCAGTCGGTGCAGCATGGATTGACCCTGTTCAAGGAATGACATGTTCCGGCCGCAGAAGCCGGAGATGAACTGGAGGACATGAGCGTGGAACCGATCAGTCTCGATGTGCTTCTGGCCAGTGTCGGCAAGGAAGTCGGCGTCTCACCGTGGCGTGTGGTCACGCAACGCATGATCGATCAATTCGCCGACGCCACCGACGACCACCAATTCATCCACTGCGATCCGGAGCGGGCCAAGCGCGAGACGCCGTTCGGCGGCACCATCGCGCATGGCTTCCTGTCGCTTTCGCTGTTGTCGGCGATGACCTTCGAGACCATGCCGCCGCTGGAAAATGGCAAGATGGGCGTCAATCACGGCTTCGATTCGCTGCGCTTCCTGGCACCGGTCAAGACCGGCGCTCGCATCCGCACCCATTTCGTGCTGGCCGACGTCAAGGTCCGGCCGTCGGGCTGGGTGCAGACAGCGCACGATGTGACGATCGAGATCGAGGGATCGAAGAAACCGGCGCTCACCGCCCGCTGGCTGACGCTGACCCTGATCGAACGCCAGCCCGAGACCGCATGAACGACGCCAACGCGCTCGACCAGGCAGCGCTCGCGCCTTACCTCGAGGCGGCAATACCGGGCTTTTCGGGGCTCGCCACGATCGAGAAATTCAAATCCGGCCAGTCCAACCCGACCTATCTTCTTAAGGCGGCCAGCGGCCGCTACGTGCTGCGCGCCAAGCCGCCGGGGCAGCTGCTGAAATCGGCGCATCAGGTCGACCGCGAATTCCGCGTGATGAAGGCGCTTTCCGGCACCGCCGTGCCGGTGCCCGAAATGCTGCATCTATCGGCCGAGGAGTCGCCGGTCGGCCGCATGTTCTACGTCATGAATTTCCTCGACGGCCGCATCTTCTGGGATCCGGCACTGCCGGAGGCGTGCGACAATGACGAGCGCGCCGCGATCTACGATGCCATGAACGCCACGCTCGCGGCCCTGCACGATGTCGACGTCGAGGCCGTGGGGCTGTCCGATTTCGGCCGGCCGGGCAATTATTTCGAGCGCCAGCTGGCGCGCTGGACCAGCCAGTACCGTGCCTCGGAAACCGGCACCATCGCCGACATGGACCAGTTGATCGCCTGGCTGGAAACGCATATGCCCGCCGATGATGTCCTGATATCGCTGGTGCATGGCGACTATCGGCTGGACAATCTGATCTTCGCGCCGGACCGGCCAAAGGTGCTGGCGGTGCTTGATTGGGAACTCTCGACATTGGGCCACCCCTTCGCCGACATCGCTTATCAATGCATGCAATGGCGCCTGCCGCATGCTTCCGGCTTTCGCGGTCTCGGCGGCATCGACCGCGCCGCCCTCGGCCTGCCTTCCGAAGAGAACTATGTCGCCGCCTATTGCCGCCGGCGCGGGCTCGCCGGCATCGGCAACTGGACCTTCTTCCTCGCCTTCTCCTTCTTCCGGCTGGCCGCGATCTGCCAAGGCGTCTACAAGCGGGCGCTCGACGGCAACGCCTCCAATCCCGAAAAGGCCAAAACCTACGGCGAGGCGGTGAAGCTGCTTTCGCATCTCGCCGCCAGACGGATTGAGGAGGAGACATGACGGGCCGCTTCAACCCGGCCAACTCCTTCATGACCGGGCACGCACTGGCCGTCGATGGCGGCGTCGGCGCCATCTGATGCCTGGGAACAGGCGCCGCCCTTGTTCGTTTCCGTACAGCGTATATAATTAGCCAGGTACACCAACCAAAAGAGGCACCAGACTTGCCGCTGAGCGTCCAGAAACGCCGCGCGAAACAAAAGGCCGAACTGCGCTCCGAGCTCGTCGAGGCCGCGCACAAGCTCGTCCAGGAAGAAGGCTATGAAGGCCTGACCATCCGCAAGCTGGCCAAGCGGGTCGGCTATGCGCCGATGTCCGTCTATTCCTATTTCGCCGACAAGCAGGACATCCTGTTCGCGCTGGCCGAAGATGCGTTCGAGACGCTTGCCCGCCGAATCGAGGAGCACCCGTCCGACGATCCGATCGAGGCCCTGCAGGCTGTGATGACCGAATATGCCGCGTTTGGGCTCGGCAATCCCAATGAATACCGCACCGTCTTCATGACGGAAAAAACCAAGCCGCCGGAAGGCCGAAGCTATAAGGACATGGAGGAAGGCAACCCGGCGATGAAAGTGCTCATCAAGCGGGTCGAGGCCTGCGTCGCCGCCGGCAAATTGCATGGCGATCCGCGCGCCATCGCCACCATGCTGTGGGCCGTCGGCCACGGCACGATCTCGCTGCTGATCACCTTTCCCTTCTACCCCTTCGGCGACCCGCAGGCTTTCGTGAAGCGGATGTGCGATTTCACCCTTGCCACGCTCAGCACGCAAGAGGTGCCGCCTCTGACCGAGACGCCGGTCAACTGCTGACAGTTGCTTCTTTCATTCCTGGATCACCCCGTCATCCCCGGCCAAACCGGGGGGAAATTTTTGGGTTAACAAAAATCTACCGTACGCGTACGATTTTGGCTTGAACTTCCGGGTCGACGGGCGTATCTGTACAGCATATCGTACATGTACGAAAAGAATTCACCCGTCAAGAACGGAGACTGACAATGAAAAAGACCCTCCTCGCCCTCGCCGCCGTGCTGGCACTTTCAGGCTCGGCCTTCGCCGCCAGCGCCACCCAGCCGGTCAAGCAGGCGCCTGCCGTAACCTGCGTTGACACCAAGACCCATGCGAAGCTTGATTGCAGCGCGACGGGATCGGTCGAAAAAACGACCACCAGTTCGACCAAAGGCAAGAGCCCGCGGCTCGGCATCGACATCAATCCGTGGATCGTTCCGAACTTCTGATCCACGGCTTTCGAAAAGTTGCCTCGGAGCCCAGCTTCAGGGCCGGGACTGGCTCTCCGAAAGACCGTATCAGGCGATCGTCAGCGGTCGCCTGGCAGCAGAACTCTCAAAGGCCGCGTCGATCAGCTTCTGCATGTCGGCGGCGCGCCGGAAGGACGGATCGCCGTTCAGGCCGGTGTTCAGCGCTTCGGCAAAACGCCGGGCGTTGCGCTTGACATCCGGCGGCGTCAGCGTCCGCCAGCGTTGCTGGTCGACATCCTTGCCGAGGCAAGCCGACAGGCTTGACACCTTGCCGTCGGTCTCGACCTTGATGGCTCCCTTGGTGCCGTGCATGGCCAGCGACAGCTCATTGGTGTTGCCGGTCATGTAGCGGCTCGCCACGATCGTGGCGAGCGCGCCCGACTTCAGCCGCGCCGTCATCGCCACGCTGTCATTGGCATCCAGCACGTAATCGCCGATCCGATCGCCGTCGGCCTTCGGAAACGTCACCAGATCGGCATGCAGGCTGACGATGTCCTCCGCCGCGCCGTAGGTGGCGAAATCGAGGATATGGATGCCGACATCGCCCAGCACACCTGTCGAACCATGCCGGCTCGATAGGCGCCACAGCCACTTGTCCTCGACCCGCCAGTCGCCCCAGGATTTGCTGACCAGCCAGCTCTGCTTGTAGCTCGCCTCGACATGGCGCAAATCGCTGATCTCGCCGGCCTGCACCATGCGCCGCGCTTCCTGGATCGCGGGCGAGTTGCGATAGGTCAGGTTGACCATGTTGACGACCCCGGCCGCCTCGGCCGCTTCCGTCATGGCCAGCGCATCGGCGTGGTTCGGCGCCAGAGGCTTTTCGCAGAAAACGTGCTTTTCCGCAGCCAGCAGGGCCAGCGTCGTTGCCTTGTGCACGCCGTCCGGCGTCGCGTTGATGGCGGCGTCGAACTGCCCCCAGGCGATCGCCGCCTCCAGGCTCTCGAAGAAATCGCCGATCCTGTTGGCGGCGGCAAACGCCGCCGCGCGGCCCGGCACCTGATCGACACAAGCGACGATCGTGCAGCCGGGAATCGCGGCAAATTCCTCGACGTGATGCCCGGCAATGCCGCCGGTGCCGAGCAGAAGCAGCCTGTGTGTCATCGGCCCAAGCCCCTCATCAACTCACCCCAGGCAACTCAGCCCCCAATCAACTCAGGCCCCAATCAGCTCAATCCCTTGTCGCCGTCGGCATGCAGGCGTAGGCCCTTCTGGACGATCTTCTCCTTGGCCTTGTCGGTCGGCACGTTGGGTGCATTGGTGATACCGGCCCACGCGGGTGCCGGGTTGTGCGCCCAGTGCACGGCGTTGCGCAGCACCTGCTGCACGCCCTCATTGTGATAGATCGGATAGGTCTCGTGGCCGGGCGAGAAATAGAAGATGCGGCCGGCGCCGCGCTGATAGGTCAGCCCCGACCGGAACACCTCGCCGCCTTCGTACCAGGAGATGAACACCGTCTCCAGCGGCTCCGGCACCGCGAACGGCTCGCCATACATTTCGGTCTCGCCGATCTCCAGGCATTCGCCGATGCCTTGCGCGATCGGGTGACCGCGGTTGATCGCCCAGACACGCTCGCGCTCGCCTGCCTCGCGCCATTTCAGCGAACAGGGCGTGCCCATCAGCCGCTTGAATATTTTCGAGTAGTGGCCGGAATGGAGCACGATCAACCCCATGCCCTCCCAGACCCGCTTCTGCACCCGCTCGACGACCTCATCCTTGACCTCTCCATGCGCCGCATGCCCCCACCATAAAAGCACGTCGGTGGCGGCAAGGCGCTTTTCGCTCAGGCCATGCTCCGGTTCCTGCAAGGTGGCGGTGGTCGCCTCGATGCGCTTGTCCCGGTTGAGCGCGGCCGCGATGGTGCCATGCATGCCCAGGGGATAGAGGCCTCGCACGGCGGCATTGGTCTGTTCGTGGACGTTCTCGCCCCAGACAATGGCTCTTATCGTCATTTCCCTCTCCAAAGCGCTTTGAATATCGCATCCGCTGAGGTGTTGGGAAGATGCCTCTCGACCAAAATTTCTCAAAATCAGGGCTGGCGGGCCTTGCGTCCGGGGACGGTCTTGGCCTTGCCGGGTTTCGCCGGCCCGCCCGGAATGGCCGAGCCGGTAATGGACACCGGATCGCTGGCCGGGAACGTGTCCTCGAGGCCCTCCTCGAGTTCCTCTTCGGCGTTGGCCTCGTGATGCCGCTCATGTTCAAACGAGCGAACCGCCGCCGTTTTCGCTATGGTTTTCTTGGGCGATTTCGGCGCGGACTTCGACGGCATCGGCATTTCTCCCTCGACCTGTCGCCGCACAACGAATGCTGGCGGCAAACGTTCCGGGATCAGCCGGCGGCGTCGCGGGCTCCCTCGGACAGGAAAGTAAAGACATAGTCCGAGAAGGAACGCCAGCATTCGACCCGGAAGGCGTCCTCGGCCGTGCGCAACAGCACGATCTCGGCCTTGCCCAGGATGGTGCGCGAGGCGGCGCCCACGGGGAAGGCTTCGAGCGACAGATCCTGCGGGCAGCCCGAATTGATCGCGGCTTCGGCCGCCGGACCAGTGACGGCTATGGCAATGTTGCGATGCGAGATGCCGACCGACGAATGCAAGGCGGAAACCCCTGCGCAATCGGCGAGCGGGTCATTGCCGGCCTCGTCGATGACCAGCCATTCGTCTGGCCCAAGCCAAAGCGCCGTGCGCCCGGCTTTCGACGTTGAAGTCTTCGGCTTCTTCGGCAAGGTCACGCCGAGCGCCTTCGACAGGGCCGCGACGGAAGCCTCCGGCGCGCGCAGCGAAATGCGTTCGGCCGGCGGCAGCACCTCGACCTTGACGTCCGTCGCGGAGACGCTGCGCCCGGCCAATGCCGGACGCCGCTCGGCCGAAGGCGAAGCCGTCGCGGTTGTCTTTGCAGCAGCCTTAGCCATTGAGGCGCCCTCCCGTCTCGTCGAAGAACACCATGCCGGTAACCTCCACTTCGATCACCCCGTTCGGCATCGGCACGTAAAGCGTGTCGCCCATCCGGTCACGGCCGCCGGTGACCAGCGCCAACGCTATGGAACGGCCGCAATTCTGCGACCAGTAGCTCGAGGTGACATGGCCGATCATCTTCATCGGGATCGCCTGTTTGGGATCTTCGACGATCTGCGCGCCCTCTTCCAGCACCACCTTCGGGTCCTTGGTCTTGAGGCCGACAAGCTGCTTGCGGCCCTTGGCGACCAGGTCCGGCCGCATCATGCCCCTGATGCCGACGAAGTCGGTCTTCTTTTTGCCGACCGCCCAGTCGAGCCCGGCGTCGTTCGGCGTCACCGTGCCATCCGTGTCCTGGCCGACGATGATGTAGCCCTTCTCGGCGCGCAGCACGTGCATGGCCTCGGTGCCGTAGGCGGCGGCGCCATGCTTCTGGCCTTCGGCCCAGAGCGCCTCCCAGACGGCCTGGCCGTAATCGGCCGGCACGTTGACTTCGAAGCCGCGCTCGCCGGTGAACGACATGCGGAACAGCCTGGTCGGCACGCCGCAGATCTTGCCTTCGCGCACCGACATATGCGGCAGCGCCTCGTCGGACATGTCGATGCCTTCGACCAAGGGTTCGATAATCTTCCGCGCGCTTGGCCCCTGCACGGCGATGACCGCCCATTGCTCGGTGATCGAGGTCAGCCAGACATTCAAATGCGGGAACTCGGTCTGGAGATAGTCCTCCATATGGTTCATGACGCGCGGCGCGCCGCCAGTCGTCGTCGTCACATGGAAACGGTCCGGCGCCAGCCTGCCGACGACACCGTCATCATAGATGAAGCCGTCCTCGCGCAGCATGATGCCATAGCGGCAGCGGCCGGGCTCCAGCTTCTCCCACGGGTTTGTGTAGAGCAGTTCCATGAACTTGGCGGCATCCGGCCCGACCACTTCGATCTTGCCCAGTGTCGAGGCGTCGAACAGGCCTGCCTGGTTACGGACGGCGACGCATTCGCGGTCGACCGCGGCATGCATGTCTTCGCCGGCCTTGGGGAAATACCAGGCGCGCTTCCACTGGCCGACATCCTCGAACACGGCACCATGTGCCTCTGCCCACGGATGGATCGCCGTCTTGCGCGTCGGATCGAACAGCGGCCCGCGCGCATGGCTGACGATCGCGCCGAAGGTGACAGGCGTATAAGGCGCGCGGAACGTGGTCAGGCCGACCTCCGGGATCGGCTTACCCAGCGTCTCGGCCGCGATCGCCAGTCCATGCATGTTGGAGGTCTTGCCCTGGTCGGTCGCCATGCCGTTGGTGGTGAAGCGCTTGACGTGCTCGATCGAGCGCATGCCTTCATGCACCGCCTGGCGGATGTCCTTGGCGGTAACGTCGTTCTGGAAATCGACAAAGGCTTTCACCGTCGTGTCCGGCCCGGCCCCCGGCGCGGCACCCAGCATGCCGCGCGACCAGTTCTCCGAGGCATCGACCTTCGGCTTCGTGCCCTTGGCGGTTTTGGCGCCGGCATCCTTGGCCGCCTTGGCGCCCGCCGCATAGGCCTCGTCCACCGTGGCCGACAAGCCGTCGGTGCCGTTGCAAGCGCCGACCGAGACGCAGTCCTGCGCATAGGTGCCCGGCACGAAGCGCTGGGTCTCGTGGTTGAAGGCGACCTTGCCGCGTGACTGCGAGAACAAATGCACCGACGGCGTCCAGCCGGCCGACATCAGGATTGCATCGACGGGGATGGTGCGCTCGCCGCCGCCATTCTTTGGCTGCACCGTCATCGACGACACGCGCAGTTTGCCGCCGGCGCGGATCACCGCGCGGCCAAAATTGATCTCGATGCCGAGCGCCCTCGCCTCGTCGATCACCGGACCGGTCGGATTGTCGCGCAGGTCGACGATCGCCGCGACATTGACGCCGGCCTTCTTCAGGTCGATCGCCGCTGCGTAAGCCGAGTCATTGGCGGTGTAGACGCCGACATTCCTGCCAACGGCCACGCCATAGTGGTTGAGGAAGGTGCGCGCCGCGCCGGCCAGCATGATGCCCGGCCGGTCATTGTTGGCGAACACCATATGGCGCTCGATGGCGCCGGAGGCCAGCACGACGCGCTTGGCGCGGACCTGCCAGAGGCGTTCGCGCGGCAGATCATGGCCGGGAGCCTTGAGGTGATCACTGACGCGCTCGACCAGGGCGACGAAATTCTGTGCGTAGTAGCCGAACGCCGTGGTGCGCGGCAGCACGCGGACATTGTCCATCGCGCTCAGCCTGGCGATGGCCGCTTGCGCCCAGGCAAAACCGTCCTGGCCATCGATCTTCGCTCCACTCTCGAAACGCAGGCTGCCGCCGAACTCGGCCTGCTCGTCGGCCAGGATGACGCGTACGCCGGTCCCGGCCGCCGCAAGTGCCGCCGCGATGCCGGCGGCACCGCCGCCCAGCACCAGCACGTCGCAATGCGCGTAGCGCGACGAATAATGGTCGGGATCCGGTCTGTCGGGGGAAACGCCAAGGCCTGCGGCTTCGCGGATCTTGGGCTCGTAGAGGCTCTTCCAGGCGGCCTTCGGCCACATGAAGGTCTTGTAGTAGAAGCCGGCCGAAAACATCGGCGACGCGATGTCGTTGACCGCGCCGACGTCAAAGGACAGCGACGGCCAGCGGTTCTGCGAGTTGGCGGCGAGCCCGTCATAGAGCTCCTGCACGGTCGCGCGCACATTCGGCGTCTTGCGCGCGTCGTCACGCACGATCTGCACCAGCGCGTTGGGCTCTTCCGCGCCGGCGGACAGCACGCCGCGCGGCCGGTGGTACTTGAACGAGCGGCCGACCAGATGCACGCCATTGGCAAGCAGTGCCGAGGCCAGCGTGTCGCCCTCGATGCCGCTATAGGACTGGCCGTCGAAGCTGAACCGCGCGGTCTTCGCCTGGCTGAGGCGACCGGCGCTCGGAATGCGGAATGCGCCGCTCATTTGGCAACCACTTCGTTGGAATCTTTGGGCAGCTTGGCGGGTTTCGGCTCGCCGGCCTTGTAGGTCATAATGAACTTGTCGGTCACGGTGTCGCGCACGGCATTGAAGAAGCGGGCGCAACCATGCATGTGCCGCCAGCGCTCGTAGATGATGCCCTTGGGGTTCGAGCGGATGAAGAAGAACTTCTCGAAATCGTCGTCGCTCTCGCCTGCCATGTTGGCCGAGCGCGCGATGTGCGCCTCGCCGGCGTTGCGGAATTCGAGTTCCGGGCGTTCTTCCTCGCAATAGGGGCAGCGGATGAGAAGCATCGTGTTTGATCCTACAGTTCGCCGTGGCCGACGTGCGCGCCCGCCGGTTGGTCGCAGAGCTTTTGACCCATGGCCATGAATGGAGCGACGAGCTTCAGCCGCTCCTCGACGCTGGCCGCCGGCCGAAACAGGGCGCGGTTAGCCATGTTGCCGAGCGTCAGCTGTATCGGGTCGGTGGTGACGATCACGCCACGCGGTTTGAAATCCTCGTCTTCATCCAGCCCATGCGGCCGGCCTTCAAAGAACATCACCACTTTCTGACCGGCGCTCCACACACAGGCGAGCATTCCCTCGTCGATCGAAAACGGCCATGCGGTCTCGTTGCCGGCGCGGCTTATCGGCTGCAGCCGGACTTCCTCCGGCGTCGGAAAATGGAACATGCCCTGTTCCCCCGCCAGCATCAGCGGCATCGCGACAGCCATTTCGGCCATCATCAGTGCGCCACCGCCGCCGCCGCCGCCTCGTCGATAAGACGGCCGGTGCGGAAGCGTTCGATGGTGAAGGGCGCGTTGATCGGATGCGGATTGTCCTTGGCGATGGTGTGGGCGAAGACATGGCCTGAACCCGGTGTTGCCTTGAAGCCGCCCGTGCCCCAGCCGCAATTGACATACAGGCCGGGCACCGGCGTCTTGGCCAGGATCGGCGAGCGGTCGGGCGTCACGTCGACGATGCCGCCCCACGAGCGCAGCATCTTCATGCGCGTGAAGATCGGGAACATCTCGCAGATGGCGTCGAGCGTATGCTGCAATATGTGAAGCCCGCCAGTCTGCGAATAGGAGACATACTGGTCGGTGCCGGCGCCGATCACCAGTTCGCCCTTGTCGGACTGCGAGATGTAGGCATGCACGGTGTTCGACATCACCACGCAGGGCACCACCGGCTTGATCGGCTCCGACACCAGCGCCTGCAGCGGGTAGCTCTCCAGCGGCATACGCACGCCGGCCATGTTCATGATCACCGAGGAATGGCCGGCGGCGACGACGCCGACCTTCTTGGCGCCGATGAAGCCGCGCGTCGTCTCGACGCCGGTGACCGCGCCGTTCGGTGCCCGCTTGACCCCGGTGACCTCGCAATTCTGAATGATGTGGACGCCGCGCGCGGAAGCACCCCGCGCATAGCCCCAGGCGACGGCATCGTGGCGCGCGGTGCCGCCACGGCGTTGCAGGGCAGCCCCGACGACCGGATAGCGCGCCTCCCTGGAGATGTTGAGCGGCGGACAGAATTCCTTGGCCTGCTCCGGCGACAGCCATTCATTGTCGATGCCGTTGAGACGATTGGCATGGACGTGGCGCTTCAGCACCTGGATGTCGTGCACATTGTGGGCGAGCATCATGACGCCGCGCGCCGAATACATGACGTTGTAGTTGAGTTCCTGGCTCAGCCCGTCCCACAGCTTCAGCGCGTGGTCGTAGATGCCGGCGCTCTCGTCATAGAGATAATTGGAGCGGATGATGGTGGTGTTGCGGCCGGTGTTGCCGCCGCCGAGCCAGCCCTTTTCCAGCACAGCGACATTGGTGATGCCGTGCACCGCGGCGAGATAATAGGCAGTGGCCAGGCCATGGCCGCCGGCACCGACGATGATGACGTCGTATTCCTTCTTGGGTTCGGGCGAGGACCATTGCTCCTCCCAGCCCTTGTGGCCGCGCATGGCCTCGCGGGCGATGGCGAATACCGAATATTTTTTCAACGTCCCAGCCTCTCGCCAAAAAGGTCTCGCAAAATGGCGCAGGGCATTCACTCGGCCCCGGCGCGCGAGGTGTATCACTAGCGAAACAGCGCTGCCACCCTTGCGCTGTTTGCGACGGCGCTTGCCGTTTTGCGCCACGACGAAAAAGACGCGTGCTCTCTGGTTCCGATGAGGGCCTTCCGACACAGTGCCGGCGGTGAAACTCCGGAGGACGATCGTGGGCAATGCCTGGTGGAACTTGACGTTGCGCTTCCTTCTGGAGCTTGCGGCCTTGCTCGGCATCGGCATGGCGGGCTGGAGCTTCTCCAGCGGATCGTGGCACTGGATCCTGGCTCTGGGCTTGCCGTTCATTGCGGCTGTCTTGTGGGGTACGTTCGCGGTGTCAGGCGATCCAAGCCGATCTGGCCGCGCACCGGTGCCGGTTCCAGGCATGGTGCGGCTGGTACTGGAACTGGTCATCCTGCTTGCCGGTGCCGCCGGATTCCATGTCGCCGGGTACGCCGTCGCGGGCATCACCGTCGCCGCGCTCATCGCCATCAGCTACGCCTTATCGCTCGGCCGGCTCGGTTGGCTGCTGAGGCAGTAACGCTTTCGCAGCTTTCGGGTGGCTCCACCCCCTCTCCATTTGCGACCAAGCATCCCGATTGCCGGCGAGACCGGCACGAACAAAAAGGGATGCAAAAGATGCTCGCACTCGCCAACAAGATCGCCATCGTCACCGGTGCCAGTTCCGGCATCGGCCGCGCCACGGCAAAGCTCTTTGCCGAGGAAGGCGCCAGGATCGTCATCGCCGCCCGCCGTCAGGCGGAGCTCGATACGCTTGTCGCCGAGATATCAGACGCGGAGGGCACCGCCGTCGCCCTTGCCGGCGACGTCAGGGACGAGGCCTATGCGAAGGCCCTTGTCGACCTGGCGTTGGAGAAGTTCGACGGTCTCGACATCGCCTTCAACAATGCCGGCGCCGTCGGCTTGATGGTGCCCCTGCCCGAGATGATGCCGGCGGCATGGCACGACACGATGGACACCAACCTGACCAGCGCCTTCCTCTGCGCGAAGTACCAGATACCGGCCATGCTGGAGCGGGGTGGCGGCTCGCTGATCTTCACGTCGAGCTTTGTCGGCTACACCGCCGGCATGCCGGGCATGGCCGCCTATGCGGCGGCCAAAGCCGGCCTGATCGGGCTGACGCAAGTTCTTGCCGCCGAATACGGGCCGAGGGGCCTGCGCGTCAATGCACTGCTGCCCGGCGGCACCGACACCCCAGGCGCGACGACGACCACCCCCGAAGCCCGCGCTTTCGTCGAAGGCATCCATGCCTTGAAGCGCATGGCGCAGCCGCAGGAGATTGCCCGCTCGGCGCTTTATCTCGCCTCCGATGCATCGAGCTTCACCACGGGGACCGCGCTGTTTGCCGACGGCGGCGTCTCGATCAACCGGACGTGAAGGATTTTCGGGGCGAACAGCCACTTCGTCGCTTTGACGCAGCCCACCGGACTTGCTTTTTCGGCGCGATTTGACGATCTCGTTTCCTGTCGAAACGGGTCTTCTTGCCGAAAAAGGTCCTGGAACCATGATGCTGATCCGAACCTACGTGGCCGCGAGCGCGATCGAGGGCGTCGGCATGTTCGCCGCCGAGCCGATCCGGAAAGGCGCCTCGATCTGGCGCCTCGATCCCGATTTCGACCGGCTGATCCCGATGGACAAGTACGAGGCGGCGCCGCCGCCTCTGAAGGAGTTGCTCGACCGCTACGCCTATCCGAGCCCCGATCGGCCGGGTTTCATGGTCTATGAGGTCGACAATGGCCGCTTCATGAACCATTCGGCGACGCCGAACACCGACTTTTCGCAATATGGCGGCGCGACCGCCACCCGCGACATTGCAATTGGCGAAGAGATCACCTGTGATTATGGCGAGTTCTTCGAGGATTTTGAACGGCTGCATCTGGCCACGGCGTAGTCGGCCCCCTATCTCTTGTCCATTCGTGGCGATTAGGCCGCCGTCCTTCATTTCGGCTGTGGACAGCGCGGTCTGATTCTGCTATCAGCCGCCACAATTCGTGGTGTCGACCGCTGCGGAGGCTAGTGGCTATGGCCGCTTGCCTATTGATATCAAACCCGAAAGACAGGATTGCCCGTGCAGGTACTCGTCCGCGACAATAACGTTGATCAGGCGCTTCGCGCGCTGAAGAAGAAGATGCAGCGCGAAGGCATTTTCCGCGAAATGAAGATGCGTGGTCACTACGAGAAGCCTTCCGAGAAGCGCGCCCGCGAAAAGGCTGAAGCCGTGCGCCGCGCCCGCAAGCTGGCCCGCAAGCGCGCACAGCGCGAAGGCCTGCTGCCGATGACGCCGCGTCCGGTGGCTGCCGGTGCTGCCGGTGCAGCGCGTCCGCCGCGCTGATTATCGCCAATATTTCGTCCTTTTCGAAGGATACCAAGGTGGCGCGATGCGGAATCGCCGCCACCTTTTTGTTTAGAGCATGTGCGCCCGCCTGGGCGCACAGGGGTACGCTCTGACACTTTATGACATTGTGACCGGCCCGGAGGGGGGATCCGGACCTGAACGACGCGGCAAGTGAGGACAGGGCAGACATGAACGCAACAAGCGTGGAGCGGGGGACCGCATTGCGTGGTTTTGCCCTGACAGCGGCCCTGCTTTCCGGACTGGTGCTTGCCGCCTGCCAGACGTCGGGCCCGGCCGGCGAGTTCAACAACATCGACAAGGCGCAGGGGTCGAGCGAGAACATCTCCTCGCTGTCGGCGGTCATCCAGCGCAATCCCCAGGATCCCGAAGGCTACAATGTGCGAGGCTCGGCCTATGGCCGGGGCGGCCAGTACCAGGCGGCGCTCAAGGACTTCAACCAGGCTATCCAGCTCAATCCGAATTTCTACCAGGCCTATTCGAACCGCGCGCTCATCCAGCGCTTCCTCGGCAATCAGGAAGCGGCGCTTGCCGACTACAACCGCTCGATCCAGATCAACGGCAATTATGATGCCGCCTATATCGGCCGCGGCAATCTCTATCGCAAGGCGGGCCGCACCCAGGATGCCTTCAACGATTTCCAGAAGGCGATCCAGCTCGACACCACGGACGCCCGCGCTTATCACAATCGCGGCCTGATCTATCAGAGCCAGGGCCAGCACAAATTCGCCATCGAGGATTTCTCGACCGCCATCTCGCTGGCCCCTGATGCCGCGGAGCCTTACAACGGGCGCGGCCTGTCCTATCTGGCGACGGGCGACGAGGACAATGCCTTCTCCGATTTCAACATGGCCATCAAGCTCGACGGCCAGAATGCCGAGGCCTGGGCCAACCAGGCGCTGATCTACGAGAAGCGCGGCGACAAGGCGAAGGCGGCGAAATCCTATCACGAAGCCGTGCGCCTCAATCCCAGCTACCAGCCGGCCAAGGATGGCCTCGCTCGCGTCAGCTGACAGCCGGCTAAGCATTGCGGGTCGGGTTGCGTGTCCAAAAGGACACGCGCCGCCGCAGATCGCCGCCAATCTGGCAACCGCGCGTTAACCCCCGCAACAAGCCGTTTACCCTTGCCTTGTTCGCGCCAAGTTTTCGGCGGAACGGTCTGGTCACCCAAGCCGTTATTTCGAAGCATTTTGCGAAAGGACCCTCCCATGATCAAGAGACTCGTCTGCGCCGCGGCACTCGCCACGACCGTGTTCGCTGCTGCCCCGGCCAGCGCCGGCAGGCTGCAGCTCGGCACGCTCGACTGCACCATCGATGGCGGTACCGGCTACATCGTGACGTCCAACAAGGGTGTGTCCTGCGTCTTCCGCCCCCACCATCATGGGCCGTCGGAGATCTACACCGGCGTCATCTCCAAGCTCGGCGTCGACGTTGGCCAGACGCATCAGGGCCAGCTCGTCTGGGCGGTCCTTGCCGCGACCCGCGACCGTGACGCGGGCGATCTTGCCGGCAGCTATTATGGCGTGAACGCCGAGGCGAGCGTCGTTACCGGCGGCGGTGCCAATCTGCTGGTCGGCGGCCTCGATAGCGCCTTCATGCTTGAGCCGCTCAGCGTCCAGGCGCAGACCGGCGTTAATCTTGCCGTGGCCGTGACCTCGCTTGAGCTGATCCATTCGCTCAAGTGAGTGGATGGGTCTCGCGCAATTACAGGAAAAGTTTGAGACGGTTTTCCGTCCGCAATTGCGCTAAAACAAAGGGTTAGAGCAGTTCACCGTTTCCGTGACACGGCGAACTGCTCTGAGCTCCACGACCCCTCACCCTGCGGCGCGGAACCGGATAGGATTGGTTCCGCGCCGTTTGATTTGGGGGGACCGCCATGCTGAAGACAGCCATTGCCGCTGCCGTGATCGCAACCGTGCTTGCCGGCGCGGCACAAGCGCAGGACGGCGGAATAGAGCTAGGCACGCTCGAATGCGCCATCGGGGGCGGCACCGGCTTCATTTTCGGCTCGAGCAAGGATCTGAGCTGCACCTTCACCCCGGCCGACAAGACCTTCGCGCCGGAAGCCTATTTCGGCGCCGTCAACAAATACGGCCTCGACATCGGCACGACGCAGCAGTCGGTGATGCAATGGTTGGTGCTGACGCCACTGAAGAACATCTACGCGCCTGGTGCGCTGGCGGGCGACTATATCGGCGCCAGCGCCGAGGTGACGGCGGCCGTCGGCGCCGGCGCCAATCTGCTGGTCGGCGGCTCCTCGCAGGCCTTCACCCTCCAGCCGTTCAGCCTGCAGACCCAGACCGGCATCAATCTCGCCATCGGCGTCAGCCAGTTCCAGCTGCGCAGTACAGAGAACTGATTGCTTCGCGAACGCGGCCAGTCGCGGGAGACAGCCGCGGAACGCACTCTCAAAAATTCGCTTGAGCTCAAGCGCGGTTGAGGTCCTACAAGCCCGCCCAGGCAAACAGCGCCTGGTGCGGCGCACGATCCTGATCGCGCATGGTCCTGCCGGAAACCCTTGCTGGCTTCTGGTGCCACGCGCCGGCGTCGAGTTATGCAGAGGCAGGGGTGGAAATGACTGAAATCAGCACAAACAGGGTCGACTGGCGCGCCTTGTGGGCGAGCGGCGATCTGGCGCGCTTCTGCTTCATCAGCCTCGGCATCCTGCTGCACGCCACCAATGAGACGATGGTGGCGACCGTCATGCCGGCCATGGTCGGGGAACTGGCGGGCGTGCAGCTCGTCGGCTGGTCGCTGGCGATCTACGAGCTCGGCGCCATTGTCGCCGGTGCTGCCGCCGGACGACTGGTGAGCTATGTGGCGTTGCGCACCACCATGGTGGTCGCGGCCCTGCTCTACGCCGCCGGGGCGCTGATCTGCGCCACCTCGCCGTCCATGGAATTGTTCCTGGCCGGCCGGCTGATCGAGGGGCTGGGTGGCGGCGCACTGGTGTCGCTGGCCTTCGTCTCGGTCGAGCGGCTGTTTTCGCGCGCCATCTGGCCGCAGCTCTTCGGCATCATGTCGGCGATCTGGGGCATCGCCGCCTTCAGCGGCCCGTTGCTCGGGGCGATCATGACCGAGTTCTTGTCATGGCGCTGGGCGTTCGGCGTCTTCACCGTCGGCGGCACCGCCATGGCACTGGCTAGCTTCCTCGTGCTCGACACGCCGGAGGCGAAGAAACCAGCGACAAGCGCCGGCAAGGCGCCACCCTTCCCGTTCGCTACCCTTGGCTGCCTTGCCGTCGCCGTGGTGCTGATCGCCTCGGCGGGCGTCGATATCGCCCTGCTGCGTTCCTCGCTGCTGATCGTGCTTGGCCTGGCGGGTCTCGCGCTGTTCTTCTACGTCGACGGGCTGAAGCCGCGCTCGCGGCTTTTCCCGGCGCGGCTGTTCTCGTGGCGCACGCCGGTCGGCGCCGGCATGACCATGGTCGCCGCCTTTTCCATAGCGACCTGCTCCTTCGGCGTCTACGGTCCGTTGCTGCTGACCAGCCTGCACGACATTCCGCTGCTCACCACCGGCTACATCATCGCCGCCGAATCGATTGCCTGGTCGATCCTGTCGATCCTCGTCGCCAACGCGCCGCCGCGGCGCGAGCGGCTCATCATCGTCTGTGGGGCATTGATGATCGCGGCGGGCATCGCCGGCTTTGCCTACACGATACCGCTGGGCTCGATCCCGCTGATCCTGGTCTGCGCCCTTTTGCAAGGCGGCGGCTTCGGCATTGCCTGGCCATTCCTGACCCGCGTCATCGTCGCCTCCGCCCCGGACGACGAGCAGACCATCGCCTCGGCAGCGGTGCCGACCATGCAGAGGATCGGCTATGCCGTGGGTGCGGCCCTTGCCGGCATCGTCGCCAATGCCAGCGGTTTTTCGCAAGGGCTGAATCACGACGCGGCGGCCAATGTCGCGAGCTGGCTGTTCCTTGCTTTCGTGCCGCTTGGGCTGCTCGGCTGTCTCGCTGCCATGCGGACGTCGGCGGCCGCGAACCGGCCGCTGGGAGCCATCGGCTGACGCGGGTTCAATCGAAGGGTCGTGTCACTCGACACGCAGGCGGTAGCCGACACCGGTTTCGGTGGTGATGTAGCGCGGCTGGTCGGGGATCTTCTCGATCTTCTGCCGCAGCTGCCGGACATAGACCCTGAGATACTGCACGTCGGTGGAATCTCCCCAGATCTGCTTGAGGATGAAGTGGTGGGTCAGCACCTTGCCGGCATGCTGCACCAGGATGCGAAGGATGTCGTATTCCTTCGGCGAGAGCTTTATCTCCCTGCCCTCGACCTTGACGATGCGCTTGACCAGGTCGACCGAGAGGTCGCCGCTCTGGAAAACCGGCTTCTCGCCCTGCTGCTGGAACTTGTGCCGCAGCGCCACGCGGATGCGCGCCACCAGTTCGTTCATGCCGAACGGCTTGGTGACGTAGTCATCGGCGCCGAGTTCGAGCGCGTTAACGATGCCCGCCTCGTCGGTGCGGCTGGAGAGGATGACGACGGGAACGTCCACGCCTTCGTCACGCCATTTGCGCAGGAGTTCATGGCCGCCCATGCCCGGCAGGCCGAGATCGAGCAGCACCAGGTCGGGCTTTTCCTGTTCCATCAATTCGATCGCCACCTTGGCGTTCGGCGCCTCGCTAACCGCATAACCCTGGCTGGCGAGGCCGACCCGCAGCAGCTTGCGGATCGGCGGCTCGTCATCGACAACCAGTATCCTGACGTTCGAATTCGTCATCGGAGCTGATCCATACTGGGCCCGTCGCCACGATTGTCGGCATCGGGCGCTTCCGTCGGCACCGGCATCCTGATGCTGAAAGCAGCACCGGGGCGGTCGGTCCGGTTGGCGGCCGAAATCGTGCCGCCCATCGCTTCGACGAAGCCGCGGCAGATCGACAGGCCGAGCCCGGTGCCGGCGCGCACCTGATCGCCCTTGCGCACCCGGTAGAAGGTGTCGAACACGCGTTCCAGGTCCTGCGCCGGAATGCCAGGTCCCTCATCCATGATCCGCACGACGACGGACCCATTGTCGGTCCATCCCTGCACACGGATCGCCGAGCCGGGCGGCGAGTATTTCGACGCATTGTCGAGGAGGTTGAACAGAACCTGTTCGAACAGCACGGGATCGAGCTTCAGCATCGGCAGGTCAGGCGCAATATCGACCTCGATCCTGTGTTCGCTGGTGATCTTGCGGGCACGGTCGAGCGCCGTGCCGACGATATCGCCGACATAATGGAGGGCATGGTTCGGCTCCATCGCACCGGATTCGATCTTGGTCATGTCGAGCAGGTTGGCGATGAAGCGGTTGAGCCGTTCCGACTCGTCAACCACCGTCGACAGAAGCTCCGCCCGATCCTGCTCGGGCAGATCAGGCGCGAATTCCTTGAGCGTGCCGGCCGCCCCCATGATGGCCGAGAGCGGCGTTTTCAGATCATGGGAAATCGAGGTCAGCAGGGCCGAGCGCAGGCGGTCGGCTTCGGCGGCGAGCTTGGCCCGGTCGACATCGGCGACCAGCTGGACACGCTCGATCGCCACCGCCGCCTGGTCGGCCAGCGCGTCGAGCAGGCGCTGTTGCTCGGGCGTCAGCAGCGGGCCCTGCTTGTCGTTGTCGAGGCCGACGACGCCGAGCGCGGTGCGCCCCGTGCGCAAGGGAAGATAGAGGCGCTTGGCGCCGGGCAGCGTGTCGGCGCCGCGCCCGGCGGCACGGTTGTGCTCCCAGGCCCAGCGGGCGGCGGCGATGTCGGCCTCCGCCAGCGTGTCGTCGGGCGGATAACCGGCCTTGACGGTGATGGTGCCGTCCTCGGGCAGAAGCAGCACCACGCGCAGCTTCAGCATCGAGGCGATCTGGAAGGCGGTGGCCCAGAGAACGTCGTCGAGCGTACCGGCGCCGGCGAGCTTCTTGGAGAACAGGTAGATGTCTTCCGTGGCCCGCGCCCGCGAGCGGGCAGCGACCGCCTGGCGCTGCACGCGTGCCGTCAGGTCGCTGGCGATGACGGCGACGACCAGGAACACGCCGAGCGCCACAATGCTCTCCGGATCCCGGATCGTCAGCGTGTAGCGCGGCTCCAGGAAGAAATAGTTGAAGGCAACGGCGCTGACGACACAGGCATACAGGGCCGGCCAGAGACCACCGGCGACGGCGGACGTCAGCACCCCGATGAGGAAGATGATCGCGAGGTTGCGAACGTCGAGAAACTGGTCCAGCAGGACGGCGAAGGCGAGCGAGCCGGCAACAAAAGCCGTGGCCTTGAGATAGGGCCGGATCTGGAATTGCCATTGCTCGTCGGCCGCTTTGACGCTTCTCGAACCTGCCTCGGTATCCCGCTCCGTTCCGGAAATCACATGCACGCTGATGTCGCCGGCATTGCGGATCAGGTCATAGGTGAGCGAACCCTCGATCAATTCGCGCCAGCGCGACCGGGTCGGCCTGCCGACCACGATATGGGTGAAGTTGTTCGCCGTCGCGTGGCGGACAATGTCCTGCGCGACGTTCTGGCCGGGAATGGTTGTCACCTCGGCGCCCAGCTGCTCGGCAAGGCGCAGCAGCGCGGCGAGGCGGTCCTTGTCTTCCTCGGACATGCCGGCCGAGCGAGGCGTGTCCACATGAAGCGCCGTCCATGGCGCACGAAGCCGGTCGGCCAGCCTGCGGGCGTAGCGGATGCGGGCAGCACCACCCGGACGCGCGTCGACGCAGACGAGAACCCGTTCCCCGGCGGCCCACGGCCCCGAAATGGCGTGCGCCTGCATGTGATTGAGCAATTGCTCGTCGACGCGCTGGGCCGTGCGGCGCAGCGCCAGCTCCCGCAGTGCCGTCAGATTGCCCGGCGAGAAATAGTTCTCGATGGCGCGTTGCGCGGTGTTGGGGAAATAGACCTTGCCTTCCTCCAGCCGCTTGATCAGGTCATCGGGGGTCAGATCGATGATTTCGACGTCATCGGCCTGGTCAATGATGGAATCGGGAACCGTCTCGCGAACCCTGACCCGCGTGATCTGGGCGACGACGTCGTTCAGGCTTTCGACATGCTGGATGTTGAGGGTCGTGTAGACGTCGATGCCTCGCGCCAGGATCTCCTGGACGTCGAGATAGCGCTTGGGGTGGCGGCTGCCGGGCGCGTTGGTATGGGCGAGCTCGTCGACGAGGACCAGCGCCGGGCGGCGGGCAAGGATGGCGTCGATGTCCATCTCGTCGAGAATGCGTCCCTTGTAGTCGACCTTGCGGCGCGGAATGACTTCATAGCCCTGGACCAGGGCCTGGGTTTCCCGGCGGCCATGCGTCTCGACGACGCCGATCACCACATCGATGCCATCGGCCAGCCTGGCACGGCCCGACATCAGCATTTCGTAAGTCTTGCCGACACCAGGCGCGGCGCCAAGGAATATCCGCAGACGACCACGCCCCTCCCGCTCGGCATGCTCGAGCAGCGCGTCGGGAGAAGGTCTGTTTTCGCTGCTTCTGTCTTCCGGCATCGGAACCGATCATGTATGGCACCGGGGATGCTGTCGATCCCCGGCGCCTGCCATCAACTATTTCGCGGCGTCCAGCGCCATGTTGAGCGCCAGCACGTTGACCACAGGCTCTCCCATGAAACCGAGTTCCCGGCTCTCGACCTGACCGTCGACGAGCGCCTTGACCTTGGCTTCATCGATGCCCCTGGCCTTGGCCACGCGGGGAACCTGGAAATAGGCGGCCTCCGGGCTGATATGCGGATCGAGCCCGCTGCCGGACGTCGTGACGAGATCCATCGGCACCGGCGCGTTCGGATTCTCCGCCTTCAGTTTTTCGGCATCGCCCTTGATGCGGTCGATCAGCTTGGGGTTGGTCGGGCCGAGATTGGAACCGCCGGAGGCGCTGGCGTCATAGCCATTGCCGGCGGCCGAAAGCCTGCCGTGGAAATACTTGTCGCTGGCGAAGGCCTGGCCGATCAGTTCGGAGCCGATCACCTTGCCGTCCTTCTCGATCAGGCTGCCATTGGCCTGATTCGGGAACAGCGCCTGCGCGATTCCGGTCATGCCCAGCGGATAGGCCAGGCCGGTCAGCACCGTGAAGAAAACGATCATGACGATCGCGGGTCTGATTTGCTTGAGCATCGGAATTGTCCTTATGCAAGGCCGATGGCCGTGACGGCCAGGTCGATTAGCTTGATGCCGGCGAACGGCACTATGATGCCGCCAAGGCCGTAGACGAGGAGGTTGCGGCCGAGCAGCGCACCGGCGCCGATCGCCCTGTATTTGACGCCGCGCAGCGACAGCGGGATCAGCGCGATGATGATCAGCGCGTTGAAGATGATGGCCGACAGGATGGCGCTCTGCGGTGTCGCCAGATGCATGATGTTGAGCGCTTGCAGCGGGCCGGCGGTCTGGCCCGGCGCGACGTAGAAGACGGCGAACATCGCCGGGATGATGGCGAAATATTTGGCCACGTCGTTGGCGATGGAGAAAGTGGTCAGCGAGCCGCGCGTCATCAGCAGCGCCTTGCCGATCTCGACGATCTCGATCAGCTTGGTCGGGTCGCTGTCGAGATCGACCATGTTGCCGGCCTCGCGGGCGGCGACCGTGCCGGTGTTCATGGCGACGCCGACATCGGCCTGGGCAAGCGCCGGCGCATCGTTGGTGCCGTCGCCGCACATGGCGACCAGCTTGCCCTTGGCCTGCTCGTCGCGGATCAGCTTCAGCTTGTCCTCCGGCGTCGCCTGGGCGAGGAAATCGTCGACGCCGGCTTCCGCCGCGATGGCCGCCGCCGTCATCGGGTTGTCGCCGGTGATCATCACCGTACGGATGCCCATCTTGCGCAGCTCGGCGAAACGCTCGCGGATGCCGCCCTTGACGATGTCCTTGAGGTGGACGATGCCGAGCAGGCGCCCGTCACGCTCGACCGCCAGCGGCGTGCCGCCGGACTTTGCGACCTCGTCTGCAATCGCCTGCAGGTCGCGCACGGTGTCGCTGCCGGGGCGCGCGCCATGGGCGGCGACAGTCGACTGGTTGACATGGGCGAGCACGGAATCGACCGCGCCCTTGCGCACCGAGGAGCCGTCGATGTCGACACCGCTCATGCGGGTCTGCGCGGTGAACGGCACGAAGGTCGCATGCAACGTTGCCATGTCGCGGGCACGGATGGCGTATTTTTCCTTGGCCAGCACGACGATCGAGCGGCCTTCCGGCGTTTCGTCGGCCAGCGAGGCAAGCTGCGCCGCGTCGGCCAGTTCCTGCTCGGTCACGCCCTTGACCGGGCGGAACTCGGTCGCCTGGCGGTTGCCGAGCGTGATGGTGCCGGTCTTGTCGAGCAGCAGCGTGTCGACGTCGCCCGCCGCTTCCACGGCGCGTCCGGACATGGCCAGCACGTTGAAGCGCACCAGCCGGTCCATGCCGGCGATGCCGATGGCCGACAGCAGCGCGCCGATCGTGGTCGGGATCAGGGTCACGAACAAAGCGACAAGCACGGTGACCGAAATATAGCCGCCCGAATAGGACGCGAAACTCGGGATGGTCGCCGTGGCCAGCACGAAGATCAGCGTCATGCCGACGAGCAGGATGTTGAGCGCGATCTCGTTCGGCGTCTTCTGGCGCTCGGCGCCTTCGACAAGCGAGATCATGCGGTCAAGGAATGTGTGTCCGGCGGCGGCGGTGATGCGGACGCGGATCCAGTCGGACAGCACCTGGGTGCCGCCGGTGACCGCCGAGCGGTCGCCGCCGGATTCGCGGATCACCGGCGCGGATTCGCCCGTGATCGCCGCTTCGTTGACCGAGGCGACGCCTTCGATCACCTCGCCGTCGGATGGGATGATGTCGTCCGCTTCGACCAGCACGGCGTCGCCGACCTTCAAGCTGGTGCCGGGCACCATCTTGAACTTGGTGCGGTCCTCGCCGGTCAGCAGCTTGGCCTGGGTCTCGGTGCGCGCCTTGCGCAGCGAATCCGCCTGCGCCTTGCCTCGCCCTTCCGCGACGGCTTCGGCGAAATTGGCGAAGAGCACGGTGAACCACAGCCAAATGATGATCTGCAGCGTAAAGCGCGGATCGCCACCGCCGGTGATGAGATCCTTGACGAACAGCACTGATGTCAGCGCCGTAACCACCGCGACGACGAACATCACCGGGTTGCGGGCCAGCGTGCGTGGATTGAGTTTGCGGAAGGCGCCGCCGATGGCGGGCCACAGGATGCGTGCATCCAGGATGCTGGCTGATTTCGCGTGGCTCATTTTGAAGCTCCGGCTTCAGTGTTGTTGTGGGGCACCGGTCGATCGGGTGCCTGAAGAAGATGCGGAAGCCCGTAGGCCAACAGCCAGAGGACGATCATGACTGCGGCAAGGCCGAGGAACGTCGACGCCGTTGGAAAGGGAGGAGGCTTGCCGTCCCTTTCACCTTCACCGTCGGGCTGATGCCGGCCATTGGGACGTCTGATGTTGAACATGGACATGTCCGCCTCAGAAGGTTTGCCCGTGGATCATTGCCAGATGCTCGATGATCGGTCCGACGGCGAGCGCGGGGAAGAAGGTCAGGCCGCCGACGATGACGATGACGCCGACCAGCAGCCCGACGAACAGCGGACTGTCGGTCGGGAAGGTGCCGGCCGAGGCGGGCACGGTCTTCTTCGCCCCCAGCGAGCCTGCGATGGCGAGCGCCGGAATGATGACCAGGAAGCGGCCCATCAGCATGCCGATGCCGAGCGTGATATTGTACCAGGGCGTGTTGCCGTTGAGACCGGCGAAGGCCGAGCCGTTGTTCGCCGCCGCCGAAGTATAGGCGTAGAGTATTTCGGAGAAGCCATGCGGGCCGCCATTTGCGGTTGACGCCACGGCGCTCGGCAGGACCACCGCGGTGGCCGTGAAGACAAGCATTGCCAGCGGCAGGCACAGGATCGCCAGCATCGCCATCTTGACCTCCTTGGCCTCTATCTTCTTGCCGAGATATTCGGGTGTGCGCCCGACCATCAGGCCGGCGACGAAGACGGCGATCAGGACGAACATCAAGATGCCGTAGAAACCGGCGCCGACGCCGCCGACGATGACTTCGCCGAGCTGCATGTTGATGATCGGGATCATGCCGCCGAGCGCGGTGAAGCTGTCGTGCATGGCGTTGACCGCGCCGCAGGACGCCGCCGTGGTGATGACCGCGAACAGCGCCGAGAGCACGACGCCGAAGCGGGTTTCCTTGCCTTCCATATTGCCGCCATCGATGCCCAGCGCATGGACAAGCGGATTGCCCGCGGCTTCGGCCCAGTAGCAGACCGCAACGCCGGCGATAAACAGCACGCCCATCGACGTCAGGATCGCCCAGCCCTGGCGCTGGTTGCCGACCATTCGGCCGAAGACGTTGGTGAGAGCAGCGCCGAGCGCGAAGATCGTCACCATCTGGATCAGATTGGAGATGGCGTTCGGATTCTCGAACGGATGCGCGGCATTGGCGTTGAAGAAGCCGCCGCCATTGGTACCGAGCATCTTGATCGCGACCTGCGAGGCGACCGGGCCGACGGCGATGGTCTGCTGCGCACCCTCCAGCGTGGTGGCGCTGACATAGGGCCCAAGCGTCTGCGGCATGCCGAGCCAGACATAGACCACGGTCAGCACAATGCAGAGCGGCAGCAGCACATAGAGCGTGCATCGGGTCATATCGACCCAAAAGTTGCCGATCGACTTGCCGGAGGCGCGGGCGAAGCCGCGGATCAGTGCGACTGCGATGGCAATGCCGACCGCGGCGGACACGAAGTTCTGCACGGTTAGACCAGCCATCTGCACGAGATAGGACATCGTGCTTTCGCCACCGTAGTTCTGCCAGTTGGTGTTGGTCGTGAAGCTGACGGCGGTGTTGAATGCAAGCGCCGGTTCGACCGCGCTCATGCCCATCGGATTGTAAGGCAGGCTGCCCTGCAGGCGCTGCAGGACATAAAGCATCAGGAAGCTGGCGAGACTGAAGAACACGATGCCTGCCGCGTAGGTGGTCCAGTGCTGCTCTTCGTTTTCACCGGTTCCCGAAACGCGATAAAGGCCTCGTTCGAGAGGCCTGAGAACTGGCGAGAGGAATGTGCGATCGCCGTTGAAGACGCGATACATGTAGCCGCCGAGCGGCTTCACGAGCGAAGCGATGATCGCGCAGTAGACGAGAACCTGTATCCATCCGTAGACAGTCATGGGTGTAGCTTTCCGTGCCCGGCGCCAGTGCCGTCAGAAGCGTTCTGGACGAACGAGGGCGTATGTAAGATAGGCGAGCAGAAACAGGGTCACGCCGCCACCGAGTATATAATCGACAAGCATGTTGACGTCCTCCGGCTAAAGGCTGGCGCAGGCTTTGATGTAGGCGAGGGACAGGGTAAAAAATATAACCCCTATCCCGAGAACAATGATGTCCATCATGCTGGTTCCTTTTTTCAGATTTGTACTTCGCGCCTTTCATCGAAAGGTTTGAAATATTCCAAAAAGAGCTCCGTTCCGCATTTACGCAACGGCGGCTCGAATATTTGTCTCAGGTGGAATATGGACCCGGTCGCCATAAAGGTTCGAGACGGCGCGAGGCGGAAAGAAATAGGAATTTCATAAAGGTTTTGCCGCCTCGTCGCCGTCAGCGAGCCGGCGTTTCGATTTGGATCTGGTGGGTTGCGGCGCGCAACCACGCCCTTGCGGCATGAACGGAACAAGAAAAGATGCGGGGGACGCCGTTCCGTGAAACGATGAGCCGCTCCTAGCGCGGCTCCCGCATCATGCTGAGATAGGTCGGATCGAACTCGGCGATTTCCTGCAGCCGGTGCCAGTCCAGGATGGTCACCGTGTGATTGGCCCAGCTGACGACGCCGACCCTGCGCAAGGCGCCGATGACCCGGTTCATGTGCACGACGGAAAGACCGAGCACATCGGCAAGTTCGGCTTGCGAGAGCGGCAGATGGAAGCTCATGCCGTTGGTGCGCTGCACCACCTGCAACCGCACGAAAAGCTCACAGACCAGATGGGCCAGATGCGAAGTCCTGGAGCGGCGCCCCATCGCCACGATCCATTCGCGGTGGATGGCGCCGTCGACCAGCGTGTCCAGCCACAGCAGCCGCGTCAGATGTGGCGCTTCCTCGGTGATGGCGCGAAGCCGGCTGTGATCGGCGAACATGACGTGGCAGGGCGACAGGGCGACGATGCCGTGATCCATGGTCTTAAGCAGGAAGGCGTGGAGATCGACGAAATCGCCGGGCACCTGCAATGAGGTGAACTGCCGGCCACCATTCTCCAGCACCTTGTAGCGTGCCGCCAGACCGTCGAGGATCAATGTCGAGTAGGTCGGCCGGGATCCCGATGCGACAATATCCTGGCCGGTGGCGAAATGCCGCTCGAAGGTCATCGCGCCGCTCAGCAGCGCCTTCTCGGCGTCGGAAAGCCCGTCGTGCTGACCAAGGTTCAGGTAGAGGGGTTCAAGCACCGCAACCTCCGCGAATGGGCTTGAGAAGCCGATCGCCAAGTGTTCTGTCGGAAGCAAGGCGGCTTTGGATGCACTAGGCCTTTGGCCACTGATGGCATTAACATTTGTTGCCCCTGCTTGTTCCACGACAAATACCAACGCTGATGGAACAACTACTTAGCCCGCGAATTGTCGGTGGAATATCGCGCAATGTCACCGGTCCGTGGGATCCAGCCGCATCATGCCCAGATTCTATCTCGACCTCTACAATGGCGATGGGCTGACGGTGGACGATGACGGCCAGGTCTTCGAAACGCGCGAGCGCATGCGGCGCGAAGCAATCCGCATGCTGCCCGACATCGTCCGTGACGAAGCGATCGAAAACGACCACACAGCCATCACCATCAAGGTACGCGACGAGGACGGCCGCCAGATCTTCGAGGCATCGATCGTCATCTCTTCCGGCTGGTGTGACTGACGGCTTTACGCGAGCAGCGATCAGCGATGACAAACGTTTCCCAATTATCATTTGTAATCGTCGCACCCGCCGCAACGCTGCACCATGGGCCCGAGGACGATGGAGGCGGCGATCGAAAACGACGCCTCCCAGGACGGAGTAGCGGCACATGGTTCGTGCAAAAGTCGACACCCAGCGTAACGAGCGCGCCAAACGTGAATCGCAGATCGTGATCGATGCAGAGCGGGCGGCCCGCGAGGAAAAGACAGCCAGGCTGAGAGCGCTGCGCCTTGCCGCGCAAGCGATCAATGAACCTGAACCAAAGCGCCCCAACAGGCCGGCATCCCCACACGCACCTTCGAAAGGGTGACGGCAAGACACGTGCCCGACTTATGAAAGGGCTATGTTGCGGTTGCTATGAGCGATCCGCCGACTGTGTTTTGAAATTCGGCATCATCCAGGACTGCGCCGCGTTGCCGGATGTCTCATTCTCGGCTGTCTCGCGCTTCGCCGACAGGCGAAGCTTTGTTGCAAGAACATTTCCCAGCGAGACGCCGGGCCTCTCGACAACGAGATGTGCAATCAGCGCCATCACGACGAGCAGCGCCATCGTCATCAGGATCACAAGCCAATACTGAGCGGCATTTGCCAAGGCGAAGTTCCGCACCGACACAATGGAAAACGGCATCAGGAAAGCAAGCCCCTGCAACAGGTAGATACCATAGCTGATTTCGCCCAGTCGTACCGAGCGGGTTGCGGTCAGTAGACCGAAGAAATCGGCACCGGACACGATCAGGAAGAAGACGCTGGTGCAGAGCAGCATCGGCCCCGGCGCGTAGGCAATGTCATAGGTGGCAAAGAGATAGATCAGTATGGCCAGAGCGATTGCGGACAAGGCGTGTCGATGCACTCTCAGCAGCAAGGCGTTTGCTTCGAGCGTTGCGCACAACATTCCGCCAGCGAAAAGCCCCAGATAGATGTAGGTGGCGCTCCCTCGGCTCGCCGACCCGATTGTGGAAAAGACCAGGAGGACGACCGGCAGGCCCAGGCGCGCAACCGGGTGCCGGCTGAATATGGCCGCGATCGGCAGGCTGAAATAGAACATCCACTCATAGGGCAAGGTCCAGGTCACGCAAGCCAATGCGCAGACGCGTGAACTCGAAAGCGGGACGTAGCCGAAGACACCAACCAGAAGATTGAACAATGCCCGCTCGTAAGTCGCGAAGGTTGAATAGTCGATCCGCGCCTCGACGATCTCCAAACCCATCGCCAGGCCTACCGCCAAAATGTAGAGCGGCCCGATCCTGAAAGCCCGCTTGAGCAACAAAGTCGGAAAGTCGACGGAGGACTTCGCCGACAGCAGTTTTCCCCAGAACAGATAGGCGGAGATGACGGAGAAGAAGGACACTCCCGCCTGCCCCAGCAAGCCATAGAAAGCCGAGGGCGGATACTTCCATGCGCCGGTCGTCAGGAATTCATGGTAAATGACGGCGTGATGAAGCGCGACGGCAAGCGCGAGATATCCTCGCATTCCATCTATTGCCCGGATCCTGGCAGAGTTCGATTCGAAGCCCACGCGCTGAAACAGCGGCATGCCGTCAAGTGGCCAAAGCATCGCTACGACCGCGAAGGCGGGCCACAGATCATAGAGTCCGATCATTTCCGCTCCGAACCGATCCTTGCGCGCAACGCCATGCTTCTCGATCTCCTTATGCAACCAAAAGAGATCGTCAAGCGCCATAGGGAAGGCAAGAAGGACAGCAACTATCTGTTAACGACTTCGCCCCCCATCCCAAAGTCACGTGAGAGGCGTTCCGATCCTGCTGCAAAGCAGTTCACCCGGTATCGCCGCAAGGTGGGGTGGATGAGCGGCCAAACGAGAACCCCAAGAGCAATGTGGATTTCCACTCGTTCCGCCGATGGTTCATCCGCAAGGCGCGTGAAGCCATGCTTGCGGGTGCAGAGGGCTTTGACGAGGACCATCACGTGGGTGCTGGGGCATACGGACAGCGAACGCGCCAAGAGCCCTGACCTGAGCCAGCATGGTTACGCGGGACAGGCCCCGAAGAAGGCCAAGAGGGCGCTTGTGGAGGCAGTAAGGCTTCCTGCGAGCAAAGCCATACGCCACTAGAATGCATACAGCGTCGCCTCTATTTCTCGCTGCATATCGGTGGGTAAGTTGCCGCCTTTCGTTAGGTATTCGCCCAAAGCAACAGAGAATTGAACGGTTCGTCCTTCCGATTCTAGTCGCTCGGACAGCAGAGCATCTAAAATAGGTGTGGATCCTGACGCAAACCTTAGTGAAATTTCCTTACAGGCGATTGCGCAATCTAAAATCGCCCCTGGAGCGTCCAATGTGATGCCCATAAAATTGACTAGATTCGGCCAAGCTGGGAGTTCAACAAAATTGTCCCTTGAAGCATCACTACGACTGGCGAGCTGCTGCCTAATATTGAACGCCTCCTTTCCTCCCCACATGTAATACCGAAGCGTATTCTCGAACTCCCTCTTGTCCATCTTGGGGTCATATATTCTACGCAAATCCCGTGTTATCTTGATCAAAGACACAAATGTTGCAGACATTACATCGAAAATTATTGCGAGATGCTTAGGTTTTTTAGGGTCAAAATTTCCACGCGCGGACCGAAGGCTGGCTATTATGCGGCGGAAAACTGCTTTGGGGTCGTCGGCAAGCGGGACTGCATAAGCTATCTGCTCCCGCAATCCGGATGACCATTGGTTGGCAGAGTAGACGTCTTCAAGGCTCTGCCATCGATCAATTGAAGCTTGATAGGCCTCTATGTTGGGGAAAACGGGATCAAGGCTCCGTCCGAGGGCCGTGAAGGAGTCTTCGTCGTGAAGATCAACATTCATGTCCAAGGCTGCTAGCCGGTGGTTTCGAGATGATCGGCTGCCCATGAGTACGAACGCGGAATCCGCCGCAATATATTGCCTCAAGCCAGCAGTCCAAAAGGCCCGATTGATTGGGCTCATGCGCGTGGAGGATTTACAATCGAAAATTGTCTTGTGAAGCCGGCCGTCATCGAGTGCGGAAACCCCAAGGACATCAACGTCAGTGAGAACCTCAACCTGATCTGTTACTTCAGCCGAACTAACAACAAGCACCTCCAAGAATGGTAGGAGACCCGCCGACAGACAGTATCGGATCGCAAGTTCTTTTTGGAATCGGTCTTTATCAAGGCGTCCCATTAGATGTTCAGCAGCAACTGAAATTCATGTTCAATCTCCTCGCTCCGAATGGAAATTGGAGCTTTTCTGAGATCACGGGACGCCTGAAGGGATTGGATGTATCGCTCATCCTTCGTAAGGGCCAACCGCGCATCATCGTCTATCTCTGCCCCCGACAAATCCCCTGTCCTCAGCAGCCGGATCGCCAAGTTAAGTGCCTCCAAATTTTCAGGAGTCTTGTTCAGCTCGAAGATGTGACCAGTTCCCGACGGTCTGAGCTTCCCTACAAGCAAAGTTACAAGATTGGCATACTGTAATTGCGCTTCGGAGTTCGCTGCGACGTACCCACGATCTCTGAGGCGCGAGAGCAGCGTCACCGGGAACCTTATTGGGTACCGTGTGGCCATGAGCTGGCCTTTACGAACGGCCGAAATGAGCGCCATAGCACGCTCGTAAATCTGTTTCTTCGAGGCGTTAAGGCGGGTCGGGCCTGGTTGGGGGGTGAACACGAAAGACTCTGCAGACGCGCCGAATGTCACCGTAGGAGGTTTAATAATCCCCTCGGCTGCAAGTTTTTCGACCACGGCGAGTTGGTCTGTTGAAAGCGAACTGTGTCCTATCTCTTTCCTTTTTCGAACCAACGACAATGGCCACCCTTGAGCCGATTTCACACGTTTAAGGGTCTCGGCAATCGTGGTCGCTCCGTGGGAAGCAGCCAAGTCCGCTAAACCATCGAGGTTGTCGGTGAAGTAGAATGGGCTAATTAGAATTGGGCGACCACGCGCTGTGTGCTCGCTAATGATTCCACTGCGCTTTCCAATTTGTAGGGTACGAGCAAATACTTGCTTGTCGGCTCCCAAGTCGTTGAACACCGTATCTCGATTTCTCGGCGCATCGTGCAGATGCCTGAGTATGGAGATTGCCGTCTCTTCATGCTCATTTAGGTGAATTTCCGACTGTGCGTAGCTGTCCAGGGTTCCGTATACGGTCTCAAATATCGGGATTTCGGGAATGACACGTTCAACTCGGGGGCTTCCAACTAACCGGACGAAGCCTGCGTCTCGCAGAATTTCAAGTACCTTTTCCAGAGCAAAAGACGGTATCCCCCAATAGATATTGCAGACGCCCCGTAGGACTTCAATCGGTATGGAAGCGAGGCCCTTGATATGAATTGCAAGCGTGGCTGCCATCCCGATCATCCGAAGTTCTGCCAATTCCGGCACATCGAAGTCCGTAAGGCCGGAATGCAGATCGAATGCGATTTCAGAGGTCAGTTGGGGCATTGGAACCGGAGTTGGCAGTACGCAGAGTGCGATAGCAATATTGTGGTACTCAAACAAAGAGACTGTTTCATGATTCTAGCAGTCTGCAACACTCCAATTTTTGGGGCTAAGCCAAAGGATTTCAGGGTTAAAAAATGTGAGACCTATCTCGTGAGCGCCGCGGCGAGCTTTCTCCCTGTGCCCTCTGCCGGCGCTCCGTTTTGCGGGCTTCGTGCTCGCCTTTAAACGACCTATTGGTTGCCTACTTTTTTGCTGTTCGGCTTAGTGCCAGCTTTTTCATTGTTAGCTGGTAGATCGCGGAGCCGTTCTGACTGTTCCCAATCGTCAAGGATGCGAGCGATTTGCTTCTCGCGACGGCGCGGATCGATGACTAGCTGAATCTGGCTGACGAAATGTCGTTGGCAAGCTTCCAACTGCGATCTGAGCTCAGCATTAGGCGTTCGGTCTGACAGACCATCGTAAGCCGCAACCAAGCAATCCAATACAGGCTGTCTAAGCCCTCGGTACGCAGGCTCTTTGTCGATTCCGTACTTTTCGGACCACTGGTTGGGAAAATACCACCGCCCAATGTCGATCAAGGCGCTCAGCTTGCTGAGCACTGCACCCCGCTGCTCCTCCTTAACATGCATCGCGTCGGCAACCGTGAAGCAGACTTGCTGGGACCAGTCACGCACAGCATCGAAATGCGTATCCGTCCAGGCTCGCTGCTCCAGCCGATGTTGTTGTTTGAGCAAGTCGGCGTTCTGTCGAGCGAGTTCACGGTTCTCCAAATTGGCGCGATCTGCCCCACGTCGTTCGGCAATTGCAACTAGCAACGCCAACAGCGCGACGAATGCCGCGGCCCAAGTTGCCATGTCGCCAATGTTCGCTGATGACATCCCCGCCCCCCTGCTCATCAAGTTGCTTCTATCACGAGTTCAGCTTGTGAGTCTCCCAAATGGCCCCTCGAAGCGTCTCAAATGAATGGTCTCTTTACTCAAGAGCTTGGTTCAGACAGATGGATTTCGACGGGCGACAGGGATTGGAGCATCTCGAAACCCGCGACAAACTGATCAAAGCGGTTGCTAAGATGTCTGCACCTTAGCACAGCTACCGATCTTGCCGAGGTTGAGAGCGAAAACCTAATCTCCCGCCGCAGTAGCGGCTTTCGCAATTTCAAAGGGATAACGCCCCTGAAGTAAAAAATCCGACTTTCGACGTACCAAAATTGACCCCACTGTCCCACGAAAGTGTCACAGAGCAGAAAGCGTCGGTCCAACGTTCTTGAAAAATCCAGCGTTATCAGAAAGTTGGCTGGAAACTGGCGGAGAGAGCGGGATTCGAACCCGCGTTACGGTTTCCCGTAAACACACTTTCCAGGCGTGCGCCTTCAACCACTCGGCCACCTCTCCGTCCTTGCCTTCGCGCCGGCCGGTTTCGCCGTGCGGGTTGGGGAGATGCACCTCCCTTGGGGCTGCGAAGCGGAGTTTCCGCGCCATGGATGCCGCCCAACCAGCGGGCATCCTTCCCCGGCACCTGAGCCGTCAAAGCAACAGGCGCGGGGCTCATCTAGTCGATCCCGCGCCGAATGCCAAGCCATAACGGCAGTCAATTCGCTTTGCCGGCCATGTAGCGTTCACGCCACGGCTGTCGCGCCGGTTTTGCCGCGCCCTACGCTTCGAAGCATGCCCGATTTCGTCTTCTGGACCGACGTCACCGAGATAAACCCCTTGAAGGACGGCTGCGGCTATTTCGCCGCCTTCATCGGCCTGGCCGGGCTGGTGGTCGGCGCCATCGCCGGCGGCATTCTTGCCGTCTGGCTCGCTCACCGGCATAGGCGTCGACCGGCCGCATAGGGCCAGGTGGCTGCATAGGAGGAGAAAGCCCGAACTTTCAAATTTCGCGTATCGCGGTTGCGGGCAAGCCATACCCATTCTATTTCTCGTTTCGGGATACGTGCCGGAGGTCCCTGGGAAGCGTCCAGGATCGGCCGGGGGAGAGCCTTGATGTTTCGCTTCATCTTTCGTCTTGCTGCTATGGTCGCGCTGTCGGTCTCCGTCATCATGGCGGTGCTCGACACCACGCGCACGGTGGCGGCTTCGGCCCTTGTGCTGACCCCGCTCAACGTCAGTTGGCTGGCCGTCTCGCCTGACACAAGGGCGGCCTTCGAAACCTTCGTCCGTGCCAAGGCCAGTCCGCTGCTGTGGGATGGCGCCATTGCCTGGGTGCTCAACCAGCCGGGATTTGCCGTGTTCGCGGTGCTGGCCTTCCTGCTCTACGCCCTCGGCTACAAGCGGCAGCGGCGCACAGGCCAGTTCGCCGCCAACTGATCCGCAAGGACCAAACTGCCGGCACGGCTTGCCCTTGGCACGCTTTTCCAAAGGGTCAAAATTCCGCGTGAATTTTGTTTCGGGCCGTGCCAGATTGCCGCCGAGCGGGAGGTCAATACACTCCTGGCTGACGTCGCATGCCTGCCGCAGAACCGGACAGGCGGGCGGGGCGTAACGGAAAAAATAACCGACAGGGTGTGGATCACATGAAACGTATCGTTCTCGGCCTCCTGGCCGCAACCGCAATGGCTCTTCCGGCTTTTGCCGCGGATGTCCAGCCGGCCATCCTCTATGATCTGGGCGGCAAGTTCGACAAATCGTTCAACGAAGCGGCCTATCACGGCGCCGAGAAGTTCAAGACCGAGACCGGCACGCCCTATGTCGAATTCGAGGTGTCCAATGCCTCGCAGCGCGAGCAGGCGCTGCGCCGCTTCGCCGAGGACGGCCACAACCCGATCGTCATGGCCGGCTTCGCCTGGGAAGATGCGCTGAAGAAGATCGCGGCCGAATATCCCGATCTCAACTTCGCCATCATCGACGATGCCGTCGACCTGCCCAATGTCCGCTCGCTGGTGTTCAAGGAGAATGAAGGCTCCTACCTCGTCGGCATCATGGCGGCGATGGCATCGAAGTCGAAGAAGGTCTCCTTCGTCGGCGGCATGGACATTCCGCTGATCCGCAAGTTCGAATGCGGCTATGTCGGTGGCGCCAAGGCGGCCGGTGCGACGGAAGTGATCCAGAACATGACCGGCGACACGCCGGCCGCCTGGAACGATCCGGCCAAGGGCGGCGAAATCGCCAAGACGCAGATCGACCAGGGCTCCGACGTGGTCTACGCCGCGGCCGGCGGCACCGGCGTCGGCGTGCTGCAGGCGGCGGCTGATGCCGGCAAGCTCGGCATCGGCGTTGATTCCAACCAGAACGGCCTGCAGCCCGGCAAGGTGCTGACCTCGATGATGAAGCGCGTCGACGTCGCCGTCTACACCGCCTTCATGGACGGCAAGAACGGCACTTTCAAGGGTGGCGTCGAGAATCTCGGCCTCAAGGAAGGCGGCGTCGACTACGCCATGGACGACAACAACAAAGCGCTGGTGACCGACGCCATGAAGGCCGCTGTCGAAAAGGCTAAGGCAGATATCATCGCCGGCAAGATCCAGGTGCACGACTACACCGCCGACAACGCCTGCCCGTATTGATCGATAAGCACTAGATTTCGAACCGCCGGGTGAAAGCCCGGCGGTTTTGTTTTCGGGGGTCGGAGATCGGGGCAGGCCAGCAGGACAGCGCCGGGAGCGCGCATGGGATTGTCCTGGAGGTCAGGGCAGATGTGCGCCGCCGGTCGACCATAAGCCCAATAAATAGCCGAGCGCGAAGGTCGCGATCAGCACGATGGCGATGACGGTGCCGCGCCGACTGCCCAGCGAATGCACGCCGACGCCGTAAGGCCAGCGCTCCAGCTTGCGGATCACCACCGAAGGTCTTGCCTCATCATGGCCGGGTAAGCGCATCTGCGGCAGTTCGGCGATGCGTTGCGAGATCAGCCGCCACCGATCGTCGCCGCCCGACGGCACGGCACGGTCGAAGATGTGCATGCGTTCGGCAAGCCGTATCACCGCATCGCGGAAGGCTGGGTCGATCTCCAGGTCACGCTCGGCCCGTTGGCGCTCCGCGTCGTTCATCAGGCCAAGCACATAGTCCCCAGCCCTTGCCATGCGGTCGCCCTCCCCGGCCATGGCTCCCCTCCATCCTACCAGTGCGGCGGTTTGGTCACCGGCACGTCTGACCCCGCTTGCTCCTCGAGCGCCAGGAAACGCTCGGTCAGCGCGTCGAGCTTGCGCTGCATGCGCTCGATCACCGTCCACTGCTCGGCGATCTGGCCCGACAGTTCCTCGATGGTCTTTTCCTGCTCGGCGGCGCGGATTTCCAGCGTCGTCAGCCGGTCGGCAGGCGTAGTCATGCAAAGTCCTCAGTTTTTACCGCGACGCCTTGCGCCGCGGTTTCAATTCGGCTTCGCCATACTAGCGAATGTGAGAGCTTCGGACACGTTCGAAATTGACAAGCGCGCAGGGATTTGTCGAGAGTGGACGCTGCTCCGGCCAATTGGCATGGGCGGAGCGTCATGCTAGGCATTTTGACCAAGCGATAAAAAAATAAGAGTGGGACAGGCTGCATGGCGCAAGCCGCAATCGAACTGATCGGCATCAACAAGAGTTTTGGCGCCGTGCGTGCCAACCGCGACATCAATCTGGAGATCGCGCGCGGCACCATCCACGGCATCGTCGGCGAAAATGGCGCCGGCAAGTCGACGCTGATGTCGATCCTCTACGGTTTCTACCAGGCCGACGGCGGCGAAATCCGCGTCGGCGGCAAGCCGGCGTCGATCAAGACGCCCAACGACGCGATCGCGCTTGGCATCGGCATGGTGCACCAGCATTTCATGCTGGTCGACAATTTCTCGGTGCTGGAGAACATCATTCTCGGCGCCGAAAACGATGCGCTCTTGAAGAGCAGCATCGCCAAGGCGCGTTCCGAGCTGGAGCGGCTGGAGCGCGAATATGGGCTGGAAGTCGATCCCGACGCGATCATCGAGGAACTGCCGGTCGGCCTGCAGCAGCGTGTCGAAATTCTCAAGGCGCTCTATCGCGGCGCCGAGATCCTGATCCTCGACGAGCCGACGGGCGTGCTGACGCCGGCCGAGGCCGACCATCTGTTCCGCATCCTCAAGCAGCTGAAGGAACAGGGCAAGACGGTGGTTTTGATCACCCACAAGCTGCGCGAGATCATGGCCATCACCGACACCGTCTCGGTCATGCGCCAGGGCACGATGGTGGCGACCCGGGAGACGAAGAAAACCACCGTCGAGGAACTGGCCGAACTGATGGTCGGGCGCCGCGTGCTTCTGAGGGTCGAAAAGGGCGAAGCGGAAGCCGGTGCCGTCAAGCTCGCGGTCAAGAACCTGACGGTCAGGGATTCCCGTGGCGTCACCATGGTCGACGACATCTCCTTCGACCTGCGCGCCGGCGAGATCGTCGGCATCGCCGGCGTTGCCGGCAACGGGCAATCCGAGCTGCTGGAGGCGATTTCCGGCATCAGGCATGCCGTTTCGGGCTCGGTCATGCTCGACGGCAAGCCGATCGACCTGACGGGCAAGGCCGATCCCGGTGAGTTGCGCGACCGCGGCCTCGCCCATGTGCCGGAGGACCGTCATCATGTCGGGCTGGTGCTGGCCTTCGAGGAGAACGAGAACTCCATCCTCGGCTATCACGACGACCCCCGCTATCTCATAGGGCCATTCCTCAATGTCGACGCCATCATGGCCGATGCGAAGGACAAGATCGAGAAATACGATATCCGTCCCGGCAATCCGCGCCTGAAGACCGCCAATTTCTCCGGCGGCAACCAGCAGAAGATCGTGCTGGCGCGGGAGATGGAACAGGACCCCGGCGTGCTGATCGTAGGCCAGCCGACGCGCGGCGTCGATGTCGGCGCCATCGAATTCATCCACAAGCGCCTGATCGCCATGCGTGACCAGGGCAAGGCCGTGCTGGTGGTATCTGTCGAGCTCGACGAAATCCGCTCGCTCTCCGACCGCATCCTGGTGATGTTTGCCGGCCGCATCGTCGGCGAGCGCGGCCCCGAAGCTACCGAAGGCGAGCTCGGCCTGCTCATGGCTGGGGTCGAGCAGGAGGCCGCCGCATGAGCACGCCTTACGCCAAATTGCCGGCATGGGCCGATTATGGGTTGATCCCACTGATCAATCTGGCCGTGGCTTTCATCGTCGCCGGCTTCGTCGTGCTGTTGGTCGGCGAAAATCCGTTCCGTGCCGCCGTCATCCTGGTCCAGGGAGCCTTCGGCAAGGGAACAGGCATCGCCTTCACCCTCTTCTATGCCACCACCTTCATCTTCACCGGGCTTTCGGTGGCGGTGGCGGCGCATTGCGGCCTGTTCAACATCGGCACCGAGGGGCAGGCCTACATCGCCGGCCTCGGCATCGCCATCGTGTGCCTGTCCTTCGACAGCGTGCTGCCCTGGTGGCTGACATTTCCGCTGGCCATCGTCGCTTCCGCGCTTGTAGGCGCATTGTGGGCGCTGATCCCGGCCTATCTGCAGGCCAAGCGTGGTTCGCACATCGTCATCACCACCATCATGTTCAACTTCATCGCCGCCTCGATCATGGTCTACCTCTTGGTGGGGCCATTGAAGCCGGCCGGGTCGCAAGCCCCGCAGACCCGGAACTTCCTTGCCGGAGCCGAACTGCCCAAACTCAACTGGATCATCGAGCTGTTCGGCGCCAAGATCCGTTCGGCCCCACTCAACGTCACCTTCCTGCTGGCGTTGGTCATGGCCTTCCTGGTCTGGCTGCTGATCTGGCGAACCAAGCTCGGCTATGAGATGCGCACCTATGGCCACAGCCCGAAGGCGGCGCGCTATGCCGGCATTTCGGAAACCCGCATCATCATCACAGCCATGATGATCTCGGGCGCGCTCGCCGGCATGATGGCGCTCAATCCGGTGATGGGCGACCAGCACAATGTCGCGATCGACTTCGTCTCCGGCGCCGGCTTCGTCGGCATCGCCGTGGCGCTGATGGGGCGCCTGCACCCGGTCGGCATCGTGCTGGCGGCGATCCTGTTCGGCATGCTCTACCAGGGCGGCGCCGAACTCGCCTTCGAGATGCCGGCGATCAGCCGCGACATGATCGTCATCATCCAGGGGTTGGTCATCCTGTTCGCCGGCGCGCTCGAACATATGTTCAGGCCTTACATCCAGGCGCTGTTCGCCTCGTTCAGCCCACGGTCGGTCGGCATGGAAGCGGTCAAGGGAAAGGGCGCCTGAGATGGATGTGTTCAACGCGATCGTCCAGACATTGGACTCGACCATCCGCCTCTCGGTGCCGCTTCTGCTGGCGTGCCTTGCCGGCCTCTATTCGGAACGCGCCGGTATCTTCGACATAGGGCTCGAAGGCAAGATGCTGGTTGGCGCATTCGCGGGGGCCGCCGCGGCGTCGGTCTTCCATTCGGCCTTGCTCGGCCTCGGCATGGCCATCCTGGTCTCGGTCGCCTTTGCCATGGTGCATGGCTTCGCCTCGATCACCCATCGCGGCAACCAGATCGTTTCCGGCGTGGCGATCAATTTCGTCGCCGCCGGTTCGACCATCATCCTCGGCCAGGCCTGGTTCCAGCAGGGCGGACGCACGCCGGCGCTGCAGCCGGGCGAACGGTTCGAAGCGATCACCTGGCCCGGCGCCGATGCCGTCAGGGACGTGCCGATCATCGGCCCCATCTACGCGGAGTTGATCTCCGGTCATTCGCTGCTGGTGTACCTCGCCTTCCTTATGGTGCCCTTCACCTGGTGGGTGCTGTTTCGCACCCGCTTCGGCCTCAGGCTGCGCGCCGTCGGCGAAAATCCGGCTGCCGTCGACACCGCCGGCATTTCCGTCGCCTGGCTGCGTTACAGGGCGCTCATCTGCACCGGCATCCTGACCGGCGTCGCCGGCGCCTATCTGTCGATGGTGCAGAATGGCGGCTTCGTGAAGGATATGACCGCCGGCAAGGGCTACATCGCGTTGGCCGCGCTGATCTTCGCCAAATGGAAGCCGGTCAACGCCATGTTCGCCTGCCTTCTGTTCGGCTTCCTCGACGCGCTGTCGATCCGTTTGCAGGGCTCGCCGCTGCCCATCATCGGCAAAGTGCCGGTGCAGTTCATGCAAGCCCTGCCCTATATTCTCACCGTCGTCCTGCTCGCCGGCTTCATCGGCAAGGCGATCCCGCCCCGCGCCGGCGGCGTGCCCTATGTCAAGGAGCGCTGAGCGAACGGAATCCACTGGGCGGAAGGCTTTTGAACAAGATCGTGGGAGAGTACAACTGAATGTCGCATGATCTGTTCGAAGCGGCCAAGACCGCCATGGCCAAGGCCCATGCGCCCTATTCCAGGTTTCCCGTTGGCGCCGCCCTGCGCACCGAAGATGGGCGCGTCTTCACCGGCGCCAACGTCGAGGTCGCTTCCTATCCGGAGGGCTGGTGCGCCGAGACGACCGCGCTTGGCCACTACATCATGGGCGGCGGCGGCAAGATCGTCGAAATCGCCATCCTTGCCGAACGCATGGCCAAATGCTCGCCTTGCGGCGGCTGCCGTCAGCGGCTGGCCGAATTCTGCCGCCCTGAAACCAAGCTCTATCTCTGCGACGACACGGGTGTGGCCGAGACCGTGACCATGGGTGACATATTCCCCTACGGCTTCGCCGGCGACATTTTGAAATGAAGGCTGGCTGAAATGAAGCATTGGCTGAAACGACGGGCTGGCTGAAATGATGGAAAAGGCGCTGGACCATCTCATCGAGAAGCTGGACGGGCTGGCGCCGTCGACCGCGCTGGTGCTGGGCTCGGGCCTCGGCCGCCTTGTCGACCGGATCGAGAACCCGATCCGCGTCTCCTATGCCGACCTGCCCGGCTTTCCCAGGAGCGGCGTCAGCGGCCATGCCGGTGAAGTGGTGGCCGGCCTGTTCGCCGGCATGCCGGTGCTGATGCTGTCCGGCCGCGCCCACTACTACGAACACGGCAACGCTGCGGCCATGCGGCCTGTGCTGGAAGTGCTTGCCGGCATCGGCATCACAAAACTGATCCTCACCAATGCCGCTGGCTCGGTCGATCCGGACATGCCGCCGGGCTCCGTCATGCTGATCACCGATCACATCAACTTCTCCGGCACCAACCCGCTGATCGGCGAGCCGAGCGACCGCCGCTTCGTCGGCCTGACCGAAGCCTATGATGCCGGCATCCGCGAGGCGATCGAGCGCGCGGCGAAAGCGACCGGCACCGCGCTGCACAAGGGCGTCTATATGTGGTTTTCCGGCCCGTGTTTCGAAACGCCGGCCGAAATCCGTATGGCGCGCGCCATGGGCGCCAACGCGGTGGGCATGTCGACCGTGCCGGAAGTCATTCTGGCCCGCTTCCTTGGGCTGCGGGTCGCCGCCTGCTCGGTCATCACCAACCTTGCCGCCGGCATGACCGGAGCCGAGCTTTCGCACCAGGAGACCAAGGATATGGCGCCGGTTGGCGGATCACGGCTGGCAACGGTCCTTCAACGCGTGTTCCGCGACGGGCTCCTGGAGAACTGATGCTTCCGCAGGAAATCATCCGCCACAAGCGAGACGGCCAGAGGCTCGAGGCTCGCGAAATCATGGCCTTCATCGACGGCGTGACGTCAGGTGCCGTCACCGACGGCCAGGCCGCTGCTTTTGCGATGGCGGTGTTCTTCAACGGCATGAACCGGGACGAAGCCGTGGCGTTGACGCTTGCCATGCGCGATTCCGGCGACGTGCTCGATTGGTCGGACCTGCCCGGTCCCGTCACCGACAAGCATTCGACGGGTGGCGTCGGTGACAATGTCTCGCTGATGCTGGCGCCGATCGTCGCCGCCTGTGGCGCCTATGTGCCGATGATCTCGGGGCGTGGCCTTGGCCATACCGGCGGTACGCTGGACAAGATGGATGCGATCCCCGGCTATATCAGCCAGCCCGACATTGCATTGTTTCGCCAGGCGGTGCTGGAAACGGGCTGTGCCATCATCGGCCAGACCGCCGACCTCGCGCCGGCCGACCGCCGGCTCTATGCGATCCGCGACGTGACCGCCACTGTGGAATCGGTGCCGCTGATCACCGCCTCGATCCTGTCGAAGAAGCTCGCCGCCGGCCTGGGCTCCCTGGTGCTCGACGTCAAGGTCGGCAACGGCGCCTTCATGGAGAAGTCGCGTGATGCCACCGCGCTCGCCAACAGCCTGGTTGAGGTCGCCAGCGGCGCCGGGCTGAAGGTCTCGGCGCTGATCACCGGCATGAATGAACCACTGGCCTCGGCTGCCGGCAACGCCGTCGAGGTGCGCAACGCCGTCGACTTCCTGACCGGCCGTCTTCGCGACCGACGGCTGGAGGACGTGACCCTGGCGCTGGCGGCCGAGATGCTGCAGTCGGCGGGACTGGTGTCGTCCAACCAGGACGGCATGCGGCGCGCCACGGAAACGCTCGCCAGCGGCCGCGCCGCCGCCACCTTCGCCCGCATGGTGACGGTGCTCGGCGGCCCCGCGGATTTCATCGAGAGGCCGGAAAAATATTTGCCGGAGGCGGCAACGGAATTCGCGGTCAAGGCGACGACACAGGGTTTCGTCACAAGCATAGCCGCCCGCGACATTGGCCTTGCGGTGGTTGGCCTGGGCGGCGGGCGCACCCGGCCCGACGACAAGATCGATCCCGCCGTCGGCATCACCAGGCTGCTCCCGATAGGCGCGGAAGTAAAACCCGGAGATGCCCTGGCGCTGGTGCACGCCCGCTCGCCCTCCGATGCCGAGGCCGCAGGCGCAGCCGTGCTTTCAGCCTATGCGATCGGTGCCTCCAAGCCGCCGGCGGATAAAACCATCATGCGGCGGATCCTGCCGCGCGGTTGATTACTGGACAAGCAGCAGCGAGCCGTTTTCGACCTGGTACTTCTGGAGCCGCGTGAGGAAGCTCATGCCGATGAGATTGGTTTGAAGCGCCTTGTCGTCGAGCACCACCGCCTGGACGTCTTCCACCTGGATGGCGCCGATCTGCAGCCGATCGACCGTGACCACGGCAGCCTTGATCGTGCCGTTGGCGGTGTTGACCTGGCGCGTGAAATCGGAAGAGCTCAGCGACAGGCCGATCCGGCGGGCCGTCGAGGTGTTGATGGCAACCAGCGTCGCACCGGTGTCGATCATGCCGTCGACCTGACGACCGTTAAGCTTGAACTGCGAAGTGAAGTGTCCGCGCGCGTCCGCCTCGACCACGAACTTGCGGCCCAGCGGTTGCGCTACAGCCGGCTTGTCCGGCAGCGCCGCCAGCTTCAGGTCCGGCTGGGTTTCCGTGGCCGGCTTGGCGGTAATCGCCGATTTCAGCAATCCCTCGATAAGCTGGGGATTTGACTGATAGATCATCGGGATGGATACGGCTATTCCGGCAGACGCACCAAAAATGAGAAGTGTACGCAGCATGGGTCAACCTTTTGAGGGCTGATCCTTAGTCCGGACATGGTGTTTGGCGCTTTAACGCTCTCCGAAACCGCAGGTTTTCGTAAACGAACTGTGTACGCGCCATACGAGACGCATAGGGGCCGCAGGAGTATCAAGCGCCTTGCTTCTGGCTTACGTGTTCGAATTGATGAATCAATGACGGCTTCGATATGCGGGAAAATGCTTCCTGAAATCTGGATTGGCTGGTGCCAGGTATCAGCGGCGACAGTTTGCCAAACAGATACTGGGGATCTATAGCGCTACGGGGGAAGGAAATCAGCGTCATTGGAATGTCATTTCGCAACAACGATTCAATCAGGTTTGCGAATTTACGATACAAGATCGCAATCTGCTCGTTCGCATGGCCTGTTTCCCACAGTCCTCCCTCTACCGGGGTGCCGTCTGCCGAGCCAGTTGTTGCCTCCTGCACATAAACTCGACTGGCAGCGGCATCCTCGAACCTCCGAACCGGTATGACCACGTGATCTATCTTTATGCCGGCAGCCAGAACTGCATCCACGTTCTCACATAAAAACGGGCTCTTGATTATCCGCGGGCCTATTGGGTCAAAAATCCCTCTCTCCAAGCCGGCTCTGGCTTCCGGGAAATAATCGTTCGATGACCATTCGCCGGTATCCAGACCAAGCTCTGTAAGCAGTTCGACAAGATAGGTGGTTCCGGCCCTTCCGGTTCCGCTGATGATAATCCGTCTGACGTCTTCCCTATGGCGTCTGAATCGAGACAAGAATCCGAGCTTAGCTGCCATAACAACCAGATCTCCATTGGAAGCCCCAGAAGTACTGCTCTACCCGATACGCCCAGGCGTTCTATAGCTCTGGAGACTGTAGGCTATTTCGTCCCATACATACGGTCGCCGGCATCGCCGAGGCCCGGCATGATATAGCCCTTCTCGTTGAGTTGGCGGTCGATGGAGGCGGTGAAGACCGGAACGTCCGGATGCGCCTTGGTGAAGCGCTCGATGCCTTCGGGTGCCGCCAGCAGGCACAGGAAGCGGATGTTGGTGGCGCCGCGCCCCTTCAACTTGTCGATCGCCGCGATCGCCGAATTGGCTGTCGCCAGCATCGGATCGACGACGATCACCAGCCGGTCGGCGAGATCGCTCGGCGCCTTGAAGAAATACTCGACCGCTTCCAGCGTCTCGTGGTCGCGGTAGAGGCCGATATGGGCGACGCGAGCCGCCGGCACCAGGTCGAGCAGGCCTTCCAGCAAGCCGTTGCCGGCGCGCAGCACCGAGGCAAAGACCAGCTTCTTGCCCTCCAGCGTCGGCGCTTCCATCTCCTCGATCGGGGTCTCGATGGTGGTGGTGGTCAGTTCAAGGTTGCGCGTGACCTCGTAGCCGAGCAACAGCGATATCTCGCGCAGCAGCCGCCTGAAGCCGGCCGTCGAGGTCTCCTTCTTGCGCATGATGGTCAGCTTGTGCTGGACAAGCGGATGATCGACGACGGTGACGCCCTTCATGATGTGCTCCGACGTGGTGATGGTTCGTGGTCAGTAGTGAGTAGTGAATAGTGAGCCGATTTGCGAGTCCCTGCCTGAGGGAAAGCGCCGGCCTTCAACCGCTCTATGCGTGCATGGCCAAACTGCCCACTACTGACTACTGACTACTCACTATCGCGATCACCGAACCTTCGCGTCCAGCCGGCCCAGCAGCATCGCCTTGGTCTTCCTGTCGACGAAGGCCGCTTCGATAGCGGTTCTGGTGACGGCCGCCAGCGTCTTTTCGCTCATTGAAAAATGCTCGGCGGCGATATCGTATTCGCGCTTCAGCGAGGTCCAGAAATAGGGCGGGTCATCGGAATTGAGCGTCACCTTGCAGCCGGCGGCCCGCAGGGCGGGAAACGGATGGTCGGCGAAACTGTCGAACACCTTGAGCGCGACGTTGGAACCGGGGCAGCATTCCAGCACGACGCCTTCGTCGGCGATGCGCCGGACAAGGTCCGGGTTCTCGATGGCGCGCACGCCGTGGCCGATGCGGGAGGGGCGGATATGGTCGAGTGCTGCCTGCACAGTCTCCCAGCCTGTCAGTTCGCCGGCATGGACTGTTATGCCGAGCCCGGCCTCGCGGGCGATCTCGAAAGCCCTGACATAGTCTTCCATGTCGCCCATGCGTTCATCACCCGCGACCCCAAAGCCGGTGACCAGCGGATGCCCGCAGCGCGCCGCGAAACGTGCTGCCCGCTCGATCGACTCGACACCGACATGGCGCACGCCGGTGACGATCATGCGGCCCTCTATGCCGGTCTTGGCCTTGGCGCGCAGCATGCCTTCGCCGAGCGCGTCGGTATAGGCCTTGGGCGACAGCCCGGCTTTGGTCGCATGGTCGGGCGAGGTGAATATCTCGGAATAGATCGCCCCATCGCGGGCGAGGCTGGTCAGATAGTGGTCGGCCAGCCGCGCATAGTCCTCCTCGGTCCGGAACAGATCGGAGGAGAAGTCGTAAGCGGCGAGAAAGGAGGTGAAATCGTGCCAGACGAAGGAACCGTTCTGGATATAGGGCGAGGTATCCTTGCCGTATTTCTGCGCCTGGCGGATGACGAGTTCGGGCGCCGCTGCCCCTTCAATGTGGCAGTGCAGTTCCGCTTTCAAAGGCATTCAAACATCCCGTCGGTCAGTCCAGGTCTTGAAAACCCACCACCTGGAAGCGCGGCTGAACACCGCGCCTTAAACAATAGCGCCCGCACCATCGATCGGCTATGGTCCCGCCGGTTTTATGACGGATCAAAAAAATGTCAGTTGAGAGAACCACGGCCGCGGGCGCCATGGAAACCTCCTATGGTTTCAAACGTATAGGGGAAGGCGAGAAGCAGTCCCTGGTCAACGATGTTTTCCACAAGGTCGCCAACCGCTACGACCTGATGAACGACCTGATGTCGGGCGGCCTGCACCGGCTGTGGAAGGATGCCATGGTCACCTGGCTCAATCCGCCCAAGCGGCCGGGCTGGCGTGTGCTCGATGTCGCCGGCGGCACCGGCGACATCGCCTTCCGCATCGTCGCTGCCAGCCATGGCCATGCCCATGCCACCGTGCTCGACATCAACGGTTCGATGCTCGCCGTAGGCCGCGACCGGGCCGAGAAGAAAGGCCTGTCCGGCAACACCGATTTCGTCGAGGCCAATGCCGAGGAACTGCCCTTCGCGGATGCCACGTTCGACGCCTACACGATTGCTTTCGGCATCCGCAACGTGCCGCGCATCGATGTCGCCCTGAGCGAAGCGTTCCGCGTGCTGAAGCCCGGCGGCCGGTTCCTGTGCCTGGAATTTTCCGAGGTCGAGATGCCGCTGCTCGACAAGGCCTACGAAGCCTGGTCGTTCAACGCCATTCCCAGGATCGGCAAGATGGTCACCGGCGACGGGGAGCCCTATTCCTATCTGGTCGAATCGATCGCGAAATTCCCCAACCAGCTCAACTTCGCGGCGATGATTTCCCGCGCCGGCTTCGAGCGTGTTTCCTTCCGCAACTATTCCGGCGGCATAGCGGCCCTGCATTCGGGCTGGAAGCTTTGAGGCCGTCGCATATCTACCCCGCTCGATGCGCTCTGTGCCGGTTCAACGGATCGGCGGGGCGAGCGCAGCCATGACCACGGTCAGCGCAGGATTTCGGCTCATGCGGGCCGGCTGGGTGCTGGTACGCGAGGGTGTCGTCGCCGCCTTGCCCGGCGAGGAGTTGTCCGGCCTGCCGAAATTCGGCTGGCGGCTGGCGCGGCTGTTCACCCGTCGCCGCGCGCTCGCCTATGAGCGCAGCGACCGGCTGGCCAAGGCCGTGGTCCGGCTCGGCCCGTCCTATGTGAAGCTTGGCCAGTTCCTGGCGACACGGCCCGACGTCGTCGGCAATGACATGGCGCTCGACCTTGCCATGCTGCAGGACAAGATGCACACCTTCCCGAGGTCCGAGGCGATCGCGGCCATCGAAGCGTCGCTCGGGCGCAAGGTGGCCGATCTCTACGCGCAATTCGGCGACCCGGTCGCCGCCGCTTCCATCGCCCAGGTCCACGCCGCCGAAACCCTCCACGAAGGTACCGCCAGCAAGGTGGCGGTGAAGGTGATCCGGCCGGGTGTGCGCCGCCGCTTTTTTCACGACTTGGAAAGCTATTTCCTCGCCGCCCGCCTGCAGGAAAGATACATCCCTTCGTCACGCCGGCTGCGGCCGGTCGAGGTCACCGAGACGCTGGCGCAGACCACCAAGATCGAGATGGACCTGCGCCTCGAAGCCGCGGCACTCTCCGAACTTGGCGAAAACACCAGGGATGATCCCGGCTTTCGCGTACCCTATGTCGACTGGGAACGCACCGGCCGTGACGTGCTGACCATGGAATGGGTCGAAGGCGTCAAGATGAACAACATCGCCGGCCTCGAAGCCGCCGGCCATGACCTGAAGGCGATCGCCGCCAATCTCGTCCAGTCGTTCCTGCGTCACACGCTGCGCGACGGCTTCTTCCATGCCGACATGCATCCCGGCAACCTGTTCGTCGAAGCGAACGGCACCATCGTCGCCGTCGATCTCGGCATTGCCGGCAGGCTCGGCAAGAAGGAGCGCCGCTTCCTCGCCGAAATCCTCTACGGCTTCATCACGCGCGACTATCTGCGCGTCGCCGAGGTGCATTTCGAGGCCGGCTATGTGCCGCGCCAGCACAATGTCGCGGCCTTCGCGCAGGCGATCCGCGCCATCGGCGAGCCGATCCACGGCCAGCCGGCCGAGACCATTTCGATGGCCAAGCTTTTGACGCTGCTGTTCGAGGTGACCGAACTCTTCGACATGGCGACAAGACCGGAACTGATCCTGCTGCAGAAGACCATGGTTGTGGTCGAGGGCGTGGCGCGTACGCTCGATCCGGTCTTCAACATGTGGAAGACGGCCGAGCCGGTGGTCAGCGGCTGGATCGCCGGCAACCTCGGCCCGCGTGGCATGATGCTCGATGCGCGGGATGGCGCCAAGGCGCTGCTGACGCTCGCCCGCCAGGCGCCGGAGCTTGCGGCGCGCACCGATCGGCTGTCGCGAGAGATAGACCTGATGGCCGAGCACGGGCTGCGCTTCGACGAGACGACGGCGCGCGCCATCGGCAAGGCCGAAGCCCGGTACAGCCGTTCCGGCCGCGTCGCTCTGTGGGTGATCGCGTTGACACTGGTCTATATCACCTGGAAGCTGGTCTGAGTGCATGCAATGACAGCAATGCTGTCATTGAAGTCAACTGCCGACCAGACTATATTGCGCGTGGAGTGCTCATATGGCCAGGATTACGGTGCGCAATCTGGATGACCATATCATGCAGCGCCTGCGCGAGCGCGGCGCCGCGCGTGGCGTTTCCATGGAACAGGAAGCACGGGATGTACTGGCGGCATCCGTTGGGCTTCCGACCACCAAAGGCTTCGACCGCCAGGGCCTGACATTCAAGGACAAGATCAGAGTTCAACCGACAACTGGATTGCGAAAATAATCATGGGCGTCCTGACCATTCGCAATCTCGACGAAGAACTGAAGCAAAAGCTGCGCGAGCGAGCCGCCAGACATGGCGTGTCGATGGAGCAGGAGGCGAGACGCCTGTTGCTTCAGGAGGTGGCGCCGTCCAGCGAAAATGACGAGGATGTCGTTACGGCGAAGGAAATCCTTGAATTCGGCCGACGCTTACAAAGAGTGGATTTCGATCAGAAGAAAGTCGCTGATGATCTCTGGTCCTTCATAGAGGATGAATGACCGTGGTGGTCGACACCTCAGCGATTGTGGCCATCCTGAAGCAGGAACCTGAAGCGCCGGCAATCGCCGAACGCCTGGCCGGAAAACAGCTGATATTGATGAGCGCCGCGACTCTGATGGAATGCGGCACGGTTATCGTCAGGCGCTACGGCGCCGCCGGTATGGCCGAGTTGACGGGTCTTCTCGCCAGACTGAAAGTCACGATCGTCGCGCTCTCGGCCGAACATGCGCAGGCTGGAATTGAGGCCTATGCACTCTACGGACGCGGCACTGGCCATCCGGCTAACCTCAACATGGGTGACTGCTTTGCTTATGCCTTGGCCAAGACCAGAAACATGCCGCTGCTTTTCAAGGGGGATGATTTCATCCATACCGACATCGAACCGGCACTGAAGCTGGCATGACACTGGACAAGAACTGGTCTCGGGCATGATCCTTTCCGGCAAGCGCATCCTGCTCATCATTGGCGGCGGCATTGCAGCCTACAAGGCGCTGGACTTGATCCGGCGGCTGCGCGAGCGCGGTGCCGCGGTGCGGGTGGTGATGACGTCAGCCGCCCAGGAGTTCGTCACCACGCTGTCGGTCGGCGCACTTTCGGCGGATCATGTCTTCACCGAACTGTTCGACCGCAATGATGAACACGATGTCGGCCATATCAGGCTGTCGCGTGAAGCCGACCTGCTGGTGGTCGCTCCCGCCACCGCCGACCTGATGGCCAAGCTTGCCAATGGCCATGCCAACGATCTCGCATCCACCGTGCTGATCGCCACCGACAAACCGGTGCTGATGGCCCCGGCCATGAACCCGAGGATGTGGTCGCATCCGGCAACCCGGCGCAACCGCGCCACACTGGCCAAGGACGGCGTTGCCTTTGTCGGCCCGGCGAAGGGCGAGATGGCTGAGAGCAACGAAGCGGGCGAAGGCCGCATGGCCGAACCGCTGGAGATCGTCGCCGCGATCGAGGCACTGGTCGATGCCGGCCCGAAACCGCTGGCTGGCAGGAAGATCATCGTCACTTCCGGCCCGACGCACGAGCCGATCGACCCGGTGCGCTACATCGCCAACCGTTCGTCCGGCAAGCAGGGCCACGCCATCGCGGCGGCACTGGCAAGACTGGGCGCCGATGTGCGGCTGATCTCCGGCCCGGTCGGCATTGCCGATCCGGCCGGCGTGAAGACCATTCACGTCCAGCGCGCGCAAGAGATGCGCGACGCGGTGGAACAGCTTTTGCCTGCCGACGCCGCGGTCTTCGTCGCCGCTGTTGCCGACTGGCGCACCGAAAATTCGGCCGGCGAGAAGATCAAGAAGGTGGCGGGCGAAGGCCCGCCGATGCTGCGCATGGTGGAGAACCCCGACATCCTTGCCGGGGTTGGCCACCACAAGCACCGGCCCGGCCTGGTCGTCGGCTTCGCCGCCGAGACGCAGGACCTCCTGCGCAATGCCGAGGCCAAGCTGAAGAAGAAAGGCGCCGATTTTATCGTCGCCAACGACGTCTCGCACCAAAGCGGCATCGGCCCTTCAGGCGTCATGGGCGGCGATCGCAACCGGGTCCGGATCGTCTCCAAGACCGGCGTCGATGAGTGGCCCGAGATGACCAAGGACGAGGTGGCGGCACGGCTCGCCGCCCTGATCGCCGAACGCCTCACAACGATCGTCGTCTAACCAGGACGCGACGCACGCATTGCCTGCCGCTCGATGGTGGCCAGGCGATGCTTCGGCTTCTCCGGCGGAAAACTTTTACGTTCAGTTGGCCAAAAGCTCCGCGGTGCGGGTAAGCGCCCCGCCGAAGCCGTTGAGCGGAATGGAAAAGCTCACCTGCTGTCCCGTGTCGGACGCGAAAGCGTCGATCTTGAGCGTCGTGCCCGACTTGAGCAGCGGCGTGACACTGGCGTCGAACGCCACCGGGACCAGACAACCGACCACTTGGCATGTATTGAACGGCAGGCTGCCATCGAGTTTCTGGTCGTCGACGGTCAATGTGACGCCCTTGGCGAGAGCGAGGCCAAATGGCAGGGCAAGGGTTCCGCTCGCGTCGTCGCCGCTCTTGCTCGACAGCTCGATCGCCAGCAGACGCTGGTTGCTCTGCTTGTTGAACTGCTGATGCGACAGGCTGCATACCTTGGCGGTGCCCGATATCTGGCAATTGACCGTCCAGTCGCCATGGGTTTCAGACAAGGCCGACGCGCCGCCAGGCAGTTGCGGCGCACTGGCGGCGGCATTTGCTGCCGGAGCTGCCTTGTCGCCCTTCGTTTGCGCCGCCATGGCCGGCAGACCAGCGATGCAGGCCGCACCCAGCATCGCCACAAGATAAGCGTACTTTCTCATCAAGACCCCTCCCGCCCGGCCCCGTCTCGAGCCAGCCTGGAAACTGACCTTGAGAGACGCGCTGACTGCGTTCTGTTTCACCGTTTCGCCGAAGGCGCCGTTGTATCTCACGGACAGGCCGACGCCATTGACGCCATTCAGTTCGAGGCCGGCGCCGGCCCGATAGAGCGGCGAATCGACCGCTTCCGTCAAGTGCAATGCGGGGTTGCCGGGCAGATTCTCCGCCGCGGCAAAGCGGCCTTCGATCTCCCATTCCTTGTTCGAGAACTCCACCCCGGCCATGGCATCGCCGGACAAACGTCCTATATACAAGGGATGAATAGCATCTTTGGCAGGAATGAGCGGATGTCAGTACGTCGACCATCGATGGTTTTTGCATCGGCGGTGCTGGCCGCAGCGGTGTTGGCCGGCATTGCCGTGCCTGCTTCCGCGCAAGCACTCAACCCCGCTGCCAACGGCAATGCGCTGATCCAGCAGAACGATCTGCAGATCTTGCAGAACCGGGTTCAGCGGGAGCAATTTCAGCAGCAGCAACAGCAGTATCGGGCCCAGGACCGCGTAATCGTCCAGCAGCCGCCGCCGGTCGTGCCGAAGGTCGGACCGACCTGCCAGACGCAGATAATCGGCAACACAGCCGTGAGCACTTGCCGCTGACAGGCCGGCATCTCCCTTTACTTAGCCGACTTACATGATAGGGGCGTTCTAGTGCCCCTGCGGCAGTTTGGGTTTTGCAAAGGCGCCGCATCACGCTATGGGGCACTGCACCGACTGGATTTTTACGAATGGCAGCCACCAAGAAAAAGGCCGTGCGCAAGGCCAAGAAAGGCGAGAGAATCCGCCAGGTCGCCGCGGTCCCCTTTCGGCGGAACGCGCATGGCGATATCGAGGTGATGCTGGTCACGTCGAGAACGACGAGACGCTTCATCGTGCCCAAGGGTTGGCCGATGAAAGGCAAGAGCGGACGCAAGACAGCCACCATCGAAGCGCAGGAGGAAGCCGGCGTGCTCGGCAAGACGCTGAGAGAGCCGGCAGGCACCTATTCCTACTGGAAGCGGCTGGCCAGCCACTTTGTCCGGGTCGACGTCATCGTCTACCTGCTTGAAGTGACGGAAGAGCTTGCCCACTGGCAGGAAGCCAAGCGGCGGCAACGGGCATGGCTGGCGCCGGCCGACGCGGCGATGCTTATCGATGAACCGGATCTGTCGACGCTGGTGAAGGCCTTGAAGCTTCCCGAGCCCGCGCCACTCGACCAGGTATAGGCTTCACGCGCCAGTCGCGTCCTCCTCCGGAAACGGCCGCGCCGGTGTGCCGGCATAAGCCAAGCCAGCCTCGCGGCGGAGGCTCTGCCTAGGTCGTACGGTGCGACCCAGGCAAGAAGCCCGATAAGCCTCAAATACAAACTGATTCAATTCGAAGCAGTTGCCTGACGTTGCGTAATATTCGGCCGCCGTCGCAAGAATCGCGGCCACAAACAGCGAAAGTATTTATTTGCTGTTAAGCCCGCCATGATAACCGGATCGTTGTCGCCAGCCGAGCGATATGCGGGAAACAACATCGTCTCAACCGGTGGATGAAAAAGTCGGACAGGCGCTGACAGGATCATGGCAAGCCCATGAGGATTCGATGAAGCTGTCATCCATTGATGCGAGTTCCCGTCTTCTCGGACTCGTATGGCCCTTCGTCGCCGTCGTGCTCATCCAGGCGCTGGTGGCCAGCCTCAGCCTCTACACCCTTTCGGCGGTTCGTGCTTATGTCGGCGGCGAGAGCCAGTGGTCGAAGGGCCAAAAGCATGCCATCTATTTTCTCAGCCTTTATGCCGACACCGGCAACGAAGACTTCTTCAGCGAGTATCGCGCGGCGGTCGCCGTTCCGCTGGCTGATCGGTCGGCCCGCCTGGCACTCGAGCAACCTCAGCCCGATATCGAGGCGGCGCGCGCCGGCTTCCTGCAGGGTGGAAATCACGTCGACGATGTCCCCGGACTGATCTGGCTGTTCCGGGATTTCCGTGGCTTCAGCTATCTCGATGCCGCCATCCGCCATTGGACGGCCGCCGACACCATGATCCTCGCCATACAGCGGCTCGGTGACACGATGCATGAGACGCTGAGCAAGGGGCCGGCATCTTTGGCCGAGATCAGCGCCTGGAAAACGCAGATCCACCAGCTCGACCGTGAGATCGGCCCGCTTTCCAAGGCCTTTTCGGACAGCCTCGGCGAAGGTTCGCGCTTCATCAAGATGCTGCTCACCTTTGCCAATCTCGTCACCGCCGCCTTGTTGATACTGCTTGCCGTGTGGCGCACGCGCAAACTGCTCGCGCAGCGTCAGGCCTTCCAGCTGGCGCTCAATACCGAACGCGAGCGCGCCCAGATCACCCTGGCTTCGATTGGCCAGGCCGTCATCAGCACCGGCCCTGACGGGCGGCTGGATTACATGAACGCGGTTGCCGAGAAGCTGCTGGCTTGCCCGTTGGGCACAGCCAAGGGCAAACCGATCGCATCCTTGTTTCGTCTGGTGGACAAGGACACCAGCGCTGAAGAATCCCAACTGATCGAGCACCTTCTGGCCGGTGAACTGCGTCGTTCCAGCGCCCGTCCGCAATTGCTGCGGCGGCCCGACGGCTCCGTCGTTCCCGTCGCACTGACCGGCGCGCCCCTGCTCGTTTCCGGCGAAGTGGTCGGCGCGGTGCTCGCCTTCCACGACATGACGCGGGAAGAGGATTATATCGAGCGGCTTTCATGGCAGGCCTCGCATGACGCACTGACCGGGCTCGCCAACCGTCGCGCTTTTGAAAGCCGGCTCGAAAGGACCATCGTCGACTTGCAAGGGCAGGCCCGGCAGCACGCCTTGATGTATCTCGATCTCGACCAGTTCAAGCTGGTCAACGATACCTGTGGTCATGCCGCCGGCGACCAGTTGCTGCGCCAGATTTCCGCGCTGTTGACCAACGAATTGCGGTCCGGCGATGTGCTGGCCCGGCTGGGCGGCGACGAATTCGGCGTGCTGCTGATCGATTGCGAGGCCGACAGTGCGGCCGACATCGCCGAAAGGCTGCGTGCTGCCGTGCAGGATCTGCATTTCGCCTGGGATAACAGGCCCTTCAACACCAGCGTCAGCGTCGGCATGGTGCAGATCGCCAATGCGCAAGTGACGATCGAGGAGGTTCTGCGGGCCGCCGATGTCGCCTGCTACATGGCCAAGGAGAGAGGCCGCAACCGTGTCCAGATCCACAGCGACGGTGACATGGCCTTGCGCGAGCGTTTTGGCGAGATGGCCTGGGTGCAGCGCCTGCACACCGCCCTGGAGCAAAATCGCTTCAGGCTTCATGCCCAGGAGATCTGGCCGCTCAACGACGACGTCGCCGAGGCTGGCGCGCATATCGAGATCCTGTTGCGGCTGACCGACGAAGACGGCGGCCTCGTCACCCCGCAAAACTTCATTCCCGCGGCCGAGCGTTACGGCCTGATGCCGTCGATCGACCGCTGGGTGGTGCGCAACACGTTCCGCATTCTGGCCGCACGGCAAGCCGATGCGCGCATGGCGCCGATCGCTACATGCGCCATCAATCTTTCCGGACAGACGTTCGGCGACGAAACGTTCCTCGATTTCCTACGCGAGCAGTTCCTCGTCCATCGCATCTCGCCTGCGATGATCTGCCTGGAGATCACCGAAACCAGCGCCATCGCCAATCTCACCAATGCCATGCGCTTCATTGCCGATCTGCGCGGTCTGGGCTGCCGTTTCGCGCTCGACGATTTCGGCTCCGGCATGTCGTCCTTCGCCTATCTGAAGCACCTGCCAGTCGACTACCTCAAGATCGACGGCAGCTTCGTCAAGGACATGCTGGACGACCGCATCGACCGCGCCATGGTCGAGATGATCCATCACATCGGCAAGGTCATGGGCAAGCGCACCATCGCCGAGTTCGTCGAAAGCGACGGCATCGTCGCGGCCCTGAAGACGATCGGCGTCGACTATGCCCAGGGCTATGGGATCGCCAGGCCGCAGCCTTTCGACAGCTCGACAGTGCTGCGTGGCCCGGGCATCGCTTCAGCCGCGGCGGCTGCGACAGATCCGTGGGCCGATCTAGCGCAGAAACTGCACCGCAGAGCCGGCTGAAAACACCTCAGGTCAGCCGTTCCAGCAAAATTGTCGCCGTGTCGTGATAGGTGGTACGCGTCACTTCGCGGTAGCCGCACTTTGTCGCGACGTTCAACGAGGCGGTGTTTTGTGGATCGATGATGCAGGCGGTCTTGGCCCGTCCGAACGTCTCATCACCCCAGCCGTGGACGCGGCTGACGATTTCGGAGGCAAGGCCGGCCCCGTGGGCGGCCGGAGCCAACGCCCACCCCGCTTCGGGAATGCCTTCGATCGACGGTTCGATATCGCGCTTCAGGTCGTGGAACCCGGCCTCGCCTATGAAACGGCCGGTCGCCTTCTCCTCGATGGCCCAGAAGCCATAGCCGAGCAGCGACCACAGGCCGGCGTGACGCAGGAAGCGCATCCAGCTCTCCTCGCGCGTGCGCGGCTTGCCGCCAATGAAGCGGGTGACGCCCGGGTCGGCCCACATCTCCGCATAGGCGTCGAAATCCTCCAGTCGGTGTGCCCTCAGAATGGTTCGCTGCGTCTCGATCACGGGGGCAACGGTCGCTTGCGGGTTGTCCATGGATGCCTCACTGATGTTGTCCGCGCTTAGCAAATCGCCCCCGGTTTGCAAGGGCCAGCGCGACACGCGCCATCATCCTGGGGCGTCGTGCAATGTTCCACGGTGACCTGAGCCGAACTCCAGCCGTGCCAGGTCATATTCATGGATACGCCGGCGCGCTGCAATTCGCCCAGCCTGCTTTGGCATGGGATTTCCCGTCAAGGATGCTACCGTAGCGGCGTACCGGTTTAGCTATGCGGCCAGCGGATCTCTCTCGCAAGCGGCGCCGCTCGAGCAAAGGGAAAGAGCATGGACACGACTGACCTGGTGCTGGCAATGGGCCATCATCTGCTGGTGTTTTCCCTGGCGGGGATCATCGGCGCGGAATTCGTGCTGATCCGTGGCGACTTGCCCGCCGGCACGCTCAAGCGGCTCGCCGGCATCGACCGCCACTATGGCGCCATCGCCGCACTCATCATCATTGTCGGCATCGGCCGCGTCGTCTGGGGCCTCAAGGGCTGGGAATTCTACGTCCACAACTGGGTGTTCTGGGCCAAGATGGCAGCGTTTGGCATTGTCGGGCTGCTGTCGATCATCCCGACCGTGCGCTTCATTTCCTGGAACAGGCAGGCCAGCGCCAACCCCTCCTTTGCCGTGCCGACGAGCGAACTGGCCTCGGTGAAGACCTATGTCCGCGCCGAGGCGTTGGTCTTCCTGCTGATCCCCGTCTTCGCTGCGGCGATGGCGCGCGGCTACGGCTACTGATCCTCGGCGGCCACGGTCCCTAGCGGAGCGATCGGCACCAGGGGTGCCGGAATGCTGGTGGTCTTCTCCCGCGCCTTGCAGATATCGGCGATGACGCAGGCCGGGCAATCCGGCTTGCGCGCCTTGCAGACGTAACGGCCATGCAGGATCAGCCAGTGATGCGCGTGGCGCATATACTCGTCCGGGATGATCTTCAGCAGTTCCTGCTCGACCTGTTCCGGCGTCTTGCCGGGCGCCATGCCCAGCCGGTTGCCGATGCGGAAAATATGCGTGTCGACCGCCATCGTATGATGGCCGAACGCCACGTTGAGCACGACATTGGCGGTCTTGCGCCCCACACCAGGGAGCTTGACCAGCTCATCGCGGTTATCAGGCACCTCGCCGCCATGGTCGCGGATCAGCGCCTCCGATAGCGCGAGGACGTTCTTGGCCTTGTTGCGCCAGAGCCCGATGGTCCTGATATGGTCGCCGACCTTGGCTTCACCGAGCGCCAGCATCTTTTGCGGCGTGTCGGCAACCTTGAACAGCGCCCGCGTCGCCTTGTTGACGCCGGCATCGGTCGCTTGCGCCGAAAGCACCACCGCCACCAGAAGCGTGAAGGCGTTGATATGCTCGAGCTCGCCCTTCGGCTCCGGCCGCTGCACCGAAAAGCGCCGGAAAATCTCGTGCACCTCGGCCGGGCTGTAGAGTGACCTGGACCTGGCCGTTCTGGGGCGCGGCTTGGTGTTCGAGCCGTCACGCCGGCCGGCCGGCTGCTCTTTTTTCGGCATTGGAGACTCTTTGGACTTGGGGCTCGCCATTCCCTTCCTATAATATCCAGCCATGAGCGAAACAAACGCCTCATTCCAGGCCGACGAGCCGTTCTTTCATGCGCTGCTGACACCACACCGGTCGCTGGGCAGGACAGGCTTCTTCGTTCTGATGGGCGCCCTGCTGTTCGGCTGGCTGGTGACAGGCGCGTTTTTCCTGTCACGCGGCGCCTGGCCGGTGTTCGGCTTCTTCGGCCTTGACGTGGTCGCCGTCTATATCGCCTTCCGTGTCAACTACCGGGCCGCCCGCGCCCGCGAAGAGGTTTCGGTCTCCCGCACCAGCCTCGATATCCGCAAGACAGCCCCTTCGGGGAAATCGGAAGCGCATCGCTTCAACCCGTTCTGGGCGCGGTTTTCGGTCGCCCGTCACGCGGAAATCGGCATCACCAGGATGACGGTGGAAGCACAAGGCCAGAACGTGGCGATCGGCGGCTTCCTCGATCCCGATTCCCGCGAAAGTTTTGCCACCGCCTTTTCGCGGGCGCTGGCGACCGCCAAGACGCGCTGAACCCACCTTTTTGCGAAACCGGTTCCCGTTTTTTTTGGGATCATGCCCTAAAAGCGATACCGCAGGAGCCTGCCGATCTTGCGTAACGCCGGAATGTGTCTCCAAAGGCGGACGAACAGTTTGGCTGACCAGCCCATGCGGGCGGCGTGTTCGGGCTTGTAGGCGGAAATATCCTCGACGAACCGCAGCTTCGGGACCGCCCGTTCCAACTCGTGCGGATCCTCTATTGACCAGTGAACCTCGGCGCCAGTCGCCCTCAGGGATGGATGGAGACGAAGCAGCTTCAGCCCGAAACTGCTGTAGGCATCCAACATCAGTTCGCCACTGGCAAGATGCGAAACAAGCCGCGAAAGCAGGCGGAGCCCTTCGTCGGCGGGGAGATAGGGCGTCAGCCCCTCCGCCACCACCATGGCCGGACGGTTGCGGGGCACTTCGGCCAGCCAGCCGGGCTCGATCACCGACGAAGCGATGAGATGATAATGGTCTCGGGACGGATAGAGTTTCCGCCTGAGTTCGATGACCTCCGGATAGTCGACATCGAACCAGTCCACGCCGGCTGGCGGGTCGACACGGAAGATGCGCGTATCAAGTCCGCAGCCCAGATGCAGCACGATGGCACCAGGATTTCTGGCCAGAAAATCCTCGACACGGACGTCCAATGTCTTGGCCCGGATCGCCAGGCCGATGCCGAGATTGTCATCGACCTTGAGCCTGGAAAAATCATAATCGATCTTGCGCACCGCCTCGTCGGCGAAATGATCGTCCAGCAGCGAATTGGGCAGCCGGCTTTCCAGCGCCTTGCCGTAGAGCGTCATCAGCAGGGTCTCTCTTGCCCCCGTCAGATTTACTTTTTCACCAGCCATCTGCGCCTCCAGGCAGGACATGCGAGTCTATCTGGGACGCGTGGCGAGAAAGCAAGTTTCGGGTGGCGGTCGGCGCCCCAAGGGGCGATATTCCAAGCCAAGGAGACAGTTCCATGAGCACACAGACAGCAGTCCTCAAAAAGGACATCACGCCCGAAGGCAGCGATTATGAGATCGTTCGCCGTGCCATCGAGAAGATCAGCCTCGACTACCGTGATCAGCCATCGCTGGAAGAACTGGCTGAAGAGGTCGGCGAGACGCCGACCGGCCTGCAAAAACTCTTCACCCGCTGGGCCGGCCTTTCGCCAAAGGCCTTCCTGCAGGCGGTGACGCTGGACCACGCGCGCCGACTGCTCGATTCCGGCATGCCGCTGCTCGAAACCTCGTTCGAACTGGGCATGTCCGGTCCCGGCCGGCTGCACGATCTGTTCGTCACCCATGAAGCGATGTCGCCCGGCGACTACAAGACGCGCGGCGCAGGCCTGACCATCCGCTACGGCTATCACTCCTCGCCTTTCGGCACCGCCCTGATCATGGCCACCGATCGTGGGCTGGCCGGCCTCGCCTTCAGCGACCCCGGCGAGGAGCGCGCCGCTTTCGCCGACATGTCCAGCCGCTGGCCGAACGCCCTCTATGTCGAGGACATGGCCGCGACCGGTCCCTACGCCGCCCGTATTTTCGATCCGACGCTGTGGCGGCCGGACCAGCCGCTGCATGTCGTGATGATCGGCACCGACTTCCAGGTTCGTGTCTGGGAGGCGCTGCTCAAGATACCCATGGGCAAGGCTCGCACCTATTCCTCCATCGCCGCCAGCATCGGCTCGCCAAGCGCCAGCCGGGCGGTCGGCGCCGCCAACGGCGCCAACCCGCTCTCCTTCGTGGTGCCTTGCCATCGCGCGATCGGCAAGTCCGGCGACCTTACCGGCTATCACTGGGGCCTGACCCGCAAGCGCGCCATCCTGGGCTGGGAAGCCGGGCAAGTGTCGTCCTGAAATATCGATTTTTTAATTTCTGGCCCGAAAATATATAAATCCCGGAGACAGAAAGTATTCCGTTCAGCCTTACCGTATTATTGGATACAACCGAGGACAACCTTCGGTCTTCAACGGTATTATTTCTGCGCGATTATTTAAGTTAACTCTAAATTAACTATGGTAAAGTGATGATGACTCCAGTTAATTCGGGTGATCCGACTTAATAGGAGGGTCTCGATGAAGTTGTTTCGCCCCGTCTTCGGCGCGGCAGTGCTGGTTGCGTGCCTCGACCGGGCCGCATTGGCCACGACGCAGAATGTCATCTTCAATGGCACGATCACCGCGACCTGCGCGCTTGTTGTCGCCACCAATGGCACGATGACGGTGAGCCCAGATCTTCAGTCGCTGAGCTCACACAACAGCGGCGGTTCGGCGGGAACGGTCACGCTCACCACCACCGGAGGTGTCTCGCTCAGCGTCGATCCGGTGACCACCACCACCGTGCCGGCCGCCGATAGCACGGCCACCACCTGGACGCCGACCTATTCGGCCAGCGGCGCCCACACGATCGCGGAAACGGGGTCCGCCACCGCCCTCACCGTCCCCGGCGCCGACCTCGTCGCGGTCAACCTCGCCGGCACAAAGGGCGGCAGCAATCGCTTCGCCTCCGGAAATTATCAGGCAACGGTAACGCTGCGCTGCGAGTAGCCCTCGGGAAGGAGGCATCCTTGAGACTTTTTCGAACCCTGGCGGCGGCACTGGCCGCCGGCCTGATATCTGTTGCCGCCGCGGCTCAGTCGATGTCACCGATGAGGGGTGAGGTCAACAGCTTCACCGACGCCTTCGCGATCCGCGTCTTCCCGGCCAATCCATACGACCAGAAGATCAAGGTCGAAATCCACGTCTACGATCAGGATTTTCAGCCGGTGGACGCCAGGATCTCTCCAAGTGTCTTCCAACTCGCTTCCCAGGCTTCCCGTCCCGTCCTTGTGGTCGTGCCCTTCGGGGGCGCTGTCGAGCGTAAAGTGCGTATCTGTACCGAGAGCATCCCCTTCCCCAATCAACAGACGCAGATAAGGGCACAGATATGCGGAAAGTTTTTTGCGCACCGCAAGCCCTGACAATCGCGCTTGCGATTGCCGCGGCAAGCACGGCTCCAACCGCGGCCCAGGAACAGATTTACAATCTCAATCAGAACGAGAACGGCTTCAATCTGCCTGGCGTGACCTTGCCCCAAGGGCAGGACGAGGTCCACGCTTCCGACGGCACCACCTGCCGCTCGGCGGTCTCCGGCAGCGGCGCCTATCTCGACCTCGGCGTTATCAGGGGCAATAACCAGACGGACAATGGCGTCGCCACCTATGGCCGCGTGGTGATCCCGATCGGGCGTACGCCGAAGCGCCTCGATTGCAGCCGTCTCTACGAGCTTGAGGTCGAGCGCCTGCAGATGGAGCTGAAACTCCTCAAAATGGGCCTCGGCGCCGACGGCCAGACGGCGAGCGTAACCGCCAGGGCTTCCGCTCCCGCTCCAGCGGCGGCATCACCCGGATGGGCCGACGAAGGCTGGAGCCTCAGGACCGGAAACGGCGATGGCAAGAAAAAGAAGAAGAAATAACCGCGCGCTGCTGACGATGGCGGCATTTGCCGGCCTCTGCCAGTCTGCGCCGGCTGCAATTGTCGGCACCTGCACCATCACGATCGGGACATCGGGAACGATGACCGCTAATCCCACCATTGGCATATTGGGGTCCACGCAGGCCGGCGGTCAAAGCGCCGGAGCCACCATCACCGCGAACTCGGTGCTGTGCTCCTTGCTCAACTTGTTGGACTGCTATTCGGTATCGGCGCCAGCACCCGCCGCATTCACTTCTTCGCCGAGCGGCGGCGGCACCAATGTCACCTTCGCAACGGCCTATCGTCTCGACTCTGGCGTCAGCACGCCAGGAAGCACGGCGCAGAAGCTGGTCAACGGCACCCATACCGTTCAGGTCGATCTCACCGCCACCAAGTCGAGCGGCATCTTCCCGGCCGGCAACTATCAGGGCATGGTCACAGTGCTGTGTGAGTGACGCGGCAAATAGCGCTGGACCATTCGCGTGGTCTGGCGTCGAACGGCTTGGCAGGATAGCTTTCCGCATTCAGCAGGGAGGCATTTCTTGATTATCGTTGTCGGCTCGATCAACCTCGACCTCATCGCCAATGTGGACCGCTTGCCGAGCCCCGGCGAAACGGTGAGCGGTTCCGGCTTCACCACGGCGCCCGGCGGCAAGGGCGCCAACCAGGCACTGGCCGCGGCGCGCGCCGGTGTCGCGGTGCGCATGGTCGGCGCCGTCGGCAAGGACAATTTCGCCGCCGAGGCGCTGGCGCTGCTGCGCGACGCCAAGGTCGACCTGTCGGGCGTGGGTGAAACCTTTGCGTCCACCGGCACGGCCCTGATCATGGTCGGTGACGACGGCGAGAACATCATCGCCGTGGTGCCCGGCGCCAACGCCTCCGTCGTGCCCGGCGACCTTTCCAAGACCTTTGTGAAAAAGGGGGACGTCGTGCTCCTGCAGCACGAGATTCCGCTGGCGACCGTCGAAGCCGCGCTCGACCAGGCAAGCGCGGCCGACGCCGTCACGGTGCTCAACACCGCCCCGTTCCACGCCGAGGCGGCGGCCTTGCTCGGCAAGGCGGACTATGTTGTTGCCAACGAGACCGAGTTCGATCTCTATGGCGAGGCACTGGCGCTCGGCGGGCGCGACCGTGCGGCGCGCATGCGCGATTTTGCCGGCAAGACAGGGCGCACCGTCGTGGTCACACTCGGTGGCGATGGCGTGATGGCAGCAACGCCGACCGACTTCCTGACCGTCCCGGCAATGAAGATCATACCTGTCGACACGGTCGGCGCCGGCGACACCTTCTGCGGGTACTTCGCTGCCTGTCTCTCGTCCGGCCTCGCGCTCGACAAGGCGCTGGCGCGCGCCAGCGCGGCCGGCTCGCTGGCCTGCCTGAAGCCCGGCGCCCAACCGGCGATCCCGCTGGCCGCCGATGTCGACCAAGCCTTGAAATCCCATTGAGATAGAAGAATGCGCCCCCGGACCAAACATGCCGTGCCGCCGGCCGGCGACATCTGCCGCCTGTCCGCCGTCGACCTCGCCGACGCGATCCGCCGGAGGAAACTTTCCGTGCGCGAGGTGGTGACGGCCTTCCTCGACCGCATCGAAGCGGTCAACCCGCTGGTCAACGCCATCGTCTCGTTGCGTGAGCGCGCGGATCTCCTGCGCGAGGCCGATGCAGCCGATAGCCGGCAAGCGGCCGAAACCGAAACGCTCTTCGGCCTGCCGATCGCCATCAAGGATCTCGCCTCGACCACGGGGCTGCGCACCTCCTTCGGCTCGCCGATCTTCGCTGATTTCGTGCCGCAGGAAGACGATTTCTTCGTCGAGCGTATCCGCAACGCCGGCGCCATCATCATCGGCAAGACCAATGTCCCCGAATTCGGGCTCGGCTCAAACACTTACAACAACGTATTCGGGCCGACGCTGAACGCCTTCGATCCGGCGCTCTCCGCCGGCGGGTCGAGCGGCGGCGCGGCGGTGGCGCTCGCGCTCGACATGGTGCCCGTCGCCGACGGCAGCGACTTCGGCGGCTCGCTGCGCAATCCGGCGGCCTGGAACAATGTCTACGGCTTCCGCCCGTCCCAGGGGCTTGTCCCCGGCGGGCCGGACTTCGAGGTTTTCCACACGCAGATGGGTGTCGAGGGGCCGATGGGCCGCAACGTCGCCGACATGGCGCTGCTGCTGGACGTGCAGGCGGGGTATCATCCGCAGGCACCGCTATCCTATGAAAAACCTGGCTCGTTCCTCGAAGGGCTTGCAGAACCAGCAACCGGCGGCCGCATCGCCTGGCTCGGCGATCTCGGCGGTCACCTGCCGCTCGAGCCGGGCATTCTCGATCTCTGCGAGGCGGCGCTCGGCCGGTTCGCCGAAGCATTCTTCCCGGCTGAACCCTTGCGGCCGGATTTCGACTTCGAAGCGCTGTGGCAGGCTTTCGTGACGTTGCGCCAGGCCAGCAGCGGCTGCGCCCTCAAAGTCCATTACGACGACCCCTCGAAGCGCCTCCTGCTGAAGCCGGAAGCCATTTGGGAGGTGGAAAACGCGATGCGGCTGACGGCGCCGCAGATTCGCGCCGCCTCGGTCATCCGCACCTCCTGGCATCGCACGCTGCTGTCGATCTTCGACCGCTTCGACCTGATCGCGCTGCCGACCGCACAGGTCTTCCCCTTCGCAGTCGGCATGCACTGGCCGCGCGAGGTCGCGGGACGCGCGATGGACAGCTATCACCGCTGGATGCAGGTCTCAGCCTTCGCCACGCTGGGCGGCTGCCCGGCGGTCAACGTTCCGGTCGGCTTCGACGACAGGGGGAGGCCGATGGGCATGCAGTTGATCGGCAGGCCGCGCGGCGACCTCGCCGTGCTCAAGGCCGCGACTGCCTATGAGGCGGTGCTGCCCTGGCCAGCCGGCGCCTGAACCGGCTGCGTCGGCGTAGCGGACCACCCCGCGAGCCGGCTTGCGTCGTTTTCGCGGCCATGCATTGATCGTCGTCCATTGCGCCGCATCAGCGGCATTCTGAGGGACAATCATGTCACTGGAACTCTACGCAGCCTATGTCCTCGCTTGCATCGTCATCATCCTGGTGCCCGGCCCGACGGTCACGCTGATCATCGCCAACAGCATCCGCCATGGCTCCCGCGCCGGCCTCGCCAATGTCGCCGGCACGCAGGCCGGCCTTGCCGTCATGATCGCCATAGTCGGCATCGGTCTCAACACACTGATTTCGGGCATGGGCCACTGGTTCGAATGGGTGCGGCTGATCGGCGCCGCCTATCTGATCTGGATGGGCGTGCAGATGTTCCGCTCCAAGGGCACGCTGAACGCCGACGGAACGGCGAGGAAGCCGCGTGGCGGCTTCTTCCTGCAGGGCCTGCTGGTGGCGCTGAGCAATCCCAAGACGCTGATCTTCTTCGGCGCCTTCTTTCCGCAGTTCATCGCGCCGCAGAGCAATTATTCGCTGCAGATCTTGGTCATGGGCCTCACCGCCATGATCTTCGCCGCCATGTCGGACTCGACCTATGCATTGGCCGCCGGCCGCGCCGGCCGCATGCTCTCGGCCAGCCGCATCAAGCTCCTGTCCAGGATCAGCGGTAGCTTCATGATTGGCGGCGGCCTGTGGCTGGCGTTTTCACGGTCGAAATAGGCGCCCCTGCCCTCGCCCCTTTTACGGGGAGAGGGTGGTCTCGAAGCGATCGAGTGAGGACAGCGCCGAGGGCGCGGGCAAACATCAAGTTTGCACCCCCTGCCCGGACCTTCTTTCCGTGAACGGGAGAAGGGGTAGACTTACAGCCGCCCCAGCCTTTCCACCAGCAGAGCGAAAAAGCCGTCATGGTCGATGTCGCGCATCACCATGGCGTTCTTCTGCCGCTTGGTCACGCCCCACCAGTCGATGACGGTCATGCCCATGGTCAGTTCCGAGGCGGTCTCCACGCTGACGTTGCAGTTGCGGCCCTTGAACAGGTCCGGCTTCAACAGATAGGCGATGACGCAGGGGTCGTGCAGCGGCCCGCCGTCGGTGCCGTATTTGCCCTCGTCGTAGCGCTCGAAGAATTCCAGCATCTCGGCGGTGGCAATGCCAACCTTGCTGCCCAGATCACGAATGGCCTTGATGCGCTTGGCGGTGGTCAGCGCCTTGTGGGTGACGTCGAGCGGCATCATCACGATCGGGATGCCGGACTTGAACACCAGATCGGCGGCTTGCGGATCGACATAGATGTTGAACTCGGCCGCCGGGGTGACGTTGCCGCCCTCGAAGAAGCCACCGCCCATCAGCACGATTTCCTTGATGCGCGATGCGATCCGCGGTTCGCGGATCAAAGCCAGCGCGATGTTGGTCAGCGGCCCGAGCAGGCAGAGCGTGATGGTGCCGCTCTCTTCCCTCATCAGCGTCTCGACGATGAAGTCGACGCCATACTGCTCCTGCAGCTTCATCGTCGGTTCGGGCAGTTGCGGCCCGTTGAGGCCGGTCTTGCCATGCACTTCCTCGGCGGTGACCAGTTCGCGCGCCAGGGGACGGATGGCACCGGCATAAACCTTGATCTCCGGCCGCCCGGCCAGTTCGCAGATCTTGCGGGCGTTCTTTTCGGTAAGCTTCAGCGGCACGTTGCCGGCAACGGCGGATATGCCGACGACCTCCAGTTCGGGGCTGCCAAGCGCCAGCAGAATGGCGACGGCGTCGTCCTGGCCGGGATCCGTGTCGATGATGATCTTGCGTGGTTGGGGCATTTCAATTCCTTGTTTGGCTGGCCATGAGCTCATTGCACCGATCGCACGCCAGAGAGACGCCGAACCGGCTGCAAGCTGCCGAACCGCTTGGCCGGGAATGGCCCCGACCTTGGCGCTTCTCCTTGCATCCGCGCGTCGTTTCAAGCGCCATGTCGCTTATTCCTGTGAGTCCAGGACGCTGATCCTTTGGGCTACCCCTGTGAGTCCACGACCTGGTCTTTTGGGCTGTTCCTGTGAGCTCACGACTTGGTCTTTTTGGGCGGGTCTTTTGATGGCTTGAACTTGGTCGCGGGGCGGACCATATCAAGGCCATCGGGAAAAATGCCATCAGGGTTTTTCCAGTTTATGTCGCTCTTGAGAGGACAGTGTAACATGAGCCGAATGACGCCTTTCTCCAGCCCGCTTCTCCTGGGTTTCGACGCCATGGAAAAGACCCTGGAGCGTCTGGCGAAATCCGGTGACAGCTACCCTCCCTACAACATCGAGCGCCTCAGCGGCACCGACGGCAAAGCCGAAAGGCTGCGTATCACGCTCGCCGTCGCCGGTTTCGCCGAAAGCGATCTCGATGTGACAACGGAGGAAAACCAGTTGGTCGTGCGCGGCCGTCAGACCGACGATACCGAGCGCGAATTCCTTCACCGCGGCATCGCCGCGCGCCAGTTCCAGCGCTGTTTCGTGCTGGCCGACGGCATGCGGGTGATCGCGGCGGAGCTGAAGAACGGCCTTTTGTCGATCGACCTCGATCGGCCGGAGTCCGAACGGCTGGTACGGAAAATAAATATATCGGTGAAAGACTGATCCTTACCACTGCATCGGCCGAAAGAGTCGGCACCGATTTTGCGAAAGCACGATGCACCAACTTGAATGGCTCTCATGCGGGATGGCCTTTAGCGGCGTCCTCGCGCCAAGGAGGCTTGAAATGACCAGAACTGACGAAACCATCACCATGACCAGCGGCGAATTCGCCCATCTCGGCGAAGGCTCTGTCGCTTACCTGCGCAAGGTCTCGAGCGACGAACTGCTCGGCCGCTTCCCCAACATCGGTGAAATCGCGCCCGGCCTGGAGCTGTGGGCCCTGTTTGCCGCCAACGGCCAGCCGATCCTGCTTTCCGACGCGCGTGACCGCGCGCTGGCCGGCGCCATGGAAAACGACCTGACCACGGTCGCTATCCACTGAGCCTGGCCGTCGTCCCAATTGGAAAGGGCCGCTCCCGGCGGCCCTTCGCAAACGTCAATCCTACAGAAAAGACTCAAGCCGCGTGCGAGGCCTGCGCGTCCGACAAAAGCGCATGGATCGCCGTGGCGTCACGCGTCCCCCTGATCTTGGCCACCGTGTCGGCATCGCGCAGCACGCGCGCGATGCGCGACAGCGCCTTGAGGTGATCGGCGCCCGCCCCTTCAGGCGCCAGCAGCAGAAACACCAGATCGACAGGCTGGTCGTCCAGCGATTCGAAATCGACGGGGGTCTCCAGCCGGGCGAAAACCCCGGCGATGCGCTTCACGCCGGCGAGCTTGCCGTGCGGGATGGCAATGCCGTTGCCGACGCCAGTCGAGCCCAGCCGCTCACGCTGCAGGATGGTGTCGAACACTTCCCTCTCCGGAATGCCCGAGATCGCCGCTGCCCGTTCGGATAGCAATTGCAGAAGCTGCTTCTTGGAGTTCGCCTTCAACGCCGGCAAAATCGCCGGAACGCTGATAAGATCGCTCAGATCCATGCTTGAAAATCCCTTGTTCGCCTGCCGTCACCAGTCCCCACCCCTCGTGCGGCCGGCTTTTATCCCTGTGCGACTTCGGTCGTCACGCTTGTGCGACCTTGGTCGTTGACGGGTCGATCCAGCCGATGTTTCCGTCGGGCCGGCGATAGACGATATTGAGATGATCGGTTCCGGCGTTGCGGAAAACGAACACCGGACTGTCCTTGGTATCGAGTTCGATGACCGCCGAGGCCACCGACATGGTCTTCAGCGTCATGGTTGATTCGGCCACGATGGCCGGCGCGAAATCCTCCGGGATCTCTTCGTCGTCGTCGGCAAGCGGCGCCATCACCGTATAGGCGATGTCGGTCAACTCGCCATTGCCATTGCCCGAATTGTGCGATTTGAGACGGCGCTTGTAACGCCGAAGCCGGGTCTCCAGCCGATCGGCCGCGGCCTCGAAGGCGAGCGTCGGATCCTGGGCATCGCCGGTGGCCTGCAGCGAGGCGCCGGAATCCAGCCGGATCATGCAATCCGCCGAATAGCGCGAACCCGATTTGATGACCGTGACGTGTCCCGCAAAGCCGCGATCGAAATATTTGCCGATCGCTTCGCCGACACGATCGTTGATGCGTGTGCGGAACGCATCGCCGATATCCATGTGTTTTCCCGATATGCGCAGATTCATCTGAAAACTGACCTTCCTTGCTCAGGCTTCAAACTGTCCCGAGTTTATACTCGTGGTCCGTGCGCACAAGCTTTGCGGCGTCGCTCGCGCCGATTTAAATCCGAACTTTCCGGTTGATCACAAGCCGCCTTCTTGACCATCCCGAGGCCATTGTCGTGACGGACCATCCGCTAGCGGGCATCGGGCCCGTCTCATGCGGGCGGGCTTCTAGCCACTTCACCGCGGCTTGTCAATAAAGCTCGAAAGCTGTGGAAAATCGCAGGGGCTTAACGGCCGGCGCTGGCGAGCGCCCGCTTCTCGCGCCGGCGCTGCACGGAAGACGGAATATTCATGCCTTCCCGGTACTTGGCGACCGTGCGCCGGGCGATATCGACGCCGCTTTCCCTGAGCATGTCGACGATCGCGTCGTCGGACAGCACGTCGACAGATTTCTCCTCGTCGATCAATTGCCTGATGCGGTCACGTACCGCTTCCGAGGAATGCGCGTCGCCGCCGCCCGACGCGGCGATCGAGGCGGTGAAGAAATAGCGCAATTCGAATACGCCACGCGGGGTCAGCATGTATTTGTTCGCGGTGACCCGGCTGACCGTCGATTCGTGCATGCCGATGGCATCAGCCACCGTGCGCAGGTTGAGTGGCTTCAGCTGGCGCACGCCGTGGACCAGGAAGGCATCCTGCTGGCGCACGATCTCCGAGGCCACCTTGAGGATCGTCTTTGCCCGCTGGTCGAGGCTGCGCGTCAGCCAGTTGGCGTTTTGCAGGCACTCGGCCAGGAAGTCCTTTTCCGCCTGGTTCTTGGCGTGCGGCGAGACCTGGGCGAAATAGATATGGTCGACCAGCACGCGCGGCAGCGTTTCGGCGTTGAGCTCGACCGCCCAGCTGCCGTCATTGGCCGCGCGCACCTCGACATCGGCGACAATGGCGTCGCTGGCGCCGCCTGAAAAAGCCATGCCCGGGCGCGGATCGAGTGCCCGGATCTCGGCGAGCATGTCGAGCAGGTCTTCCTCGTCGACGCCGCAGATCCGCTTCAGCGTGTGGAAATCGCGGCGCGCCAGGAGTTCGAGGTTGGCGACCAGGGCCTTCATCGCCGGATCGAGACGGTCGCGCACGGCAAGCTGCAGCGACAGGCATTCGGCAAGATCGCGGGCGAACAGGCCGGTCGGCTCGAAGGTCTGGCACACTGCCAGCACCTTTCCCACGGCCGCGACGTCAGTGCCCAGACGCGTGGCGATCTCGGCGAGATCGACCCTGACATAGCCGGTTTCATCCAGGCCGTCGGCGAGTTCCCCGGCGATCAGTCGGGCCGCGGGATCGGTAAAGGCGAGTGCGATCTGTTCGCCGACATGGTTGCGCAGCGTGATGGCGCTTGCCGCCATGTCGCCGGCGTCGAGCCCCTCCGACGAAGAGCCGGAGCCGCCGCCATTGCCCGAGGCCGATTTCCATTGTGCCGTCAGGTCGGGTCCGAGCCGCTCGCTGGTGCCGGGATCGTCGGGAAAGAGGTTCTCCAGCGACGTATCGAGTTTTTCCGAGATCGCCTCGGCGCTCCATCCCGCTTCGTTCTCGAACCAGTCGCCGTCGGCGGCCGCTTGCGGCTCCGTCTCGTTCTTCTGCGCCTGGTCGCCGACGGCGTCGTCCTGCGGCTCCGCGCGCTCCAGCAGCGGGTTGCGTTCGATCTCCTCGTCGATGAAATGCTCGAGCTCGACATGAGTGAACTGCAGCAGCCGAATCGACTGCATCAGTTGCGGCGTCATCACCAGCGACTGCGACTGTCGGAGCTGTAGTTTCGCCGCCAACGCCATGGTTCGGTTTCAAACGCCTCCTATACGCGTCCGGACTGCCGGAAATGAATTTCGCGGTCGGCCATAGAAACTGGCCCGGCTTTTGCTTGTCAAGGCGAAGGCTAGCAAAACCCGCTTACCGGACCGTTAGCCCGGCGCAAAATCGCGGAAAAACACGTGGTCACACGCAAAAATCGCGGCCAGCAAACAAATTTCACGCCTAAGGCAATTCCAGGAAAAGCGTGCAACGGTTTTCCGTCCGGAATTGCGTGAAAAAGAAGATGGAGCGGTTCATCGATTCCACCGATGCCGAACAGCCCTAAAGCGTAAAACCCTCGCCCAGATAAAGCCGCCGCACATCGGGGTTCGCCACCACCTCGTCGGCGCGGCCATGGGTCAGCACCTGGCCGGCATGGATGATATAGGCGCGGTCGATCAGACCGAGCGTCTCGCGCACATTGTGGTCGGTGATGAGGACGCCGATGCCGCGTGCCGTCAGATGGCGCACCAGTTGCTGGATATCCGCGACAGCGATCGGATCGATGCCGGCAAAAGGCTCGTCGAGCAGCATGTAGGCCGGGCGCGTCGCCAGAGCGCGCGCGATTTCCAGGCGCCGCCGCTCGCCGCCGGAGAGCGACATGGATGGCGCCTTGCGCAGATGGCTGATGTGGAATTCCTCGAGCAGTTCGTCGAGGTTGCGTTCGCGCACCTTGCGGTCCTTTTCGACCACTTCCAGCACGGCGCGGATATTCTGCTCGACGTTGAGGCCACGGAAAATCGAGGCCTCCTGCGGCAGATAGCCGATGCCGAGGCGCGCGCGGCGGTACATCGGCATCGAGGTGACGTCGAAGCCGTCGATCTCGATCGTGCCTTCATCCACCGGCACCAGGCCGGTGACCATGTAGAAACAGGTTGTCTTGCCGGCGCCGTTGGGGCCAAGCAGCCCGACGGCCTCGCCGGCACGCACGCCCAGCGTGACGCCGCTGACGACCTTGCGGCCCTTATAGCTCTTGGTCAGGCCTTTGGCGATCAAGGTTCCCTTGAACTTGGCCTTGTCGACAGTGATCGTGGCCGGAGCCGAAATCTTGCCTGCGGCCCGTCCCGGAAGACGCGCCGTCAGCGACGACAGGCTGGCCATCAGGGGTTCGTCGCTCCCGATTTCGGCGGCGGCGTGATCGACATCTGGACACGTTGCCCAGCGCATGGATCGACCTGGGCCAGCCCGCTTTTCATCTGCACGGTCAGCTTGCAGCCGACCAGGACATTGTCGTTTTGCGACAGAACGACCTTTTTGCCCGAAAGCACCAGCACCTGGCTCTTCATGTCGAAGCTACCCTGATCGCCGGTCGCGACCTGCTGATCCGACTTGATGTAGACCTTGTCGGAGATTTCCAGGTGGTCGATGTTGGCGGAGCCGGTCATCGCCGCCCCCGCGGCTTCCGTGCCCTTGGCCGCCGCGTTGGGATCCTTGATGTAATAGACCATCATCTTGCCGGCCTTCATCAGCGTCGGCCCCTGGGCGACCGTGACATTGCCCGTGAAGATGGCGACATTCTCGGCCTGCCGCACTTCAAGCTTGTCGCTCTCGATCTGGATCGGCTTGTCGCCGGCCAGTTTGAGGCCTGACACCTGACTGGTGGCACTGGACTGCGCCAGCGACGGCGTCAGGCTGAGCAGGAGCAGCGCCGAAGTTGCGGCCGCAAGCCGTGTCGAACTGTTGAGCCACATTCGCCTATTCGCCCTTTGCCTCAGCCGCCTTCAGACTGGCGGGATCGATGTTGACGCGCACCCTGTTCTCGAACACCAGGATCTTGCCATTGTCCTGGACCGACAAGGAATCCGCGGTGATCTGCGACCCGCCACGACTGACGTCGACGGGATCATCCGTCTTCATAGTGCCTTTGCCCATGTCGAGGAAGACCGATTTAAACTTGGCTTGCATACCATCGGTCGTGGTGATCGTGACGTCGCTGTTCAGTTTCATGGTATTGCCGTCGCGATCGTAGGTACCGCGCGAGGCTTTGACCGCCGCTACGTTGTCGGGCGCGATCGGCACCTTGGCGTCTATGCCTTCGAGTTCGATGACGCCTTGCGTGCTGACATCCTGTATCGCCCGCAGGGCTGTCATCGAATAGGGCTGCTTCTGCTTGGTGAAACCGTTGAGCCTGGGATTGGCCATCACCAGCTTGCCGTTGGAAAAAGCGGTGCCTTCGGCCTGCACCGCGACGGAGACGGGCGCCGCAAGATAGGAATAGACGGGGAAGGCGACGGCGATCAACGCCGCAGCCAAGGGCACGGCGAATTTGAGCACCCGCACGCGGCGCGAATGACGCTGGGCGCGGTCGAACGCATCGCTCCGTGTCCGGCCATCCGCCGGGGGAGCCAACTCCGTCTCGGGGCTGGTCGGTTCATTCGGTCGCGCTAACATGACTGCTTTCTTCTAAAACCCCTGCCCGCCCGGAGCACCGCCTATAGGTGGGATGCCAGCGCCCTCAAGCAAGCACAAGCCGACGAAAACCGCAAAAATGTGACAGCTGCCGTTGTACAAACGAAACCCAGGTCAGCACAACAACCGGTACTTCATAGCAGAAATGGACGCCGTTGCGTCGTTTTTTCATCGCTGCTGTTCTTCCCCTTTAACTCGGGTCCTTTGCCCGGGCCAGTCACAAAATGGACAGCATGGGATTGGGGCGCGCGGATTGCCGCGCCGTCGGGAAGACGGAACAGCTTCCCGATGCGGGCATCATGGTCTAAAAGCGTCTCTTCCCGCCGATTGTGAGGCTGACCATGGCACTGAGAGCCGACGACCTGATCGACCGCCGCCGTTTGCGGCGCAAGCTGACTTTCTGGCGTGTCACGGCCTTCGGCATCGTGGCGCTTGGGGTGATTATGCTGTCGGCCTGGCTCTACCGCGACGATTTCGGCGGATCGACCGTCGACCATATCGCCAAGGTCAGGATCGAAGGGACCATCACCGAGGATGACGAGTTGATAAAGCGGCTGGAGACCATCCGCCAGTCGTCGAAGGTAAAAGGCGTGATCCTTGCGATCGATTCGCCTGGCGGCACCACTGTCGGCGGCGAATCGATCTTTGAGGAGGTGCGCAAGGTAGCCGCCGACAAGCCTGTAGTGGCCGAAGTCGGCACCCTCGCCGCCTCGGCGGGCTATATGATCGCCAGTGCCGCCGACCACATTGTCGCCCGCAAGACCTCGATCGTCGGTTCGATCGGCGTGCTGATCCAGTATCCCGACGTCAGCGGCCTGATGGACAAGCTCGGCGTCAAGCTGGAGGAGGTGAAATCCTCGCCGCTCAAGGCCTCGCCGTCTCCCTTCAAGCCGACCAATGACGACGAGCGCGCCATGGTCCGCAAGCTCATCCTCGACAGCTATGACTGGTTCGTCGGCATCGTCGCCGAGCGCCGCAAGATGACCCACGAACAAGCGTTGGCGCTTGCCGACGGTTCGATCTTCACCGGCCGCCAGGGTGTCGCCAACGGCCTGATCGACTCCGTCGGCGGCGAGACCGAGGCCATCGACTGGCTGGCGACCAAGGGTGTCGATGCCAAACTCAAGGTGGTCGAGTGGAAGAACACCGAACGGCGCGGAGGCTTCTTCTGGTCAAAGGCCATGGTGAAAACGATCGTCAGCGCGCTCGGCCTGCCTGACTACAGCGGCGATGTCATCCATGAACTCGGCGCCGACCGCTTGTTTCTTGACGGTCTCGTTTCCGTCTGGCACCCTTGAGACGCCGCCTGGGACTGAAAAAACAAACAAAATCATCCTCATAATTTTGACCGCACGGCTTTCACGGGGACCCGTCTGATGATCAAGTCCGAACTTGTGCAGATTATTGCCACGCGCAATCCGCATCTTTTCCTGCGCGACGTCGAAAACATCGTTGGTGCGATCTTCGATGAAATCACCGACGCCCTTGCCGAAGGCAACCGGGTCGAACTGCGGGGCTTCGGCGCCTTTTCGGTGAAAAACCGCCCCGCGCGCACCGGCCGCAATCCGCGCACCGGTGAATCCGTCGAGGTCGAGGAGAAATGGGTGCCGTTCTTCAAGACCGGCAAGGAACTGCGCGAAAGGCTGAACGGCGGCAAGTAGGCGCAACATCAGCGCCAGACGGCCTTGTCCGGCCCGCTTGCGACGGAAGATATCATGCTCAATCGCTTCATGCTCATCGTGATCTTCGTGCCCCTGGCGATCATCCTGATCGCTCTGGCCGTCGCCAACCGCGAACTCGTCGCCTTCACGCTGGACCCGTTCAACCCCGGCAATCCGAAGCTGACGCTCACCTTGCCGCTGTTCATCTTCCTGTTCCTGGCGCTCGGCATGGGCATGATCGTCGGCAGCCTGGCAACCTGGGTCAAGCAGGGCCGCTACCGCAAGCTGGCGCGTCAACGCGGCGTCGAGGCGGAAAACCTGCGCCAGGCGGTCAGCCGCGCCCCGGCGGCGCCGCAGGGGCCGGTGCTGCCGAAGCCGAGCAATTGAACCGCCGGCCGGCGCCTTTCGTTTCACGGAGCTTTTCATGCTGACCATTTCGGCCGCCGAGGTCGACCGTGCGCTGACCTTTCCGGGATTGGTCGAAACGTTGCGCACCGCGTTTCGCGAGGGTGCGGTGCAGCCCGTCAGGCATCATCACGCGGTCGAACGGCCTGATGGTGCGGCCTCGACCTTGCTGCTGATGCCGGCATGGACCGATTTCAATGCCGCCGGCACCTCGGCCGGGGGGCACGTCGGTGTCAAGATCGTCACCGTCTCGCCCGATAACAACGCCATCGGCAAGCCCGCCGTGATGGGGCTCTATCTTCTGCTCAACGGCAGCACCGGCGAACCGGAAGCCCTGATCGACGGCCAGCGGCTGACGCAGTGGCGGACGGCCTGCGCCTCGGCGCTCGCGGCGTCCTATCTCGCCCGCGACGATGCCTCACGCCTGCTTGTGGTCGGCGCCGGCGCCCTGTCGCCGTTCCTCGCCAAGGCGCATTCGGCGGTGCGGCCGATCGAGACCATCCGCATTTGGAACCGCACTCCGGCCAATGCCGAGAAAGTCGCGGCGGATCTGCGCGCCGAAGGCTTCGCGGCGAGCGCCGCGACCGATCTCGATGCCGAGCTTGGCCAGGCTGATATCGTCTCCTCAGCGACGATCACCACCACGCCGCTTATCAAGGGCGCGCTGTTGCGGCCGGGAACCCATGTCGACCTGGTCGGCGGCTTCACCCCGGCGATGCGCGAAAGCGACGATGACGCGATCGCACGCGCCCGCGTCTATGTCGACACCCGCGCCGGCGCCACCAAGGAGGCCGGCGACATCGTCCAGCCACTGGCCTCGGGCGTCCTGAAACCGGAAGCCATCATCGCCGACCTGCACGAACTCGCACGCAATCAGAAGAAGGGCCGCGAGAGCACTGACGAGATCACGCTGTTCAAGTCGGTCGGCGCCGCGCTTGAGGACCTTGCCGCCGGCATTGCCGTTTACAAGGCGCTCAAGCCGTAGCACCTGCGAGCTTCTTCGCGGCCCCGGTCGTCAGCCGTCCACAATCGCCGTTTGTTGCGCACAAGGGCATAGCTGTGGCAGAAGCGGGCCGAACCGCCGGAGATGCTGCTTCTTGAAGTCTTTTCGCGACAAACGCCGCGACGGCCGCCCGCACCAGCCGGCGAAGGGTGGGACCGCACAGCCGCGCCCGCAGGAGAATCGGCCGGCGGTCAAGACAGACGTCCGGCCGCGCGAACCGCGTGACTTGAAACCGGATAGTCAGCCCGCGCCGAAATCTTCGCCGCGCATCCTCGCCCGTCGCGACGGCGCCCTGCCGGCCGAGCAGCTTCCGCTGATCCTCGAAGTGGCGCCCAACGCCGATTATGCCCTGCTCGACAGCGGCTCCGGCCAGAAGCTTGAACAATACGGCCCCTACCGCATCGTGCGGCCCGACGGCCAGGCGATCTGGCGGAAGGCCTTGCCGGCAAAGGACTGGGAGCGTGCCGACGCTATCTTCACCGGCGACACCGACGAGGAAGGAATTGGCCGCTGGCGCTTTCCCAAGACGCCACTCGGCGAAACCTGGCCGATGAAGCATGACGGCATCGATTATCTCGGCCGTTTCACCTCGTTTCGCCATGTCGGCGTTTTTCCGGAGCAAGCCTCGCATTGGGACCACATGGCCGGGCTGATCGCGGCGGCGAAGCGGCCGGTCAAGGTGCTGAACCTGTTCGGCTATACGGGGCTCGCGTCTCTCGTAGCAGCCCGCGCGGGCGCCGAGGTCACCCATGTCGACGCCTCGAGGAAAGCGATCGGCTGGGCGCGCGAAAACCAGGAGATGGCCGGGCTGGGCAACAAGCCGATCCGCTGGATCGTCGACGACGCGATGAAATTCGCCGAACGCGAGGAGCGCCGCGGCAGCCGCTACGACATCATTCTCTTCGATCCGCCCGCCTATGGCCGTGGTCCCAAGGGCGAGGTCTGGCAATTGTTCGAGGATCTGCCGGCATTGACCGATCTCTGCCGCGCGATCCTGACGCCGAAGCCGCTTGCCGTGGTGCTGACCGCCTATTCGATCCGCGCCTCCTTCTTCGCAATCCATGCCTTGATGCGCGACACCTTTGCCGGCATGGGCGGCAGGGTCGAATCGGGTGAGCTGATCATCCGTGAAAAGTCCGCCGGCCGGGCGCTTTCGACATCACTTTTTTCGCGTTGGGTGGCTTGAATGAACGAGCGGCACGTGGGCGCACCCGGCCAGGTGAAGGAAGTCACCAGCCTCGCCAATCCGCTCGTGAAGGACATCAAGGCACTCGCCTTGAAGAAATTCCGCGACCAGCAGAACGCCTTCATGGCCGAGGGACTGAAGCTGGTCATCGATGCGCTCGACTTGGGCTGGCAGATCAGAACCCTGGTCTTCGCCAAGGCCGGACGCGGCAACCCGGCGGTGGAGAAGGTCGCCGCGCGCACCGTTGCCGCCGGCGGCACCGTGCTCGAAGTGTCGGAAAAGGTGCTTGTCGCCATCACTCGCCGCGACAATCCGCAAATGGTGGTCGGCGTCTTCTCGCAGAAATTCCAGACACTGAAGGACATCCGCGCCGGCAATGGCGATGTCTGGGTGGCGCTCGACCGGGTGCGCGACCCCGGCAATCTCGGCACCGTCATCCGCACCGTCGATGCCGTTGGCGCCAAGGGTGTCATCCTGGTCGGCGACACCACCGATCCTTTTTCGGTGGAGACGGTGCGCGCCACCATGGGTTCCATCTTCGCCGTGCCGGTGGCGAAGGCAACGACCGAGGCCTTCCTTGCCTGGCGCGGCGGATTTTCAGGCCTTGTCGCCGGCACGCATCTGAAAGGCGCGGTCGACTACCGCTCGGTCGATTTTTCCCGCGGGCCGGTGCTGCTGATGATGGGCAACGAGCAGCAGGGCCTGCCCGAAAGCCTGGCGGCCAGTTGCGACAGATTGCTCAGGATTCCGCAAGCCGGCCGCGCCGATTCGCTCAATCTCGCCGTCGCCACCGGCATCATGCTGTTCGAGATCCGGCGCGGTGCGCTGAAGCTCGACCCCATCGCGGACTCCAAGTGAGGGCTATCCAACCTTGAAATCGTGGTCCCCCTACGCCCTGCTCGTCGTCGTGGCCATCGCGCTCGACCAATGGATAAAACATCTGGTCGAAGCCGGGCTGCCCTTCCAGGAAAAGCTCGATCTGTTGCCGTTCCTGGCGCTGTTTCGCACCTACAACACCGGCATCGCCTTCTCGATGTTTTCCTCCTTCGGCGACACTGGCCTGGTGGTCGTCGCCGTGCTGGTCGTCGCCTTCGTACTTTATCTCGCCACCCGCACGCCGTCCGGTCATGTCGTCGCCCGCACCGGCTTTGCCTTGATCATCGGCGGTGCGCTGGGCAATTTGATCGACCGCGCCGTTTACGGCCACGTCATCGATTACATCCTGTTTCACACGCCGGTTTGGTCCTTTGCCGTCTTCAACCTTGCCGACGCCCTCATTTCGGTGGGCGCGGCACTGGTCGTCTTCGACGAACTCATCGGCTGGCGGCGCGAGCCCACGCCTTCGAACGATTGACCCGACGCGGTCATCGCCGCACAGTCAGCCCGACAAGCAAGCTCGCGGAGAAAAAGATGTCAGAAACCTTCAAAGCCATCCTCATTTCGCGCGACGCCGACAAAAAGCAGTCGGTAGCCGTGACGGACCTCACCGACGCCGACCTGATGGAGGGCGACGTCACCGTCGCGGTCGAGGCGACGACGGTGAACTACAAGGATGGACTGGCCATTACCGGCAAGGCGCCGGTGGTCCGCCGCTGGCCGCTGGTGCCGGGCATCGACTTCGCCGGCACCGTCATCTCGTCTTCCAATCCCGACTGGCGCAAGGGAGACAAGGTCATCCTGAACGGCTGGGGCGTCGGCGAGACCCATTTCGGCGCCTATGCCGGGCGCGCTCGCGTCAACGGTGACTGGCTGGTGCCGCTGCCGAAAGGCATGAGCCCGCATGATGCGATGGCGGTCGGCACCGCTGGCTACACCGCCATGCTTTCTGTCATGGCGCTGGAACGGCACGGCATCCTGCCCGATCGCGGCCCCGTGGTGGTGACGGGCGCGGCCGGCGGCGTCGGTTCGGTCGCGATCTCGATCCTGTCCAGCCTCGGCTACCATGTCGTTGCGTCCACGGGCCGCAATGCCGAAAGCCCCTATCTGATCAACCTCGGTGCCGCCGAGGTGATATCGCGCGACGAACTCAGCCAGCCCGCCAAACCGCTGGCCAAGGAGCGCTGGGCCGGCGGCGTCGATTCGGTCGGCAGCCACACGCTGGCCAACGTTCTCTCGATGACCTCCTATGGCGGCGCGGTCGCCGCCTGCGGCCTGGCCGGCGGCATGGACCTGCCGGCAAGCGTGGCCCCCTTCATCCTGCGCGGCGTCTCGCTGCTCGGCATCGATTCGGTGATGGCGCCGAAGGCCGTGCGCATCGAGGCCTGGCGGCGCATTGGCACCGACCTCGACCTGGGGAAGCTCGCCAGCCTGTCCACGACCATCGGCTTCGACGGCATCATCGATGCGGCACGCGATATCGTCGACGGCAAGATCCGCGGACGCGTCGTCGTCGACATGTGACCGGCTCGCCGATCGCTGGCGGCGGACGGAATTGCCGAATCCGGCGGCGAACCCGCCGCTGCCGGGACAAAAACGCCCGATCTGCTAAAATTCGAACGATCCGCCGCAATTTTCCATAATCTCTGTCTGGCAAGGATTTCGCATGATCGCGCAATCCGACAGGCAACAGGCGGACACTGGCGACGACGTCGATGCGGTATCCGCGCCGGCGCGGCGCTTTATCGCCTCGCCACCGCTGGTGCCCGAACAGCAATCGGCCAGGCAGCAAGGGCCGCTCCTGACTTTCGTTGTCATCCTGGCGCTGGCGGGCCTGTCCCATCTGACCGGTGCGCCGATCTTTGTCAGCCTCGCACTGCTGGCGACCGGCCTCGCCGGCCTCGCCATGCATCTACACGCCAGACGTCGCGTCCATCGTACCGCGGTGCTGCTTGACGAGACCACCGCCCGCAGCCGCGCCGAGATCGAGACGCTGGCCGACCGCATGTGGGAGATGCAGGAAAGCGAGGAGCGCTTTCGCGGTCTCATCGACGCGCTTGGCGACCTCGTCATCCACCGCGATCGCGACGGTTACATCGTCTATGCCAACAAGGTGTTCGCCGATCTGGTCGGTACCGATCAGCGCGACCTTGCCGGAAAGACGCTGGCCGAACTTGGCATCGAAGTCGGCATCGTTCCCGATGCCGCCTTTTCCGATCACGAGTGCCTGAGTTCCACCGACGTCGCCATCCGCACGCCGAGCGGCCCGCGCTGGTTCTCGTGGATCGAGCTGTCGGTGCGCGAGAAGGACAGCGGCGCGGTTTCCCATCGCGCGATCGCCCGCGACATCACCGCCCGCAAGCGCGCCGAATCCTCACTGATCACAGCGCGCGAGCGAGCCGAATATGCCAGCCAGGCCAAATCGCGCTTCCTCGCCACCGTCAGCCATGAAATCCGCACGCCGATGAACGGCATCATGGGCATGGCGAGGCTCTTGGCCGACACCAGCCTGTCGGCGGAGCAGCAGACCTATGTCGGCGCCATCTCGACCTCCGCCAGCGCCCTGCTCGCCCTGATCGAGGACCTGCTCGACTATTCCAAGATCGAGGCCGGACGCTTCGATCCGGAACCGCAGCCCATGTCGGTGCGCGAGATCGCCGACAACATCATCGAACTGCTGGCGGCGCGCGCCTTCGCCAAGGATATCGGTCTCGGTTGTCACGTCGAGCCGGACGTACCGCAAATGATCACCGCCGATCCGGGCCGGGTCAGGCAGGTGCTGCTCAACCTCATCGGCAACGCCATCAAGTTCACCGACAGCGGCGGCGTGCTGGTCAGCGTGGCGCGTGCCCGCACCGAGACCAGCGACCGCATCTGCTTCACCATCGCCGACACCGGTCCCGGCCTGCGCGACGAAGACATGGAGCGCATCTTCGAGGAATTCGAGCAGGCCGACGGCACGTCGACGCGCGCGCATGGAGGGGCCGGTCTTGGACTTGCCATCTCCAAGCGCCTGGTGGCTGCCATGGGCGGCACGATCTCAGTCTCCAGCCGGCTTGGGCAAGGATCGGAATTCGTCTTCGAAATCCCGGCCATAGCGGCCACCGAGGCGCCACAGGGCCGGCTGAACGCGCTTGCCGGCAGGCGCGCGGTGATCCTGTCCAGGAACACCGTCGAAGCCGACGCCATCGCCCGCACCATCCGCGCCAATGGCGGCACCGCCGGTATCGCCACCACCGTGGCGCAGGCCGCATCCTTTGCCGACGGCTGCGACGTGCTTCTGGTCGACGCGGCCATGGAAGAGAGCGACGGACGGCTGCTCAAGCGATTGCGCCAAAGCGGCCTTTCCGATTGCGAAGCCGTCACGCTGATCGCGCCGACCGACCGCGGCATGCTTGGCGAATTCCGCGCCAGCGGCTACGCGACCTTCCTGGCCCGGCCGGTGCGCGGGGGAACACTTTTGCGTGTGCTTATGAGCAGCCATGCATCGGCCCTGACCCAGCCCCAGCCGGAAGAGCGCCGCATCCCGGCGCTTCGCGCCGCCGGCGAGCGCCAGCAGGGCCTGTCCGTGCTGATCGCGGAAGACAATGACATCAATGCCATGCTGGCCCGCGCCACGCTGTTGAAGGCCGGGCATCGCGTCAAGGTGGTCGGCAACGGCAAGGCCGCCGTCGAGGCCGTCATCAGCGCCGGGCACAAGCACCGCTTCGACGTGGTGCTGATGGACCTGCATATGCCGGTCATGGACGGGTTGGACGCAATTGCGGCCATACGCCGCCATGAGGAGGAAACGGCCGTGGCACCCGTGCCGATCATGGTGCTGTCGGCGGACAGCCAGGAAAAGACCCGCCATGCCGTGCTCGCCCATGGCGCCAGCGGCTTCGTGACCAAGCCGCTGGACCCCGACGCCCTGGTCACCGCCGTCGAGAGCCAGGTCGCCGCCTGAGCTGTTTTTTTCCCGCCGCGCGGCGAATGCATGTCCTCCCAAAGCAGCTCTGGTTCCGTCAGGACGACATCCATGAAAACAAGGACTTGAGGCGCGTCGCCTCGATCCGTGCGGACGCGGGGCGCCTCGACTAAGCTCACCGAACATAGCCGGTTGACCGTTTTCGCCAGCCGACGAAGTATTGCCCGCGACGCCGTATCACGGTACTGTCACAATCCTGTTGCACCTACACCGTATCCCCGTGCCAAGAGGGATGGCTCGAAGGAGAATCACTCGTGCATACAGTTATGCCGGAATGTGACACTCGGCCGAACGCCAGCAGCGCCTTGCTCGCCGGACGTAACGTCGATTCCGTCATGAAGGGGGCAGCGCTCGGCCGTATCGGCAACCTCGAAGTGCGGCTTGCCCGCAACGAGGCCGAGATCGCGGCCGCGCAGGAAGTGCGCTACCGTGTCTTCTACGACGAGCTTGGGGCCAGGAAGGACCTGTTCCAGGCGCAGGATCGGCGTGACGCCGATCGGTTCGACCCGCTCTGCGACCATTTGCTTGTCTTCGACAATTCGATTTCCGGTCCCGAACACCGCCGCATCGTCGGCACCTACCGCCTGCTGCGGCAGGAGATCGCGGCCGCTGCCGGAGGCTTCTATTCGGAAGGCGAATTCGAGCTGACCAAGCTCATTGCCCGCCACCCCGGCCAGCGTTTTCTCGAACTTGGCCGTTCCTGTGTTTTGCCCGAATACCGCTCGAAGCGCACCATCGAGGCGCTGTGGCAGGGCATCTGGGCCTACATCAATCACTACGAGATCGGCGTGATGACCGGCTGCGCTTCCTTCCACGGCACCGTGCCGGCCGCGCATGCCGAGGCGCTCACCTACCTTGCCCATCATTGCCGGACCAACTCGGCCTGGGATGTGCGTGCCGTATCCGGGCGCTATTGCTCCATGGACCTGATGCCGATCGAGGCGGTCAACGCCAAGGCGGCGATCGCGGCGATGCCGCCCTTGGTCAAGGGTTATCTGCGGGTCGGCGCCCGCATCGGCGACGGCTGCGTTATCGATCGCGAATTCTCGACGGTAGACGTCTTCGTGGTGATGCCGGTCAAGGAGATCGGCGCCCGCTACGTCAACTACTATGGCGGGGAAGCGCAGCGCTTCGCCGCGTGAACGGTGAGTGACGATCCCTCCAAAGCGTTCGACTCGTTGCGCTTTGCGGCGGCAGGCCTTCTGGATGTCGTCGAAACCACGTCCTATGGAACGCCGGCCCTTAAGGTCGGCGAGAAGTTGCTCGCCAGGGTCAAGGACGCGAACACCATCGTGCTGATGTGTCCGCTCGACGAGAAGGAGATGCTGTTGGAGGCGGCTCCCGAAATCTATTTCGAAACCGATCACTATAAAGGCTGGCCGGCAATCCTGGTCAGGCTGGACAAAATCCCTTCCGAAGAATTGCGCCATCGGCTCGAACAAATTTGGCTGAGGCAGGCGCCGAAGAAATTGGTCGGGGCCTGGCGGGCAGGAAAAGGCTGATTCAAGGAATGTCTTCCGGCCGCCGGCCGGGCCGGCTCTTATAGGACGGAAACGACCATCCATATTTCAGCGCGCCGCCGCGCACCAGGAAGGCTGCCGCAAAACCGATCAGGTTGGAGGCGAGCGGCGGCAGGCCGGCAAGGTCGCCGACTGTATAGAGGCCGGCACCGGCTAGGGCTGCACTGACGTAGATCTCCGGCCTGAGCAGCACAGACGGCTCGCCGGCCAGGAGATCGCGCAGAATGCCGCCGAATGTAGCGGTGAGTACGCCGGTGATGACGGAAACGACAGGCGAACCGGTGATGGCCAGTCCCTTGGCCGCGCCCATCACCGAAAAGGCAGCCAGCCCGATAGCGTCGAGCCAGAGCAGCCATTTCCAGCGCGATTCGGCGCGATGCGCGCTGAAGAACACGAGCACCGCCACCACCGTGCAGATCAGGACATAGCTGGAATTGGCGACCCAGAAAACCGGCAGATTGAGGATGACGTCGCGAAGCGTGCCGCCGCCGATGCCGGTGACGCTGGCCAGGAACAGATAACCGATGATGTCGAGTTGTTTGCGCGACGCAGCCAACGCCCCGGTCGCCGCAAACACGGCGACGCCGGCATAGTCGAGAAGGGCGATGGGATTCAAAGACATGAGGCAGTAGGCGGTGGGGATTAGGAATAGGGTATCAATAGCACGAAGCCGTGCGATTGATACGTCTCCTTAGTTCCCTACTGCCTACTGCCTACTGCCTTACTACGCGTCCTTCTCGGCCTGCTCATTGACCGGCCCCGGCTCGACGGGTGCCTCGGCGGCGATCTTGGGGCCGCCCCTGGCGACGCCGACCATGGCCGGGCGCAGCACGCGCTCGCCGATCGAATAGCCCGGCTGCACGACCTGGACCACCGTGTTGGCCGGCACATCGGGATTGGGCACTTCGAACATCGCCTGGTGGAAATTGGGATCGAACTTCTCGCCCTCCGGAGCGAGTTTCTTGACCCCATGCCGTTCCAGCGCCGACAGCATGGCGCGTTCGGTCAGGTCGACGCCTTCGATCAATGCCTTGAAACCGGCATCACCAGACGCCTTGGCCTCGGCGGGAATGGCGTCCAGCGCGCGGCGCAGATTGTCCGACACCGACAGCATGTCGCGCGCGAAATTCGCAACCGCATAGGTGCGCGCGTCGTGCACGTCGCGCGCGGTGCGGCGGCGCAGGTTTTCCATCTCGGCCGCGACACGCAGAGCGCGGTCCTTCAGCTCTTCATTTTCCTTCAGCAGCCGCACAAGCGCTTCATAGTCGCCATCGATGCTGCCTTCCGTGCGCTCGGCATTGGCATTGGCCTCGGCCGCCTCCACTTCACTGGGCACGCGTTCGTCTTTTGCCTGGTCGCTCATCGCCGTTTCCCGTTATCTCGAATGGTCTGATTTTGTGCCCGATATCGAGGTTCGGCGGCCAAAAATCAAGGGGTAAGCGCCCCTTGGGCCTTTGGCCGGCACTAAGCCGTGACCGGCGGTGATACTTGGATTTTAATTCAAATTTTACCGTACTTGCTGGCTTTGCTTGCGACAAGGGCGTGATGCGGGAACCATTCCCTTGCTGGAGGAGTTTCGGAACCGACATAGGATTTTGAAATGATGACCCGCAACAAGGCTGAAAAGGGAGAACGGCTCGCCACGGAGGTCCGGCGCCAGCTCGGTGCCGAGGCGATGACCCGTTTTTTGCGCACCTTGCCTGCTTTCCGCACCGAGGCCGACATTCCCGACCGCTTCAGGCAATTGCTCGACCGCCTCGACCGATTGGAGGATGGGGACGTAAGCTGGCGACGCCAGTAAGGCTTTCGCCAGGATTCTTACGCGACAATTACGCGCGGTAATTTCGCGTGATCGTCGCCTTGCGGCGGCGGCACGCCCCGCCTATGGTTCGTGATGAACATTATTTCCCCCGACGCGGCCGCTAACAGCAAGCGCGCCTGGCTGAAGATTCTGGCGCGCTACAAGAAGCCGGACCGGCGGCGCAGCGCCATCGAGCTCGCCATCACCCTTATCCCGTTTGCCACGCTCTGGGCGCTCTCTTCGGCCGCCTATGCCTATGGCCATTGGTGGGGGCTGGTCCTGATCCTTCCGGCGGCTGGGTTCCTGGTACGCATCTTCATGATCCAGCATGATTGCGGCCATGGATCCTTCTTCGCCAATCGTGTCGCCGACGACTGGATCGGCCGCGCGCTCGGCGTCCTGACCTTGACACCCTACGACTGCTGGCGGCGCGCCCACGCGACACATCATGCCGGCGCCGGCAATCTCGACGAGCGCGGCACGGGCGACATCCGGACCCTGACCGTTGCCGAATACCGGCGGATGTCCTGGCGTGGCCGCCTTGCCTATCGGCTCTACCGCCATCCGCTGGTGATGTTCGGTCTCGGGCCGATCTGGCTGTTCATCTTCTCGCAAAGGCTGCCTGTCGGCATGATGCGTGGCGGGCTGACGCCCTGGGTGTCGTCAATGACCACCAATCTCGCCATCGCGCTTGCGGCGGCCTTGCTTATCTGGGCTGTCGGCCCCGGTGCGTTCCTGGTTGTCCATCTGCCGATCGTCATTCTCGCCGGTTCGGCCGGCGTCTGGCTGTTCTACGTCCAGCACCAGTTCGAGGAGACGGAATGGGCAAAGGATGACGAATGGGAATTCCAGCGCGCCGCCTTGCACGGCTCGTCCTATTACGACCTGCCGCCGGTGCTGAACTGGTTCACCGGCAATATCGGCGTCCACCACGTCCACCACCTCTCCGCCAAGGTGCCGGGCTACCGTCTGCAGGAAGTGCTGCGCGATTATCCGGAGCTGCGCGGCATCGGTCGCGTCACGCTGCTCGAGAGCTTGCGCTGCGTCAAACTGGCATTGTGGGACGAAAACCGCCGCAAGCTGGTGTCGTTCCGCGAGGCACGGGCGGCGGTATAGAGTCTGCCTTCTCCCCGTCACTATACGGGGAGAAGGTGCCGGCAGGCCGATGAGGGGCAGCGCCGGGCTTTCAAAGTGATTTGAAAGCAGCAGCGAACGACACCTGGATCTTAACCTCAGGCCGCCTGGCGCTCCTCGCGCATCAGCATCTCGCCGTGGCGGATTTCCGTGCCCAGCACCTTCAGGCATTCGCGGATGAAGTTGGACAGGCCGGGCCACCCCTTGGCCGACACCATATTGCCGTCGACATGGGCGCCTGTCGGCGCGACGTCGATGTAGATGCCGCCGGCCAACGTCACTTCCGGTTCGCAGTAGTGGAGCGCCGCCACTTCCCTGCCCCGCACCACGCCATCGACCGCGATCAGGATCTGCACGCCATGGCAGATGGTGAAGATCGGCTTGCCAGCCTCGTGGAAATGCCGCACCAGCGCCTGCACCCGCTTGTCGATGCGGATGTATTCCGGTCCGCGCCCGCCGGCCGCGTAGACGGCGTCGTATTTGGCCGGGTCCACCTCGGCAAACGTCTTGTTGAGGATGTAGTCGTGGCCGAGCTTTTCCGTATAGGTCTGGTGGCCTTCGAAGTCGTGCAGCGAGGTCTTCAGCACATCGCCTGCCTTCTTGTCCGGGCACACGACATGGACGGTGTGTCCGACGGCATGCATGGCCTGTTCGAAAACGAAAATCTCATATTCCTCGCTGAACTCGCCAACGAGCATCAATATCTTCTTGGCAGCCATTCCCGATTCCTCCCTTGTGGCCATTTATTCCTTTGTGGCCATTTATTTCGGATCACAAAATAATAATGCCATCCTACGGCCAAGACGTCCTTCGGGAAAGAGAGAAACGCAAAATTGGTCAGACCAGTTTTGGCGAAATTCCGCCTCTCTGAAGTCCGAGTCTATCGCCTCGACTGAAAATGGTTTACCTGGTTCGACCAGAATGCCGGAAGAGGTGGCATGGACGACAAGCTGGCGTCAGCTTGAGCGCACGCGCCGCCAGGAATATTTCGGGCCTTTGGGCTCCGGCACGGCGGCTGGCTGGTAATAGAGTCCCAATCCGCCTGTGCGGCCCTCTTCCAGGCGCTTGAGCAGCACCGGGTTCGAGATCTCGAACTCGTCGAAGCCGAGGCGGAGCATATGCGGCAGCTGGTCGACAAGAACCTGCCCAGTGGCGCGCACCGCACCTTCGAAATGGTAGCGGCTGCGCAGCAATTCGCCCTTGGAGAAGGAGCGGCCGTCGTTGAAGGCCGGAAAGGCGAGCGCCACCAGCGACAGCTGGTCGAGCAGATCAGCGATCTTCTCGAGCTGGTCGCCGGGCTGCAGCAGGACGCCAAGCCGCTCCCTGGCGGAAAGGCGCACCTCCGGATCAAGATCGAGGAACGGCTGCAGCGGCAGGATGAAGCGGCCATTGCCGGAAAGCGCGTCTGCGTTTTCGGCATGGGCCCACTCATCCTCGCGAAAACCCTCCGGGGTCCAGAGCCGGGTCTCCGGTGTCGTCGATTCAGTCATCAAAATTCCCAAAATTCGAAGAGCTCAAGGGTGTGTTGAAATTCAGGTCAGGCCACGTCGAAAACGGCTGCTTCCGAGGCCGGAGCGGAGCGTACTTGAAGTACGTGAGTACCGGAAGCGCAGGAAGCCGCCGTTTGCAGACCGGCCTCACCTGAATTGCAACATACCCTATAGTGATGCGTCGGTCAGCGACACTTCCAGCCCCGACAGGTGAATGCCGCATTCGGTCTTGGCATGACCGGCCCAGCGGCCGCTGCGCGCGTCCTCGCCCGGCTGCACCGGCTGCGTGCACGGGAAGCAGCCGATCGACAGATAGCCGTAGGCGACGAGCGGATTTTCGCGCAGCACATGCGCGCGCATGTAGTCCGCCTGATCCGATGTCGTCCAATGCGCCAGCGGATTGATGCGGATGCGCGGGCCGACCGCCTCGAACACCGGAAGTGCTGCCCGTGTCGAGGCCTGGAAGCGCTTGCGTCCGGTCAACCATGCGCGGAAGGGTGCGACCCCACGCGCCAGCGGCTCGACCTTGCGCACGTTGCAGCAGGCATCGGTGTCGCTCTGGTGGAGATTGCCCGTCGGGTCTGTCCGCTCAAGTGCGGCCTCCTCCGGCTTGATGACCTGGATGTTGGTCAGCCCGAAATCGGCGACGAGCGCGTCGCGGTAGCCGAGTGTCTCCTCGAAATGCTTGCCGGTGTCGAGGAAGATGACCGGTAGCGACCGGTCGATCTCGGCGATCATGTGCAGCAGCACGGCGGAATCGGCACCGAAAGACGACACGGCCGCGATTTCGTCGCGGAACAGTTCGCCGGCCGTGCGTTCGATGATCTCGAGCGGCTTCAGATGGCCGTAGAGCGCGTCGAGCCCCGCCGCCTTGGCGGCGACGCCGTCATCGACATCGGCTATACGGTCAAGCAGCCTTGGCTTCGCCAGCATAGAGCGCCTCCTTGAACGGCGCGGGACCGACACGGCGGTAGGCGTCGATGAATTTTTCCTGAGGGTCGGTCCGAAGGCCGAGATAGGTGTCGACGATCGTCTCGATGGCATCGGTGATCTCTTCGGACGAGAAGCCGCGGCCGATGATCTCGCCGACCGACGTGTTCTCGTCGGCGGAGCCGCCGAGCGTGACCTGATAGAGCTCGGAGCCCTTCTTCTCGACGCCGAGGATGCCGATATGGCCGACATGGTGATGGCCGCAGGCATTGATGCAGCCGGAAATCTTCAGCTTCAGTTCACCGATCTCGCGCTGCCGCTCCAGCGAGGCGAAGCGGCGCGAGATTTCCTGGGCGATCGGGATCGAGCGCGCCGTCGCCAGCGCGCAATAGTCGAGGCCCGGGCACGAGATGATGTCCGATATCAGGTTGGAATTGGCCGTCGCCAGGCCGATGTCGACAAGGGCGTCATAGATCGCCTTGAGGTCGGCGCGCGCCACATGCGGCAGGATCAGGTTCTGCTCATGGCTGACGCGAAGTTCGTCGAAGGCGTATTTTTCGGCGATGTCGGCCACCGCTTCCATCTGGCTGTCCGAGGCGTCGCCCGGCACGTCGCCAATGCCCTTGAGCGAAATCGTCACCGCCGCGTAGTCGGGATGGCGATGCGTCACCACATTCTGGTCGAGCCACTCCGAGAAACCCTTGGAATCGAGGCGGGCCAGCTTCACGGCCTCGTCGCCATCGGGCCGATCAACCAGCGCCGGCGGCGCGAAATACGCTTCGATGGCGCGGATGTCGGCCTCAGGCAGTTTAAGCTCGGCGTCCTTCAACTCCTGCCATTCGGCCTCGACTTGCCGGGTGATTTCCTCAACGCCGGTCTCATGGACGAGGATCTTGATGCGCGCCTTGTACTTGTTGTCGCGGCGGCCATAGAGATTGTAAACGCGCAGGATCGCCGTGCAGTAGGACAGAAGGTCGGCTTCCGGCAGGAAGTCGCGGATCTTCCTCGCCACCATCGGCGTGCGGCCCTGGCCACCACCGATATAGACGGCGAAGCCGAGCTCACCGGCGGCGTTCTTCTTCAGATGCAGCCCGATATCATGCGTCTGGATGGCGGCACGGTCGCGCTCGGCACCCGTCACCGCGATCTTGAATTTTCTGGGCAGGAACGAGAATTCCGGGTGCACCGACGACCATTGCCGCAGGATTTCCGCATAGGGGCGCGGATCGGCGGCCTCGTCGGCGGCAGCCCCGGCAAAATGGTCGGCGGTAACGTTGCGAATGCAATTGCCGCTGGTCTGGATGGCGTGCATCTCCACACTTGCCAGGTCGGCCAGGATCGCCGGAATGTCCGACAGCGCCGGCCAGTTGAACTGGATGTTCTGGCGTGTGGTGAAATGCCCGTAGCCCTTGTCGTATTTGCGGGCGATGTGGCCAAGCATGCGCAACTGCTTGCTGTTCAGCGTGCCATAGGGCACCGCGATGCGCAGCATGTAGGCGTGCAATTGCAGATAGACGCCGTTCATCAGCCTGAGCGGCCGGAACTGGTCCTCGGTGATCTCGCCGGACAGCCGGCGCTGGACCTGGTCGCTGAACTCGGCGACGCGGGCCTGGACAAAATCGTGGTCGAACTCATCGTAACGGTACATGCTTCGTCTTTCAGGGCGCGTCCGCCCGTTTCACTTGGTATTCCGACTAGGCTGCCCGCTCGGCCTGCTTGCCGAGGTCGCCACGGATGGTCGGGCCCGCGGCGCGGATCTTCTCACGCAGCCGCACGGGCTCGACAACGCGGTCAACGACTTCCGCGTCGATCAGGTTGACGTCGACCACCTCGTTGGCGGCAAACGCCCTGGCGCCGATCGCCTCCAGGCGATCCTCGGCCGCCTTATCGTGGGCAGGGTCCGCCTGATCCACCGTCTCGGCCCAGCCGCCATCGGCGTACCACACGGCAATGCCATCGCCGAGACGATTGGCAGTCAAGATCTTCATGGCTGAACTCCTTCGGCAGCGACGGACGCACCTGCAACCCTGTGTGCCGCGAGCGGCTCTGATCGCTCGAAATTGGCACCGGCGACAGCGTCGCCGATAATGGTCATGACCGGGCCGGAAAGATCGGCCCGTGCTTCCAGCGACGGCAGATCGGCCAGCGTGCCGTGGAAACGGCGGCGGTTGGCAAGACTGGCATTCTCGACCACGGCGACCGCCGTATCCGGCGAAAGGCCGGCCTCGATCAGCCGGCCGGCAACCTCGGCCGCGACCGAGCGGCCCATATAGACGGCAACCGTGGCACCGGAAATCGCGAGCTTGGCCCAGTCCGGCAGCGAATTGCCCTTGAGATCGTGGCCGGTGGTGAAAACCATCGACGAGGAGACACCGCGCAAGGTCAGCGGCAGCTCGAAATCGGCGGCGGCGGCGAAGGCCGCGGTGACACCCGGAACCACCTCATAGGCGATACCGGCGTCACGCAGTGCCGCCATCTCCTCGCCGGCGCGGCCGAACACCAGCGGATCGCCCGACTTCAGCCGCACCACCCGCTTGCCCTGGCGGCCAAGTTCCACCAGCAGCGCATTGATTTCGGCCTGGCTCTTGGTATGGCAGCCCTTGCGTTTTCCGACTGCCAGGCGCTCGGCATCGCGTCGGCCCATGGCGATAACCGACTCCGGCACCAGCGCGTCATGGACGATGACATCGGCCTCCATCAGCAGGCGATGCGCCCGCAGCGTCAGCAGATCCTCGGCGCCCGGGCCGGCGCCAACCAGCGCGATGTGCCCCGAAGCCGGCGCGTTCGACAGGAGCAGATCAGTCGCCGCCTCATACGCCCGCGAAAGCTCGCCAGCCTCGATGGCACGCGCCGGCGCACCGCCGAAGAAGTCGCTCCAGAACCGGCGACGAATATTGCCTTTGGGCAGTCTCTCGGCGGCGGTACGGAACGACGCAGCGAGCGCCGCCAGCCGACCGAACGACGGCGACAGCATGCGGTCGATGCGGCTGCGCAGCATCTGGGCAAGCACCGGGCCTGCCCCTTCGGTACCGATGGCGATGGCGACTGGCGCGCGATTGACCAGCGCGGGGGTGAAGAAATCGCAGAGCTCCGGCCGGTCGACGGCATTGACCGGAAGACCCAGCCGGCGCGCATCCGCGGCGACGCGGCGGTCAAGCGTGTCATCGCCGCTGGCGGCAAACACCATGACCGCGCCGTCGAGCTGCGAGGCATCGTAAACTGCCGCGATATGGCTGGCACCGGACTGGGCGATGAAGGCAAGCAGATCCGGTTCGGCATTTTGGGCGATGATGCGCAGGACCGCGCTCGACTGTTCGATCAGCCGCGCCTTGGCCAGGGCTTGCTCGCCGCCGCCGACAATGGCCACGGCTTCGCCTTCGACCCGCACGAAGACGGGAAAGGCGTTGAGCTTGGCATTGACCTGCGGCATGTGAAACGCAATCCGGGAACAGTATCGCGGTTTTACGCCCGGGCGCGAAAAACCAGAAGCAAACCACTCGCGCATCCTGTGATGGCAGGCAATCGATTTTTCGCAACTGCGAAAGGCAGGAGAAAAATATTCCCCATGCGGGTTCTGGACAGGGCCAAGTCGCAGGCGTGAACTTGATTTCAGCGACTTTTAGCCGCCGGCGCCTCGCCTGGCAAAACTGTTTTTTCTAATTCTACCAATTCGGTAGATTAAAGTAATCCATTGATGAACCTGGCGTTCGGCGTTCACGGCACAGATTTTTGGTACGCCTTGGCGGTTGGAACGTTGCCGGGCCGAAACGCGTTCCCGATATGTCAATTATTCAACAAGGAGCGCTTCCCATGAATACGATCAGACTGAAGCACGGCATCTGGGTTCTGGTGGCCGACGGCGAAAAAGCGCTCTTGCTCAAGAATGCCGGCGACAACAAATTTCCGAACCTTGAGGTCGTGCAGGTGATGGAACAGGAGAACCCGCCCACCCGTGAACAGGGAAGCGACAGTCCCGGCCGATACAATGACGGCCCGTCCGTGCACCGCAGTGCGGTCGAGGATACCGACTGGCACCGGATCGGCAAGGAGCGCTTCGCGGAAGAAATCGCGGCCCGGCTCTACAAGCTCGCCCATGACGGTGAGTTCGACAGCATCGTGCTCGTCGCCCCGCCGGTGGTGCTCGGCACCATGCGCAAGAAGCTGCACAAGGAGGTCGGAGACAAGGTGACGGCTGAAATTCCAAAGACCATGACCAACCACGCCATCTCTGAGATCGAGGCCCTGTTGCAGGCCGCCTGATGGAAGGCGACACACCCGGCCATCGGGGCGAGCATCTCGCGGACCTTGCCTGACCGGCGGCTTTTCGGCTGCCGGTCAGGTAATTGTCGCCCCGCCATCGATTTTCGCGCCCTTGCGGGTTGCACCACCGTCACCCCTTCCACCATATTGCGAAACAGGCGACGGCTCCGGGCGGCGCACATCCGACATCGCTAGCTTGAAAGGCGCTCCATAGACAATGCCGCATGACACGCCCCTTATCGCCACCATCGTCGCCGGTCTGGGGCTGGCTTTCGTCTTCGGCGCTCTCGCCAACCGTTTCCGCATTCCGCCGCTGGTCGGCTATCTCGTAGCCGGTGTGCTGGTCGGGCCGAACACGCCCGGCTTCGTCGCCGATGCCAGCCTTGCCAATGAACTGGCCGAAATCGGCGTCATCCTGCTGATGTTCGGCGTCGGCTTGCATTTCTCGCTGAAGGACCTTTTGTCGGTCCGCGCCATCGCCGTGCCGGGCGCCATCGTTCAGATCGGCTTTGCCACGCTGCTCGGCATCGGTCTTGCCTGGATGCTCGGCTGGTCGATGGGCGCGGGTGTGGTGTTCGGCCTGGCGCTGTCGGTGGCCTCGACCGTGGTGCTGCTGCGTGCGTTGCAGGAGCGCCGCCTGATCGAGACCGAGCGCGGCCGCATCGCCGTCGGCTGGCTGATCGTCGAGGATCTGGCCATGGTGCTGGCGCTGGTGCTGCTGCCGGCGCTTGCCGGTGTGCTGGGTGGCCAGGAGCAGGCGGATGTGCATTCGAGCGGCCTGCTCTCGCTGCCGGCCAGCTACGGCATCTGGGGCGTCGTCGGCATCACGCTGGCCAAGGTCGCGGCCTTCGTCGTCGTCATGCTGGTGGTCGGCCGCAGGGTCATCCCCTGGATCCTGCACTATGTCGCCCATACAGGGTCGCGCGAACTGTTCCGTCTCTCGGTGCTCGCAATCGCACTCGGCGTCGCCTTCGGAGCGGCAAAACTGTTCGGCGTCTCGCTGGCGCTAGGCGCCTTCTTCGCTGGCATGATCATGAGCGAATCCGAGCTCAGCCACCGTGCGGCGGAAGAATCGCTGCCGCTGCGCGATGCCTTTTCGGTGCTGTTCTTCGTCTCCGTCGGCATGCTGTTCGATCCGCTCAGCCTGATCAGCAACGGACTGCCGATCCTGGCCACGCTCGCCATCATCGTTATCGGCAAGTCGCTGGCGGCGTTCGTCATCGTCGTCGCCTTCGGCTATCCCCTGGCCACGGCCTTGATGATTTCGGCCAGCCTTGCCCAGATCGGCGAATTCTCCTTCATCCTGGCGGAACTCGGCGTCGGGTTGAAACTTCTGCCCGAACAGGGTCGCGACCTGATCCTGGCCGGCGCCATCCTGTCGATCGTGCTCAACCCGTTGATGTTCCTGGTCATCGACTGGATGAAGCCGTGGCTGGAAGCTCGTGCCGCCAGGACGGCAGCGCCAGCGGAAACAAAGCCGGTCGGTCCGGCGACCGAACCAGGCCAGGTGGCCTCGGTTGCCTCGACTTTTCAAAAGGAAGACGGCCCACCACCGAAGACTACACTCACCGGCCATGCCATCCTGATCGGCTACGGCCGCGTCGGCGGTCTCGTCGGCACCGCGCTGAAGGAAGCGGCCCTGCCCTTCCTCGTCATCGAGGACGCCGACAAGACACTGGCCAAGCTGAAAGCCGACAATATCGAGACCGTGGCCGGCAATGCCGCCAACGCCGAAGTGTTCGCGGCCGCCAATCCCGAAGGCGCCAGGCGGCTGATCCTCGCCATCCCCAACGCGTTCGAGGCCGGCCAGATCGTCCTGCGGGCGCGTGCCGCCAATCCCAACATCAACGTCGTCGCCCGCGCCCATTCCGATGCCGAGGTCGAGCATCTCAAGGGGCTCGGCGCCGACACGGTGATCATGGGCGAGCGCGAGATCGCGCGTGGCATTGTCGAAGAGGTATTGGGCAACCATGCCGGGCAAAAGCCAGTTCGCGATGCCATGGCGGAAGGCGCGGGAGCCGCGCCTATTGCTTTACAATCGTGAGGCCGGCGTCGATCAGCTATGTCCGGAAGAGCCGATAAATTCAGCGATGCGATTCAGGATCTCGCCTGCCTGGCGATTGCTCAGGCTTGCAGCCCATTCATAAATCAGCAGCGACCCAACGATGTTGGTTTCCGTGAAACGCTCATACCCACGAGCCGGCTCGCTCACACGTGCTGGCCGCCATTGATGTGGATTTCCGAGCCGGTCACGTAGGACGCCTGCCCCGAGCACAGGAAGAAGATGATGTCGGCGACCTCGGCCGTGGTGCCGAGGCGCCTGAGCGGAATGGTCTCGACGATCTTGTCCGTGCCCGGTGACAGGATGGCGGTGTCGATCTCGCCTGGCGCGATGGCGTTGACGCGGATGCCGTGCGGGCCGAAATCATGCGCCATTTCGCGCGTCAGCGAGCCGAGGGCCGCCTTCGACGTGGCGTAGGCGGTGCCGGCAAACGGATGGACGCGGGTGCCGGCGATCGAGGTGACGTTGACGATCGATCCTTTCGCCGCCGCCAACTCCTTGAACAGGCCGCGCGCCAGCATGATCGGCGCGAAGAAATTCACCTGGAAAACGTCACGCCAGACATGCATCGGCGTGTCGATCGAGTCCATGCGGCCGTTGCCGTCCTTAAGCTTCGGCGAAATGCCGGCGTTGTTGACCAAGGCGTGCAGCTGGCCGCCATGCGATTCCAGCCGATGGCGGATTTCCGAGACCGCGATGCCGACATCTTCCTGGTCGGCGAGGTCGACCTTGATGTGATCCTCGGGGCCGGCCGGCCACGGGCAATCCTCGGCAAAGGCCTGGCGCGAGCAGGTGATCACGCGCCAGCCCTCGCGCGAAAAACGCTTGACCGTGGCATGGCCGATGCCCCGGCTGGCGCCGGTCAGCACGATGGTCTTTCTGGTGTCGAGTTCAGCCATGTCGCGGTCTCCGGGCCGGAGATGTAGCCGAACGCCGCGGCGCTGGCGAGAGGCGGATTGACGCCGCTTGAATGAGAGTGTCAGCCGCCGCCCAGAATGTCGAGAATCGAGGTCTTCCGCTTCTTGAGCGGCCCGCCGACGCTGCCTGGCGGCACCGGATGCCCGACAGAGGCGGTGGCGCCGCCATCCGACGGCATGTTGAAGCCATCGGCATCGACGGTCTGGGCCGGCCGCGCGACGCGGGCTGGCGGTTGCGCCGGCGCGGACGGCGGCTGCTGGCCAACGGATGCCGATGGAACCGGTGCCACCTGGTTGTTGTCAGCCGAGGGTATGTCGTCGGGCACGATCGTGTCGGCCGGTGTCGATTTCCAGGTGCCGGGCAGCGGCCGCACCGGCACACCCTCATGCGCGGCGACCATGAATTCGTGCCAGGCCTGCGCCGGCAGCGCGCCGCCGGTGACCTTCTTCATCGCCGTGCCGTCATCATTGCCGAACCACACACCGGTGGTGAGATTGGCGGTGTAGCCGACGAACCAGGCATCGCGCGAATTCTGGCTGGTGCCGGTCTTGCCGGCCGACGGCCAGGCGAAAGCCGCTTTCTTCGCGGTGCCGATCTCGACGGTGCCAGTCATCATCGAATTCATCATGCCGACGATCTCGGGTTTCACCACACGCGGAGCGCTGCCGCCGCCGCCGTCGTAGATCAGCTTGCCGTCCGCAGTCGTGATGCGGCGGATGAAGTGGATGTCGGGCTTGTAGCCGCCATTGGCGAAAGGCACATAGGCCGAGGTCAACTCCAGCGGCGTCACTTCCGAGGTGCCGAGCGCGATCGATGTGTTGGTCTGCAGGTCGGACTGGATGCCCATGCGATGCGCGGCCTCGACCACCGCGTTCGGCCCGACTTCCATGGTCAGCTGCGCGGCAACCGAGTTCAGCGACTTGGCCAGCGCGGTCGCCAAAGTGACCTTGCCGAAGTACTTGCCGCCGTAATTGTCGGGCGTCCAGTTGCCGATCTTGATTGGCGCGTCGTTGCGCACGCTGTCGGGCGTCCGGCCAGCCTCAAGGGCCGCCATATAGACGAACGGCTTGAACGCCGAGCCTGGTTGGCGACGTGCCTCCGAGGCGCGGTCGAACTGGCTGGTCGAATAGTCGTAGCCGCCGACCATGGCGCGCACCGCACCGGAATCGTCGATCGACACGAGCGCGCCCTGGGTGACGTTGAGCTTCTTGCCGCTGTCGTCGATCAGCCGGCGGATCGACTTCTCGGCGAGCTTCTGCAGGTTCAGGTCGACGGTGCTGTCGATGACGATGTCGCCGCGCACGTCGCCGATCAGGTCGGGCAGCTCCTCCATGATGGTGTCGGCAACATAGTTTTCCGAGCCGGTCCAGTAGGATGGCGAGCGTGTCGCCGGAGCACTGAGCGCCGTCTTCAGTTCCTTCTCACTGATCTTGCCCTCCTCGCGCATGGCGGCGAGCACGAGCTGCGAGCGTTCCTCGGCGGCCTTCGGATCGCGCGCCGGCGACAGCCGCGACGGCGCCTTCAAGAGACCTGCAAGCAGGGCCGCTTCCGACAGGGTGACGTCGCGCGCGCTCTTGCCGAAATAGCGCCGCGAAGCCGCCTCGACGCCAAAGGCGCCGGAGCCGAAATAGACCCGGTTGAGGTACATTTCGAGGATCTGGTCCTTGGTGTGCTTGTGCTCCAGCCACAGCGCCAGAAGCACTTCCTGCACCTTGCGCTCCAGCGTACGATCGGGCTTCAGGAACAGGTTCTTGGCCAATTGCTGGGTCAGCGTCGATCCGCCTTGCGAGAAATGCCTGCCGAGCAGGTTGGTCACCATGGCGCGCGACAGGCCAATCGGATCGACACCGAAATGCGAATAGAAGCGGCGGTCCTCGATGGCGATCACCGCCTCGGGGATATAGGGCGACATTTCGTGCAGGCCGACGGCTTCGCCGCCGCTCATGCCGCGATTGGCGAGCAACTGGCCATCGGCCGAGACGATCTTGATGTTGGGAGCGCGGTCGGGGATCGACCATGTCGTGGCCGCCGGCATCTTGGCGCCGTAGTAGATGACGACGCCCGCCACCGCGATGCCGCCCCAGATGGCGAGGACGAAGCACCAGTAGAACAGCCGGCCAAGCACGCCGAACAGGCCACGCCGGCTTCTGCCGCGTCCGCCGCGCGACGATTTCGCTTTCGACGATTTGCGTTTTGCGGAGGCTTTGCGGTTGCTCGGCACGACGCGGTCCTCCTCGCTCACCGAAAGACCGGCCGAGGACCGCGTCTGTGGCGGTCCCTCGAAGCTGGGTTCGATGCGGCTGTCTCTGCGGTTCGCCATGCGCTGCGCTGTCTGTTCCCGGTGCCTATGGCGCTTCGGTTGAAGAGTAGATGCGGCGATTTAAGGGCGGGTTAAGTCGGAAAAATTCAAAGCGATTGATAATCAAATGCTTGGCAGCCTGTCCATTTCCGGGATTGCGGATCAGGCGCCGGCAGGCGGTCGCGTCCGACGAGAGAGACCGATCAGAACCATTGGTCGGAACGCCAGTATCCGGCAGCGGACAAGCCTTTGATGCGCAGTCACGCCATGGTCTCCGTCAGGGCGCGATCGCAGATACGGCGTCGCATTCGACCGCGCCCCAATTCATTCCTCCCCAGATGATCACCTGGTGGATATGCGTCAACCAATCGCCGCACGGACAGAAAGCGCGGCCCTGGACGATTGCATCACCTCGCCGACATGGCAGTAGCAGACGATCTCATGCAGTTGGTGATCGGTCAGCTCGAAGAAGCGCTTGGCTTCGCCATAACTGTCGTCCTTCAGACCCTCGTCTTTCAAAATGGGGTCCGTAAAGGCAACCGATATCGGCGAGCCATCGCCTCGCATGACATTGCGCTCGGGCGGTGCACGGTATTCGGTTCCGGCAAGCGCCGTGAGCAGCCGGCTGGGCGCACGTTCGAGAAGTTCGGCCCAACGTACGAGACGCTGGGTTCGGCTCATTACCGGCTGTGTGATACTAATTTCGGCCACTGCATGCAGTTGGTCCAGTGTTTGGTGCTTCATGGCAACCTCCTGTTCGTTAGGTTGGCTGGCCCCAAACGCCCTATGCCGGCATCATAGCGCCGAAGCTTCGATCCGTCATTCTAATTCCATCTCCGGTCGGTCTCTCTTTCGGCATTACGCCGGTGCGATGGCGCTGCCTTGCCGGCGATTTTCAGCGCCATCGAATATCGAGAGCACCGAGAAGAAAGCCAGCGTCCGCTCTTCGCGTGTGATCGCCATCACGCTGTTCGACCGGTCGATGTCGAGGCCTTTCGGGCCGCCCTCCTCGGGATTGGCCCTGCCACGCAGGAAGGTCTCCTCGTCGAGCACGGGACCCCGGGGAGAAGCGCAGGTCCTCGGTGCGGCCGATCGCCAAAAGCGCCGCCCGCGCCCCTTGGCTGGCTTTGAAGTCGATCCCGGCGATCATTCGCGACCCGCCCAAGAGATCGAACGATGGAAAGGGTCCAGAACTGTGCTGCTGCCCCGGCCCATTGGCGACTGCTTGCCCCCGCATTGATGGTGCTGACTAAGCCGATGGCACCCTCGACGGTCAAGCGCGATGCAGGCATTGCTAGGTTTCAACGGCTAGAGACCCGCTGCCTTCGCCAGATAGGGCGCCAGTGCCAGCGCGTAGGTCGCCGTCATGTGGTGGTAGTCGCGCCAGACAATGATGTTGCCTACGACCGCGGCGCAGGTTTGCTTGCCGCATAAAGCATCGTTCATGTCGACGACCCGGACATCCGGCAATGGCCGGCGGCGAGCGCAAAAACGTTGCTGGCCTCCACTTCGCTTCGCACCGTCACGCATTTGTTGGGGTTGTCGTCGGCCAGGCAATCGCCGGGATCGAACCTGACGAAGGGCGTGTTGCGTCTATCGGTCAAGGCTGCCCGCCATCTGGAAATCAAACGACAAGAGGGTCCGATCGCAGGCTCAGTTCTGCTGGATCGAAATGCCCTTGTCGTCGATCTTGAGTTCGACGCCTTTGGGCCTGGTCTGCTCGCGGTAGACGTAGACGCCGAGCGCGATGACCACGACGGCGAGCGCGCCAATGATGAGGTAGAGCGTATTCTGTTTCATGGCGTGCCCCCAGAGCAATTCCAGGAAAAGTGCGAAGCGGTTTTCCGTCCGGGATTGCGTAAAAACCGTAAAAAACAAAGAGTTAGAGCGGTTCAACGAGTTCTATCAAACGCTGAACCCGCTCCAGTTGTCTCGAGCCTTAGGCTCGCTTGAGGACCCTGACCAGCACCAAAAGGATGATCGCGCCGATCATGGCATGGATGATAGAGGCGATGATGCCGCCGCCTATGGAGAAACCGATCAGCGGGAACAGCCAGCCGGCGATGAATGCGCCGACGATGCCGACGATGATGTTGCCGATCAGGCCGAAGCCGAAACCCGACACGATGAGGCCAGCGAGCCAGCCGGCGATGGCACCAATGATGATGAAGACGAGAAGGCTTTCGACCCCCATAGCGATTTCCTCCGAGCAAGAGAGCGAGCGCGGAGCGGAAGGCTCCGAATCGGCCCCGATATCAACGACTTCAGGCTATTCGAAAGCAGCTGGCCTCGCCAGCGGTACGCTCACTGGTCGTCATCGTCGCCGGCAGCAGGCCGCCAGCTGGTCGGTTCGACCTTCTTTTGCGTGTGGCTGTCGGTATAGACCCACCAGCCGTCGTCGCGGTACTGCGCGATGGATTCGTTGATTACGCCGTCGCTGTCCTTCCAGGTGACGGTGACCTTGGAACCGTCGGTCGGTGCGGTCGATATCGGCTTACGGTCGGTCATGTCATCCCCTTTTCCAGCCGGCAGAACGCCACGGCCGGCATCTGGTTCCAAACCGCCGTCGGGCGCGGATCGTCGCCGGGGCCCTCAGCTATGGGCGAAAATATCCTCCTCGCCCCAGCCCATCAGGTCAAGCTTGGCGCGTGTCGGCAGGAAGCGGAAGCAGGCATCGGCCTCCTTTGTGCGCCCCTCGCGCGCCAGCCTTCCGGCCAGCACCTCACGCAACCGATGCAGGTAGAGCACGTCGGAAGCGGCATATTCGAGCTGTTCGGGCGACAGCGTTTCGGCCGCCCAGTCGGACGATTGCTGCGCCTTGGACAGGCCGACGCCGAGAAGCTCGAAGCAGATGTCCTTCAGCCCGTGCCGGTCGGTATAGGTGCGGGTCAGCCGCGAGGCGATCTTGGTGCAGAACACAGGCTCGGGCATCACCCCGAACGCATTGTAGAGCACGGCCAGGTCGAAGCGCCCGTAGTGGAACAGCTTGGTGATGTTGCGGCTCCTCAGCAGGCTGACGAGGTTCGGCGCCTTCTTCTGGCCCGGTGCGATCTGGATGACGTCGGCGGTGCCGTCGCCCGGCGATATCTGCACCACGCAGAGCCGGTCGCGATGCGGGTTCAGCCCCAGCGTCTCGGTATCGATGGCCACCGCCCCGACATTGTAATGCGAAAGGTCGGGCAGGTCATTTTTGTGGAAACGGATATCGGCCATTGTCTTCTCCGGTCGCGGCGTTACCCGTCCTTGCCGCGATCCGGTGAAAAATCAACAAGAAAACTTGCTTTTCCGCGGCTCAGCGCGTCAGCGCGTCGAGAATGCGCGCCCAGGAACGCTGGCCCTTGTGGAAAGAACTGAGTTCGTATTTCTCGTTGGGCGAATGGATGCGGTCGTCGTCGAGGCCGAAGCCGACCAGCAGCGATTCCATGCCGAGATAGGTCTGGAAGTCGCCCACCACGGGGATCGAGCCGCCGCTGCCGGTCGTCACCGCCGGCTTCGGCCATTCATCCGACAGCGCGGTCTTGGCCTTCGCCAGGAACGGCGAGTCGTAGGAAAGCTGGATTGCCGGCGAACCGCCATGGGCGTGGAATTCGACCGAACAGTCGGCCGGAATGCGCTCCTTGACGAATTGCTGGAAGGTGGCGCGGATCTTCTTGGGATCCTGCTTGTGGACGAGGCGGAAGGACACTTTCGCCGATGCTTCCGCCGCGATCACGGTCTTGAATCCCTTGCCGGTATAGCCACCGATGATGCCGTTGAATTCGGCAGTCGGCCGCGCCCAGGTCAGTTCCAGCACCGAACGTCCCTTTTCGCCCGATGGGATAGACAGGCCGACAGGCCCAAGGAAGGTCTCGGCCGTCTCGCCGAGCGTCTCCCATGATTTCAGCACCTGCGTCGGTGTCTCCTCGACGCCGTCGTAGAAACCCGGAATGGTGATGTGGCCGTCCTTGTCGTGGATGTCGGCCAGCACCTTGGCCAGGATGCGGATCGGGTTGGCCGCGGCCCCGCCATAGAGGCCCGAATGCAGGTCGCGGTCGGCGGCCTTGACCGTGATCTCCTCACCAACCAGCCCGCGCAGCCCAACGCAGATCGATGGCGTTTCGCGGTCCCACATACTGGTATCGCAGACCAGCGCGAAATCGGCCTTGAGTTCCTCGGCATTGGCTTCGAGGAAAGGCTTCAGCGAAGGTGAACCGGATTCCTCCTCACCCTCGAAGAGAATAGTGACGCGGCACGGCAAATTGCCGTGCACCTGCTTCCAGGCGCGGCACGCCTCGACAAAGGTCATCAATTGGCCCTTGTCATCGGCCGAGCCACGCCCGGTGATCACCTTGTGGTCGGGTCCGACCTCCTTGACATCAGGCGCGAATGGATCGTTTTCCCACAGTTCGATCGGGTCGACCGGCTGCACATCGTAGTGGCCGTAGAACAGCACATGCGGCGCGCCGGCAGGCCCGTCATGATGCGCAACCACCATCGGATGGCCGGGCGTGTCGCGCACGCTGGCGTCGAAGCCGATCAGCTTAAGCTCCGCCACCAGCCAGTCCGCCGCCTTGCGGCAGTCGGCGGCATAGGCCGGATCGGTGGAGATCGACTTGATCCTGAGCAGGCCGAACAGCCGTTCCAGGCTCTGGTCGAGATTTTGGTCGAGACGGTCGAGTACGGAGGAAACTGCGGACATTTGCGAAGCCTTTCGATTCAGTGCCGGAACCGTAAAGGCAGAGCGGCGAAACGAAAAGCCGGGACGATTGGACCAAGACCCGATACGGTCGCCGCAAGGCAAAAAAATGCCGCCGTGGTGGAGGGGGAACCACGGCGGCCTTTTACTCGAAACGATGCGGCAGCCCGGAGAGGGGGATAGGCTGCCGCAGTTGCCCGGGATAGGCGGGGGACGGGCCTTGCTCCGGACTTCGGCGAAAACTGCCGATGGCATGTATTTGGGTCTGTGAACGTGGCGATTCAAGGGCACCAACGTTACACTTTTGTAACGTGCTCGTGAGCGGCCCGGTATAACCCCGATCTGTCAGGGTATTGACGGAACCGATCCCTGGCGATGTCTTTGGCATGGACCAAGCCATCGCGCCGCGCTATCCCTGCCGGCATGAAAAAAGGCGATCATCTTTTCCTTGTCGACGGCTCCGGCTACATCTTCCGCGCGTATCACGCACTGCCGCCGCTGACCCGCAAGTCCGACGGCCTTCCGGTCGGTGCCGTTTCCGGTTTCTGCAATATGCTGTGGAAGCTGATGCAGGATGCCCGCAACACTGATGTGGGCATTGTACCCACGCATTTCGCGGTCATCTTCGACTATTCCTCGAAAACCTTCCGCAACGACCTCTACCCCGAATACAAGGCCAACCGTTCGGCGCCGCCGGAGGATCTGATCCCGCAATTCGGCCTGATCCGCCAGGCAACCAAGGCGTTCAACCTGCCTTGCATCGAGATGGAGGGTTTCGAGGCCGACGACCTGATCGCCACCTATTGCCGGCTGGCTTGCGAGGTCGGCGGCGACACCACCATCATCTCCTCCGACAAGGACCTGATGCAGCTGGTCGGCGATACGGTCGGCATGTACGACCCGATGAAGGACCGCCAGATCGGCATCCCCGAGGTGATCGAGAAATGGGGCGTGCCGCCGGAAAAGATGGTCGACCTGCAAGCACTTACCGGCGACTCCGTCGACAATGTTCCGGGTGTGCCTGGCATCGGGCCGAAGACGGCAGCGCAGTTGCTGGAGCAGTTCGGCGACCTCGATGGGCTGCTCGCCCGCGCCGGCGAGATCAAGCAGGACAAGAGGCGCGAAACGATCATCGCTAATGCCGACAAAGCGCGCATTTCGCGCCAGCTGGTGACGCTGAAGAACGACGTGCCGGTGACCGAGGGCCTGGACGATTTCGTGCTTCATGCCCCTGACGGGCCGAAGCTGATCGGCTTCCTCAAGACCATGGAATTCTCCTCGCTGACCCGCCGCGTGGCGGAAGCGACCGGCACCGAGGCCGGCGACGTCCAGGCCGTCGCGGTGACCGTCGAGCGCGCCGATGCCGCGCACGGGCCCGATGTGGGCGCGGGGACACCGATCGTTGCCCGAGACGGGGCCGGGCCAGAGGCAGACGCAACTGCTACACCGACGACAGAGACACCTAAGCAGGGGGACACCCCTTCCCTGCTCTCCGCGCTGCGGCTGGAGGGCGCGGCGACGCACAAGATCGACACGTCGGCCTATCATTGCGTCCGCGATATCGCGACGCTGAAGGCCTGGATCGCCGAGGCGCGGGAGACCGGCATCGTCGCCTTCGACGCCAGGGCGACCTCGCCCGACCCGATGCAGGCCGAACTGATTGGCATGGCAATAGCCACGGCGCCCGGCCGCGCCGCCTACATCCCCTTCGCCCACAGGAGCGGCAACGGCGATCTGCTGGGCGGCGGCATGCTTGAGAACCAGATTGCTCTTCGCGAAGCGCTGGCGCTGCTGAAGCCGCTGCTCGAAGACAGGTCGGTCCTCAAGATCGCGCAGAACCTGAAATACGATCTGGTCATCATGAGCCGCTATGGCATCGATGTCGCACCGTTCGACGACACCATGCTGATCTCCTACGTGCTTGACGCCGGCACCCCGCATGGTCACGGCATGGACGCGCTTGCCGAGAAATGGCTTGGTCACTCACCCCTCCAGATCAAGGATGTGACCGGCTCCGGCAAAAGCTCGGTCGGTTTCGACCAGGTCGGCATCGACAAGGCGACCGCCCATGCCGCCGAGGACGCCGATGTGACGCTGCGGCTCTGGCTGGTACTGAAGCCCCGGCTTGCGGCCAAGGGCCTGGTCTCGGTCTATGAGCGGCTGGAGCGGCCGCTGGTGCCTGTACTGGCCCGCATGGAACAGCGCGGCATCTCCGTCGACCGGCAGATCCTGTCGCGGCTGTCGGGCGAACTCGCACAAGGCGCTGCCCGGCTCGAGGAGGAAATCTACCAGCTCATCGGCGAGCGCATCAACATCGGCTCGCCCAAGCAGCTCGGCGACATCCTGTTCGGCCGCATGGGCCTGCCAGGCGGCTCGAAAACCAAGACTGGCCAGTGGTCGACTTCGGCACAGCTTCTGGAAGACCTTGCCGCCGAAGGCCACGAACTGCCGCGCAAGATCGTCGACTGGCGCCAGCTGACCAAGCTGAAATCGACCTACACCGACGCGCTGCCGGGCTTCATCCATCAGGACACCAAACGTGTCCACACCTCCTACGCGCTGGCCGCGACCACGACGGGCCGGCTGTCATCCTCCGAGCCCAACCTGCAGAACATCCCGGTGCGTACCGCCGAAGGCCGCAAGATCAGGACCGCCTTCATCGCCGACAAGGGCAACCGCCTGGTCTCGGCCGACTACAGCCAGATCGAACTGCGCGTGCTTGCCCATGTCGCCGAAATCCCGCAGCTGCGGCAGGCCTTCGCCGATGGGGCGGACATCCACGCCATCACCGCCTCGGAAATGTTCAACGTGCCGGTGGAGGGCATGCCCTCGGAAATCCGCCGCCGCGCCAAGGCGATCAATTTCGGCATCATCTACGGCATCTCGGCCTTTGGCCTCGCCAACCAGCTGTCGATCCCGCGCGAGGAAGCCAGCAACTATATCAAGAAGTACTTCGAGCGCTTCCCCGGCATCCGCGACTATATCGAGGAGACCAAGGCCTATGCCCGCGAGCACGGCTTCGTCGAGACGATCTTCGGCCGCCGCATCCATTATCCGGATATAAGGTCCTCGAACCCGTCGATCCGCGCGTTCAACGAGCGCGCCTCGATCAATGCCCGCCTGCAGGGCACCGCCGCCGACATCATCCGCCGCGCCATGGTGCGCATGGAGGAAGCGCTGGAGAAGGCAAAGCTGTCAGCCCGCATGCTCCTGCAAGTGCATGACGAACTGATCTTCGAGACGGTGGAGGCGGAGGTCGAAGCGACGATTCCCGTCGTGCGCCACGTCATGGAAAACGCGGCGATGCCGGCGGTATCGATGTCGGTGCCGCTGCACGTCGATGCGCGAGCGGCGAATAATTGGGATGAGGCGCATTAAGCGCAAACTTCGTCATCCTCGGGCTTAACCCGAGGATCCATTCCGTGACCTCAGTTGAAAAACACGGCGGAGCAGAACTCGAGTTCTGCATCGTAGCGACACGTCGATGTCACGGCATGGATACTAGAGCATGATGCCGAAAAGTGTGAAGCGGTTTTCGGACGACATCATGCTCTAACTTTTTGATTTAGAGACGGATTCAGATTTCAGGTCGACTCGACCTGAAATCATCCGGCTCTAGGGTCTGCGCGCGTCGCTTCGCTCCTTGCTTCGCCCTAGTATGACGAAGCGAAGGCTTACGCCGCCTCGGCCCGGCACTTGGCACATACGCCCCGAAACTCGATCACCGCCTTCTTGGCGGCGAAGCCGGTGGAACGCACCCATTCGTCCAGTCGGTGTCCAACATCATGGTCGGACATTTCGCTCACCTGCCCGCAGCTGTCGCAGATGGCGAAAGCGGTCATCGAATGGCTGTGGTCGTGCGGGTCGGCGCAGGCGACGAAGGAGTTGATGCTTTCCAGCCTGTGCACGAAGCCTGATTTCACCAGCGTGTCGAGCGCGCGATAGACTTGAAGCGGCGCGCGGAAACCGCGTTCACGCAGTTGATCGAGCAAGGTGTAGGCGCTGAGCGGCCCGCTGGCGGTCTCGAGCTTTTCGAGCACGCACAACTGGTTCTTAGTCAGCACATCCCTTGCCGCCATGGTCCCGTTCCAACTTTCCCGCGCCATCCGCAGGCTGTTTGCCGGTGCAAACGGCCTGATCCCATTCAGATAGCGACGAACCGTCGTCTTTGCTACTCTTCTGTTGTTGTCCCGGTCGATCGATGACGTGACTGCACAAGGGTGATGGCAGGATTGATGGCGAAGCGACATTCAAAATACTGACAGGGTCCTCGACGAGGTGGCCTCGCTTGGGAAGTTCGATCGGGCTTCGGGAGGCGCTATGTTCAAATTGACACGCCGCACGCTGCTTGTCGGCACGTCCGCGCTGATGGCTGCGGGCACGGTTTCGTTCCGGGCGCTGGCGGCACCGCGCACCATGACTGACCCGTTGACCAGCAACATGATCAGGCCGAAGGCGCACTGGCCCGGCCTCTGTCATCAACAAGGCCGGCGGGAGCGATCCGCCGGCTTTTGTTAGCCGGCTCCGGCTATTTCCTTGGCGGGCCGTTGCGTTCCGCGGAAGCCGCCCACAGATTGATGTCGGACTCGCGTGCGTAGCCATCGATCTCCGCCAGTTCGGCATCGCTGAAATCGAGCACCCTCAGCGCCCCGACGCAATCCTCGACCTGTTCCGGCCGGCTTGCGCCGATCAATGCCGACGTCACCTTGCCTCTGCGTAGCACCCAGGCCAGCGCCATCTGCGCCAGCGTCTGGCCGCGCCTGCCGGCGATGGCGTTGAGTGCCTTGATGTTGGCAATAGTGCGGGCGTTGATGAAGGCTGTCTTCAGCGACTTGCCCTGGGAAGCACGGCTGCCTTCAGGGATGCCGCCGAGATATTTGTCGGTCAGCATGCCTTGGGCCAGCGGCGAGAACACGATGGAGCCGACGCCGAGCCCCTCAAGCGTATCGAGCAGGCCGTCTTCCTCGACCCAGCGGTTCAGCATCGAATAGCTCGGCTGGTGGATGATGCATGGCGTGCCGAGCTGTCTCAATATGTCGGCGGCTTCGCGGGTGCGCTGCGAATTGTAGGAAGAGATACCGGCATAGAGCGCCTTGCCCGAACGCACCGCATGGTCGAGCGCGCCCATGGTTTCTTCCAGCGGCGTATCGGGATCGAAGCGGTGCGAATAGAAGATGTCGACATAATCCAGCCCCATCCGCTTGAGGCTCTGGTCGAGGCTGGCCAGCATGTATTTGCGCCCGCCCCATTCGCCATAGGGACCGGCCCACATTTCATAGCCGGCCTTGGTCGAGATGATCAGCTCGTCGCGATGGGAGGCGAAATCGGTGCGCAGGATCTCGCCGAAAGCGGTCTCGGCCGACCCGGGCGGCGGCCCGTAATTGTTGGCGAGGTCGAAATGGGTGATGCCGAGGTCGAAAGCCTTGCGGGCGATCGCCTGCTTGGTCCGGTGCGGCGTGTCGTCGCCGAAATTGTGCCACAGCCCCAGCGAGATCGCCGGCAGCTTGAGGCCGGACCGTCCGCAGCGGTTGTAGATCATTTTTTCGTAGCGGTTTTCGGCGGGTACGTAAGGCATGGGGAATCCTCGATCTGAAACGGACGGGCGCGGCAATTGCGAATGCAACGACCAGCCCTACGCCCACCCTTTAACCTCTCCCCGCGCAAACGGGGAGAGGGGCAGCCAAATTATCGATAATCTCCGCCGCCTATTTTTTCTTCTTGGCCAGCAGTTCCTTCGCCTCCTTCACGCCGAGTGCGGCCGGACGCTCGCAACTCGTCTGCATGGCGACGAATTTCCCGCTTTCGCCCGAGCGCAATATGCCGGTCATGACATCGACGGCATGCAGCGCCAGTTCCATCGAACAGCGGTGCGGCCGTCCTTCGACGATCGCCAGCGCCATGTCGGCGAGGCCCACGGTGCGGTAATTGGCCATCATGCCGTGGCCGTGCATTTCATTCGGCACGCCAAGCGGATGCTTCCACTTCGGCAATTTCTTGACCGGCTTGCCCTCTTCGGTGAAGCGCACGTCGCCGCCGAAGAAGTTCGGATCCGGCACGAATACCGTGCCCGCCTCGCCATAGAGTTCCATCGGCGCGTGGCCGTGAGCCCAGACGTCCCAGCTGGTGTTCAGCGTCACCACGGCGCCATTCTCGAATTCCAGCAATCCATGGATTGTGGTCGGCGTGTTGACCGGGATTTTTTCACCCGCGCGCGGTTTCGATGAAATCGTCCGTTCCTTGGCAGGGGTCGTCGCAAAGGCCGCCACCTGCTTCACCGGGCCGATCAGCTGGATCAGATTGGTGATATAGTACGGCCCGATATCGAGCACCGGCCCCGCGCCTGGCTGGAAGAAGAAGTCGGGATTCGGGTGCCAGTGCTCCATGCCGTGGCCCATGACATGGCAGGTGCCGCTGGTGATGTTGCCGAGCTTCCCCTCGTCGATCAGCTCGCGCACCAGCTGATGCGCGCCGCCGAGGAACGTGTCCGGCGCCGAGCCGATGCGCAGCCCCTTTTTACCGGCCCGTGCCTTGAGGTCCTGGCCCTCCTTGAGCGACAGCACGAAGGGCTTTTCGGAATAGACGTGCTTGCCGGCATCGAGCACCTGCTTCGACACCTCATAGTGCACCGCAGGTATCGTCAGGTTGACGATGATGTCGATGTCATCGGCCTTGAGCAGGTCCTCAACGGTCTCGGCGCGCAGCCTGAACTCCTTCGCCCGCGCCTTGGCCGCGTCCATGTTGATGTCGGCGCAGGCGCGCATCTCGATGCCGCGAAACAGCGGCGCCAGCGAAAAATACGCCTTCGAGATGTTGCCGCAGCCGATGACGCCGATACCCAGTTTCTTTGCCATGGTGATTGTCCTAATAGGTCTTGACGGATGCGATCGAGCGGCGGGCGAAGCGCTCGATGTCGTTGGGGTTGTCCTGTTCCATGATAAAGTATCTTGCCGCGCTCTTGGCCCGCAGCACCTTGATCAGGCCGGCCCAGTCGATCGTGCCGTGGCCGACATCCGACCAGCCATCCTCATCCAGCCCTTCGCCCGGTTTCGCCATGTCCTTGACGTGGACGGCGACGATGCGCTTGCCATGCTTTTCGATCCAGGGCAGCGGGTCGGCTCCGCCGCGTATAATCCAGGCAACGTCCATCTCCCATCCGATGTCGGGCGCGGAGGATAGAATATGGTCCTGCGGCACCGAGCCGTCGGCGAGCGCCTTGAACTCGAAATCATGGTTGTGCCAGGCAAAGCCGTAACCGGCCTTCGAAGCCACCTCGCCGACCTTTGCCAGGCGCTCGCCGAAACCGCGCCAGCCGGCGGCGTCGGACGGCCTGTCCTCGGCCATCAGATAGGGACAGATCAAAAGCTTGATGCCGAGCGCTTCGGCGATCCTGCGCACGCCATCGAAATCCTTCTCCAGCGCGTCGATGGAAAAATGGCCGGTCGGCATGGAAAGGCCGTTCTTGTCGAGCTCGGCGCGGAAGGCCTTGGGATTTTCATAGACGCCGCCGAAACCTTCGACCTCGGTGTAGCCGAGCTTGCCGAGTGTGGCGAGCACGCCTTCCCAGGGCTGGAAATTGCGGGCGCTGTAAAGTTGGAATGACCAGTTCATCGTCTCTGTCCGTTCTGCTTGGGGGATCGTTTCAGGTGGTGATTCTCGGGAGCTAGATGCGGCTGCCGGCAGCGGCGTCGAAAAGCGAAGCGCGCATCGGATCAAAGCCAATGCTGACAGCCTCGCCATTGTGCGGCGTGCGCTCGGCCGTGACCCGCACCGTGAAATTCTGCTTGCCGAGCTTCAGCCAAACCAGTGTGTCGGAGCCCATAGGCTCGACCACCTCGACAGTCGCTGTGGCGGTGAATGGCCAGCCGGAGCCGCTGTTCAAGGCGACATGCTCCGGCCGGATGCCGAATACCGTCGGACCTGGCACCGGTTCCGTCTCAAAGGCATAGGTCGAAAGCGGGATACGAACATCCTCGGCGGCGAACTGCCAGCCGCTATCGTCCTTCTCCAGCCTGCCCTCGATAAAATTCATCGCCGGCGAGCCGAGGAACCCGGCGACAAAACGGTTGACCGGGCGGTTGTATATGGTCTGTGGCGCATCGAGCTGCTGGATGACGCCGCCCTTCATGACAGCGATGCGGTCGGCCAGCGTCATCGCCTCGATCTGGTCGTGGGTGACGTAGATCATGGTGTTCTGCAGCTTGCGGTGCAGCAGCTTGATCTCTACGCGCAGTTCCGAGCGCAGCTTGGCGTCGAGATTGGACAACGGCTCATCGAACAGGAAGACATCGACATCACGCACCAGCGCCCGCCCGATCGCGACGCGCTGGCGCTGCCCGCCGGAGAGCGCCGCCGGCTTGCGTTGCAGCAACGGCTCGATCTGCAGGATCTCGGCCGCGCGCGCGATGCGCTTGGCGATCTCGTCCTTGGGTACGCCGGCGACGCGCAGGCCGAAGGACAGGTTCTTCTCCACCGTCATCTGAGGATAGAGCGCATAGGACTGGAACACCATGCCGATGCCTCGGTCCTTGGGCTCTTCCCAGGTGACGTTCTTGCCCTTGATGAAGATGCTGCCTTCCGAGATGTCGAGCAGACCGGCGATGCAATTGAGCAGGGTCGACTTGCCGCAGCCGGAGGGGCCGAGCAGCACGATGAACTCGCCTTCGGCGACATCGAGATTGAGCGTCTGCAGCACGGAAACCGCGCCGAAGTTCAGCGACAGGTCCTGGATCGAAACGCTGGTGCCGTTTGCCGCCATCGCCATCACCCTTTCACCGCGCCGGCGGCAATGCCGCGCACAAACCATCTGCCGGAGACGAAGTAGATGACGAGCGGCACCGCCGCTGTCAGAATGGTGGCCGCCATATTGACATTGTACTCCCGCACACCGGTCGTGGTGTTGACGATGTTGTTGAGCTGCACCGTCATCGGCCAGTTGGAGCGCCCGGCAAACACGATGCCGAACAGGAAGTCGTTCCAGATACCGGTCACCTGCAGGATGACGGCGACGACCGTGATCGGCACCGACATTGGCAGCATGATGTAGATGAAGATGCGCCAGAAGCCGGCGCCGTCGACGCGCGCCGCCTTGAACAGCTCGACCGGCATTGCCGCATAGAAATTGCGGAACAGCAGCGTCAGGATGGGCATTCCGAAGATCGTGTGCACGATGATGATGCCGGGCAGGGTCGCGAACAGCCCGACCGAGCTCAGTCCGATGATCAGCGGGTAGATCACGACCTGATACGGCACGAAGGCGCCGAACACGAGCAAGCCGAACAGCAGGTTGGCGCCCTTGTATGGCCAGAAGGTCAGCGCGTAGCCGTTGATCGAGGCGCATATGATCGAGATGACGACGCTCGGGACAGTGATCTTCAGCGAATTGTAGAAACCTGGACTGAGGCCGTTGCAGTCACGGCCGGTGCAGGCGTGAAGCCAGGCATCGGCCCAGGGCTGAAAGGTCGGGTCGCCTGGAAGGTTGAAAAGATGCCCCAGCCTGATCTCGGGCATCCCCTTCAGTGAAGTGACGACCATGATGTAGACCGGAATGAGGAAGAAGAGCGCCGCGACGATCAGGAAAGCGTAGATGCCGATGCGGCCGGCCGATATCCGTCGCGGCTTCGGCCCGAAGGGCGTGGCCTGATCCGGCGCTTCTTGCATCGGCCGGCTTGCCGTGGTTTGCACGGCGCTCATACGCCCGCTTCCTGCACTCGGTTGCGCCGCCACAGCACAAGTCCGGCTAAAGCCAGAACGATCAGCACCGGCAGCAGCATCATCGTTGCCGCAGCCATGCCCTGGCCGACATTCTGGCGCACGGTGATGAGCTGGATGACATAGACGGCCGGCATGGATGTCGCGATGCCGGGACCGCCACCGGTCATCGCGATGACCAGGTCGTAGACGCGCACCACGCCGACGGACTGGAGAACGAAGGCGGTCGCGAACGCACCCTTCATCATTGGTGCTACAATGGACACATGCGTGCGCCACGTCGGAATACCGTCCACTCTCGCCGCCTTCCAGATCTCCTCGTCGACGCCGCGCAGGCCTGCAAGCAGGATCGCCATCGTCACGCCCGAGCCCTGCCAGATGCCCGCCACGACCAACGCGTAGATCGCCGTATTGGCATCGACGAGGGGGGCGAAGCTGAAGCTCGACCAGCCCAGATTGCGCATCGTCTCCTGCAGGCCGAGATTGGGGTCGAGCACCCATTGCCACACAAGTCCGGTGACGATCAGCGACATGGCAAAGGGATAGAGGAAGATCGAGCGGAACAGGTCTTCCTGGCGGATGCGCTGGTCCATGAAAACGGCGAGCAAATAGCCGAACACCATGTTGCAGGTGATCGACATCAGGCCGAAGAACCAGATGTTGTTGACCGAGACGAGCCAGCGGTTATCGGCCCAAAGGCGCCTGTACTGCGCCAGGCCGACAAAATCATAGGTCGGGAAGAGCTTGGAACTGGTGAAGGACCACAGCACCGAGAAGCCGATGCCGATCACGAACACGCCCACGGCGACGAGAATCATCGGTATCGTCCCGATCACCGCGGGCAGGTGAAATCTCTGCCTCCAGCTCTTCTGCATCGTCCGTTCTTCTCCACCTCACCAGGACCCTGGGCAGGCCAGGGCAAGAATGGAGGCGTCACCCCGGGGCGGCGCCTCCAGGTGCCGGTCGGTTCCTAGTCGGAATTGCCGATGATGGTGGCGAACTTCGCCGTGGCGTCATCCGCCGTCATGGAGTCGTCGGCGAAGAACTGCGCGACGAGCTCATTGAGCTGCTGGTTGGTGTTCTCGGTGATGAACCTGTTGGTCGCGGTGACGATCTTGGCCGGATCTTCCACTGCTTTCAGCGCCTTCTGCATGCACGGATCGGCCGTCGACATGTCGACGTCGCCGCGCACGGGCATGGAACCCTTGGCATTGTTGAACGCGACCTGGACCTCCGGGCTGATGAGCAGGACCGCAAGTCGCTTCTGCGCCGCCTCGACATCAGCATTGCCCTGCTTGAAGAACACGATGATGTCGCCGTCGGTGCTGACAACCGGCTTGTCCTCGTTCAGGCCGATCATGCAGCCGAAATCCTTGACACCGGTCATGCCGGCGGCCGCGAATTCGCCGCGCGCCCAGTCGCCCATCACTTGAAGTCCGGCCTTGCCGGTGATCAGCAAGTTGGTGGTGTCGTTCCAGTTGCGGTTGGCGTAGCCGTTGTCGGTGAACTGCTTCAGCGCCCTCAGCTGCGTGAACACGCCTTTCATCTCGGGACCGCCGGCAATTTCGGCACTTTTCTTGGTATACATCTCGTCGCGCTTGGCGACACCGAGAGCCTCGGTAACCATGTCCTGGAACAGCAGCTGGATTTGCCAGCCATTGCCGTCGCCGCCGATCGCGAACGGAATGAAGCCTGCCTCCTTGATCTTCGGCGCGGCCGCGATGAAATCAGCCATGTTCTTCGGCTCCGGCACGCCCGTTTTCGCGAATACCGGCTTGGAGTACCAGGCCCAATAATTCGAGTGGATGTTGACCGGGACGCACCACCAGTGGCCGTTCACGAGACAGGCGCTGCCGATCGCTTTCGGGCGAATGACCTCGTCCCATTTCCCGGCGGTCGCGACATCGGTGAGGTCGAGCAGCTTGCCGCCTGAAATCAGTTCCTCATACTGCCGGCCGGGATTGAACTGAGCCGCACCGGGCGGGTCGCCGCCGAGCACGCGCTGCATGACGGTCGAGCGGGCCGTTTCGCCCAGAGCAATGGCGCTGTCCACCCACTTGTCGCCGTGGCCGTCATTGTCGAAGGCCTTTGCGAACTGCGAGACCGCCGCCGACTCGCCCTTCGACGTCCACCAGTGAATTACTTCCAGGTTGGCCGCGGCCGCGGCCCCGGCAAAATCGAACGCCATCGTCGCCGCGAACGCAGCGGTCAGGACTTTGTATCGCATTTCGGTTTCCTCCCAGAATCTGAAACGTTACAGATTTTCGATAAGGCAATTGCGCTAGTGACGCAACCCCAGGCATGAAGCCCGTCGGACATTTTTTCGGGCCACGAATAAAATGGGACCAGCCATCGAGCTACTGTGCGTCGCAATATGAGCTATTGCAGTGCAAAACAGCCAAATTACCCACGAGGGTCTGCACAGGCTTACAAGGGGTGACGCTTTGCCTTGGATTCCCAAGGGAATTCAGGTTCGAGCGTTCACCTCCAAATACGCCTATCGGCGAACGAGATTGGCAATCTGTAACGTTTCAGTATATTGGCACCCTCACCGGGCCTGAAGCCATGCCGCGCTGCTAATCGCGGCGATTGCCGACCCGGTGTGCGGCTGCTATGCGGCTCACGGGCGGGATGAATGAACAGACGGCGCACGAACAAGAACGATGATACGTCGGCGCAGAGGCGGCCGACGCTGAAGACGCTTGCCTTCATGACCGGGCTTGGCGTCACCACCGTCTCGCGGGCGTTGAAGGACGCTCCCGAGATTGGCGCCGAGACGAGGCGTCGCGTGCAGCTCGTGGCCAAGCAGATCGGCTATCGCCCAAACCGCGCCGGAGTGCGCCTGCGCACCGGCAAGACCAACGTCATCAGCCTTGTGCTCAACACCGAACATGAGCTGATGAGCTTCGTCTCTGACATCATCTATGGCGTCACGGAAGTCATCGCCGATACGCCATACCATCTGATCGTCACGCCCTACTCACGCTTGCAGGATCCGCTTGACCCGGTGCGCTATCTCGTGGAGACGGGCTCCGCCGACGGCGTCATCATTTCACGCACGCAGCCAAACGATCCAAGGGCCCGCTACTTGCTGGAGCACGGCATCCCCTTCGCAACGCACGGCCGCACTGACATGGGGCTCGTGCACCCCTATCATGATTTCGACAATTACGCCTTCGCGACCGAGGCGGTGCGCCATCTCGCCGGCATGGGCCGGCGTCGGCTCGCTCTGGTGGCGCCTCCGGTCGGTCTGACCTATCACCGCCACACGGTGAACGGTTTTGCCGACGCGCTGAGCGAGGTCGGCGCCTTGGAAGTGCCGTTCAGCACCGTCTCGATCGACCACTCGATCGAGCAGATCAGGATGCGGACCGCGCAGTTGATGCGGCGCGATATCAGGCCGGACGGCATCGTCAGCAGTGCCGCCGCCGCGACACTTGCCATCGTCGCCGGCATCGAGGATGCCGGGCTGAAGCTCGGCCGCGACGTCGATGTGGTATCGAAGCAGTCGTCGGAGCTGCTGCACCTGTTCCGGCATGAATTGCTGGTCGTCAACGAAGACTTCCGGCTAGCCGGTTCGGAGCTTGCCCGCTCGGTGCTCGGCTGGATCGGCGGCGCGGCACCCGGCTCGCTGCAGAGCCTGAGCGAGCCGAAGGGGGTTGTTTCCTATGGCGGTTAGCCAGGCTCTGGTCTAGCCGGCAGCGCCGCTGCCCCACGGTCCATGGAAGGCGCCCTGCTCGCCGATGCGCTCGAAGCCATGCGCGCCGAAGAAATCGCGCTGCGCCTGGATCAGGTTGGAAGTGCCGCGGCCCTGGCGGTAGCTGTCGAAATAGGCAAGTGCGGAAGACAGCGCCGGCACTGGCGAACCGGCCTCCGAGGCCCGCGCCACCACGCGCCGCAGCGACGGATGCGCCTCCCGCATCATGGTGATGAAGGCCGGCGCCATCAAAAGGTTGGTCGAAGCGCCGCCGCTGCCGAAAGCCTCGGCCATCGTGTCCAGCATCTGCGAGCGGATGATGCAGCCGGCGCGCCAGATCTTGGCGATGGTCGGCATCGGCAGGTTCCAGTTGAATTCCTTCGAGGCGCCGCTCATCACCGCGAAGCCTTGCGCATAGGCGGCGATCTTGCCGGCGAACAGCGCCAGTTCGAGGTCTTTCAGCAGCGCGTCCTTGTCGCCGGAAATCTTCGTCACGCCGATATCGCCATAGGCCTTTTCGGCCGCCAGCCGCTCGTCCTTGAGCGACGACAGAACGCGCGCCGCCACCGCCGCCTCGATCGCGGTCGCTGGAATGCCAAGTTGCTGCGCCTCGATGACAGACCATTTGCCGGTGCCCTTCTGGCCAGCGCGGTCGAGGATGATGTCGACCACCGGCTTGCCGGTCTTCGGATCGTCGGCGGCCAGCACCTTGGCGGTGATCTCGATCAGGTAGGAATTGAGCCGGCCCTTGTTCCAGTTGGCGAACACCGTGCTGATGTCCTTCGGCCCCATGCCCACGCCGTCTCGCAGGACGCCGTAGATTTCGGCGATCATCTGCATGTCGGCATATTCGATGCCGTTATGGATGGTCTTGACGAAATGCCCGGCGCCGTCGGTGCCGAGCCAAGCGGCGCAGGGCTCGTCCTTGAACTTGGCGGAGATGGCGGTCAGCACTTTCTCGACACGCTTCCAGGAGTCCTCCGTCCCGCCGACCATGATCGACGGTCCGTGGCGCGCACCCTCCTCACCGCCGGACACGCCCATGCCGATGAAGGTGAGGCCAGAGCCGGACAGCTCGGAAAAGCGCCGCATCGTGTCGCGGAAATTGGCATTGCCGGCATCGATGATGATGTCATTGTTGGACAGCACACCGCGCAAGGCTTCGATTTGTTCGTCGACCGGCTTGCCGGCCAGCACCATGATGATGATCGGGCGCGGCGGCCGGATCGCCGCGGCGAGTTCCTCCAGGCTGTAGCAGGGAACGACCATATCCCTGAGCGCACCGGCACTCTCGACGAAGGCATCCGTGCGTGCCTTGGTACGGTTGAAGACGGCGATGCGGTGCCCATGCTCGGCAATGTTGAGCGCCAGGTTGGAACCCATCGTGCCAAGGCCGATCAGGCCGATTTCGGCTTTTTCCATCGTTTCTTCCCTGCTTCCGGATCGTCTGTTGAGCGATTTGCGGGCGATACCCATTCTTGCCGGGATGCCCGTTCTTCTCAGGATGCCCGTTCTTCTCGGGATGATTGACGGGCCTTCAGGCCGCCGTCAACCGCCTCGCCGATTTGTGTTTGCCAGCAAGATGCGTTGCCGAAGGATTGGGAACCGCCTCGCAGACGGCCATATGGAGCAATTCCAGGAGAAGTGTTTACGGGTTCCGTCCGCAATTGCGCAAAACAAAAGACCATCACGGCCTGATGTCCACCGGCGCTTCGATCTTCACCATCTCGAAATCCGAGACCAGGATGTCGAGGCGAACCGTCCAGCGGCCGGGCACCGGAATGACGAGCTTGTCGACACGCCAGCTGCCGTCGCCGGGTTTGGTCGCCGCGCGCTTCAGCGGTTCGATACCGGAATCGGGTTTCGACAGCACCAGCGTCACTTCCCTGGCGTCGAGCGGCCCGAAATCGCCAGTCATGATGATCATCGAGGCGGCGACCGGCCCCGCATGACCCGGCGTGATGGAGAGATCGGCCATTGCCTGCAGCGCATGGATGTGGATTGAAACCGGCTGTGCCGCCGCGATCGCCAAGGCCCGTGGCGGCGGCGTGAAGCGCCAGCCCGCGGCAACGCCGAAGATCGCCAGCACGATCAGCAATTCGACGCCGATCGAACGGGTGAGCCTGCGTTGCACCTCCGTTGAGCCTGCCTCGGCCGAAGCGGTGAGTTTCCAGCGATTGACGGCGGCAAGCGTGAACAGGAAGACCAGCAATGCGAGCTTGACCAGCAGCAGCCGGCCATAGGCGGTGCCGATCAGCGCCGGGGGCGTCTGTACCTGAATAATGGCGAGGACGACGCCAGCCGCGGCAAGCACGGCCACGACAGGCAGGATCGTCCATGAGAAGCGGCGCAGGAACGCAACGGCGCCGACCGTTTGACGCTTCAGCGCAAGGCCGAGCGGCACCAGGGCGCCGGCCCAGAAGGCAATCCCGGCGTCATGGACGAACACCAATGGTCGCGTCAGCCATTGCGGCTCGGCCGCACTGGCATGGCCGCTGGCGACGAGCGCGATGCCGAGGCCAGCCAGACCGGCAAGCGCCAATGGTCTGGCTGCCGCTCGCGGTCCGCCCAGCGAGAGCAGGCCGAGCCCCAGCGCGATCAGGGCGATCAGCACCGTCCAGCCGAAGCTGGTGCCGAGCCCGGTACGCCAGATCACCGGCTGCGCCAGATGGGAGAGCGGCGCCCCCAGCGCATCCAGCCCTTGGAACCCCAGCGACAGGGGTGCCGCCACCAGCCCGCAAAGAATCGCGGCCGTGACAAAGCGCTGACCGGCGCGATCATCGCCGGCCAGCCAGGCAAGGGCGAAGGCGCCGCCGACGCCGAGGAAAAGGCCGATGTAGAGAAACACCTTGCCAATCCAGATCGCCGATCGCTGCGGCCAGTCGACAGCCTCGGACACGACAGGTGGTTCGCTTGGCGCGCCGATGGAAAACAAGAGCGAGCCGCCGACCGGATGCCCGTCGGCGGATATGACGCGCCAGCTCAGCACATGTGTGCCGGACTTCAGCGCCCGCGAATTGTCGATCTCGACCGTCTGGTCGCTGAGACGGAAGGATGTCAGCGGCACCGGCGTGCCGTCAGGTTTCACCAGCGTCAGCACCAGCGGCGAAACCGGTTCGCTGAAAGTCAGCGAGAACCGCGCCGGAGCCTGCGCCAGCACGGCACCGTCGGCCGGGTCGGTCTTGATCAATGCGGCATGGGCAAAGGCCTGACTTGTAGAGGCCATGACGATGAACGCAATGGCCAGCAGCCCGCCGGCAATCCAGCCGACGAGCTTGGTTGTGGTACCGGCCATCCGAGAAGATATCGCCGTCATGCCGTGCCATGTAAATGCGGCGCGTTCTGGCAAGCAGAGCGCGCCAGGGAGAAAACCTATTTCTTCGGTGTCAGCTTGATGCCGGGCGCCGGATTCTCCAGCGCGTCTTCATCTTGCCCTGCCGCCGGAATCTCGATCCAACGCTCGGCGGCATCGCCACATTCCTGCACCACCGGGAAATAGAGTTTCTGGCCGACAGGCAGATCCGCCGTCAGCGTCGCGCGGAAGACGAACTCGTCGTAGAATTCATCCGGCAGGCTGCCGCCGCTCCAATCGACTTCCTTGACCCCGTCGGTCACCGCCTGACCATACAGCTGGTAGGAGTTTTCATACTTGCCCTTCTTGGTCTGCAGCGTCCAGCCCGGCTTCGGCATCGGCTTCACGGCGATCACCCCTTCCGGGATCTGCACCCGCACGGCGGTCGTGGCCTTGCCGTCGCAACCATGCGGCACGCGCAGCACTGCCTTGTAGGTCGAGCCGACCGCCGCTTCCTGGGCTTCGAGCGTGATGTGCGCGGAAGCGGCATTTGTCCCCAGCACGAGAAGCGTGCCGGCTGCCAAAAGATATTTGTTCATGATGGTCCCTCGGATTTTCAAATTTTGCGGATACGGCGTTAGTCGTGATCCATGCCGCCCATCTCGCCCATGCCTTCGACAGCGAACTCGACGTTGACCGCGCCGGCCTTCTCGAAGGTCAGCGTGGCGGCAAATTTTTCGCCTTGCTTGGGTTGCCGCTTCAGGCCGATGAACATCAGGTGATAACCGCCAGGCGCGAGAGCTACCTTGCCGCCCGCGGGGATCTCCAGGCCGCCGGAAACCGGCCGCATGGTCATGACGCCGTCCTTGACGCCCATCTCATGCAGCTCGGCTTTTTCCGAAATATCGGAGGAAATCGACAGCAGCCGGTCCGGTGTACCGCCCTTGTTGACGACGGTGAAATAGCCGCCGGCCACCTTCGCGCCGGCCGGCGTGGCGCGCGACCACGGGTGCTCGATCTCGAGATCGCCGGCCTTGAACTCATGCGCGAGCACCGACTGGGCGCCGACGAACAGCAGGGCAAAGGCCAGCGCGGCTAGGCCGAGACGCTCCCGGAAGCGGGACAGAACGCGGCCGAACATAAAGCCCGCCGCTACGGGGGAAGAATAGGACATGGTTTGCTCCATGAAGTGATGATCGCGCCGTTGCCGGTCGCGAACCGTTTTGGATCTTTGGATGGGTACGCCCGCGAAAAATTCCGCCGGGGCAAGCAGGCTCAGGCTGCCAGCGGCGGCGCGCGCGGATTGGACGGCGAGCGCTCGCGCGCGAAGTCGAGATGAATGCTCGCCGGGAAGACGAAGGCAACCGTTTCAAAGGAAAGGCTGGCCAGGGCCAGCCCGGCATCGGGCGGCGGCGCGAAGGCCGATGAAAACATGCCGCAGCCGAGCGTGCAGCAGGCCGGCAGATGGGACGGGTGCTCGTCACCACCAGGAAGCTGGGTGGCGCCATTGTGGGTGCAGATGACGTTGCCGAAAGCGTCGAGCTGCGCGGCATTCGGGCCGGCGGCGAAGGCAAACGCACCGAGCGTCGACTGGAGTAGCAGCAGATAGGCCGCGACAAGCGCGACCGGCATGCTCCACCGTTTCCCCCGGCTGTTCAAAAGATTTGCCTCTTCAAGCGACTGGAAGATACCTATCACGGGGCCGCCGAGTGGAAAATCGCCAATTCGATGCTGCGGCAACGCGGCGCGATCAGGATTTTTGCGGCCGGCTTTCCGGGATCGACGTCAGCAATGTCTGACGTGCCGACTTCAGGTGCTTGCGGCAGGCGGCGTCGACCTTGCCGAGGTCGCGCGATTTGAGCGCCTCGATATAGGCAAGATGCTCGCCGACCGCGACTTCGTTGCGCTCGCGCTCCTGCGCCTTGTTCCACTGGTAGTGGTAATGGAAGATCATGGCGATGACATCGTAGAAATCGACGATGAAGCGGTTGTGCGAGGCACGATGGATGAGCCGATGGAAGCGCTCGTCCAGCTCCGAAAACGCGTTGAAGCGCGTGGCGATCTCACCTGCCAGTTGGCGATGTTCGTCCTCCAGGCGGTCGAGATCGGCCCAGACAGGGCTATCCTGCGGCAGGGCGGCGAAGGCCGCCGCCGAGCGCAGCTCGAACATCTCGCGGATCTCGGTCAGTTCGAGCGCGAAGGCTCGTGTAAAACCTTTCAGCACCCAATGGCTGTTGCGGCGCTTCTCGATTAGGCCGAAGCGGGAGAAGCGGATCAGGAACTCGCGCACGCTGGTGGTGCCGACGCCGATCTCGCGCGCCAGTTCGAGCTCGTTGATCTGCATGCCGGCCTCGGCGCCATCGGCGAGCAGCCGCCGCATGAAGGACCGCTCGATGATCTCGGCCAGCGTGTCAGTCTCTTCCTCGGGGAAGAAATCATCGGGACGCGGGTCGCGCAGCACCGTCTTGGCGCGCTTGTTCCAGGCGATCAGCCCGGTTTCCTCCATGCGCGAAAGGATGCTGCGCACGGTCGTGCGGCTGACGCCGAGCAGTGCGCCAAGTTCCGGTTCCGACGGCAGGCTGCGTGTCTCGTCAAGCAGCCTGAGGCAGCGGTTGTAGGCGTCCTTGTAGACGTTGTTGCTCTTCGACATCCCCTGACCCATCGATGCCGGCGCTTGCGGCGGCCGGCTTGAAGCGCAATATGACGTTCCCATGACCCTGAAAAGCGGAATTGCTTTCGCTGGGGTCGGTTCATTGTTTGCAGCGCCACCACCTACGCGGGGTACGCGGAACTGCTTGCGAAAAAACAATTGACGCAAAACTGTTTTTTCACGATAAAAGACATTAGCTCTTAACAGGCGCGTGTCAATCCGCGCATCCCAGGATCACCCAGGAAGCCGCCCGTGAACGTCTCGAACACCATCCTTCTGTCCCCCGCCGACAATGTCGCCGTTGCCAATGGCCGCATCGAGATCGGCACCGCGCTGCCGGGCGGCGCGCTTGCCGCCGCCGTCATCGAGCCTGGCCACAAGGTGGCGATCAAGCCCATTCCCGCCGGCTCGGCGGTGGTCAAATACGCCCAGGCGATCGGGCGCGCCACGATAGACATCGCGCCCGGCGAACATGTCCACTCGCACAATCTGACTTTCGAGGCCGGCCGTCTGCCGGTGGTGCCGCCGAGCGAGGCCGAGCACGCGACCGAGGCCGACCGCGCCCGCACCTTCATGGGTTACCGCCGCGCCGACGGCCGCGCCGGCACGCGCAACTTCATCGGCATCATCGCCAGCGTCAATTGCTCGGCCACCGTCTGCCATTCCATCGCCGACACGGCCAACCGGACCCTGCTGCCGAAATATCCCGGCATCGACGGCTTCGTGCCCATCGTCCACGGCCAGGGCTGCGGCATGAGCGGCACGGGCGACGGCATGATGGTGCTGCACCGCACGCTTGCGGGTTATGCCCGCCACCCGAATTTCGGTGGCGTGCTGATGGTCGGTCTCGGCTGCGAGGTCAATCAGCTGACCCTCTACGGCCAGAAAGGCGCCGCCGCCGGCAAGCGCCACTTCAACATCCAGGATGCCGGCGGGTCGCGCAAATCGGTGGAAAAGGCGATGGGCGTGCTGGCCGAGATCGCAGAGGAAGTCGGCCAGTTGAAGCGCGAACCGATCCCGGTCAGCGAGATCGTCGTCGGCCTGCAGTGCGGCGGCTCCGACGGCATGTCGGGCATCACGGCCAATCCGGCGCTGGGCGCGGCTGTCGACATCCTCGCCGGCGTCGGCGGCATCGGCATCCTCTCCGAGACGACGGAAATCTACGGCGCCGAGCATCTGCTGGCCTATCGCGCGGCGACGCCCGAAATCGCCAAGAAGCTCGATGGCTACGTGAAATGGTGGGAAGACCACGTCGCCAAGCACGGCGCCTCGATCGACAACAACCCCTCGCCCGGCAACAAGCGCGGCGGCCTCACCACGATCCTGGAAAAATCGCTGGGCGCGGTCGCCAAGGGCGGCCAGACGCCGCTCAACGGCGTGTTCGGCTATGCCGAGAAGGTCACCGGCAACGGACTGGTGTTCATGGACACGCCCGGCTACGACCCGGTCTCGGCCACCGGCCAGGTCGCGGGCGGCGCCAATGTAATCGTCTTCACCACCGGCCGCGGTTCCTGCTTCGGCTGCCGGCCGACACCGTCGATCAAGGTCGCCACCAACTCGACCATGTATCACCAGATGGAAGAGGACATGGACGTCAATTGCGGCGTCATCGCCTCGGGCGAAAAGACCATCGCCGGCATGGGCCGCGAGATCTTCGAACTGATCGTCGAGACGGCTTCCGGCCGAAAGACCAAGAGTGAGGATTTTGGCTACGGCGACAACGAGTTCGTGCCCTGGCACCTCGGCGCGACTCTCTAGCTCTTTGCATTCGCGCAATTCCGGAACGGCGACGAACTTTTCCCGGAATTGCCGTGGATGGTATCTTGGTTCCGCGCAATGGAGGAGGTTGTGCATGGAAAAACGCCGCATTGGCCGGACGCCGCTCGAGGTCACCGAGATCAGCTTCGGTGGCGCCGCGATCGGCGGCCTCTACCGCGCCTGTTCGCGCGAGGCGGCGATGGAGACGCTGCAAGGCGCCTGGGAGGCGGGCCTGCGCTATTTCGACACCGCGCCCTTCTACGGTTTCGGCCTGTCGGAACGGCGCTTCGGCGATTTCCTGCGCTACAAGCCGCGCGATTCCTATATCTTGTCCACCAAGGTCGGCCGCCTGTTCCGCCCGGTCCCTGAAGACCAGGTTCCCGACCACTCCTATGTCGATCCCCTGCCCTTTGCGCTAGACTATGACTATTCCTATGACGGCATCATGCGGTCGGTCGACTTCAGCTACGCGCGGCTCGGCCTGAACAGAATAGACATCCTCTACGTACATGACATCGGCGTCTACACGCATGGTGTCGAGAAGACCAAGCTGCACTTTCGCCAGTTGATGGATGGCGGGCTCAAGGCACTCGAGGAGCTTAAGGGGGCCGGCACCATTTCCGCCTATGGGCTCGGCGTCAACGAGGTCCAGATCTGCCTCGACGTGATGCGCCGGGCGCCGCTCGACTGCATCCTGCTCGCCAGCCGTTACTCCTTGCTCGACCGCAGCGCGGAAGCCGACCTGCTGCCGCTGTGCCGGGCGCAACAGACGTCGCTGGTCATAGGCGGTGTCTTCAATTCCGGCATATTGGCGACGGGACCGGTGCAAGGCGCGCATTTCGATTACCAGCCCGCCAGCCGCGATGTGCTCGACCGTGTGGACGCCATGGAGAGGATCGCCGACGAGGGCGGTTATCCGCTGGCCGCTGCCGCGTTCCAGTTTCCCCTGCACGAGCCAACGGTCGCCACCGTCCTGACCGGCACCGCCAAGCTGGCGAACCTGACACGCAACCTCGAACTGCTCGATATCGACGTGCCGGAGACGGAATACGCCAAATATCGTCCCTATACGGTGGTACAGAAGCTGGCCTGAAACCGGCACCACGCTGATGCGCCTTGATGGGGTTCCACTTTACAAATCCGCGATCTCCAATAAAAAAGAATGAATATTCCATATTGACTAAAGCATGGAATTAACATTCCATACTTTACAGAACGGAACGGGAGCGTTTGCCGCGTCGGGGAAGGAGCGGCGTGTGAATGTGTCTCCGCCTGCCATGGGAGGGTGGACGCGAAACACCGCTTGCATCGGCCAGGTCGATGCACTATCAAAACAGCGTAACTGTTTTTTATTGATAAAGTTCTGTTTGGGGCCGCGCCTATCCGAACGGAGCTTCCGTAACGTTCACCGGGCGACTTAGGGAGGAACCTATGAAATTCGTGACCAGCATTCTCAACCGCCGCGCCGTCATGGCCCTGGCAGCAGCGTCGATGCTCGCCGGCGTCATGCATTCGTCGCCGGTTTCGGCGGCGGACGCCACCATTCCGATCATCGTCAAGGACACCACGTCCTTCTATTGGCAGATCGTTCTGGCCGGCGCGCGCAAGGCCGGCAAGGATCTCGGCGTCAACGTGCCGGAACTCGGCGCCCAGGCTGAAACCGACGTCAACGGCCAGATCTCCATCCTCGAGAACGCCGTCGCCGGCAACCCTGCCGCCGTCGTCATCGCGCCGACGGAAGCCAAGGCGCTCGGCAAGCCGATCGACGAAGCCGCCGCCAAGGTCAAGATCATCGGCATCGATTCCAGCGCCGACTCCAAGGCCTTCACCTCGTTCCTCACCACCGACAATGTGCAGGGCGGCCGCGTCGCGGCGGACGGTCTTGCAGCGGCCATCGGCGCGGCCAATGGCGGCAAGGTCGAGGGCAAGGTTGCCCTGATCACCGCGCTTCCCGGCGCCGGCTCGCTCGAGCAGCGCGCCCAGGGCTTCAAGGAAGAGCTCAAGGCCAAGTACCCCGGCCTTGAACTCATTGCTGACAAATATGCCGACGGCCAGGCCACCACCGGCCTCAACATCGCGACCGACCTGATCACCGCCAATCCGGACCTGAAGGGCATCTTCGCGTCCAACCTAATCATGGCGCAGGGCGTCGGCCAGGCGGTCGCCGAGAACAAGCTTGCCGGCAAGGTCGCGCTGATCGGTTTCGACAGCGACGAGAAGCTGATCAAGTTCCTGAATGACGGCGTCATTTCCGGCCTCGTCGTCCAGGATCCCTACCGGATGGGCTATGACGGCATCAAGACCGCGCTCGCCGCGTCCAAGGGCGAGAAGGTCGAGGCCAATGTCGACACCGGCGCCAATCTGGTCACCAAGGCCAACATGAAGGAACCGAAGATCGACGCGCTGCTCAACCCGAAGCTCAACTGAGCATCAGCACGGAAACATGGTTTCCGGGGCCCGTGCCCCGGAAACCAAACGCATATCGCTTGGAAATCCGCCGCCTTGAGCTAGGCTGCTCCGGCGAGAGTTCCAAAGCCTCGCAGCGCGCCAAATCGTGAGGCCAATCTGGGATGCCAGTCTGGGAGGATTGTCATGACATCGACCGCGCAAGACCTGCACCCTGCCCCCGTGCTGGAGCCCAGCAGAACGATCCTGGAACTGCGCGGCCTCGAGAAGAAATATCCGGGCACCCACGCGCTGAAGCCGGTCAACCTCGCCTTCAAGTCGGGCGAGATCCACGCCATCGTTGGCGAGAATGGTGCCGGCAAATCCACCCTGATCAAGCTGCTGACCGGCGTCATGCCACGCACCTCCGGCGAGGTGATCTGGGAAGGCAAGCCGGCGGCGCTCGCGACCCCTCACGAGGCGATGGCGCTGGGCATCAACGCGGTGCACCAGGAAGTCGTGCTCTGCCGTCATCTGACCGTCGCCGCCAACATGTTCCTCGGCGAGGAGAACTCGCGCTTCGGCATCCTGCAGCAGCGCGCCATGGTCAAGGATGCGCAGAAGATCATCGACGGTCTCGGCTTCGACCTGCCGGCGCATGTCGTGCTCGGCGACCTCACCATCGGCCAGCAGCAGCTGATCGCCGCCGCCCGCGCCACCGTGCGCGGCACCAAATTCCTGATCTTCGACGAGCCGACCGCCTACCTGACCCGCAAGGAGGCCGACCAGCTCTTCACCCTGATCCGCCGACTGAAGTCCGAGGGCGTGACGATCATCTACATCAGCCACCGCATGGAGGAAGTCTTCGAACTGGCCGATCGCGTGTCCGTGCTGCGCGACGGCACGCTGGTCGGCACGAGGAACATCAGTGAGACCAACGACGCCGAACTGGTCAAGCTGATGATCAACCGCTCGATCGAGCAGATCTACCACAAGGAGCATTTCACGCCGGGTGCCGCGATCATCGAGGCCAGGAACCTCTCGGGCAAGGGCTTCGAGAACGTGTCGATGACGGTGCGCGCCGGCGAGATCGTCGGGCTCTACGGCCTGATCGGCGCCGGACGCAGCGAATTCGTCACCACGCTCTACGGCCGCCACCGCAAATCGGCCGGCCAGATCCTGTGGAAGGGCAAGGACGTCCAGATCAATTCCGAGCACGACGCAATCAGGCTCGGCATGGCGCTGGCGCCGGAAAGCCGCCGCGACCAGGGCCTCTGCCTCAACCTGCCGGTTGGCCTCAACCTCAACCTGCCGATCTACAAGCGCATCTCCAACAATCTCTTGATCTCCGGCGCCCAGGAAAAGACCCAGGCCGACCGCCAGATCGCCGATCTCAGGATCAAGACGCCGACACGCAATGCATTGGCCTCCAGCCTGTCGGGCGGTAACCAGCAGAAGATCGTCATCGGCAAGTGGCTGGCCCACGGCGCCAAGTTGTTCATCTTCGACGAGCCGACGGTCGGCGTCGACGTGGGCACCAAGGCCGAGATCTACCGCCTGTTCAGCGCGCTCCTGTCGAAAGGCGCCGGCATCATTCTGATCTCGTCCTATTTGCCGGAGGTCTATGAACTGGCCGACACGCTGCACGTGTTCCGCCGCGGCAAGCTGGTGGCGACGCATGGGTTTCGCACCGCCGATCACGAGGACATTCTCACACAGGCGCTCGCCGAGAAACAAGAAAAGCTGGGAGGAAAGATATGAGCACCGAGGCGATTCCTGCCGAAAAACCGAAGCGCAACTATAACGCCCTGTTCGGGTTGACGCTGCTGGCGCTGCTGGTGCTGCTCTGGATCATCCTGTCGCTGGCGACATCGAGCTTCGCTTCGGCCAACAACATCTCGAACCTTTTGCGTCAAGGCTCGATGATCGCCATCCTGGCTGTCGGCCAGACCTTCGTCATCATCACCGGCGGCATCGATCTATCCGTCGGCGCCGTGGTCGGCTTCGCCACCGTTATTGCGGCGATGCTGATCAATGCCGGCATCCCGGTCTTCCTCGCCATCCTGCTCACCCTGCTGGTCGGCGTCGCCATCGGCCTCTTCCATGGCTTTGGCATCGTCAAGATGGGCCTCCCGCCCTTCATCATCACCCTGGCGACCCTGACGTCGCTGCGGGGCATCGGCCTTTTGATGACCAATGGCAATTCGATCTCGATCAACAACGATGCCTTCCAGGAATTCTCGCGCAACTCCTTCTTCGGCATCCCCAATCTGTTCTGGATGGTCCTCCTGGTCGGCATACCCGCTTACGTCTTCCTGCATCACAGCCGCTGGGGCCGTTATCTCTTTTCGGTCGGCTCGAACGCCGAGGCTTCGCGACTGTCGGGCGTCAATGTCCAGCGCACCATCTTCATGGCCTACACGCTGTCGGGTCTCTGCGCGGCGTTCGTCGGCGTGCTGCTCGCGTCGCGCATCGGCATCGGCAATCCGACCCAGGCCGAGGGCTGGGAACTGCAGGCGATCGCCTCGTCGGTGATCGGCGGCACCTCGCTGTTCGGCGCCGTCGGCTCGGTGCACGGACCACTGCTCGGCGCCTTCATTCTCGCCACCATCAACAACGGTGCCAACCTGCTCAACGTCAACGCCTTCTGGCAGCGTGTCATCACCGGCGTACTGATCATCGTCATCGTCTATTTCGACGGTCTGCGCCGCCGCGGCGGCAAGTAGTCAACGAACCGAAAATCGATCGCCGGTCCGGTATCGAGACGGGCCGGCGTTTTCGTAAAACCGACTGGACCGAAATATGAGAGCCGTAGTCTGCCGCTCACCCGGCGACCTTGTCCTGGAAGACCACCCCGCGCCCGGCTCGCCACCTCCCGGCTGGGCGCTGGTGGCGGTCAGCCATGTCGGCATCTGCGGCACCGACTATCATATCTTCGAAGGCAAGCACCCGTTCCTCGCCTACCCCCGCATCATGGGCCACGAGGTGTCGGGGACGATCGTCGAGACCGGTGAAGGCGTCGATCTGGCCATTGGCGAACCGGTGGTCGTCAACCCCTATCTGTCCTGCGGCAAGTGCATCGCCTGCCGGCATGGCAAGCCGAACTGCTGTGTGCGGATCGAAGTGCTCGGCGTCCATCGCGACGGCGCCATGTGCGACCAGATCCTGGTGCCGGCGCAAAACCTCTACCCGGCCAACGGCCTGTCGCTCGCCGACGCCGCCGCCGTGGAGTTCCTGGCCATCGGCGCGCATGCCGTGCGGCGCTCGCGCGCCGACCCCGGCGCCCGCACGCTGGTCATCGGCGCCGGCCCGATCGGGCTTGGCACCGCCATCTTCGCCCGCATCGCCGGGTCCGACGTGACGCTGCTCGACATGAGCAGCGAAAGATTGAATTTTGCCGCGAACGAACTCGGCTTCCCAGCCCTCGATGGATCACACGGCGCGGCATCCGATCTGGTCAGGGAGGCGACGTCAGGCGAAGGGTTCGACGTGGTCTTCGACGCCACCGGCAACACCCAGTCGGTGCAGTCGGCCTTTGCCCATGTCGCGCATGGCGGGACCCTGGTGCTGGTCAGCGTCGTCAAGGATGACATCGCCTTCTCCGACCCGGAGTTCCACAAACGGGAGATGACGCTGATCGGCAGCCGCAATGCCTTGCGCGCCGACTTCGATCATGTCGCCGCTTCGATCCGCAGCGGCGCCGTGCCGTTGGCCAAGCTGGTTACCCACCGGACGACATTGGCCGATACGCCGTCCGATCTCGCCCGCTGGGCGCACGAGAAATCCGGCCTGATTAAGGCCGTGATCGAGGTGCGGTCATAACATGGCAGGCCGTGAACCCGGCCCGTATTGACGCCCCGCGAAGATCGACCCCCACTCCGTCTCGGCTTCGCCGAGCCACCTCTCCCCCGATCGACGGGGCAGAGGAAGGGTGCGAACCTCTTCCAGCCAACGCTCCTCAACAAGCGTCCCTCCTTCTCTCGTCGCCAGCGGACTCCCTTCCTCTCCCTCCGGAGGGGGGAGAGGTGGCTCGGCGAAGCCGAGACGGAGTGGGGGAAGGCGGTCCTCAAACGCCAAGCCGCTGACAAGTGAGCGCGACCGAGCTGATCTGATATCGGCGTGAATCAGACGGTTTCGTATAAGGCCGGCACTCCCTACAGCGCCGACAGTTTGAGCTCGACCCGTTCGGCCGGAAAGCGCGACTCGGAAAACTGGATCGGCTGTCCGTCTGGCGTGACATTGACGGCCACCGTGACCAGCACGATGGCGCCGGGCTGCAGGTCGAGGTCGGCAAGGTCGGCCGCATCGGCATGGCGAGCCGATAGCACGGTCGATTGCCGGAGATAATCGTCTATGCCGAAACGCGCCAGCGACGCCGTGACCGATCCTGTCTCAGCCATGGCTTTGTCGATACCGGCAAAGCGCCTGGCATCGAACCAGCCGGCGGCGCGCGATACCGGCCGTCCATCGGCTTCGCCGCGTGTCTCCAGCCTTATCACCTCGGTCCCCCTGGCTAGCCCGAGCCCCTCCGCGACTCGCTGGCTGGCAGGCTCGACCGAGGAGGCAAGCAGCACGATGTGCCGTTCCGACGTCTGCCCCTGCAGGCCTGTTGAAAAGCGTGTGCGCGCGCCGATCGGATAGGAGAGCCGCTTGCGCGACAAGACAAAGGTGCCGCGTCCCTGCTCGGCCCGCAAAACCCCTTCCTGGACAAGGGCCGATATGGCGCTGCGCACCGTGTGACGGTTGACGCCATAGCGTCCGGCCAGCGCCATTTCGGGCGGCAGCGCGGCATTCTCGGCGAAATCGCCGATGGCGATCGATTGCAGAATCCTGTCGGCGATCTGGCGCCACAACGAAACGCCGCTGCGCCGCTCGATGCTGTCGGCCTCCTGTCGCCCGGTCATGAATCGCCCCTACTCTGTCGCTTGTCATCCACCCGTCATGGACTCGCGTTAGGTAATATGTATAATTTGTATAGTTGTCTATATCAATAGACAAATTTAGCCAAGAGGAATGCACCGTATGCGAGGACAGGAAGCCCGGGACCAGGCCGAGCGGAAGGCCGCCATGGCGACGCTGGCGCAATCGAGCGGCGACGACATCGTCCGGCTCTGGAACGAGGCTGGCCTGCCTTCGCAAGCCGAGCTGCTGCGCGGTCCCGAGACGGGCCTGGTCACGCTACGCGGCCGCATCGGCGGCGGCGGCGCGCCATTCAATGTCGGCGAGGCGACCGTCACCCGCGCCACTGTCCGTCTGCCGTCCGGACAGGTCGGCCATTGCTACGCGCTTGGCCGCGACAAGCAAAAGGCGAAGCTGGCGGCCATCGCCGACGCGCTGTGGCAGGACCCTGCCCGCCGCACCGAGGTCGAGACCAGGCTGATCGCGCCTCTGCGGGCGGCGCTCGCCACTACCGATGAAAAACGCCGCGCCGAGACCGCGGCAACGAAGGTGGATTTCTTCACCATGGTTCGCGGAGAAGACTGATGGACATCGCAGCGCAATCGATCGAGGGCGGTTTCGCCGATCCGGTCTTCAACGCCCAGACCGTTTTTCGCGCGATCATGGACGCGATGGCGCGGCCGGGCAGCGTGCAGCCCCTGGCGGTCCTTGCCCGCCCGCCGGCGCCGCTTTCGGCAACCGCCGGCGCCATCGCGCTGGCGCTCTGCGACAGCGACACGCCGCTCTGGCTCGACCCGGCCCTGCACGCCTCCGCGGCGGTCATCTCCTGGCTTGGCTTCCACACTGGCGCGCCGCTGGCCAACACGCCTGCCGACGCGCATTTCGCCTTTGTCGCCACACCCGCCGAGTTGATGGCGCTCGACGGCTTTTCGCAGGGCACGCAGGACTATCCCGACCGGTCAACCACGCTGATCCTGCAGGTCGGCGATCTCGCTTCCGGCACCCCGCTGCTACTCGAAGGCCCCGGCATCGAAACCAGCGCCACGATCGCGCCGGCGCAGATGCCGCGTCATTTCATCGAGCAGTGGAAGCAGAATACCAAGCGCTTTCCGCGCGGCGTCGACATCATCCTCGCCACGTCGGAAGGCATAGCCTGCCTGCCGCGCACGACGCGCATCAAGACGATGGAGGCATAAGATGTATGTCGCGGTAAAAGGCGGCGAGGCCGCAATCGCCAACGCCCACAGCCTGCTTGCCGACCGCAGGCGCGGCGACCGTTCAGTGCCGGCGCTGCGCCTCGATCAGATCGTCGAGCAGCTGGCGCTGGGAGTCGACCGGGTGATGAGCGAAGGCTCGCTTTATGACCGTGAACTCGCCGCGCTCGCCATCGTCCAAGCGCGCGGCGACATGATCGAGGCGATCTTCCTGGTGCGCGCCTATCGCACCACGCTGCCGCGCTTCGGCTACAGCAACCCGATCGACACCGGCACGATGCTGGTCGAGCGGCGGGTCTCGGCGACCTACAAGGACCTGCCCGGCGGCCAGTTGCTCGGCCCGACCTTCGACTACACCCACCGGCTGCTCGATCCCGAACTGGCCGCAGGCGCCGATGTGGCCGAGCCCTTGCGGCGCGAGACGGAAGCGCCGGCCATGCCGCGCGTCTCTGCGATCCTCGCCCGGGAAGGGCTGATCGAACCGGATGGCGAGATGCCGCAGGACCATGTCCCGGGCGACATCACCCGCGAGCCGCTGGAATTCCCGATGGCACGCGACATCCGCCTGCAGGCGCTGTCGCGCGGCGACGAGGGTTTTCTCCTGGCGCTCGGCTATTCCACCCAGCGCGGCTATGCCCGCAACCACCCCTTCGTCGGCGAGATCCGCATCGGCGAGGTCGAGCTGGAGCTTGACGTTCCCGAACTGCCCTTTGCCGTGCCGCTCGGCACGGTGCGTGTCACCGAATGCCAGATGGTCAACCAGTTCAAGGGATCGGCCAAGGCGCCGCCGCAATTCACCCGCGGCTACGGCCTCGTCTTCGGCCAGAGCGAGCGCAAGGCGATGGCCATGGCGCTGTGCGACCGGGCGCTGCGCGCCTCCGAACTCGGCGAGGACATCGTCGCCGCCGCCCAAGATGAGGAGTTCGTCATCTCGCACTCCGACAATGTCCAGGCGACCGGCTTCGTCGAGCATCTGAAGCTCCCGCACTATGTCGACTTCCAGGCCGAACTCGACCTGGTGCGCCGCATGCGCGCCGAATACGAGGCCCGCGAAAACCCCATGAAGGCCGAAGAGAAAAGGGAGGCCGCGGAATGATCGACGGCCTGTCCCACATGACCTTCATCGTGCGCGATCTCGACCGGATGACCAGGATTCTCGAGGGCGTGTTCGATGCGCGCGAGGTCTATGCCAGCGACGCCGAACAGTTCTCGCTGTCGCGCGAAAAATTCTTCCTGATCGGCGACATCTGGATCGCCATCATGGAAGGCAAGCCGCTGCCGGAGCGCAGCTACAATCACGTCGCCTTCAAGATCGATGATGCCGATTTCGACCGCTATGCCGAGCGCGTCGGCAAGCTCGGGCTGGAGATGCGCCCGCCGCGCCCACGCGTCGAGGGCGAAGGCCGCTCGATCTATTTCTACGACGACGACAACCACATGTTCGAACTGCACACCGGGACGCTCAACCAGCGGCTGGCGCGCTATGCCAAAGGACTGGAAGTCTCAGCATGACCGACATCGCCACCTACAACTTCGCCTACCTCGACGAACAGACCAAGCGGATGATCCGCCGCGCGATCCTGAAAGGCATCGCCATCCCCGGTTACCAGGTGCCGTTCGCCTCGCGCGAAATGCCGATGCCCTACGGCTGGGGCACCGGCGGCGTCCAGGTCACCGCTTCGATCATCGGCCCCGACGATGTGCTGAAGGTCATCGACCAGGGCGCCGACGACACCACCAATGCGGTCTCGATCCGCGCCTTCTTCAAGAAGGTCGCCGATGTCGCCGTCACCACAGAGACCGCCAAGGCAACCATCATCCAGACCCGCCACCGCATCCCCGAACATCCGCTGACCGCGGGCCAGGTGCTGGTCTATCAGGTGCCGATCCCGGAACCCCTGCGCTTCCTCGAACCGCGCGAAACCGAAACGCGCAAAATGCACGCGCTGGAGGAATACGGCCTCATGCATGTGAAACTCTACGAGGACATCGCCAAGCACGGCCGCATCGCCACCACCTATGCCTATCCGGTCAAGGTCGAGGGGCGCTATGTGATGGACCCCTCACCGACGCCGAAATTCGACAACCCGAAAATGCATCGCTCGCCGGCCCTGCAGCTGTTCGGCGCCGGCCGCGAAAAGCGCATCTACGCGGTGCCGCCCTTCACCGACGTCGTCAGCCTCGACTTCGAGGACCATCCATTCGAGATACAGACCTTCGACCAGCCCTGCGCGCTGTGCGGAGCCGAGAATGTCTATCTCGATGAGGTCATCCTCGACGACCATGGCGGCCACATGTTCGTCTGCTCCGACACCGACCATTGCGAGAAGCGGCGCGAAGACGGCCATCGCGGTCATCTTGCCCCTGAAACCCACCTCGCCTCGGAAAAAATGGAGCCGGCACAATGACCGACGAACCGCTGCTACGCGTTTCGGCGCTTTCCAAATTCTACGGGTCGCGAGTCGGCTGCGACAACGTTTCGTTCGACCTGTGGCCGGGCGAGGTTCTGGCTGTCGTCGGCGAGTCCGGTTCCGGCAAGACGACGCTGCTCAACTGCCTGTCAACCCGGCTTTTGCCTTCCTCCGGCACCGCCAGCTATCGTATGCGCGACGGCCAGTTCCGCGAGCTCTACCGCATGAGCGAGGCCGAGCGCCGCTTCCTGATGCGCACCGACTGGGGTTTTGTCCATCAGAACCCAGCCGACGGCCTGCGCATGACCGTGTCGGCCGGCGCCAATGTCGGCGAACGGCTGATGGCCGTCGGCGACCGGCACTACGGCAAGATCCGCGCCACCGCCGTCGACTGGCTGTCGCGCGTCGAGATCGAGGAAGACCGCATCGATGACGAACCGCGCGCCTTTTCCGGCGGCATGCGCCAGCGTCTGCAGATCGCCCGCAATCTCGTCACCGGTCCACGGCTGGTGTTCATGGATGAGCCGACCGGCGGCCTCGATGTTTCCGTGCAGGCGCGCCTGCTTGATCTCTTGCGCGGGCTCGTCACCGATCTTGGCCTGGCCGCAATCGTCGTTACCCACGACCTTGCCGTGGCTCGGCTTCTGTCGCAACGCATGATGGTGATGAAGGACGGCCGTGTCGTCGAAAGCGGCCTCACCGACCGCGTGCTCGACGACCCGCGCGCGCCCTACACCCAGCTTCTCGTCTCCTCGATCCTGCAGGTCTGATCATGCCGACGCCCCTCGTTGTCTCCGATGTCGCGAAAAGCTTCACCATGCATCTGCGCGACGGTATCAAATTGCCAGTCGTCGCCGCTGTTTCGTTCTCGATCAAGGCTGGCGAATGCACGGTGCTGGGCGGCCCCTCCGGTGCCGGCAAGAGCTCGATCCTGAAGATGCTTTACGGCAACTATGCCGTCGATGAAGGCCAGATCATCGTCAGCCATGAAGGCGGCCTGATCGATCTCGCCAATGCCAGCCCACGCACCGTGCTTGCCGTGCGCCGGCAAACCATCGGCTATGTCAGCCAGTTCCTGCGCACCGTGCCGCGCGTCTCGGCGCTCGATGTCGTTGCCGAACCGCTGGTCGAGCGCGGCGAAGAACGCGAAGTGGCCAGAGGCAAGGCGCGCGCTTTGCTGGCGCAGCTCAATTTGCCGGAGAAACTGTGGGCGCTGCCGCCGGCGACCTTCTCCGGCGGCGAGCAGCAGCGCGTCAATATAGCGCGCGGCTTCATCACCGAGCATCCGATCCTGTTGCTCGACGAGCCGACCGCTTCGCTCGACGCCAGGAACCGCGACGTGGTGATCGAGCTCATCGCCGCCAAGAAGTCGGCGGGCGTCGCCCTGCTCGGCATCTTCCACGACCACGACGTGCGCAAGGCGGTCGCCGACCGCGTCATCGATGTGACAGCTTTCGCTCCGGGAAAACTCGCCGCATGACCAGGAAGTTATCCGAGACACCGTTGGTCCACCCGACGGCGGAGGTACACAATTCGACACTCGGCCGCTGGACCGAGATCGCCGACCGCAGCCGGGTTTCGGAGAGCGAACTCGGCGACTATTCCTACATAATGCAGGACTGCGCCGTCTGGTGCGCGACGATCGGCAAGTTTGCCAACATCGCGGCAAGCGTGCGCCTCAACGCCACCAACCACCCGACATGGCGGCCGACGCTGCACCATTTCACCTACCGCGCTTCGGACTATTGGGACGACGCCGAGCACGAGAGCGAATTCTTCGCCCAGCGCCGCGCCAAACGGGTCACCATTGGCCACGACACCTGGCTCGGTCACGGCTCGACCATTTTGCCCGGCGTCACCGTCGGCGACGGCGCGGCGGTCGGCGCGGGCGCGGTGGTCTCGAAAGATGTTGCCCCCTACACCATCGTCGCCGGCGTTCCGGCAAAGCCGATCCGGGAGCGCTTCGACCGCCGCACCGCGGAACGCTACCAGGCACTTGCCTGGTGGGACTGGGACCATGCCAGACTGCGCGCTTCGCTCGACGATTTTCGCGAACTCGAGGCCGAGGCGTTTCTGGAGAAGTACGGCGGATAACCCAGTGCATCGTTGTTGAGGAGGACGTCCGTTTCATACCCTTGACACAGGACTCGGACAGGAGGCCATCTCCCCAAGGAGATCGCCATGCTCGACACTGTCAGACCATCGCTCGCCGGATTCTTTGCCGGCTCCAACCCGACCCCGCCAGCGCATCTCGGCACACGCTACGATGCGTCGGGCAATTTCCTGATCGAGCCCGGCAACACGGTCGTCAGCCATCTCGTCAGCGGTTCGCCGTCCGAAGCCGTGGGGCTTGCGGTGCGCGAGCGGATGCTGGCCATGCCCGATGCCGACAGGCTGGCCTTCACGCCAGTGTCCAGCCTGCACATGACGCTGTTCCAGGGTATCATCGAATATCGCCGCCGCTTGCCCTACTGGCCGCAGGACGTGCCGCTCGATACCAGCATCGACGCCATGACCCGCCTCTATCTGGAACGGCTGAAAGATTTCGAGGGCTTCGGCCCTTTCAACATCAAGGTCGTCGAGGTGGTGCCGACCGGCCTCACCGTTGCCGGTGCGACTGACCACGACATGCGCATCATGCGCCAATGGCGCGATGCGTTGGCGGTGCCGTTTGGATACCGGCATCCAGACCACGACACCTACGTCTTCCACATAATCTTTGCCTATCAGATCCAACGGCTTGCGGATGACAGGGCGGCGGCTTGGCAGGTGCTCTTCGACGATTGCCTCGCGCTTTTCGCGCGGCAGGCACCGGTGATCGAGATCAAGGCTCCCGCTTTCTGCGCATTCCGCGACATGAAGCATTTCGAGGAACTGCTGGTGCTCGGCTGATCGCGCTCCTCGGGCGCCCGACACGAGGCCTGTGGGTCGTAACAAAACTGACATCAATCCGACACCGCAGGTTCATGGCGCTGCGCTAGCGAAGACCCAACAGACCTTCAACCGCGACTGGACTGGAGCCCGGCCCCATGTCAGCAACTTCCGCCACGCTCGAAATCCGCGGCGTCAGCCGACGATTTGGCAAGAACACCGCCGTCAGCGACGTCAGCATTTCGATTCCGCAGGGTCAGATGGTTGGCGTCATTGGCCGTTCCGGCGCTGGCAAATCAACCCTTCTTCGCATGATCAACCGTCTTGTCGATCCCAGCCAGGGGTCGATTTTTTTTGACGGCGCCGAGGTCTCCCGGTTGCGCGGTTCGCCCTTGCGGCGCTGGCAGCGCGACTGCGCCATGATCTTCCAGCAGTTCAACCTGGTGCCGCGCCTCGACGTGCTGACCAACGTGCTGCTCGGCAAGCTGAACCATCGTTCGACCCTGTCCAATCTTCTGGGCATGTTCTCGCGCGCCGAATGCGCTGAAGCGGTCGCGGCGCTGGAGCGTCTCGATATCGCACGGACGGCCCTTCAGCCCGCCGGCACCCTGTCGGGCGGACAGCAGCAGCGCGTCGCAATAGCCCGCGCCATGATGCAGCAGCCCAAGGTGATCCTCGCCGACGAGCCGATCGCCTCGCTCGACCCGCTCAACGCCAAGGTGGTGATGGATTCGTTGCAGGACATCAACCTGCGCGAAGGCATAACCGTCGTCACCAATCTGCATACGCTCGATACCGCCCGCGCCTATTGCAGCCGCATCATTGGCATGGCCGCCGGCAAGGTCGTCTTCGACGGCCCACCGGAAGAGCTCGACCGCGACGCCGTGCGTCTTGTCTACGGCGCCGATGCCAATGGCAGCGAAATCTCCGAGGCCATCACCTCGACCAGCGTTGCCTACAAACAAAAGATTGCCGCATCCGCCGGACCGCTCGAACCCGCTTTCCCGGGATACTGAGCCCATAGTCCCGAAAGTGGAATTCGCTTTTCGGGAAAGATCATGGGCCAAGAAAAGCCGTACTGGATCGTCCGCCCGCGTCAAGGGCACCGTCAAAATCAAGAACGCTGCCGGCGCGGGGCCGGAACCTACAGGAGAGATGTCATATGTTCAGGAAAATGATTTTTGGCGCCGTTTCGGTGCTCGCAATGGCCACCAGCATGGCCCATGCCGCCGACATGAAAGAATTCCGCGTCGGCATTCTCGGCGGTGAAAACGAGACCGACCGCCTGCGCAACTACCAGTGCCTGGCCGACCACCTGAAGACCGAGTTCGGCTTCGAGAAGGTCTCGCTGTTCCCCGCCGCCGACTATGATGGCGTCATCCAGGGCCTGCTCGGCGGCACGCTCGACTTCGCCGAACTCGGCGCTTCCGGCTATGCCAGCGTCTATCTCAAGGACCCGAAGGCCGTTACCCCGATCCTCACCACCAAACAGACCGACGGTTCCACCGGCTATTACTCGATCGGCATGGCGCTGAAGTCCTCGGGCATCAAGGACATCATGTCGGCCAAGGGCAAGAAGCTCGGCTACGCCGACCCGGATTCGACCTCGGGCTATCTGATCCCGCTGACGCAGATTCCGAAGACCACGGGCATGCCGAACGACAAGTTCTTCGCTTCGACCCAGTTCAACGGTGGCCACGAGAATAACGTGCTCGCCGTGCGCGACGGCAAGGTCGATGTCGCGGTCGACGATTCCTCGGGCATCGGCGACTTCAAGAACGGCTACAGCTCCGGCACCTTCCACAAGGAAGTCGCCAAGGGCGCCGTCGACCCTAACGACTTCGTCGAAGTCTGGCGCTCGGGCCTGATCCCGAACGGCCCGCTGGTCGTGCGCACCGCGCTCGGCGACGAGATGACCGCAAAGCTCTCCGCGTTCTTCACCGATCTGCCCAAGAAGGACAAGGCTTGCTTCGAAGGCGTCGAAGGCGGCGATTTCACCGGCTACGTTCCGGTGAAGCCGGACTTCTACAGTGTTATCGTCGAAGCCCGTAAGGCTGCCATCGGCGGCTAACGGCGAAATCGAAAAGGGCGGCGCGCAAGGTGTCGCCCTTTTTGCATCTCCGATCATGACCCTTTCCGTTCCCGCCCCTTCCGGCACGCCCAACGCGATGGCCGACGCCTGGCGGCGCCAGACATCGCTTCGCCGCCTCTATACGGTGCTCGGCGTTGGATTGCTGCTGGCCGCCATGTTCGGCAGCATGTGGTTTGCCGACGAAGCCAATGCCGGGCATTTCTTCGACCGGCTTCCCCACCTTCTGGATTTCCTGAGCTGGCTCGTCCCCAAGGACTGGAACGACGTCTGGCGGGCACTATTCGACATCGCCTCGCCCCATGACACTGGCACGCAGGAATTCAACTTCCCGCTCGGTCGCGTCTATGTCTGGGGCGCCTTTTATGTCCCCGAATATTTCGAGCTGATGCTGATCACGGTAAATGTGGCGCTGGTCTCGACCTTCGTCGGCTTCATCTTCGCGGTGCCGTTCTCTTTCATCGCCGCGCGCAACCTGACGCCGCATCCGGCGCTGAGGCTCGTCGTCAAGCGCTTCATGGAACTGCTGCGCGCCTTTCCCGAGATCGTCATTGCCGGCCTGTTCGCGGCCATCGTTTCGATCGGTCCGATCGCCGCCATCATCGCCATCGGTCTGCATTCGATCGGCGCGCTCGGCAAGCTGTTCTACGAGATCAACGAGAACATCGACATGCGCGCCGAGGAGGGCCTGCACGCCGTCGGCGCCAACTGGTTCGAGCGGGTGCGTTTCGCCGACCTCCCGCAGGTATTGCCAAATTTCGTGTCCTACACGCTGCTGCGCGTCGAGATCAATGTCCGTGCGTCGACCATCATCGGCGCGGTCGGCGGCGGCGGTATCGGCGAGGAACTCAAACTGTCCATTTCGCGCGGTTTCGGCGCCAAGACGCTGGCATTGGTGCTGTTGCTGTTCACGACGATCTTCATCATCGACCAGTTTTCCGCCTGGCTTCGTCGCAAGCTGGTCGGCGAGCAAGCCTTCATGATGGGAGCGTAGATCATGTCGACAATGACCGCCGACGAAATCCTGTCGATCGAGGAGCGTTACCCGCAGGTGTTCCGTCGCCCGGCCTACAAGCGCTACGGCCCGCTGTTGCTGGTCGCGGGCACAATGCTATACCTCGTCTATGCCATGTGGTTCTTCAGCCTGCCTCAGGTGCTGAGGGAATCGCACTGGGAGCGCCTGCCGCTCTTCCTGACGCAGTGGATCAGCTACGACCTGCAGCCGGAATTCCGCCTCGACCAACCCGAGATCACGCCGAAATATCCGCGCTTCTCAGCCCTTGGCGATAATCCGAACCCCGACTGGGTGATCAAGAACCCGGACGGCACTTTCACCGTGCAAATAGACGGACCGGCAAAATCCGTCACCTTCGACAAGACGCTGGCGACGATTACAGCCCACGGCCAGACGGTTCACGTCTCGCTGACCAGCGGCAAGCCCCTGGTCGAAGGCCAGGTACCGGACTGGATCACCGCGCATGATGACGAGGTGGTGGCCAGGATGGGTTTCGTCGGCGAGGTTCGTGTCACGGTCGACCGCGTCAAGGTGCGCAAGCGCTTCCTCGGCTGGGCGAATTTCGTCTTCGACACACGCTCGCCCTTCTTCGGCAAGCCGGCCGGCGAAGTGATTTCGCTGATCGCGTCCGGACCCGAGCTGAAGCCAGGTACCTCGAACCTCGCGCTTGCCGCCGACAATATCTGGAACAACGCCCAGTGGCAGCACGGCGATGTCTGGACGAAGCTGCTGCAGACCATCGTCATGGCGTTCCTGGGCACACTGCTCGGCGGCATCGTCGCCTTCCCGCTCGCCTTCTTCGCCGCCCGCAACATCACGCCGAGCGGCGCGCTCGGCCAGGTGCTCAAGCGCTTCTTCGACTTCATGCGCTCGGTCGACATGCTGATCTGGGCTCTGTTCTTCACCCGCGCCTTCGGCCCCGGGCCGCTGGCCGGCAGCGCGGCGATTTTCTTCACCGAGATCGGCACGCTCGGCAAAGTCTATTCCGAAGGTCTTGAGAACATCGACGACAAACCGCGCGAAGGCATCAAGTCGACCGGTGCCAACGGTTTGCTGGTGCAGCGTTACGGCGTAATGCCGGAGGTGATACCCATCTTCATCAGCCAGACGCTCTATCAGTGGGAATCCAACACGCGCGGCGCCACCATCATCGGCGCTGTCGGCGCCGGCGGGATCGGCCTGAAATTGTGGGAAGCGATGCGCACCAACTCCAACTGGGCCAACGTCTTCTACATGGTGCTGCTGATCCTGATGGTCGTCTTCATCTTCGACAACATCTCGAACTTACTGCGCCGCCGGCTGAGCCGCACGATCCACGACTACAACAGGATCCAGGCCCGGCAGGGGTGATCAACGACGCCCTGCTTGGTAGCGGCCCGCGCCGCCTTCGTCATCCACGGGCGGAGCAAGGAGCGAAGCGACGCGGCGCAGACCCGAGGATCCATGCCGGAACATTCGCGGTAAAATACAACGGTCAAAAAATGTCCGTAGGACCGCCACCGTCGCGGTGCTGAAAAGTCTCGGCGTGGATCCTCGGGTCTCCGCGTCCGCTTCGCTCCCGCTCCGCCCGTGGATGACGAGTGAGCGGCTTAAGCTGCCTTCCTCCACCCAGCCCTGATATGCTTATACCCCTCCCGATAAACCGCCTCCGGCGTCTCGGAAAAATCGCGCCACACCTTGGTCGCCGCAGCCAGGTCCTTGAGCGAGCGGCCGAAGGCCTCTATCGTCAGCCAGTCGTCATAGCCGCTTTTGCGGATCGCCGAAAACGTCTCCTTCCACGGGAGGTTGCCACGCCCCGGCACGCCGCGATCGTTCTCCGATATGTGGATATGCACGATGTTGCCCCGATGCTTCGTATAGGCGCCGATCGGGTCGGCCTCCTCGATGTTGGCGTGGAAAGTGTCGTACATCGCCCTGATGTGCGGCCGGTCGATGGCGTCGATATGCTCAGACAGGTCGGCCATCGTGTTGAGGAGATAGCATTCGAAGCGGTTCAGCGCCTCGAGCCCGATGGTGACGTTCCGTTTGCCGGCATGGTCGCCGATGGCACGTTGCGAAGCAACCGAGCGCTTCTTCTCGGCGGCCGTCGGTCCGCTGCCGGAGAAGGCGCCGAGCGTCGAATGCAGCGGTCCGCTCAGCGTGCGCGCGCCAAGTGCATCCGCGCAATCGACGGCCCATTTCATGTAATTGATCCCGGCCCTGCGCGTTGCCACATCGGCCGAGATCAGGTTCATCGCCGGATCACCCATCGCCGATACAGCGGTCCGCTCCAGCCCGATGCGGTCAAGCGACTCGCCCAGTTTCCTGTAGTTGTCCGGCGTGCCGGCGAAGATCGGTATCTCGACCCCGTCGAAGCCTGTCGCCTTGATGTCGCGAAGCAGCGGCTCGTGCTTCTTCGATACCGCCGTCGTCCACAAGAACATGCACATGCCGATTTTCATCGACGCTCCTCCCTTTTTGGCGGCCGGCTGGTTGCACCGCCGGTTTTCGCGACTCCCCCTCATCCGGCCGCTTCGCGGCCACCTTCTCCCCGAGGGGAGAAGAGAGATGCGCCGACGCCTCCTCTCCCCCTCGGGGAGAGGTCGAATTGCCCCGAATTGCCCTTCGCAATTCGGTTGGCAATCCGGGTGAGGGGGTCTCCCCCAGCGAAGTCGAAACTATAGCTTTGTCCACGCTCCATTCTTCTTCGACGACTTCACGCAGGCTTCGATGAAGGCCATGCCTTCGACGCCGTCCTCGATGGTCGGAAAGACGACATCCTTTGCCGGCTTGCCACCCTTGCGGCGCGCCGCACGGATGGCCCGCGCCGCTTCCTGATAGATGTTGGCGAAACCTTCGAGATAGCCCTCGGGATGGCCCGACGGCACGCGGCTGACGCGGCCAGCCACCGGCAATGCGCCGGCGCCATTGCGGGTGATCAATTGCTTCGGCTGGCCGAAGGGTGTGTACCAGAGATAGTTCGGATCGGCCTGCACCCACTCCAGCCCGCCTTTCGAGCCATAGATGCGCAGCTTCAGCCCGTTCTCATGACCCGGCGCCACCTGGCTTGCCCAGATCATGCCCTTGGCCGGATGCGTTTTTCCATTTGGCTTGAAGCGCAGCATGACGTTGACATTGTCGTCGAGTTGCCGTCCCGGCACGAAGGCATCGAGATCGGCCGACAGGGAGTCCAGCTCCAGCCCGGAAACGAAGCGAGCAAGGTTGTAGGCATGCGTGCCGATGTCGCCCAGAGCCCCGCCGGCGCCCGCTTGTTTCGGGTCGCCGCGCCACGACGCCTGCTTCTGGCCGGTGGCGGCGAGATCCTCGGTCAGCCAGTCCTGCGGATATTCGGACTGCACGATGCGGATGTCGCCGAGCATGCCCTTGGCCACCATCTCGCGCGCCTGCCGCACCATCGGGTAGGCGGTGTAGTTATGGGTAAGCACGAACACCTTGCCGGTCTTCTCGACGATCGCGGCAAGCTTTTTCGCCTCGGCAAGCGTCGTCGCCAGCGGCTTGTCGCAGATGACGTGAATCCCGGCCTCGAGGAAGGCCTTGGCCGCCGGCACGTGCACATTGTTGGGCGTGACGATGGCCACCGCCTCGATACCGTCGGGGCGCTTCGCCTCGGCCTTGGCCATCTCGGCATAGGATGCATAGCTGCGGTCCGGATCGAGTCCGAGTTCGGCGGCCGATGCCTTGGCGCGCGCCGGATCGGACGACAACGCACCGGCAACCAGCACGAAATCATTGTCCATGCGCGCCGCGATGCGGTGCACCGCGCCGATGAACGCGCCCTGCCCGCCGCCGACCATGCCGTAGCGGATCGGGCCGCCTCCCGTTTCCGACTTCGATGCACCGACCATTTTTGTCTCCCTCGTTGTGCTTACCTCCCCCTCGAGGGGAGGTCGATCCGCGCAGCGGATCGGGTGGGGTCGCAGGCCGAATATCTCGGCCTGAACCTATCCCTCCCGGCGCTAAATTCCCATCATTGCGCGCAGCAGCTTCTTGTCGGTGGTGCCGCCGGCGAAATCGTCGAACGCCTTCTCCGTCACACGGATGATGTGATGCTGGATGAAGGGCGCGCCTTCGGCTGCGCCATCCTCGGGATGTTTCAGGCAGCACTCCCATTCCAGCACTGCCCAGGAATCGTAATCGTACTGCGTCAGCTTGGAGAAGATGCCGCCGAAATCCACCTGGCCATCACCCAGCGAACGGAAGCGGCCGGCGCGGTTGACCCAACCCTGATAGCCGGAATAGACGCCTTGCCGCCCGGTCGGGTTAAACTCGGCGTCCTTGACGTGGAAGGCCTTGATGCGCTCGTGATAGATGTCGATGAATTCGAGATAGTCGAGCTGCTGCAAAAGGAAATGCGACGGATCGTAATTGATGTTGCAGCGCTTGTGGCCGCCGACCGCGTCGAGGAACATCTCGAAGGTAGCGCCGTCGAACACGTCTTCGCCGGGATGGATTTCATAGCCGACATCGACCCCATTGTCCTCATAGACATCGAGGATCGGCTTCCACCGCTTGCCGAGTTCGGCGAATGCCTCCTCGATCAGCCCGGCGGGCCGCTGCGGCCAGGGGTAGAGGTAAGGAAAGGCCAGCGCGCCGGAGAAAGTCACCGAGGCATCGAGCCCAAGGTTGCGTGATGCCTTGGCCCCGAATGTCATCTGCTCGACCGCCCATTTCTGCCGCGCCTGGGGACTATTGTGCACCGAAGCCGGCGCAAAGCCGTCGAACTGCGTGTCGTAGGCCGGATGCACCGCCACCAATTGACCCTGCAGATGCGTCGACAATTCGGTGATCTCCACGCCGGCATCGGCACAGATGCCCTTCACCTCGTCGCAATAGACCTTGGAGGACGCCGCCTTCTGAAGGTCGAACAGGCGTCGGTCCCAGGTCGGGATTTGCACGCCCTTGTAGCCGAGACCGGCCGCCCATTTGGTGATCGAGGCCAGCGAATTGAATGGCGCGGCATCGCCCGCGAACTGCGCCAGAAACAGCCCGGGACCCTTCATCGTCGTCGGCATCGGCATCCTCCCCTTCTTTGTACGACCAAGCATAGCGCTGATTGGAAACAGGGCCAGCCACTTTGGTCTTTCGCATCGTGCGCTTTGCAGGCACTGCCATTCTGGTATTACCAAATAGGGGAATTTGGTCAAGCCTCACAATGGTTCGGCCAAGCCCTCCGTGCATCCAGGATATCGGCATATATCGCAATACAATCAATGGAATAATTCGCATGTCGAGTTACACCGCCACGCTTCTTGCCGTTCAGGAGAATTTGCTGTAGACCTCGCCTCAGGCCCAATTGGTCTAACCAGTTTGCGGGAAAGGGGCTGGGGATGCCTTGGGGAGGAACGCTTGCGTCGTCTTTCGGCGATGCATGTCGCAGGCAAACCATACGGACGAATTTGGGAAGGACAGACCATGCATCTTTCGACGCACAACTGGATGCGCGCGGAACCCCTGGAGACCACGCTCAAGCGCATCAAGAAATTCGGCTATGAGTCGATCGAGATTTCCGGCGAGCCCGAGCAATACAAAACCAAGGAGACGCGGGCGCTCTTGAAGGAGCATGGCATCCGCTGCTGGGGTGCGGTGACCTTGATGCTGGGCGAGCGCAACCTTGCCGCCAGGAACCAGGGCCAGCGCGAGCGCTCCGTGCAGTATGTCAAGGACGTGCTGACCATGGTCAGCGAACTCGATGGCGAGATCATCACCCTGGTTCCGGCCACGGTCGGCAAGGTGGTGCCTGACGGCACCGAGGAAGAGGAATGGAAGTGGGTGGTCGACGCAACCCGCGAATGCTTCACCCACGCCAAGAAGGTCGGTGTCAAGATTGCGGTCGAGCCGCTCAACCGCTTCGAGACCTATCTGTTCAATCGCGGCGCCCAGGCGCTGGCACTGGCTGACGCGGTCAGTCCCGAATGCGGCGTCTGCCTCGACGCCTACCATATCCACATGGAGGAATTTAACGTCCATGACGCCATCCGGCAGGTCGGAAAGCGGCTGTTCGACTTCCATGTCGCCGACAACAACCGCTTCGCCGCCGGCCTCGGCCAGATCGACTGGCCAAGGATCGTCGCCACCTTGAAGGAAGTCGGCTACGACGGCGCGCTGACCAACGAGTTCGTGGCCCCGGTCGACCGCACGCCGGCGGCCCCCTATCCCGACATGGTCGAGCGCCACCCGGTCGATATCTCGCCCGAGCAGCTGAAGTTCATCCAGGACCATGGCTCCAGCGTGCTCACCGAGAAATTCTACACCGACCAGATGCGCATCACCGCCGAAACGCTGCTGCCGCTGATCAAGTAGTCGACTGTCTCTGGGAAATTTGCCCTTCCGCCCCGACCGGCGGCAGGGCTGGGGAAAAATATGCGCATCAACACCGTCCAGGCCTGGTGGGTCCGCATCCCGATCGAAGCCGCGCGGCAGCACCGCAGCGACTTCGGTCAGGTGACGACCTTTGATGCCGCCGTTCTGCGCATCGGGACCGATGACGGGCTGGTTGGCTGGGGCGAAGGCAAGAACGCCGCCGGCAGCGCCGGCAGCTACGGCGCGCTCGTCCATATGCTGAACCACGAAGTCGGCCCGCAATTGATCGGCCGCGATCCGGCGGACATCGGCATCATCTGGGAGATGCTCTATAATGGCGTGCGCCACGACAGTGCGGCCCGCGCCGGCCACGCCATGCCGCAGTTGGCGCGGCGCGGCATGAGCATCGCCGCCATCAGCGCCGTCGACATCGCGCTCTGGGATATTCTAGGCAAGTCGCTCGGCCAACCGGTCTGGCGGTTGCTCGGCGGACGCAAGGTCGATCGCATGCAGGCCTATGCTTCCGGCGGCTGGGCGTCCGCCAATGCCATCGGCGAGCAGTTGAAATCCTACATCGCCCAGGGCGGCTTCAAGGCCCTGAAGATGCGGGTCGGCGCCATGGATGGCGCCGCACATATTTCTGCGGCCCGCGTGCGCGCCGCCCGCCAGGCGCTCGGCCCCGATGTCGAGTTGATGGTCGATGCCCACGGCACCTATACGGTGGCCGAGGCCAAGCGCTTCATCCATCTCGTCAACGACCTCGATCTCGCCTGGTTCGAGGAGCCTGTCATCGCCGACGACAAGCCGGGCTTGGCGGAAGTGCGTGCCTCCGGCGCCGTTCCGATCGCCACCGGCGAGAGCGAGGCGACGCGCTATGCCTTCCGCGACCTCGCTATGCTCAAGGCCGCCGACATCTTCCAGCCTGATCCCGCCTTCTGCGGCGGCATCAGCGAGGCGATGAAGATCGGCACCATCGCCAGCGCCTTCAACCTGCGCTTTGCACCGCATCTATGGGCCGGCGCGCCCTGCTTCTTCGCCGGGCTGCATGTCTGCGCCGCATCGCCGTCGAGTTTCACGGTCGAGTATTCGCTCGGCGCCAACCCGATGATCCACGATCTGATCGAAGAGACTGTCGAAGCAAGGGACGGTATGATAGCGATCCCCGAAAAGCCCGGACTGGGATTCACCATTTCGGAGCGATTCCTGGAGGCGCACGCGCAACGCAATTGACGATGAAAGAAAAGAACCTTCTCGCGGAACTCGCCGCCTATCTGTTCTCCCACTCCGACAACGAGACGGGCCGTACACCGTCGGAACGTGAGCTGGCTGAGCATTTCGGCGTCAGCCGCGGCCAGATCCGCGAGGCGCTGGCCATCCTCGAAGCCATGCGCATCGTCGAGCGCCGGGCGAAATCCGGTATCTATATCGATACCAAGCAGGCGAGCGTCGAGGCGCTGGCGCTGTTTGCGCGCGCCGGCCTGCCGCTTGATCCCCTGCAGATCTATGAAACGGTCGAATTGCGCAAGATCCACGAGATCAAGGCGGCCGAGCTTGCCTGCTCGCGCGCCACCGAGGAGAATTTCGAACGGCTGCGCGAGATCCTCAAGGCCTCCGAGGAGCGCATCGCCGCCGGCGAGGGCCTCGCCAAGGAGGACCGCGAGTTTCACCTCGAGATCGTGCGCGCCACCAAGAACGGCGTCTTCCATAACATCTGCAGCGTCTACTATCTGATGGGCGAACAGCGCTTGCCGATCTACTTCAACGATCCCGAACGCAGCGTGCGTTCGCATGCAGAGCACGTACAGATCTATGAGGCCCTGCTGCGCCGCGACGGCAATCTCGCCCAGGCGCTGATGAGCGCTCATCTGCAGGGCGCGGAAAGCTACTGGAAGGGGCTGATCGAAGGCGGCAAGGCGGGTGCGCCAGCGAGCCCGGCGCTCGAAAAAGCCTGACCGTGGGCCAGGCCGTGCCGAAGATCCTGTCGACCCATCCGCTGCATCCGCGCGCTTCGGCCAGGCTCGCCGGCGCCGGTCAACTCGTCATCGCTTCTGCGCTCGATCCCGGCACTCTCACCAGGGAGGCCAAGGACGCCGACATCGTCATCGTGCGCGCACCGCTGCCGCCGGCGCTCTTCGAGGACGCCTGGAAGCTGCGAGCGGCGATCCGCCATGGCGCCGGGCTCGACATGATCCCGATGGAGGCGGCGACCGGCGCCGGCGTGCTGGTGGCCAACGTGCCGGCGGTCAACGCGCGCTCGGTGGCCGAGCATGTCATGTTCACGGCTCTTGCGCTGCTGCGGCAATTCCGCAGGGTCGACCGCGACCTGCGCGCCAAAGGCTGGCTTGCCGGACGCGAGCATGCCAACGCCAATGTCGAGCTTGCCGGCAAGACCATCGGCATCGTCGGCCTTGGCGCGGTCGGGCAGGCCGTCGGCCATATCGCCGCGCACGGCTTCGACCTGAAGGTGGTGGCAACGACACGCAGCATGCAGCCGGCGCCGGAGAAGGTCGGCTTCCTGTCGATCGACGCGCTGGTCGAGCAGAGCGACATCATCGTGCTCTGCTGTCCGCTGACGCCGGAGACGCGCGGCCTGATCAGCCGCGAGCGCATCGCGCGCATGAAACCCAACGCGCTGCTGATCAACGTCTCGCGCGGACCGGTCGTCGACGACGACGCGCTGATCGAGGCCTTGCGGGAGCGCCGCATCGGCGGCGCCGCACTCGACGTGTTTTCAACGCAGCCACTGCCGCCAAATCATCCCTATTTTGGCTTCGACAACGTCATCATCACCCCGCATATGGCAGGGATCACCGAGGAATCGATGATGCGCATGGGGATCGGCGCGGCGGGCGAGGCCTTGCTGGTGCTGGCGGGCAAACTGCCGGTCAATCTGCGCAATCCGGAAGTGGTGGACCGCTACCGGCAGCGGTTTCCGCCCGACATATAGCGTATCGCGGTTTCGCCCTGCCGATCAGCCGCCCAGCAGTCTCTCCACTTCAGCAGCAATCCGCAGCAGATGCCGGTCATGGCCGTTGCGCGCAACCAGCATCAGGCCGCCCGGCAGCGCCATGTCAGGCATCGGCAGCGAAATCGCGCAGAGGTCGAACTGGTTGGCGACCTGTGTGTTGCGCAGCAGCAGGCCCTCGACACGATCACGCAGTTCGGCATCCTCGGCCATGGAAACGATCGTCGGCGCCGTCACCGGCGTGGTTGGCAGGGCCAGTACATCGACCGGCGTCAGGCGCTCGTCCATGGCGGCGGCGAGCGCGCCGCGGCGGCGCAGTGCCCTGATGTAGACCGGAGTCGGCAGCATTGCCGCCCGCGACAAAGGCCCGCTGACATGCGGGTCGACCGCCATCGATGCGCCCGTCGCCAGCCAGTCGGAATGCACTTCAGCCCCTTCCATCGCGGCGATCGAGCCACGCTTGGTGGCCGCACGCAAATCCGCGATCATGTCGTCGATCGACAGGTCCGCAATGCGCGCCCCAGCCCGTTCGATCTTGCCAAGACAACGCTCGAAGGCCGCGGCAACCTCGCCTTGCGTGTCCCCGAAAAGAACGCCGCGCGGGATGCCAACGCGGAGCCCGGCGAGTGCAATGCCCGCCAGCTCGCTCGGCATCTCGCCGGCCATCACCGCATCGGCAGCGGCACATTGCGCGACCGTTCGGGCAAGCGGCCCGATCGAGTCCAGAGTGCTCGACAGCGGAAAGGCACCGGCAAGCGGCACGCGCCGTGCCGTCGGCTTGAAGCCGACGACGCCGTTGAGCGCCGCCGGAATGCGGATCGAGCCGCCAGTGTCGGAACCGATGGAGATGTCGCTCATTCCCTCGCCGACGGAAACGCCAGCGCCGGACGACGAACCGCCCGGAATGCGGCTGGCGTCGACGGCATTGCCTGGCGTGCCGTAGTGCATGTTGTCGCCGATCGCGGTGAAGGCGAATTCGGTCATGTTGGTTTTGCCGATGATCACCGCGCCGGCCTGCCGCAGGCGGCTGACGATGGCGGCATCGCGCACAGCGGGCGTGGCAGTCCTGAGCATCAGCGAACCGGCCGTGGTCGCCTCGCCGGCGACATCGAACAGATCCTTGATCGAGACAACCGTCCCGTCGAGCGGTCCAAGCGTCACGCCGGCGCGGCTGCGGGCGTCGCTGGCGTCGGCCGCCGCGCGCGCCGGCTCCGCGTAAATCCTCGTGAAAACGCGTTCGTCGCCGGCGCGGGCGGCAAGGCGCGCAAGAATAATTTCGAGATGATCCCGGACGGATTGCATTGTCGGTGTCGGACTCCGGACTGCCTGAACGTCTTAAGATGAGAAGCCAGTTGCATGGCTTGCCGAGACTTAACCCGGCGAAGGCGATTTTGCACTCCTGTCGGATACGAGGAAGAAACGATGCTCTACAGAGGCAGCTGTCACTGCGGTAAGGTCGCCTTCGAATTCAAGGCAAAGCTGACCGGTGTCGTGCGGTGCAATTGTTCGATCTGCTCGCGCAAGGGCGCCCTCCTGTGCGCTGTCCCGCATGAAAGCCTGACAGTCCTCGCCTGGGGCGACGACCTGGGCACCTACACATTCGGCAATCATGCCATCGCGCACCGTTTCTGCCGCACCTGCGGCATCCACCCTTTCGCGGAGGATGTCCGCGAAGGCGATCAACGCAGCGCCTACGTCAACCTCAACTGTGTCGAGGGTATCGACATTTCCGTTCTGTCGATCTTCGACTTCGACGGTCGGTCGGCCTGAGCCTCTCGCTCGTTCCGGCGGGAACGATCCGGCGCCGCAACCCGCTTTGTTGCCGCCACCACGACGGCAACGGCCCGAAAACCGTGACGGTTCTCGGGCCGCTGCCAGGAATGGCTGTTGGCGGACACTATTCGGCCTGCTTCGGGCTGCGCAGGAACACGAGGACCGCCGCCAGCAGTGTTGCGATGCCGCAATAGGCGAAGGCGCTGGCGACGCCGGCATGGTCGACCAGCAGGCCGCCGAAGACGGCGCCCATCGCAATCGCCACCTGGAAGGTCGCCACCATCAGGCCGCCGGCGCTTTCAGCCTGATCGGGCGCGGCCCGCACCAGCCAGCTCTGCAGCCCGACCGGGACAGCGCCGAAGGCAAAGCCCCAGGCAGCGACGGCGGCGGCGGCGATCGTCGGCGAAGCGCCGAAGATCAGCATCGAAGCGGCCGCCAGGGCAATCAGCAAGGGCGCCAGCGCCACGGCGGTCTTGAGGCTGCGTTCGGCCAGGATGCCGCCGGCGATATTGCCGAAGAAACCGCCAACGCCATAAGCCAGCAGCACCAGCGAGATCGTCTCGATGTCGAGCACCGGCACCTTTTCAAGGAAAGGGCGGACATAGGTGAAGCCGGCAAAGTGCCCGGACGCGACCAGCAGCACGACCAGCAGGGCCACCCGGATCGACGGCCGCTCCAGCACCTCGAGCAAGGTGCGGAAGCTCGCGACGCCCACCGGCGGCAGCTTCGGAATGGTGGCCAGCTGCACCAGCAGCGCCAACGCACCGACGACGGTCGCGATCATGAACGCCGTGCGCCATCCCCAGATGTCGCCGACATAGGCGCCGACCGGGGCGGCGGTGACGGTGGCAAGCGAAACGCCGATCAGGATGATCGACATGGCGCGTGGCATCAGCCGCATCGGAACCAGCCGCAACGCCATCGCCGCCGACATCGCCCAGAAGCCGCCGAGCGCAACGCCGAGCACCACGCGGGCGAGCAGAAGCATGGGCAGCGATGAAGCGAAGGTGGCCAGAAGGTTGGACAGAATGAGGAACGCCGTCAGCATCCACATCACCAGCCTGCGATCCATGCGCCTTGTGACGATGGCCATGGTGGGCGCGGCGATGGCGCCGACGATGGCGGTTGCCGTCACCGCCTGGCCGGCGATACCTTCGCTCACCCCGAGATCGCGTGCCATCGGCGTCAGCAGGCTGGCGGGCAGGAATTCGGCGGTGACGAGGCCGAAAACGCCAAGCGCGAGCGAAACCACGGCACCCCACGCCGGCTCGGTTCGTTCATCGGATTCTGCGGGATTGAGAAGTGCGGCGTCGATGACGCCTGTCGCGGGTTCGGCCATGCTCGGTCTCCGATCTGTTGGCAGCGCCACATAGGAAACGGCCGGCTGGGGCTCCACCCGTTACATGCCTCGCCGTCAGGGCTTGGCTAGGGGCCGGTCTTCCATTTGTTTGCGGCGCAATATCAAGCTGCACTGCAACATAAGGAGTGACCGGTTGGAGTTTCCATGCTAGAAACACCATTATGTTTGACCGTTCGTCCAAAATTCCGGTCACCGGCGACCCGCTGACAGACATATTGCGCGGCCTGCGCCTCGATGGTGTCGAGTATGGCCGCTGCGAAATGAAGGAGCCGTGGGGTATCCAGTTCCCGGCTCGGCCCGGGGCGCGGTTTCATTTCATCGGCCGCAAGGGCTGCTGGCTGAAGCAGCCCTCCGGCGAGTGGGTGCGGCTCAATGCCGGCGATGCGGTGCTTTTGCCGCGCGGTGAGGCCCATTTGCTCGCCAGCGAACCCGGTGCGCAGACCTGGCCGATCCATGGCTACGAGCTCGAGGAAGTCTGCAAGGACGTCTACTGCACGTCGAACGCGGAGATGTGCGACAGGAATTGCCGGCCGGGAACGCTGTTGTTCTGCGCCAGCATGTATTTCAACCTCGACGGCTTGCATCCCCTGCTCGGCATGATGCCGGACGTGATGCGAACGCACGAACTGGAAGCCTATGAGCCGGGCATTCCGCATCTTCTCGAATCGATGGCGCGCGAAGTCACGATGGAACGCGTGGGCTCCGGCGGCATTCTGGCGCGGCTGGCCGACGTGCTTGCCGCGACAGTCATCCGCTCATGGGTCGAGCGTGGCTGCGGCGACTCCTCCGGCTGGATCGCGGCGGTCCGGGACCGCGATATCGGCCGCGTGCTGGCCGCCATTCATCTCGAGCCGGACCATGACTGGACGGTCGAGGCGCTGGCCAGGATGATGGGCACCTCGCGCTCGGGCTTTGCCGAGCGTTTCGCCACGATCGTCGGCGAGACGCCCGCAAAATACGTTACCCAGGTCCGAATGCATCAGGCGAGGCAGTGGCTGGTCCGCGACCGCATGAAAATATCAGTCGTTGCCGCCCGTCTCGGCTATGAATCGGACGCCGCCTTCAGCCGTGCCTTCAAGCGCGTCATCGGCTCGGCGCCCAGCCATTTCCGTGCCGAGGAGCAGGCAGAGATCCGTCGGGCCAATTGACCTTTCCTGTCCCGCGCCCCTCGAACGAAGCAACACCTATGAGGCATGCCGCAGGCTGACGCCGCTGTCCTTGTCGAACAGCACCACCTTGTCCGGGTTCCAGGCAAAGCGCACCGGCTGCTCGATGGCGACATCGGTCCTGGCCGGCACCGTGGCGCGCAGCATCGCCTCTCCGACGCGCAGTGTCAGGATCTTCTCGACGCCGTGGTTCTCGACGTCGTGGACACGCGCCTCGACTGGCGCACCGCCCTCCAGATAGACGTCCTCGGGACGGATGCCGAAGACGAGCGGGCGACCATCTGTCGCCGCACTCGCCTTGTTTCCCGGAAAAGCCTTGGCTCCCCCCGAAAAGGGCAGTTCGAAATTCAACGGTGCCATCACCGCGCGGCCATTCACCAGCCTGCCGTCGATGAGGTTCATCGGCGGCGAGCCGACGAAGCTCGCCACATAGGTATCGCGCGGATTGTTGTAGATCTCGTGCGGCGTGCCGGTCTGCACGATCCGGCCGTGGTTCAGGACGCCGACCTTGTCGCCCATCGACATCGCCTCGATTTGATCGTGGGTGACGAACAGGAATGTGGCGCCGAGTTGCATCTGCAGGTTTTTCAGCTCGGTGCGCAGCGCCTCGCGCAGCTTGGCGTCGAGCGCCGACAGCGGCTCGTCCATCAGGAACACGCGCGGCTTGCGCACGATGGCGCGGCCGATCGAGACGCGCTGCATCTCGCCGCCGGACAGACGATCGGTCTTGCGGTCGAGCAGGTGCTCAATCCGCAGCGTGCGCGCCGCACGATCGACACGATCCTTGATCTCGGCGTCGGGCAGCCGGCGGATCTTCGGCTTCAGCGGAAATTCGAGGTTCTCCCGCACCGTGTAGCGCGGATAAAGCGAATATTGCTGCAGCACCAGCGCCACGTCGCGCTCGGCCGCGCCCCAGTCCGCAACGTCGACGCCGTCGATGAACACCTGCCCCTCGCTGGGTTTTTCCAGGCCGGCGATCAGCCGCAGCGTCGTCGTCTTGCCGGCGCCCGTCTCGCCGAGCAGGACGAAGAACTCGCCATCGGCGATGTCGAGATCGAGCCCGGTGAGCGCCGTGTGGTTGCCGAAACTCTTGGAGATGTTCTTGAGCTGGATATAGGCCATCAGAGCCTCACCTCAAGCGACTTGCCGCTTGCCTTGTCGAAGAAATGCGCCTGCGTCGGATCGATCCGGGCGAACACCTTCTCGCCTGGCCCGCTTACGAAGCCGCTCTTGGTGCGGGCTCGCAGCATCTTTGAACCGACTTTGAGATCGACGATATCGAAGGAGCCGAGCGGTTCGACGATCTGCGTCTCGACGGCCATGAAGCCGTCGGCCGCGTCACGGCGGATGAGCACGCCTTCCGGCCGGATGCCAAGTGCCAACTGCCCACCGGCATGGCCGTTGAGCTTCGACAGCAAGGCGCTGGGAAACTCGAAACCGGTGGTCGCGTCGCCGACGATAACCGATGCGAAAGAGGCTTTCCCGGCCACCGCCGCGTCGGCGACATTCATCACCGGGCTGCCGACGAATTGCGCCACGAACAGATTGGCGGGATGCGAATAGACCTCGTCTGGAGTGCCGACCTGCTGGATGAAACCCTCATGCATGATGACGATGCGATCGGCCAGGCTCATCGCTTCGATCTGGTCATGGGTGACATAGATCGTGGTCGAACCCTGCTTGACGTGCAGCCGCTTGATCTCGGCCCGCATCTCCTCGCGCAGCTTGGCGTCGAGCGCGCCGATCGGCTCATCCATCAGCATCGCCTTCGGCCGCCGCACCAGGGCCCGGCCGATGGCCACGCGCTGCATGTCGCCTCCGGAGAGCGCCGACGGCTTCTTGCCGAGCAGATCGGTGATGCGCAGGACCCGGGCGACCTCGCGAACCGACTTGTCCACCTCGCCGCTGCCCATGCGCGTTGCACGTAGCGGAAAGGCGATGTTTTCGAAGACCGTCATATGCGGGTAGAGCGAAAACGATTGGAACACCATGGCGATGTCGCGGTCGGCTGCCCTGAGGTGCTGCACTGCCTTGCCGTCGATCAGGATGTCGCCCTGGTCGATCGTCTCGAGCCCCGCTATGGCGCGCAGCGTCGTTGTCTTGCCGCAACCCGACTGGCCGAGCAGCACGATGAACTCGTTGTCGGCGATGGCGAGGTTCAAATTGTGGATGACCTGAACGGCGCCGAAGAATTTCTCGATGCCGCGAAGTTCGATCTGCGTCACTACCGGGCTCCCTCATGCGCCGTGGCGCCGGTTTTCTCGCTGCGAGCCGGTGCAATCTTCGACGTGATGTTGAAGCCGATCAGCCCGATCAGGATGATCGTCACACCGTAGGAATGCAGGCCGAGACTCCACGGCTGGCAGAGCGCGACGATGCCCAGCACCATGAGTATCTGCGAGGCCGGCAGCAGGTACTTCTCGTTGACGGCGCGAAAACTCATTTGCGGATCGCTCCGAAGGTCACGCCGCGAAGCAGGTGGTTGCGCAGCAGGAAGGTGAAGATCGCGACAGGCAGCAGGAACAGGAAGGTTCCCGCCGCGATCGTGGTCCAGTCCGGCAAGCCGGAACCGATCTGGCTGGGGATGAAAGGCGGCGCCGTTTGCGCGCGCCGGTTGGTCATGATCAGCGCGAAGGCATACTCGTTCCACGCGGTGATGAAGCAGAATACGGCGGTGGCGGCGATACCGGTCGCGGCTTCCGGCAGCACGATCTTGAAGAAGGCCTGCATGCGCGTGTAGCCGTCGACGAGCGCCGCCTCCTCATACTCCTTCGGGATCTCGTCCATGAAGCCCTTCATCAGCCAGACCGAGAAGGACAGGTTGAAGGCGACGTAGAGGATGATCAGGCCGATATGCGAGTCGTTGAGGCCAACGACCCGGTACATCAGGAACATCGGGATCGCCACGACCACCGGCGGCAGCATGCGTGTCGACAGGATGAAGAAGAGCAGATCCGCCTCGCCCGCAATCTTGAAGCGCGAGAAGCCGTAGGCGGTGAAGGTTCCCATGCCGACGGCAAGCACCGTGCTGATGACCGCCACGATAAGGCTGTTCATGAACCGGTCGGGGTACTGCGAAAGCTGCACATCCTTGCCGACCTTCAGCACCCGCTCGCCGCCGTCGTAGATGCGCTTTTCCCACCAAGGCGCGGCCTCGTAGACTTGGGGGTCGACGGCCTTCTGCATCTGTACCCGCTTGGTGAACAGACGGATGAATGGCGTGACCTCCGGCTGGAAAAGAACGGTGGGCGGCACCGTGATCGCCAGTTCCTTCGGCTTGAAGGCCGTGGAGGCGATCCAGTAGATCGGCGCGAGGAAGATCAGCGTCGCGATCAGCACCGAGACGACGGCGATGCGGTTGAGCGCGATCTCGCTGGTGGTACGCACGGCGGCCATCGGCTAGCGTTCCTTCACCTTGTTGAGGTACTTCACGTAGAGATTGGTGATGGCCAGCACCATGATCAGCACGATATAGGCCAGCGCGCAGGACTTGCCGGTGTCCCACTGCTGGAAGGCTTGCTTGTAGAGCCGAATTGCGATGAGCTCGGCGGTCGGTTGGGTTGTCATCGTGTAGGCGATGTCGAAGGTCTTGAAGGCTTCCATCGTGCGGAAGATCAGCGCGATCAGCAGGATCGGCGAGACCAGCGGCAAGGTGATGCGGGTGAAGGTGTACCACCAACCTGCGCGGTCGATCGCGGCGGCCTCGTAGAGATGCTGCGGCACCGCCGAGAGGCCAGCAAGCGAGAGCAGCATGACGAAGGGCGACCACATCCAGATGTCGGTGATCGCGACGGCGTAAAGAGCGCTGTCGGGATTGGAAAGCCAGGCGAAGTCGCCCAGGCCGAAGACGTAGTTGATAGGCCCCCAGGATGGGCTGTACAGCAACTGCCAGAACAGGCCGACGACCGCCGCCGACATCATCATCGGCAAAAGCAGCAGTGTGGTGATCAAGCCTTTCATCGGAAAGCTGCGATTAAGCAGCAGGGCCAGGCCGAAGCCCACGATCATCTGGCCGGTCACGGAAACGATGACGTACTTCGCCGTAGTGACGAAGTTCGACCAGATGTGGTCGTCGCTGAGCAGCTCGCGGTAGTTCTGCAGGCCGACGAACTGCCACGGCTCGCTCCGATTCGCCGCGAAGTTCGTGAAGGAGTAGCCCAGCGAATAGATCAGCGGGAAGATGTTGAAAACGATCAGGAAAGCCAGCGTCGGGATGATGAACATGTTGCGGATGGTCAGATCCGACCAGCCCCGCGCGGCGGCCCTGGAAGCAGGATCAAGATGGGTGAGGGCTACCGAAGCCAATGATCGTCTCCCTGAAACAGGAATGCCGGAGGGGAAACCCTCCTCCGGCATTCCGACTTTGATGCTTACTTGTAGCGGTTGTACTTGGTGAACGTCGCCTTCCAGTCGGCGGCGGTCTTGTCGAGCGCCTCCTGGGCGGTGCCCTTCCCGCCGACCACGAACGGATAGATGTTCTGGTTCAACTGATCGAGCACTTCGGCGTACTCAGGCGTCGCCCAGAAGTCCTTGACCATGAACATCGTGTCGTAGAACGCCTTGTTGTAGGGGGTGGCCTTCTGAAAGGCTTCCGACTTCAGCACGGCCTGGCTGCAGGTGTAGCCGCCGAGCTCGGCCCACTTCTTCTGGGTGTCGTCCTTAATGAACCACTCCAGGAACTTCATCGCCTCGTCCTTGTTCTTCGAATACGAGACGACCGAAACTCCCTGACCGCCCAGAGCGGCAAAGCGCTTTCCGTCCGGGCCGCCCGGGTTGGCGAAGAAGCCCGTAACGTCGGCGTAGGGGTTGGTGGCCTTGTTCACCAGCGGGGGGAAGAAGGCGAAGAAGTTCATGCTCATCGCGGCGAGACCGCCGGTGATTGCCTGGTTGTCCTCCACGAAGAAGGTTTTTCCCCAGCCGGGAGGCGTGAACTTGTAGAGGTCCTTGTACATTTCGAGGCCAGCGGCGGCCTGTTTCGAATTGGTGATGCCGTCGACCTTGTAACTTGCATAGTCGCCGAGATCGCCGCCGTAGCTGAAGATGGCGCTTTCAACGCCCATCGCCATCGCGTCATAGGAATTGTCGGTGTAGATGGCGACACCGTACCGCTTCTGGTCCGGACGGTGGAAGAACTCGGCGATGTCGCGCAACTGCGCATAGGTTTTCGGCACATCGAGGTCGTAACCGTACTTCGCCTTGAAGGCTGCCTTCTCCTTTGGGTCCTCGAACCAGTCCTTGCGATAGGACCAGCCGATCGCATCCCCTTCCAGCGGGATCGCCCAGTATTTGCCGGAACCGCCAGGGTATTCGGCGTAATACTTGATGGTCGCGGGCGCCATCACGTCGGTGAGCTTGTGCTGGTTGAAGAAGTCGGTCAGGTCGACATAATGGCCCTGCGTCGAACCGGCGCCCAGCCATTGCGAGTCACCGACGACCAGATCGTAAGCGTCGCCATGCGCGTTGAACTCGGTGAAAGCCTTGGTTTGGAAATCGGGCCATGGCGTGGTCTGCACCGTGACCTTCACGCCGGTCTCGGCCGTATAGTCGTTGACGAGCTCCTGCAGATAGTTCGCAGGATCCCATTCCGCCCAGAAAATGGTGAGTTCCTTGTCCTGCGCGTGGACGGACGTTCCGTAGGCAAGCGTCAGGCCGATACCAGCAAGCACGCTGGTCACTAACTTGCGCATAATGATTTCCTCCCTTGTGCGCATTCTACCCTGTCATGCGAACCGACGACGGAGCCGGCCCTGGTAGTTCCTCCCTTGATCGCACCTTTCCGGTTCCGGGCCTCCTCGCCCTGCCGGAAAATGAATCGAAGCCCTCACTTTTGATCCACTTTTCTTTTCTGATCTGGTATTACCAATTTTGCACCCTCGTCAAGCCCTTTCTTGGGAGCCAGATCGGATCGTCGCGATCGAATTACAGCTTTATCTGCCTGTTTTCTCATGATTTTCCTACTCACTGATACGCAGGGGCCTTGTTTGAAGCCCGGCACTGCAATTACGATCAATAGTCGGCATGCAAATCTGGTCGAACCAGATATAGTCTATTTCACCACTGCCGCCGTATTGGCACCATCCCCGCCGTCTATCGATTCCGCCACCGCCGCGCGCACCAGCGCACCCGCCGCCCATTGCGCCACGAACCTCGTCCCGCGGCTGTCCAGCCCCCAGATATCCTTGAGCACGATCAGCACCTCGACGCCGAAGATCAGCGACAGCGCCTGCGCCAGCCGGTTGAAGTCGCGCGGCGGCAACCGGCCCTTGAGCGGGGCGATCGCTTCCTTCAGCAGGTCGACGCGATGGCCGCGCGTGAAGGCCGGTTCGCCGCCAAGTGTCCCTGCCTGGCGCCTCGCCCACTGATCGAGCGACAGTTTCAGCGCCGCCTTGAACGTTGCTTCGAAGGCCTCGATGCGTGGCATGGCGTTGTCGAACAGGTCGGCGACCCGGCGCTCGGCATCGTCGGAGGTCGATTGCCAGGTCAGGATTGGGCCCAACCCCTCGTCGACGACGGCCTGCACGAGTGCCGCCTGGCTCGGGAAATAGCGATAGGCGGTGGCGCGGGATACCTCAGCCGCCTCGGCAACTTCGCTGACCGACGGCGTGGCACCCGCCTGCATAAGCCTCGTCGCCGTCTCCAGCATCAGCCGTTTGGTGCGCGCCCGGGGTCCACGCTCGGCCCTCTCGCCTGCGTCATCGTCCGTCGTTGCTTGTTGACGTGAGATACCCATATCAATATGATACGCGCGTCTCAAAAATTTGCAACGACGCTTTGTCACGGCGCCGTAAAACGCCAAGGGTCTTCATCCACTGAACAGTGCCGCCGCCGGGCCAACCAACACAGAGGGTCGCCCATGAAACGCATCTATGTCGTGGGCACCGCTGACACCAAGGGCGAGGAGCTCGCCTTCCTGGCCGACACGATCGCGGCCAGCGGCGTTGCCGTTTCCCGGGTCGATGTCGGAACGCGCGACGCGACGATATCGGTCGACATCACCGCCAAGGAAATTGCCGGCCATCATCCCGCCGGCACCGAAGCCGTGCTCGGCGGCAATGATCGAGGTGCCGCGGTGGCAGCCATGGGCGTTGCCTTCGCCCGCTTCATCCAGTCACGAAGCGACATATCAGCCGTGGTCGGCATTGGCGGTGGCGGTGGCACCTCGATCATCACCTCGGGCATGCGCGCGCTGCCGCTCGGCCTGCCCAAGATCATGGTCTCGACGCTCGCCTCCGGCGACACAGCCCCTTACGTCGATGTTTCCGACATCATCATGATGCCATCGGTGACAGACATGGCCGGGCTGAACCGGCTGTCCCGCACCGTGCTGCACAATGCGGCCCAGGCGATCGCAGGCATGGCGGCCAGGCCGGCGCCTCCACCCGACGGCAAGCCGTCGATCGGGCTGACCATGTTCGGTGTCACCACGCCCTGCGTGACTGCCATCGCCGAGCAGTTGCGCGCCACTTACGACTGCATGGTCTTCCACGCTACAGGCACCGGCGGCCGCTCGATGGAGAAGCTGGCCGACAGCGGCCTGCTGGCGGGCGTCATCGACATCACCACGACCGAGGTCTGCGATTTGCTGTTCGGCGGCGTGTTGCCAGCAACGGAGGACCGCTTCGGCGCCATTGTCCGCACGGAGCTGCCCTATGTCGGCTCGGTCGGCGCGCTCGACATGGTCAATTTCTGGGCGCCGGCGACAATTCCTGAGCGCCATCGCGCGCGGCTGTTCTACGAGCACAATCCTAACGTCACGCTGATGCGAACTACCGTTGAGGAATGCCGCCAGATCGGCGAATGGATCGGCGGCCGCTTGGCGCGTTGCGAAGGTCCGATCCGCTTCCTGATTCCGGAAAAAGGCGTCTCGGCGCTCGACATCGAAGGCGGCGCCTTCTTCGACCCGAAGGCCGATGCGGCGCTTTTCGAGGCCATCGAGCGCACCATCATGCCGAACGGAACGCGCACGGTGACGCGCCTGCCGCTGCACATCAACGACCCCAAATTCGCCAAAGCCGCGGTCGCGGCTTTTCTCGACATCGCCAAGAAGTGAGACCCGATGGCCGCCATCCCGCGCAAGAATATCCTGGAGAAATTCCGCAAGATGATCGCCGAGGGCGTGCCGATCGTCGGCGGCGGCGCCGGCACTGGCCTGTCGGCCAAGGCCGAGGAGGCCGGCGGCATCGACCTGATCATCATCTACAATTCCGGCCGCTACCGCATGGCTGGACGCGGCTCGGCCGCCGGGCTGCTCGCCTATGGCAATGCCAACGAGATCGTCAAGGAAATGGCCTATGAGGTGCTGCCGGTGGTCAAGCGCACACCGGTGCTGGCCGGCGTCAACGGCACCGATCCGTTCGTCATCATGCCGCTGCTGTTGGCCGAGCTGAAGACAATGGGCTTTTCCGGCGTACAGAATTTTCCGACCATCGGCCTGTTCGACGGCACCATGCGGCAGAGCTTCGAGGAGACCGGCATGGGCTTCGGGCTCGAGGTCGACATGATCGCCGAGGCGCACAAGCTCGATCTGCTCACCACACCCTATGTCTTCAATCCCGACGAGGCGCGCGCCATGACCAAGGCCGGCGCCGATATCGTCGTCGCCCATATGGGCGTCACCACTGGTGGCTCGATCGGCGCCACCTCGGCCAAGTCGCTCGATGACTGCGTCGTCGCGATCGACGCTATCGCCGAGGCCGCACGCACGGTGCGCAAGGACGTCATCCTGCTTTGCCATGGCGGCCCGATCTCGATGCCGGACGACGCCCGCTACATCCTCTCCCGTGCCAAGGGCCTGCACGGCTTCTATGGCGCCAGTTCGATGGAGCGGCTGCCGGCGGAAGCCGCGATCGCCCGGCAGACCGCCGATTTCAAGGCGGTGACGCTCGGAAGCGAAAAGACCGCGAAGAAGAAGAAGGGATGAGACTATGACCGACAGGAGCAAGGTGTTTGTCTACCCGAAGGATGTCAGCGCCTTCGGTTTCGACTGGGGAAAACTGTCGCTGACGGTTGCTCCGGAGGTGAACGGCGCAACCCGCTTTTCCGGCGGCGTCGTCGACCTGCCATCGGGCAAGGGCCACGCACGCCACAACCATCCGGGCGCGGAAGAAATCATCTTCGTCGTCTCGGGCCATGGCGAACAGATGGTCGAGGACGAGCAAGGCAACCCGGTGGTGGCGAAAATCGGCCCTGGCTGCACCATCTACGTGCCGGAAAGCCGGTTCCATTCGACGCTGAACACAGGCGATGGTCCGATGCAATTGTTCGTCGTCTACTCGCCGGCAGGTCCGGAATTGGCGCTGCGGGATCTGCCGGATTTCAGGCTGCTGCCGGCGGGACGGTGATGAACTTATTCTGGGGTAGCGCCGCCCCTCATTGTCCTGCCGGACATTTCTCCCCGTATAGCGACGGGGAGAAGGAGCTGTCGCAACCTCGGCGCTTATTCTGCAATGCTAGCGATTGGCGAAACCGTTCGCGACAGCG